>NZ_CP129970.2:2155000-3942954 GCF_030503895.2 Marivirga arenosa
TAGACTAAGGTTTCCTCAGCAATGCTAATCAGCTGAGGGTTAGTCAGGACCTAAGGCGAACCCGAAAGGGGTAGTCGATGGACAACAGATTAATATTTCTGTACTACCTTATAGAGTGATGGGGAGACGGAGTAGTGAAAGTCCCGCGTACTGACGGAATAGTACGTTAAAGAGTGTAGGTATTGGTTGTGTAGGTAAATCCGCACGACTAGCTGAACTTGATAGTACCACAACGCTTCGGCAGCGTGGATAGTGGACCTAATCAGACTTCCAAGAAAATCCTCTAAACATATGTATAAGGTACCTGTACCGTAAACCGACACAGGTAGTCAAGGAGAGAATCCTAAGGTGCTCGAGTGATCCGTGGCTAAGGAACTAGGCAAAATGGCCCTGTAACTTCGGGAGAAGGGGCGCCTCGTTAGTGATAACGAGGCCGCAGTGAAGAGGCCCAGGCGACTGTTTAACAAAAACACATGGCTTTGCGAAATCGAAAGATGATGTATAAGGCCTGACACCTGCCCGGTGCTGGAAGGTTAAGGGGGGACGTTAGTACTTCGGTGCGAAGCGTTGAACTGAAGCCCCAGTAAACGGCGGCCGTAACTATAACGGTCCTAAGGTAGCGAAATTCCTTGTCGGGTAAGTTCCGACCTGCACGAATGGTGTAACGATCTGGGCACTGTCTCGGCCACGAGCTCGGTGAAATTGTAGTAGCGGTGAAGATGCCGCTTACCCGCAACGGGACGAAAAGACCCCATGAACCTTTACTATAGCTTCACATTGACATTGGGTAAAATATGTGTAGGATAGGTGGGAGACTTCGAAGCTGTGTCGCCAGGCATGGTGGAGTCGTTGTTGAAATACCACCCTTATTTTATCTGATGCCTAATCCCGCGTAGCGGGAGACATTGTGTGGTGGGTAGTTTGACTGGGGTGGTCGCCTCCAAAAGAGTAACGGAGGCTTTCAAAGGTTCCCTCAGCACGCTTGGTAACCGTGCGCAGAGCGCAATAGCATAAGGGAGCTTGACTGTGAGACCTACAAGTCGATCAGGGTCGAAAGACGGATATAGTGATCCGGTGGTTCCGCATGGAAGGGCCATCGCTCAAAGGATAAAAGGTACTCTGGGGATAACAGGCTGATCTCCCCCAAGAGCTCACATCGACGGGGAGGTTTGGCACCTCGATGTCGGCTCGTCACATCCTGGGGCTGGAGAAGGTCCCAAGGGTTGGGCTGTTCGCCCATTAAAGTGGCACGCGAGCTGGGTTCAGAACGTCGTGAGACAGTTCGGTCTCTATCTGTTGTGGGCGCTAGAAGTTTGAGAGGACCTGATCTTAGTACGAGAGGACCGGATTGGACAAACCGCTGGTGTACCAGTTGTGCCGCCAGGTGCATTGCTGGGTAGCTATGTTTGGAAGAGATAAGCGCTGAAAGCATCTAAGCGCGAAACTCGCCTCAAGATGAGACTTCTTTAAAGGAACCCTATAGATGATGGGGTTGATAGGCTGCAGGTGTAAAGGCAGTAATGTCATAGCCGAGCAGTACTAATTATCCGTAGCTTTCCGTTCAACAGTCTTATGTTTACTTTAGTGCTCTTTCACTAAAACATGTTAACTATTCTTCAAAAGAGAGGAATACTAAAGAAATTACTGATACTGCTGTCCCGATTAGTCGGGATAAATGATCATAAACCCATTCAAGAGTTTATGGTGACTATAGCGGTGGGGTACACCTCTTCCCATTCCGAACAGAGAAGTTAAGCCCACCAGCGCTGATGGTACTGCCGTAAAAGGTGGGAGAGTAAGTCGTTGCCAACTTTTATTATAAGCCTGATAGCTTTAAAACTATCAGGCTTTTTTTATGCCTTTATTTTATTCTAGTTCAAAATGGCTAATAGATTAAATGTTTTCGTGTGATATCAATGTAATAAAACAAAAGAAATCCAACATTTTGTTTTGTTAGATTTAATTTGCTAACTATTTTTGGTTTTAATTATTTTAGAAGTTACTGCAGCCGAGACCTAGAGTTATTGAAGAATTATCTTTTTATATTTGTATTCCTCCTTTCTACCATTTCAGTTCATGGAATTGATCGAAATAACTTATTAAAGTTAAAAAGAGTAGAAGCAAGAACTATTACTAATTTAAGAGTAGATAGTGTAGCAATTCCTAAAAGTAAAATAAAACCTGTCTTATTTGAAAATTTCAAACGCGTAAGACAATTTAATGATCAAAAAATCAACCAATCTATTACTTCAAAATTTGATGTTCTTCCAAATGAAGGCCTATTTTTTGATTCAGAAATGAATGAAGACTCTATTAATTATTTTAGAGAAGAAGCCTTTAAGACTTACAATAAAATTGAGGAAGATAATCGATTTATAGACTACTTAACCTTAGGTCAGTCCTTTCAGCTACCAGTTGGGATAAAGAAAACAATTGGAGGACTTTCTTATACAGTGATGTTTACTAAAGTAAGATTGACTGAAAATAATGCTTACATAGATGCCTTTCTGACTATTAAGTTACCCTCAGATAAAATCCTAGCCTTTATGGGTAGAGGTATCGAATTTTCTGCTTCTGGCGGAATTACGGGTACTGGTAGAGTTGAATTACTAGGAAATAATAATATTGATTTTGACTCAGATCCTGACAATAATAAGGTGCTTTTAACACTTTTTGGAGGAGATGCATTGAAACCAGGTAATACTTATGCAGAGTTTGATTGTTATGGTTTTAAGGAGCTTTCGATTGATGCAGGGATTACATTTTCAAGAGACTTTTTAAAATTAGAGAACCCTGACGGCACTTTGTCCAATGATAGGGTAACTTCACGTTTTACGACTAAAGTTTCAAGTTGGAATGATATAGTAGTGGATCTTTCCCTACCGAGATTTCAGTTAGCTAGTCTCAAGGGATGGTCTTTTGAAGTATCTAATGCTATTTTTGACTTTTCTGATAATCAAAATGCTAGTGGAATAGTGTTTCCAGCTGATTATGATTCACCTTATTTCAATAATGGACTTCAATCTTTGTGGAGAGGATTCTATTTTAGAGAGGTAAATGTTTTCTTGCCTAATGAATTTAACAAAAAAGGCAGTGATCAAAGGACATCATTTTATGCCTATGATCTAATTATTGATGAATTAGGATTTACAGGTGTAATAGGAGCTAAGAATATTTTAGATTTAAATGATGGAAATGCAGATTCCTGGAAGTTATCGGTTAACGATATTAACGTAGAATTTTACAAAAGTGAATTTATTTCAGGAAATCTTTCTGGAGAAATTGAAGTGCCATCTTTAGAAACAGATGAACCACTGGCTTATTCAGGTACTTTTAATGTAAACGGTAATTATGATTTGATAGCACGATTACAATCTACAGCTAAGTTCAATGTATTTCAAGCTGATTTAAACTTAGAGCCAAACTCGCTTATTGAATTAAAAGGTATTGAAGGTAAATTTAAACCTAGAGCGGTATTACATGGGAGTATGAATTTGAAGCCGACAACTTCTTCAGGTAAGAAAGTGGCTGAAGTTAATGGATTGGTATTTCAGTCTTTAGTATTACAAACCGAAGCTCCGTATTTAGATGCTCAGTATTTCGGATTTGAAAATAATTCTGATGGCAATACTGTTGGTGGATTTTCGATTGGTATAGAAAAAGTTGCGTTAGAAATAGATTCTGAAAATAGAAGAGTAGGAATTCAAACGGAGTTAACCGTGAATCTGGTTAAAGCAGCAGATAATGGTTTTGGTGCAAAATCTGCTTTTACTATTTGGGCTAATCAAAATCAAATTGAAGAAAGAATTACTTATGAATATGATCGCCTCGAATTAGATGGTATCGCAATAAAAGTGGATAGACCTGGATTCTCATTTGATGGATCTTTGGTATTCTATGAAGGTGATAATACTTATGGGAATGGCTTTAAGGGATCTGTATTGGCTGAATTTGGTTCAGATGATAGTCCGATTACAGTACAAGCTACTGCTCTTTTTGGATCTGTTGATGGATTTAGATATTGGTATGTCGATGCAATGGCCGAGTGGCCAAACGGATTACCAGTGGTTGCACCTTTCGCTATAAATGGTTTAGGAGGTGGAGCATTTTATCATATGAGACAACAAGGATTAAATGAGAATATTGGCTCTCAACTTGGTCGATCTGTTTCTAATATCATATATATCCCTGACGACAATGTTCATCTGGGTATTAAGGCTTCTGTAACTTTTAGTATACAAAATGCTGAAAGCACAGCTAATGGAAAAGCAGAATTTGGAATAGCTTTTAATTCTAAGGGAGGAATAAATCAAATTGCATTTAATGGTTCAGTAGAGATGATGACTGGCCAATTCAATACAGGACCCGATGTAATTAAAGATTTGGCTTCAAAAGTTTCTAATCAAGAAGCTATAACTTCAGAACCAGGTTCCGCTTTTCGAGGAGATGTTCGACTTTTATTTGACAATGTTAATAATAGCTTTCACGGAGTTATTGATGTTTATGTTAATGCTGCGGGAGGAGTTGTAACGGGTAGCAATCCAGGCTATTTAGCTGGGAGATCAATCATTCATTTTGAAGAGAATTATTGGTATATCCATATAGGAAAACCTACTAATCCGATTGGTATTCAATTTTTAGGTCTGGCTAAAGCGGATACATATTTTATGATAGGTCATGAGATACCTCCTCTACCTCCACCACCACCAGAAATCTGGAGAATTTTAGATAAAGATGAAAAAGCTCATAGTGAAACTCTAGAAGCTGAAAATATTGATAACCTGGCCTTGAGATCAGGGAAGGGTTTTGCCTTTGGAGCAAATTTCACAGTTGATACTGGACAAAAGGAATATCTAATGTTTTACGGTAGGTTTGCAGCAACCGCAGGCTTTGACATTAATCTGTCTCATATACAAGCAAAATGTAAAGGTGAGCAAGATATAATTGGAATAAACGGATGGTACGCATCTGGCCAGGCATACTTTGGTTTGTGGGCTACCATTGGTATGGATATAAAATTGAAATTTATAGATAAAAGAGTTGAAATATTTTATGGAGCGTTAGCTGCATTAATGCAAGTTGAGGGGCCCAATCCTTTTTGGATGAAAGGAAATGCAGCAGGTACCTTTAGTGTACTAGATGGATTAGTAGAAGGTAATTTTGATTTTGAGCTTGAAATAGGGGAAAAATGCGAAAAAGTTTCGCTAGGTGATAGTCCTTTAAAGGAAATGAACATAATTGCTGAATTGACACCTGCAAGTGGAACCACAGAAGTGGATGTATTTACCTCACCGCAGGCAGTATTTAATATTCCGGTTGAAAAAGAGTTTAAAGTATTGGATTTTGAAAGAAATCCAAAGTATTACCGGGTCAAATTAGATTATTTCAAACTGATGGATGGAGCTACTGAAATGGATGCTAATATAAGTTTTAATAGTGAAAAAAATGTATTCGTCCTTGATCCGAAACGCATATTGCCTTCTGAAAGTCAATTAGATTTAAAAGTAAAAATTCACTTTGAAGAAAAGAAAAATGGTGTTTGGACAGATTACAAAGAAAACGGAAAGACAGTGACAGAATCTATGGATTATACTTTTACTTCTGGTCTGCAGCCTGATTATATTCCTAAAGACTTAGTGGAATACTCTTATCCTATAGAAGGGATGGTGAACTTCTATCAAAATGAATATAATCAGGGCTATATTAAATTAACTGATGCAGGATTAACTCGACCATTTGAAAAAGAAGGGAGATGGGATTTGAAAGCTGCTTTCACAGATAAATCTGGAAATTCTGTAAGAACAGACTTTACTTATAATGACAACACACAAGAAGTACGATTCGATTTAGACCCTTTAGATAATGATAAGATCTATCATTTTCAATTGCTTAGAGTGCCTAGTACAGAAAATGTAAAAGTAGATAGTAATGTCAAGCAGGTGAAAACTTCCACTAAGACAGAGATGGACGGGAAAGACCTTACTTTTGAGGTCGAAACTCAAGAAGCAGAAGGAAGCATAGAGGCTTTGACCGAGGAAGAAATTTTTTCTCTTTATTTCAGAACAAGTAAGTATAATACTTTGGGAGAAAAATTCTTTTCAGATGACTATGACAAGTCGACAGGTTCAAGATTTAGATTACGTCATGGAGTACATCAGTTGTCTATAGATTTTAATGCTGGATTTGAGCGTTTTGGGGATTATGAAATAAATGGGGGGGCAAATGTAGATCCTTTAATTTACATAGAAGCAGATTTTGAAAACAACATTTGGTATCAAAATCATTTGGGTCCGCTAGTATACAACGGGTACCCTTATTTTCCAATTGGAAATGTAGAGAAAATAAGGATAGAGGAAAATTTAACCTATGGAGTGCCTCCAAAAACAGCTTTTTACATATCTCAACCGGATACAGACCTAAGAGTCAATCAGTCTACCAATTTTGATCAAACTTTTTTTAAGGAATATAAATATTTTGCTGTAAAGTATTTTGCTGCTGATTATGTGGAGAAGCAATATACGGAGTTGCGAGATGAAGCAACTACTTACTATGCGACTAGATCAAGAACGGCAAGGATAGAGAATTTTATAACTTCAGTTTTTCCAATCATTAGAAAAGGTTCATATCCGACTAACTTTAAGTATATTTTACCGGGCGGGATAAGCGGACAAAGTAATTTTATCCTATATTTTACAAGTAACGTAGGAGAAGCAGAATGAGAAAGATCTATATCATAATATTCTTACTTTTTAGTGTGAAGGTGGTAGCCCAAAAACAAGCATCTGTGCAATTAAGTCTAAGCTATGATTCACTGGGCCATAAAATTCAGCTAAGGTGGGCTGCTGATCAGGCACCATTATGGCAACTGGCAAATAGGTATGGCTATACCGTAGAAAAATATTACTACGAAAGAAATGGTGAGCTTTTAGATCTACCATTAAATAAAGAGATTTTAATAAGTGATTGTAAGCCCAGGCCTTTAGGTGAATGGGAAGATATTGTGCAAGTAAATGATTATGCAGCAATTGCAGCTCAATCTATATATGGTGATGGGATCAATTTAAATGATGCCCAAAATGGATTTTTTTCTATCGTTAATAAATCCAAAGAACTGCAATCGCGTTTTTCCTTCTCATTATTTGCTGCGGATCAGTCTGTGGAAGTAGCAGATTATTTGGGATTGTATTTTGAAGATTATAAAGTAAAGGAAAACGAACGCTATTTGTATAGAGTATATGCCAATGTACCGGATAGTATTCTAAGTACAGATACGGCATCTGTTTATTTTGGTCCTAAAGATTATGATCCATTGCCAAAACCTAAAGTTGAAGCCATTACTCAAAAAGATGGAAAGGTAATTATTCGATGGCTAAATGCTCCTTACAGTCATATTTTTTCAACTTATATCATTGAAAGAGCATATGAGGAAGATAATTTTAAGAAAATTAATTCATTACCTATTATAAATTTTAAGAAAGGACCTAGTAAAGACAATCTGTTTAATACTTTTATCGATACAGCCCAATATCAAGGGAAAGTATCCTACAGAATTTTTGGTAGAAATTCATTCGGGCAAATTAGTCCCTCCTCCGATACTCTCAGTATTGAGAGATTACCTAAATTTAGAGCTCCTATTCCTAAAATTGATACAATATACTATACAAAAGAGGGAGCTAATGTGATAAAATGGTCAGCCTCTGGTGAAACCCAATATATTAAAGCCTCATTTTTGGAGAAGTCCGATGAATCAGAAGGGAATTATGAATTGGTTCAAATAGATAGTTTGAATACCAATTTTACTTTTGAAGATTTTAGACCTAATGCAAAGAAATATTATAGAGTGGGGGTTAGCACTGGAAATAGGATTAACTATTCTTATCCTGATATTTTTCAATTGATTGATAGTATTCCTCCGGCAACCCCTGAATTTGCAGAATATATTACTAAGGATAGTAGTCTTACTATTTCTTGGCATTCTAATGAAGAGGAAGATATAGCAGGATACAGAATCTACAAGGCCCAAACAAAGTATTCAGAGCCTTCAATGCTATATGATGCGAAAAATTTAGATACAGTTTTAACTGTGATTGAGAATTTAGAATTAATCAACAACGAACGTTATTATTATATAACTGCTTTTGATAAAAATGGGAATACTTCTGATTTAAGTGAAGCTTTCGAAGTAGAGTTACCGGATATAATTCCACCTTCTGCCCCAATCATAAACAAAATTTATCAAGTAGCTGATACAGTGAAAATTGATTTCATTAAAAGTGCAAGTGTAGATGTATATAAATACTTATTGTATCGAAGTATTGATAACTCATTATATGAATTGGTAAAAGCCTTAGATTCTGATAAGTCTAAGATTATAGATAGGGTAAAATCTGAGGGAAGCTATAAATATAGATTGATTGCTTTGGACGATTCTGGAAATGAAGGAGTATCGAAAGCTACGTCTATAAATGTAATTTTTAAAAACTCATCAAATTTTGAATATCAAATTTTAGAAAATGAAGACTCTTTTAGTATTATTTGGAGTAATAATGCTAATAGAAAAGAACAAAAGGTTAAGGTATATTATAAAAGCGATCTGCAATTAAACCTGATCAGAGAAGCAAAAATGGATGCTGGCGAAATAAAAATTACCAAAGGGAATAAGAAAAAAGAGAATTTTAAAGTGATAATAATCTAAATGTATAGGTTTAATCTTTTTGTTTGTTTTTTAATACTAATTGTATTTAGTCATTTGAGTATTGCGGGTGAAGATCTCACCAATGCAAATTTAAGAGGTACTAGCATAAATGGAAGTGTAGCCTGTTACAATACCTATACTACATACGTTGTCAATAGTAATGAAACAAATGGATGTGTTTTCAAATATACGTGGACGGCAACAGGAGGTAAATTTTCTAATGGTGCTAATGTGGTCACTGGAAATGACTTAAAGGTAGTAAGTGTATTTTGGAATTCAGGTGAATCCAATTATGAGTTAGAACTATCAGCATTTCAAGCTTTTGTAGGGAACTGTACTCCAGAGTCGATAGAAATTTCAGCTTCAATTATACCAACATTTGGAGGAGATGCAGAAGTTTCACCTGAATTAAGTACCTTAAGTTTTAGTGGCGATGAGGATGACAATGGAGCCAGTGGGATTATTTGTTCGAATGATGGTACAATAGATATCACAGAGACACCACCTAGTAGTACTTATGATATTCAGTCAAGGGTTAGGTACAAGGTGGGCACTGCTTCCTATACAACAATTAAAGACTGGACTGCAAGTACTGTAAAATCAATTAGCCCTATTTATACCAATTTACATGTAAATGTTGATTTTCTTATCGAAAGTCGTTATACTAATTGTACTTCGGTAACCAATTCAACAGTAATAAGTAGAGATTTTTATAAAACTCCCACAGGTTCAATAGAGGGAGATGTGCAAGATCCAAGCTGCGACAATCCCCTTGGATCGCTTACTTATTCTGTAACTTCTTCTAATATAAATTATCTTTACTGTTCATTTATAAATGCTCACGGCAGTGTAAGTGAATTAGCAAATAAAAAAGCTTATACAACAACTGTCCTACCCTCAAGAATATCAGGAGGTAAAGCATACTTTGATTTTGATAGAAGCTTAACAGTGACTGTTTCTGATCCTGAGAACCCGAATGTCGAAAAAACTGAAGAATTGCGGCTGGTACCAGGTAAATGGACGGTTCAGATAGATTTTAATATAGATGATAAAGATGGAAATCCTATATCAGATTATCCTTGTGGAAGAACTGAGCAATTTACAGTGGGACCTATACCTGATATAAGTATTGAAGAATTTTCTGCAGATCAAGACACGTTAATTTGTTATAATTCTACAACAAATATAAATGTAAAAGTAAGTAGAAATGATAATAAAGACATTAATAAGATTACAATACAAGATGTGAGTAATAATAGTTCTAAATCTGTTAAAACATGGTACGATCAAGCAAGCGGTGCAAATTTGAGCCACTCTGTTGGCCCTGGCACATATAGATTACAAGTCAGATATAGTGATTGTGATTTAGAATATTCTGCAAGTAATATTCTTATTACAAACCAAAGTGATGTGGATATTGATGATTCTTTCCAACCTTCTATAACATCACAACCAATTCTATGTTGGTACAATTATAGTGCTGCTATAGAGCTAACTGCAAAAAGGCAAGAAGGAGATCAATTAGATTATAAATTACAGAAGAAAACTTCTAATAATAACTGGTTTGACTGGCAAAGTCCAAAATCGGGAGCTAGTAATCAAACTGTTACTTTTACAAGGTTAAATGGAGGAGTATACAGGGTTCTAGTGAAGTATGATCAATGTACTTCATGGGCTAATGAAGGCAATTACATTCTAAGCAATGAGATAGATATTCCATATCCACCAGTGATAACTTACAGAGAACCCCCTATTTTACAGCCACCTTCTTGCCCTGGCTTAGAAGATGGTAGTATTCAATTGTTTCTGGAAGGTGGTACTGTAGCAAGCCCATCAGAGTATGAAATTGATGCAGTCATGCTAAATGGTCAATCAGTTGATAAAGAAGATTTTACAATAAGTGGCTTAACAATAAGCGGTTTCGGTGAAGGTGACGAGGTACGTCTAACAGTAAAAGATGCAAACGAGTGTTCAAGATCATTTACAAACACTATTCCAGATATCACTAATCCGCTAACCGTAATTATTGATACTCCAGTAGATCCTACATGTTTTGATGGTTTTGGTTCCATTAGCTTTACTTCTAGCGGGGGAGCGATCTCAGAAAATAACTTTAGCTATAAATTAGTGAAGTTACCCAATACGTGTACTGGTAACTTTAGTAACGATTGTCCAGATTTTAACGATGAGAATGTCTTTTGGGAAAATAGAGATACTACTTCACCTACAATATCTGGAATAGACCCTCAAAACAATGCCACTTACGTTATTCAGGTTAACGATGGAAATTGTACTATTTATTCAGATGAATTTAGCTTCAATGTTCCCGACCAACCTCAAATGGTTTCATCGGAAGCTGCTGCTCCAACAGGTGGTATTAAATTAGAAGATGATTATTATGTGCAGTGTAAAGATGATCAAATCGACATTACCTGGCCTTTAAATTTTGACTCAAGCAGTGGAAAAGTAAGTAAAGATTTCACTATTACTAAAGACGGTGAAACATTAGAAAAGGATAAGGATTACACAGTTTATTCCGACAATATTGTACTCCGCAATGCCAACGTTTTTAACTCTACTTCTACAACTTATGAAATTACAGGTACAGATGGAGATGGTTGTACTCTTTCTACAGCAGATGATTCAAATTTGTTCATTTTGAATCAGGTAGAAGACGAATTTAAAATTGATAAAACAGAAACTAAAGTCAAAGTATGGTATAAAGATAAAGAAGATAATGACTACCATCTTAAGCATGCAAAAGATACCAATGGAACTGTCTTTATGAAAGCGGTGGGTGGAATGCTTTTAGATGGGAGTAGTCAAAATTATAATTATTACTTATACGATGCAGATGAAGAAACTTTGATTACGGAGAGTGTCGAAAAAGGTGCAGATGATATTTATGCATTTGATAGTCTATTACAGGCTCAGAAAAATTACAGGTTTGAGATCGTTGATAGACTGGGTTGTTTGAAGGACTCTACTTTCCGCTTAAATGCCCCTGACACGCTAAAAATAGAAATCACTTTAAATACCTCTTATGCTGGTGGTGTTAATATTGCATGCAAAAATGGTACTGATACAGTAAAAGTTCAAACCTCAGGGGGATTGTATCCTCATTTTGTAGAATTGAAATCAGGGGAGACTACTTACTTCTCACAAACTATACATTCCACTGAAGATACAGCCATTTTTCGCAATGTTGCAGCAGGTAATTATTATGTACAAGTTACTGATAAATATGATTACTCAGTTGATTTTCAGTATATCACTAAAACCGAGAATTTTGATTTAATCGAACCGACAGACTCCGTTGATTTTGAACATGAAATGCGGGAACCAAGCTGTTTTTATTCAGAAGATGGTGAACTGACTATTACCCCCTCAGGCGGAATCCCTTTTCCAAATGATGAATATATCATAATGTTTTATAATCAGGAGGGAACTAAATTGCTAGATAGTATTAAGGGAACATCAGCGACATTTATTGATTCAGCAGGTTTTTATAAAGTAGAAGTGTACGATGCTAATTCTTTTAATTACAATACGGTTTGTACGGTCAAGAATTCAGTTTTAGAAATCGAAAATATCCCTCAACTCCAAACGGACACCTTATATTATGACTTTCCATTGTGTCTGGGTGATAGTACGGGTAAGATTCATGTTAGAGCAACTGGCGGTAGGTCTGATGGTAGCTATTCATTTAGATTATATGATTCTAACCAGACTCAAATTGATTCTTTAATTGATGCCAATACGAATCAACATAGTTTTGTATCTCTTTTTTCTGGACAATATAGGGTAAAAATTACGGACACAGTAGGCTGTGAATTTAGCCGAGATATATTGCTTAAGGAAAGAGAAGATCCCCTATCAATAGTAAACTTACAACCAATAGAGTCAAAGTGTAGCAATACGACAGATGCGGCCATAAAGGTTACGACTACTGGAGGTGATGGAAGACATTCTTTGTCTATAAATAAAGGACAGAGTTGGGTCCAATTAGATTCAGCTGTTAATGATTACCAATTTACAGAATTAGTGGGAGGCCAGTTCTATGAGATATGGTTGAAAGATGAAAATTATTACAAAAATTCATATCAGAGCAGTTGCCTGATTATTGATACTGTTACCATCGCAAAAACAGATTCTGTTATGCTAACTTCTGAGGTTAAGCAGGTAAGTTGTTTTGGAGGATCGGATGGAAGTATTAAGATCAATGCATCTTATGGAGAAAATACAAATACGGATATTTTCAAATTCGAATGGTATAAAAACGGCAATCTGCTTGAAAATGAAACATCGGATCGCCTTGAAAATCTAAGTAGAGGAAGTTATACTGCAAAGGTTACTTATGATACTATTGCTTGTAGTCAAAAATCTTTAACAGTAGGAATTTTACAGCCAAGCAAGCCTTTTGCTATTGATACTATTTACGCCCAAGACTATAATTGCGAGACCACTGATCCACTTAAAGTGCAAATTAATTTGTCAGGTGGATGGAAAGCAAACAAGTATAAAGTTCAGATTGATAATTTGCTCCCCGATTCAATACAAATAGATGAATTCGAATCACTATCTATCTACGAAAATTTAGACTATGGAGAGCATCAAATAAGGATTTGGGATGCGGAAGGCTGTGAAGTTTCAGAATCATTTGAAATAAATTACCAGAGACCAGCCATAGATAATATAGCAATAACTAATGTAAGTTGCAATGGCGAGTCAACTGGCTCTATAGGCTTCAGTGGTCAGTATGAAATCATGGATTACTACCTTTGGAATGATCTGACTGGTACATTAGGATTGGAAGCCCAGGAAAAGGAATCTGTTTTATTTCAAGGTTTAGCTGCTGGGCTGTATAGGATCTGGAGCAAAAAAGGGAATTGCATTTCCGACACCCTTTCTGTGACGATTACTGAGCCTTCTAAATTACAGATAAATCCTATTGTGTTAGAAGCGGCTACTTGCGGGCAAAACAACGGAGGGCTTGATGTAGAGATAAAAGGTGGAACTCCTCCTTACAATATCAACTGGCTAGGAGGTATTGATCCAGCTGCTTTGGGTGAAGGAGAATACAGGGTAAGTGTTGAAGATTCTCTGGGTTGCGCAGTAACCTCCTCCATTTATATGCCAGAGGTAAGTCCGATCGAAATAGTTATCGATAGCTTAAAGGACTCTTACTGCAATTTAAATAATGGTTTTGCCAAAGTAAGTATTTCAGAAGCTACGCCTCCCTACTCAATTTATTGGAATGGAGTGGAAGGAGAAGATTTAAATTCATCTTTAAGCCCTGGTACTTATGAAATTGCAGTAGTGGATGCTTTGAATTGCTCTCAAAGCATTTCTCTAGAAATAAATGAGCCTCTTCCGGTTGAGCTTACTATTGCTGAGTATAGGGAGGCAGATTGCGACATCGCCAACGGCTACATAAGATTTGAATACGATAACCTAATTTCACCTTTTGAGGTGATTTGGCCAGAAACTTTAAGTCCTATTGATAATTATGCTGCAAATGGATTGACTGCAGGTGTGATGTATTCATTGAATCTTGTAGACTCCGCTGGTTGTACTCATGAGTTTTCTTTCAATATTCCTGATAAGTCTGATTTATCCTTAGAGTTTGAAGTAGAAAAACCAAGTTGTGAAAATGCCAATGGTTCCCTTAAGGCAATAGTATCTGGAGGATCTGGAAACTATAGCTATTCGTGGTCAACAGGCGAAGAAGGCACAGATGCTATATCCAACTTAGCTGCAGGATTCTATTACCTATCAGTAGAAGATGAGCTGGGATGCAAGGCAGTAGATTCAATAAGTTTGTTAGATAATCCGGACGCATTCCCTGAGTATGATATTATAAAATCAGATCCTAGCTGTAATGACAATGATGGTTCTATAGAGGTTCAATTCGTAAACTTTGATCAAAATTTTGAGGTCTTTTGGCCTACTTCTTCCATTGTTGCAAATAAAAGAGAAGGCTTAGCTGCAGGAATATATACTGCAGTGATACAAAATGCAGATGGTTGTAGTGAAGAAATTCGAATAGAGTTAGCAGCTTTCCAAAGACCAGAGTTAGAAGTCGAATCCATTAAAATGTCGTCTTGCGGAAACTCAAATGGAGAAATCAGGTTAACTGAAATTCCTAAACTGAATTACATATGGTCCAGTTTTGAGTTAGGTAGCACGCATATAGCGGACAGTTTATCTGCCGGCAACTATTGGGTTTATGGAGAAAATCAAGATTTGTGCAGAACAGATACTTTATTTTTCACTCTGGATAATGTAGATAGCGATATTGTTATCCAAACGCAGTCTATCGTTTCAACTAGTTGCCCAAATAGTAATGATGGATCTATCAAGATTAATGTTAGTGGAGGTTTGCCGCCTTACACCTATTTATGGGATGATAATGGGGAGCAGACACAAGCAGAGGCCGTTAATTTAAAAGCAGGGAATTATACTGTATTGGTAACAGATGCTAATGAATGTGCTACTTCCAAAACGTTTAATCTTCAATCTCAAAACCCTGTATTCATTGCTTCATTTGAGCAGATAGAACCACAGTGTTATGATTCTTTTGACGGCAGTTTAACGGTAAATGCAGGAGGAGGGAAAGGTAACTATACCTATTTATGGTCGAATGGAGATACCACTAGAACGGCAGATAGTTTGGCAATAGGAAATTACAGTGTTCAAGTTTTTGATGGAAGTAGCTGCTTCGCTTTTGAAGAGCTTACCTTAACTGGGCCTGAGCCAATTGCTATTCAACTAGAAAGTGGTCCTCCAGTATGTAGAGGAGAAGAAACAGCTTATGCAAACCTAAATGTTGCGGGTGGTTCTGGTCAATATAATATTCTATGGGATGACGGAAATACTCAGGAGTCCAGAAGTGATTTAGAGGCTGGTTCTCATCTGGTTTCAATTCAGGATGCCAACGGTTGTGAAAGAGAATTTGAAATAATAATACCTGAGCAGCAGGAAATTGATGTTGAATATACGGTAATAGCGCCATCATGCGCTGGAGGATCAGATGGAAGGATTGAAATCAATAGAATTCTAAATGCAAGCAATCCATTAGTGGAATGGCAGGACGGTAATATAGGAGTTATTCGAGAGAATTTGACTTCTGGTCAATACGTTTATACCATTATTGATAATCAAAATTGCTCTATCCAGGACACTATTAGAGTTGAAAATCCTAATCCAATTGAGATTGTAAATGAAGTTATTCAAAATCCACTTTGTTTTGGACAAGCGAATGGGAGTATAACCTTTGATGTAGAGGGTGGAAGCGGTAATTATCAATATTTTTGGGAAGATGGTTCTGTAAATAAAAACAGGACGAACTTGGTGGATGGAACCTATGCACTTAGGATTCAAGATGACAATGGATGTTCACTAATAAGAGAATTCGTAATAACTCAACCAGATACTATTTCCATTAACTACTTAGTAAGTCCTGTAAGTTGTTTTGGAGATTTGGATGGCGCTATCGATTTAGATATTTCAGGAGGGTCTGGGAGCTATACCATAAACTGGAATGATAATGAAACCTCTGAAAATCGAGAAAATCTTGCTGCTGGATTTTACTTCGTAACTGTCACGGATTCAAATGGGTGTGTAAATACTGAGCAGATCTTAGTTCCGGAACCATCTCCATTGGATATAACAGTTAGTAAGCAACAGCCATCCTGTAATGGCGGTACAGATGGGCAGTTAAGCATAGAAATTACTGGTGGAAATCAGCCATATGAAATTGAATGGCAAGATGGTACTTCAACTAATTCTTTGGATAGTTTGACAGCAGGAAATTATTCTGTTGCAATAGTAGATGCAAAAGGATGTGAATTTTCTACAACCATTAGTCTAAATCAACCAAGTATACTAAGAGTAGCTGAAGAAAATACAGAAAATCCAATTTGCTACCAAGAACCAACTGGATATGCTGAAATAGTTCCTACAGGAGGCGTAGGGAATTATTCTATTGAATGGCATGATGGAGACACATTATTTATAAGGAATGATTTAATGGCAGGTGTTCATAATTATACTATTTATGATGGAAATAGATGTTCTTATGATGATCAAATCACACTAGAAGACCCTGATGAAATTAATATTGAAGGCCTCCCTGAAGAAGTATATTTATGTGGTAGTGGTACCTTGATTTTAGATGGAGGTGATAAATGGACAGAATTCCAGTGGACCTCTAATAATGGCTTCTCAGAAGTTACCCAGGAAGTAGAAATAAATCAAGAAGGAACCTACACTCTGAATACAGTTAATGAAGATGGTTGTACAGATGAGTATACTTTCGAAGTTTATAAAGACGATAATTTAATTGATACTGATTTCTTGTTAACCTCAGATGCGATTGTAGGGGATACCGTGATTATAGTAGATGTAAGTTGGCCAGTGCCTGATTCTACCTTCTGGGATAATGGTGATAATCCAGATCTATATGTTGTTTCTCAGGAAGATGGCTATCAAGAAGTGATCTTTACACAAGCTGCTGATTACGAAATGGGAATGACAGCACATATAAGTCTTTGTCAGGATTATATACGCAAAACTATTAAGGTCATGTCTCCTGAGGTTGCTGAAATGCAAAGACAGATGCAAGAACAGCTAGGAACTAATATGAATCTTGAGGTGAATGTTTTTCCAAATCCAAATTATGGCCGATTTAGGGTTGAAAGTGAATTGAACCAGCAGCAAAATATCAAGATCCATATTTTTGATTTGAATAAGGGAAGAATAATCACTTCAATTTCAGGGAAAAATAGTAAACACTATGTTTTTGATTTTGATGATCAAAACTTAGCTGAAGGAGTGTATTTAGTGATGGCTGAATCCGAAGGAAAAACGATTACCAAGAAATTTATAGTGAAATAATGCGTAGTATATTATTAATAGTTTTCATTCTGCTTTTCACATCTGAAAAAATATTTTCACAGTCCTTCAGGGAGCGAGAGGATTTTGGGATTCCTGCCTTGGGCAATGTACAATCCGAATGGCTGGATTATAATCAGGACGGACTACCGGATATGTTAATCAATGGAACGGATGAAAATGGAAATCAGGTATTTGGTATTTACAAAAATGATGGTTTGGACTTCAGGGGTGTTCCACAGTTTTTAACTTTAAGTTTACCGGTAAGCAGCCTGTCCAAGGCAGCTTTTCAATTGATTGACATCAATAATGATAATGCTACCGATATTGTTTATACAGGGGAAAATAGTTCTGGTATAGCAGAAACCACTGTTTTATTAGGGGATGGAACAGGATTTTCCAACAGTGGTCAGTTCAATTTGCCGGCAATCCACTCAGCCAAGCTGGCGGAAATAGATTTTGATCAAAATGGCTTTTCTGATCTCTTAATTATGGGCTTAAATACAAGTGGCGAGATTGAAACCAGCCTTTGGTTAAATAACGGAAATGACTTTACGAAAAGCGATATCAATTTGCCGCAAGTTTACGGGGGAAGCTGGGCCGTATTAGATATTGATGATGACCAATACAGAGATATTATTATCTCTGGAAAGAAGAGTGATGGTATTTTCACTACTAGAATACTATTAAATAATTCAGGAAAATCTGTCAGCAATCAGGCCAACAGTATTTTTGATGATTATTTAATTCAGGAAATCAAAACTGCAGATTTAAATAGTGATGGAAAAGAAGATTTAGTAATAAGTGGGAAAAGTGGAACAGAAAGTAATTCAACTCCTTTTGCTCAGATTTTTGAAAATGCATCCGGTAACTTTACAAAGAATGAGTATGAACCACCTGCTTTAACGTTAGCTACTATTGAGCTGATAGATTCAGATAACGATGGCGATCTTGACATTTTATTATTTGGTTTTGATACGGATTATACTAGACTTTATTTTATCGAAAACGAAAGTGACTTTAGATCTGCTGATCCGATTTCACTAGGTATGTTAAATGGTGCCGCTGTAGTGGCTGATTTTAATCAGAATGGCAAGCAGGATGTATTTTATTCGGGGCTAAGCGATAGTGGCTCTGGTAATGCTTCGCCTAGCAGTCGAATGCTTGTCAACGATATTTCTGTAACAAATGCAGCGCCAAGTATTCCGAAAGATTTAGTAAGCTTCTCTAAGGATGATTCGGTAAAATTGAGCTGGAGCTTCTCTGCTGATGACCGGACTGCAAGTAGTAGTATTTCTTATAACCTAAGTATTGGATCTAATGCTGATGGCAGTGAGTTTGGCTCTCCAGAAGCGATTCTATCAAATGGTCAATTACTTCGCATGAAAGATTTTAATCTTTTACAAAATGAATTTAAAGTAAATCAATTACCCGAGGGAGAATATTTTTGGTCAGTTCAAGCTATAGATGCTTCTGGGAATACCTCAAATTTTTCTACTGAAGAAAACTTCACCATTTGTCATATTCCTGATTTAGGAGCAGATACCGCTCTATGTAAGGGAGAAGAAATAACTTTTACTGCAGGTAGCGCTACTGATCAAGTGAAATGGTATTTTCAAAGGGATGGCTTAGAGCTGTCAGATCAAAACACCTTTACATTGGAAGTATTATCCACAGATAAGTTGATAGTGGAGATTGTAAAGCCTTTGCCTTTGGGATGTACGGTATATGATACTGTGGCTATTGAGATGTTGGAATTACCACTTAGTCCATTAGATGAAAATGCCGAAGTGTGTGAAGGAGAAGATTTGAGTTATGAGTTAGCTATGCCTAATCATACCATCAACTGGTATTCGGCAAATCAAGGTTTATTATTTCAAAATACCAGTGCAATCGATTTCAAAGTAATAGAAAATGATACACTTATTGCGGAAATTATTAATGAAAATAATTGTAGCATTTTAGATTCCGTTATCATTAAAAAATTAGACTTACCAGAAGCTGTTCCACTTGTTGATACCGTAATCTGTATGGGAGAAGAGCTAGAATGGAATATTACTGGTAGTTTTAACGCTGTAAATTGGAAAGATGCAAGTGGAAATATAGTAGCAAAAGATGTGAACACTTATACTGCTGTTTACGATTCTCCTGACACCCTTTTTATCGAAAAATTAAATGCTAACCTATGTACTGCAATCGATACGGTGGCCATTCATCTGAATCCGCTACCCACAGTTGATTTGGGTCCAGATTTGGAAATTTGTGATCAAAGCTCCACCATAATTGAACTTCCAGGCGATTGGTCTTATATTCAATGGACTAGTAAGAATAAGGGAGTATTAAATGAAAGTAGTAACACTTTGAACTGGGAAGTAGCAGAGAATGATAAAATATATGTTGAAGCGGCTGACTCATACGGATGTGTTAATTATGACACCTTATCCATTGTGAAAATAGACTTGCCAGAATTTAACATTGGTAATGATACCACCCTTTTCAAAGGAAGTAATATTCTTTTAAGTACACCTGCTGACTTTGCTTCTGTCAACTGGTATTCTAAATTGGATGGACCAATAGAAACAGGAAGTCAGTCTTTGGATTACCGGGTACTTAAATCCGACACTATAATAGCAGAAGCATTTAATGATAAAGGTTGCGTTTATTTTGACACTATTTCTATTGCTCAATCTTTTAATGAGCAAACTACTTTTGGTATTCCTGCATTAGGGAATGTACAATCTGAATGGTTAGATTATAATCAGGATGGATTACCAGACTTATTGATTAATGGTGCAGCTAAAAATGGAAACCAAATATTCAATATGTATAGAAATAATGGTAACCAAAGCTTTTCTGCTGTAGGATTGCCAATTAATGGTTTAGAGAAAAGTGCATTTCAATTAATTGATATAAACAATGACAATACAACAGATATCATTTACACAGGTAAAAATGCTTCTTCAGCTCCTGAAACATTAATATTAGTAGGAGATGGAGCCGGTTTTACGTTGAGTAATCAATATAGTTTACCTGAGTTGTATTCGGCCCAACTTTCAGTGATTGATTTTGACCAAAATGGGTTTTCGGATCTTTTAATAATGGGGCTGGATGCTAATGATGGCATAGAAACTGGTCTTTGGTTAAATGATGGCAATGACTTTTACAAAAGCGATATTGCGTTCCCACAGCTTTATAGAGGAAGCTGGGGTGTTTTAGATATCAATGATGATCATTATAGAGATATCATTATCTCGGGTGAGAAAGCTGATGGCTTCTTTACCTCTAAAATATTTCTAAATAATGCAGGTCATTCTATAAGCAATCAAGCGAATAGCGTTTTTAATGATTATCTGATCCAGGAGTTTAAAACAGCAGATTTAACCGCTGATGGAAAGCAAGATTTAATCATAAGTGGTAGAGATAATAGTTTCGTTCCATTTACTAAAATCTTTGAAAATGCATCAGGTCAATTTACTGAAATTCCAAATGTATTATCAACCCTAACTTCAGCTACTATAGAAGTTATAGATGCAGATAATGACGGAGATCTGGATATTTCATTATTTGGTTTAGATAACAATAGCAATTTTCAAGGCTATTTATATTTAAAAGAAGGAGGCACCTACAGTGAAAATAGTGCAGTACTACAAGGTATTTCTAATGGTGATGCAGCAGTAGCTGATTTTGACAAAAATGGGAGTCAGGATATATTCTATGCAGGTTTTTCTGATATAGATCCTGCTAGTTCGGTGATTTGTAGAATTCTTTTCAACCAAAATGAAACTATGAATGCTGCACCTTCCATTCCGGATGGTTTAGCAAGTTTTTCAAAAGATGATTCAGTTCGAGTTAGCTGGAATAAATCTGCAGATGACCTTACTACTAATAGCAGTATTTCCTATAATTTACGAATTGGTTCTACCAATTCAGCAGTCGATTTTGGCTCCCCACTAGCCAATTTAGTAAATGGTAAATTATATAAAAGTCAGGATTTTTACCTTCTACAAAATGAGTTTAAGATAAATGAATTAGCTGAAGGAGAATACTTCTGGTCTGTACAGTCGGTAGATGCAAGTGGAAACTCTTCAGTCTTCTCCACGGAGGAAAGCTTTGTAATCTGTAAAGAACCAGACTTAGGTGCAGATACAGCAGTTTGTAAATATGAGGAACTGTTATTTTCTGCAGGAAGTATTGGTGATGAAGTCAACTGGTATCTGCTTCAGGAAGGAACATCCATACTTAATCAGAATGATTTTCAATGGGAAATAACAGCTAGCGATACCCTTGTAGTAGAAGTGATAAAGCAGCTGGGATGCACTGTGACGGATACTATAGCGGTGGAAATGTTGGAATTGCCGGAAAGTCCGCTGCCAGAAGAAGAGTTTGTCTGTGAGGGAGAAATTCTCATTTATAATCTTGAAATGCCGGACCATAAGATTAACTGGTATAGCTTCAATGACGGACTTCTGGAAGAAAATAGTAATTACCTTGAATGGGAAGTGAACTACAGTGATACGCTACTGGTGGAATTCATAAATGCAGCCAATTGCATAATTCAGGATTCTGTCTTTATACGGAAGTTGGAACTGCCAAATGCTGTGGCACTAATTGATACCACCATCTGCAAGGGTGAAGAACTAGAATGGAAGGTAGAGGGAAGCTTCAGCTCTATAGAATGGGTGTCCCTTAATAAGGGTGTTGTTGCTAATGGTGTTAATACTTATACGGATGTTTACAACGAAAGAGATACACTCTTTATAAGCAAAACCAATACCAGCGGGTGTAGCATCATTGATACTGTAGTCGTAAATATTAATCCTTTACCTTTAGTTGAATTAGGACCCGATTTACAAGTATGTGATCAAAGTACAGCCACTATTGAACTTGCTGGTGAATGGTCCTCCATTCAATGGAGCAGTGCTGCTGAAGGAGTCCTTGAAGAAACAACTGCTTCCCTTACTTGGGAAGTAACCAGGGATGATGTCATTTATGTTGAAGCTGCAGATCTGAATGGCTGTATTAATTTTGATACCCTGGCCATTTCAAAATTAGCTTTGCCAGATTTTACGATAGGAAATGATACCACTATTTGTAAGGGCGGTAATATCCTCTTAAACACGGGAACAGGATTCGCTGCCACTAACTGGTATTCAAAAGCTGATGGGTTAATTGAGAAAGGTAGTCGCTTCTTAGAATATGACGTACTTAAAACAGATACCATCATAGCGGAAGTATTTGGTGTAAACGGATGTGTGGAGTATGACTCTATTGCCATTGTTGCTAATGAGCCTTTTCAGTATTCTTTAGGTGAAGATGTAGAGTATTGTCAGGGGGAATTAGTCAATATCATTGTTGATAATTTACAGGACAGCATTAACTGGTATTTAAATGATTCATTAACGAACACGCACACTAAATCTATTTCATTTGTGGCAGATAGTAGCTTAGCTGTTTCTATTCAAACATTTGACTCTCTGCAATGCGTGACTTTCGATACCATTCAAGTAAGGGTTAACCCTCTTCCTTTAGTTGATTTACCTGAAAAAATAATAGTCTGTGAGGGTGATTCAGTTTTCATTTCAAATTCAGAAAAGTACGAGTTTATGGAATGGGAGTCAGTGAAAAATGGAACACTAGCAAATGATACGACCTCCATTTCATTTGTTGCAAAAGAGACTGATACCTTCATTTTATCGGTTGGTGACATAAACCAATGTTTCATTAAGGATACAGTTATTGTAGAAGTAAATGACTTGCCTGAGTTTAGTTTAGGCGAGGATCAAGCAATTTGCACGGGCGATTCAATAAGTTTAAGCATTGATAAGCCAGCAGACTCTATTAATTGGTTCAATGATTTGGGACAACAGTTATTAGATACCTCATCTACAATTACTTTTCAAGTGACTCAGGATCAAAATTGGTGGGCGGAGCAATGGAATAGCAATGGTTGTGTGTACACTGATAGCATACAAATTTCAGCGATAAGTCTGCCCGAATTCGATGCAGGAGATTCAATTCTAATTTGTAAAAATGAGGTAGCAAGCTTAAACCCTTCAGGTTTGGATGATAATTGGAAATTGAGTTGGTCACCCTCTAAATTTGTTTCAAATGATTCCATTGCAAACCCAGAGGTGATGCCAACAGAAGATACTTGGTTTTATTTGGAAGTGGAAAATTCTAATGGATGTCTGTATACTGATTCAGTATTTGTTGCGATTGATAAACCTTTAATGCTTGATGCAGGCGATGATAGAGTGATTTGTTTGGGTGATGAAACCATTTTGGGTGGAAATCCAACAGCTTCAGGAAGTCAATTTAATTATCAATACGAATGGAGCCCTGCAGAATCATTAAATGACCCTGATAGTGCTAACCCGATTGCAAAACCAAAGAAAAGCACAACCTATCAATTGATATCATGGGCAGGCAACTGTAAAGCAGATACAGCAGAAGTAACCGTAAGGGTTCAAACCCCTCCTGAAATTATTTTGACGGCCGACACTACCATAGGGGCAGGTGATGCTATTCAATTACAAGCATCGGGAGGACAGTTTTATCAATGGCTGCCAGAGCGAGGATTATCAGATGCCACGATTGCAAATCCTATTGCTAATCCAGTTCGGACTACCACTTATACAGTTGAAGTATTAGATTCAGTTGGCTGTATTTCTTCTAGAGAAATGACGATATACGTAGAAAATCAATTATTTATTCCTAACCTTTTCACCCCAAATGCTGACGGCCAAAATGACTTTTTTAAAGTGTATGGAGCGGGGATTAAGGAAATAGAATTTAGAGTATTTACCAGAGGTGGAAAATTACTGTATCGTACCACTTCTGTGGAAGAGGCTTACAGCGTAGGTTGGGATGGCAAATACCAAGGGAATTTAGTGGAATCTGGTGTTTATGTATGGAGTATTAAGGGGAAGTATTTTGATGATCGCCCTATCAGTTATAATGGTCAGCAGTCAGGCTTAATCAATTTAATGAGGTAGATGTACATGAGAAATTATTACAAAAATCCCCTGATTAAGAAATTATCTAATTCAAGCAAATTAAGCTTAGTGTTCATTATTGGCTTATTTCTTTTAGGTACAAACAATATTTTAGCACAGAACACCCAATTTTCAAATTATGGCAATGGAGAAATTGCCTTAAATCCTGCTGTATCAGCTTCGCAAAATCTAATTGGAGCTAATGCCATTTATAGAATTCAACGCTATAATAATGGGATGAGCATTAATAGTACACAATTACAATTTCAATATGCACTTTTAAATCAATCGAAAGCTAAGAGATGGGGTGGATTTAGTTTACTAGCTCAAAATGAAAAAGTTGCCGAAGGATTACCCTATAGTTTTTATAGCATAAAACCTGCTTTTGCTTATAATCTTGAAATTTTACCAAATAATTTCTTGAGCTTAGGAGCAGAATTGGGAGTAAATCAATCGGGATTCAATTCAGCTAGTTTTACAACAGGAAGCCAATGGATGAATAATCAGGGCTTTGATGAAACCGCTTCATTAGGAGAAGAATTTCAAACCCAACAACAAACCTATTTTTCGATAGGCACTGGCTTATTTTGGTATGATCAGGATGAGGCAGGAATCAGAAGGAATTATTTTGGTATTTCAGCCTTCAATCTTAATCAACCTAATAGAACCTTTATAGAAGGTGATGATGTAGTGCCTATGCGTTTAAGTGCTTTCGGAGGGTTTCAGTTTTTTAAACTGAATCATCACAATTTCTATATCGAAGGCTTGGCACATAGAAGTATGGAGGATGTTTTCTGGGGTCTAGGGCCAAGGTGGAGCTACCAATTTGAAGACAAAAGTTCATTTGATCCTTTTACGGCTGGTAGCTTAGATGTATTTGCAAGATATTTTGAGGGCGATAGAATAAGTTTAGGAACTCAAATTCAACAACAAAATTTTTCAGTAGGCTTTGCAGTTGATCTTCATCTTGAAAATGAAGCACAAATGGCATCAACAGAATTTTCAGTGAGCATATTTAAGAGATTAAACTTTGTTAAGGATGAGCCAGAGGTTACTGATGAGTTTGAACTCGGAACAACTAGGAAATTTGAAGAAGATAATTTCCAGGACCAACCAGTTAAAGTGATTGAAAAGGAGTATAAGACATCTGTTAGCAGAGACTTCTCATTTGAATTAAGAAAGAATTTCAATTATGGATTTAATGAAACCACGCTTAATAAAGAGGCTAAATCATATTTAGATGATATAGCAGTAATGTTAGAAGCTAATCCGGCACTGAAATTGAAAATTACAGGGCATACGGATAATATAGGAACGGAAGAGGCTAATCAGGAGATTTCAGAAAAAAGAGCAAAGGGTGTTAGAGATTATTTAGAAAGTATTGGCATAGAGGCAGTACGTTTAAGTTATGATGGAAAGGGTGCAACTGAGCCTTTAGTAGAGAATAATAACGAAGCCAACAGAGCTAAAAACAGAAGGGTAGAATTCTTAATATATGCTACTAAAGAATAAGTACCATATCACGATATTAATACTCGCTATTTCTGTTTTTCAATTGAAGTCGCAGGATCTTTCCCAAATAGGAAAAGGAGAGGCTATCAAAGTAAATGGTGGCGTTTCTGTTTCCCAACTTTTCAATACTTCCTTTGGCGGTGAACAAAGAAGAGATCCCTACAATTATTTTTTGAATGGGAACTTGAACTTCTCCATTTACGGTCTGAGTATTCCTTTGACTTTCAACTTTTCAAATCAGCAGTTTGGCTTCCAGCAGCCCTTTAATCAATACGGATTAAGCCCAACGTATAAGTGGATTACGCTTCATGCTGGCTACACCAGTATGAGCTTTAGTCCTTATACCTTAAGTGGACATTTGTTTTTGGGTGGAGGGGTAGAACTTAGACCTGATGGACCATGGAGTGTGAGTGCTATGGCCGGTCGTTTACAAAAAGCGATTCCTGTTGATACCGCAGCAGGAAATGAACCTATGTACAAACGTTTTGGATATGGAACTAATGTAGGGTATCAAGGAGAAGGCTATCAGCTAAATTTGATTTTATTTAAATCTGAAGATGATCCTAATTCCTTGGAGTTTATCCCTGAAGATTCGGAAGTATTGCCCGAGGAAAACATGGTAATTGGTTTAAATGGGAGTACGACTTTATTTAGCAGACTTGCTTTATCTTTTGAATATGCTCAGTCTGCGCTCAGTAGAAATGTTCAATCTGAAAGTTCCAATAGGGAAATATTTGCCCCTTTTCCTACAAGTAACGAATTATTTACGCATCGTCTTTCAACTTCCTATTATCACGCCTTTAAGTCCAACCTGAATTATGGAGGAAATGGCTATACGATTGGTTTGGGTTATGAGAGAGTAGATCCGGAGTACAAAACCCATGGGGCTTATTATTTTAATAGTGATTTAGAAAACTATACCGTAAATGGTGCAACTCAATTATTTAAAGGAAAGCTCAGCATAAGTACTAATCTAGGGGTTCAAAGAGATAATCTAGAAGATCAAAAAGTGAATCAGATGATGCGATGGGTAGGGGCAGTGAATCTAAATTATACGGCATCAGAAAAATTATCGCTAAGTACCAGCTATTCAAATTTTCAGACTTATACGAATATCCGATCACAATTTGAAGATATTAATAATCCTAATCCTTTGGTGCAGCCGACTGACACCTTGAATTTCACTCAGATTTCCCAAAACCTGAATTTCAATGCAAATTATCTTCTAAAAGCAACAGAAGAAAAAACAGCTTCTTTAACTGCAAATTTATCGGCTCAACAAACTACAGATGAACAAGGTGGGGAAGGGCAGAATGTGGGCTCAATGTTTTATAATGGGAATTTTGGATATGTAAACCAATGGAAGCCTTTGGAACTTAATCTTTCTGCATCTATGAATGTCAGTTTGCAAGAGTCGCTCGAAATGCAAAATATCACCCTTGGGCCAGTTTTGTCAGCCAGTAAATCATTGATGGAAAAGCAATTAAGATTGAGTATTTCCACCGCATTTAACAACAGTTACAGTAATAGTAATTTACAAAACACCATTTTCAATGCACGACTTAGTGCTACTTACAGTTTGAAAGAAAGGCACAATTTTAGTTTTACTAATGCCTTTATCAATAGAAAATCAGTTGGTAATGATTTAAATAATAATTCAGTAAGTGCTGAATATAATGGGACATTGACTTATAGTTATCAGTTTTGAATCGAGTACGAGCTGGGAAGCTCGCACCAGCGTTTCAGGGGAGTGTGGTTAATAGTACAAGCTAAGAAGCCCGTACCAGCGTTTCAGGGCTGGCTTGAATTACAGTGCTAGCGCGAGCTTCTTAGCTCGTGCTTGAAATAAAAAATAGTGTTAAAAAATGAGTAGGAAATATAAATTCCTTAATAATGAAGGCCTCTACTTTGTCAGTTTTGCAACTGTCAATTGGATTGATGTATTCATTCGGGAAATTTATTTTAATGAGGTTATAAAGAGTTTGAAATTTTGCGTAAAAGAAAAAGGAATGGAGATTTTCGCCTACTGCATCATGACGAATCATCTGCATTTAATATTTAGGGCATTAAATAATAATCCGGGTGAACTATTAAAATCATTTAAACAGTACACCTCGAATAGCTTACAAAAACTGATAGCTGAAAATACTGCTGAAAGTAGAAAAGAATGGATGTTGTGGATGATGGAAAGGGCTGCTGCAAAGAACTCTAACTTTAAGAAGAGACAATTCTGGCAACAGCATAATCATCCTATTGAATTATGGAGTTCAGAAGTAATGGATCAAAAATTAAATTATATACATATGAATCCTGTGAAAGCAGGTTTTGTAGAAGAGGCAAAAGATTGGAGGTACAGTAGTGCAATTGATTATAGTGGAGGTAAGGGTTTATTAGAAATATCTTTTTTGTAGTGGGTACTAGCTAAGAAACTCGCACCAGCGAACAAGAAGCTCGCACCAGAATGAAAATTTTTAAGAATAAAATGAAATTAAATACTAAAACAAATTGACAAGAATATATGAGCCCAATACAGCTTGGATCTAATATCGGCTAGCACGAACTTCTTAGTTAAAACAGGATAGAGCGAGCCTTTTTGCTAATACAGGTTGGCCCGAGCTTTTTAGCTAATACAAGCTGGCGCGATCTTCTTAGCTAATACGAGCTGGCGCGAGCTTCTTAGCTCGTGCCTAATTAAATAAAAAAGAACTAAAGAAAGCAATTATACATTGAGACCAGAACACAACATATTGTTTAAAACGCTTTGGCGGATTTCCTGCTATGGCTTTAAAAACAGCTATACTTGTAGAACATTAGCAATTCTTTCATTCATCTGTTTGTTAAGTTTTTTTGGCGCTACTCAAACTCAGGCCCAAGTATCTGCAAATCCTGTGCAGGTCACTTCCAATTTAGTGCCTCCTTATAGTTTGTATTTATCAGATTATAGTGATGCTTCCTTAAATAAATGGAATATTCAGCTGTTGCTGCGTGATTTTACTCAGACTGATTATCAGGCAAAACTAAGAATTACCATTGAAGGAGCTGGAATTAGATTGAGAACCCGACAGGGCTTCAGTACGGGCGGAATCCGATTAGAACCAGGAATACCCTATCAAGTAGATGCCACCTTACTCAGCCAATATTTAAATCTTAATAATATGGAAGTGAGCGGCATTAACAGAGCGCAGCTGGCTTCTACGCAGAAATTACCTGAAGGCTTCTATCAGTTCAGAATCGAAGTACTCGATTTTCAAAGAGGAAATAGAGTCAGTAATGTAGGCACTTCTATGGCCTGGATAGTTTTGAATGATCCACCTTTATTGAACTTACCTTTTGAGGATAAACTTCGTTTACAAGACCCTCAGCAAATACAATTTCAATGGACACCAAGACATACTGCTTCTCCCAATAGTGCTTTTGAAACTGAATACAAATTAAGAATATGGGAAATATGGCCTGAGGGTAGAAATCCCAATGAAGTAGCCAGAACTACTCAACCGCTAGTTGAAAAAACAGTGATGAACACAAGCTATTTCTATGGCTTGAATGATGTGATGCTCATACCGGGGAGAAGCTACGCATGGCAGGTGCAGGCGGTTAATCTAACGGGTCGCGACCTTTTTAAGAATCAGGGGAAAAGCGAAGTGAAAGCTTTTCAATACGGGGATGCCTGTTTACCAATTACTAATTTGGGAGCAGAAGCTTTGGGAACTGATCGCATTAAAATGAGCTGGGAAGGCGAATGGAATCATATGCGCTATATTGCTCAGATTAGGGAAAAGGGAACTGAAGACTGGTTCAATTATGGTACAAACCTTGAAACTCAAGTCATTTATGATCTAAATGCCAATACAGAATACGAAATGCGGGTGCTGCCAAGCTGTGGAGCTATAGAAGGAGCGATTGAAAACACCATTAGCTTAAGAACACTGGAAGCAGAGGAAGTAGATTTTGAGTGCGGGGCGGATCCAAATCTTCCAACCATAGAAAACCAAGAGGTGATTGCCCAGCTTCAAATAGGAGACCGAATCACTGCTGCAGGCTTTGAGGTAGTGATTACAGAACTGAACCAGATGGGCGATACCTATACTGGGCTGGGATTAATAGAGGTACCTTTATTCAATAGCGCCAGAATAGAAGCTAATCTTCTAAATATCAAAGTTAATACGGATAAGCAGCTTATTGCAGGGGATATAGAAAGTATTTACAACCCTAATGCCTTTATCATAGATTTAGATCAGGATGAACCTGGTTTAGATGAAAGTGGAGAGGGAGACAGCGGAAATGAGGATGAAGAAGATAGCTTTGATGATTTACCAGAACCAGATATTGAGATAGAAGGTGATATTGAAGAGGTAATAGTGGATGAAGACACGGGCACCATAACTGTAATTGATGAGGAAGGAAATGAAACCGAAATAGACCCTGAAACAGCCGATGAAAATGAAGATGGGGATATTGTAATTGAAGATGGAAGTGGGAATACCTATATAGTGGATGATGAAGGGAATGTAAGCGGGCCGCATTCGCCTGATTCAGGTGGTGGGAGTAAAAATTCACCGGAAGAAACAATCGCACAGGAAGAGTTGATAAGTGTTCACTTCGAACCAGATGATCAAATGCAGTATGGTCTGGATTTACCAAGACCAAATTATGGCTATGCGCAGTATCAGGTGCAGGAAGTATTGGAAAACAGCTATTCCATTGGTTGGAAAGCATTGGCAGCAGGCAGAATGGATCGAGTTAGCAGCACATGGGATGGGGCTGAGGAAAATGGTGAAAATATTGGTTATAGAAGCAACACTCTTATGGTAACTAAAACCGATGCTGCTGAAACGGCACGCCACAGCTTAAGCATTACTGGTGGAGCTCATCAAATGGAAGACAGAATAGAAGCTTTCATGTTGGTGGAATCTGAGGATGAAGAAGAACAAGAAGTAGTAACTGGCATTTTAAATACTGTTAGCTACAATGAACTGGTAGAGAAAGTAGTGGTAATTCCAGTAAATGGCGCTGATATCAGCAAGCTTTCCAATCTGCAAATGGAGCTTAATAATATTTACGCACAGGCGGTTACTCGCTGGGAGGTAAGTATGCACAGCGGAGTTCAATATGACTTTGGTGATACTTTCGATAACGGAGTTAGCGGAATGTTATCAAATTATACTTCGCACATGCGTAGAGTAAAAAGAGCGTTCGGTAATGAAAATACCATAGACAATAAAACCTATTACCTCTTTGTAGTACCAGGGCAGACGGAAGAGTCCTCCAAGCAGGCTTTCATGCCACGGAAGAGACAAAGTGGATTTCTATTTGCTGAAAACATGAAAAACCTTTCGGCAGAGCAGTGGGTAAATGTGTTAGCCCATGAATTGGGACACGGAGCTTTCAGGCTGGAACATCACGCAAATGCTTCTGGAAGCACAGACAACTTGATGGATTATTCAGAGGGTTCTTTTTTGCATAAGGCACAGTGGGATCTAATTCAGGACCCAGAAGCTATGGTGGCTCTTTTTCAGGATGATGCGGATGGGGCTTATGATTGCTCTAATTGCCCTGAGTATGAATTAGAAAATGCAGATGAATTAGTTTTTGCCCCTAATTCAATACCACTTGAAATTGACCTAAAAATTGAGGAAGCTTATAAAAATCAGGACGTAGAATTTACTATTGAAGTCATCAATAATGCCATCTCTCGAGAGGTGAAGATTTGGGATATGAGAGTCATCAATTCTACTGATGGTATTATTACTATTATGTGGGATGGAAGTTTTAATGATGGTAGTGAAATTCATCAAAATGATTTACCAGTGAAGTTGAGAATCAAATCCAAATCATCATCAGGTGGATATTTCACCACATTAGTAGATATTCCATTGTCAGAATATAAGTATCCATGGTATGATAGAGAGCCACAGCAATATATTGATCCAAGGCATAGCAATTATTTATCATATGAAGACGGTACTTTTGATTACGAAAAGTTTAAAAATGACACGGGAATTCTTATTGATTTTAGGAGTGCAAAGGCTACAGGTACTGAATCCCAAATTGCCTCAGAAATAGAAAAATTCAAGCAATTCTACCTAATGCATTGGTCGGAATACATGTATTCTAAAGGTATCGAAGAAGTGTCTGAGCTAAGTTCAAGTCAAAAGGAGCAGTTGAGAAGCGATTTTAGAAATTACTGGAAAAATCACACATTTGAGCATGGTGAAGCGAGCCTTGTATATTATGCGATAAGAGATGATCTTTGGCAAGCAGCCCATGAAGAGTTCTTAAGAAAGCTAGATGCCAAGATTGCCTTGAAGGAAGCAATTGAAAACAGAAAGTCTGCTGTAATAAAAGAAGCGTTTATATCAGGAAGTTCTATTGTGATTTCTGTTCTTCTTTTCCCTGGAAGTGGTGGTTCTAGTGCTTGGATAACGGTATCTAGGTTTGCGGCAGGAGCTAGCATATTCGTAACTGCTTCTTCTATTAAAGGGAATTATGATGAATACATTGCATTAGATAATAAAATTTATGACCCTAATAGAGTTTATGACCCTATTGAAGGTTATTTGGTTTCAACTGTGGGTTCAGAGGGTGTCGTGATATATGATCTTTTATCCATTTATTTAGACATTAGAGGTGGGAGTTATGAAAACGCTCAAAAAATTTATAATAGATTAGCTCAAATTGGAACAGTTAACGAATCACAAATAAGGACATTTTTAAGAGCAATTGCACTTGGAAACAGTTCTGTCACAATCAAAAATACAATAATAGATTTAATTCCATGAAAAAAATTAATAGGACACTCTTTAACAAAATATTTTATGTTTGTTTAATAACAACGATTCTTTTTGCTTTTGTTTTTTATGTTAGAGAAATTGAAAATTATTTGCTATTCATAATTTCGTACTTAACTATAATTATCATAACTATAATTTCATATTTAGGTGGTCTCAATGATATAGAATATAATGATATAAAAGTGAGAATTACCCACCCTATTACAGGGAACATAAATGAAATATTTTTAAAAGACCTGAAATCTGTTTATACTGAATTTGTTACAGCAGCAGGAACTCTTATTGTATTTCATCATCTAAATGATTCTAAAAAATCATTTGGGTGCATTGGATGTGATTTAGATGAAATTGCTGAGATGGTAGAGTTTATTAATAAAAAAATTAAGGAGGATGATAAACAAGATGAATAGTGTTTTTTTACCTCAATCTGTTTTAATCACTTTGTAAAATTGTGGTAGCATTGAAGCATCGTGAAGATATTAATTAAGTACTACAGCAATGGGATTAATGTCTTAATCAAAAAATAAAGCCATATGATAAAATGAAATATAAATTAATATGAAATATAAAATCACCTTAATACTACTTTTTACCACCACCCTCACCCAAGCCCAAAACCTCACTCAATCCATTGAGCAACAAATCACTAATGCTAGGCAAAATGAAAGTACTTCAGCTATAGATTGGAGCAACTACGAAAATGAAGCTATGATTTCTGTAATTACACCATTGCAGGCTTATACGCAAGACAGCAGCAGGAGCGTTCGCTTGAAAAGCTATGATTTGCTTTTTCAGATAAGTTTGGCTGTTGATAGTGTCCAGGATAGTACTGCAGATGTCACTGTACAACAAGGCATGGAGTTATTTTTACGGGGCCTTAATGACGAAGATAATGGCATACAAGGCTTTGTGGCGGACAGGCTGAGATCCTTCGAAGCGGAAATGTATACAGAGGATATGAGAAAGCTGTTGATACAAAAGCTTAATCCAAGACCTTTTTATTATGAAGAGCTGGTGCTGACGCTGGCTTATATTAATGAAGACAGCTCAATAGATCTCATTATTGATGATTTACGAACGCAGTCTAATGAGCTTAGCCAGATGGAACGCTGGCAGGCACATATCGCACTTGCACGTTTAGGAGAAGAACCTGCTCTGAATTTCATAGTGCGTAAAGCCAGTGAGTTGCCCGAAAGCGAGGATGCAGTGTATGAAATTTATCCCTCTTTGGCCTTTACCCGCCAGAAAGAAGCAGTGGATGTACTGGTAGAACTCGTTTATAGTGATGAACAAAACTGTTCTTCTCCAGATCCTGACAGCAATCGTAAGATCACCTGTGCTTATCGTATTCTGGAGATGATTGCCCCTATTATTCAGGATTTCCCTGTAGCTGTTGATGAGGCGACTGGTGATTTAGATACCGAAAATTATGAAGAGGCTTTGAAAACTTCCAGAGAATGGCTAAATGCTAATAGATCTGTATATACATTAATCAATTGATTTATGACCTTTCTCTATTATTATTGGCCTATACACGTAATAAAGAGGCATTTGATTTTCTAGTGAAGGAAATTCAAAATGATGCAACAAATTGTAGTGCTGCCAATCCTTCAAGCAATAAGAAAATAAGCTGTGCTTATCGCATCATGGAAGCCGTAGCTCCTGCTATACAAAATTTCCCAATTCCAACAGATGATTTTGGCTCTTTAATGGTGGAAAATTATGAAACTGCTTTAACTGAATTAAGAGCTTGGTTTAATGAAAATTCAAATTATCAGATTATTCAGGATACTTATTAAAATGTCGTTTCTAAAATTTTTAAGCAGCTGCTTTATCGATTTCTTCCCAGTTCAGAGCGCCATTATAACTGTGGGTGATTTTGCCCTCATTCATGGCGAGTAACTTAATCCAGCCGTTATCTACTAAATCTCTAACCGATTCATGTTTTTCCAATATGTTATTGATAGCTAAAATGGGCGCTTCAATTACAACATTAAGTCGAAGCGGTTCATGCTGAAAGTTTTCTCCATCATGAATGGATTGTATAGGTAAACCTACTCTTAAATCACCGCCATAGCCTTCAAAAACACCAACGCCAGCCGTTACATTATGCAAGGTTTTGTTTCCAGAGCCAAAATGTAGGTTATCCACTGTGGAACCATAGTACTGGAGGTTAATCCAACTAGTGACTACCATAGGGGCGGTCATAATTAACTCTAGTATGGAAAAGTTTTTATCCTTTTTCCAGTCATAAGAGTGCAGAAAAGATTTACCTTCTAAGTCAAGACCAGTGGTATGCGTTCGTGGGGCTACTACAAAGGCCGAGCAGCCTGCTAATCCCCATTCAGGACGTAATTGTGCCCAATCCTTACTTCTATAAAAAATTGATTTGTCAGGATCTTTGGAATTATGATCTGCAAATCGAACAGCTCTTTCGATTCGAGTTGCCTCTCCAGCTTTATTTAAGGCATTCTTTACTTCTTTTAATAAGCCAGCCTGTGATTGCGGTACATCATACTCATTAAAAATGCTAACCTCATCTGTGGTAGTATCATGCAAACAAGCTAAAAATGTGGTGTCAAAAGGAATTTGGATCCCCTGTTCATTTAATCCTTCTCGAACTTCCTTATTGTTTAGAACTGCTGCTGCAACTTTAGCATTTGATTCTCCACTGTGCCCACCACATGCGCCACAATCATAACCCGTTGCATGAGGATTATTGACCATACTAGCTCCATGTCCTGTGATAAGAACAAACTTTCCGAAATCCTCCGATAAAGACATAGCCGAAAGTGCATTCTTGGCCATTTCTATTTGATCCTTAACAGGAATGCCAAAATCTTCACCATTTTCAGATTTTGCTACCAAGCTTACTCGCTTATTTTGTATAGAAGATTTTGATAAACCTACTTCATCTGGATGAGGAACAGGTCTTGTGATTCCAAATGAATCGGTAATTAATTTTGGAAGGTAAGATAAACCCATTGGACTTACATAACTAAAACAAGTAACAGCTCCAGATTTGAAATACTTCCACATCTGGTGAATCTGTCTTTTTAGCTTTCTATTTTCTAATGTTTTTTGATGTTGCTCTTTATCCTTTAATTCTTCTTTAATCGTAGGACCGGTTTGTAAAAGAACAGGGCATTGTGCCTCTCCATCCTGATGACCTATAGGCTTATATTTTATTGGGAAAGCAAAGAAACCAGCAAAACCTATGGTTTCTATTTTTGAATTTGCGGCCTCTAAATTTCTTCTAAAGACCTCAGAACGAACATCTATACAAAAAACAGCTTGAGCTAGTGCCCGCTCTTTTTTAGCATTTAGCTTTTCGTGTTTTTCAAATTTGTCGATTAATTTTCTTTGATTAGCAACATCAAAGGCCTCCTGTAAAATCAATTTATCATTGATATGAAGGTCTAGTTCACTTTCTGTATTAATAAGATGGTAGAATTTTAAAGCTTCATTCCAGGCATCCTCCAATTTTGCATTATTAATGCTTTTTTTTAGACATAATTCATAGCTCATTAAAACGGCTAGAAACTCAATTAATACACCATCAGTCCCTCCGTATAATTCATTATCCCAGTCAATTCTGGCTGCATAGGCAGACCAGCCACCAACTGTTAGTAAAACACTGTGTAGATATAGGTCAATTCCTTCTTTGGGAATGTCCAATTCATTAAGTGCATATTCAATTACTTTAACTGGGTTATCGGGAAGGCTTTTAACGTTTTTTCTGAAGTGTTTTAAACCGCTTAATTCAGGACTTTTATCAATTCCAGAATCCAATTTCCATGAGGCGAATACATTTAAATCACGATTGGCGGTATTCCAAGAGGCTTGTCCATTATCAAAATATGTACTAGCCCAGCTGGAAATTCTGTCCACCATAAATCTACTCCAATCTTTATCGGTAATAACAGAAGCTAATTTATTGACAGTGGGAGCAGAAGGGATTTCATATTGATCCTCCTGAAGCCTGTTTAAGAAGCTGGAAGCGGAAATATTTTTATTTTTCTGCTTTAAAACCTGCTCAATATCTTCAAGGCTGATTTCACCTATTTCTAGCTTTTCTTTATAAAAACTGCTTGGGAGCGTCATCTGAATATCACCAGCAATAGCTAATTCTTGAGCAACATTATCAAATGTTCTGTGAGTAAAACCCAAATATGGATTAACCGCCACAAATCTTTCTAGCGGCCATACGGGAGCTATTTTTTTACAAGCAGCTCTAATAACCTCTAATAATTTTACTTGTTCTTTGCTTAACTGATCCGGTGAAAAATTAGCCATGTCTTTCTTTTTAAAACCTATGGTTGTAATTGCTTTTTATCAGAGTTTACGCAAGCCTTTCTTCTTGCTCTTCATTGTTATTTTCTTTTGAGTCAAGAATATATTTCCCGATTTCTGCTTCTTCTAAAACTATTCTTGAATTGGAATCCTCCTTGTGGTAGTGTGCTCTAACTATTCTATCAAAAACTACATTTATATATAATCCATTTCTAATGTGGACCGCCAATGCTTGAAAAGAAGATTTCTGATTTAGAATAGGAGAGAATATCTGTATAAATACCACTAAGCCAAATAAAGTTAACACGGTGGACATCAAGATGACTTCTGATAGAGAGGGTATTGTTAATTCAGGTACATTACCCATTAAAAAGAAATGAAATATTGATTCAAGACTAAAAAATGCAAGAGCAACGACTGCTGATAATACTAAAGCTTGGAACCATAATTTAATGCTCGCATTTGAATCCAGAGCAAAACTAAATAATCGTGATAATCCTAAGACAATAATGCCCCCTATTACGAATAATTGAAATTCATTCTGAATATCTACGCCCCATAAATAGGCAAAGCTTGAATACATAGCAATTGCTAAAAGAATTCCTAAGATGATTTTAAAAGGATTTCCTATTCTTTTTGCACCTGTTACTTTCGCGGCTCTTATTAAATCAATAACTGAACCTGATGATAAAAATGAATGTGCTTTATAAAAAGAGTGTGCAATTAAATGTAGCATTGCTGCAGGATATACCCCTAATCCGCAAACCATCAAACTAAAGCCCATATGTGCGATGCTGGAATACCCAAGTGCAGTTTTGATTGAAGTTTGAGTTAAATACACTACGGATCCGTAAATAGCCGTAAACGCTCCTAGAATAATTAATAGGGTTGAAGCGGTACTTGTTGCTTCCATAATGAATGCTAAACGGATTATCAAAAACGGTCCTGCGTTTAATAATCCTGCGTGCAATAAGGATGAAACGGGAGTAGGGGTTTCCATCACTTCTAATAACCAGCCATGAGTTGGAAACTGAGCTGATTTTAATAAAGCTGCTAATGCTATAAATATTGTTGCAGTTGCCAATAATGGTGATATTCCTTCTCTTACATTTTGGAATATAATTTCTAAGTTTCCTGTACCGAATATTTGATATAATAATACAAAGCCTATTAATAAAGAAATATCTGCTAATCGGGCGACTATTGATTTCTTTTTTGCCGCTATAATTGCCCCAGGTCTCTTTTTATAGAATACTAATAATCTATGTAAGCATAAGCTGGTCAAAATCCATGAAGCTAATAAAACGGCAAGATTACCTGATAAAACTAAAAATTGTACAGATACTATGGTTGCAGCTAATCTTCCTAAAAATGTGCCTTGTCTGTGGTCACCATCAAGGTAGTTTAAGCTGTATCGCATGATCACAAAGCTCAAGATGGCAATCATGCTGAACATTAACATACTTACAGTATCCAAGCGTAAGCTTAACCCTAAACCATAAATGGAAAAGGTGCTGATTTCTATTAAGTCTTGTTGATAAACCGCATAAGCAAGAATTAAAGAACTTAAGATGCCAAAAAAAGATGAGATCATCCCTAGTTTTTTTACTGCTGTAGGTCTTAAACCCGCTTGGTACCAGGAAGTGAGTGCTGTTATTACAAAAAGTGAGGGAGATAAATACGCGAGAAATGCGATTAACTGTTGATTCATATCCTTTGTTTTTATGCTAATCAGAAATCTTTTATTCTAATAAAACATATGCCTAGTTAACAAAGGTGACCAAAAAAATGATAAATTAATGTTTATAGTAAATATACATTGTATAAAAATAAGTTATATCTATCATTAAAAATAATTATGATAGATGATTCATTTTAATTCTGAAATGTTGTGGAATAAAAAAACCTAGCATTTATAGATAATACTAGGTTTATAAGATTTTACACTTTATTTACTTATTCTTCATCTTCCGATTTGAGAATTTGGTAGGCAATAATTCCACCAACTAGAGCAACACCGCCTATAAACAATCCAATATTCAAGTTTCTTTGAATTTTTTCAGCTCGCGATAAATAACTTGAACCTATACCGTTTTTAGCAATAAAATCTTCAAGATCGTGAACTTTTGTTTGAAGCTCTCTTAATGTTTTTTCTTTTATAGTTGACATATTGATTAACAGTTTAATTTAAAAAATAGGTTGATGTTATATTTATATTATACCCTGTTTATACATTTTATGTTACAAATAATAATTCTAAAAGCGGAACTATTAAATTATTGATTACATCTTGAATTAGTTTTTTCTTTCTACTTCACCTTCTCCATATTCCTGAGATTTAATTTCTTTTGTTGCTCCTTTCACGAATGTATGACCGCTGCCATAAATTTTAGCATCCAAACTTTCAGATACATTAATTTCTATTGATCCTGAACCATAGAGTGATGATTTGGCAGTTTTAACTTCAAAATTATAAGCATTAATATTTCCAGAACCACTATTCTCAACCGATAAGCTGTTAGAATAGCCCGAAATTTCGAGATTTCCAGAACCAGCAAGCTTCGCACTTAAATTTTTACTTTTAATATCAATATCCATTGATCCAGGTCCTGCAACTAATACTTTTAAATCGTCTGCCGCAATCGAATTTTCAGTAATCAATTTACCATTGCCATTTACAGATAAGGATTTCACGTCTTTAATAGAAACATATACCTTTAATGTGGGGAGTAGTTTTATGTTATCAATTTTCTGCCAAATACTTTTGCTAGCCTTGGATTCATCCTTCTTTATATTAATATGCAGAACACCCTCTTTTACTATGAATTCTGATATTTCATAAATTTCTTTTTCTGCTTTAATTTTTATTTCTTCTTTGTTGGATTGTTTTACATACACAGTGTAAGCCGAATTAACACTTATGCTATTAAATTCTACCAGGTTTATATTATAATTATTAACCTGTGAATATGATGTTGTACTTAACATCATTAACAATAGTAAAATACTAAAACCTAATTTTTTCATCATCATTAAATTTGGTGATACTCAACTAACGAATGAAAACAGGATATCGTTAACAGATGTAGGTAATATTGGTAAATTCAATTATTTCATAGATAAAACATGGATTATATTCAATAAAAAAGGCTTACTGTTAGGTAAGCCTTTAATGTTTTCATGTGATAACTAATGATTATCTAATAACTCGCTCAGGGAATACCACTACTGATTCATTTCCATTTTTATCTACAGCAGCAACTCCAAAATAGAAATTGTCAATTACGATTCCCTCTAAAGTATACTCGTTTACTTTACCAACATATCTGAAGTTATCCCAGGTAGGGGAGGTAGTAAGTCTCCAATAAATTTTATAGCCTACAATATTGTCGTCATCTGTTGCATCCCAGGCTAATTTTGCAGAGGGTTCTACAACTCCACCAATTCCAACATTCTGTGGTGCAGGAGGTGCCCATGCTAAACCAGCCAAGGAAATGGCATTTACTGCAGTTAACTTTTTAGCGTACTTAAAATTAACACCTTCTACAACATCACCATATTCAATTCCATCTTCTACTCTGATGTCCTGATGCTGTCTGTTGTAATTTTCATGTGCTTCCATGATTCTTATGCCTGCAAAACCTAAATCATTAAATGGTCTGTGGTGACCACCTCTTCCAAAACGATCCAAACGGTAGATCATCATTGGATTCATTTCTGGCATATAAGTTTGAGTTTGCTTGTGAACATAGCGAGCTAATTGTCTTGAAATTCCATCAACCTCTCCACCGTAATACCTTCTTAAGGTTCTTTGTCTCTCCGTTTCTGTTTGAGGTACAGGCTCTGAGAATATTCTGAAGGTCCTGTTATCAATAACTCCATCAACGCCTTCAATATTGCCAATCATATCATTGTTTAAGATACCAATGATATTCCATTCATTTTCTTTGGCGTATTCCGCTAAACCAGATCCACCAAATAAGCCTTGCTCTTCACCTGACAGACCAACGTATACAATGCTATTTTTAAATTTATATTTAGAGAGCACTCGGGCTGCTTCTATAGTTCCGGCCATTCCAGAAGCATTATCGTTTGCGCCAGGAGCATCCGTTTCATAGTCCATAGTATTACTTGCTCTGGAATCAATATCACCTGACATTAATACATGGTTGTTAGGATAATCAGTACCTTTTTGGATGGCTACAACATTCACTACCCAAGCGTCTTTGGGAACTCGGCTATTGCCTTCTTTGGTAACGTAATCCTTTTGGTAGAATACCTCTAGGCATCCCCCACATTCTTCTGAAATTTTATCAAATTCAGCTTTCACCCATCTTCGAGCTGCACCAATTCCTCGTGTATTGGATACGGTATCTGAAAAAGTATTTCGAGTACCGAAACCAGCGAGTGTTCTAATGTCACTTTCAATTCTTTCTGCTGAGACAGCCTCTATAATGTCATAATGCCTGGCATCGATTTCTTGAGGTACTTGACTGTAAGCAAAAAAGCATATAGCAAATAGTACTAAAGAGAGTATATATTTCTTCATCTTATTTTTTATTTTTTTATGAATATATCATTAACCAAATTAAAAAGTAAGGAAATTGTTAAGGATGGTTAATCATCTTTGATGAGTGGAGAAGAATTGTAATATAAATGATAGAAATAGGAAGTGAAATATAGTTATAAGATGGGTATATTCAGAAAGCCTACTTCAAACTTCTGACATCTGACTTCAAACTAAAAAAACCTCAGAGCATTAAAGAAATTGCGTGAACCCCGATTATTACAGGATTTGGGCTGCGTACCTGATCAGCCTTCCACTGTTATCCTGAATGCCGTTAAACGGCAAACGAGGTCCCGACTAAAGTCGGGATGAGGCCTGGCTTTACAAGCTTGCTTCACCCGGTATTGTCATACTTGTTAGGTTCACCAAAATTTGTTTAATACCCTGAGGATACTGCAAAATTACAGCTTTGATTTTCCAAACAAGAGGACAATCAGGAAAGTTTTCCACAAGTCGATTTAATTTTGGGAGAGATGCTAGGATCACTGATAATTTACAAATTGAAGTAATAGGTGGTTTCAAAATGAATGAGGTGATCGGTCGTTTCACTTATTAAGTCACTATATCTACTCTGTATCACAAATTGGAATTTTTGCCCTCTTTTGAGTAAACGTCCGATCCCTACAGAAAATCTATTTTCTAATTCGTCTTTCCTTCGGTTGAAAGAATATACTAATTCATTCTTTCCGATAAGATAAAACTCCTTCGGATCGAGACTTTCTCCTTGAAGAGGAAAGTCATTACTAATGGCATAGCGCAACCTTGTTTCATAGCTAGTCGATCGAATGCGTTGTTCAATGCGAAATTTATTTCCTAAACGATAGCCTCCAAAATTAGTGATAAAAGCAAATTGTTGCGTTATTCGATGTTCCCAACCGCTTTCCTGTTCGAAAGGATCAATGGTTCTATACATATAACCTAAACTCAATTTCTTTCCACCTAAAAGGGTATAGGTACCAAATGACTTAACTTCCCAGCGGTCTGTACGAAAATTCTTTTCTCCTTCTCCAAATTCAGTAAGTCGTTGCCTGCCCGAGAGCGATAAATTGTAACTCCAGCGAGAATCTATTTTTTGGGTGAAAGAAAAACCAGGTTCCCAGCGCAGAGAGGGAATGTTTTGCGCTTGACCAAGAAAGGAATAGAAAATAAAAACTAGGAATAGACTTCTAATAAAGTACGTTGTCATCTTGCCTTTTAATTATTCTTTTAATTTCCTCGATCTCTCCCAGATCATTAAAAAGGAATTCAAAAAAGCCTCTTTTCTTATCCTTTTTTACGACCTCTGCTTCTAATTCATATTTAATTGTTAAATCATCTCCATCCATTTCTAAAAACTCTTCAAGAAATTCCTTATCATCGTCAATTTCAAGCCTACCGTTTTCGTATTCTTCCTCTCTGTTATATTGAATTTGTATTCTTCTTAAATGATGCTTTTTATAGTTTGATTGAAAATACGATTTAATACTATGCTGTATTTCCAATGGGAGCTCATCGAAATCTTTTAAGATTTCAATATCAATAAGGCTTCCTTCTTTCGTGAATTTAATGCTTAGCTTTTCTTCTTTGTAAATAGTTTTAACTTCATAAAAGTAGGTAATAGAGTCACCTTCTTTATAAAAATTTAATCGCTCTCCATTTTTTATGATTTGCTTGATTAGTTGAAGGGCTTCTTTTGGAAAGTCTTCTTCTTTTATTCTTTCTTCTGTTTCATATTTTTCACCAATCGAAATTTGACTAAATCCGAGGGAAGACAGCGAAAATAAAAAGCTAAGTATTGTTATATATTTAAAATAAATCTTCATTTAGTCTTTATCTAATAAACGATCCATCTTTCTATTGAATTTTTCAACAAATTCATCGTAATATTTCCCGGTTCCCGGTCCATTAAACCCTGTATGAATACTAACTAAGTCACCATCTTTATTTAAGATAATCATGGTTGGGAATGATATAACTCTATTGAGCATAGGGAGTGTTTTTGAGGCTTCTTCCTTATCGTTAGTGCCTGCAATTAGGAAATCATACTTTACATCATATTTTTTTATCATTCTTTCAACTCTACTTTTCGCATAGTTAAAATCATCTTTTGCTTCATAAGCTAAGCCAATAATTTCAACTCCTCTATCCTTATTTTTATCATACCATTTCGTTAAAAACTTAGTTTCATCCATACAGTTAGGACACCATGTACCAAATAATTGAACAATTACTACCTTGTTTTGATACTTTTCATCTGTCAGACTAACTCTTTCTCCTTCTAGGTTAGGGAAGCTAAAATAGATGTTATCATAGCCTTTTTTTAGGTAGGTTAATGAATCTGGGCTGGGTAGTTTAGCATTACTATTTCTAAAGCCAGTCCAGCTTTCATACCAATCTTTTCCTGAATAAAAATCACCATTCAGAGTACTGTCTTCTTTCATTTCCGCTTCAAATAAAAATGCATGATTACCGTCAAATGTACTAAGCTTCATTTTATTACCTTCAGCAATTCCAACCAGATATCTATAATCCCCTAAAGGCGTTAGAAAAGTACCTTTAATATGCTTACCATCTTGTTTAAATATTCCCACCGCCTCTGTCGTATCTTGTTCTTTAGGTTCTATAAAAGTAACTTCCCATTTTCCGGAAAAATCTTTTGGCTGTTTATCTGAATTAGATTTAAATCTTTCATTGCCTTTATGAAAACTGATAGGAAGCACATAATCTTCTTCATAATGTTTTGTATAAGTTCCATTTAATACATTATTTCCAATGTTTAGGTCAAGAGTGATATCGAAAATATGAAGTGTGATATGTAAAGAGTCATTTTGTTTTTCTATTTCATCCAACACAATTCTTTCCTCTCCATTTATGATGTATGCGATAATTTTAGCACTATCCTTTTCTTGAATCTCCATTTCAAAAGGCATTGTTTTTCCTTGCATACTAATTTCACCAATCCAATTACCAGAAAGGTTTATTTTTTCCTTTTCAGGACTACAAGAAATAGTGAATGCAAATACAAAAAGAATAATGAAAATATTTTTCATATTGAATTTATTAGAAGAAAATGAAATAAAACTGATGCTAAAATAACTGACTTTAGCTCAGGAGACTAAGAAAAAACTAAAACTTTTATTTGTGGATTAAAGATTTGATTTTAAAGCAACTTTGAAATTTGCTCCTTTTCCTTTCTCACTTTCTACCCAAATTCTACCCCCCATTTTATCCACCATGGTTTTTACTATGTATAGACCTAAGCCGGTAGATTCATCAGTGCCGATTGGCTTGGCAGAGAGTTGTTGGTATTTTTTGAAAAGTCTGCTTTTATCATCATCAGATAGTCCTGGTCCTTGATCTTTAACCGAGAAAATGATTTCATCACCTTCTCTAAAGATAGTGTAGTTTATTTGAGTTTCGTTAGGAGAGAACTTAATGGCATTTGATATCAGATTATCAATTATTCGCTTTAAATAAGTTCTGTCTACTTTTATTTCCAGGTTTTGATCTAATAATTGAGTTATAAAGATGATGTTTTTCTTAGCAGAAAGAAGCTCGTAAGGCATTAAGCTGTCATCAACAAATGCTTGCAGGTCAATAATTTCTGGGTTGAATTTTTTCTCATCCAATACCATATTGCCTGTATCTAAGAATCCTTTCACAATTTGTAGTCCATCAGCTACTACTTGCTTGATCAAATTAATTCTTTCAACTTGTTGTTCGCTTAAATTTTCTTGATTATCAGTAAGCAGTAATTGAACTATAGTATAAACTTTTGCAAAAGGTGTTCTTAAATCATGTGTTACCTTTCCTAATATATCATTATTGTCATATTGCTGAATAATTCTTGATTCTTCAGCTTCAAGATCTGTTATGCTTTTAGAACTTGACTTAGATTGGAATTCAGTTAAGTTGGCATTAATCTCATTGTAAGCTACATTTAGTTTTCTGAACAATGAGTTTAATCTTTCATTGGCAAAATATAATTCACTTACATTATCGAATACCCATAATTCGCCTTCTTTACCAGCGATATAGGCATTTTTTCTGATAACTTTTAAAACTGAGTTTTCGAATTTCCAGATCCAATCTTCACCAAAGCTAGAAGGAAGTGCATTTAAACTGATCATATTATTTCCTACAAGCTCAACCTCTTCCCTATTGGTTACTTTAACCTTTAAATCGGCCAGCTTTTTAGAAAATAAATCAGACGAGATATTTTTTTGATTCTTTTCTAAATTAAATACTTCTAAGGCTTCTTTATTAAGCCAGGTGTCTCCATTATTATTTTCTGTGAAAACAATAGCTTGAGGTAAACGATCAAGAATAGTCTCCAATTTCTGGCTTCTAGATTTTTCACTTCTTTCGTTATTTACCAAAAGGATTAACTCTTTTAATCTTTCAGAAATAACAAAAAATGATTTATTATCTTCAGAAGAAAGCTCAAACTCTTTTCTTGCAGAAAAGCCAATATAGATTTCCTTATTTTTTAAGTTAATAGGAAAAATGAGGTGATGCTTATAAAAAAGAAAGGGTTTTGAAATTTCAAGTGTGAAAAAAGGGCTCTTTTTTCTTTCTTTCAATTCTTTATTAAAAGGGATAATTTCCTTTACTAGTGGGTTTTGTAAATCCCATTTTAAGCAATTATCCTTTTTACTTTCTTCAACTACCCAATGTTCATTGGCACAAAACTCCTCAGAAATAAATTGAAGCAAATTGTTTAATGATTTCAAGGGAATGCCATCTGTCTCAACCAATGAACTTTCCTTCATAATTCTAAACAACAAGTCACTTGAAAGCTCAGATGCTATTTCTGCGGTATTTTCTAATTTGTAGGCCATATAAACCGATTATAAAAATGAAATTATTTTTTTTCATCTTTAAAAACAAAGTAAATATACGCTAAAAATCACATTTTATCGAAAAAAACAATTATCAATATTTTTATAATTGCTTGTTTTAGAAAATCATATAATGATAAAGTATGTGTAAGTTTCAGTGAAAATTATTCCAAAATATTAGATTGAATGACTCAAGGGTATTTTCCACTAAGGATATCAGTAAGATAAACTTGTTCTCTTTTTGATTTCTTCTTAGCCAAAAAGATATTCTGATCCTGATCATAATAAATGGATTCGTACTGCTCATCAATCAGATTATTTCCAGCCAAGTTTAAAATTCTAATTGTATTATATTTTTTAACTCTTAAATGATTTTCCTCAACGGTTATATCATCATAGCTTGGGTAACTCAGCATTTTACCATTCTTATTAGCTAGTCCCCATTTCGAAGCTTTTCTTAAAAGGTAAAACCCATTTTCTTTTTTGATTTCGTCATACTCAGCTTCAATGATATAATTTCCTTCCAGGTCAATCACTCCATATTTTCCATTAAAAAGAACATAAGCAGTTTCATTTTCAAAGTCGGATACTTTTTGAAAATAGGGTTGAATTACGATTTCTTCTTGTTTATTAATAAAACCCCATGAATTTCGAATTTTTATGGCTGATCGATTATTAAAAAATGGTCTGACAGAGTCATATCGATTAGCAATTCTTAATATCCCTTCTTCATTTATAAAGCCCCATTGATTATTTTTTTGAATAATCAGGTATTCATCATTTGTGAAAATAATGGTGTCGTAGTCGTTTATCCTAAATAATTCATCTCCAGATTTATTCAGTAATAAGTGTTGGCTATTGTTTTTCAATAGCAATCCTAAATTTCCGTGTCCATTATAAACTCCGTTTTTATAATTCGTAAAAGGATCCCCATTAATTGAGATTAACCGTGACTGATTTTCTGTATTAATTTCAATGCCATATTCATCATAAAAATCATAATAAAGATCGGCTTCATTTTTTTGACTACCGTCTGATATAAATTCCATTAAGTAATTATCTACTAACTTATAATGCGAATCATCAATTGGATAAATTGATTTATATAAAGGTGGTATTATCCAGTTGTTTTCTTTGTCAATAACACCGTATTGATTTTTAAAATTAACTATAAAGTGATTCCCATTCTGACTAATATGATTGTACAATGGGGCAATAACTTCTTGTAAATTATGATTAAAAAGCCCCCAGTAGTTACCTTTTTTTAGTGCTAAATATTGTCCCAATGCATATGCAGAATCTGCTATAATTGATTTTCCTGACTTGTTATAGATGACATTTTCATAACCTTCATAGGTTTTTCTTTGAGCGATAAATAAATCATCCGTCCAGCTTGTTTTAGTACTAAATTTCTTGAGGTGAATTTCACTACTATCTTTGGCTAAAAATATTTGATTAGATTTCTCAAGTATAAATTTCTCTCCGAATACCCCCTTTATTTTAGCATGAAATACTTGGTGGTTCTCATTTCTGACAATATTTGATATTTGAGCAAATGAAGAAGTGTTTTTCACTAATAGGCTATCATTGAGATAGAATACGGAATCAGCATAGAATTTGGACAGTTTTATACCATTGCTTTTGTAAGCAGTCCATTCATCTAAGGGTGTTACATATATCTGTTTTCCCTCATTCCATTCTATCTTTTTATATTCAATGGGTAGTAATAATTTCCCATCTTGCCTAATTAAACCTTGTTTTCCGTTTTTGAATACAACGGCAACCCCATCTTTAAATGTTGAAACACTATCAATATTTGAAAGTAAAAGCTCTGGTTTCGGATTCAACTTAATGAGTTCTTTTGATCCGTTATTTTTAGTAACTATAAAATTATTTTTATTTAAATATTCAATATGGAAATATTTAAAAGGAATTACGGTTTTACCATCTGCATCTAAAACACCAAAATAAATAGTTTGCTTATCCTTATTAGCTGCGATTAAATAATTAGCCGCAGGATAAAGATTTCTATAAATTGATTTAATTTTTGATCGACCATTTGGCTTAATCAAGCCATAAAAAATAACTTTTGAATATTTACTTTTTTCTGCTGTTATAAAAAGGTCATTCGTAAAAGGTGTTAAGCTTTTAAATTGTGGTTTGGTGATAATGTTGAGTTCATTATCCATCAAACCCCATAAATCATTTTGCTGGTATCCTAAAGAATTTCCTATTGCTTTTTTATAACCATTCGACCAGCCGAAATCCTGATATTCTGGTTTAAGTATAATGCTACCCTTTTTATTTTTAATTCCTTTTTTTCCACTTTGAGAAAAAATTTCTAAAGTGCTATCATAAGGGAATTCAGCATAAGCTTGCCCTTGGCTAGCGTATGCAAACAAAGTCCAGGGGATTAAGAAAATATAGAGTAATTTCGTCATAAATAAACTCCAAAATTATAAATCTATAAATACGAAACACATAATATGAATGAAAAGAAAGATTTTTTCGATCAGGTATATCAAGTAGTTCGATTAATCCCTCATGGCAGAGTTACATCATATGGGGCAATAGCTAAATATTTAGGAGCAGCAAAAAGTTCAAGAGTAGTGGGTTATGCTATGAATGCTTCCCATACAATGGATGATATCCCTGCTCACAGAGTTGTAAATCGTAATGGATTATTAACAGGCAAAATGCATTTTGAAACTCCAAATGCTATGCAAAATGCTCTGGAAGCAGAAGGTATTAAAGTTGAAAAAGACCAAATCAAAAATTTCAATAAAATTTTCTGGGATCCATCAATTGAATTGAGCCTGTAGCGAATCTTTTTTTCGTATTAAGAATAACCCAAGGAAGGTTAATAAACCATTCACTACTAGAATTTCAAAACCAAATTTGTAGCCGTAAAGCCAAGCTTCAGAGTTTAAATTGATTATGTAGGATATTATGGGAGACAAGACCGCCACTAATGGAACCCATTTATCTTTTAGACTATATTTCGTGATTAATCCAAATGTAAATAATCCTAAAATAGGACCGTAAGTATATCCAGCGGCCACAAATACTGCAGTGATTACACTTTGATCGTTAATTGCTTTAAAGCCAAGAATTACTAAAAATAATATGACTGAGAAAACTAGGTGAACTCGAATTCTAATTTTCTTTGAAATTGGTTTGTCATTATTACCCAAACCTAGAAAGTCAACACAAAAGGAAGTAGTTAAAGCCGTTAAGGCAGAATCAGCACTAGAATAGGCTGCAGCAGTTATTCCTAATAAAAAAACTATTCCTGCAACTAATGGAAAATGTTCCAAAGCTAATAAAGGATATAAGTCATCCGTTCTTGCTGGTATTGAAATATTCATTTCAGCAGCATATACATACAAAAGTGCACCCATTGACAGGAACATAAAATTTACAATCACCAACACTACACAAAACCAGAACATATTTTTTTGAGCATCTTTCAAGCTTCTGCAGGTTAAGTTTTTTTGCATCATATCCTGATCTAATCCTGTCATTACAATGGCAATAAAAGCCCCGCTAATAAATTGCTTGAAGAAGTTTTGACCACTTTGCCAATCCCAAATAAAAATCTTTGAATAGCCTGAATTGGAAATCTTATCACTTAATTGTAGCCACGATACATCTAAAGCATCTTTTATTAAATAAATACTTATCGCAACGGCTGAAATCATAAATAGAGTTTGTAAAGTGTCAGTCCAAACAATAGTCTTTATCCCACCTCTGAATGTATATAGCCAGATTAAAGCAATGGTTACAGCTACTGTAATAGAAAAAGGCCAATCGTAAGCATCGAAAATTGCTAATTGTAACACTCCAGCAACTAAAAATAATCGGAACGATGAACCTACAATCCTTGATAATAGGAAGAAAAAGGCTCCGCTTTTATAAGAATAGAAGCCAAATCTTTGCTCCAGATAAGTATAAATGCTGATCAGATTTAGTTTGTAGTAGAGTGGTAATAAAACAGTAGCAATTACAAAATAACCCACCAAATATCCCAATACAACTTGAAAATAGGCAAAGGCAGTATTGCCAACTTCACCAGGTACGCTTATAAAGGTAACACCAGATAAAGAAGCTCCAATCATACCAAAAGCCACTAGATACCAAGGGGATTGACGATTAGCTGTGAAAAAAGTTAAATTATCATTATTCTGAGATGTGAAATAGGATATTCCCATCAATACTAAGAAGTATATTGCGATTACAGAAATTACCAATATTGGATTCATGCAAAGGAGTTAAATGTTAATTTTTTAATAAATTAAGGCCTAAATTAGTAATGAATGCTCGTTTTAATGTAACTTTTCATTAATTATTATAAACCGAGTTAAGAATAATAAATCCGAATTTGGTTAAATTTTCGTAAATTTGTGAGTGATAATTCTGAAGATGTAACATTATTTGTTCTATAAAGTTATTGTGACGTGATGAGTGAATTAAAAAGATATTTTCAATTTCAAGAAGATAAAAGAGAAGAGGTAGTAGAAACTACCTCAGATGAGGACATTAATGATTTAGTTGTATACAATGATGATGTGAATACTTTTGAGCATGTCATTAATACTCTTGTCAAAGTTTGCAAGCACACACCTGAGCAAGCTGAACAGTGTACATTATTAGTTCACTATAAAGGCAAATGTGCTGTTAAAAAAGGATCATATGTTGACCTTATTCCTTACAGACAAGGAGTTGTGGATGCTGGAATCAATGCTGAGATAGAATAATATGGAGTTTTCTTCAAAACTGATTGAATCTGCGGTTAATGAATTTTCAAAACTTCCAGGTATAGGAAAAAAAACGGCTTTAAGACTAGTATTACACCTATTAAAACAAGAAGAAAGCTTAACTACTGATATTGCACAGTCATTAATTGACATGCGTCAAAATATCAAATATTGTGAAAAATGCCACAATATCTCTGATGATGAAATTTGCAACATTTGTAAAAGTCATAAAAGAGATACTTCCATAATTTGTTTAGTAGAAGATACTCGAGATGTTTTGGCTATTGAAAACACTTCTCAATACAACGGTTTGTATCATGTTTTAGGTGGTATCATTTCACCTATTGAGGGTGTAGGCCCTGAAGATTTAACCATTGATAGTTTGATGGAAAGAGTTTCTGATAAAGATACCGAAGTAAAAGAAATTATTTTTGGTTTATCACCTACAATGGAAGGAGATACCACTGCTTTTTACATCAGTAAAAAAGTTAAACCTTTAGGAATAAAGACTAGCACTATAGCTAGGGGAATTCCAATTGGCGGTGAATTAGAATACGCTGATGAAATAACTTTGGGAAGAAGTATTGTAAGTAGAACTGCTTACGAATAGCTATTTTACTATGTTTATAAGTTTCTGATATACAGCGCATTAATTCAAGTATTGTGATTTTGGCACAATCATTGGTTAATTCTTCATAACACTAAACATTTAAAGTTATGAAGAAGCACATACTACTTTCGTTAATGTTAGGATTAGGAATTTTCTTTTACTCTAATTCTACCAAGTCTCAAAATTTTCAAATAGTTGCTTCTTTTGGTACAGCACATAATTGGGCAGTTCCGAATGCAATACTATATGAAATAGATTACTATTATCCTTATCATCAGATCGTTCATATCAATAGAGAAAGAAGAGGAAGAAATCTATTCTTCAATGTATTGTTAGAAAGAAGGGGCCGATTTGTGGAAGTGTTTTTCAATAGAAACGCTGTGATTTTGGATATCAACCACTTTATAAATTATCCTTTAGTTCAACATATCTGTACAGGTCATTGTGGTTTCCACGGTAATTTTTATAGAAACTATAGAGTAGCTTGTAATCATAGAGGTCATGGGCATGGACACGTAAACCACCTAGGTCATAACCACATAGCGTATAGAAGTAATAGAAATTATAATTCCTATGCTGCTAGAAGTAGTGCTGGTAATAGACAGGTTTATAGAAGTCATCCAAATAATAGAGGAGGTCATGGTCATAATAAGTATAAAAATGACAATAGGGGAAACTCTAGAGAGTATAATAGAGGTAATAACAGATCATCTCATAGTAGAAATGAGGTAGTTATGAATTCTAGAAGTAGAAATTCGAACATTTCAAATAGAAATGGGAAAGGTTCATCAGTGAAGCCAAGAAGTAATAACGCTGGATCGAATAATGCCAGGTATTCTTCAAGAAGCTCCAGCTCCTCTAATAGTAGTAGAGGATCAAGCTCAGTAGCAATGGTAAGAAACAGACCAAATAAATAATCAAAAGAGCCACCTGATTTGAATTAGGTGGCTCTTTTTAATCCTTTAATTCTGGGTATTTATTTTCAAGATGGTTTCTCAAATTAACCAATAATTCAAGCACTAATGCTGTAGTTACTGCATCAGATTTCCAATGAAGAACATCCCGCACCACAGTTCCACCAGAAAAAAACACTCCACCTGTCCAATGAATCTCATTGTCAGTTTCAATTGATTTTGAAAGTATAGAATCTAATCCGGCTACAATAGCCTTTTCAGATTTTGCAGAATTTAAACCACCAGAATTTAAAAGAGCACTTACTGCATAAATGGTAGATTGCAAACTGTCTCCTTTGTTAATACCACTTCTAGATACCCAATGACCGTTTTCTTCAAATTCTTGTAGAATAAACTTCTCAACAATTTTACTGCTTTTCTCAAGTTCTTTAACTCCTGAATGATAAGCTTTAGTAACATAATACGGAATATGAAATTGGTTTGGATAATACACTGCTTTATAATCAAATTTTTCTTTCAAAATTTGATCTTCCACAAATGCAGCGGAATAGTGTTTCACTAAACTTTCATTATTATCATATAGGCTAAACATTCTTAAAATATTCATATTTACCACAATATCAATATCATTACTTCCGTATGGAATATAAGGTTCGCCTGCATGAGGATACATTTTACTTAGTGGGGTTAACAAAGAAATCTGATGTAAAAATTCACGAAGTATATTCCAAGGTCGTGTTTCAGAATGTTCTTCTCCAAACCAAGTCAAATAGGCTTTAGTGTTTATTCCTTGTCCTTGCCATACGTTATACCAGTTTCGGTTATTCCTATTGTAATCAATATATTGGTCAAATATTTTATGTATATCATTTAAGCTGTCTGGTATATTTTGATCATTTATTTTATTCTGATAATAAATAGCCATTAGTCCGGCAGCTGTATCATCTGCATCATCTGCTACATTTGCTGCTTTTTGAATGTACCTAACGGGTAATGAAAAATTGTTTGGTCTCCTTACATACTCAATTTCTTTATTCTTTCTATAGCTTTTTAAATCAGGTAGTTCGTTCCAGAAGTTGAAAGTATATCCTGTTTTATAAGCTAAAATCCTCTGGAAAGCTAAATCTAGCATTAATGGAATTTGCTCATATTCTGGATAATTCAAATAAATTTCAGCTAGAATATTGTGAATAGTAGCCGTTGAGAAGCAATTAGAGTCATAAGCACTAGTTTCATTTCCTAACATCGGAAACCAAAAGTTCATACTCATTTGTGTTTCCCATTCACCTTTAAACTTAAAGATTGAATCGTTTTCTTTTAGTTGACTACTTTTTAAGTAGTTTAATGACTTTGAAATGTAATTAGTTGTTTTCTTATGAAGCTCATTTGCATAACTGTTATTTATCTGACTAAAAGTAGATATACTAAAAAATAGATAAAAACTAATGAGTAGAGTAAACCTCATAATCTTTCTAAAAATGAATAAATGATAGTAGGTTGAATTAGTAATTTTTAAAATTAGTTATAAAAAAACCTCTTGAGTAATCAAGAGGCTTAATTTTATTGAAATCAACCGTAATATTAATCTCCTAGTTTTAAAGTAAGAACAGGTCTTTTTGAATGGTTCACCACATCTTCAGCTATACTGCCGCTTAATAAATGCATTAAACCTTTTCTACCATGTGTTCCCATTGCTATTAAATCGATATTATTTTCTTTTGCAAACTCAAGAATACCTTCCTCTTCATTAATACCATTATGGATATGCTTTTCGGCTTCTAATCCATTATTTTTCATATACTCATCCATTCTTTTGTTAGTATTAGTACTAGATTCAAAATTATTAGGAGTATTTACTTTTAATAAATGGATTTTAGCATAGGATAGCTTTGCAATTTCTTTGAGCTTATTCGCTAATTCTTTATCATCGTTTTTCAAAGAGCTTGCAAATACAATATTATCAATACTAGCTAAGCTGATTTCTTCTTTTAATGTAAGTACTGGGCATTTTGCATTTCTTACTACTTTCTCAGCATTGGAACCAATAAGTATTTCATCAACACCGCTGCTACCACTAGTACCCATAATAATCATGTCTGGATTGTGTTCATTTACGATTGAAGAAATATTATAGAATGTATTACCTGCTTCTAATTTAGCATGAACATTTAACCCTTCAAGAATTTCATCATCCTTTAGCGCATGAAGTTTCTTTTTGCCCAATTCAATCATTTTCATAATATACACCCCTTCCATACCATCAGCATGATTAGCTTCTCCAGTTGTATTGAATGATTGTTGACCTGGTATTTCCACTACATGAAGTAAAATAAGTTCAGCATCTGTCTTTTTTGCGATCTCAGTAGCTAGCTTCAATGCATATTTAGCCTGATCTGAAAAGTCGGTTGGTACCAGTATTTTTTTCATAGTGATATAGTTTTCAATTATTGTTCATTTGAATATACGAATCTTATTATAAAATGATGAGAAAAGCACTATAAAATGTGAATTATAAGCCTAATATCGATAATCCAAATAAAACTACGAATAACAAGGTGCTGAGTGACAATTGCTTTAATTGCGGGTCAAATTTTGATGAACTGTCAGCTTGCATCATTTCTTGAAGATGTTTCCCAAAAAAGAAAAATGCAGGAGCTAGTAAAAAAATACTTCTTATTTTGTCCTGAAAAACTAGAAATATAATAGTACTTAAACATCCTAAAGAAATAAGTGCAATATGGTATCGAAGTGCCTTTTGCTTACCGATTCTTACTGGTATACTGTTTTTTCCTGCTAGTTTATCTGATTTTATATCTCTAATGTTGTTTACATTCAGAACACCAGTTGCAAAGAATCCGCAACTTATAGCTGGCAAAAGAATAAAAGGTTCGAAACTTTCAGCATGTAAAAAATAAGTTCCGCAAACCCCTAAAAGCCCAAAAAATATTAATACTGATATATCACCTAAACCGCTGTAACCATAAGGTCTTTTTCCATTAGTGTAGGCAATAGCAGCAGCTATAGCGGCTAATCCAAAACCTAAGAATACATAAAAAGTAGTGCTACCGATTCCAACAGCGTAATGTAAAAGTAGTATACCACTGGTAAAAGATAGGATGACAAAAACAATGATAGAATTAAACATTGCTTTTGATGAAATACTCCCTCTTTGCACACTTCTTTGAGGCCCTTCTCTATGCTCACTATCGGCTCCATGAATACTATCACCATAATCATTAGCCAAATTTGAAAGGATTTGTAAAAATAGGGTGGTAGTTAAACTTAGTATACACACGGCTAGGTTGAATTCACCAAAGTAAGCAGCTAAAAAACTACCCATTCCAATACAAGACAAGGCTAAGGGAAGAGTTCTTAACCTAAATGCTTCTATCCAATTTTTAATCATTTTATAATTTTTCAGCTATCTCACCAGGATTAACTGAAGACGGGTAAAAACTGATTTCTTCTCCATCTTCCGAAACTAAATATTTACAGAAATTCCAGTTTGGTTCTTTCCCAGTTTTCTCTTTTAAAAGTTTATATAGTGGATGCTGTTTAGGGCCAATTGCATTTATTTTTGCAAACATTTGAAAGCTTACTCCATAATTTTTTTCACAAAATTGAGCTATTTCCTGATTTGAGCCTGGTTCCTGACCACCGAAGTTATTAGCCGGAAAGCCTAGAATTTCAATTTGATCTCCAAAGTTTTCATGCAATTCTTGTAAATCAGCATATTGTGGAGTATACCCGCATTCACTGGCTGTATTTACTATTAGTAATTTCTTACCTTTATATTTTGAGAAATCTATTTTTTCACCTTCTAAAGATTCTATTTGAAAATCGTATATCGACATATTGTTTTGTTTTAATGATGTTAAACTAATCAGACTCACAAAAAGAAACAGAAAATAGAAAGCTTTGTTCATGTCATTAAAATTAACTTTTTATCAATAATCTACATTTTTTGAGGAACCTCTATTCCTAATAAATTCATTGCTTTTTCTATGGTTTCAGCCACAATTTTAGAGAAAGCAATTCTAAAAGCTAAAGCGTCCTGATCTGATTCATTAAAAATTGAAACTTCAGAATAGAATTTATTATAAGCTTTAGCTACTTCATATACATAGTTTGCAATAATTGATGGTGCATATTCTTTAGCGGCCTCATCAACTTTTGCAGGAAAATCAACTATAAGTTGTAATACATTTCTTTCAGTAGGTTCTAATGAATCCCTTTTTTCGCTAACCTCAGGCGTTACTTCTAGCTGATTGGCTTTTCTTAAGATGGCACAGATTCTTGCGTGAACGTATTGAATAAAAGGCCCGGTATTTCCCTGAAAATCAATTGATTCTTCAGGATTGAACATCATTCTTTTTACAGGGTCTACCTTTAATAAGTAATACTTCAATGCCCCCAAACCTAGCTGTCTGTAAAGTTCTTCTGCTTCTTCTTTATTGAAGCCATCAATTTTACCTAACTCGTCAGTTCTGCTTTTGGCAGTAGCAAACATATCTTCCATCAAATCATCAGCATCCACCACTGTTCCTTCTCTTGACTTCATTTTACCGGTTGGTAAATCAACCATACCGTATGATAAATGGTAACAGCTTTTCGCCCACTCGTATCCTAATTTATCTAGAATAATGAAGAGTACTTTGAAGTGATATTCCTGCTCGTTTCCTACTGTATAGATTTGCTGCTCAATTTTAGGGAATTCTCTGTATCTAAGAATTGCAGTTCCAATATCTTGAGTCATATAAACAGAAGTCCCGTCTTTTCTTAATAGCAGTTTTTCATCTAGTCCATCCTCAGTAAGATCAATCCAAACTGAACCATCTTCTTTTTTATAAGCAATGCCTTCCTCAACTGCTCTTAATACTTCATCCTTACCTAAAGAAAATGTCTCTGATTCATAGTATAGTTTATCAAAATCAACTCCCATGGTTTTATAAGTATTTTCAAATCCTTTATAAACCCATGAGTTCATCTTTTCCCATAGTGCATAAGTTTCGGGCTCTTTTTGCTCCCATTTCAAAAGCATTTCTTGCGCCTCTTTCATGATTGGGGCTTCTTTTTCAGCTTCTTCTTTTGATTTGCCAGCTTCAACTAGTTCTTTGATCTGCTCTTTATATTTTTGATCAAATATGACATAATATTTACCTACCAACTTATCACCTTTCATCCCGCTCGACTCTGGTGTTTCCCCTTCACCAAATTTTTGCCAGGCAACCATTGACTTGCAGATGTGGATGCCTCGGTCGTTTATGATTTGTACTTTATGGACTTTATTACCATTTGCCTTAAGGATTTGAGAGACAGAATACCCTAGGAAATTATTTCTTAAATGACCTAAATGCAATGGTTTGTTCGTGTTTGGCGATGAATATTCAACCATCACTTCTCTTCCAGTAGGAGCGGTAAAGCCATAATTTTCCGTTTTCAGAATATGATCAGCTATCTGTAGCCATACTTTGTCCGCAACAACAATATTTAAAAAACCTTTAACAACATTGAAATCACTAACTAATTCAGAATTTGACTTTAAATATTCACCTATTTTTTCAGCAGTTTGCTCAGGTTTTAGTTTTGAAAATCTAGCTAATGGAAAGCAAACTAAAGTGTGGCTTCCATCAAATTCCTTTCGAGTAGGTTGTATTTGTACTGATGTTTCATCCAAATCGTGATCGAAAAGAGATTTGAATGCTTTTATAGATAGGGATTTAAGTTCTTCTGATAAATTCAACATATTGTTACTGTTTGTGCTATTTTAGAATTGATAAATTAAGATCTAGGTAAGAATACTTCAGCCATCATACAGCGGGCACTTCCACCTCCTAAAGCTTCAATTGTATCAAGCGAACTACTTATGATTTCACAATAATTCTCAATCCTATTAATTTGATCCTCCGTTAAAGATTGATGTGCAGCATTTGACATGATAAGATACGGCTTACCATCAGTACCGTTTACTTGAAGCATATTTCCAGCAAAATGATGTTTTTGATCTTCGGTAATCTCAATGATTTCTTTATCCGTCTTTTCCAGGCTGTCAATTACTGCTTTTTTCTCACTCATATCATCTATAGAATCCGCACATAAAATTGCAAAGTCGTTTGCGACACACATCATCACATTCGTATGATATATTGGTAATCTTTTACCTTCAACCGTTTGATTAGCAGTGAATTTTACAGCCTTATATCCAAATTTATCACAAAAAGCATCTAATACTTTCTCATTTGTTCTTGTTGAAATAGCAGCATAAGCAATTTTATTCGGCCTATCCAAAATCATGCTTCCGGTTCCTTCCAGAAACAGTGAGTCATTTTCAAAAGAAGATAGATCAATAATTTCGCTGATTTTCAGACCTTCATCATTTTTTAACTTATCCAGAATATCCTCTCTTCTTTCCAGCCTTCTGTTTTCAGCATACATTGGATATAAGCCTACTTTTCCATCTTCGTGGAATGACACCCAGTTATTAGGAAATATGGAGTCAGGCGTGCTTGGATCTGGAGTATCATCAATTACAATAACATTGATGTTTTTACTTTTCAGCTTATTCACAAAGCTTTCAAACTCTTCAGCAGCTTTTGCTTGTATTTCTGTAGCAGATAAGCCTTCTATAGCTTTTTGATAATAATTATTAACTGCAGTTTGCTCGTTAAATCGAAACTGAACAGGTCTTATCATCATTAGGGTATCGGTACTTTGTTGGCTATTCATGTTTAATCTGTTTAGAAATATGATCTTATTTTTCTCTTTCTAATGGTAAAGTGGAACATCTTAACAAACCTTCCATTTTAGAAATTTCAGCATAAGGAACTAATTCCACCGTAAAGCCTTTTTCTTCTAAAATCTTTGCTAAACGAGTGAAGTTCTTTTCTAATACTATCACTTTTGGACTGATAGAGAAGACATTTGAATTCATTTCATACATTTCATCTCTTGTAATATGAATTAAATTTTCTTCTCCAAAATAATCTTTTAGATAGTTATAGTCTTCTTCAAACTTAAACCCATCTTTATAAATTATGGCTTGATTATTACCTATAGGTTGAAAGCAGCAATCTAAATGCAAAGCATTGTCTTTTGCTACTTCATCCGATTTATTCAGTTGAAATCCTTTTACTTTTTTATTATGGAATTCATTTGTTAAGAAATCTAAGCCCGCTTTGTTAGTGCGTGCAACTATATATTTCTCGAAATCTTCTTTTTCGGAATATCCTACAAAAATGTGATCATTCCATGGCATTACATCTCCGCCCTCAACTCTAACATCTTCAGGCACGGAAACGATTTGGGCTGGATTTATTTTATCTAAAATATATTGAATTCCTTTAATTTCTTCTTTTCTGTCTTTAAGAATTCTAGGTTTAATGAATTTATCTTCAATCACAAACCCAATATCTCTGGAGAAAATCTGATTATAGTTCTCGATTATTTCAGGTCGGTAAACTTTTACATTATGTTTTTCCAGAACCTTTGCAAATGCCTCCATTTCTGCAACCATATCCGCTTCTTTCGGATAGGTGCCAGCAGCTATATGTTCTTTTGATTTTGGATCATAAGCATCATCTAAATCGGGTGTATCGCCAATACCTTTAGCAGTGCCTAAAATAACTGTCTTTAAAGGAGCAGTTTCATCATTTACATATACATTTATCATAAAAAATTATTCAATTATTTAATTGAAAAAGATCAGAGATTCTGAGCTAAAATTTTAGTTTTGCAAAGATTGCAATAATATTTCAATATTGCATTTTATGATGATACTAAACTTTAGAGAATGAAGAGTTACATTGATTTAATTGAACAGACTTTTTATTGGCCACAAAAGGAGTTCGATGTAAAGGATGATGCCTTGAGGTTTCATGGTGTTCCTTTAATGGATATAATAGAAAAGTATGGCACACCTTTGAAACTAACTTACCTTCCCAAGATTAGCCAGAACATTAATCAGGCGAGGGAATATTTTAAAAATGCATTTGAGAAATATAATTACAAAGGAAATTATACCTATTGCTATTGTACCAAATCTTCACACTTTTCATTCGTCATGGAGGAGGCCTTAAAGGCAGGCGTTCATATTGAAACTTCTTCTTCATTTGATATTCCCATTGTGAGGAAGTTACATGAGAAAGGTTTGGTGTCTAAGCAGCATTTTATTGTATGCAATGGCTTTAAACGTCCATTATATAGACAATATATAAATGAATTGATCAATGATGGATTTGAAAATGTTGTTCCTGTTTTAGATGATTTGAATGAAATAGATAGTTATGAGGCGGATGCTAAAAAGCCTTATAAAGTGGGGATCAGAATTGCTTCGGATGAAGAACCAACTTTTGAATTTTATACTAGTCGTTTAGGCGTACGCTATAACGATGTAGTGAATCTATATCAAAATAAAATAGCTAAAAGTGAAAAAGCTACCTTAAAAATGCTTCATTTCTTTATCAATACAGGGATTAAGGATACAGCATATTATTGGAGTGAGTTAGGTAGATTTGTGGATAAATATTGTGAACTTAAAAAAATTGCTCCTGAATTAGATACAATTGATATTGGGGGAGGTTTTCCTATTAAAACTTCTTTAGGATTTGAATATGATTATCAATACATGGTAGACCAAATCATTGAAAATATTCAGTGGATTTGCGAGAAGAATAATGTAGATACTCCAAATATAATTACTGAATTTGGTAGTTATACAGTAGGGGAGAGTGGTGCAACTATCTATTCCATCTTGGATCAAAAGTTACAAAATGATAAGGAGCTATGGTACATGATTGATGGTTCTTTCATTACTCACTTACCAGATGTTTGGGGATTGAATCAAAAGTTTATCCTAATGGCCATTAATAATTGGAGTGAACCATTTCATAAAGTGAAAATGGGAGGTTTAACTTGCGACTCAATGGATTATTATAATTCAGAAGCACATTCATTTGAAGTGTTTTTACCAAAAGTAGAAAGGAATGAAAAGCAGTATATAGGATTTTTTCATACTGGTGCATATCAGGAATCATTAGGAGGATATGGAGGAATTCAACATTGTTTAATTCCAGCACCAAAGCATGTTTTGATTGATAAAGATGATCAAGGAAATATTTCTACAAGATTATTTGCTGAGGAGCAAACGAGTGAAAGTATGTTGAATATTTTAGGTTACTAGAATTTAAAAATTATTTATTTTTCAAAGGATAAAGGTAGTGTAAAAGAAAATATACTACCTTCATTTTCTTTTGAATCGATATTCAACTCAGAATTATGAATAGTTAGGAATTCTCTAATTAGTTTTAATCCTAGACCAGTTCCTCTTTCATTGCGAGTTCCTTTAGTTGATACTTTCTTTTTCTTAATGAAAATTCGTTCAATAATTTCTGGACTCATTCCAACTCCAGTATCTTTCACCTTGATCTCAATTCTATGCTCTTGTGTTTTTTGAGCTTCAATTCTAATTGTGCCATCTTCAGTAAACTTTACAGCATTGTTGATTAAATTTCTCATAATAAATTTAATCATAGAGGCATCACCTGATATTATTAAATCAAAGTCAATATCAAACTCCATTTTGATATTTTTCTGATTCATATCGGATTCAAATAGGCTTGAAATTTCTATGATTAGATCAAATAAGTTAAATGAGGTGATATGAACATCATTTATATTGCTGGACCATTCTAAAAGGTTCTCTACCAATACTCCCAGATTGTTCAAATTCTCTTTGACAACAGGAAATAATTCTTGTAAATCATTAAGATCATTGATATTCACATAATCTGAATTCATATAGGATCTAAGACTACTGATTGGGCCTTTAATGTCATGAGAAATTATACTGGTAATCTGATTATTTAAGTTATTTAGATTTTCTAAATCGTGATTCTTCTTTTCAAGCTCATGCTTCTTATCTCTTAATTCAATTAGCTTAGTGGCTTGAGTACTCAGGGTTTTTAAGGCAGCAATTTGAGTTTCGTTGAGCTTTTTTGGTTTTGAATCAATAACACATAATGTACCTAAATTAAATCCCTTTTCCGATTTGATTGGCATTCCAGCGTAAAACCTAATATTCGGATCATCAGTTACTAAGGGGTTGTCATAAAACCTTTTATCCGCTACTGCATTCTCAACTATAAAAATATCATCATAATTAATTGCATGACCACAAAATGAAATATCCCGGTCTGTTGATTCAACTTTTAAGCCTTTCTTTGCTTTGAACCATTGTCGGTTCTCATCAATTAAAGTAATTAAAGAGATAGGGACATCACAAATTGCAGAAGCCAAATCTACAAGATCATCAAAATCTTTTTCTTTTTCAGAATCTAGAATTTGTAACCGTTTAAGATCGGCCAGCCTATCTTTTTCATTATGTGGTATTTTTGGCTTCTGCATAAAATTATTTCTGCAATTCAATAAATTAGAATGAATTGCAATCCTGATTGTTCACAATTTACGATAATTGTGATACTTCAGATTCCCGGTTTATCTTTTTTACTAATCCTTGAAGCACTTTGCCCGGACCACTTTCTGTAAAGCTGGTAGCACCATCTTGAATCATTTGCTGAACTGATTGCGTCCATCTTACTGGAGCTGTCAACTGTGAAATTAAATTATTTTTAATATCTTCAACTTCAATTGATCCCTGAGCATTTACATTTTGATAAACAGGACATTTTGGTTTGTTAAATTGCGTTTCTTCAATTGCTTTAGCTAATTCTTCTCTAGCAGGCTCCATTAATGGAGAATGGAATGCGCCCCCTACAGGTAATGGCATTGCTCTTTTAGCGCCAGCCTCTTTCATTTTTTCACAAGCAATTTCAATTCCTTTGTTAGAACCTGAAATAACGAGTTGTCCAGGGCAATTATAGTTTGCAGGAACTACTACTTCTTCTGTTATTTCACTACAAACTTTTTCAACCACTTCATCTTCTAAGCCTAAAACAGCAGCCATTGTTGAAGGATTTATCTCACATGCTTTTTGCATGGCTAAAGCTCTTTTGTAAACAAGCTTTAATCCATCTTCAAATGATAAGGTGCCATTAGCAACAAGGGCAGAAAATTCTCCTAAAGAATGACCTGCTACCATATCAGGTTTAAAATCTGGATGAATTATGGCATTGATTACAGAATGTAAAAAAACAGCGGGTTGAGTTACTTTAGTTTCTTTTAACTCTTCGGCTGTGCCTTCAAACATTATTTTTGTGATCTCAAAGCCTAATATTTCATTTGCTTGATCAAATAATTTTTTTGCTTCTGCATTATTATCATAAAGTTCTTTTCCCATTCCAGGATATTGAGCGCCTTGGCCCGGAAATACATAAGCTTTCATATCGATTTTTTTTGTTTCTTGAATATGATGGCAAGTTATAAAATCTATATAAAACTATGGGTTAATCCATTTCTAAAAATCTATTTTTAAGCTCAGGAGTTGGTAGCCTGCATACATCTCTTTTCCCAAACCATTTATAACGGTTTTTTGCAATTATGTCATAAATAAAATCTCTTAGAAAGGGAGGTAGAATAATAAAAACATAGAATAATTTCCAAAACCCACCCAATTGAGAGGCAATTTTTAGAGCTGCAGTACTTTTTTGATAAAAATTACCATTTACTTGTAAAATAATGCTGTCGGTATTTTTTATTAATTCAACAGGAAGGTTTTTTTCAGCGTGTTTAGATTGCAGAGGAGCAAATTTAAATATGGCTTTAGAATCTCTGTCAATGATGTAATTTACTGCGCCATTACATAAATTACAAATACCATCGAAATATATGATAGGATTAGAATTTTTCAAGCTATCTGATAATTTGAACAAATCCTTTATACCTTTTTTCTCTATTCTCTGGTCTTAACATATCAAAGGTTACAATAGCCTCATAGAAATAGGTAGCTGAAGGCAACTCTTCTCCTCCAAAATTAGTACCGTCCCAATTAATATATAAACCATTTTCCCCTCCGCTTTTGTAACTGTAAACTAGTTTTCCGTATCTATTGTAAACATTAAATTCAATATCCTCTAAGAATCTAGGGCATTTATTTAGAGGAATATTACCAGCCTCAAATTCTCTTTGGAAGAAAGGAGTGAAGGTATCATTCTTTCCATCATTATTTGGTGTGAAAATATTAGGGAACGCAATGTTAGGACAGTTTTCTTTACAGAAAACTTCTGAAAAACTACTTCTATTTTCTGACTGATCAACCGCTCTGATCATGTAACATCCTGCAAATTCAGGTAAATTATCATGGATGTAGAAAGTGTCTCTGGTAGTTCCTATTAATTCAAATTCAGTATCGAGTTCTTCCTGGAAGAAAATCTCATAATAGCTAATATCACTGTCACAACTATCGGCTAGATTAGCATTCCAATAAAGTTCATTTTGGAATTGATTGAATTCACAATCTTTATCGGCCAAGAAATCAAGACATTTTTCAGGAGAATCTAATTCGAAAGCAATTTCAAATGGGGGACATGGATCTATTTGATCATCTGGCCTTGCACAGATTATTTGAGAATCATTCAATAAAGGTTCAAAGATTTCATCATTTCCATACCCGCCCGCTGTGGTAACATAATAGCAATACTCTTCAGAGTTAATAAGAGTTTCCCCATTAAACTGACCGCTATCTAAATAATGGAATCCATTTAAAGTAACATCAACTGAATCGATAAGCACTAAGCTGCTGGCGTTCGATCCTGCTTTATTTCTGTATATATAATGATAAGGGTGATCTTGATTAGTATTTGACCACGGAACATTTGCCTCCCAGTTTAGCTCAATTGATTCAAATAAACCTACTGATGATAGTCTTACAGAAGAAGCGTTAGCAGAAACCTCTATCAAATTATCTTCATTTATCTCATCATTTACTAAATAAAGCTCAACTTGATATTCATACTGTATCGATAAAGTATTTAATCCTGTATCAATAAATGTTGTGTCATCCTCAATTACTCCCACAGCTTCAAATCCTCCGCCATTGCTTCTTAATATTTGGTATTTGTACGGAGCTGGGTAAACATCTGTGTCTATATCTAAAGGTGGAAGCCAGCTAAGGGTTATCTCTCCATTTACATCACTGGTTTGATCTACGCTAACATTGGTAACTACTGGACCAGTAGCCTCAATTTTTTGACAAACTTCTTCTGAAGCATAACTTACGCCTCCTTTTGGTAATTGGAAAACAGCAACTAATCTGTAGCAATAAGTAGCGCCAAAATCTAAACCTTGACCAGCATTATCATCAAGGAAAGAAGTTTGATCTACCGGAACAGCTCCAATTAATTCATAACCTCCGTTTTCAGGAATTCCAATCTCACAATTTTCAGGAGTAAAATCAAAACTATCAACTCTTCTGTAAACTTGAATTACTTCTGCATCGCCACAATTATACTCATCCCATGATACTTCAATTGAACGTTGAGGTTTACTTTCAGCTATCACATTTTTAGGTGCTGGCGGCACTACGGTAATACTCCAAGTCTCAAAGCTTGTTAAACGAATACCTGGTCCATTATCTGTAGCTTTAAATCTAACTAAATATGGGTTCTGCCGGATGTGAGAGCAGTCAGTTTGCCATGAGAATTTTGATGTGGTAGGGGATTCGAAAAATGCATTTGTATTAGGAGTAAGGGCTGCGGGAGGATTTAAAACAAAAGGACCACCAAAGCCTTCAATTCTTACTAAAGATTCGAGGTTTGGATCAGTAGCAATAATATCCGCTTCTAAAAGTGTTCCTGCTTCTATACAAGTGTCCATTGGAATTTCTAATTCTGGCGGATCATTATCGGTTTCATCTACAATGATTTGCATGTCTCGAGTAACACTTCCTAAAAGAATCCATTCACCTTCTATATTCCTCCATTCCTCTGCTATAAAAGCTATATTGTATTCTCCTTTCAAACCTGGAGCATCCCATATGAGATCACCCAAGATTTCATCTAAGGTTAAGGTTGCAGGCCCAGTTTGTTGACTGTTTTGCCCGCCAGCTGCCACTTCTGGTGATCGATAATTACCCACGTTTACATCTTCTCTACTTTGTGGAATCACCATTTTAAATGCAATACTATCCCCATTTACATCAAAAGCTCCAGGATTATGGTAGAACAAAGCGCCAACTGCTGCCTTATCTACAGGAGGGATTAAGAAAACGGGTGTATCATTGCATCCGAAAAATGTGTCTATTCTGATCAGGGTTTCTACATAAAAAGCAGTTTGTCCTGACTGACTCATATTTATAATGCCATTATTTCTATAATCTTCGACATAAGAAACTACATAATTTCCATCCGACCTGTAAGTATATTCAAATTTAAATTCAACTAATTCAACTTCATCATCAATAATCTCTTTTCGACTGTAGCCGTCAGGATTTAAGATTATGGATTCTCCATTTCCATATTTAAATTCTCCATTTCCAAATAAAATGTCTGATCCTGTATCACGATAGGCGGTAAGTGTAAATTCATAAGTTCTACTATTACAACCAATTCTTTTGGCAGTAATTTCTCCAGCCCTGATATGGGTGGCTAGAGCCTCACCTAAAAAGCTTAGGGTTAAAATAGAAAATATGAGTATTTTTTTCACAATATGCTTACTTAGCGAAATTACAAAACGTTAATTTATAAAAATATGTTCTTAAAACATCAATTCTTTTTGAATTCCTAAATAATATTACTTTCTAAAATCATGCCATTATTTAGAATTGTTTAAAATAGAAAACACAATTGTTTTCTAATTGTTCCAAATGTAACTTTGAAACAAATATTTTATTATAAACCCATAACTAATACAATATATGAGTTGGCTTTCTGAAACGTTAACGAGTACAATTGGTAGGAAACTTGTAATGTCGCTTACCGGTTTGTTTTTAATCATTTTTTTAGTTGTCCATTTAGCAGGAAATTTTCAATTGTTAGCTGATGATGGTGGATTGGCATTCAATGCTTATGCAAAGTTCATGACTTCTAATCCCATAATTAAAACAACTTCCTATGGATTATATGCATTCATATTAATCCATATTGCAATGTCTATCGCATTGGCTATGAAAAACAAAGCGGCTAGACCAGTTGGATATGCAGAAGTAAAAGGGTCTGCAAACAGTTCTTTTTCTTCTAGAAACATGGGGATTCTCGGTTTCATCATTTTTGTTTTCTTAGTGATTCACTTAAGAAACTTTTGGTATGAAATGCACTGGGGATCTATCCCAATGGATGAAGCTGGAAACAAAGACCTATATAAAGTTGTTAGTGCTGCATTCAGTGAATGGTGGTATGTTGCGATTTATGTTGTGTGTATGATAGGACTTGCATTCCATTTATCTCATGGTTTCTCAAGTGCTTTCCAAACACTAGGATTAAATCATAGCAAATACACTCCATTTATTAAGAAATTAGGTGTTGTATATGCAGTCTTAATACCGGCTGCTTTTGCAATAATTCCAATAATCATGTTTTTGAATAGTTAAGGATAATTACTGTACTATGAATTTAGAGTCAAAAATACCTGAAGGTCCATTAGCAGAGAAATGGACGAATCATAAATTTAATGTGAAGCTGGTTAACCCAGCGAACAAGCGTAAATACGATGTAATCGTTGTAGGTACTGGTTTGGCTGGTGCTTCTGCAGCAGCTTCTTTAGCAGAATTAGGTTATAATGTAAAGTCTTTCTGTTTTCAGGATAGCCCCAGAAGAGCCCACTCTATTGCCGCTCAAGGGGGTATAAATGCCGCTAAAAACTATCAAAATGACGGTGATAGTGTTTTCCGTCTATTCTATGATACTATCAAAGGGGGTGATTACCGTTCAAGAGAGGCTAATGTTTACAGATTAGCTGAAGTAAGTGTTAATATCATTGACCAATGTGTGGCGCAAGGGGTTCCTTTTGCAAGAGAATATGGTGGTTTATTAGCAAACAGATCATTTGGTGGTGCTCAAGTATCACGTACTTTCTACGCTAGAGGTCAAACTGGGCAGCAGTTATTATTAGGTGCTTACAGTGCTTTAAGCCGTCAAATTGCCAACGGTAAAGTTGAGCTTTTCCCAAGAACAGAAATGCTTGATTTAGTGATGGTAGATGGAAAAGCAAGAGGTATTGTAACCAGAAATTTAGTTACAGGTAAAATTGAATCTCATTCAGCTCACGCAGTTGTTTTAGCTACAGGTGGATACGGAAACGTTTTCTATCTATCTACTAATGCGATGGGATCGAATGTGACAGCAGCTTGGAGAGCTCACAAAAAAGGAGCTTTAATGGCTAACCCATGTTACACTCAAATCCACCCGACTTGTATTCCAGTAAGTGGAGATCATCAATCTAAATTGACCTTAATGTCAGAGTCATTAAGAAATGATGGTAGAGTATGGGTGCCGGCTACGAAAGAGTTAGCACAAAAAATTAGAAAAAAAGAAATTCATCCAAATGATCTTTCTGAAGACGAAAGAGATTATTATTTGGAAAGAAAATACCCAGCATTCGGTAACCTTGTGCCTCGTGATGTGGCTTCAAGAAATGCTAAATATGTTTGTGATGAAGGTAGAGGGGTAAATGAAACAGGTAAAGCCGTTTACCTAGATTTCAGAGATGCTATTAAGCGTGATGGTGAGGATGTGATTGCTGGTAAATATGGTAACCTGTTTGATATGTATAAGCAAATCACAGGAAGTAATCCATATAAAGAGCCAATGACAATATTCCCTGCAGTACACTACACTATGGGTGGACTTTGGGTAGATTACAATTTGAAAACTAATATTGATGGTTTATATGCGACTGGTGAATCTAACTTCTCTGATCACGGAGCAAACAGATTAGGTGCTAGTGCATTAATGCAAGGTTTAGCAGATGGTTATTTTGTAATACCTTACACTATCGGTAACTATCTAGCAGGCGAGAAATACGAGAAAGTAGGCACTGATCACGAAGCTTTCAAAGAAGCAGAAAAAGCTGTGAAAGATAATATTGATAAGCTATTATCTATCAAAGGTTCAAAATCAGTAGACCAGTACCACAAAGAATTAGGTAAAATTATGTGGGACTACTGCGGTATGTCTAGAACTGGTGAAGGCTTGAAAAAAGCTAAAGAAATGATCAAAGAGCTTAGAGCAGATTTCTGGAAGAATGTGAAAGTTTTAGGTTCAAATGAAGAATTCAATAGTTCTTTAGAGAAAGCATCAAGAGTTTCTGATTTCTTAGAATTAGGTGAGTTGATGATTGATGATGCATTGCATAGAGAAGAATCATGTGGAGGTCACTTCAGAGAAGAACATCAAACTCCTGAGGGAGAAGCAAAACGTAATGACGAAGACTTCGCATATGTTGCTGCTTGGGAATACACTGGTCCTGAAAAACCAGAAACCCTTCATAAAGAACAATTGATATTTGAAAATGTAAAACTGACGCAAAGGAGCTATAAATAATCCTGAGGTCATCAAAATATTTTAATTATGAAATTTAAATTAAAAATCTGGAGACAGAAGAATAATCAAGATAAAGGAGCTTTTAAAACATACGATTTAGATGGTGTATCATCCGATATGTCATTTCTAGAAATGATTGATGTTTTAAATGAGCAACTTATTGAAAAGGATGAAGACCCTGTTCATTTTGATCACGACTGTAGAGAGGGTATCTGTGGGATGTGCAGCATGTACATTAATGGTGAGCCACATGGTCCATTAAAAGGAGTTACTACTTGTCAGCTTCACATGAGAAGTTTCCAAGACGGTGAAACGATTACTATTGAGCCATGGAGAGCAAAAGCCTTCCCAGTAGTGAAAGATTTAGCAGTGGACAGAAGCGCATTTGATAGAGTAATACAAGCTGGAGGTTATGTTAGTGTTAATACTGGGGGTACTCCTGATGCTAACGAAATTCCAATTCCTAAGTCAGTTGCAGATGAGGCCTTTGATGCTGCTACTTGCATTGGATGTGGAGCTTGTGTTGCAGCATGTAAAAATGCATCAGCCATGCTATTTGTAAGTGCTAAAATTTCTCAATTATCAATGTTACCACAAGGACAGGTTGAGCGAGCAGAAAGAGCACAGAAAATGGTAGCGCAAATGGATGCTGAAGGCTTTGGAGCTTGTACAAATACAGGTGCATGCTCAGCAGAGTGTCCTAAAGGCATCGATCTTTCAAACATTGCTAGAATGAATAGAGAATTTCTTAGTGCTAAAGTAGGCTCTCAAGAATAAAACCTCATTAAAATATATTTAAAAGGGCTTTGGCCCTTTTTTTATTGGCTAATGTTTCATCTGAATTTTAGTAAAGGTATAAAAAAATAATCCTTTGATTATTATGGCAATTGGAGGTTAATATTCTTTTTTGGTAGGATGCTCGTAGTTTTTGCACAATACAAATTCAGCTTCTGAAGAATCTTTCAATGGAATTAGTTTAGATTTATATTTTTGATACTTTAAATTTAGAACGTCATCTATTTGAGCCGGTATTAAAGTTAAAATTTGGCCATTAGAATTCCATTGACCCGAGACATATCCATTTGTTTGACTACATCCATAATAACTGAACCTAAAGGTGCTGTCTTTCATTAACACCAACGATTTCCCATATAAACCGAAGCCTCCACAATAAGAGGATAGAATTTCCGCATTTTGTTTTTCATTTGTGAAAAAAAGTAAAAGACCTGAAAGTATTGCCACAAGAGTTATGATACCGAATAAACCAGTTCGTTTGTTCGGTTGAAGTTGCCTCCTGTTTATTGGAAAATATCTTTTCATTCAAAAACAATATTCAAGATTAAATTACAAATGATAGCGAAGAACAAGCCAAAATTTCATTTGTAATGTAATATAGGTTTTCTTCCTTTCATTCTGTTCCAATCAAGGATATTAATTCGTCTGAAAGTGTTCCCCTCCAATTAATGTAATTGTGGTCGCCTTTAAAATCACGATAATCTACTTTATAGCCTTTTATTTCAAGGATATCTCGAAATTGTCGGTTCACTCTGAGCATTGATGCACTTGCATCATATAATCCAATATCTAGATAGAATTTGATAGGCAATCGTTCACTCTGTTTATACAGATTGATTAGTTTCCCATTTTCTTCTGGATATATCCAATAGGAATCTGATTGCGAGAGGACATTCCCAATAACATCCGAGTGCCTAAAGGTAATATAGCTCGATGCAAAACAAAACCTCCCCAACTTGTGCCCGCTAAAACAGATTTGTCAGATTTTGGAGAAATGTTCAAAATACTGCTCAACTACTTTTTATTTTTTGTCTTTTTGTGTAGAAATGTCGCTCTTTTCTGTACAAGAATTTGTTTAAGTTATGATTAGGATTATATAGTGTTTACATAATTCTAATGTTCTATTCAGAAGCCAGTTGATATATTTTCTAATATGTATTCCCGTCTGATTTTTTGCTTAATGTTTTTTAATACTTGCTTAATTATTTTTTCGGATTCATAGCTTTCTTTATTTGAGAGCATGTTAGCCTTTACCAAAGAAAGATAGATGTGTTCGTCAGGTAATTCATTTTCGACAATTTCCAATAATTCTTTTGCCTCCTCGATCCTCTGTGCCTTACTTAAACAATAACAAAGGTTCAATTTCGTAATTGGCGAATTAGAAACCGAAATCAATAATTGGTATAGTTTTATTATTTCGTTCCAATGCTCAATGTCATTCTTACTTGCTGTTATATGTTTACTTGCAATTACAGCCTCTAAATAGTATTTATTAAGCTTTTCAGGTTTTTCCATATAGTGGAAACCTAATTTTATAAAGTCGTAATCCCAATTGGTTTTATCCTGCTCAAAGAATGAAACGATTTTGTCATTTTTAATCTTTGCCGGAATTCTTGCAAGATGGAAGCAAAATAATGCAAGAAGATTTTTTGTGCTTACTCGCTGAAACGTATCGGACAAAATTTTTTTGAAAGTGATAAAGCCTCTAAACACAAATCTTCATTGATTATTGAATTGGTTTTTTCGTTGAAAGAGTCAAAACCAATGTTGAAAACTGCATATAGAATTTCCTCTACAATTTTAATTTCTTGATCCGCTATTTGCTCAAAAGTCAAATCAAAATTTTCATCTTTTGTAGATTGTTGAAAGTCTTTTTTAGCTCTGTTTATGCTTTTGTAAATAGCATCTTGAGATAGTAAAGTACATTCGCTAATCTCTTTGATGTGCAGTCCAAAGATATTTTTTAAAACAAAAATCATTTTTACTTTTGAAGATGCCTTTTTAGACTTAGATAAAAATAGGATAGTTTTTAGCCTTAAATCTTCTTTTGGATTTTCTGTTTCTACCTTGCTTTTAAAATCAGATTGCGATTGCTGTCGGCTGTCTTTTTTTATTTGGTTCAAAACTTCATTTCGGGCAACAATAAAAAGCCAATTTTCTTTGTTGGTAGGAACTTGATTAGGTTTCCAACTTTTTAAAGATTTGTAAAATGAATTTTGAATTGCATCTTCGATTTCACTTACATAATTCGCACCGAATTGACTGAAAAGAGCCGAAAATAATTTTCCGTAAAAAGCTCTGTAACTCGATTCGACAACCGAAGAAATTTTATTCTTCATATTCCATTATCGGTCTGATTTCGGTAGTTCCACCCCATAAATGGCAAGGACAACCTTTTACCAATTCTATAATCGTTTCTAAATCTTTGGCTTGTAGTAAATAGTAGCCACCAATCATTTCTTTGGATTCCAAGAATGTCCCATCTTTAACGATACTATCCTTTCCAGAAATCTTAACACTATTTTCTTCAAGGCCCTCGCCAGAAATAAAATGACCCGATTTGCCTAACTTTTCCGCGCAAGCCATATGGGAATTTGTTAATTCTTCCATTTCCTTAGGGGAAAGTTTTTGCATTTTTTCTATGTCTTCATGAAGAAGTAATAAATATTTTTTCATTGTAAAATGTTTTAGTTCACTCTAAAGACATTTGGTATATTCAATTTTGGACATTTTTTTCTAAAAATTTAAAATTTATTCAAATGTTAAATTTTGGGATGATTATATGTTGACACAAAACGCTAAGTCGTTGAAATCATAGCATTTCATAGGATGCTATGGTTTCATTTACAAATGTTACCTATCTTTTTATTCTTTAATTAATCCTTTATTGTTTTCATTGGGTTCAATCAAGTCCCAAAGATTGCCATATAAATCCTTAAATACAGTAACAGTCCCATATTCAAATTCAGAAGGAGGTCTTATAAAATCTATTTTTCTATCTATCATATTGTTATAATCTCGCCACAGATCATCTGTGAATAGAAAAAATCCAACTCGTCCTCCAGATTGATTTCCTATACTTTCCTTTTGTCTTTGATTAGCAGCTTTAGCTAGTAATAAGCAACATTCTTTTGCTCCTGGTGGAGCGACCATCACCCATCTTTTCTTTTCATCTATTCTCGTGTCCTCAAGAAGTGTAAAATCCAACTTTTCCGTATAAAATTCAATCGCCTCATCATAATCCTCAACTACTAAAGCGATATGTGCTATTCTTTGGTACATTGTTTATTTTAATTGAGGCTAACGTTCTGTTTAAGAACAGTATTGAATTAGCGCTCTTAAATTTCATTTCACATAGCAATATACCTAATTAAGCAAAAAAACGGCTCAAGTTTATATTGAATCGCTATTGCTTTTATACCCCGTTTGGCACAATATTTTAATTCAAACTCCTAAATTCACTCGGGCTCATACCTGTTTTGGCCTTAAACAGATTGCTAAAGTGTTGCGGATACTCAAAACCCAGCGCATAGCCAATCTCGCTAATGGATTGCTTAGAATTCAGTAAGGTGTTTTTCGCACGTTCAATCAAGAAAAGATGGATGTGTTCTTGGGCTGATTTACCGGTTTCTTTTTTCAATAGATCACTTAAATAGTTTGAAGAGAAATTTAATTCATTTGCAAAATATTGTACATTGGGGATACCGACTTCATGCACCATCTCTGTTTGATAAAAGGCTTTGATAAGCCTTTCAAATTTTGAGACGATGTCTGTGTTTAAATTGGTTCTTGTATAAAATTGACGATCGTAGAATCGCGTGCAATAATCCAGTAGGAGTTCAATGTTCGATAAAATCAGGTTCTGACTGTGTTTGTCTAAATTTTGGCTATATTCTTTCACTATCTTATCTAAAAGACCTTCTATAGTAGCCAACTCTTCCTCTGACAGATGCAAGGCTTCATTCACATCATAATTGAAAAATGAATAGGTATCAATTTTATCCGATAAGGTTGATTTTCTAATTAAATCGGGATGAAAAGCTAATGTCCAACCTTCATCACTTTCTTGTGCGGACATATCACCCTCAAACCTAGTTACCTGGCCGGGAGATGTAAATACCAAGGTGCCTTCCTCATAGTCATAGGAATTTTTACCATAAAATAAATTCCCGCAGCCTAATTGTTTGAGCGTGATTTGATACAGATTATTGATGACTTTCACGCCATTAAAGTCAAGCTTTGTGTCAAAATCCTTCGTTTGAACTACTGTGACCAAAGGATGCTTGGGTGCAGGAAGCCCCATAGCTTGATGTGCCTGACTGATTGAATTGATTTGATAAGATTCCATCTTGTTTCTGTATTTAAAGAGATAGGATTGTTCCCTATCTCTTTCACTAATTTAAATAATTATAAGCCGAACTGCTGTTCTTGCATGGTAAAAAATTCTTCATCGGACATATTTGAACGAGCTGCTAACAATTGCTTTGCATCTGCCCCCGCTCTGTAGCGTAAAGTATCTTTTCCATCGGTAGCCGCAGTATAAATCACCTCAGCAATTTGCTCAGCTTTGCTCATATTGGAAGGATCCATGGAAGCCTGCATAGCTTTGGTAAATGCGCCAACAAATTCATTATACTCTGTCAGTTCTGGATTATGCTGCATGTCTAAAGAACGACCACCAAAATCAGTGGCTACACCACCCGGTTCAACCAGTTTTACCTTCACTCCAATTTGCGCCATTTCCCAGCGCAAGGATTCCGAAAATCCTTCCACCGCCCACTTTGTGGAATGATACAGAGGCATTAAGGGAAAAGTCATTTTTCCTCCGATAGAAGATATATTAATAAACATTCCTTCTTTATTGGCTCTGAAGTGGGGCAATACTTCTTGCGTAACATCAAATAGCCCCTGTACATTCACTCCAAATTGACGGATAATGCTTTCTCGTTTGGCGGATTCAAAAGTTCCCATCAAAGCGTATCCAGCATTATTGAGTACCACATCAATTTTACCAAATTTCTCTATTCCTTCTTTTAATGAACTTTTGATAGTATCAATTTCTAATACATCAAGCTTATTCACCAATACATTATCTAAGCTTTTAAGCTCAGACTCCTTCTCAGGTGTTCGCATCGTAGCGATTACGTTCCATCCTTTTTCTTGAAATAATAAGGCAGTTGCTCTTCCTATTCCTGAGCTGGCTCCTGTTATTAAAATGGTCTTGTTCATGTTTTTTATTTTTATGTGTTTAGTTTAATAAAGCGTTTAGGTAAGTCTTTACTGAGAGGTAAGAGATAGATTCTACGATCAAAAGACCTAGGAAATAGATCGATATACCGTAGGATACACCTCTCCATAAAGGTTGCTTGATCCATAAAATTAAGACCAAGAGTATGATTGTCAGGACAATGCTTAGCCCCAAGATGATTTTAGGCACACTTTTGTTCACACCTTCCATTCGCTCTACTTCCTGATTTTTGAATTCAGACGGATCTGCTTGATAGATTTCCGTTTTGGTCTTCAAAAGACTTTTTTGATTGACTACAAACCCAATACCGCTCACTAACAGTAATATGCTGATCACTAAAAAGCTATTTCTTAAACCCTGCGTGATAGGGTTAAGCTGGCTAAAATGCAGTAGGATAGCGGCTAGGAGAAGGGCTACACCAAAAATGATGATTTGCATACCTGTGGCTCTTTGGGCAGCGATATAAATTTCGAACTGCTTCATAATTTCCATGTCTTCTGTCATTTTAAAAGCTATTAGTTGACCTGTAATTCATGGAATAAGATATCCACGGTGATTTTGCCCAGCTCGTCACAAGCCTTCGGACTGTCCCCTGAAATAAGCTTTCGATCGATATGAGTAGCGCCTGTGATTTTGTCATTTATCACTTCAATTCCTTCTTTCTCTAGTGCTTCACATTGAAACCATGGAAGTTGTCCGGGTAAATAACCCAAGGAAGGGGACTGTTTATCAAACTTGTCGGGAAAAGCAACCATTTTATATCCCTGGTAAGGGTTGGGCTCATCTTTTTTGTCCTTTGCTATCATAGCAGCGGGGCCATGACATACTGCAATCAAGTATCGCTCAGATGATTTTATCCAGCGAAGCAATTTTCCTACGTTTTCATCTTCAGGCAGACCAAGCATAGCGCCATGGCCACCTGGTAGAAAAAGTGCAATGTAATTTGAAGTATCATTCAGCTCATCATTTTCAATGAGCTTTTTGAGTGATAATGGATTATTAAATTTTAATTGGTTTTCAGTTCTAAATTTGATAACTGCCTCATCCTTGAGAGGTACTGACCATTCCTCTAAAATAGCCGCTTTACCTGTTGGAGTTACCACCTCAAAATTAAAGCCGCCATTCACTAAGTGCATTAACGAAACCATGGTTTCCTGTACATTATTGCCTGTAGAAAACTGTTTACCATTGGCCATTTCAAAATAGCGTTCTTCAGTGCACAGCACTAAAATTTTCTTTTCTCCGCTATACTTTTTACCTCCGAAGTTGGTGGCTTTAAATCCGCTTACTTTATCTACCCCTAGCATTCTGCCCATTGGAGAGGGGATATATCCAGGGCCATTTTTTTCTTTTGTAGGGGCAATTCCGAATATCTTTTTAATCATGGTTCCTCATTTTTTATTTGTTTTACAAATTTCTATGAATCAAAATGAGGGAACTAAATGATTTCTCGGAAAGACTAAATGAAATTAAGGAAGTTCATTTTTTATGGTCGTGCGTTCTTATTGCAAATAATGCTAAGTATATGAAAATTAGTCGATTAAAAAGAACCAAACTTTCGGATAATTACATAGTTTCCTACGAATCAGAACTTATTTCCTTAGTGCCTTTTTTCTGCCAATAAATTGTACCCATTGAATAAAATTGAATTCGAGATGGTCGAACATCATCTTTTCCCCTTCAACACTCATGTGTAAGTTAGGATTGTAACGTAGATTTGTCCTCAAAAGACTTGTACCTGTCTTTGTCACCCTGATATCCCAACCAAATGTAACTCCTAAAGCCAATTTATTTTCAGTGTAATCGACACCATTCACTGATGTATTCAAGTTTTCATAGGAAATGATTGGTCCTACAAAAGGCACAAAACCGAGGTAGTTAAAAAGGAATTTAACTGACTCAACTCCAACTGAATGTCTTCTAGTTCTAATTTCAGTGCCAAAACCTTCAAACCGGTCACCATAAGTTCGGTAAGCCAAATTTACATTTGCATCAATGTTATTGAAATATCTACCGAAAGTGAGGTCAGGTAGAATAGCAGCAGAATAATTATCATATAAAAATGGATGATTTTCCTTCAAATAAGTGGATTTGTTCATTTGTAAGGCAGCGGAAGGCCCTATTCCAAAAAACCATGCACTCAATAAGTTTTCACTTTTAAGTTTTTTATAATAATCATTTAATTGCCTCGCTGCACTAGGTGTTCTAAAGTGCCGGTCTGTGTCAATATATCTTAGCAAGCTTAAATTAACCGATACTGGGTTCAATCTGACATCAGCTGTTTCGGTTGGGGAAATATAATAGTCAAATTCATTTTGGTAGTTATAATATCCTGAAGCTGAAATATGCCACTTATCAGATGTGTAAGTCAACCCAAACTGTAAGGGATGAATAAAGCGACCATAGGATGGGATACCGTTGCTACTATTACTCTCTTCTGATTCCTGAGAAAAACGAAACCTTCTGAAACTAATACCTAAAAAGGGGCTTAATCTTTGGGGTTGAAGTTTTAAGGGGTAGAGTCGCATACCTGTTTCAACTCCTTGATAAACGTCTAATTGATTTATTCCACTTGGTTTATCTTGCAGCGTTAGAAAGGATAATGGGAAAGTCACATAGAAGTCAGCATGGCCCCAAAAGTGGATACCACCAATTGTCAACCTAGGCATTAAGGTACTTCCGAAATCGGTATCTTGCTTAACACCGTTAATAAATTGCTGTGTTGTGCCACCACTCAAATAGTTCAAATCACCACCGTATGTCAGCCAAGCAAATCGTGTACTCTTGTCTAAATAGGATTGAGTATATACACTATCTGATTGACCATTTAATTTTATTGAGACAAGTAGGCTAAATACTATAAAAACAGCTTTCATACTTCATCTTCTTAATTGCAAGTATCGGGCGCGTGTAAAAACCGTGGGCCACTATTAATTAAGGTAATGAAGATAGCAATTTTTACTTTGTTACCAATGGCTCGGTTGCTTTGCCTACTAAAGTTCCAATGAGGCTATGATCCTGCCAGCCAAAAATTGCGGTAATCAACTGTTTTGCTTGCAAGAAACTGCTGAAGCGTATGGTTAATACTTAGTGTTACAGACTTTATTTAACTGTTTCCAAAAGTTCATCAGCCCAGTCATATTTCTCTTTTGATGTCTTTAGGAATTCAGGTGATTTCGTATCCACATACTCACCATCTGGGCTGATCCAGCGGATCATTCTGTTGTCCCAAAAATAGTATCGAGATTCTTCAATTGTGGTTTTGTCCTGATCGTACCCCGATTCTGCAGGTGGCATGTTATATCTAAATTCCTTGAGGAAAATAAAGTAGATTTGTCCGTTCAGGTAATAGAATTCCGCCACGGTCTTACCCATGTGACCATAGTACCTTGCCTCGATTAAACGAACTTCTTGTGAATCCTTAAATGCTTTTAATTCTCCTCCCTCGGATGAATTTTCAAAATCATCTGCTGTCAGCGTCTTATAGGTTGATTTATTATCTTGAGTCTCATTGTATAGTTTCTTAATCTCTGTTATTCCATCAGTTTGACCGAAAACAGTTATTGTGAAAAGCAAAAATATTGTCGACAGTAAAGAGTAACTCATGGAGGATTTTCTGTAACGGTCTGGTATAAGAATAGTAGCGGATTTTTATGCGCTATCTTTTCGGTTAAACACAGACCCTATTATTCTTTACTTACTTTAGTTTTAGCGATTAAACCGCTATTATTTTTATACAATGTTGTGTGGCGTTTTTTAATTTCCGATATCAAATTGAGAGTAAAATCATTGTCCTTCATTTTGCAAGAATAAAATTGTGGATTACTAATTATTTTTTTCAATTCAGGAATGTTCAAATCTTGAGAACAGTAATATCCTTCCACCAATCTTAATCTTTGATAAGGATTAAATTTTCTTTTGATAATAGACTTTTCAATTAGACTTTGAAATGTCTCTGACTCAACAAACTTTACAGAATCTAAAATCCCTAAATCTTTTACAATAGATATTACTTTTTTAATGAAGTCCAAAGAAGGTAATTCATCAAGGATTTCTTCTCTATAGTTTCTTTTTACGACTCTTAATTCCCTTAAAACATTAATGGCAGATTGATTTATTAAACCTTGCTCTTTTAATCTGTTTAATAGTTTTATAAATGAAAATTCAAAAATTCCATTCTCCGCATTTTTAAACACTAAATAATTCCTTAATCCAACAAAAAGGCAATCGCAAAACCAGGCAAAACCTAAAGTAGTTTTCGGAACAGTCTTAATTATGTCAAAATACTTCTCACAATCTTTAATGTCCTTTTTATAATCTGTCTTTGGATTGAAATGACTTATTATATCTTTAAATCTATCATTTGGGTCAATAATGGTTTTTGATTCTTTTTGTAAATGCTTGATAAATAAACTACCATTTTTAGATAAATAATTGAGCTTCGAGTATGTATAGTAGGATATTGACCAATCATCCTTAGAGTAGATTTTTTTTAATCTTTTTAAAGTTTCAAAATCTTCAGCGACAATTAATAAATCTCTATCACTGTATTTGTCAAAATCTGCTCTTAATGAGCTACCGAAAATTGCGATACTAAAATTTTTCATCTTACAAATTTGTTTATTATGATTGTCAACAAGGCACTTAATAAAAAGAATCCAAATAAGCTTTGTGCTGTCAGCCAAACCATTCCAAGTTCAGTTGTTGCTTGAAATTGTGAATCTACAAGCTTGGTTGTGGAATCTAAAGTGTAATAAAATGTAGAACTGAAATTAGGTAATTCTGCATTAAATGATTCTATTTTTAAATCTTTTTGAACAAGTCCATAATTAACCCAATTGTGATAGTTGTTGTAGAAAAAGAAACTAAATCCTAATAAAAATACTATCAAAAAATTTGGGATTTTATATCCATAACCTGTGAAAAAATACAGTAGCATATTGGGTATGAACTTTTTTATAAAAGTCCAATTTGTAGTTCGTCTACTATCTTTTTCAGGGAATAATCTCTTTTGGATGTAATTTAAACCTTTCCACTTTCTAAAATGATAATCAGCTTGTTTTGTATGTTCAGGTTGTCCTTCGTCTTTTGAGTTGTCAAGAATTTCTTGAAAAAATGTAACACACATATTAGCGTTTTTGAGACAACCTCTAAAATCACGAATGTTTGGTATTATATTTCTAAAAGAATTTGGTTCTACATATGTTTTTTTAACGGCCACTTTAAACATATTTACGTACTTAAAGTTGCAATCATGAAATCTACATTCTTTTATTTTTGCGTGATTAAATTTACAATTATAGAATTTGCAATTTTGAAAGATGATGTCTTCTATTTCTGTTATTGCAAAACTGCAATTAGTAAAAGTTTTATTTTCTATTTTATATTGTCTTTTGCTATTAGGTTTTAATTCTTTTGGCCAATAAACAAAATCTTTTACATCGTCAGAAACATCAAGAAGCTTATAAAATTCTTCCTGCGATTCAATTACTCTTTTAAATTGCTCGCTATCTAAATTCCAAAATTCTTTAATTTCTTTACTCATATGCTTTTCTCAAATGACACACAACAACTGAATATAGTCACCCCCTGGTGACTATATTTATATATCGTCACCACTAGGTGATGATATATCTATTTTGTCAGTAATCACCATTCAAAAAATAAAGCGGAGCATTAGGTTTTGGTTGTAGATGAACTGATGCGATAAATGTAATGAAAAAATGGAGTTTTTTGAAATTTGTACCATTTCAAATTCCCCAATCAAAGCGAACTTACCCATAAATAGGTATTGCATTCCTGCTTTAAAAGTGCGAATTTGTATATGGATTCAATTTCAACTAAAACCTTCCAATATGAGACCTATAGCACTTGATGTCCGTTCTTTCATGGCATCACCCATCGAAAAGAAGTTTATTTTATTACGATCAGAAAAAGCAGATAAAGACCTTAAATACCTTCAAAATTTTGCCATCCCTAAAATCCTGAACCGGAAAGACGCGGATAAAATGCCAGGTGTTTGGGGTACTTTGGGCTATGCCGATAATACTCCTGTCGATTGGGAAGGACAGCTGTTTTGTTCGAATGAAGGAAATGATAAATTTGAGGATAAATCTACCGTAGGGGAGGAGGTAAAGCTGATTAAGGAGATGTATCCTGAGTTGGATCTTCAAAATGACGTCAAAGAAAAGGTGGTCAACCTTAGCGAGTTAGACATTCCTTATCCTGATATTTTTGCTTTAGAAGAAATTCCAAAGCTAAGATTAGATGCTTTTCTCGGCCCTGATCAGGGCGCTTTGGCCTTTTATCAGCACCAAAGAGAAAATAATGAAGCGGCAGAATTAGACTACATTTTACCGATAGCCACTACAGCTCATAATACCAATGAGCGCGATCGCCTCACCTATATATTTAATGCGCTCCCCCATAAAGCCATTGAAGCCGTTCCCGGTATTCCGAATCGCTATCGTCTTTCCACCCAATACAAGCAGGAGGAATTCATTGTGAAAGTGTTGGTATTCAAAAGAGCCTACAGAAAGAATAAGGAAAAGGATTTACCCTCTAATAGTCAGGAAATAGTAGAATTGATTGAAGATGAATTGGCCAGCTATAAAACGGGCCTTTTTGTGAAGGATCATCAGCTATTGGTGATGAATGATAAGGGTAAATTCAGGAATGCAAACTTTGGTTCTATAAAGGAAAGTAAGAAGACCTTATTACTCTTACATGGAACCTTCGCCAGTACAAAAGGCTCCTTCGGTGAGGTTTATGATTGGCTACATGATTTCTTAAAGGAGGGAAATTATGAGCAAGTGATTGCCTTTGATCATCCTACCTTTTTCTGGGATGCCGAAGGCAATATCAAGAAGATGTTTAGCATGCTCAACGATTTGGATATTCAGGCCTTTGATCAGGAAGTGGATGTAATAGGAACTAGTCAGGGAGGATTGTTAGCGCAATTTCTAGCCAATTACGGGCAAGACAGCATTCGAGTCGGCAAAGTTGCGTTGGTAGCTTCTGGAAATGGGGTAGGGTATCTCACTTTTGCAGAAGGCATGGCTTTTGGCTTTAAAATGTTGAAAAAGGTAATGCGAAAGATTGGAATTGGAGCGCCTGTTGTGTTTATCTCTGCCTTATTGCAACATTCTTTCGAATGGGTGATTAAGCAGCCCGGAATGGAAGTGATGAAACCTGGAAGTGAAGCCTTAAATAAAATCATTTACAATACACCTATTCGGGAATCAACTCGCTATCTGCCTGTAGCTGGAAATTATGAAAATAACGGATGGGGGGCTAGAAAGCTAGAGTTAGGAATTGATAAGATCTTATCGGAACATAATGATTGGGTGATCAGCACCAAAAATCAATTCAGTTTACCGAGTCAATACGTTGCCATTGAGGGCTATAATCCCGCTAAATACAAAAAGTATATGATTGATGATGCCTTACATGGCAGGTTAATTGAAAAGCAGGATTGTAAGGATAAAATTGAAAGCTTTTTCTTTACCGAAGAAGCTGAAAAAGTAGATTATAACAAACTAAAATCCATAGATCATTTTGATGCCCATTGTCATTTATTTGGCCGAAATGTGATCACGGGTAGGCTTATATTAATGCTGTTAGGCGATATAGTGGAGTATCTTGATCAGGATAATCCTGATGAGCAGCGTGAACCTATTAGCACCCGGGAAGGAGAGGGAAGTGAACATGGAATTGGCAGGGTAATTCGTAATGTATTTAATTATTTCTTATTCAATAAAGGTGCTCGCCAAATGTTAGATGATTTGGAAGAAGACTATTGGGAAACTAGAGCGCATCAGCCAAAAACCTTTCGATATATTCCCCTCATGTTCGATTTAGAAATGACTTTCAGGAATGATTATGATGCGGATAATGCAGCCTCCGTAATTGCAGAAAAAATGCAAGAGTTTAAAGTGAAGCATGCTGAATTTTTAGATCAAATGGATAGTCTGGTTCAACGCTTTGAGGAGAATGGTGAGTTTATCTTTAGCGATGAAAAGGTGCCGAATGAAGATTCAGTAAGAATACTGAAATATGCCAAAAAGATTATAAAAGGCTTGAACCTTGTGAACGCTTCGGTTTTAGAGGACGCAAAGAATTCCTATAAAACCCAAAAGCAGGAATTAGAGCAATTAAAGACGCTCTACGGAAATGATATCTTTCCATTCCTAGCTGTTGACCCTCGTAGAGAAGGCATGGCTCAGGAAGTAGAAGAGAATATTGGGAAGGATAAAGTTTTTCATGGGGTAAAGCTCTACACGCCAAACGGGTATTCGCCCACCGATTTAAATCTATTTGATCCCGAAAAGGCTTTCGTGCATGGCACCAGTTTGTACAAATGGTGCGAAGAAAACCAGATTCCCATTATGGCGCATTGCTCCGATTCTGGCTTTGCTACTTTTACAGATCGTATTCAAATTTATGGCGATCTGTGCACCCAAGAGGAGGACACTAGCGACAATGACTATACCTATAAATTAGTTTTTAAAGATAAAGCCTATCATGATTTTGAATACAACCTATTGCAAGGAGGTTTTGATAAGTCAATTAAAGAAAGAGCCCATCGCTTAAATCATCCTACTTTATGGCGTAAGGTTTTAGAAAAGTATCCTGATCTGAAAATATGCTTAGCTCATTTTGGTGGAGGCAGCCACGAATGGCAAGAAGAAATCAAACGTCTGATTCTGGATTTTGACAATGTATATACAGATTTATCCTGTCAAACTAAGCCTGAGATGCTTCAAACTATAGCAGAACGCTATTTTAAAACGGATACTGCTGATAATCAAAAAATCAGAAGTAGAATTATGTACGGCAGTGATTACTTTTTAAATATGCTTCAGGGCATAGCGTTTAAAAACTATTACGGTAATTTCCAGAAAGCTTTTAGCGAGCAACATATGGAGTATATGTCGGTGAAAGTAGTAAAAGAATATCTTGGGGTATAGTTTTCATCTTCTATGTGTTGAAAACTAATGCATGCAACAAAGGCCATAGTGTGAGATAAGACCCTTATTGTGGCATCGAAGATTTAGAAATTATTTTAAGCTACTTTTACGCCCGATTTATGAAGTTTCAAACTGGTATTGTCAATTGAATCATTCAAATTATTGATATTTTTAAAGCCTTTCATGGATAAGTATTGTGCAGTAACCGCACTTCTGCCTCCTACTCGGCAGTGAACAAAATACTCTTTCTCAGGATCAAGTGTAGAGATGGCTTCACTTATGTTGGGTGCATTAAATGCATTCTCTAAGTGACCGCTTGCAAATTCTGATGGAGTTCTAACATCTAAAATTATTGCTTCAGGATTTTCTTTGATTCCTTGATCAAATTCCTGAATAGTTAAATTTTTATAATTAGGCATAACTTTAATGTATATAGTTTGTAATTTCTGTACACAAGTAAATATATGAAATAATTAATTAAAAAATCATAACGGCTTGATTATTATGTGAATAAAATAATAATAAATGTTGCTAAACATGACAAATATCATTCTTTTAGGCTAAGTAAAATTGTCGGTTAGCTTTCAAGAAAGTTCACTCATCCATATAAAATCCTCATTAAAATAAGTTCATTTTACTAGCCAACTTATTTTTTGTAGTTTAAAGATTAACTGTTCTTTAAATCAATCAATAAGCTTAAGATATGCACATTATAGATATTTCAATATTCGTCATATATATGCTGGCTATGCTGGCGGTAGGCTATTATTTTTTGCGATCCAATACGGGTATGGATGACTATTATGTGGGCGGAAGAAAAATGAGCAGTTGGCATATTGGATTAAGTGTAGTGGCAACCGATGTTGGTGGAGGCTTTTCTATTGGATTGGGTGGTTTAGGATTTACGATTGGAATATCCGGTTCATGGATGTTATTCACCGGTTTAATAGGAGCATGGTTAGCGGCTGTTTTTCTTATCCCGAAAGTAAGAGGGAATAAAGCTTTTGAAAAGTTTCATACCATGCCGCAGTTATTTGCCTATTTTTTTGATAAGAAGACAGCCATAGCTGCCGCATTAATTTCTGCAGTAGGATATTTAGGCTTTACTAGTTCTCAAATATTGGCAGGAGCAAAATTGGCTTCAGGTACATTTCCTGAAATCGGTTTAAACCAGGCTTTGATCATTATGGGCGTTATCGCAGTGGTTTATACGGTGATGGGAGGAATTAAAGCGGTGATCTATACTGACACTGTTCAATGGATTATTTTACTGGGAGGCTTAATTTTAATAGGTATACCCTTATCCTATTATTCAGTGGGCGGGTGGTCAGAAATAAAAAAAACGCTTGATCCTGAGATGCTTTCCTTAACTAATTTAAACTGGCAGGATATAGTGTATTGGGTAGTTACCATCATCCCCATTTGGTTTGTGGGTATGACTCTCTATCAAAGAATTTATGCGAGTAAGGATGTGAAAACAGCTAAAAAAGCATGGTTTATTGCGGGCTTATTTGAGTGGCCGGTGATGGCTTTTATGGGCGTTGCATTAGGATTATTAGCTCGAGTAGCAGCCGATCAGGGGATGTTCTCAGCTTTAGGTCCTGATAATATTGCTCAGGCCGATCCTGAAAAAGGTTTACCTATGATGCTGGCAACCGTATTGCCGGTAGGATTATTAGGAATTATGATGTCAGCTTATTTTTCAGCTATTCTTTCTACTGCGGATAGTTGTTTAATGGCTTCCTCTGGAAACTTTGTTTCTGATTTCATTAAGCAGTTTACCAACAAATTTAACACTGATAAAAAGGAGTTAAGATTATCACAAGTGGTTACCTTGATAGTGGGTGCCTTAGCTTTATTGCTCGCCAGTGCCATGGAAAATGTTTTGAGTTTAATGCTCTATAGCTATGCTTTTATGGTATCGGGCTTATTCGTTCCTATTTTGGGAGGATTATTTTGGAAAAAAAGTAATAATAATGCTGCCTTTACTTCTATGCTTACCGGTGGGTTTATAACTGCTGTTCTTCAAGCCAATAAAATCACCTTTGGTACTGCAACTAAAATGGATGAAATACGAACATTTATAGAGAGAGCATCCAATTATGTTAGTTTTGGTAATCTGAATATGGCAGAGATGACTCCTGGTCAGTTAGTGAAGGTGGTGAATAAAATGCAAATAATTGAGCTGCCATTTAGTGATTTTCTATTCAAATTGCCGCTCGGTTTAGACCCTAACGTATTTGGTATCTTTTTTTCAGCAATAATTTTTGTATCTTTCTCTCTAATATACCCAAAAACTAAATAAATACATGGAATATCAAACTTTAACTTCGATAGACTCAGCAACTACTTTACAAAAAAATGAGATAGCAGATTTTCTCTATACTCATCTAGATGAATTCGGTGATCCTAAAGACGACATCATGAAATGCTTGGATTACGCGCTTAGTTCATTTGGTCATCAGGGTGGATTTGTAGTTTTAGCCAGAGAAAATGGAAGTATAAAAGGTGCCGTTGTGGTGAATCAAACCGGTATGTCGGGTTATATTCCTGAAAACATATTAGTATATATAGCCGTTCATTCTGATCAGAGGGGTAAAGGTGTTGGAAAGGAATTAATGAAAAAAGCAATTAATACAGCTAAAGGAGATATCGCCCTTCATGTTGAACCCAATAATCCTGCAAAATTCCTTTATGAAAAATTAGGCTTCACCAATAAATATTTGGAGATGAGGTTAAAGAACTAAAAATGGCATTTTTAAAACTATACAGAAATAAACTAAAACATAATTTTGAATTCCTACATAAGCTATTTACTGACAATAATCTAGACTGGGGAGCGGTAACCAAGCTTTTTTGTGGTAACGAGCTTTATTTAAAAGAAGTAATCAACCTTGGATTTAAAGAAATACATGATTCCAGAATTGCGAATCTTAAAAAGGTAAAGGAAATAGATTCAAACGTTAAAACTTGCTACATAAAGCCTCCTGCAAAAAGAAGCATATCAGATATTGTAAAATATGCTGACATGAGTATGAATACCGAGTATTATACACTCAAATTATTGTCAGATGAAGCAGTTAGGCAAAATAAAACACATAAGGTAATCATTATGGTTGAAACCGGTGACCTCAGAGAAGGGGTTATGGGGGATCATTTGATTGATTTTTATGCTAAGGTTTTTGAGTTACCTAATATTCAGATTGAAGGGATAGGTACCAATTTGAACTGCCTACATGGTGTAATGCCTTCACAAGATAAATTGATTCAACTTAGTTTGTACAAACAGATAATTGAATTAAAATTCAATAGAAAATTACCTTTAGTTTCTGGTGGTACATCGGTTACCATTCCACTCATAATGAATAAGCAAATACCCGCTGGTATCAATCATTTTAGAATAGGTGAAACCCTATATTTCGGGGCAAACTTATTTGAAGAAACTACTATTGAGGGTATGCATGATGACTGCTTAGAGCTTTTCACTGAAATAATCGAAATAACTGAAAAACCGAAAGTGCCAATGGGCGAAATGGCGGCTAATCCTCAAGGAGAAGTAACGGAAATTGATGAGTCCTTATATGGCGAAACCAGTTACAGAGCCATATTGGATATTGGGGTATTGGATATTGATCCAAAATATTTAATACTTGATGATTACGACTTTGAAATTGTTGGCTCAAGTTCTGATATGATTGTTATTGATTTAGGGGATAATAAGGAAAAAAGAAAAGTGGGAGATTTAATAAATTTCAAGCTAAAGTATATGGGAGCTTTAGGTATCCTCAATTCAAATTATATTGAAAAAACTGTAGAATAGGTAAACCTATGGATTTGAATTTAGATGTAGAGGAACTTATTCAGTTACGACATCTCTTACACGAAAATGCTGAGACTTCTAATAATGAGGAGAAAACAGCAAAAATCATTGTTGAATTTTTGGAAGATTTAAAGCCTGATGAAATTTGGAGTAATCAGGGTGGTCATGGTGTTATTGCTTTGTTCAAAGGAAAAGAGCCTGGTGAAAATATAGGTTTCAGAGCCGATACCGATGCACTACATATTGCAGAAACCATCCACTTAGAATATGCTTCCAAAACACCTCATACGGCTCACAAGTGTGGTCATGACGGACACATGACCATGGTGGCAGGAATTGCGGCTTATTTAAAAAACAATCCAGTACAGAAAGGGAATGTATATCTCTTATTCCAACCTGCAGAAGAAACGGGAGAAGGAGCGGAGAGAATTAATAAAGCCTTAAAAGATTTAGATATCCATCTGGATTATATTTTTGGATTACATAATCTTCCTGATTTCCCTAAAGGTAAAATACTAAGCAAAAGTGGAACTTTTGCTGCCGCTTCCAGAGGTATGGTGATTAAGCTATTTGGGAAAACAAGTCATGCTGCAGAACCAGAATTTGGGATCAGTCCAGTATTGGCAATGGCAAAAATCACCACTCAGATGACGAACCTGCATAAAGAATTAGAGTTTTCATCTTTAGCATTAGCAACTGTAATTCATGCGGAATTAGGTGAAATTGCATTTGGTACCACTCCTGGTTATGCTGAAATCAGGGTTACTTTAAGAGCAATGAAGGATGAGGATATGGAAATCTTGATAGAGGAGGCTGAAAATCTAGCTAGAAAGCATTGTGAAGATGAAGGCTTGGGTTGTGAAATATCCTATACTGAAATATTTCCTTCAACAGAAAACTCTGAAGAAACTGTAAATATTCTGAAACAATCAGCTTCATCCATGGGCCTTGATTATGTTCCATTAGAAAAGCCATTTAAATGGAGTGAAGATTTTGGGCATTACAAATTGCAGTCACAAACCGGATTCTTTGGCTTAGGGTCTGGGGTTGAATGCGCTCATTTGCATGATGAATTTTATGACTTTCCTGATGACATTATTCCAATGGGAGTAAAAATGTATATTGGTTTAATGAAATATTTTAAAGTTATTTAATCTTTCCAATTTTTAGTCTATTAGTTACTGTAGGTCATCAAGATTGATTAAGCTTTTAATTTAAGATATACTTTATAAATGCATCAAATATGTTTAGCACTTCTAATATCAGTTTAAGTAAAAAGGCGGTAAAGCAAAATGTCCGTTTTGTTAAGCGAAAATTGCATAAAGGTGTTAAACTTTCTGCAGTGGTAAAAGGAAATGCATACGGCCATGGTATTGAACAAATGGTCCCTTTATTTGAAGCTGCTGGCGTTAAGCATTTCTCAGTATTCTCAACTCATGAAGCTGCACAAGTCTGTGAATTCAAAAGTAAATCTACTGGAGTTATGGTTATGGGTTGGATGGAAGATGAAGCCGTTGAGTGGGCAATAGCTAATGATATTGAATTTTATGTATTTGAAATAGGGCGACTACAGGCTGCAATTCATTATGCTCAGAAATTAGATAAAAAAGCAAAACTACATATCGAAGTAGAAACCGGTATGAACCGCACGGGCTTTGAAGAGGAGCACCTTCAAGAAGTAATTGACTTGATGCAGGAAAATAAAGACTATTTTATTTTAGAGGGCTTGTGCACACACTATGCAGGTGCTGAAAGCATCACGAATTACTTAAGAGTAATGGATCAAATCAAAAAATATCATAAGATTTCCGATCTTTTCGAAGAAAATGGATTCATGCCTAAAAATAAGCATACAGCATGTTCAGCAGCAGCCATGTCCTATCCTGAAACCCAAATGGATATGGTAAGAATTGGAATCTTACTTTATGGTTTTTGGCCTAGTCAGGAGACTTTTATCGCCTATCAAAGAAGTAATGGCTACGGGCAAGATGACGTAAAAAGGAAAGTTAGACATCCTCTGAAACGAATTATCAGCTGGAAAAGTAAGGTAATGTCTGTAAAGGAAGTGCCAGTGGGAGAGTTCATTGGCTATGGCACCAGTTATCAAGCTACAAAAAAAATGAAGATAGCGACTGTGCCAGTCGGGTATGCCTACGGTTTTGCAAGATCGCTCAGCAATCAAGGACGGGTGATTGTAAACGGAAAAAGAGTGGCGGTTATCGGAACTGTAAACATGAATCTCATGATTATAAATGTGACCGAATGCAAAAACATCGGAAAAGGAGATGAAGTAATCATAATAGGGAGCAATGGAAAGCAGACGGTTTCTGTAGCCAGCTTTGGAGAATTAAGTAATCAATTGAATTATGAGTTGCTTAGCAGATTACCCCAAGATATTCCGAGAAGAGTAGTAGAATAGAGATAAGAAGGAAGGGGTGTTTTTTGAAAACCACCCCTCCATATAGAATTATTTTATTTTAGCCAATTTTGCTTTTACTTCAACCTCAGTGGTTTTAAAAATAAAGCCTAAACCTAGTACGGGTCTTTTCACTTTAACCTCATATTGAGGATAGAAAACAACATCGTAACCTTCATTTTTTTGCATCATATCATATAATGCATAATTAGCGGTGGGGTCACTAAGCAGATTCCCGTAAACCGGAATGCTTGCAAATAGATTAGAAACTTCTCTGGTAAACGGATCCTCTACAATTGACTCTTTTTCCACCCTTGCACCTTCCTGCTTGAAGAGTCTTTGAAAATCTATACCGAAAACTCTAGTGCTTTTTGCACTTCCTGCCACTTGATCTGAAAATTCAAAGTCATCTTTTTCAAGATTTACCAAAGTATTTGGCTGCTGCATAGATCTTTGAAGACTTGTACAAGAAGTACTTAAAATTGTGGCGATAATTAACGAGATAATTATTTTGTTCATGGTTCTTTTTTTAATGTAAACTTATAAATATTTAACTATTATGTTGGTGTTTAATAAATGTGTTTTCTTTTGATTGATAATTCTTAAATAAAGAAAATATTTGAATACTTGTTCTACACAAAAAACTTGCCAGAATAGGATGATAAAATTTAAGTTTAAAGTAAAAAAAGTTATATAAAGGTTATGAAATAACATATTAAAACTGTTAATTGTGCCTGATATTTGAAAAACTAAAAACTATTGACACATGAAAAAAGTATTTTTAGCCTTAATAGCTGTATTTGTAGTATCCTCTACTTCTTATGCTTCTAATACTGATCTTTTCACATTAAATGAAGAAAAGATAAATACAGAGTTCAAAGAATTGAATGAATTAGAAGAATTCGTTGCAATGAATGAAGACGTTACCCTGAATACTGTTTATTCAGAGAATTCCAATTTAGTAGCAGGGATGAATTTATCCTATGGTGCTGAGGGTATGATGGGCCACAATGGCTTTTCAATGGACAGCTTTGAGTGGGGTTCTTTTGCATGGGGATTCTGCTGTTTTCCTATTGGTGCTGCGATTGGTGTCTTTACTGTATTATTGAATGATAATAAAGGAAGTGATCACAAAATATCATACTTTATAGGAGCAGGCCTTGGATTCTTATTCAGTGGAGGATTAGGAACCTATTATATAGGTCTATAATTAAGAATTAATAACATTTAAACGGCTGATTAATCCTTTAATCAGCCTTTTTAGTTTTTATGAGAGTACATTTCTTTTATCTATTCCTGTTTTTAACGTTTTCTTCATTCACACTTTTTTCTCAAGCTTATTTTAGAATCAGTGCTGACTTTTCTATTAAGGATAAAAATCCAAAAGGATCAGAATTTTATAAAGGCAAAGTATTCTTTGATAAAGAGGTAAATAAAGTAGTTTACAATATAAGTTTTCCTGATAAAAAGATGTTGGTTATGGCTGATACCCAAATGTATCAGTTGGTCAATAAAAAAGTAGTAAGTCAACAGTTTGTTCCCTCTACCAACAAGTTTACGGTATTTAACTTAGCCTTAAGTGGTGATCTAAGAAATTTCGGTTTACAAAAAACGGGTTATGCCATTAACACCATCGAAGAGAATGGCGATCAAACCATAATAGAATGGCTACCTCCATCTTATTTAGAAGATAAAATGGGGAAAGTGGTTTTATCACTTAAAGAAGGGCAACTTTTTGGGATTGCACTTTTTAATCCTGAAGGCGAGTTAACCGCAAAAAAGTTTTATCAAGAATATAAAAGTATAAAAGGTTTACCTTTCCCTTCAAAAGTTATTCAAATCAGCTATATAGATGGGGCTGAATATTATAAAATGACTACTTTTAGTAATGTTAAAATTGATGAATTAGAAAGTGATGAGATGTATAATGTTGATTTGTCTAATTAATCTAATTAGTATAAATGCTTATTCTCAAATACCTAATGAGTTGGAATTATTAAGTGAATTGAGAGAGGTAAAAGAAAAAAAGGAGCCCTCAAAAATCAAGGATAAGTATGAAGCGGTAAATCAGAATACAAACGAGCTTCAAATGCTATTCTCTGGTCTATTTATAGGCTATAAAAAATTTATTTCCTCACAGGATGCACAAAACTGCTCTTTCATTCCTTCTTGTTCAGAATATGCACTACAAGCTGTAAAACAGCAGGGAGTTTTAAGGGGGATGCTCAACGGATTTGATCGATTAACAAGATGTAATTCACTCTCACCTGAAAAGTATGAATTAGATCCTGAGACACAATTATTAAAAGATCCTTTAACATTATAATGAGATATAACTTTCTTTTCCTTCTACTACTGCTAGCAGTTTTCAGAAGCTATTCGCAAGATATTTATGGGCTTGAGAAAAGTAAAAAATTTGCAAGTTATTTATTCAAGAGTGGTCAATATGATCTGTCTGCTATGGAATACGAACGTCTATTATTTATGGATGAGGATAATGACACCCTTAAATACAACTTAATAAACAGTTATTTCCAAAATGAACAAATTGATAAAGCTTTGGATAGAACACAATATTTATATCCATCTTTAGCGGATTTGAGCATTCGAATGGCTGAGTTATATACTCAGATTTTAATACTGGGTGGTCGGTTTTCTACTTTTGATAATGAATTCAAAGAATTGCCTCTTAAAGAAAATGATAAGAGAATTTATCAGTTTCATAAGGACTTTTTATCCCAGAATTGGGAACAAGTAAAGCAAGGAACCATACAATTGTCTGAAGATGATCATCCGTCAATGGGTAATTTATTAATGCTATACAATAAGCATGAAAGTTATAAGCCTAAAAAGCCATGGGTTGCAGGATTACTATCAGCTGTAATTCCAGGAAGTGGAAAATTTTATACAGGGAATTGGAAAGATGGTGCTTTTAGTTTCATTGCAATAGGTGGGCTTGCTTTTCAATCCTATAGAGGGTTTTCTAAAAATGGAGTTTCTTCAGCCTCCGGATGGATTTTTGGGGCAGTGGCTACTGGTTTTTATGCCGGAAATATTTATGGTTCAGCTAAATCAGCTCAAGTTAGAAATACTGAATTTTGGTTAGAAATTGAAAAGGATGCAAAAGATATTATTCGTTCTAGCTATTAGTTTATTTTCTTCATGGTCAGTATTTAGCCAGAATGTTGAAGAAACCTATCAATTTGCCGAGGAGCAATTAAAGTTAGGGAATTATAATAATAGTTTACTGGCTTTTGAGCGTGCTATATTTTTTGAGGACTATACTTCTGCTGATACGTATACAAAATTAGCAGATGTCTACTTCGCAGCTGGCAATCAAGAGCGAGCGATAAGGTTTTATGATATTGCTTATTTTTCTGAGAATGATCCAGATTTGAAAAATGAGATTATTTTCAAAAAGAGTCTAGCCTATCTTCAATTGGAGAATTATGATCAGGCTTTGATCTCTTTAACCTCTATTAATAGTTTTCAAAATAAGGCAGTAGCCCAAAAAAAGACATTTTATAAAACATTAGCCTATTATCTGAAAGGTGATTTTGCTTCCTACCATGAGCAATTGAGTCAATATACTGCTGATCAAAATATTGAAGGTAAAGATGAATTCCTTTTGCATAATAAGTGGGAAAAGAAGGCGGCTAAAATAAAACCTAATTTAGCCATGTGGATGAGTGTTGTTTTACCTGGATCTGGCCAGATTTTATATGGGGATTGGCAGAATGGACTCAATTCCTTAGCCTTAACTACAGGGCTCATCGCCTTGTATATTAATTATATTGATCAGTTTTCTTTAATTGAAGCTTATCTCGTTGTTTTTCCATGGTTTGAGCGCTATCATAAAGGTGGATATCTTAGAGCAAAGGAGAATGCTGAAGAAAAAATTGATTTATATAGAAGTAAAGCTTATCAGTCTTTACTGAAACTGCATCCCGCAATGCTAAAATAAGAACAGTGAAGGTGAAATTTAAAACTATCATTTTAAGCTTGATTTTGCTGTGCATTTCCTCATCGCTAAGTGCCCAAGTATCCTTATCAAAAGTGGATTCAGTTTTGAAATCACTTTACAAATTTGATTTTGAAGGTGCCAATCATCAAATTGAAGCAATAGATTCTATTGCAAACCCAAGTTTTTTCAATTTTTTAAAATCCCATTATTATCGCTGGTATAAGATGCCTATTCATGAGCAATCTAATCAAATAATTGAGCGCTATCAGGACTATTTGTCTGGAGTTGAAGACATAAAGCATGAGGATTTATTAAAAGATTTAAACTACAGTGAAATTAACTCTACTTTATTAAAGGCTGAATACCATTATAACAAGGGGAATTATTACAGGGCTTTTAAATATGGAAACGATATTTACGAAATAGTATCGGACCATTTGGAGCAAGAACCGGAGCTTAGTGAGATAAAATTTTTATCGGGGCTTTACCATTTTTATTACCATTATTATAAAGAACAAAAACCTGCATTTTTCGCTTTCAGTTGGATTTTCAAAGAGGGAGATAAAGATACAGGCTTAAAATGGTTAGAAGAAGTAGCTCAAGAAGAAAGCTTTGTTCAGACAGAAGCCAATATTTATTTGGCTCATATTTATTTAAGAATTGAAGATGAACCTGAAAAGGCACGGCAATATGTTGAATGGCTGAATGCTCAATATCCAAATAATTTGAAGTTTTATGAATTATACATTGAAACTCATTTAGCACTAGATGATTTTTCTCCAGAACTAAAGCTTATGATAAACAAATTATTGAGTTCTGATAAAGTATACTTTCATAAATACGGTAAAGCATATGAAGCAGTATTATATGCTAAAATAGAAGCTGAAGAAACAGATAAAATTAAAGCGATAGAAAGAGCAAAAAAGTTCATCTCATCATTTGGGAAAGCTAATCATTTGATGAGTCTATTACTTTTTCAACAATACTTAATGACAGGGGAAGAGGATTGGAAAGATTATAGGGTATATGAATATAAACTAACTTCAATTGATTAATTTATAAAAACTGACTGGCTGCTCCTACAATACCCGCATGATTTTTAAGCTCGGCAGGAATGACATTCAATTTGTTATCAATGTACTTTTCATACTTTTTGAATTTTTTGCTTACTCCCCCTCCAATGATGATTAAATCTGGCCAAAAAAGTTTGTTGACCTCAACAAGATATTGATTCAGGCGTTTTCCCCATACTTCCCAACTTAAATCTTCATTCTCTCTTATGGAATTAGCGGCATATTTTTCGGCTATATCACCTTTAAATTGGATATGACCTAATTCTGTATTTGGCATTAATTGTTGATTGTGGAACAAGGCTGATCCTATGCCCGTGCCTAAAGCAAGTACTAGTACGGTACCCTCATGTCCTTTGCCTGCTCCAAATCTCATTTCAGCCAAACCTGCTACATCCACATCATTCATTACACGGGTGGCACAGCCTGTTGCTTTACGGATCATATTGGCCAGTGGCTTATCAATCCAACTTTTGTCGATATTAGAGGCAGTTTTTACAGTTCCGTTGATTATAGCTGCGGGAAATCCGCAACCAATTGGGCCATTCCATTCAATATGTTTCTGGAGTTTTACCACCGTCTTCATCATAGCTTCAGGAGTAGCGGGCTGAGGTGTTTTAAATCGCTTTCTTTTTGTAATAAATTCGCCAGTTTTTAAATCTACAATAGCGGCTTTCATTCCAGTGCCACCAATGTCAATGCCTAATACTTCCAATGTGTGATTATTTTAATTTAATTTAAGATAGGGTATTTTTTAGCTTGAAAAAAGTAGATCTTATAACAATTTAGATTCTGTTGGATAATTGAAATTCAATGGGCCCTTAATGAAAAAATCCTTACCAAAATGAATTGATAAGGATTTTTTAAAAGTATGGTATATTTAAATAAGAGGTAATTTTTTTACTTCTGCTTTCAATTTATTTTTCCTCACTGCAATCTGGATTTCAGTTTCAGGTTTAGCAAATTCAGTTTTGACATACCCTAAACCTATTCCATGACCCAAAGTAGGGGATTGTGTTCCAGAGGTCACCAATCCAATAGTATTTCCTTCCATATCCAATATTTCGTATCCTTTTCTTGGAATACCTCTGTCTTTCATATGGAAGCCTACTAGTTTGCGCTCCACGCCTTCTTCTTTTTGTTTCTTTATTTCTTCAGAATTAACAAAGTCTTTAGTGAACTTTGTTACCCATCCTAATTTAGCTTCAATAGGAGAAGTAGTATCGTCAATATCATTTCCATACAAACAATATCCCATTTCCATTCTTAAGGTATCTCTTGCACCTAATCCGATAGGTTTGATTCCAAATTCTTCACCTGCATTCATGATTTTATGCCAGATGCTTTCAGCATCCTTATTGTGCATATAGACTTCAAAACCACCAGCACCTGTATAGCCAGTATTCGACATGATGACATATTTAGCATCAGCAAAAGGAGCTACCTGAAAATTATAAAATTTAATAGCGGATAGGTCCATATCCGTAGTAAGCTTTTGAAGTGTAGCTTCTGCTTTAGGACCCTGTACTGCAAATAATGAAAAGTCATCAGATATGTTTACCATTTTGGCTCCAAATGTTTCATTATGCTTAGAAATCCAGTTCCAATCTTTTTCAATGTTGGAGGCATTAACTACCAACATATATTCTTCTTCACCTATTTTGTAAACCAATAGGTCATCTACTATTCCTCCTTCATCATTGGGTAAATAAGTATATTGAGCTTTTCCTACTGTTAAAGTAGAAGCGTCATTACTGCTTACTTTTTGAATTAGATCTAAAGCTTTTGGCCCAGAAATTAAAAATTCCCCCATATGGGAAACATCAAAAATTCCAACAGCATTACGAACGGTATTATGCTCTTCAATTAAACCTGAGTAGGAAACAGGCATATTGTAGCCTGCAAAAGGTACCATTTTCGCCCCTAATTGCTCGTGGATGTCATTTATTGCTACTTTTTTCAATTCCATAGTAGTTGAGTTATAGTCTAATGTTTCTTTACACAGCAAAAGTATGGAAAATAAAGGATTTTGGTGGGGTTTGCAGTAAGCTTTTCCAAAGTTTAGAACTTTGGAAAAGTTGTATTAGTGCAAGGAAGCTAAAAATAGATTACATATTGAACGGTAATAGAATAGTATTTATCGAAAAAGTATAATTTTTAAGGAGAATATTTGTATTATGATGTGTGGAAAGGAAAATCCCACGGAGTACGCAGGATTTAGAATTTCTTCGGCTTATAGCCTTGTTGTGAATTGTCTTTCGAATTGTAAATGTAATAAAATATAATTAAATGGAAAATGTTTTAGGAGTTGATTTAGGTACTAATTCAATTGGGTTAACATTAAGAGAAGGTAATACATTCCCATGGTACGGTGTTAATACATTTAAAAAGGGTGTTGGAGAAGGGAAGTCTGGTGAATTCTCATTTGCTGCTGAAAGGACCAAACATCGTTCTTCCCGAAGATTATATAACGCAAGAAGATACCGGAAATGGGAAACATTAAAAGCATTAATTGAAAATGGATATTGTCCTTTGCATATTGCAAATCTAAATAAGTGGAAAAAATACAAAAAAGGTATCGGTCGGGTTTTCCCTATAGATGATAAAGCTTTTCAGCAATGGATTAAATTGGATTTTAATGGTGACGGTGTTCCTGATTTTGCAAGTCCATACCAACTTAGAAAATTGTTGATTACTGAGAAACTCGATTTATCAATCCAAGAAAACAGATATAAAATTGGTAGAGCCTTATATCATATAGCTCAAAGAAGAGGATTTAAAAGTAGTAGAAAACAGGGAGCAAATGAAAAAACTGCTGTTTACAAAGGTAGTAATGAGACAAAAACTATTGGGCATAATGATTATGAGAATCTAATTATTGAATATGGAAGTTTAGGGGCAGCACTCGCACATATAGAAGATAAGGGTATTAGAATAAGAAACCGTTATACATTAAGGTCAGATTACAAAAATGAAGTTGAGAAAATATTAGATTTTCAAGATGTAAAGGATAATAATTTCAAAGATAAATTGCTTCTTGAAACTTCAAATGGCTCAATCTTTTATCAACGTCCGTTACGTTCTCAAAAAGGATTGATTGGTAAATGTACGCTTGAATCCAATAAATCAAGATGCCCTATAAGCCATCCGAAGTTTGAGGAATATCGAGCATGGTCATTTATAAATAATATCAAATATCGATCTGAAAAAGACGCTTCCTTTGAACCCATTCCTTTGGAATTAAAAGAAAAACTATACAATGAAAAGTTTTTCTTCAAGAGTAAAAGAGAGTTTGATTTTAGCGAAATACGGAAATTTATAAAAGGCAATGGAGGAAATAATTGGGAATTGAATTACAGCAGGAAAATGGATAAGGTGTCCGTTTCAAGTTGTTTTGTTTCCGCAAGATTAAAATCGTTATTTGGAGAAAGTTGGAAAATTTTCAAGATTAATACTACCAAAAAAAGAACTAATAGAAAAACTGGAAAAGAGCATAATGTAGTAGTTGATGTTAATGATATCTGGCATGTACTCTTTTCATATGAAGATGAAGAGATATTTGAGGAGTATTTGATAAAAACACTCGGATTGGAAGAAGATCAAGTCAATGAACTAAAAACACTCTTTAGTAATTTCCCTATAGGTTATGCCAATTTGAGCTTAAAAGCTATCAACAATATTTTACCGTTTTTGCGAGAAGGGATGGTTTATTCAGATGCTGTGATTTTAGCAAAAATCCCCGAAATTATTGGTAAAGAACTGTTTGAAGCAAATAAAGAAGTCATTTTCAAGGCAATTAAAGATGAGATTAAGGAAAACAGGAACCAAAAGGAAATCATCAGAATTGCCAATAACTTAATTTTTAAATATTATGCGTTAGATTACCAAGATAGGTTTGCGTGTAAAGATACGTCTTACAAGTTAGTTGAATCAGATTTGAAAGATGTTGAGAAAGCGGCAAAAGAGCACTTTGGAGAGAAATCCTGGGAGAAATTAAATGAAGGGTTTAGGCAACAAATCCTATTTAAAGTAACCGAAAAATATCAAGAATTCTTTGCTTCCTCAAAAAGAGAGCATTTTAAATCACCCCATTTAATTAATCAAATAAAGCAGTTTTTGGATGATAATTTCGAAGTGAGAGAAAACATGCTGGATAAAATTTATCATCCTTCTCAAATTGATATTTATCCAAAAAAAGAAGGGCAACAGTTTTTGTTAAGTCCAAAAACTGCAGCATTTAAAAATCCGATGGCTTATAAAACACTCTACAAATTACGGGATGTGATCAATTATTTGATTGAAACCAATAGGATTGATGAAGAAACCCGTATTGTGGTTGAGATAGCAAGAGATGGTAAGAATAGTTTGGACTATAGTAACAAACGTTGGGCTATTGAAACATATCAACGAAATCGTGAAGTCGAGAATAGAGAATTTGCCAATGCTATATCTGAATTGATAAAAGATCCAGATTTTTCAGGACAAGCAAACCCAGAAAGTGTTAAAGATAAAGAAAAGATCAGACTATGGACAGAACAAATCGAAAATTCCAAAGAGGTTTCTAAATTAGTTAATGCTTCAAAAAATGATGTTCAGAAATACAGGCTTTGGAAAGAACAGAATGGCATCTGTATTTATACAGGAAAGGTAATTAAACTGACTGATTTGTTCGATGTCAATAAGATTGATTTTGAACATACTATTCCAAGAAGTAAATCATTTGACAATTCATTAGCGAATAAGACGGTTTGTTTTGCGCATTATAATAGAAGTATTAAGAAAAATCAAATACCAACTGAACTACCTAATTATGAGACTGAATCACATGGTTTCTCTCCTATAACGGCTAGATTGAAAGAATGGGAAAAGAAAGTCGATGATTTATATTTTCAAATTGATTTTTGGAAAGCGAAGTCTAAAAAAGCTATGGTTAAGGATGAAAAGGATTATGCCATTCGCCAAAGACATTTAAGGCAAATGGATTATGAATACTGGAAAAATAAATTAGATAGATTCACACGTAAGGAAATTCCTCGAGGGTTTGTAAATAGCCAACTTATAGATACGCAAATTATATCTAAATATGCTTTCCATTATTTAAAAACAGTTTTCAATAAAGTGGATATAATAAATGGTAGCAGTACTGCACAGTTTAGAAAGATTTATGAAGTTGAATCTAAAGAAGTATCCAAAAATAGAGGAAAACATCATCACCATGCAATTGATGCTGCGGTTTTGACTTTGATTCCATCAGCGAGAAAACGTGAAGAAATTTTGAAAAGGGCTTATGAATTTGAAGAAGAATACAGAGGGAAACAATACCATGAAAAGCCATTTTCTACATTTAAATACTCGATGATTGAAGAAATAAAACAAAATATATTAATTAATAATATTGCTGAAAAGGACCAAACATTAACTCCTGCTAGAAAAAAGGTTAGGAAAAGAGGAAAAGTGGTTTGGTTAAAGGATAAAAATGGGGAATTATTACTTGATATAAATGGTAATAAAAAGCCTAAAATAGCTCAGGGAGATTCCATAAGAGGAGAATTGCACCAACAAACTTATTATGGGAAAATAAAAATAGCGGCTAAAAATGAAAATGGTAGTTTAAAAAGAGATGTCGATGGGGATATTCTATATAACCAAGTCGAAGGAAAGGATGAAATAAGAATGGTTCTTAGAATTGATGTCAATGATAGCAAATTCAACTTAGATAATGTTGTAGATGAAAATCTTAAAAATCACCTTAAAAATCAAATTAGCAATAAAGTGAAAATTAATGAATTAACTGATTTTCAAGGCAATAAAGTTAGACACGTCAGATGTTGGGTTAAATCAGGAAGAGGATTGATGAATCCAAATAATGTTACAGTAGTAAAAGAGCAAGTGTATAAATCAAATAAAGATTATAAGAGCTTTATTTATTCAGACTCTGGAGAGAATTATTTGTTTGGCTTATATGAAAATGATAAAGGAAGAGAGATTAAATCAATAAATAAGTTTGAGGCTGCTGAATATATTGAAAGAATAGGAAAACCTGACCATAAAGGAGATTTATTCAAACAAAAAGAACCTTTGTTTATAAAAAAAGAAGAAGCCCAATTGATACATATTTTTGAAGTAGGGCAAAAGGTGATTTTTTATAAGAACATAGAGGAATTAAAGGATATCGAGAATGATAATTTTGAAATCTCAAAAAGACTCTATTTCATTAAAAGATTACATCAAGCTTCGGTTGGGAATATGCTTTTTCAACATCATTTAGAATCAAGAAGTGATGATGAACTCACCAAGGCTTTTCCTAAAGAAGAATTTAAATCAGCAGGAAAAGATGGTTTTTCAAAATATCAAGATGATTTTATTGCTCCTAGAATATTATTTAAGCCAACAAAACCAATGTTTATTATTGAAGGAAAAGATTTCGAAATGAAATTAGATGGAAGTATTCAGTATAAGTATTAATAGTGTTTAATTTTTCAAAAATTAGGTATTAAAAAAACAAGTAATTGGAAACAGGACAAATTTACCATATTTACAACCACGCAAATGGAAGTGAAAATATCTTTCGAGAGAAAGAGAATTATCGTTTCTTTTTACAACAATATAAAAAGCATTTGGAAAAGGTGGTGGATACATATGCGTATTGCTTGATTCCCATCCATTTTCATTTTTTAGTAAAAGTTAAAAAAGCTGATGTGCTCAAAAAGAATTCAACTTTCGAAAAGTTGGATTCTTTGGATGAAGTCGAAGCAAAAGCCTCAAAGCAATTTGCAAATCTTTTTATTAGTTACACGATGGCTTTCAACAAAAAATATGATAGAAAAGGAAGCCTATTCATGAAGAATTTTAAAAGAAAACCAATCGAATCGATTGAACAGTGGCAGGAGACCTTTTTATACATCCATATTAATCCTATAAAACATAAATTCTCTAATAAAATTGAGGATTGGAACTGGAGTAGTTGGCACGCATATAACAATATGGAGTCTAGAAGTCTATTAGCTAGACCAAAAGCTATAGGCTATTTTGATAATATAGATAACTTATTGTATTGCTCAGAAGAGAAAAGGAGAAGGATTTTAAATATGAATTTAGAATAAGGGTATAAGAAAGTTTCCAACTTTCTTAAAGTTGGAAACTTTAGAAATTTTATAATTGACAAAAGCTATGATCAAACGTACTTTATTTTTCGGAAACCCTGCTTACCTAAGCACCCAGAATCAACAACTGAAAGTTAGTTTTCCCGAGGAGGAAAAAGAAGATCGTTTGATTCCTATTGAAGATGTTGGAATAATTGTGCTGGAAAATCAACAGATTACCATTACCAACGGACTCTTGCAGAAACTAACCGAAAACAAAAGCAGCGTGATTTCATGTAACGGACAGCATTTGCCAACAGCTTTACTTTTACCTACCCATGGACATACGCAATTAACCGAAAGGGTTCGCTACCAAATTAATGCTAGCAAACCTTTAAAAAAGAATCTTTGGGCACAAACCGTATCGGCTAAAATCCAAAATCAAGCGGCACACTTAAAGGAAAGAGGACTGGATGCAGTAAGATTGGAATATCTTGCTAGAAATGTACAATCAGGGGACAGTGGAAATCATGAAGCTCAAGCAGCTGCGGTTTACTGGCAATCTCTTTTTGATATAGAAGATTTTAACCGAGAGCAACACGGGATTCCTCCCAATAATTTATTGAATTATGGCTATGCTATTTTAAGGGCTATTATTGCCAGAGCCATTGTAAGTTCGGGTATGCTAACTGTATTGGGAATTTGGCATCGGAACAAATACAATCCATTTTGCTTGGCAGATGATTTAATGGAGCCTTATCGACCCTATGTAGATTTGATTGTAGCGCATATAGTGGAAAATGAGGATGACTATTCAGAGTTGAATACTGTTTTGAAATCTGAATTATTGAGCATTGCAGCTATGGATGTTTTTATTGATGGAAGTAGAAGTCCGTTAATGGTGGCGGCTAGTCGAACGACCAGTTCGCTTTTTGATTGTTTTGTGGGCGTGAGCAGGAAAATTATCTATCCTGAATATGGACGCTAATTATTATTCCAGACTTAACCAATATAGAAGTATGTGGGTGATGGTGTTTTTTGATTTGCCGACCGAAACCCGAAAGGACCGGAAGATAGCTACTAAATTTCGCAAGAATTTACTGGATGATGGTTTTGCTATGTTTCAGTTTTCCATATATTCGCGCTTTTGTGCCAGTCGCGAAAATGCAGATGTTCATATTAAAAGAGTAAAAAACATTTTACCCGATAAAGGAAAAGTCTGCATTATGCACATAACCGACAGGCAATTTGGCATGATGGAAATATTTCATGGTACTGCTCCTCAGGAAAATCAAAGACCTGCACAGCAATTGGAATTGTTTTGAACTACCTCCATTTATAAAACTTTTCCAAAGTTTTTATTTCATCAAGCAAGACTGAGATACTCAAATCTTAACTGTTTTAACTTAGAACAACTTTGGAAAAGTTGAATAGGAAATTAAGCTCAGCTATATTATTAAAAACTTTTCCAAAGTTCAGTATCAATAATTGAAGAGTTTATTTCAAACTTTTACTGGAAATGGCTAAAGTAACTTTGGAAAAGTTCATAAGCTAACTATAGTAACTGGAATTATTTTAATATCTCCACCCTACTAAAACTTTTCCAAAGTATCAAGGAATCGGAATTACAGGATATGCTGATCCCTTGAAGCCTAATAGAAATTTTAACTTTGGAAAAGTTGCTTTTTAAAGCACTGATATCAGAACCAATAAATCCTTGCATTCTTATTAAAAACGGTAAGAATATAGCTGTTTTTTTGAATTCTAATTTCGGTCATAACAAACAGGATACCAGCTTTTTAAGGCATGGTATCCTGTGAATTATCTCATAAGATACAATTTCGAAAGCAATTCACAACATTATGAAGCTGCAGCAAAAAAACGGAAAACCTGTGAATTATCTCATAAGATACAATTTCGAAAGCAATTCACAACTACAAAAAAAGTGATTTTACAGTTGAATTACCTGTGAATTATCTCATAAGATACAATTTCGAAAGCAATTCACAACATCATCATGGCAGCATCCAGTGTTGGGCTACCTGTGAATTATCTCATAAGATACAATTTCGAAAGCAATTCACAACAAAGTGCTGTATCTTGTGTATCATTTCTTACCTGTGAATTATCTCATAAGATACAATTTCGAAAGCAATTCACAACACAGCCTCTTTCCTTCTCTCAAGTATGTTACCTGTGAATTATCTCATAAGATACAATTTCGAAAGCAATTCACAACCCTAAAGTATTTGAACAGCACGAAGTTCACCCTGTGAATTATCTCATAAGATACAATTTCGAAAGCAATTCACAACACAAGCCTATTTTGTTCGTAATAATTAAAACCTGTGAATTATCTCATAAGATACAATTTCGAAAGCAATTCACAACTATACAGGAAGTGATGTACCTAAGAGTTATCCTGTGAATTATCTCATAAGATACAATTTCGAAAGCAATTCACAACAGGTTTTCAAGTTGACATGTTAACAAGTTTCCTGTGAATTATCTCATAAGATACAATTTCGAAAGCAATTCACAACCCCAACGAATGGCTTCGATTGCCATATCCACCTGTGAATTATCTCATAAGATACAATTTCGAAAGCAATTCACAACCAAAGAATCCTCAAAGATTTTTTATTATAACCTGTGAATTATCTCATAAGATACAATTTCGAAAGCAATTCACAACAGAGCAAGTAAGCGTGCATCATGAATTCGCCCTGTGAATTATCTCATAAGATACAATTTCGAAAGCAATTCACAACCTTGAATGGCATCTAGCTCAGCATCATCTACCTGTGAATTATCTCATAAGATACAATTTCGAAAGCAATTCACAACATGGCGCATGAACTAGGCTGGGAAGTAAGACCTGTGAATTATCTCATAAGATACAATTTCGAAAGCAATTCACAACACCATGCTAGCTAATGCCTCTCGAGAGAGACCTGTGAATTATCTCATAAGATACAATTTCGAAAGCAATTCACAACAGAAAAACTTGGCCTTTTGTTCGTTGGTTCCCTGTGAATTATCTCATAAGATACAATTTCGAAAGCAATTCACAACCCTCAAACACCAGTGGAGATCATCTACAGACCTGTGAATTATCTCATAAGATACAATTTCGAAAGCAATTCACAACTCTCTAGGCTTAAGGCTGCTGTCGTCAATACCTGTGAATTATCTCATAAGATACAATTTCGAAAGCAATTCACAACTATAAAAGTCGTGAAATCTAAAAAAGCAAACCTGTGAATTATCTCATAAGATACAATTTCGAAAGCAATTCACAACACGGGTTTATCATCAGAGAAATTAGAAAATCCTGTGAATTATCTCATAAGATACAATTTCGAAAGCAATTCACAACCAGCTTACTTAATAACTTTTCTAAAGTTTAGCACTTTGGAAAAGTTTTTTCATTCTCTCACCTTTCACCACAAATCGGAATATCCATAGTAGTCTGAGTTTGCCCTAAATCAGGCAAAGGGATATGAATAAACTGTACTTCCATGCCTCGTAAAAATAGAAACAGAGCTAAGGTGAGGGCTAATACTGGTTTAAGTTTTTGAGTGAAGCCATTCAATCTTTTAAAGGTCATTTTTCCAGCCCAAACGCTTGCTATGATCCACGGTAAAGTACCCAAACCAAATACTGCCATAAATACGATGGAATCCATTATGGTTTCAGTCGTAAAGGAGCTTAATAATGCCAGGTAAACCAAACCGCAAGGTAATAGGCCATTCAAAAGACCAATAGAAAATCTTGAAATAAGATCTGGCTTTCCAATGAATTTTTTAAAGCCATTCTTTACTTTCTGATAAGGAATTGATTCTATTTTATTGATAAAGTTTAGAAACCTATAACGGCTAGGGATAACATAAAAATAAACTATGAAAATTGCCATCAATAAAGACAGACCATTTTGCCAACCTAATATGGATAAACTTTCACCTACAAAAGCAAGGGCAAGACCAAGGATGATATAGGTTATAATTCTGCCGAATTGATAGGCTGCAAAACCAAGTGCTAATTGCTGATTTCGGAAAACACCTAGCATTAATGGAGAGCACATTAAGGTGCAATGCATTCCTCCTAAAAGTCCGATGCTAAGTGCTGCCCAAATCATATTACTTTTGAATAAAGATTTTATCTTCTTTGAAATATTTCACTCCACCCTGTTCCCATTCATAGGCAACTTTCCAATTTCCTACCTCAAATTTTTCTACTGGAATATTGGCTTCTTCGGTTAGTGGAATGAAAAAGTCTAGATTAGCATCGGCAGGTCTGATAAAGCTTATTTTTCCAGACACCTTATCAGCATCTTCAAAACTTAAGGATACTATATTTCCATTTTGAATGGTGCGAATTTTCCCCTGCCAATTTTGTCCATTTTTTATTTCTTCCATTTTCGATTGATAGGCAATCTCTTCCTCATAATAGTTTTCTTCTACTAAATAAAAGTCCTGCTTCATGCTTATCGTTACCATAGTGATCACTAAAATCACAAAACTGATAAAAACAATGGTTATTTTATTTCCCCAATTCATATTACAATGCGTTATTAAATGTTTTTGGTCCCGGAAAGCGAGAATCTACCTTTTGAATTAACTTTCCATCGCGGTATATTTCAACTACTATTTCCTCATCAATTTTTGAGAAGGAATCTTTTGTCATTTCTATAAATACGTAAGTATCCTCTTTTGCTTGACCTTCTAAAACTTTTATAGGACCTGCTGGGAAAAATAGTGTTGCACTTTTTGGGATCACTTTATAGCTTAGATTCATATCATCAAATGATTTATTAATCATTTCCATCTGGTACATATTGCTAATAATAGAATCATTTTTTATTTGATAAATTGAACCAGGCGTTCTGGTAACGGTCACCTCAATTGGAGCTCTTTGCACCAATAAAAAGCCCATGGCTACTACTAAAATAGCAAGTACTGCTGAATAAGCCATGACTCTAGGCGTAATCAATTTTTTCTTTTTCTTTTCAACCCCTTCTTCAGAGTCAAATCGGATCAACCCTTTTGGTTTATCAATTTTAGTCATTACCTCATCACAAGCATCAATGCAAGCCGTACAGTTTACGCACTCCATTTGCGTTCCATTTCGAATATCTATGCCTGTAGGGCAAACCTGAACGCATAAATTACAATCTATACAATCACCTTTATCGGCTTGAGGTTCTTTCTTTTTCATTTTCCCTCTTGGCTCACCTCTAAGCCAATCATAAATCACAACTATTGATTTTTTATCTAGGAAAACACCCTGAAGTCTACCATATGGACAAACTACGGTACAAGCCTGTTCTCTAAAATAAGAAAATACAAAATAAAAGATACCTGTAAAAACTAGAAGCCCTGTAAAGCCACTCCAATTAGCGTTAGGCCCCGCTTTTATGACGGTAGTCATTTCATCTATTCCTAATAAATAGGCCATGAAAGTATGCGATACCCAAAATGCAATGGCCAGGAATATTGCTTGTTTTAAACTCTTTTTCCAGATTTTATTAAAGCTCCATGGAGCAGCCGCAAGTTTTCTTTGTTGATTGGCATCACCTTCGATCCAATATTCAATTTTACGGAATACCATTTCCATAAATACAGTTTGAGGGCAGGCCCAACCGCACCAAACTCTTCCAAAAACTACTGTAAATAATAATACAAAAACTACAAAGATCAGTAAAAGAAAAATGAGTAGGTGAGTATCCTGAGGCCAGAAAACACTACCAAGAATTACGAATTCTCGATCAAAAATATTGAATAATAGTAAAGGGTGACCACCTATGGTGATAAATGGACCAGCAAAAAACAAAATCAATAAAAGCCATGCCAATATCCTTCTATAATTATGGTAAAAGCCTTTAGGCTTCTTGGGAAAAATCCAATTTCTTTTTCCTTTTTCGCCAACGGTGGCTAATTGACCTCTAAACTGCTCTTGATTTAAACTATCCATTTTACTATAGTTTAAACCTGTTAGGCATATCAATGCCTGACAGGTTTTTAAAATATATTTATTCTACTTCCTTTACTTCAGGTAATTCCTCAACGTTTTCTTCTATTCTCTCTTCTGCCATTTCTTGTTTTCTAATCTCACCTTGAGGTTCCTTAGGACTAGCAGGAGTTGTTCCCACCAAACTCAAGACATAATTTGATACATCCTGAATTTCTTTAGGACTTAAATTCCCTTTCCAAGGAATCATGCCTTTAGCCGGTACACCTTCAGAAACCGTAGTAAAAACTCCTGAAATATCATTACCATGCAACCAGTATTCATCTGTTAAATTGGGGCCAACTCCACCCCCGCCATCATTTGCATGGCATACTGCACAGTTTTTCTGATATATGGCATTACCTGCTTCAATTACAGATTGCTCATCTGAAAACTCTGCAGTTTCTGCCGAAATAGCTACCATTCCAGCTTTAGCTCTGGCTTCTGCTAATAAAGCTGCTTCTTCAATTTGTTGTTGATATTCAGTTTGCTGATCTGGAACAATATCAAAAATTAAAAAAGCAGGGATATAGAATACAGCGAATAGGAAAGTGCCTAAGAAAACATAACTCAACCATGGAGGCATTCCATAGTCCATTTCTTTAATGCCATCATAATCGTGATCCAGCATCATGTCACCTTGTTGATCAACAGGTCTTAATTTACCTGTAATCCATCTTTGTTTAAACTGCTGATAGAAGGATAGTCTAACTTCTCCTTTTTCTACTGCTCTTTTATTGAGAATTATATCAGCAGTTTTAACCATAAGGATAGTTAGTACAATTAGTAGTACTATTAAAGTCGCTAACAATCCACCAATCAAGAGTAGCATTCTACCCTGTTCAGTTTGCATTAGCTGATCCCAGATAGAAACTTTTTCAATTGTGATATCTTCCAAAACCTCTTCAGTTTGAGCAAAAATTGGCTGAAGGCCTATCCCAAATAGGAAAAGGCCAGTCCATAACTTTTTATTAAAAATTTTCATTGTTGGTCCGTTTTAAGTGTTTTAGTTTCCTCTTCCACCGGTAAGGATTTCATTTTGCTGATATATTGTTTATCTGCTTTGATTACCCACCAAATCAACCCAATAAAGAATATGAAGAATATGCTTAAAGAGATGATTGGAAAAATTTCCACATTATCGATTTTTTCAAAATAGTGTTTAAACATGTCTTCTTATTTTAATTTTCTGCTACTTCAGTTTTAATATCAGTACCCAGTCTTTGTAGGTATGCAATTAAGGCTACAATTTTGGCTTCAGGTACTGTTTCAATTCCATCTGCTTTCAAGCTTTTAACAATTTTATCAGCTTGTGCTAATGCATTTGTTTGTACATCCTCTTCAAATCCATCTTCATAAGGAACTCCCAATTTTCTCATCGTAGTGATCTTATCAGGAAGTCCTTCTAAATCATAAGCTTGGCTCAACAACCAAGGATATGGAGGCATGGTAGAACCTGGAGACATGGATCTTGGATCATACATGTGATTGTAATGCCACGAATCCGGATATTTTGCTCCTACCCTATGTAAATCGGGTCCCGTTCTTTTTGAACCCCATAGGAATGGGCGGTCATAAACGAATTCACCCGCTTTAGAGTATTCTCCATATCTTTCAGTTTCAGATCTGAATGGTCGAATCATTTGAGAGTGACACCCTACACAACCTTCACTGATATAAATATCTCTACCTTCAAGCTCAAGTGGCGTGTAAGGCTGAACTGATGCAATTGTTGTAACATCTTTCGTTTTCATCATGAAAGATGGTATCAACTCAAAAATTCCTCCTAACAAAATAGCAACTGTAGTTAAAATAGTAAAGAAAACAGGTTTTCTTTCCCATACTCTGTGCCAGTACTCTTTCCCTGTACTTACTGCCTTTTCCAAAGCTGGTGCTTCAGCAGCTTCGTTAGGCACAAATGTTCCTTGCTTAGCTGTTTTAATAAGGTTATAAACCATCACAAAAACACCAGATAAGTATAATAGACCACCAAATGCTCTTAGCATATACATAGGGATGATCTGTAAGGTGGTAGATAAGAAGTTAGGGTATTGTAAGATACCTTCTGCTGTAAATTCCTTCCACATTAAACCTTGTGTAATGGCTGATACATACATTGGCAAGGCATAAAATACAATTCCTAGAGTACCTAACCAGAAGTGTGTATTTGCTAATTTTTTAGAGAATAGCTGTGTTTTCCACATTTGTGGAATCATCCAGTACAAAATACCGAAGGTTAAGAATCCATTCCAGCCTAAACCACCAATGTGCACATGTGCTACAATCCAATCTGTATAGTGAGCAATAGCATTTACATTTTTTAATGAAAGCATAGGACCTTCAAAAACTGCCATACCATAAGCAGTAATCGCCACTACCATAAATTTCAAGATAGGATCTTCTTTAACGCGATCCCAGGCACCTCTTAAGGTTAATAACCCATTTACCATACCACCCCAAGATGGCGCAATCAACATAATAGAGAAAGCTGTACCTAGAGCTTGTGCCCATTCTGGTAAAGAAGTATATAGTAAGTGGTGTGGACCTGCCCAGATGTATAAAAATATTAAAGCCCAAAAGTGAACGATAGATAGTTTATAAGAATAAATAGGTCTGTTTGCAGCTTTAGGTAAGAAGTAGTACATCAAACCTAAATAAGGTGTTGTTAAGAAAAATGCAACCGCATTATGCCCATACCACCATTGTACTAAAGCATCCTGTACACCTGCAAAAGCAGAGTAACTCTTTAAAAAGTTAACAGGAAGTGCAAAAGAATTTACTACATGAAGTACTGCAACTGTTACAAAAGAAGCGATGTAAAACCAAATGGCAACATACATATGTTTTTCTCTTCTTCTAATGATAGTACCAATCATATTGATACCGAATACTACCCAAATTAGAGCAATGGCAATATCAATTGGCCATTCTAATTCAGCATATTCTTTAGAAGTGGTGATGCCTAATGGTAAGGTTAAAACAGCTGAAAGAATGATGATTTGCCATCCCCAGAAGTTTATCCATGATAGAGCATCACTAAACATTCTTGTTTTTAGGAGTCTTTGCATCGAATAATAAACCCCAGCAAAAATTGCGTTCCCTACAAATGCAAAAATTACTGCATTTGTATGGAGAGGTCTTATTCGGCCAAAGGTAGTATATTCATTACCCATATTGGCTTCAGGTGCAAATAATTGCGTGGCGGCCAATAAGCCAACCAGCATTCCTATAGCGCCCCAAATTACTGTTGCTATTGCAAAGTATTTGACGACTTTGTTGTCATAGTGAAATTTTTCAATTCCCATTTGATTTTTGTTTATGATTAGACGATTGTTTATTTATTTTCTTTTGAGTGGTTGCATCATCCCACAGCATGCGATAAGATGGAGTGGAGGCATCATCGAACTGGCCTGATTTTACAGCCCAGATGAAAGCCACCAGAAATCCACTGGCAACGAACAGACTCACTATAATTAGGATGATCATTACACTCATATCTCATTCTTATTTTGGGTGTTGAAGAAGTATTTTTTAGCATAATACCTTGTGCCTACAGTAGCTAAAAGCACTACAGAAAAGGAGCTAATAGGCATTAAGATAGCAGCAATAACAGGGGATAATAAGGCTTGAACTGCTAAGCTTAAACCGATAATGTTGTAAAGGAATGATACTATAAAACCAGCAATCACTAATTTGAAAGCAGATTTTGAGAATTTCATGATTTTTGGCAACTGCTGAATTTTATTTCCTAATAAAATTCCATCACAAGCAGGACTAAATTGACTGGTTGATTCAGTAATGGCTAATCCAAAATCACTGCTCTTTAATGCAGCAGAATCATTTAATCCATCTCCTGCCATTAATACCTTTTGATTTGCAGCTTGAGATTTTAGTATGAATTCCTTTTTATCACCAGGAAGCTGTTCAAAATAAAGGTTTTCCTCCTTTATCCACTTCTTTAAGTAGTCTTTTTCGGTAGAAATGTCACCAGAAAGCAGACTTAATTCGTATTCGGGTGTGAGACTATTGAATAAATCACCTATGTTTTCTCTAAAAACGTGCTTAACATTAAAGCAGCCATAAGTTAAACCATCTACATTAATATAGACTTGCGTTCTATTTACAGTATTATTATCACTTTTTAATTGGTGATCAACAAATTCCTTTTTACCTAATTTAATGATTTGGCCATTTACCTTTGCAGAAATGCCTTGGCCGCTGATTTCTTTATAATCCTCAATATTTTGAACAGGATAGGATGGAAGCCAATTGTAAATAATTCTGCTTAATGGATGCTTTGATTGGTTAAATAAGGTTTTTATAGCTGCCAAAACTTTATGCTCCGGCATATTTCCTTCAAATACAACTTCTGCTTTATCTGAATAAGTTAATGTGCCCGTTTTATCAAATACTATTGTGTCAATTTTTGATAAGTTTTCTACGGCTTGGGTGTTTTTTACAAAGAATCCAGTTTTAGCCAAGATTCTCATTGCAAAACCAAGTGTAACAGGTGTAGCTAGTGCTAAGGCACACGGACAAGCCACTATCAGGACAGTAGTAAATGCGGTGATGGCATTTTCAAACGATCCTATGAATAACCAACTTAAGAATGCGATAAAAGCAATTGATAAAACTACTCCAGTGAAATATTTACTGATTTTATCTGCAGTACTTTGTACGGCTGCTTTTGCACCACTTTGAATGGATTCATCGTCCCATAGCTGATTTAAGTAGCTCTGAGAAGGTCTTTTCTTTACCTGAACTAATATTGCAGATCCTTTTAAACGGCCGCCAGCATAAATTAAATCTTCTTTTTGCTTGATTTCTGGTAAGGATTCACCTGTAACAAAACTATAGTCGATGGAAGCAGAATCTGAAATCAATAAGCTGTCTGCTGGAATTATTTCTTCGTTTCTGATTTTTAAAATATCAGATGGAAGAATATTATTTAATAACACTTGTTCTTCTAATCTTCCTTTTAACCTACTTACTGAAAGAGGAAAGAATGATTTAATGTCTCTATCGAATCGAAGGTGATCAAAAGTTTTCTGTTGGTAATACTTGCCTAACAATAAGAAAAATACTAAGCCAGATAAGGAATCTAAATATCCTAAACCGGACTGTATAAAGATAATATAGTAGCTGTAAATAAATAAAGTGATGATCCCGATACTGATGGGAACATCCATATTGATTTGTTTTTGTCTGATGACACCCCAAGCAGATTTAAAATAATCTTGGGCTGAAAAAAATAGTACTGGAATAGCTAATAATGCATTTAAATAAGGAAATATTTTGGTTAGTAAATCTTCATTCAGGATATCAAGTCCAAAATATTCTGGTAAGCTGAAAAGCATACTATTACCGAAAACAAAACCTGCTATACCAATCTGAAGCCAAATTCTTCTATAAGGAGAAGGATTAGTTTTTTTATTTTCAAGTTGAATATCAGGTGTGTAAGCAATGGAATCTAATAATTTCACTAGTTCATAAAGTGAAAGATCATTATGCTTAAAAGAGATGATAACCGTCTTTTTATTGAAATCTACCCTGCTGCTTACAATGCCAGAATTCAATTTGTATAATTTTTCAAGTAACCAAATACAGGCACTGCAATGAATTGCTGGAATAAAGAATCGAACTTTACTTATTTCATCATTTTTAAAATCGAGCAGGCTGTTCGCAAAGCTTTCTTCTTTTAAATATTCGAAACTATTATTTTTCTTTTTATTAACTCCTGGTGAATCTGCTACACAGTAAAAGTTATCTAAGTCATTTTCCAGCAGGATTTCATAAACCATTTTACAACCTTCGCAGCAAAAGTTTTCTCCTTGGCTTTGGATTAATTCATCCACACAAGGCTCTCCGCAATGGGTACATTTTAAGGCTTTATTTTGTGCTGTTTTTAAACTCATTAATAGCTAAATTTTCTAGATTCAAAACTAGCAGCAGTATAGTTCTAAAAACATGACATTTGTCATGATTTGGCTTGAGATTAATCACATCCTTCAATCTACAAAAAATAATAACATATGTAAAGGAGATAGAAGTAACTAAAAAAAATTAGTTTAGAATGGCTTTAAACTTCAATAAATTAATCCTATGCTATTTTGTACTTCGTAATCAAAACTTAACTTTAGTGATTGAAAAAGAAAATAAGCTAATAATGTCGATCTCTAAACCAGTGATGAAGGAAATTTTGCAGCGCGCAAAAAACATATTAGATGAGTATCTGAATGATCAAAATTTAAGAAAAACTTCAGAACGCTATTCTGTATTAGAAGAAATATATTATCTCCCTCAGGATGAACATATTGATGTTGAGACTTTATTCCTAAGAATGAGGAATAAGGAGTATACTATTTCAAGAGCTACAGTTTATAATTCTATTGACTTATTAGTGGAATGCGGTTTAGTAGTAAAACATAATTTTAAAGATAAGAATGCACTATATGAGCCAGCATTAACTTATGAGCACCACGACCATTTAGTGTGCAACAACTGCTTAAAAATAAAGGAGTTTTTAGACCCTAGCATAGAGGGAATTAAAAAGAGAATAGGGAAATCACTAAGTTCAGATATCAAAAATCATTCTTTAGTTTTTTATGGAGATTGCACTATTGAAAATTGTGAGAACTTAAAAAGAAAAGAAGTAGCAAAGGATTAATTACTAGATTATTAGGCGCTTTTTTAATTACTTATCTTACAGTAAATCTGAATTAATCGTAACAAAATCCTGATTTAAACGCTTTCTATAGTATGATGCAATTACAAGAAACCGTTCAACATTTAAATAGGATAGTAGATAATATAGCTCAAATTAATGCTCAAACAGATGGCATGACTTATGAAGATTTCCGTAAAAACGAAACTGTAAAAGAAACAGTTTATGAATATCTTCAGGAAATTGGTCAGGCCGCGAGAGAGTTGTCAGAAAATCAAAAACTGCCAGCAGAAATTAATCTTGAGCCCTTAGTGGCATTTAGGAATGCTCGGTACAATCAAGAGGCTGAAACTGCTCATCAACAAGTATTTAATGTTTTAGCGGATTTAAGGAATGTAGCAGAAACTATTGAACAATCAGATTTATACCAAAACAACTTATCATAATGGATATTACACTAGAACCAGTAGATTTTAATATTAGTCAGGAACTGAATGATCATGTTAGAGACATGTTTAATAAACTAAGTAAGTATAATGACCAAATCGTAGGAATTGATCTTTACTTAAAATCAAACGCTCAAAATGATGATCGAGAAAAAACAGTTGAGGCAAAGTTCTTTTTGCCAGGAAACGATCTTTTTGTAACTGGAAAGGGAGATAGTTTTGTTAAAGCAGCACAAGATTGCTACGATACTGCAAAGAGTAATCTCAGCAGAATAAAAGAGAAGGTAAAAGATCGACATCAAAATAGACCTGATAAATGATTAATTGAAAGAAGTAGTTTTTACTACTTCTTTTTTTGTCCTCAATTTTCTTATATACATCCGTAAATTAAATCTATTTGTAGATTATATTTCGTATCTACTTTCAAAATATATTAATATTTCTAACTTGCTGATATATAGGGGAGAATTTATGAGAATTACAATTGCGATAATATTTATATTATCGATTCTAACTACAATCGGGTTTATATTTTGGAATCAGGAATGGAAATTTTCTAAGCCTACTCCAAAACCAGAAAACCTAATAGAAATAGAGTCAGGAGATTCTGTTTCAGCTTCAGTATTAAAGGCCTTAGGAGTTCAAAATGAAGAGAATGTATTTGTTCACTTCTACAATTATGATTGCCCTTGTTCCAGATTTAATATTAAAGAATTCAAAGATCTGACAATAAAATATAGAGATAAGGTTAAGTTTGTTGCGGTTCTAGAATCCGTTGATAAATCACCTAAAGAAATTAAAGAATTCAGAGAAAAATATGATTTAGGTATTCGATTGCATTTAGATACCTCAGGCGAGATTGCAAATCAGTTAGGTATTTATAGTACTCCGCAAGCAGTTTTAATTAAAAATAATGTTATATATTTCAGTGGTAATTACAATAAAGCAAGATTTTGTACAACCCAAAATACGAAATTTGCTTCCATAGCATTACAGGCTATGACCACTGGAAAAGAAGCACCCGTATTTCCAGAGTTAGCAACTATAGCGTATGGATGTGAATTACCAGCTAATGGTAATGATTTAACTAGAATTGATAAGTTTTTTAATTTTTTAGAAAAATGAGCAAAATTTCTGTAGACCGCTTTAAACCCTTTATGAATGAAATCAATTGTAGAGCGGATAGGTTAATAGAAAGGACATTATTAGGTTATTACATATTTGGTATATTTTTAGCCTTCTTTTATGATACATGGTTGGTCGGTTTAGGAGTTGGCTCCTTGAGTTTAATATTGTATTTCGGTGTTAAATTTTTATTGAGAGGTAAGAGGGCTCACCAATATATAGGAAGTTTGGTAGTGGGTATATTCATGGCTCAATTCATTTATCAAATGCATGGCCTTTTTGAAATGCACTTTACTGCATTTGTTGCTATTATAGTTTTAATGGCTTATCAGGATTATAGGGTATTTATTCCAGCTACCTTATTTATAGCGATTCATCATGCATCTTTTGCATATATTCAATATTTAGGGTTTATTGAAGGAAATGAAGCTTATCAATCTATCTATTTTACTCAACTAGATTATATGGATTTACAAACCTTCGTATTTCATGTAGGTTTAGTAGTTGTGGCCGTAATAATTGCATCAATATATTCAATTAATAGTAAGGAAAGGTCTTTTGTTCTATTTGAAAAGTTGATAGAAAGTGAAGATAGAGAAAAAGCAACCAAAGTAAATATTGAATTTGCAAAAGAAATTGCCAATAATAATTACGATAAGGAATTTGATGTAGACGAAGATAATCCGCTTAGTGCAGCGCTAATTGATATGCGCGATAGTCTCAAGAAAAGTTCATTAAGAGAAGAGCAGGAACGCTTTACGAATAAAGGGCTTGCAGAGTTATCAAATATCATCCGCGATAATGGTACAAACCTTAAAGATTTAACTTATGAGGTGATTGAATTCCTAGTGAAATATATGAAACTAAATCAAGGAGGATTCTTTATTGTAACCGAAGATGAAAAAGGAGAAACTGTACTTGAACTTCAGGGAGCTTATGCTTACGATAGAAGGAAGAAAATTAAAAAGCAATTAATGCCAGGAGAAGGCTTAGTAGGACAATCTTATCAGGAAAAGGATAGCATTTATTTGACAGAAGTGCCTGATGATTATATTAACATAAAATCAGGTTTAGGAGATGCTAATCCAAGATCTATAATTATTACGCCTGTTAAAAGGGATGAAACCATTGAAGGTGTAATTGAATTAGCAAGTTTTAGAGTATTGAAAGAGTATGAAAAAGACTTCTTAGAGAAGGCAGGTGAAAGTATTGCAGTGGCACTAAATACAGCAAAAGTAACACAACGAACTACGGAGCTTTATGAGCAATCACAGCAACAAACTGAAGAGATGAGAGCTCAAGAGGAGGAAATGCGTCAGAATATGGAGGAGCTTTCTGCAACTCAGGAAGAAATGCAGAGGACACAAAAAGATTATGAGATTAAACTTGCTGAAACTCAAAAAGAAAATGAAGAGTTGAAAAAGAAGTTAGCTGAGAAATAAAAAATTATTAAACACTAGGAAGCGCTACATAGAATGTGCTTCCTTTTCCTTTTTCTGATTCTACCCACACTTCACCATCCAATAAATCCACATATTTTTTTACAATCGATAAGCCTAAACCTGTTGAATTTTCACCATTGGTGGGCTTAGAACTTAATTTTTGAAACTTTTTGAAAAGCATAGACTTATCTTCATCTGTAAAGCCAGGGCCTTCATCTTTAACGGAAAAGATGGTTTTATTATCTTTTTGGAAAGCCAGAACCTCTATTGATGTATTTTTATTTGAAAATTTTATAGCATTTACAATAATGTTCTCCAATATCTGAGTTAAAAATAGGTGGTCAGATGTAATTGATATAACCTCATTAGTTTTATAATCAATTTCAATACTTTTTTTATCAGCAAGCACCTCTAATTCTTTTTCAATTGCATGAAGTAACTCACTTACATTAATATCTTCCAGCATTACTTTCATCCGATTACCCTCTAAAGCATCAAAATCTAATATTTTACTGATCATCTGGCTAATGCGAGCAACTGAATCCTGTGCTTGATTTATTGTAATTTTACCGTTATTACTGATGTTTTCTTCACTTAATTTTAAGATTTCTAATAGACCGGTAATTTGATTTATTGGTGATCGTAAGTCATGTGCTAGTATTTTAACTAAATTGTTTTTCTCTTCATTTAAATTAGTAAGCTGAAGGTTTCTATTTGAAAGCTGTTCATTTTTACTTTTTATACTTAATTGCTGTTTTTCGATTTGCGCATTTTTTTTACTTAATGCTTTAGATGATTTTTGCTCTCTGTAAAATAAAGTGAGTGTTATGGCTACTAAAATTGAAGAGGATATAGCTAATGCTATGTATGTGAATTGATTGTTTTTTTCTTGTTGAATTAAAAGATTAGCAGTTTTTAATTGTTCAAGTTGTAATTCTTTTTCTTTTGTAAGTATAGAGGCACTTATATTTTCTTCATTATATAAACCATCAATAAAATTATAGAGCTCAGGCCCCAAATATTTCGAGGTTATTCTAGCTAACTGAGTGGTGGTTTTGGGATTTTGAATGAACTCATCAAAAATGATGCTCCAATCACTATTTTTTGGCATTATAAAACCATAGCCGTCACCTTTAATCGTAAAGAAATTTTGCCTGGTAAGACTTTCGCCCTGTTTTATTAGCATTAAATATATTGGAAGGTCTATGAAGCCAAATCTATCATCAGCTTTACTTATTTCTTCTAAGATATTTTTATCTGATTTAATATAAAGTGTATTAAAATCTAAATTAAGCTGCCTTTTTATGTCAATTAATAACTGTTCATAAGTAGTCCCTTTGATAGTAACGGCTGTCATTTCCTTCATCATCTTATTGATCCCGTCTAAAGTCCTTACGATAGGAGTTCCTTTACTTGATACTAAAACGGCTACATCAGGAAGGTAGGAAGAACTGAATTTTACGATCTCCTTTCTCTTATTGGTAATCGAAAAAGCAGAGACGCCAAAAGAATTGGGTTTGTTCGTATTGGATGTGTTTTTAATTATATCATAAAAACTTTTCGATTCCTTCCAGTTTAATTGAAGATCAACTTCATATTCCTCTTTTACATAAGTTTTGAAGGATTCAATTATTTCAACTTCTAAACCTTCGAGATTTTGATGAGAATTAAGATAAATGAATGGCTTGGAAATATACCAATGAAGATCTAATGAGGCACTTTTCTTTTCTTTAGCTTCAGCCCAACTTATATCTTCTTGAGAATAAGAACTTAAGTTTAAAGTAAAAAAAGAAAGAAGGAAAAGGTAAAACGATCTATTAATCTTCATATAATTGTAAACAGTTCCACAAAATATGAAGATTAATGAAAAATATAAAATAAATTATATTCTATCTTTCTTTATTTTAGCAAACCATCAATACGAGGGGTCTAAAATATTTTTTCTTAATTCAATTTTTTCAGAAGCTGATTTACCGTAATCGTTTTTATAAACAGCTGATTCCCACTCACCATACATAGGGTTAGCTAACATAATGAAATTATGAAGCAGCTCTTTTTTATTCTTATGCACTAGATCTTTACCCAAACTTGAATCTCGGTCGGCAAATATTTGACTGTAATCTGTCAGATTATCCCCTATATATAATAAGATTTGATGACCAGCTTTTACGGAATCTCTTCTCTCAGTTTTATCGCTCGTAGTAGTTCTTAAAAGTAAATGATTAGCATTTGATTGAGGAAGATTTAAATTTTGGAGGTTTTTAAGAGTTTCATCAAATACTTCATTTTTTCTATTTGAGATATAAAAAATATGAACCCCTAGTGAGTCGCCAAATTCGAGAAAATCCGCTGCTCCTGGCAATAATTCAGCTTTAGCTTCTTTGCACCATTTCTCCCAACTACTCGGGCTGTAGTTTTCACCAGCTAAGAATAATCTTGCTTCAAAAGGACTATTGTCTAGTACAGTTTCGTCCAAATCTAAAACAACGGCTGGTGCTAAATCACTTTTTGATAAGGTATCCATTTTCAATTTCAACAGCATTTTAGCTCTATCATAAGCTTGCAGATAAAGAGCTTCCATTTCAGCAGACTGCTGAAACCATATGGTAGCATTTCCTAATTGCAAGGAGAGCTTTTCATCAGCACTCATAGTTTTATTTTTTGGACTTTGATTGCAAGCTGTAATTCCTATTGAAAAAATGAATATGATTAGTAATCGCATAACGGTTGTTTTTTCCATCCACAAAAATAGAGGCTATTTTTGATCTTATATATAAATTTGTGAAGCATTTGAGTTTTTTTAGAATCTAATCTCTTATGCGTTAGATTAACCTTAACTTTGAGAAAGAAAAATTTAGAAATATGCTTATTCGTCCTAGAAGAAATAGAAAATCAGCCGCCATTCGTGAAATGGTAGAAGAAACCACGCTTACTACTAAAGACTTTATTTTCCCTCTATTCTTATTAGAAGGTACCAATAAGAAGGTGGAAGTTGATAGCATGCCAGGCATTTACCGCTTTACATTAGACTTAATGTTAAAGGAAATTGAGGAATGCCTAAATATGGGAATAAAAGCTTTTGATGTTTTTCCAGTCGTAGATGAGAAGTACAAAGATAAAATGGCTACCAAAAGTGCTGATCCGAATTTCTTCTACATAAAGGCCTTAAAAGAAATAAAATCTAAATTTCCCGAAGCTTGTATTATGACTGATGTCGCTATGGATCCTTATAGCAGTGATGGTCATGATGGAATTGTGGATGAAAATGGAAATATCTTAAATGATGAAACACTGGATGTATTAGCCGATATGGCCTTAGCGCAAGCAGAAACAGGAATTGACATCATAGGTCCATCTGATATGATGGATGGTAGAGTGGAATACATAAGAGATGCATTAGATGAAAATGGTTTTGAAAACACTTCTATCATGAGTTATTGTGCTAAATATGCTTCTGCATTTTACGGCCCGTTTAGAGATGCTTTGGATTCCGCACCTAAGTCAGGAGATAAAAAAACTTACCAGATGAATCCTGCAAATAAACATGAAGCCATGATAGAGGCTGAACTTGATGCACAGGAAGGAGCTGATTTTTTAATGGTGAAACCAGCCTTGGCTTACCTTGATGTTATTCACCTTTTGAAAGAAAATAATGAATTACCGATTGCTGCTTATAATGTTAGTGGTGAATATAGCTTAATTAAAGCAGCTGCAGAAAAGGGCTGGTTGGATGGTGAAGCTACCATGATGGAAAGTTTATTAAGCATAAAAAGAGCGGGAGCAGATGTGATTCTAAGCTATTTTGCAAAAGAGGCTGCTCAAATTTTAAGGTTTTAAAAATAGGCAGCCTCTTATGGGCTGCTTCCATTCAAATAATCCTTATTGTATTTCTTGCTTTTTAAGATTACTTTCAATCAAATTTTATAAAAGTATGAGAAAAATAAGAACCATATTCGCAATGCTATTTATTTTAGTATTAGCGAGTTGTCAAAATCAAAATGAACAAGAAAAGGCCGATTTAATCATTTCAGGAGGTACCATATATACTGTAAATGAAAATATGCCTACAGTTGAGGCGGTAGCAGTTAAGAATAATAAAATCATTTTTGCAGGAGCAGCCACTCAAATAGATCAGTATAAAAATGATGATACGAAAGTCATAGATCTGCAAGGAAAAACCATGACCCCTGGCTTCATTGAAGGCCATGGGCACTTTATGGGCTTAGGTTATAATGAATTGAATGTTGATTTATTGCAAACCAAAAGTTTTGATGAAGTTATCCAGAAAGTTAAGGAAGCCGTGGATGCTGCTGAACCTGGTCAATGGATTACTGGAAGAGGCTGGCATCAAAGCAAATGGAATGAATTACCTGAAAATACTATAAATGGATTCCCTTTGCATCATGCTATTAGTGAAGTTTCTCCAAATAATCCAGTGTATTTAAGACATGCAAGTGGACATGCGGGTATGGCAAATGAAAAAGCGATGCAAATAGCTGGTGTTTTACCATTATCTAAAGAAAGCATGGCTAATTTAGATGTAGAAGGGGGTGAAATTTTCAGAGATGAGCAGGGTAACCCGACAGGTGTTTTTAATGAAAGGGCCATGACTCTGATTACTAAGCATATTCCAGAGAGCACTCCTGAAAAAGACCGAAAAGCATTCGAATTAGCGGTTAAAGCCAGTCATAGAAATGGAATTACAAGTTTCCATGATGCAGGAATTGGTAAAGAAAACATTGCCTTATACAGAAAAATGAAGGAAGAAGGCAAGTTAAATGTTCGCATGTATGCAATGTTAACCGGCTGGGATCCTGAGCTTCTAGAAGAATGGTATGAGAAAGGCATTGAAGTAGATTCTTCCCATTTGCTGACGATTAGGTCTATCAAATTAAATTGTGATGGTGCTTTAGGTTCAAGAGGAGCATGGTTATTAAAAGAATATACAGATCAGCCAGGCCACTTTGGACATGAAACTTTACCGATGAGTTTTGTTTACACCACTTCACAAAAAGCTTTAGAAAATGGTTTTCAAGTTTGTTCTCATGCGATTGGGGATAGAGCCAATCGTGAAATTTTGGATCGATACGAAAAGGCAATGCAAGAACAGCCTGGAAAAACAGAAGATCATAGGTTTAGAATTGAGCATGCACAGCATTTGCATCCAGATGATATCCCAAGATTTGCAGAGTTAGGTGTAATTCCTGCTATGCAAGCAGTTCACATGTCATCAGACAGACCTTGGGCGATTGATCGATTAGGTGAAAAAAGAATAAAAGAAGGAGCTTATATGTGGCAGGCTTTACTAGAATCAGGAGTGCCTATTGTGAATGGTACAGATGTTCCAGTTGAACCGATTGATCCCTTAGCATCTTTTTATGCAAGTGTTACGCGAAAAACTCTAAAGGGAAAACCAGAAGGAGGATATGAGCCAGAACAAAAAATGACAAGAGAACAGGCTTTAAGATCTTACACTTTAGATGCTGCATACGGTGCCTTTGAAGAAGATATAAAAGGATCAATAGAAATAGGCAAACTTGCTGATTTCACGGTTTTCGATAAAGATATCATGACAGTTGAGGAGAATGAAATTTTGAAAACGAATGTAGCTATAACTATTTTCGATGGCAAAGTAGTATATCAAAAATAGAATCAACAATATTTAAAAATAAGAAGGCTCAGTAAATCACTACTGAGCCTTTTTCATTAGAAGAAATATCTATATAAGCGTATTAAAATTGAAATCACTAAACTGGCGAGTAACATGGTGGTCAAAGGAAAGTAAAATCTGAAATTTTCCCTTTCAATTCTAATATCTCCAGGTAGGTTTCCTAACCATTGAAGTTTATCATAGAAAAAGTAGATGACAATTCCGACTAATATGATGAGTCCGCCTATTATTATTAAATATTTACCAAGATTATTATTCATTGAGTTCTTCTGTAAATTCATCAACTTCTATTCTACTTACTGTAGAAGTAGCCAAAATACCATATCCATTTTCAACATTCGTGTAAATTTGAGATGGCTCGGTAAAGGGGTCGGGATATTGATTATTTTCAATGCTTTTTAAATACAAATAAAAGGATTTACTAATTTTATGAATTTCAATTACATTTTGAGAAATATAGCTGCGTTCTTCATCACTGTATTCATATTTTCTTAAATCGTTTGTTCTGAAATTTATGGTGTAATCATTCCCATTAAACAATTCATCTCTTAGAATTTGCATTTGCCCTAAACCTGGTGAATAGATATACTCGATTTGAGTATCGGATGAGTTTAGATAGGTAATAAATTCATTGTAGAGCGTGTCGTATGGATTCTCATTACTCCAACTTTTATTGGTGTCTTTTACCAAGAAAAGGTAGATGTCTTCTGATGAGCTATTATCTTTCAGGGTTATTTTAATATCTGATAGCGATTGATAATTACTTCCAGCAGGGTTTGAAAACGATTCATATTCAAATTCATATTCACTATCATTAAATTTCATTAATGATTTTTCGATTGCTGTAACATCTTCAAAACCATCAACTTTCGCAACGATCTTGTATTCTGTATCGGGTTTAATTTTAATGTTTTCATTCTGATAAAAACCTGAACCAAAGTGCTCCAAAAAGCCAATTTCCTCGTTATTTTCAAACAAGATTACTTCTGCATTTTGAATGATGTCAGTTCCTCTTTTGTCAAAAATAAAAGTTGATCGATTTACTTCTACAACAGGGTGTTGTTCAGTTTTAAACCAGGCATTTAATACTATTTTGGATTCATTTTCATCGATTTTCAAATCCACTTCTTTTTGACATGCTGAGAGCAGAATTAATGAAAATATGATAAACTTTAGATTATTTTTCATTTGGCCTGAATTTAAAGTTATAAGTAAAAGAAGGAATTAATTGAAAAAGACTTATTTGGTTAAAAGATGTTTCTCCTATGCTATTGGTAGTAGTGTTTATAAAAAATGGATTTTGCCTATTGTATAAATTATAAACACTTATAGTCCAGCTTGAACTGCCCCAGTCTTTTTCTTTATGTCGGGTTATACCAAAATCAGCTCTGTGGTATGAGGGCATTCTGTAAGCATTTCGATTACTATATTGGTATACTTCATTGCTTCCGTAAAAATAACCGTCAGAAAATCTAGGCTGTTCTGATAGTGGTGGGATTTTTGCAATAGGAAGCGTTATTGAATTTCCAGTGCCATATACCCAAGTTCCACTTATTTCCCATTTTTCACTAAGGCGATAATTAGTTACAATACTGATATCATGTCTTCTATCATATTTATAAGGAAATACTCTGCCGAAATTAAGCTCATCAAATTGGCGGTTGTTATAGGATAAGGTATAACCAATCCATCCGTTAAAATCTCCTTCTTTTTTTCTAAAAAGGAATTCCGCACCGTAACTCCAGCCATTACCTATAGCTATTTTATCTTCCCAGCTTTCTGTAAGGTTTAGGAAGTTGGAGCCTTCTTTATATTCAATAAGGTTATTCATATTTTTGTAATACCCCTCAACCGACATATCATATTTCCCATCTGCTAGTAAAGAAGAGATTCCAACAGCAGTTTGCTGCGAATATTGTGGCTTAATATTTTCTGTAACAGGAACCCATAAATCAGTAGGCAAACCTATACCTGAATTAGTTAACAAGTGTAAAAACTGGGCCATCTCCGAATAAGATGCTTTAAGAGATAAGTTTTGATTGATTAAGTACCGAGTACTGATTCTGGGTTGGAATGAAGTGTAGAATTCATCATTTACTTTAAAAGCAGATGCATGAATACCTGCATTTATTTTAAGTTTTGGTAAAGGCTCAAATTCATCCTCTACATAAACAGAAAATTCATTTCCATAAATAGGTTTTGTATCTGGGATATTAATATCTTCTTGAAAGTCGGCCTCAAAGTTGAAAGCCTCAGGTCGAAAAATATGATAGATATAATTAGTACCAAACTTTAATGAATGACCATTATTCAAATAATAATCAAATTCAGTTTTCAGACCGTAATCTGTAATTCCTGAATTATATTCCGCATAAAAGTTCTCTACTGTTTCATCATCTGGAGTAGCGTATCGGTAATAACTTTCATTGAATAAATCAAAGTCATATTGACTATAGGTTGCGGTTGTATTCAAAAATAACTGATTAGAAAAAAGGTGATTCCATCTTGCAGCAGTAGTCCAATTACCCCATTGGATTCCTGATTCATCTTTATATTCATTTACAGATATTGCATCCTCAAACTCGTATTCATCTCTGGCGTAAAACTTATCTTTCCCAGTGTAAGCGCTTAAATATACTCGGTCCTTATCAGAGAACTTATAATTGATTTTACCATTGAAATCATGGAAGAAATAACCTAGATCAACATCGTCAGTACTGGCTCTGATAATTGGCCTAGCCAATACATCTATATAAGTTCTTCTGCCGGATAAAATAATAGAAGCTTTATCCTTAATTAATGGACCTTCAACTGATAGTCGTGAGGATATTAAGCCAATCCCACCATCAGCTTGCCAGTTTTTCATATTACCATCTTTCATGTTAATGTCGATCACTGAAGAAAGCCTACCCCCATATCGGGCGGGAAATCCTCCTTTTACGACTTCCACATTACTAATAGCATCAGCATTAAAAACAGAGAAAAACCCGAAGAGGTGAGAGGCATTATAAACAGGTACTCCGTCTAATAAAATAAGGTTTTGATCTGGTCCACCGCCTCTTACGTAAATTCCACTGCTTCCTTCGGAGCCACTTTGAACTCCAGGCATCAATTGAATCGTTTTCAAAACATCAACCTCTCCTAATAATGCGGGTATGGCTTTAATATTTTGAGAAGTTATTGTAATGCTACTCATTTTTGTGAGTTCCAGCTCAGGTCTGGTTCCTTTTACGACTACTTCGGAGAGCTCATCGGATATGGAGAGCTCAAAATTAATAGTAGTATCTCCATCTAATTTTATGAATTTTTTGACAGTAGAATATCCAACATAAGATACTTCTAAAGTTGCCGTATCAGCAGATAAATTCAGACTGTAAAAACCATAATTATTGGCGGATGTCCCTTGTTTGGTAGCGGGTTGCCAAATGTTGGCACCAATAAGGTTTTCACCTGTTTCTGCATCTTTAATATAGCCACTAATTCTATTTTGGGCAAAAGAGTGATAGCTAATACTAAAGAATAGTATAAGGAGTAAAGAATGTTTCATGTAATACCAGTGGTTGATAGTTTGATTTTGTAACTAAATACAAACGTAAGTTAATTGGTGGTATTATAGAAGATTAAAAGAAATAATATTATTTACCTTTGATGCTTCAAATTATAGAGCTGTGAAAAAAATAGATTTTAATAATCATCCCAGATCAGATCATTTTAATTTTTTCAATTCATTTGATGAGCCATTTTATGGTGTAAATATAAATCTAAAGTGTAGTGAAGCTTATAACTACTGCAAGGAAAATAAAATATCATTTTATAAATATTATCTCCATAAAATTATAATAGCTGTCAATAGCGTGCCCGAAATGCGTTATAGATTAATTGAGGGTGATGTATATGATGTTGAAACTGTTCATATTTCTGCTACAGTTTTAAGGTCCGATAAAACCTTTGGTTATTCTCGTATGCTCTATTCAGATTCCTTTGATGAATTTTCAAAAAATGTTCAAAGTGAGATTGACAGAATCGAAAATGAAAAAGGCCTTGATTTGATGGGAGGGATGGTAGATGTTATTCATTTCACAGCTGTACCATGGATGAAATTCACTTCAATATCACATGCCAGAAATTTTAAGTTTACTGATAGCATGCCGAAAATATCAGTTGGAAAGATATTTAATGATAATGGAGAGACTTTTATGCCATTTTCAGTTCATGTAAATCATGCATTTGTGGATGGTTATCATTTAGGTCAGTTCATTCAAAAGTTGGAAAGCTTGATTTATTGATTTCTAAACACATTATCACAAATAATAGCAGTAGCCATAGCAGCATTTAATGATTCTGCTTCCCCTATTCTTGGGATAGTAATGTGATTAGAAATCATTGGAATTAACTCAGGATTAATGCCACGTGATTCATTCCCTATAATTAATAATCCGTTTTGCTTAAAGTCTGTTTTGTGCACATTCTCTCCTTTTAATAATGCGCCATAGATTTCCCTATCCTTTTGCTTTTTTAAAAATTCAGATAAATTTTCTCTATATAAATTAACTCTGAAAATAGACCCCATAGAAGCGCTTATAACTTTAGGGTTGTAAAATTCAGCTGTTGTGGAGGAGCAAATAATATTTTTGATTCCATACCAATCTGCTAACCTGATAATAGTTCCTAAATTTCCTGGGTCTCTGATATCATCTAAAACTAAATCAAATCCAGCAGCGTTATATGTTGGCGGAGTTTTTTCATAGACTACTGCTAGCGCATCAGCATTACTTTTAAATGTACTGATGCTGCTAAGTTCTTTCTCTTTTAAAATTTCGACCTCAATATTATTTGAATTTATTACATTTTGATTTTGAGATAAAAATGAATCCGTAACCAATAAGTTTTTAATTTTGTAGGAAGAATGGATCAGTTCAAGGGTGTTTTTGGCACCTTCAACTAGAAAAAGCCCTTCTTTCTGTCGGAATTTCTTTAATTGAAGAGATTTGATGAACTTTGTATTATTCTTAGTAAGCATTTAATCGATAGCGCTCAAATTGATTATAAAATTAATAAAAACCTTTTTACTGTTAAGTATAGTCTTTTTTAGTTCTTGTGTGGGTACAAGTTACCTACAAAAAGATGAAAAGCTTCTATACAAGCAAAAAATCAAAGGTAATGAAAATATATCTTCTGATCGCTTAGAAGACCTATATAGACAGAAGGCCAACAGACGTATATTACTTCTTCCTTTTTCACCATTTGTTGCAATTTATGAATTAGGAAAAGCGGAGTATGATGCAGAGGAAATTCAAAAAGAAAAGGAGAATACTCAAGCCAAATTATCGTCAAAAATTGAGCAAGCTAGAAATAATGATAAATTTAATAAAGCTACTCGTTTAGAAAGAAAACTGAACAAGAAAAATCAAAAATTCAATACAAAACTTGAAGACGGTAATCTTTTTATGCGTTGGGGAGAACCACTTGCAGTATATGATTCATCAAGAATAGAGGATACTAAAAATCAAATGGAATTATATCTGGAATCAAAAGGGTATTTTGATTCAGAAGTAGATTATACTGTTGATTTTAGAGGGGTTACTAAAAAACATGCAATAGTTACTTATCATGTAAAAGAGAATTCAGCCTATAGAATAGATACTATATTTTATGATGCAGGGGATGATAAGACGATAATGAGCGTATTGATTGGCTCCAAAAGAAATAGCCTAATTAAAGTAGGTGATGTTTATGAGCAAAGTAAACTCACATCAGAAAGGGAGCGAATAGAAAATATTATGAAGGATAATGGGTATTATACCTTTTCCAGACAATATGTAGAATATAATGTTTTCAGAAATCCTGATACTACAGCTCTCGGTTTAGAAATTCTTATAAATAAACCACAAGGTTTAAGTAAGCACAAAAGATACGCTTTAGATAAAGTTAATTTCACTACTGATGTTAATACTCTGATAGGTGGACTTAAAAGAACATCAGAAAAGTTTAATGGAATTGACTATTCCTATTATAATTATTCATACCGAAAAAAAGTATTAGACCAAAGAGTATTCATTAGACCAGGAGAATATTATAGTTTAGAAAATACGCTTAATACTCAGCGACAGCTTGCAAATTTAGATATGTTCCGTTTCGTAAACATAAAATATGATACAGCGGGTGGTGATTTTATTGCTAATATTTTCACAAGTCCATTAGAGAAATTTCAGCTGAGTAATGAGGTAGGGGTTAATGTAAATGTAACCTTTGGTTTACCCGGGCCTTTTTATAATGTGTCGCTGAAGAATCGAAATCCATTTGGTGGCGTAGAGATAATGGAATTATCTGGAAGGATTGGATATGAAGCAGTGGCAACTCTATCGGATCAAACTAATGTAACAACAGCTACTGAAGCAAGAGCTAATTTAGGGTTTACATTTCCTCATTTTCTTTTTCCATTAGGAACAACCGTTAAGTCAAAATTTGCTTTATTAAACCCTAAAACTAAAACAAGTGTCGGGTTTAATTTTACGCAGAGACCTGAATATGAGAGAAGTAATTTGAATGGGAGTTTTGGTTATTCTTGGCAAAATAAGAAGAGATGGATATATGATCTTACTGTAACTGATGTTAACTTTATTGAATCCGCCCTCGATAGTACTTTTCAACAGTTGCTTGAAAGAGAAAGCCGCTTTGGAGGCCAGCTAAGTAGATCTTTCCTTCCCTCATTTGTTTCTAGTAGTTCAATTACAGTCTCCAAGAATTTTAATAATTATGGTCAGGCGAAAAGTAGAGCGAGCTATCTAAGGTTATTTGCGGAAACAGGTGGGAATTTACTAAATATTAATGCAATCAATGAAAGCTTAAATCAAGATTCATTACAATATTTTCAATTTTTGAAAGCTTCAATTGATTACAGAACCTATATTCCTTATGGTAAAGAAAGTACTTTTGCTTATCGTTTTAATGTTGGAGTAGCGAGACCTTATGGACGTTTTTCCGAGGATATTCTTCCTTATGAGAAATATTATTTTGCAGGGGGTAGTAATAGTATTCGCGCTTGGGCTCCAAGACGTTTAGGTCCAGGTAGCTTTGTTGAGACCGATGATGAAGGTAATTTCATCTATAATTTTGAGCAACCGGGAGAAATAATATTGGAAACAAGCTTTGAAGTAAGAAGAAATCTGATCAATTTCTTAGATGGGGCTTTATTCCTAGATGCAGGAAATGTTTGGACATTTGCTGATGATGCAGAAAACCCTGGGAGTCAATTCAAGCTTAATGAGTTTTACAAAGAAATTGCGATTGGAACAGGTTTTGGTTTACGTATTGACTTTTCATTCCTTATTCTCCGATTTGACTTAGGATTTAAATTATACGATCCTGCTAGAGAGCCAGGAGAAAGATGGACTATTTCAGAATGGAATTTAGGAACAAGGCAGAACTATGGCCCTGCCCTTAATATTGGAATAGGTTATCCATTCTGATTTTTCTTATTGCGAAAGACATTTTTAATATCTTCTATAGATTCTTCAAAGCTTTTTGATATATCGCGCAATACTTCTTTATTGTCTTCTGTAAATTTATCGAAATCTTTTTCTAAAGATTCTTTATTCCTTTTCAACTCAGCAAGCCTTTCTTTTAATTCTAGCTTTTCAGAAATATTGCTGCTGCTTACTTCTTGAAGTAATTCATCTATTCTTCTTCCAGCCTTTCTGAAGAATTCTTCGGCTTTACCACTAGTGTATTCCATGTCCTATTAAATTATGTAGTAATCAAATTTAATAAAATCAATTATCAATTTCTCTATCAGCATCTGATTAATAACTTAATTAGTTTTTCTATTTTCTTGCTGGCTTTTTAAGAAATCATCAGAATGCCTTTTTTTATACCATTGCATAACTCCAAAACTTAAGAAAAAACCTGATCCAGCCCCCTCTAATATTATGATGAATGAAATGGTAAATGCATTCAGATAATTCCCAAATGGTTCTACATTTTTAATTTCCATTAAAAAATCAGGATTCCCCATTAAGTAAATGAAAATAAATGTGGCAAAAGCTATGGATGAAATCGCTGCTGTAAGCATTCCTGTTCCTATTCCTTTAAAATAATTGAATTCAGAATTATGCTTTTTAATCGATTTTATAGAGTATAATACACCTGCCCCCATAATAAAGATATTGAGTGCTCTTAATTCTAAATTATGTTCAAGACCAGTAAGCTTCATTATTATAAACAGAGCAATTAGTCCTAATAAAACACCAATTCCTCCAACAATACCATTGTATTCAATTGAATCTTTTTTCATAGGTAAACATATATTGGTTCATCATATCAACAGTCAATATTTACTATTGTTACGAATCTCTCATATTTGTATTTTTTTGTATAGATGTAATAGAAGATTAGTATTTCGATTAAAAACCAATGGTTTTCCTTTACTATGCTTTATATTTGCAAACATTATGCAGGGTAGTCAAATCATGCTAAATTCAAAAAGGAAAACAATATATGTCATATTCATGCTGACAGCTTTTATAGCTTCTTCATGTATAAATAATGGAGCTAGAAAATCAATGCCAAAAAAGAAGCCTTTACCATGCCCTGTAAAAGATTGCTAAAATGAGGAAAATAGTTATTGCAATAGATGGATTTTCTGCTTGTGGAAAGAGCAGTACAGCAAAAGAAGTTGCCAATCAATTAGGATATAATTATATCGATTCAGGAGCCATGTATAGGGCAGTTACCTTATATTTTCATGAGCATTATATCACAAGTGATAATCCTAAAGAAGTTTCGAAAGCATTAGAAAATATAGACATTTCGTTTAATTTTAATGAAAGAATGGCTTTTAGCGAAACTTATTTGAATGGCTTAAATGTTGAAGAGGAAATTCGAAAAATGTACATCTCGAATCAGGTAAGTAAAATAAGTGCTATTCCTGAGGTGAGAAAAGATATGGTAAATCAACAGCGTAAGTTAGGAAAGAAAAAAGGGGTTGTGATGGATGGAAGAGATATAGGCTCTAATGTTTTTCCTAATGCTGAACTAAAAGTTTTTATGAAGGCAGACTTAACTGTTAGAGCTGAACGAAGACAAAAAGAATTGTTAGAAAAAGATCAGCTTGTTCCTTTACCAGAAATTGAGGAAAATTTATTGGCAAGAGATAAAATGGATTCTGAAAGAAAAGAGAATCCATTAATTATACCTGAAGATGCTTACATCTTAGATACAAGTGAGCTTACTTTTCCAGAGCAAGTGGAATTTGTATTACAATTGGCTACTGAGAAAATGATTGAAAATGATGGATAAATTACAAGTTACGATAGATCAAGATTCTGGCTACTGTTTTGGCGTTGAATATGCTATAAGAATGGCAGAAGATGCGATGCAGGATACAGAGAAATTATACTGTCTTGGTGATATTGTCCATAATGATATGGAGGTCAAAAGGCTCTATAACAAAGGGCTACGAGTGATTTCTCACGAAGAGTTGAAAGAACTTAAAGACTGTAAAGTATTAATTCGTGCACATGGTGAGCCTCCTGAAACTTATAAGCTTGCATTGGATAATAATATTGAGTTGATTGATGCAAGCTGTCCAGTTGTACTTAAACTACAGAATAGAGTTAAAAATGCGCATGATAAAATGTGTGCTGATAAGGGTCAAGTAGTGATTTATGGTAAGAAAGGTCATGCCGAGGTTACAGGTCTAAATGGTCAGACAAATGGTAATGCGATCATAATTATGGATGATGATGATCTTGATAAAATTGATTATACAAGACCTGTTACATTATTTAGTCAAACTACAAAAAGTACCAAAGGCTTTTACGATATAAAAGAGAAAATAGAAAAGAGATTAGAAAACTCTCAAGCAGACTTAAGAGAAGGGGAGATGGCTACTTTAAATGCAAATGATAGTATTTGTAGACAAGTATCCAATCGCGAGCCAAAATTGAAAGTTTTTGCCAATGAACACGATGTTATCCTATTTGTAAGTGGTAAGAAAAGTTCAAATGGCAAAGCGCTCTATCAAGTTTGTAAAAATCAGAACGAGAATAGCTACTTTATAGAGAATGAAAAAGAAATAAATACTGCTTGGTTTGAGGGTAAAAAAACTGTTGGAATATGCGGTGCAACTTCAACTCCAATGTGGCTAATGAAGGAAGTGAAAAAATTTGTAGAAAATATTAAACAGGAAAGCCTTCTTAGCTGTTAAGTAAAAGTTTTGTGTAGATTGGATTTCGTGTAGCATTATTATAATAAAAGATTTTTTTTAGCAAAATAATTCTTAATTTTGCCTCAATTTCAAATAAGGGTTCATTGTTAAATAAAGACATGTCTCATACCATTAAACTTAAAAAAGGATTTGATATTAATTTAGCTGGAAAAGCTGAAAAAAGTATATCAAAAGCACCTAAACCGGAAACGTTTGCTATAAAACCAACGGATTTCCCAGCTATCACTAGGCCTAAGTTATTAGTAGAGGAAGGAGATTCAGTTAAAGCTGGAACACCTCTTATCTATGATAAAATGGCTGAAAATGTAATGTATTGCTCTCCAGTGAGCGGTGAAGTTGCAGAAATTAGAAGAGGTGAAAAGCGTAAATTACTAGAAATTAGGATTTTAGCGGATAAAGAGGTTGAATTTGAAGATTTCGGATCTCATTCAAAATCAGATATTAATTCTTTAGATGTTGAAAAGGCAAAAGAATTGATGCTAAAAAGTGGTGTTTGGCCTAATTTGGTTCAAAGACCTTATGGTATTGTAGCTAATCCTGAAGATAAACCAAAAGCAATTTTCATTTCAGCTTTTGATACCCATCCTTTAGCTCCTGACTATAACTTCACTTTTAAAGAAGAAGAGGAAGCTTTTGCGGCAGGTTTAGAAATAATTAAGAAATTTACTGATGGAAAGGTTCATGTCAATATTTCGGAAGATAGAGAAATGTTGAAAATGTTCAGCCAAGCAGAAGGTGTTCAAATTAACAGATTCTCAGGAAAACATCCTTCAGGAAATGTTGGCGTTCAAATCCATCACATCGATCCTATTAATAAAGGAGAAGTAGCATGGACGATTAAGCCTCTTGGAGTAATTCAAATAGGTAAATTATTCTTAAATGGAAAATACGATGCCTCTAGAAAAGTAGCATTAACAGGATCTGAAGTTAAAGAACCTCAGTATTATGATACTTATGCAGGAGCATCTATCAAAAATATCACTAAAGACAATATTAAAAGTGATCACGTAAGATATGTTTCAGGAAACGTACTTACAGGTGAGCGAATTGATGCTGATGGTTATCTTGGCTTTTATGACGAGCAAATCACAGTCGTACCGGAAGGTGATTTTGAAGAATTATTAGGATGGATTAAACCAACTACTTCAAAATTAAGCTTCCATAGAGCTATTGGTCTTCTATCTTTCTTAAATAAAAAGAAAGAATATGTATTGAATACCAATACTAACGGAGAAGAAAGAGCATTTGTGATGACAGGTGAATTCGAGAAAGTTTTACCAATGGATATTCTTCCTAATTATTTATTCAAAGCTATAATGGCTGAAGATTTTGATGAAATGGAAGCCTTAGGTATATTCGAGCTTGTGGAAGAAGATGTTGCGCTATGTGAATTCATTGATGTTTCAAAACATGAATTACAGATCCTTTTAAGAAAAGGAATCAACTTAATGATAAATGGATAATAGATAGTTAATCTTTATGGTTAACATCAATAAAAATAATCATACTATACAATATGAATCCAATACAAAAATTCTTCGATAAAATTGAACCTCTTTTTGAGAAAGGGGGGAAATACGAGAAGTACTACACATTGTACGAAGGTCACCGTACAATCCTTTTTAGGCCTAAATTAGTAACGGGTAAAAAAGGTGTTCAGGTTAGAGATGCAAATGATTTAAAGAGAACCATGATCACTGTTGTGATCGCCATGATTCCCTGTTTATTATTTGGAATTTGGAACATAGGTCATCAGCATTTTTTAGCTATAGGTGAAACAGCTACGTTTTTACAAAAAATTGGAATAGGAGCTATGCAAGCTCTTCCAATTGTAATCGTATCCTACGCAGTAGGTTTAGGTACAGAATTTACTATATGTGTGATAAGAAATCACCCTGTAAATGAAGGCTACCTTGTAACGGGTATGCTTATTGCTTTAATTATGCCGCCAAGTATTCCATTATGGCAAGTTGCTTTAGCTACTGTTTTTGCAGTTGTTATTGCTAAAGAGGTATTCGGTGGTACTGGGATGAATGTACTTAACGTAGCATTAACTGCTAGAGCATTCCTCTACTTCGCTTATCCAACTGATATTTCAGGTGAGGTTTGGACATACTTAGGTGATGCAGCAGTTGTTGATGGTTATTCTGGTGCAACTGCTTTAGGTGTAGCATACGATACTGCATTGAATGGTACAGGATCTGTTGTTTCTGCTTTTGGAAATTATTGGGCAGAAGGTATGTATTCATTTTCAAATATGTTCTTAGGAGCTATCCCAGGTTCAATTGGAGAAACTTCAACTTTGCTAGCATTAGTGGGTGCTCTAATATTAATTATAACAGGAGTAGGTAGCTGGAAAATCATAGTGAGTGTTTTTGCAGGTGCTTGGTTAATGGGATTAGGATTTAATGCTATTGGTGTAAATGCATTTATGGATATGCCAGCTCATTACCATTTAGTAATTGGAGGTTTAGCATTTGGAGCAGTTTTTATGGCTACGGATCCAGTGTCTGCTTCTCATACCGAAACTGGTAAATGGATTTATGGATTATTAATTGGCGTTCTTACTGTAATAATTAGAGTAGTAAATCCAGCTTATCCGGAGGGAATCATGTTAGCCATTTTATTGATGAATGTATTCGCTCCATTAATCGATCATTATGTTGTTGAATCAAATAAAAAGAGGAGGTTAAAACGTGCAACAGTCTAATTCTTATATTATCATATTCTCCGTCATTCTTACTGTAGTATTAGGCGGATTGTTAGCGGCTACATCAGTAGGATTAGGGCCAATCCAACAAAAATCAGTAGAGTTGGATACAAAGAAACAAATTCTTGGTGCAGTAATGGATGTAGATTCCGATATGGATGTATTGGCTACCTATGAGAAAGTTATTCAATCTGAAGTAGTTGATTATCAAGGAAACATTGTTACTGAAAATAGTGAAGGCAATGAAATAGTTGCAGAGGATGTAAATGTTGAAAAAGAGTTTGAAAAAGCTCCAGAAGATAGACTTTATCCTGTTTTTAAATTTTTTGGTAAAAATGGAGGTGAAGAAATCGAATCTTATATCCTACCTGTTTATGGTAATGGTCTATGGGATAACATCTGGGGATATGTAGCACTTGATACTCAGGGTAAAACAATCAAAGGAGCTGTTTTTGCACATGCTGGTGAAACTCCTGGTTTAGGGGCAAGAATTACTGAAAGTGAGGTTCAGAAAAGATTTGAAGGTAAAGAGCTATATAACGATCAAGGTGAATTAGTATCGGTTAAAATGTTAAAAGGGGAAAACAATCCTCCAAGTAAGCTTGATGCGCACCATGTTGATGGAATGTCTGGAGCTACTATTACAGGGAATGGTTTAAATGCCATGCTTGAGAATTACTTCAGTCATTATAAGTCATATTTCAATAAAAAAGGAGCAACAGCATCTTTATAATTTAAAGAGACAAAGATATGAGTACAGAAACTGTAGATAAACCAGTAAAACAAGAATCAGAGGCTCTTCTTTCCAAAAGAAGAAAAAAAATTGTTTCTGATCCATTAAATGATGATAACCCGATTACCATTCAGGTATTAGGTATATGTTCAGCATTAGCGGTTACCACTCAAATGAAACCAACAATGGTAATGTCGATTGCGGTTATTTTCGTAATTGTGTTTTCTAACCTTTCTATATCTTTAATTAGAAAGGCAATCCCTAACCGTGTTAGAATCATAGTGCAATTAGCAGTAATAGCTACTTTGGTAACTTTGGTAAATGAGGTGCTAAAAGCTTTTGCTTATGATATGTACAAAGAATTAAGTGTATTTGTAGGTTTGATTATCACAAACTGTATCATTATGGGTCGTCTTGAAGCCTTCGCTTTAGGTAATAAACCTTATGATTCGGTTTTGGATGGTTTAGGCAGTGGTCTTGGCTATGCTTGGATAATCTTAGCGGTCGCTTTTTTTAGAGAATTATTTGGCTCTGGTGCTGTATTTGGTTTCGAGGTATTCGAAGCAATTGGTTTCTCTAAAGAGGGATGGATGGGAGTTGATTATCAAGCCAATGGTATTATGGTAACACCTGTGGGTGCCTTCTTCATACTCGGATTAATAATTTGGGTACAAAGAAACAAGACTGGTTACGTAGAACATTAATCGCTAAAATTTTTATACAATGGATTTAATTAATTTAGGAATAAAATCAATTTTTATAGAAAATATGGTATTTGCCTATTTTCTAGGAATGTGTTCATTTTTGGCGGTTTCTAAAAAGGTAAGTACTGCATTTGGATTAGGATTAGCAGTAGTTTTTGTATTAACAATTACTGTTCCTACAAACTGGTTACTAAGTGAATATATCTTAAATGAAGGAGCCTTAGCTTGGATCAGTAAGGATTTTGCAACTGTAGATTTAAGCTTCCTAAGCTTTATCATGTATATTGCAGTAATTGCTTCTATGGTTCAGTTAGTGGAAATGGTTATTGAAAAAACTTCTCCATCATTATATGGTTCATTGGGTATTTTCTTACCATTGATTGCTGTAAACTGTGCAATCTTAGGGTCTTCTTTATTTATGGCTCAAAGAGACTACAGCCTATCTGAATCTGCAGTTTATGGATTTTCATCAGGTATTGGATGGTTCTTGGCTATTATTGCTTTAGCTGCAATTAGAGAAAGATTAAAATATTCAAATGTTCCTGATGGATTAAAAGGATTAGGAATTACAATGTTAATCACTGGATTAATGGGAATTGCTTTCATGTCATTCATGGGAATCTCAATTTAAGGTATCCAAATAAAATATTATCAAGCCTTGGTGAATATCATCAAGGCTTTTTTCGTTTTAACTTTTTTATTGCATTATGAAACAGAAGATTTTAAGTAAAATAGGAAGTTATTTTTTCAGAGGACTACTTTTTGTTGCGCCCATTGCCTTTACAATATTAGTTATTCAAGCAGTTTTTAATTGGCTTGATGATTTGCTACCTGTTGAAATTCCAGGTTTAGGAATACTGATATTATTTACTGCTATCATAGGAATTGGCTATTTAGGTACCACTTATTTTATGAAGCCTGTATTTGAGGTATTTGAGACATTTATTAAACGAATCCCTTTTTTAAGTTTAATCTATAATTCAATAAAAGATTTAATCGGTGCTTTTGTAGGAGACAAGAAAAAATTCAATCAACCAGTTATGGTTCAGTTTGATGAGAATGCTAAAATTTTTAAACCTGGTTTTATTACTCAAAATGATTTAAGTAAGCTAAGCCTTGATGGGTTTTCATCCATTTATATGCCTCACTCTTATAATTTCTCTGGTAACATTATTATTGTGAAAAATGAATTAGTTCATCCATGGAATATTAATAGTACTGATGCAATGAAATTTATTGTTTCTGGAGGTGTAAGCGGTATGGAAGAGATGTAATGTTTGATTGAAAAAACACCTGTTAATATAGTTAAAACACCTAAAAATATAATAATAAATCTAAAAAATATAGTAAAACGTATATTTTATCAATTAATCTATTTGTAAGTTTCTTTCTCTCTGTGTGTGTTATTATATTTGTTATCTTAACAAGATATTTATAATAGGGGAGAAGTTTTGAATGTAAAAGTTAAATATAAATCGTTTATCGATGCTAGTTCCACAGGAGATATTATCTCAGCAATAGTAATTAGTATTGAGTGTATTATAGCTTCTGCTGTAATACTTGTTAATATATTAAACTAACTGCTTTTTATTTCTTTCTACTTCAATTAATTTTCCTTTATGCAAGAGGAAGATAAATTGTTTAAAGTATATAAATCATCTGCAGGAAGTGGGAAGACCTTCACACTTACAAAAGAATATTTAAAACTCGCTCTCCGGTTTCCTGATCATTTCAAAAAAATATTAGCTGTAACCTTCACAAATAAGGCTACTCAAGAAATGAAGGAGCGTATTATTCAAAATTTATTTGAATTTACATGCTCTACGGATTCAGTTATGGCTCAACAGCTAAAAGCATATCTGAATATTAACGATAGCCAAGTAAAGCAGAAATCAAAAGATCTTTTGAGCGCCATTCTACATAATTATAGTAGATTTTCAGTTCAAACAATCGATACTTTTTTTCAAAATGTAACCCGTTCCTTTGCCAGAGAACTAAGTATTCAGGGTGATGGTGAGCTGTTATTGAATACTGATGAAGTTCGTCAATCAGTTTTGGATTTATTGTTAGAAGATATTAGTGATCCCAATAATGTATCTTTAAAGAACTGGGTAATTGATTTTTCTATCAATAAGTTAGAAGATAAAGGAAGATGGGATGTGAGAAATGATATACTATCATTTACTGAAGAACTATTAAAAGATGATTTTAAAGTTATAGAAGAGGCTTTAAATTATGACTTGAGTGATTATAAAAAGCTTGACGCATTTAAAAAGTATATTCAGGAAATAATTGCCAGTTTTGAAAATACGTTAGATGGAATTAGTAAGAAGGCTTTAAAACTAATAGAAACGAAGGGATTAAGCCTAGATGATTTTAGTGGTAAAGGAAGATCTGCACCAAACTTTTTTAATAAGATCAATAAGACTACTAAAAATTATGATTTAGCAAACCTTGTAAATAGTACTGTTAAAAAAGCTTTAGATTCTGAAGGTGAAACTTTAGCAGCAAAAACTTCTACTCATAAAGAGCTAATTATTCAAACTGCTAAAGAGGGATTGTTAGATTATTTTAATGAAGCGATTGAGTTTATTAAGAAAAAAGGTAGCGATTATAGAACAGCTGTAAATATCCATAAGAATATTTATTTAATAGGATTAACTCGACACTTTAATCAAAGACTTGCGAATTATAAACAAGAAGAAGGAATACAATTTTTATCAGACACCACTCAGTTTTTAAATGAAATCATAGGTACTGATCCTACAGAAAGTCCTTTTGTGTATGAAAAAATGGGAAGTTTTTATGATAACTTTCTAATTGATGAATTTCAGGATACTTCAACTTTACAATGGCAAAATTTTAAACCCTTAATTGAGAACTCATTAGCCGAAGGTAATGAAAATTTAGTGGTAGGAGATGTAAAACAATCTATTTATAGATGGAGAGGTGGTGATTGGAGACTTCTACTAAAGGGCCTTAAGGATGACATACCAACTGCATTTTATCAAGAGAAAGAATTAACTCATAATTTTCGAAGTAAGCCTAATGTTATAGATTTTAATAATGATCTATTTACTAGTCTTCCAGAATTAATTATTAACCAAGCGACCAGTAAGAAGACCAATCAATTTTCAGAGGATGTCGAACATTTACTTCAAGATTTACCCGCTGCTTATCATGAGGTAGTTCAACAAAAGAAAGATAAGTATCCATTCGATGGATATGTGGACCTGCAGTTTTTTGAAGAGGAAGTATTAGAAAATGGAGATAAAATTAGCTGGAAAGCTAAAGCGATTTCAAAATTCATTTCAGATTTAGAAAAACTTCAGGATGCGGGTATTAATTTAAAAGAAGTTGGAGTTTTAGTTAGAAAAAAATCTGAGGGGATTGAGATTCAAGACTATATTGAGGCCTACAAAAAAGAGAATCCTGAAAAACTGAAGCGTTATCATTATAATATTATTTCAGATGAAACTCTCCTACTTTCAAGTGCTCACATTGTGAATTTTCTTTTAAACTGTTTTAATTATCTCTACACCGAAGATGATATAGCCTTAGCACAGATTAAATTTTATTACCATCAAATCATTCTGAATGAAAATCAGGCAACTCATCAATTGGTTAAAAAGAACTCAACTGATGATTTGATCCCAGAACAATTCTTATCCTCTCAAAAGCAATTAATGAGTTTGAGCTTGCTAGAGATGAGCGAGCAATTAATTCAAATTTTCGAATTGAAAAAGATTCAGCAGGAAAAGGCTTATTTGTCAGCTTTTCAAGATGTTTTATTAGAGTTTGGGAATAAAGGCGGCATACCTGATTTTATGGAATGGTGGGAGCAGAATAATAGTTCCTATGCGATAAAATTACAATCCGATGAAAATGCAGCTAGATTAATGACTATTCATAAATCAAAAGGCTTGGAATTTACAGTATGTATGATTCCATTATTGGATTGGCAACTGAGTCCGAACGGATTAATGGCCCCAACACTTTGGGTGAATACAAACGGAACCCCTTTTGATAAAATTTCATATTTGCCAGTAAAACATGGTTCTTCTTTAATCAATTCAGTTTTTGAAAATGCGTATTGGCAGGAAGAAGTAAAAAGCTATTTAGATAATTTGAATGTGTTATATGTTGCCATGACTAGAGCAGGAGATGCTTTGATTGTGAATTCAAATGCTAAAAGTAAAATAGGTTATATATCAAAACTTATTCAAGAGTTTGCTTCTGAACATTCTGATTGGAATATAGAAGAATTCAGACTGCAAATAGGTAGTGATGAAGAATTAGTTTCAATTGCAAAAGAGGTTAATCGAAATAAAGATGATGCTACTAATGAGTCTATAAATTTGACCTATTACGAAAGTCATAACTGGCATAAAAAGCTTCAAATAAAAGAATCTAATGCACTTATAGAGGATGATTCAGGAATATCTAGAACAGATTTTGGAATTTATGTGCATGATATTTTATCAAAGTTAAATGATATTCAAGAGCTACCTGTACTGCTTGATAAGTATAAGACAGAGAAATCATTGTCCGAAAGTGATTTTAATGATATTCAGGAAATTGTCAGTTCAAATCTGGAGAAAGGAAGTGATTTGCTTAAATGGTTCGAAACGGATTGGCAGGTTAAAACCGAGGTTCCGATTTTACTTCCAGATGGATCATTGATCCGATTGGATCGTGTTTTAATAAAAGAAAATGAAGCCAGAATTTTAGACTTCAAAACAGGTAAAAAATCTGAAGCAGACAAAAAGCAATTAAACTTTTATAAGAAGACATTGAAAAAAATGGACTATCAAAAAGTAACGGCTCATTTGGCTTATCTGGATCCTCTTGAAATTTTAGAAGTTTAGTAAAATAAATAACCTTATAAATATCAAAAATAATTGATATCAAAATGACATTTTTAGAAGAAGTAGCTCAAAATATTTACCATAAATACGGAGAAAATATTTCCGACTATACTATCATTTTTCCCAATAGAAGAGCTAGTTTATTTTTTAATACTGCCTTAAGGAAATTGATAAATAAGCCCATTTGGGCTCCAGAATCGATTTCGATAGAGGATTTTGTGAAACAGCAAAGTGAATATGCTGTTCCTGATCAACTCAGTTTAGTGTTTACTTTACATGAAGTTTTTCAAAAACATGCTCCTTTTAAGGAAGATTTTGAGCAGTTCTATTTCTGGGGGGATATGTTGGTAAAAGACTTTAATGATGTGGATCATTATATGGCTGATGCTAAGCCATTATTTGCTAATTTATTCGAATGGAAAAAATTATCAGACACAGATTTCTTAACAAAAGAACAACTTCTATTGATAGAGAAATTTTGGAGAAGTTTTGAAGCAAAACCCAAAGAAGCCCAAGAGAAATTTACACGTAATTGGAATATCTTATACCCTGTTTATGAAGATTTCAGAAATAAATTATTACAACATAAACAGGCTTACAATGGCTTATTGTATAGGATTTATGCTGATAAATTACTTTCAGGTAAAGAAAGGATATCTGATAAATTAATTTTTGCTGGATTTAACGCCTTAACCAAAACCGAAGAAGCCATTATTTCTGAAGCGGTTAAAAATGGAGCAGAAGTGTTTTGGGATTTAGATGCCTATTATGCTTCAAAAGAAAATATTAATCAAGAGGCAGGAAATTTTTTCAGGGAATATGCAAACCATAGTATTTTAGGAATGACTATGCCTTCTGACTTGCCTAATAAAATCTTAGAGAATACACCTCAAATAAATATTACGGAGATAAAAGGAAATATTGCACAGACAAAATTTTTAGGGCAATTATTGTTGAAGCAAAATTTAGAATCTCCTGAGAAAACTGTAATAATTTTAGGGGATGAAAGTCTACTATTCCCCGTTTTGTATGCATTACCTGAAAATATCAAAAAGGTAAATGTTACCATGGGCTATCCATTACGTTTTGCTTCCATCTATCAATTAATGAATACTTGTCTACATTTACAGAAAAATAGTAGGACTGAAAAAGACGAAATTTCCTTCAATCACAGAGATGTGTTAAAAGTATTGAAGCATCCATTTGTAGGGAACTTATTAGAGGAAGAAGCGAAATCACTCATCCAACATATTGAAAGCAATAATTTAATTCGATTGAAATTAGAGGATTTATTCCTTGAAACTCAACAACACAATGAGCTGATAAAGATTTTATTCAAAGATGGATCAGAAAATTATTTTCTCTACTTAAAGAATATATTGCAATTTGTTCATTCTGAGGAAATAGAAACTACTGAACAAGAGTTTATTGCTGAGATATACAAACAAATAAGTCAGTTAGAACAAATAATTAGTGATTTTGATCTATCACTCGATATCAATGCCTTTATACGATTGTTTAATAGAATTATACAATCTATAAGAGTGCCCTTTTCAGGAGAGCCGCTTGAGGGGATTCAGATTATGGGTGTACTTGAATCTAGGAATCTGGATTTTGATCACATTTATTTTTTAAGTATTAGTGAGGACAATTTTCCTGGCGGTGCTAATAATCAATCTTTCATCCCTTATAATATTCGTAAAGCCTACGGCCTTCCTACTTTAGAGCAAAGAGATGCTATTTATGCGTATTTATTTTACAGACTTCTTCAGCGATCTAAGGATATTAATTTAATGTATAATAGTGATAATACTGGTGGAAAAGGAGGAGAACCTAGTCGTTATCTTTTACAATTACAATATGAATTAGGTCTTCAGTCTGATAAAATAAAACTTCAAAATTTAAATCAAGATCCTCAAGCAGCAGAATCATACCCTATCAGTATTGAAAAAAATGAAGAGATTCGCTCAATCCTTGATCAATATTCAAATGAAAGATACTTATCTGCTTCAGCACTTAAAACTTACCTAAACTGTAGGCTTCAGTTTTATTTTAAATACATAGCGGGTTTAAAAGAAAGGGAAGAGGTAAGTGAGGATTTAGATGCAGCTGACTTTGGTAATATCTTACATCATACCATGGAGGAGCTTTATGGTAGCGTTTTAGGAGAACCGCTGGATCAGAATAAAATCATTTTATTAAAAAATGATATAGATAAAATAGTTCGTAAAGAATTTGCTGATTTATACGGAAAAGGGAAAGATGTAAAAGAGTATAAATTTGAAGGAAGAAATATCATCATTAGAGATGTGGTGAAAAGAATGATAGCCCAAATTCTTGATTATGATGTCAAAATTGCTCCTTTTACTGTAAAAGCTGTGGAGGGTGAATTTGAACACAAAATATCATTGGATAATGGTCGTAACATCAGAATGAAAGGTTCTATCGATCGTTTGGATGAAAAGGAAAATACCATCCGAGTTATTGATTATAAATCTGGTGGGGATGAAGTAAAATTCCCAGATGTTGAAAGCTTATTTGATCGAGACCATAAAGACAGAAATGGTGCTGCTATGCAAACTCTGATGTATTCATTTTTATATATAAAATCTCCTGATTATGATGGAGAAAAGAATGTTATGCCTGGTTTATACAATGGGAAAGGGCTATTTCAAAATGATTTTTCAGAAAAACTAAAGATGAATTCTAAGCAAATAAATAATGCAGTTTTATTGATGGAGGAATTTGAAGAAGGATTGAAAAAGATCTTAACTGAATTATTTAATAGCGATCAAGAATTCGATCAAACCAGTAAAATAGAGAATTGTACGTATTGTCCTTATAGAACAATTTGCAATAAATAAAAAAGCGACACGTGAACTAAACGTGTCGCCAAACCTAATTGAACATGAAAACTAAATTGTTATCTGAAATAACTTTTCTATAAACCTGATTGAGAATAAATAGTTTTCAAATTCAGGGCTTTATATAAGAACTTTTTAAAAGTTTATTATTTCTTAACCTAGATGAATATTATTGCTCTATTAAAATCATCTGGATAGTGTAATATTTTTATGTTCATTTAAAACCTTTTACATTTACATTCGTAATTGAAATTCATGCCAAAGCAGAAAACTATACTAGCACTATTTTTATCCTTTCTTGTATTGAGTACAAGCTTAGGTGCGGTGATGTATAAGCACTACTGTGGTGATAATCTGCAAGATGTGGCTTTGTCGGAAAGTGACCAACACTGCACACATCATCAGGATGATAAAAAAATGCCAGCATGCCATAAGCATGAAGCTGATAAAGAAGGATGCTGTAAAACCGAAACTCAAAAAATTGCAGTTGACGATATTCAGCAAGAGAAAGAAAGTAATTCAATTCTTAAGTCTGGATCTTCTTTTGTTTCGGTAATTTATGTATTGGTTAATTATTTGTTTTCTAGTCCACTAGACAATCAGGCAAGAATTAGTTTCGTATATTTTGACGGCCCCCCACTATATAAAGCCTCTTTAGAAGTACTTTACCAAAGCTTTTTGATTTAATACTACCATTGCTTTAAACAAGCGAAGAGAGCAAATGCTCCTTTGATAAAATATCTATGTTTAAATCAATGGTAATTGTATGTTAAATCGAATTATAAAATTTTTCTTATATAATAAGTTAGTCACCTTTATTTTATTGATAGGTCTTGTGGCCTGGGGAATTGCAGTAGCTCCTTTTGGCTGGAATATTAACTTCTTGCCATCAGATCCGGTTCCAGTTGATGCTATTCCTAATTATGGTGAAAATCAGCAAATAGTTTTCACAGAATGGAAGGGGCGTTCTCCCCAAGATATTGAAGATCAAATTTCTTATCCGTTAACCACCTATTTACTAGGTATTTCAGGTGTAAAAACTGTCAGAAGTTCTTCAATTTTCGGCTTTTCGAGTATCTATATCATTTTTAATGAAGAAAATGAATTCTACTGGACCCGTTCACGAATATTGGAAAAACTGAATTCTATTCCACAAGGTCTATTGCCTGAAGGAGTTCAGCCTACTTTAGGGCCTGATGCCACTGCTTTAGGACAAGTTTATTGGTACACTATTGAAGGCCGAGACAAAGATGGAAATCCCACTGGAGGCTGGAATTTGGATGAAATCAGATCTGTTCAGGATTATTATGTGAAATATGGATTAAATGCAGCTGAAAATGTATCTGAAGTAGCATCAATTGGAGGTTTTGTAAAAGAATATCAGATTGATGTAAATCCAGATGCTTTAAAAATCTATAATATATCTCTTGAAAAAGTTCTTTCCGCTGTTAAAAATTCTAATAGAGATGTTGGCGCTAAAACTATAGAGATAAACCAAGCTGAATATTTAGTTCGTGGCTTAGGGTATATTAAGAATAAAGAAGATATAGAATCGGCTGTAGTAGCAGTTGAGAATAATACACCTATTCGAATAAAAGATGTAGCAAGTGTAAGCTTAGGGCCAGCAACTAGGAGAGGAGTATTAGATAAAGATGGTGCTGAGGTAGTTGGGGGAGTAGTAGTGGCAAGATATGGAGCAAATCCATTGCAAGTTATCAATAATGTTAAGGCAAAAATAAATGAGATAGCACCAGGCCTACCTTCTAAAATTTTAGCAGATGGAACTGAAAGTAAGCTGACCATTGTACCTTTCTATGATCGGTCAGATTTAATATATGAAACGCTTAATACGCTTGAAGATGCACTTAGCCTGCAAATTCTGATTTCAATATTGGTCATTACTATAATGGTTTACAGGATCAGAGCCTCACTTTTAATTTCTTCTTTATTACCTATAGCCATACTAATTGTATTTATAGCCATGCGCTATGTGGGGGTTACAGCCAATATAGTGGCCCTTTCAGGTATAGCCATTGCTATTGGTACTATGGTCGATTTAGGTATTATCCTAACAGAAAATATTCTTAAGCACTTAGATGATGCTAATGAAGGGGATTCATTAATTGATATTATTTACAGAGGAGCTTCTGAAGTTTCAGGTGCAATCTTAACTGCAGTATCAACAACTATTGTCAGTTTTACACCTGTTTTTTCTCTACAGGCTGCGGAAGGAAAGCTTTTTAGTCCTTTAGCATTTACGAAGACTTTTGCTTTAGTAGCTGCACTTTTGGTGAGTTTATTAATTCTTCCTGCATTAGCCCATTTGTTTTTTGGATTGAAACCAAAAAATAAATGGGTAAGTAGACTAGTCAATCCAGCGTTAACAGTTGCAGGTATTTTATTATTGATTTTTGGCCACAATTGGGCAGCTGTGGTTTTATTGCTTTTTGGGATCATGGGCTTTATAAAAGGTCTTGTGGTAAAAAGAGGTTTAACTCTTCATTTCATAATAAAGTGGATTATAGATAAAGCAGATATTATTATCACTTTATTTGCTGTTTTATGGTTATTGGCTGAATATTGGCTACCACTTGGGCCTGCCAAATCAATTCTTTCTAATTTTATTTTTGTTGGACTAATAGTTGGGTTGATTTTAGTAGTCTTTATTTTAATTGAAGCCTATTACAAATCAATTCTAAATTTATGCTTAGAGTATAAAAAGACATTTCTATCAATCCCAGTGGCTCTAATTATGCTAGGTCTTGTGATTTGGTTAGGGTTTAATACAGTATTCGGATTTATAGCAAATGGTTTTAATGCATTGGGTTGGGATATTGAAAAATCAAAACCATGGACTGCCATTTCCAATACCTTTCCTGGAATTGGAGAGGAATTTATGCCATCTTTAAATGAAGGAAGCTTCCTATTAATGCCAACTTCAATGCCGCATTCGGGTGTTGCTTACAATCGCAAAGTTTTAGGTCAGTTGGATATGATCTTAACGAATATACCAGAGGTTGAACTTACAGTGGGTAAATTAGGTCGTGTGCAATCTGCCTTAGATCCAGCACCGGTTTCCATGTTCGAAAATGTCATTAACTACAGGCCGGAATTTATTCTAAATGAAAAAGGAGAAAGACAGAGGTTTGAAGTTAATTCTGATGGTAATTATGCTATTAAGTCAGAGCGTTTGAAATCAGTAAAAGGTGTTTCTGATGAGCTTTATTTTTCTACAAATAATAGGAAATTCCTTAATTCGGAAGGAGAGAAGTTAGAAGAAACAATTCAAACTGAAATTGAACAACTAGTAAATGGTAATTATAAACAATTCCTGATTCCAGATGAGGATGGCCTTTATTTTAGAAACTGGAGAGATCATATTAAAACTCCGGATGATATATGGAATGAGATTGCCAAAGCTACCAAAATCCCAGGTGTTACTTCAGCTCCAAAACTACAGCCTATTGAAACACGATTGGTTATGCTTCAAACAGGAATGAGAGCCCCAATGGGGATTAAAGTATTTGGTCCTGATTTGCGTTCAATTGAGAAATTCTCCTTGGAATTAGAGGATGTGTTGAAAGAGGTAAACTCTGTAAAATCTGAAGCGGTTTTTGCAGATCGTATAGTGGGTAAACCATATATGTTATTGGATATTGATCGACAAGAGATTGCCCGATATGGATTAAGTGTTGAAAATGTTCAACAGTTTATTGAAACTGCCATAGGCGGAATGGTGATTAGCAATACAGTTGAAGGTAGGGAACGCTTTCCTGTTAGAGTTCGATATCCTAGAGAGCTGCGAGATAATCCTGAGAATTTATCGAAAATGCTAATCAGTACACCCACTGGTCCTCAAATACCTTTAGGACAAATTTTAGATATAAGATATGAGAGAGGACCTCAAGCTATTAAAAGTGAAAATACCTTCTTAGTTGGCTATGTATTATTTGATAAAAAGGATGGCTTTGCAGAGGTTACGGCAGTGGAAGATTCCAAAAAATTGATTCAGCAAAAGATAGAGGCTGGTGAGATAGAGGTGCCAGCAGGAGTTAATTTTAAATTCTCAGGAAGTTATGAAAATCAAATTCGAGCAGAGAAAAGATTAAGCTTCATTGTTCCGGTAGTGCTTTTAGTAATCTTCTTAATACTGTATTTTCAGTTTAAATCAGTTTTAACCAGTATCATGGTATTCACAGGAATTGCTTTAGCATTCAGTGGAGGCTTCATCATGTTATGGTTATATGATCAAAGCTGGTTTTTAAATATAGACTGGTTCGGTATTAATTTCAGATCCTTATTTCAGATTCAAACTATCAATTTGAGTGTGGCTGTTTGGGTTGGATTTATAGCCTTGTTTGGTATTGCTACAGATGATGGTGTAGTAATGGCTACCTATCTTGATCAGAGTTTTGCTAAAAGAAAATCAGATACTTTAAAGGATGTTAAGCAAGCGGTAATTGCAGCAGGGCAAAAAAGAATTAAGCCAGCTGTAATGACATCAACTACGACCATTATTGCCTTACTTCCGATTTTAACTTCCACTGGTAAGGGTTCTGATATTATGGTGCCAATGGCTATACCAGCCTTTGGAGGGATGTTAATTGCATCTATTACTTATTTCCTTATACCCGTTTTGTATGCGATTAAAGAAGAAAGTAAGCTGAAAAAGAGAAAAGATGACTAATTAAATCTAATCGTTAGATGATTAAATAGATGAAAATGGATACATCAATAAAAAATACATATTATAAATTTTTCTTGAGCATGATTTCATTACTGTTGCTTTCACACAGTTCGTATGCTCAGGAAAGTCAAATGAAGGTTCAAGAATATTTTGAAATTGCAGTTGAAAATAATCCTGGTTTACAATCGGATTATAAAGCATATGAAGCTGCTCTTCAAAAATTACCTCAAGTTTCAACATTGGCAGATCCAAATTTTTCAATTGGATATTTTATTTCACCAGTAGAAACTAGAGTAGGGCCCCAACTGGCAAAGTTTAGTTTGAGTCAAATGTTCCCATGGTTTGGTACCTTAAAAGCCAATGAAAATGTAGCCGCTTTAGAAGCGGAAGCATACTTTCAGAATTTTTTGGATAGCAGAAATAAACTGTATTGGAAAGTAGCTCAATCCTATTATGATATTCTTGAAAATCAGGAACTGCAAAAACTTGAAAAAGAGAATATTGAAATTCTCCATGAATATAAAGCTTTATCAGAACGAAAACTGAGTAGTTCTAAAGCTAGTATGGTGGATGTTCTTCGTGTGGACATCATGATTGATGATGCTGAAACCGAATTATCTCTTCTTGAAGATAAGTATCAACCATTATTGACTGCTTTTCAGAATATTTTAAATTCGGAAACAGAGCCTGAGTTTAATTCAATTCCAGATGTAAAAGGCTTTGAGCCAGAAATGTCTGTGGATACAGCTTTACAAAGTCATCCTTTAGTTCAGTTTATTGATTATAAAAGAGAATCTTCACAGGAAAGAATTGAATCGATCAGAAAGCAATCACTGCCCAAAATTGGAGTTGGGCTAGATTATGTGGTGGTAGGTGAAAGAAATGATGTCACTTTAAGTGATAATGGACAGGATGTTTTAATGCCTATGGTAAGTATAAGCTTACCCATTTTTAGGAAAAAGTATAAAGCTCAGGTCAAGGAAGCAGAATTAATACAGGAGCAATACCAGTTAAAAAAGCAAAATGTGATTAATGATTTGAGTACAGAGTATTCCTCTACAGTTTATGAGATTAATAAGCAGGCAGAATACATTTCGCTTTACCAGCGCCAGATTGAGAAAGTAAATAATACGCTGTCAATATTGGAAAAAACTTATGCGGCTTCTGGGGTAGAATTTGAAGAGTTATTAAGAAGCAGACAACAATTATTGAAATATCAAAAGCTAGAAACTTTAGCAAAAGCAAAACAAGCCACTTTAATTGAAAAGTATAATTACTTGACTTCAAAAAGACAGCTTTAATAATATTAAGAAGAATTAAATCATGAAGATCATGAAATTAAATAAAATAAATATCATCATCATTTTAGTAAGTGTTGTAGTAGGAACTATAATAGGCTATTTCCTAAATGGTTCCTCTGATCATCAACATGAGCAAGCCGGTAATTCAGAAAATATGGAAGCAGAAAGTCAAATTTGGACTTGTTCTATGCATCCTTCCGTAAGACAAAATGAACCAGGGGATTGCCCAATTTGTGGAATGGATTTAATACCGCTTTCAGAATCGGATAATCAAGACGGATTTAGTGCAAATGCCGTGAGTATGTCTTCAACTGCTATGAAATTAGCAAGTGTAGAAACTGCAGTAGTTGAAAAAGCTATGATTGAAAAGGAAATTTCAGTTACAGGGAAGTTGCAAGAAAATGAAAATATGGATTTTACTCAATCAGCGCATTTCTCAGGCAGGGTAGAAGAACTCAATGTTAATTATGAAGGCGAGTTTGTTAGAAAGGGCCAATTAATAGGAAAGTTATATTCTCCAGAGCTTCTTACAGCCCAAGAGGAATTATTACTTGCCTATAAGCAACGAGAAAATAACCCAACCTATTTTGAAGCGGCAAAACAAAAACTTAAAAATTGGAAATTATCAGATCAGCAAATTCAAAGCATTATTGAGGCTGAAACGGTAAAAGAAAAATTCAATATCATTTCTGATTTTTCAGGTTATATATCGAAGATCAATGTTACTGAGGGAGAATATGTTAAGCAAGGGCAGTCTTTATACGAACTGGATAATTTATCTAGCTTGTGGGTTTATGTAGATGTTTATGAACAAGATCTTCAATTTGTGAAAATGGGAAGTGAGGTACAATTTCATGCTCGTCCTTTCCCTTCTAAAGAGTTCACTACAAAAATTGATTTTATTTCGCCTATAGTGGATGCCAAAAGTAGAACAGTAAAAGCAAGAGCTACAATTCAAAATGCAAACGGACTACTTAAACCCGAAATGTTGGTTTCAGCAAATATTGAATTCAAACAATATGACAGTTCGGCTATTGTAGTGCCAAAGTCAGCTGTAATGTGGACGGGTAAAAGATCGGTTGTATATGTGAAGGAAGAGACTCAAGCAGGTATTAGCTTCACCATGCGAGAAGTAGAATTAGGACTAGCTCTGAACGATAGCTTTGTAATAGAATCAGGATTGAATGTGGGAGAAGAAATTGCAGTTGCCGGTACTTTTAGCATTGATGCCGCAGCACAACTAGCCGGAAAGCCTAGCATGATGAGTGCTGAAAATATGGAGTCAGTTGAACTTACTAAGGAAGCTAAGCTTGAACTTAAGCCACTTTTTGATTCTTATTTTGAATTAAAAGATGCCTTAACACAAGATGATTTTTCGACTGCAATTACTAAATCAAAAGAATTAAAGGCAGCTTTTCAAAATGTTAATATGAAAGCTTTTAAGAATGATTCTCATGAAATATGGATGGGATATCATAAGAAAATGGATAAAATACTGGAACATATACATCATCATGAAGATATAGAAGGGCTGAGAAAAAACTTCATAGCTTTATCAGATTGGATGATTCAGTTAACCAAATCATTCAAACCACATGATGAAACGCTTTACTTGCAACATTGCCCAATGGCAGATAATAACAAAGGAGCCGATTGGTTGAGTAGAGAAGAACCTATAGTAAATCCCTACTTTGGTTCAAGTATGCTCAGTTGCGGTGAAGTAACAGAAGTATTGAAGTGACATTAAGACTTTTTTTGAACATGAATAAATAGTTAAAATTTAAACTAATTATTATGAATGATTTTTTAATGAACTGGGCGGATGCCGCCTCTACAACAATTGGATTTTTTTGGATGGCACTTTGGGCTTTTATCATAGGTTATGCCATTAGTAGTTTCATTCAAGTTTTTATTACAGAAGAAAAAATGCAGAAAACCATGGGTGGTGAAGGAGCCAAACCTGTTTTCTTAGGCACCTTTTTTGGTTTTATAAGCAGTTCCTGTAGCTTTTCGGCACTTGCTTCTGCTAAATCACTTTTTCAAAAAGGTGCGAGCTTTGTTTCCTCCATCGCTTTTTTACTTTCGTCAACCAATCTAGTAATTGAACTAGGGATAGTTATCTCTATATTCTTAGGATGGCAATTTGTAGTTGGGGAATATGTTGGGGGTATAATTTTGATCTTAGTGAGTTGGTTGTTGATTAAAATTATAAAACCTCAAAAATTAATAAAGAAGGCAAAAGAAAATTTAGGTTCTGATGAACATGATCACAGTGATGATAAATCATTCAGTGAGAAAATAAAATCTCAAAAGGAGTGGTCAAAAGTAGGGAAACAATATTTCATGGAATGGAAAATGGTATGGAAAGACGTTACTATAGGTTTTACGATTGCAGGAATTGTAGCAGCTTTTGTTCCGGATAGTTTTTTTCAAACCTTGTTCATCAATACCGATACTAAAACAGCTTCATTTAGCTTTTTCACATTATTAGAACATGTTTTAATTGGTCCTTTTGCAGCTTTTTTAACTTTTATCGGATCAATGGGGAATATTCCTTTAGCAGCTTTACTTTTTGGTAAGGGAGTGAGTTTTGCGGGCGTTATGGCTTTTATTTTTAGCGATTTGGTCGTATTTCCGGTATTAAGAATTAATGCCAAATATTATGGCTGGAAAATGAGTTTTTTCATTTTGTTCTTACTATTCACTTCATTGATTGTGGCCTCTTTAGGTTTACACTATGGATTTCAGTGGTTGGATGTTTTACCTTCTTTTGATTCAGTTTCTATTGCTGAACAAGAATTTTTTAAGTTCAATTATACATTCTATATGAATTTAGGCTTTCTATTCATTTCAGCTATTTTGATATATTTTGGTTTTGTAAAGGGTAAGGATGTGATGTATCATAAAGAAATGGCGCCTAAAAGTCCTGCCTTAGAGAAGACTTTGAAATATATTGCTTTCCTAGCGTATGCATGGCTTACTGTAGGAGTAATTTTAAATTTCTTTTATATCAATTAATCTCTTTAGTTTTATGCAATGAGAAGGAAAAACAATAAATATTATATAAGAAAAACACATCGTTATTTAGGTGTGATTATTGGAATCCAGTTCCTGTTCTGGACGATAAGTGGCCTTTATTTTACTTGGACTGATATAGATGAGATTCACGGTGATCATTTTATTAAAGAAACAGATATTGTAAATTCTATCGATTCAAAGGAATTGGGATTAAGTATAGATTCATCAGTTGTCTCGTCTATGGAATTGAAGTTTATCAATTCGGAACCCTATCTATGGGTTAATGATTCGAAATTAATTCATGCTAAAACTGGTGAGGTAAAATCTGAAATCTCTGAAAGCGAAGCTAAAAAAATAGTGAGGTCAAGAGTAAAAGAAGAATATGAAATTGAGACTGTAGAGTTTTTAGAAAGCACTGGGCCTCATCATGAGTATAGAGGAAGAGAGTTGCCTGTTTGGCAAGTTAATTTTAAAGGAAATGAATCCATTGCAGCTTATGTGGATGTAAAAACGGGTGATTTTAAAACCCTTAGGCATAGAGATTGGCGATGGTTTGATTTTCTATGGATGTCCCATACAATGGATTATGAAGGAAGAGATGATTTCAATAATTTGTTAATTCGTGTTTTTTCACTCTTTGGTTTATTTACCGTATGCTCAGGCTTTTTACTGTTTTTTGTAAGTACCAAATGGAGTCATAAAAAACTTAATAAGTAAACATTATAAACTAATTTTGTAACTATTATAAATCTTAATAAAATGAAAAAGGTATTTTTATCCATTATCGCATTAACAGTTGCGATATCTGCATGTAATCAAGAAAAGAAATCTGAAAACCAGACTTTAGAAGAGAAGGAGACTAAAAAAGAAGTAGTATTAAAAGCAGGAGCAGAAGTTAGTTCTGAGCAATTAAAAAGTATATTGTCTTCATACTTCAGTGTTAAAGATGCTTTAGTAAATACTGATGCGAAAGAAGCGAAATCTTCACTAGCTAAATTATTGGAATCTGTAAGTTCTGAAATGGAACAAATTAAATCTATTTCTGAAAGCATGCATGAAAAAGAAGATGTTGAAGAAATAAGAAAAGGATTTGAAGACTTAAGTAAGGAAGTTTACTCTTTAGTGAAAGAAAACTCTGATAATAAAGAGCAAACTGTGTATAAGCAATTCTGCCCAATGGCATTCAACAATAAGGGTGCTTTTTGGTTAAGTGATGAGGAAGAAATTAGAAATCCATATTTTGGAGATAAAATGTTAAAATGTGGTAAAGTAGAAGAGAAGCTATAATATTTCTTGTTATATAACAATAAAAGTCGCTCATGTGACATTTGTTACTGAAATTGAAATACATGTAGCAACAAATTTTTCTATCTTTACGTTTCGAAAATCAGAATTAAACATAAAAAGAAAATGGCAAGTACTGTAGAAATAACTGACAGCAATTTTGAAGAAATATTGAAATCTGATCAACCAGTTTTGGTTGACTTTTGGGCTGAGTGGTGTGGACCATGTAAAATGATCGGTCCGTTAGTTGAAGAATTAGCCGGAGATTATGATGGTAAAGCTGTCATCGGTAAAGTGAATGTAGATGAAAACCCAAATGTATCTGCTAAGTTTGGTATTAGAAGTATACCGACATTATTAGTTTTTAAAGGCGGTGAAGTAGTTGACAAACAAATCGGTGCAGTGCCTAAACAAGTATTGGCTGACAAAATTGATGCTCAAATAGCATAATATTTTATGATATACTATAAATGAAGGGATGTTTTCACATCCCTTTTTTTTATAGCAGCATAAAAAAGCCTGAAATCATCAGGCTTAGTATATTTAAAAAAGTGAAATATTATTCAACAGGACTTAACTCTTCAACAGAGATATGCTCTTCTTTTTGAATATTTTCAGGTAATTGAATATCAGATAAAAGCTGTTCTTCTAGCAAATCAGCCCAAGCTATCATATAATCAACTACATCTTGTTTATTGTTATGATAAAGCTTAACACCTCTGTCTCCCATATATCTTCTTACTTCCTGATTTTTCAATCTTTCTAAATCGATCATATCCTTTCTTTTCAAGCCAGATTCCATCATGCTTGAAATGATTTCATCCATAGGCATAGCACTGGTGCCACAGTAATCTTGAACTTGATCAGTCCAATCACCTGATTTACGCATTGCATATTCATGAATTTCTCTTTTAGAATATGGGGTTAGTTCCTGGGCTAAATGTCCACAATTACAACCTCCCATATGCCCCCATTGATAATGCGTACCATCATTAATTCTTTTGGCTGCAGTCCTAATCGCGTTGATTAATTTTATATTCGGTCTTGCCATAATCTCAATTTTTTATTTTTTAACTAACTAATGAAAAGGAAAGTTTACTAAAATTATTGATTTTATGAGCATTTTTGTAATTAATGAGCATTAATTGATAAAGCTTATTAATTTTGTCTAACTATTATGGAAACATTGAGTTAACTCAAATAAAACTTAAAAGGAATGGCATTTAATTTTTTCAAAAAGAAAGAAGATAAAGAAACTAAGAAATCAAGCAGATATAAAGAACTAACTGTTCGTAAGGTGATTAATGCAACAGCAGATTCTATCATCATAGAATTTGAGAAGCCTGAATGGGAAATGACCTATACGGCTGGTCAATTTCTAACACTTATAACAGATATAGATGGAGAAAGTGTAAGAAGGGCTTATTCCTTATGTACTTCACCCTTGGTTGATGATTATCCCGCGGTAACAGTAAAAAGAGTTCAGAATGGTAAAATGTCAAACCATTTGAATGACAACCTAAAAGAAGGTGATAAGCTGCAGGTATTAGAGCCAATGGGTAATTTCACCACTACTGTAGACGCTAGCAAAAAACGTCATTTGATTATGTTTGCCGGAGGAAGTGGTATTACTCCAATGATGGGAATCTCAAAATCAATACTTCATGCTGAACCTGATAGCATTATCTCATTAATTTATGCTAACAGAAATCTTGAATCAGTAATTTTCAAGAAAGAGTTTGATGAGCTTGAAGATCAATATGAAGGTAGAATGCACGTCATTCATATATTGGATGATGCGCCTATTAACTGGCAAGGTGAATCTGGCTTGTTGAATGAGGAAATGCTAAAGAAGATTTTAGATAGAATTCCAAACTGGGGCAATGATCAAACTCAATATTTAATGTGTGGTCCTGAAGGGATGATGAAAAATGTTGAGATCTATCTGGAAAATTTCGGTGTAGATAAGTCAAATGTATTTAAGGAAAGTTTTGTTCAGGGCACCATTGATAAAGCCGAGAAAAAAGCACCTGAATCAAAAGGAGGAGAAGAATATGAAGTGACTATTCTGTTTGATGGTGAAGAACACAAATTCCCTGTTCCTGCTGGTAAAACAATATTAGAAACGGCCCTAGACTTAGATATTGATTTGCCGTTTTCTTGCCAGAGTGGTTTGTGTACAGCCTGTAGAGGGAAATTATTATCTGGTACTGTAGAAATGGAAGAGGATGAAGGATTATCAGAAGCTGAAAAAGAGGAAGGCTTTGTATTGAATTGTGTTGGACACCCTACTTCAAGCGATGTTAAAATCGAAATAGGATAAAACATAATACTAAATTATCAGTAATAGTGAAAGAGGACAGTGTCCTCTTTTTTTATTTTCAAAAGATCAGTTATGGAATTTCAGATACCCGAAAGAAAATATTTACCAAAAGATTTTAAAGTAAAGGACTGGGAAACACTAAAGCCTTATTTTGAGACTTTGCTGAATGATGAAATTAATTCAGGAAAAGAATTAGAGTCTTGGTTTCATAAATTAAGTGAATTAGAGGCGGTTGTTTCTGAAGAAATGGCCTGGCGATATATCAAAATGACATGTGATACTTCAGATGAAAAGCTAGCTGAATCATTTGAAGATTTTGTAAGAAATATTCAACCACATATAGCTCCATACAATGATAAATTAAATCGTAAGGCATTATCATCTCCTTTCCTTGCAGCTGTAAAAGAGAAGGATGGTTTTGACATCATGATCAGAGAAATGGAGAAAGATGTTGAAATTTTTAGAGAAGAAAATATTCCCTTAGAAACCGAAATATCAAGTCTTTCCCAGAAATATGGGGCCATATTGGGCGGAATGGAAATTGAATATGAAGGTAAGCAATTAACTCTTCAACAGGCAGCAGTTAAGCTTCAGTCAACGGACAGAGAATTAAGAGAAAGCATTTATAAAAAAATAGCCAACAGAAGATTAGAGGATAAATCAAAATTAGATGAATTATTTTCTGAGCTTATAAGACTCAGAACAGATGTGGCTAAAAATGCTGGTTTTGCGAACTACCGTGATTATAAGTTCAAATCAATGGGTAGATTCGATTATACACCTCAAGACTGCTTCGATTTTCATGAGTCAGTGAAAGAAGAAGTGGTTCCTTTATTGAATGAAATAGCAAAGGAAAGAAAAGAGAAATTAGATTTAAGCACTTTAATGCCTTGGGATAAAGCGGTTGATACTTCTGGTAAGGAATCATTAAAGCCTTTTAATGATGCTGAAGATTTAACGGCTAAAACCATTAAAGTTTTTAATAAGCTCGATCCTTATTTAGGCGATTGTTTGCTGAAAATGATTGAGATGAAACATCTCGATTTAGAATCCAGAAAAGGGAAAGCACCTGGCGGATATAACTATCCATTATCGGAAACAGGAGTACCTTTCATATTTATGAATGCTACATCCACTTTGCAAGATATGGTAACGCTTTTACATGAAGGTGGGCATGCTGTGCATTCTTTTTTAATGAATGATTTAGAACTGACTGAATTTAAGAATCCGCCTTCTGAAATAGCGGAATTGGCTTCAATGAGTATGGAACTGATTACTTTAGATCATTGGGACGTATTTTTTGAAAATGAAGAAGAACTAAAAAGAGCCAAAACAGAACATTTAGAAGGGATTATTCAAACGCTTCCTTGGGTAGCTACCATTGACAAATTCCAACATTGGGTGTATGAGAATCCTAATCATACCTTAGAAGATAGAAAAAAAGCTTGGAATAAAATATTTGACACCTTTTCTGATTCCCTTACAGATTGGTCAGATTTAGAAGAGATAAAGGATTATTTATGGCATAAACAACTGCATCTTTTTGAAGTACCTTTTTACTATATCGAATACGGAATGGCTCAATTGGGCGCAATTGCAGTATGGAAGAATTTTAAGGATAATCCTAAAAAAGGATTGGAATCTTATATGGAAGCATTAAAGCTTGGATACACAAAGTCAATTCCAGAGGTATATGAAAAAGCAAATATTAAGTTTGATTTTAGTAAAGAAAATATTAGTCAATTGATGAATTTTGTTAAATCAGAGATGGGAAATATTTAGCAATTATTAAAGCTTCGAAATTTAGTTGAAAGTAGACCATTAAAAAGTTGATGGATTAGTCAAAAAATTAAAAATAAGTAATTTTACCTATACATTTCTAAGTGATTTAACCCTTATGTCGTAATTATTCAATTTGTACTTTTGAAGAAAAAATATAAAGTTATGAATAATTCAACAGAGGGGGTTACGTTATCATCAGCTTTCGTAAAAGACATTATAGATCTTTATGAAGGCAAAGACTCTTACCAAAGAGAGCTAAAAAGAATGGCAAATGGGTTAGACTTATCTAGCGCAATGAAATTTGTACCTATGGAGACTTATAATTCAATGTGTAATTGGATTGAGTCACAAATAGGTCAGGCTAATACAAGAAGGTTAGGAAGAAAGATTGGCGCAACGGCTTATTCTGGAATGTTAGCGAATGGTTTAATTACTAGTGATGCTTCTCCAAAAGAAATGATGGAAGGTTTAGCAAAAGTAGCATCCATGATGATTAAAGATCCTGAAGGAAGAGGATGGGAAATTTTGGAAACAGCTCCTAAGCATATCATCATGAGAAGAACTCAAACATTTAATAGTACTTTACAATTTGGTTTAATTGATGAGCTAATTAGAAAAACCAAGGCAGTGAGTCCAAAAGTAGAGTACGTTAAATCAGTAGCTGACGGGGATGAATTCGATGAGTATAAAATCTCTTGGTTTTAAGCTAATGGCATTTTAGGCGATGAACATAAAAAAACCTGCTCTTAAAAAGAGCAGGTTTTATTTTTAATAATCAATTCGATTATTTTTTGTTTTTTGCTAAGTAAGAAGAAACAGATTCTCTCGATTCTTGCATAGCCTCTTTTCCTTCTTCCCAGTTTGCAGGGCAAACTTCACCGTATTTTTCAACGTGCTGCCATGCATCCACAATTCTTAACATTTCGTCAATGTTTCTACCTAATGGTAAATCATTGATAGTTTCGTGACGAACAATACCTTTTTTATCGATGAAGAATGTACCTCTAAATGCTACTGGAGCACCTTCGAAAATTAATTCACCTTCTTCATTATAATTCCAATCACCAGCTAAAACGCCAAAGTTGTTAGCAATAGTTTTGGAAGCATCAGCTACTAATGGGTAATTAACACCTTCGATACCACCATTTTCCTGTGGAGTTAATAACCAAGCTAAGTGAGTTTCTTCTGTATCAGTAGATGCACCTACAACAGCAACACCTCTTTTTTCGAACTCAGCTAATTTTTCTTGGAATGCCAATATCTCAGTTGGGCAAACGAAAGTGAAATCTTTTGGGTAGAAGAAGAAGATTACATCCTTCTGTCCGATGTATTGCTCTAATGAGAAATCTTCTACTATTTCTTCTCCGTTAATTACTGCTCCTGATTTAAATACTGGGGCTTTTTTTCCTACTAAAGACATACTATTCTTTTAAGTTTTAGATTTAAAAAATTAAATTTCTAATTGTTAATTCAATTCATCAGAAGGTCAAAATCGAATGATTACTAAACCTCCCGTCCAATTGAGTTGCAAAGGTAAGGCTATCATTATTTTTTAGCAATTCTTACTCTAAAAGAATAGATTGATATTTTGGATAATAAAATAGAAAATATCTATAACAAAAATTCTTACTGAAATCAGATTTGGTCTTGAGAAGAAAGTGAAGGATCAAATTATTCTACACTATTTCAGTCAAAAACTTTAATCCTTTTTAGTTTTAGCTAGTTTTCATTTTTCTGGCTTTTAATTAAGGCTATATTTAGGTTTTAAAATTTGAATATGAACGCATCTATTAAAGAATATATAGTATCAATTAACTCAGCAATTGAAAAAGAAAATTTTGGTGAACAGCCCAAAGAATTATATGAGCCTATTCGCTACATTATGTCATTAGGAGGGAAAAGAATGCGACCTCTTTTAACTATGCTTGCTTATCAGCTTTATCATCCGGAACCCAAGGAAATAATCCCTGCAGCTGTATCGGTTGAGGTTTTTCACAATTTCACCTTGATGCATGATGATATCATGGACAATGCTCCTTTAAGAAGAGGGAAAGAAACAGTTCATGAAAAGTGGAATAGCCCTGTTGCTATTTTGTCTGGTGATGTAATGTTGGTGAAAGCCTACCAACAGTTAATTGAATATTGCCCTGCTGATAAGTTGAAGGTAATTCTTGAGAAATTTAATCAATGTGCAATAGAGGTTTGTGAAGGCCAACAAATTGATATGAATTTTGAGGAGGAAGATATTGTACAAGAAAAGGAATACATCAATATGATTCGGCTAAAAACAGCAGTTTTGCTTGGTTTTAGTTTAGAATTTGGAGGTATACTGGCAATGGATAATGTAGCAGATCAAGCTTTGCTTTATCAAATGGGAGTAAATGCGGGAATTGGGTTTCAGTTGATGGATGATTTATTAGATGTATATGCTGATCAAGATAAATTTGGCAAGCAAGTAGGAGGGGATATCATTGCAAACAAAAAGACTTATTTATTAATAAAAGCAAAAGAATTAGCACAAGGTGAAAACAAAGTAGAGCTTAATGATTGGCTACAAAAGGAGGAGTTTGATAAGAATGAGAAAGTATTAGCAGTTCGAAAGATTTATGATGAGCTAAAAATAAAAGAGCTAACAGAAAGAAAGATGAATGAGTATTTCGAGAAGGCGTTTCAGAATTTATCTGATTTGGAAGCAGTGGATGAAAAGAAAGAAATCATAAAAGAATTTTTCACCTATTTAATAAATAGAGAGCAATAATGAGTACTACTTTAATCATTATAATTGTTACCTGTATTATCAGTATTCCTGCATTTAATAATCATACAAGAATGTATTCGTGGATGTTTAATCCATATCAAGTAGTGCATAGAAAACAGTTTTACAGACTGATTACTTCAGGCTTTCTACATGCGGATTATGTGCATCTGATTTTCAATATGCTAACACTCTACTTTTTTGGTGATGCAGTAGAGTTTTATTTTAATCAGATCAGTAGCTATGGAACTATACTTTATGTAGCATTTTATTTATCAGCTATCGTAATAGCAGATATTCCAACCTTAATAAAACATAAGGACAACCCAAATTACAATGCTTTAGGTGCTTCAGGGGCAGTTTCTGCTGTTGTTTTCAGCAGTATTCTTTTCAATCCAATGTCTGATTTATGTTTATATGGGATTTTATGCTTGCCAGGCTTTATATTCGGTGCTATTTATATTATTTATTCCTATTATCAAGGGAAAAGGCAAGCTGGAAATATTAATCATGATGCTCATTTATTTGGTGCTTTATATGGTTTAGTGATTACCGTTGCGATTTGGCCTGGAGTGATTCCTCATTTTATAGATCAGCTGAGTACGTTCAGTCTTTTCTAATTAATCCATTCAAAAGCTTTAATTCATTTTAAAGCTTTGCTTTTTTAATTACGGCTAGTAAAGAAGAGCAGTGAGTGAAACTTGGGTCAAACTTTTGTTAAAGGCAGATTTTTATAACAAAATTCGTAGATTTGCGCCAAATTAAAGAATAAGAAATGAGTAAGCAAAAGCCTTCAATACCTAAAGGAACTCGTGATTTTGGACCAGCAGAAATGGCTAAAAGGCATTTCATTTTAGATACCATCAAAAAGGTGTATCAAAAATACGGATATGCTCCAATAGAAACTCCTGCTATGGAAAACTTAAGTGTTTTGCAGGGGAAATATGGTGATGAAGGCGATCAATTACTTTTTAAAATATTAAACTCTGGAGACTTTCTTTCAAAAACTCAGGAATCAGACCTAAAAGATTCTAAAACACTACAACCTAAAATTTCTGAAAAGGGGTTGAGATATGATTTGACTGTTCCTTTTGCTCGCTATGTGGTAATGAATCAACATAATTTGAGTTTTCCTTTCAAGCGTTACCAAATTCAACCGGTTTGGAGAGCAGATCGACCTCAAAAAGGAAGATATAGAGAGTTTTATCAATGCGATGCAGATGCTATTGGTACAGATTCAATGCTTTGTGAAGCGGAAATAGTTTTGATGATTCAAGAAGTTTTCAAGCTTCTGCAAACTAAAAAGCCTGATAGTTTAGATTATGCTATAAAAATCAATAATCGAAAAATTCTTTCGGGTATAGTTGAAGTAATGGGTGCTGCAGGGAAAGAAACTGATTTTGCAGTTGCAATTGATAAGCTTGATAAAATTGGTGAAGAAAAGGTAAAAGAAGAATTGACTGAGCGAGGTTTTGAACAATCTGCTATTGATACCTTAAGTCCTTTATTTTCATTATCGGGTAGTAATAAAGATCAGTTAGCATTTTTAAAGGATTTCCTTTCAAACTCTGAGGTAGGGCAAAAAGGGTTAGCCGAGTTAAATGAAGTTTTTGATATATTAGATTCATTTGGGGCCAATGTTCCAGAACTTGAATTAGATGTTACCTTAGCAAGAGGGCTATCCTATTATACAGGGGCTATTTTTGAAGTAAAGCCACAAAATGTAAAAATGGGAAGCATCTGTGGAGGCGGTAGATATGATGGCTTAACCGATACTTTTGGTTTGCCTGATGTGTCAGGCGTAGGAATTTCTTTTGGTGTAGATCGAATTTATGATGTATTGGATGAATTAGAATTATACCCTGAAAATTCCGAGAGTAGCACTCAAGTATTAATTGTTAGCTTTGATGATGAAAGCTGGAAATATAGTTTGAAGGTTCTACAAAGATTAAGAAATGCTAACATTAAAGCGGAGCTGTATCCTGAGCCAGTAAAGCTAAAAAAGCAAATGAAGTACGCCAATGATAAACAGATTCCATATGTGATTTTGGTTGGTTCAGAAGAGGTGAAAACCGGCCAACTTACTTTTAAAAATATGCAGGATGGAACTCAGGATAACCTTAATTTGGATAGCATATTGAAACATTTTTAAAACTATGAGCAATTTTTTTGAGCTTGGTAATCACGACCTAAGCCTTGCCAATATAAGGAGGATATTAGCTGATGATTTAAAAATCAAATTAGCTAATAAAGCCATTGAAGCTATAGAGAACTGCAGAAATTTTTTAGATAATCATATACAAAACTCTGAGGATCCGGTCTATGGAATTAATACAGGATTTGGTTCTTTATACAATAGAAATATTTCAAAATCTGATTTAGAGCAACTTCAAGTTAATTTAGTGATGTCTCATGCTTGTGGGACTGGTCCTGAAATTAATCAACGCATAGTTAAAATTATGCTATTGCTAAAAATTCAGTCCTTAACTTATGGTCATAGTGGTGTACAATTAGCAACCGTTAATAGGCTCATAGATTTCTATAATGATGATATATTTCCAGTTGTTTACGAATCAGGTTCATTGGGGGCTTCAGGAGATTTAGCACCATTAGCTCATTTATCGCTACCGTTAATTGGAAAAGGTGAAGTTTATTTTCAAGGCAAAAAAATTAGTGGTGAGCAATTATTAAAAGAGAAAAATTGGGAGCCGATCCATTTAAAAGCGAAGGAGGGTCTTGCTCTTTTAAATGGTACTCAATTCATGAATGCTTTTGGAGTGCATTCTGCTTTAGCTGCGGAGGAAATTATAAATTGGGCTAACCATATTGGAGCTCTTTCTTTAGATGCTTTTGATGGAAGACCTGAGCCTTTCGATTCAAAAATTCATCTGATCAGAAATCAGGATGGGCAGAAGATCGTAGCAAAAGAGATTTTGGAACTACTAGAGGGTAGCGAAATAATCAAGCAGGAAAAAGTGCATGTGCAGGATCCCTATAGTTTTAGGTGCATTCCACAAGTGCATGGTGCAAGTTACGATGCCATAGAATATGTTAAGTCAATAGTTGGAAAAGAGTTAGCGGGAGTAACGGATAATCCCAATATTTTTCCTGAAGAAGGTGAAATAATATCAGGTGGGAATTTTCATGGTCAGCCTCTTGCATTAGCACTTGATTTTTTAGCTATAGCGTTAGCTGAACTGGGTAATATATCAGAAAGAAGAACTTATCAGTTGATTTCTGGAAGCAGAGGATTACCTGATTTTCTGGTAATGAATCCAGGTTTAAATTCGGGCTTAATGATACCACAATATAGTGCTGCTAGTTTAGTGAGTCAGAGTAAACAATTATGTACTCCTGCTTGCGTAGATAGCATTGTTTCATCAAATGGACAAGAGGACCATGTAAGTATGGGAGCAAATGCCGCAACCAAATTGTATAAAATCATAGAAAATACATATCAGATATTAGCAATAGAGTTGATAAATGCCTCTCAAGCTATTAAATTTAGACGGCCATTGAGGACAAGTTCTCAATTAGAAAAAATAATTAGTAATTTTAGAAAAGATGTTTCGTTGATTGAGGATGATCGAGTACTGCATGATGACATAGTGAAGGCAGTACACTTTATTAAAAATTACAAGATTTGAGAAAGCTATTATTATCTATATTTCTTACTGTTTTATCATTTGCACTTTTAGCTCAAGGGAGTTTTGAAAGTGAAAATGGTTTATTTACAGTAAATTATTTGAAAGGTTGTGAAGGTACAAGAATTACTCTTACTCCAACAGACACCGTAGGTACTGTATTTATCTGTTTTGATGCTGATTTATCAGATCTAGCAGCAAATAATTCATGCTTCGGTAATCCAGCACAGTCTTCAGATGATTTTAGCTTTATCTATAATGACGCAGGAAATTTCGATATATTATTTTTAAGGCAATTGCCAAATGATCAAGTATATGACAGTATATCGGTTAGTATATTTGAATCAATACCCGTAGAGGTGTTAATATCGAATTGTACTGACAATACAATTTTTGATTTAAATCAAGAAAATGATATTTATGACCGTTATGATATAAATTTTGGTGATGGTTCTAATCTTACAGGCGTTCAGTCCAGTGATTTTCCAATAAGTCATACTTACGCTGATCCTGAAATAGAATATACCGTCTCAATAACTCCCTTTTTCGATGGAACTGGAAATAATAACTGTCAAAATAATACCTCATCTGAATCTTTTATACCCATTGATCAACAAGAATCTGCTGCAAGCCTTAATAGTTTAGAAATACTATCGGATGAAAGTTTTGAGATTGCCTACTCATTGAACGCAAACCAAACTTATCAATTACAATTAAGTGAGAACGGGAAAGATAATTATCAGAATGTTCAACTAATTAGTGGGCAAACTTCAGGTAATTATACTTTTGAGAACTTAGATATTGATGGAAATTTCTACTGCGTTAGAATTGTTACTTCAAGCTTATGTTCAGGAGAAACTTTAAGCTCAGAGGAGTTGTGTACTATTCAGTTTGCTGCTCAAGCACAGGAAAGAGGGAATTTATTAAGTTGGAATTCTGAATCTTTTCAAGAAAGTAGAGTTTTTAAAAATGGTGAACTGATATTTTCAGGCAGTTCCACCTTTTTAGATGAGAATTTATTGTGTGGACAAAGCGATGATTATCAAATAGTAGCTGTAAGTGAATCAGGAATAGAAATATCTTCATTGATAAAACCTGTAACTTCATTTACAGGCTCACCTACTATCCCTATCGATCAAATATCATTGAATGTTATATCTGATACAGAGCTACAAATAAGCTGGGAAGTACCAGCAGGACTAAATCCTAATAATTTCATAGTGTATAAAAAGCAAAGGCTTGAAGATGACTTTACCAGAATTGCAGAGATAGAGCAAAATAGTTTTACGGATATTGGTTTCGCTTTTTTTGAAAGAGAATTTTATTATTCAGTTTCTTACACCAATAATTGTGGAGGAATATCTCCAGTTACTACCATAGCTTCAAACATATTATTGACGCTAAATCAAAACGACAATATACTAAATTTTAACTGGAATGAATATACAGGATATTCCAATAATCTCGCGAATTATTTCTTATCAAAATATGATAATGATTTGAATCTTATTTCAAGAGAGCAAATAGGTTTAGAAACTACTTTTCAAGAGGACTTAACGGATACGGATGATCAATTAGTTTTTTACCAGGTTCAGGCAGTTTCTGAGACAGGTCTAACTTCATTTTCTAATCTTGTGAGATTTAAGATACCTTCCATTTTTTCTGTTCCATCAGCTTTCACGCCAAATGGTGATGCATTAAATGAAGTGATACGAGTAAGGGGTAAATTTATAAATGAGGTTGAATTTAGTATCTATAACAGATGGGGCGGACTAGTATTTAGAAGTAATGATATAGAAATAGGCTGGGATGGATATTTAACTAATCGCCCTGCTCCTGAGGGAACCTATGCGTATTCAATTCGTGTTGTAGACGAATTTGGTGAAGAGTATTTTAAAAGTGGAGTATTTAATTTAATTCGATAGTTATGTTTGATATGATGAAAATGATGGGACAGATTAAAGAGGTTCAGGGCAAAGTAAAGCAAGCTCAGGAGAACCTTGTTCACATTACAGCAGATGGTGAAGCAGGTGCTGGAATGGTGAAGGCAACAGTAAATGGTAAAAAACAAGTGATCAGCATCGAGATTGATGAATCATTAATGAATGATAAAGACAAGGAAATGATTCAAGATTTGACTGTAGCGGCTGTAAATAAAGCTATGGAAGAGGTAGATGGTCTTGCTAAAGAAGAAATGAAAAAAGCTACTGATGGGGTATTGCCTAATATACCTGGAATGGACTTAGGTAATATGTTCAATGGCTAATAAAGTAGCAGTAGTAATATTAAATTATAATGGCAGAAATTATCTTGAACAATTTCTGCCTAATGTATTAGAAAACTCAAGCCCTTATCAGGTGATTGTGGCTGATAATGCCTCAACTGATGATTCTGTTCACTTCTTAGAATCTCAGTTTCCTGAAATTCAACTTATTAAGATACCTGAAAATTTAGGTTATGCTGGTGGGTATAACTATGCGCTTAAATATGTAGAAGCAGAGTATTATGTGTTGCTTAATTCTGATGTTGAAACTACAAAATCATGGATTGAACCTGTGGTTGAACTCATGGATGAGAATACAGAAATTGCAGCCTGTCAACCTAAAATTAGGTCTTTTCATGATAAGAAATATTTTGAATATGCTGGTGCTGCAGGTGGCTATATAGATTTTTTAGGTTATCCTTTTTGTAGAGGCCGTATCTTTTCTACTTTAGAGAAGGATCAAGGCCAATATGATGATAATCGATCGGTTTTTTGGGCTACCGGGGCGTGTTTATTCGTACGTGCAAAAGATTTTCATGAATTAGGCGAGCTTGACGCTGAATTTTTCGCTCATATGGAAGAGATAGATTTTTGCTGGCGAGCTAAAAACAGAGGAAAACAGATTTACTATTGTGGAAAAAGTACGGTTTATCATGTTGGGGGTGGAACCTTAAATGCCGAAAGTCCATTTAAAACCTATCTTAATTTTAGAAATAACTGGTTATTGCTTTATAAGAATTTAAGCCAAAAAGAATTTGCAAAAATTAAATTCAAAAGAACAATACTTGATTATATAGCCTTTATTCAGCTTACGGTAGTAGGGAAGTATTCAAATGCTAAATCTATAAGTAAAGCACATCGTGATTTCCGAAAAATGAGTAAAAAGTATTCCCAAAATGAAAAGGAAGGTTTTACTCACCCTGAAGTATTTTCACGCTCTATAATTATAGCCTATTTTTTGAAAGGGTTTAAAAGCTTTGCAAAGTTGAAATTTACATTGTAATCAGCCTTTAGTTGCAGCTTGAATTGTAATAAAGAGCTATTTGTTCTGGCACTTCAAAGTCACCATTATCAATTTTCTCTACTATTGATGGGCAGTCTGAAAAGAAATTCCGTAATAGCTTTTTCTTAAATCCTAAAACACCCTGGGTTACTCTTACCATTTCATAAGAATTTGTTTTTTTGAAAAAGGGGATGGCTATTTCATAGCCATCATTATTAGCGTGATCTCTATACTCTTTCCAGTATAATTTCAGTTCCCCATCTACCGCTAGGCGCATAAAGGTTTTTTCGCCTTGGTTTGCTTTGCTTATGTGAAATATGGAAAAAAGTTCTGTATAGCTATCGTACCAAATAGATTCATAGGTTTTATCACCAATCTTATAGCTTTTGATACTTCTTGGGCTATACTTTTTATAGAAAATCCACTTTTTTTTCATTCTAACCTTTTTGAATATTTCTCCGAAAGGTTCTGCACTTCGATCCTTTATTTGACCGAATATAGTGTCGTTTTCATTAGTAACAACATAACCATTCTGAAAAGTAGATTGTGCTGAAATGGATATTGGCTGAATCAATAAACATGAAACAAAAAGATATAATGAGTAGTACTTCATTTCACTGCCTCCTGTAATAATCTCATCACATCATCAATCTTCGAGTTGTCTATCCATCTGCTTACTACCACCATATCATTTTTTTCATCGATGATAATATAGTTTCCACCAAAACCAGCTGCATAATAAACATCTTTGGATACACCCTCCCATTTTTCCTGGCTATTGTTCCACCATAAATAACCATAGTCTGGGTTTGCGGTTGAAGATTCTTGAACACTTTTCACCCAGTCTTCAGATATTAGTTGTTTATTGCCCCATTTACCATTTCTTAAGAATAGTAATCCAAATCTGGCATGATCTAATGAATTGATAAATATACCGCCACCAAAATGACCACCACCGCTAACGGACTGTACTTTTAATCCATCAACATTCACATAAGAATTATCATAGCCTAACCATCGCCAGGTTGTAGATGCGCCTATAGGATCCATGATCTTTTCTTTTAAAACCACTGGCAATGGTTTTCTCCAAACTTGTAATAGTGAATAGGCTAATACATTAACTCTAACATCATTATATTTATAGAAAGTACCAGGTTCATTAAGCTTTCTGGCTCTCCAATCATCAATTCCACCTTCTCTAGGGGGTCTGTCGGCCCAATCATACAATCCGAACTGTTGACCCGACCAATCAGAGGATTGCGTTAATAAATGATCCCAAGTGATTTTTTTATTGTGAGCTCCTGAAAAAGTGCCATCCCAAACGTAATGGTAGGCTTTATCATTAATGTCAGAAATTAAGTTCTCGTCTAGTGCAAGTCCAGCTACGGTAGATAAATAACTTTTGGCTACACTGAAGGTCATATCCACTCGGTTTATATCGCCCCACTCAGCTACTATATATCCATCTTTAATAATCACGCCTGCAGGTCCACCTCTTTCTTTTACTTCCCCCAGTATTTCAAAATCAGGCTCACGTGAAAAGGCTTCCATGATGGCAATTCTTAAATCTTTATTAACAGCGTTTTCATTATTTTCAGCCACAGATACTGCGCTATCTAATAATGCTTGATTAAGCTTTAGTTCTTTTGCAGATTTTCTTTCCCAATTTTGATCAGGATAATACTGGCTGAATAATTCTGAAAAGAATAATGAGCATACTATAAATACTAAAAGTGTTTTCTTCATGGTACTGATGAGTTGTTTGGAAATACAATTTAAATCAAATTCTATGATTTTGTTTATTGTTATCTTGAATTGATAAGTCAATATATAGGAATTATTCAATAATAGTATGTTTTGTAGATATTTTATCTCTTTTAGATTTATATAACTTTTCCGTTAGGATCATTAATAAAAAATATGAAAAAAAATTAAAAACTTACATAGGTTTAATTTCTGTTTTATAATGGTTTAAACTTAGTTTTTACATAAGTATATATTTATTAGCTCGTAAAATTGAAAGTGATATGTTGTGTAAAATTTTAGATTTACAGAATATTATTCTTATAATTGTAATTGTATGCAATTAAAAGTTCAAATATCAAGATCAAAACCTTACCCTAATGCTCCCTAAACCCTTCAGTTTATTTAATAACTATTGTATCGTTTCTTTTAGTAAAATATCAAATACATATAATGTACTTACATTAATTTTATTGAGTGTATTAAAAGTCTCGATTGACATTTGGGAAGAGTATTCAGTTAAAAATATAAATTTAAACACATGTAAATATTAGAATAATTATATTATAAATTTTTTATCACTAACTAACAATAATTTTTAAACCTAAACTAAATCACATGAGAACAATTTTTACTAGACTAAATTTTTTGGTGCTTGCTTGCGTGTTGCTCACAAGCACAGCAATGGCTCAAACATTGCAACAGAGGAAGAAAATTTCTAATCAGTATAATATTCAAACACTAAAACAACTTGAAGTTGATTTTGCAACCAAAGCAAAAAAAGAAAAGGAGCAGGCTATAAAAGTTGCCAAACAAAAAGGTTGGGAAGTTAGAATGCAGTTTGATGATGGAAGAATGGCTGAATTACAAAAGCTGACCCCTAGTGGAGAACCCATTTATTATATCACTTACAATGTAGATGCAGCAAGATCTACAAGAGCTAATTGGTTAAACTCTGGTGGAGGCTTAGGCCTTAACTTAATGGGTGATGACATGACTGCTCACGTTTGGGATGGGGGCCTTGCAAGAGCTTCTCACCAAGAGTATGATGGAGCAGGTGGTACAAATAGGTTTTCAGTTGGGGACGGATCTTCAACCTTAAATTTTCATGCAGCTCATGTTACAGGTACTATCATAGCGTCTGGAGTGGTAGCTGATGCGAAAGGAATGGCTCCCCATGCAAATGCAGTAGGGTATGATTGGAATAACGATTTATCTGAAGCTACATCTGCCGCTGCAGGAGGTATGTTAATATCTAACCACTCTTATGGATATAGAGGTGATCAATTACCTGATTGGTATTTTGGTGCTTACATTGCAGAATCAAGAGATTGGGATAATCTAATGTATAATTCACCTTATTATATGATGGTTGTAGCTGCAGGTAATGATGGAAACCAAAACAGTTATAATGGTAGCCCATTAGGTGGTAATAGCTCATTCGATAAATTATCAGGTCATTCAACGGCTAAAAACAATATGGTTGTGGCTAACGCTCAGGACGCAAATATTGATGCTAATGGTAATTTAGTTGCGGTTGCCATAAATAGCTCTTCGAGTGAAGGTCCTACTGATGATTACAGAATTAAGCCAGATATTACAGGTAACGGTACTGGCGTGTATTCAACTTATGAAAGTAGTAATACTGCATATAACTCCATTACAGGTACTTCAATGGCTTCTCCTAATGTAGCAGGTAGCTTATTATTATTACAAGAGCATGCTAACAATGTTTTTGGTAATTATATGAGAGCGGCTACTCTTAAAGGATTAGCACTTCATACTGCAGATGATGCAGGGATCACAGGTCCTGATGCTGTTTTTGGATGGGGATTAATGAATACTAAAAGAGCTGCTGAAACGATTACTGCAGCTGGCAATGAAAGTAAAATTGAAGAATTAACTTTAAATAATGGTGAATCTTATACTATCACGGTAGAGTCTGATGGGGTTAGTCCGTTATTAGCGTCAATTTCATGGACTGATTTAGGAGGAACTGCAAACACGGGTACAACTAATTTAAGTACTCCAGTTTTAGTAAATGATTTAGATATCAGAGTAACTCAAAGTTCAAATACCTATCAGCCTTACAAATTAACAGGCGTAAATAGCAATGCTAAAGGTGATAATAATGTAGATCCTTACGAGAGAGTTGACATAAATAATGCAAGTGGTACTTATACTATTACAGTTACTCATAAGGGGTCTTTAAATAGTGGCAGCCAAAATTTCTCATTAATTGTAACCGGTGTATCGGGTACTCCAGTTGTTTGTGAGGCTACTACACCAACTAATTTAGGATCATCAAATGTAGGTTCTAACTCAGCTGATTTAAGTTGGGATGCAGTTACGGGTGCTACTTATGATGTTCGATACAGACAAGCTGGTACTTCAACTTGGACTGTAGAAAGCGTTTCTGCTAGCTCTGTTACTTTAACAGGTTTAAGCGCAACTACTCAATATCAAGCACAAGTGAGAAGCAAATGTTCTGGCGGAACAAATTCTGCTTATTCGGCAAGTATTAATTTCACTACTACTGAAGTTCAATTAGTATATTGTAATTCTAATGGAAACAGCGTGGCAGATGAGTATATTGGTAGAGTACAGTTAGGAAGTTTAGATAATTCTTCTGGTGCTGCTGCTTCTGGTTATGCTGATTTCACTTCTCAATCAACTAATTTAGGTAAAGGGGATGCTGCAACTATTACGGTTACTCCGGAATGGACAGGTACTGTTTACAGTGAAGGTTATAGTGTATGGATTGATTATAATCAGGATGGAGATTTCTCTGACGCTGGTGAGCAAGTTTGGAGTCAATCTGCTACTCAAGCTACACCAGTAAGCGGAAGCTTTACAGTTCCTGCATCAGCTCTTTCTGGTAATACCACTATGAGAGTGTCAATGAAGTATAATGGCGTGCCAACCGCATGTGAATCATTCTCATACGGTGAGGTGGAAGATTATACTGTTAACATAACCGAAGGTACTCCTGAAGTATGTACTGTGCCAACTAGCCTAACAGCTTCTAGCATAGGTGAAACTTCTGCAACTTTATCTTGGTCAAGTGAAAGTGCTGCTAATGATTATACAGTAAGAATTAGAGTAAACGGAACTTCTTCTTGGACTACTTTAGCTTCTTCTTCAAATTCAACTGGTGTTAGTGGATTATCTGCTGAAACTCAATATGAATGGCAAGTTAGAAGTAACTGTTCAAGCAGCAATAGTGCTTATTCATCTTCTAGTTTCTTTACTACGGATGCACCAGTTGTAATTACTTATTGTAATTCAAGCGGAAATAACTCTAGCTACGAATGGATTCAGAGAGTAGTATTAGGTTCTATTGATAATACAAGTGGAGACAATGGTGGATATGCTGATTTCACTAGTCAGGTAGCAAATGTACAGAGAGGTGCAGCTACTTCTATGAACGTTCAAGCTGCATTTAGCGGAAGCAGTTATACTGAATACTGGAGCATCTGGGTTGATTTAAATCAGGATGGTACTTTCTCATCTGGTGAAAGATTAGTAAACGGATCATCAAGCAGCAGCAATTTACTAAGTGCAACCTTAAATATTCCTTCTACTGCTTTAACAGGTACTACAAGAATGAGAGTAACGATGAAGTATAATGCAGAAGCTACTCCTTGTGAAGTATTCTCATACGGTGAGGTGGAAGATTATACCATAAATATCACAGATAGTCCTGCTAATTTTGCAATGGCTGACTTAGGCTCTGAATTATTAGGGAAAGAAGATAATATTTCAGTATATAATATGTATCCAAACCCAGCAGTTGATAAATTGAATGTAAACATTAAGAATATTGATGCTTCAAAAGGAATTCAAATTTACAGCAGCAATGGTGCTTTGATCAGAACTATTTCTACTACAGAGGAATTAAATGTTATTGATGTTAGTACTTTAGAGAAAGGAATGTATATTCTTAAAGCTCATACCGTAAAAGAAGCGGTGAGTGCTAATTTCATGGTTAAGTAAGTTTAAATTAATTAAATATGAAGCGTATGGGGCATTGTCTCATACGCTTTTTTTATGTCTATAATTTCGACTTCTATTTTTAATTTTATATTTATTAATTTGAGATTTAATTGAATAATATAGTATGAAGAGATATTTACTTGTAGCAGTTTCTATAATTCTATTTTTTGGGTGTCAGGAAAAAGAAAGTATAAAAGCTCATGAAGGAAAAGTAAAAGTAGAAGGTGGAGAGATTTGGTATAAAGTGATGGGAGAAGGAGAGGGAACTCCTATCTTAACACTGCATGGTGGCCCTGGTGGAACTCATCGATATTTCTACAAATTAAGTCCCCAAAATGAAAGTCGAAAAGTTATACTTTTTGATCAGCTAGGTAGCGGTAGATCAGATTATCATGAAGACACTACCTTAATGACGGTAGACCATTTTGTAGCGCAAGTACATAAAGTAGTGAATGATTTGAAATTAGATGAATTTTATTTATTAGGCCATTCCTGGGGAGGAGCTCTAGCTCTTGAATATTATGCAGCACATCCGGAAGGGATAAAGGCTATGATATTAAGCAGTCCGCTAATTAGCACGCCAAGATGGGAAGCGGATGCTGATACTTTAGTAACTACATTGCCTGAGCGTTATCAAGAAATTGTACATGAAGCAAATGAAACAGGCAATTATTCTACGGCAGCCTATGATTCAGCTAATAATTATTACTGGGCTCAATTTGGGCTAAGAACAAAAAGAAAACAACATCCGATGGATACGGTGCCAGCATCCTCTAATCGAGTAATCTATAATTATATGTGGGGGCCTAGCGAATTCAGATGTACCGGAACATTGAAAGATTTTGATGCCACAGATAAACTATCAAATATAAAAGTCCCAACATTATTTGTCACGGGCGAGTTTGATGAGGCAAGACCTGAAACGATTAAGTATTTCAGTACACAAACGCCAAATGCTGAATTTGCTGTAGTAAAAGGAGCAGGGCATTCAACCTTAAATGATAATCAGCAGGGATATAATAAAATATTATCCAACTTCTTAAATAGCATTAAATAGTCACAACCTAATTCTATAAAAATGAAAAAGTCATTCATCATCATTCTAATCTCATTATTGAATTATAATCTTTTTGCACAGTTAAATAAACCGACCGATCCTTTAGCACATACCTATTCCATAGTGGCTAGAGATGCTGAAACAGGAGAAATGGCAGTAGCAGTGCAAAGTCATTGGTTTAGTGTAGGTACAGCGGTTTCATGGGGAGAGGCAGGTGTTGGAGTAGTAGCTACTCAATCTTTCACCAATAAATCCTTTGGCATAAGAGGTTTAGCTATGCTAAAAGCTGGATTAAGTCCACAGGAGGCCTTGGATAGTCTATTGAATAATGATGAAGGGAAAGCCTTCAGGCAAGTTGCTATTTTGGATGTTAAAGGAAGAGTGGCAACTCACACAGGAGCGAAATGTATTGATGAAGCAGGTCATGCGAATGGAGATAATTTCTCTGTTCAAGCGAATATGATGCTGAATGATACGGTAGTCCCTGCTATGGAAAAAGCATGGAAAGATAATGGTGACTTGGCTTTAGCGGAAAGAATGGTGAAAGTTTTAGAAGCCGCTCAAGCTCAAGGTGGTGATATAAGAGGAAAGCAATCCGCTGCCTTATTAATTGTAAAGCCAGAAGCTAGCGATGAACCATGGAATGATAGAGTCTTAGATTTAAGAGTGGATGATCATGAGAACCCTGTAAAAGAATTGAACAGATTGGTTAAGGTGTATCGTGCTTACCAGCATATGAATCAAGGTGATCTATATGTAGAAAAAGCTCAGATGCAAGAAGCCATGAATGAGTATAATGCGGCCATGGAAATGTTTCCTAAGAATCTGGAAATGCAATATTGGACGGCTATTACCCTAGCCAATGACGGGAAAACTGATAAAGCAGTGGAAATGCTTCAAAAAATATATGCTGAAGATTCAAACTGGCGCGAGCTGACTAAAAGATTGCCTGAGGTAGGATTGTTAGAGGTGAGTGAAAAAGAACTGAAAAGATTGACCAAATGATAAAAGAATAACCCACTATCCCCGACTAGTGCCGCTTTTATAAAAGTTATGATTTTCTACAGAATTATTTCTCTTTTGAAGAGATTATTAAATCGCAATTTCTCAGGGAGATTAGAGAAGATTATCTCACTTAGGAAGTGGTTCTTTTGGCGAACCAATCTGAAATGGAAATGATAACTACAAATCAATAAGCAATGAGAAAATCTATCTTACTATTTATTGCCTTCGCATTTATATCTTGCAGTCCAACTACAGACGAAGCTGACATCACATTTTCTGATTTCGACTCTCCTCAGGAGGTAGAATTGATCCCGTATGAGGACAAAACCTATGTAAGTTGGGCTATTCAAGCTAAAGGCTATGTTAATGATTCCATTAAGATAAAAAGGGATGGATATTATGATATAGTACTTACTGGCACTATAGACACCTTAATTAATGGTGACTACTACGGTAAAAAAGTCGTTAAATATACTATTGATCCATACCGAGCCAAAAATGGTTCAATAGAGCTAAGCTTTAGCTTGTAATATTTTTTCCGAATCCTAAATGCGAATTGAAAAGATATGAGAACAGTTCTAATACTATTTACTTTATTGCTAGTGAGCTGCATTAAGAATGAACCAGATGTGGTCTTAATTAATAGATCGGATATTGATTATGACAGTGCATTAATTTTTGTATCTGAGGCCAATCAAACAGTATTAAGAAATGTTAAAATTGATAGCAGACATGCTGGTTCCATTAGATTTGACACTACAGTAATAGGTGATGGTTGCTATCAATTAGAAGTTTATAATAAAGGCGAACTTAAACATCAAAAGTGTTTCGGCTACTATACAAATGGAGCTTCGTTAAATAGAAGTTTTGAAATAGAGATACAAAAAGATTCAGTTTTGGTTCAAATGAATTAAGTAAATTTTCAAATAAATTTTAGTGCAGTGCTTGTAAAACTTCACTGAAACTTAGGTAAAACACATTATAATCTTAGTGTTTTTTATTTTATGATGGCAATACTTTAAAATAATTTATCAAAGTCCAATTGTTACATTTTTACGACTGTATTGCGAGACTGGAAATAATTATCTTAAAAAAACACTATCCTTGCCTTTCACTATTTTTATAATTCACTTGGATGACTTAAATCCTCTGCTTTAATCAATGTATGTTTCTGCGCATAAAATTATTAATTAAATCCTATTTCATATAAAATGACTCTTTTCAATTAATACGAGGGTATTTCAAACTAATTGAATAATTTGACTGAAAAAATTAAGTGTAATAAACTTGGAAAAATTAATCGTTTTTTTTTTTCTTTGAGCATCAACAAAATACTAACACTAAAAAGTTAGGATTTAGTCTGAAAAAAAAGACCAAAACCCAGCACAGTGAATAACTTTCCTATTTATCCCGAAGGCGCCACAGATGCGGAATAGTTGTCCATTTTCTTTTTTTTGTTGTAGTTGAGTTGGTAAAATAAAACTATTAACATTAATTAATTATTATTATGAAAAAAATTAAAGTTATACTTTTCCCAATATTATTTATAACAATGTATGCTTGTGTAAATGATGAGCCAGATGCGATTATACATGAAGGAAATTTAGATAAGTTTCTAAATTCACCATTTTATTCTTCATTAAAATATACAGGATATGAAATAAACGAAGAAAAAATAGAGTTCCATGAAATGGATGCCAAAATGGCAATCAAAGTACCTATAAATGAATTCCCATCCACTATGCGTATTAAAGGAGCCTATTCAGAATTTTTATTAGTTTCGAATAATATTTTAAATGAAAATCCTACTAGTATGTTTCTGACATATGAGAATATTCCAAAAGAAAATTATTCGGGTAATGTTACGATTTATGATTATTCACCTTCTATTTCTGGCGAACCTGTCACACTTGAATTTGAAAATGGAAAATTGAAAAGTAAAGTTGGATTAAATGAAAGAAGTTTAAATTATTTAGGATGTTCAACAAGGGGTGCTTTGGCTTGTGCAGGTTATAGAATTGAAGACTATAACTGGGTAGAAACGGCAGGATTTGCTGTTGGATTCCCAGGTTCTTTATTATGGGAAATTGCAAGTTGTATCGAGGATGGATGTCCGTATTAATTAAAATAAATGATTATTAAAATTGTTTTCTTAAAACTAAAAACTAAGGGGAATATTGCTTTCCTTTTAGTTTTTTCTATACTTCAACTATTATTTATTATTTTTTCTTATACTAAAGGGATAAGTAACAACGATCTTCAAATAATATTTAATTTAAATTGCAAATTTTTTTATATCTCTACACTAGTTGTTTTTTCTACAGAAAAAACTTCTGGGTTTTTAGCAAAACAGCTTTCCAATGGATTAAGTAGGAAGGATGTATTTCTGAATAATCAGTTTCATATATTAATACTAGCAGCGATCTATTTTTTATTTTCTTCAATAAGTCTTTATTGTATTTCTTTATATGTATTGGAGGATGTATCAGTGTTTAATAGATTTTCTGTAACATTATTATCTTTTATCGTGTTGGCACAGTTGGCTTATTTATTTGTTTTGTTTTTTAAAAAAACCATTTACGCTGTACTGGTGCCTTACTTTATATTTTTAGGGTTTGATATTAATATCTTTGAATTTCTTTTAAGGTATGATCATAATAACTTTATTTATCTGTTTCCGCATGGGCTTTCTTTGTCATTGCCTCAGTTTTATAATGAAGATTATTTCAATACTGTTATTTTGACACTAATGTTCCTCATTATTGCAATCCCTTTTTTATCTTATTACAAATTGATAAAGACAAGTTTTGATGATTAAAGTATGATTACTCTAAATTCAATATCCAAAAAATATAGTAAGGTAATTGGTCTTGAACAGGTGAATATAGATTTACCTAAAAATAATGTAATTGGTTTAATCGGTAAAAATGGTAGTGGAAAATCTACTTTCATTAAAATTATTACTGGACTTATAACAGATTACAAAGGCAATGTTAATTATAACGGACTTAAATTAAATGAAATTAGTTTAGCTTCTGAAAATTTTGGTTTTCCCTCTCGATTTACTGTCAAAAAAGTAATCAAAATATTTAAATTTATTAAGAAGGCTGACAATCAACAAGTTGAGAAAGTTATTGAGCAGTTGGAATTATGTGATGAATTGAATAAGAAGGTAAGTGTGCTTTCCCAAGGCAATAAGCAGAGGCTTAATATTGCCTGTGCTATTTTAGGAAATCCTAAATTGGTTATATTAGATGAACCAAACAATGGCTTAGACCCATCTGGATTTATAATGTTGAGGCAACTGGTTTTAGATTTAAAGGCAAAAGGAAAAACTGTCATAATTGCTAGCCATCTTTTGAATGAAATTGAGGAAGTATGTGACCATATACTTTTTTTAAATGAAGGTAGAGTTTTAATAGATGAAAAGAAATCTGAATTAGTGAAAAGCTTTGGCTCATTAGAAAAGGCTTATTTACAATTGATAAAGAACTGAATTTTCCCACCATCCCCATCTTCCACCGCTTTTATAATTCCCCTGCATTTCTCCTAAAAAGCCCTTATTTTAGTTCAAAATTAAAACTCGCTAATATGAAAAAAATATGGGCTTTTCCTCTTGCTTTGGCAATATTTGCCTGCAATAGTGAAGAAAAAAAGGAGAAAATGGAGATTAATTCTTATCCAGAAACCGTAAAAGTAGATACTGTAGATACTTATTTCGGAACCGAAGTGCCGGATCCTTACCGTTGGCTGGAAGATGACCGATCTGAGCAAACGGCAGAATGGGTGGAGGCTCAAAATGAAGTGACTTTTGGATATCTGAATAATATTCCTTTCAGAGATAAAATCGAAAAAAGACTTACTGAACTTTGGAATTATGCCAAAGAAGGTTCACCTCGTAAGCATGGAGATTATTATTACACCTATAAAAACGATGGCCTACAAAATCAGTGGGTGATGTACCGTAAAAAAGGATTAGATGGAGAAGAGGAAGTCTTCTTAGATCCTAATACATTCTCTGATGATGCTACGACTTCCCTGGCCGGAACGTCTTTTACTAAAGATGGAAGCTTATTAGCCTATTCTATTTCCGAAGGCGGTTCTGACTGGAGAAAAGTAATTGTAATGGACACGGAAGATAAGTCCATAGTGGAAGATACCATCCGCAATGTGAAATTCAGCGGCATCTCCTGGAAAGGAAATGAGGGCTTCTTCTACAGCAGTTATGATAAGCCGGAAGGAAGTGAGCTTTCTGCCAAAACGCAAGAGCATAAATTGTTTTACCATAAATTAAATACACCTCAATCGGAAGACGAATTGATCTTTGGCGGAAGCGAAACCCCTAGACGATATATTGGCGGCTACGTAAGCGATGATGAGCGTTTTCTGTTCATTTCAGCCTCTGTAAGCACCAGCGGTAATGAATTATATGTAAAGGATTTATCCGATTGGAATAACCCTATAGTGCCTATTGCTACAGGATTTGATAGCGAACATGGGGTGTTAGATAATGATGGCGATCGTCTTTTGATTGAAACCAATCTCGATGCACCAAATAGAAGATTGGTGGAAGTAGATGTCAATAATCCTTCTACGGAGAATTATAAAGATGTCATCCCGGAAACGGAAAATGTATTAAATGTGAGTACTGCAGGCGGTTATATTTTCGCTAATTATATGGTAGATGTAAAGACTGAAGTGCATCAATTTGATTATGAAGGTAATAAAGTTCGTCAGGTAGAATTGCCGGGAATCGGGACTGCAGGTGGATTTGGAGCAGAAAAAGAAGATGAAAAACTATATTACAGCTTCACTTCCTTCACTTATCCTTCAGCCATTTTTGAATATGATATTGAAAAAGGAACTTCAGAATTGTACTGGAAACCTGAGATTGATTTCAATCCTGAAGATTACGAAACCGAGCAAGTATTTTACGAAAGTAAAGACGGAACTAAAATCCCAATGTTTATCACCTATAAAAAGGGCACTGAGTTAAATGGTAAAAACCCTACAGAGCTATATGCATATGGTGGATTTAATGTAAGCTTAAGGCCTAGTTTTAGCATAGCGCGATTAGTTTGGTTAGAAAATGGCGGAATTTACGCACAACCCAACTTAAGAGGAGGAGGAGAATACGGAGAAGAGTGGCATAAAGCGGGTACTAAAATGCAAAAGCAAAATGTATTTGATGATTTTATTGCAGCTGCTGAGTATTTAATAGCAGAAGGCTATACTGATTCTGATCATTTAGCGATTTCAGGTGGTTCAAATGGTGGTCTTTTAGTAGGCGCTACTATGACTCAAAGACCTGAACTCATGAAAGTAGCTTTCCCTGCGGTAGGTGTAATGGATATGCTAAGATACCACACCTTTACAGCGGGTGCGGGTTGGGCTTATGATTATGGTACTTCAGAAGACAGCAAAGAGATGTTTGAGTATTTGAAGGGCTATTCACCAGTTCACAATGTGAAAGAAGGTGTGAAATACCCAGCTACTATGGTAACGACTGCTGATCATGACGATAGAGTAGTTCCGGCTCACTCATTCAAATTTGCCGCAGAGCTACAAGAAAAGCATGCAGGCGATAGCCCGGTTTTAATTAGAATTGAAACCAATGCAGGCCATGGAGCAGGTAAACCAACCGACAAAATCATCGATGGCATAGCGGATAAGTATTCATTTGCATGGTATAATATGGGCGTACAGCCGTTTAGGGAAGAAATGTAAGTTGATTTGATGATAAAAACCTGTCAGGTTTCCAGCAATAATCGAAGAAGTATGATTGCTATTTCGATATAAAAGCAAATACAAACCTGACAGGTTTTTTTTAAATCATCAAGGTGGTATAGCCCTAAAACCTGTCAGGTTTTCCGAAACTTCAAATTAGATAAGGAGCTAATTTCGCAATGATTTGCACATTCAAACCTGACAGGTTTATTATACAAAAAGACCTTTGTGATGGAAAGGTCTTTTTTTATGTAAGACTTTCCGCTTGTTTAAATTCAATAATCCTAATTTCATCTATACTAATCGAAAACAGTAATTTCTGACTTCAATTCTCAGCATTTTCCTTTAAATTGAATTCATAAAATTTATAGATAGCGTTCATGGCTAAAAAAGCTGCACCAAAAAATCAAAAATCCATTGAAGAATCACTCTGGGAAACCGCCAATAAACTCAGAGGAAAGGTGGAATCCTCAGAATATAAGCACGTAGTACTCGGGCTTATCTTCCTCAAGTTTGCTTCTGATAAGTTTGATAAGCGTAAAGAAGAGCTCATTGAAGAAGGAAAAGAGAAATACCTTGAGATGAAGGAATTCTACAATATGAAGAATGTCTTCTTCCTGCCTCCTGAAGCACGCTGGGGTTATATCATGGAAAATGCCAAGCAAGAAGACCTGGCATTAAAGATAGACTCAGCCTTACACATAGTAGAAAGAAACAACCCTTCCCTAAAAGGTGCTTTGCCTGATAACTACTTCTCCCGCTTGAATATGGATAGCGAGAAGCTGGCCGCTTTGCTTGATACCATTAATAATATTGATACCCTTTTAGATGAAAAGGAAGATGTGATTGGCCGCATCTATGAGTATTTCTTGGGCAAGTTTGCCTCTGCAGAAGGCAAAGGCGGTGGAGAATTCTATACGCCTAAGAGCATAGTAAACCTGATCGCTGAAATGCTGGAGCCTTATAAAGGCAAGATATATGACCCTTGCTGTGGTTCTGGGGGTATGTTTGTGCAATCCATCAAGTTTGTGGAGAACCACAATGGTAATAAAAAAGATATTTCAGTATATGGGCAGGAATATACAGCGACTACCTATAAGCTGGCAAAAATGAATCTGGCCATTAGGGGTATTTCTGCCAATTTGGGCGATGTACCTGCTGATACCTTCTTTAAGGACCAGCATCCTGATTTAAAAGCAGATTACATCATGGCCAACCCACCTTTTAACCAAAGTGCCTGGCGTGATAAGAATGAACTGACAGATGATGCCCGCTGGAAAGGCTATGAGGTGCCTCCTGTAGGAAACGCCAACTATGCCTGGATTATGCACATGCTTTCCAAGCTTTCCGAAAATGGAACAGCAGGATTTGTATTGGCCAATGGCTCTATGAGTTCCAATACCTCCGGTGAAGGAGAATTGCGTAAAAGCATGATTGAAAATGATTTGGTGGACTGTATGATTGCCCTACCAGGACAACTCTTTTATACCACCCAGATTCCTGTTTGTCTTTGGTTTATGACGAAAAATAAAAAGGAAGATAAGGAACGTGGTTACCGAAACCGAAAGGGTGAAACCTTATTCATAGATGCCCGCGAAATGGGAACTATGATTGACAGGGTGCATAAAGAATTAACTGATGAGGACATTGATAAGATTACCCAAACCTATCATGCCTGGAGAGGCGAAGAAAAGGACGGAGAATACGAAGATGTAGCTGGCTTCTGCAAAGCAGCAGATCTCGAAGAAATTAAAAAGAACGACTATGTACTCACACCCGGCCGCTATGTAGGCATGGCTGAAGTAGAAGATGATGGTATCCCTTTCGAAGAAAAGATGGAAAATCTATCCAAGCAGCTTTATTCCCAAATGGAAGAAGGAGAAAAGCTGGATGAAGCTATTCGAAAGAACTTAAAGATGTTGGGTTATGGGGAGTGATTGGTTTGAAATAACATTGGAAGAGTATAGTGAAGTTTTATCAAGTAAAAGAATCTTTGTAAAAGATTATGTCCCAAATGGAATTCCCTTTTTTAGATCAAAAGAAGTAATTTATAGAGCTTTAGGAGAAAAAATCAATGCTGAACTTTACATATCGGAAGACAGATATTCTGAAATAAAATCTAAGTTTGGTAGTCCCAGTAAGGGGGATATTTTAATTTCTGCAGTAGGCAATAGGTCTGGAATTTCATGGGTAGTCCCCAATGATATGGATTTCTATTTTAAAGATGGAAATTTGATCTGGTTAAGAAATTTTTCCCCAGAATTGAATTCTACTTACCTAAGTTATTTTTTAAAATCGAGTACGGGGCAATTTATGCTTACCTCAAATATGATTGGGTCAGCTCAGAAGGCTCTGACTATATCAGGAATAAAGAAGCTTAATTTTAAAATACCCCCACTCTCAGAACAAAAAGCCATTGCCCACATTCTCAGTACCTTAGACGATAAAATCGAGCTCAACCGTAAAATGAACGAGACTTTGGAGGAAATGGCACAAGCCCTATTTAAAAGTTGGTTTGTTGATTTTGACCCTGTACTTGATAAAGCTTTAACAGCAGGTTATGAAATCCCCGAACCCCTGCAAGCCAATGCAGAAAAGCGCATAGCTTTAGGCAACAAACGAAAACCACTCCCTGCTGAAATCGCAGACCTCTTCCCTGATAGCTTTACCTTCACCGAAGAACATGGCTGGATTCCTGAGGGGTGGGAAGTGAGTAATATTGGAAATGAATTTAATGTTACTATGGGACAATCTCCCCCTGGTTCTACATACAATGAAAATGGTGAAGGAATGCGATTTTTTCAAGGGAAGGCAGATTTTGGTTTCAGATATCCTACTGATCGAATTTATTGCTCTGAACCAAAACGATTTGCTAGTGAAGGCGATACTTTAATGAGTGTTCGCGCCCCTGTAGGTGATGTAAATATTGCCTTGCATGATTGTTCAATTGGAAGAGGCTTATGTGCAATTCGACATAAGTCATCGTCAAAATCGTATACTTATTACTTTATGAAGCATAAGAAAGCTATTTTAGATAGCTATGAGTCTGGAGGTACTGTGTTTGGGAGTATTAATCAAAAACAGCTAAAGAGTCTTGATGCTTTCGGAAATATTGAATCTATAATATCTGCTTTTCATAAAATAGCTTCAAGTCAAGACGAAAAAATCGAGTTAAATTCAAAGGAGTTATTAATTCTTTCCCAAACGAGAGATGCTCTTTTGCCTAAACTGATTTCTGGTGAGTTGAGATTGCCTGAGTTAGAAAATATTGTAGTACGAGCTTAGGTATGAAAGGTACTAAAAACATATAAATAATCTTATTTTTTAATAAATTGAAGAAAATAAAGTCAACCTAATGATACAAACCGACATTAAATCCTTTTTACTTCAGTTAGCTAAAGATAATTCAGATAACAAAATAGGTTTGCTTCTGGCTACTAATTATGAAAATTTCACACAGGAGAAAACAAAGGAAAAGCTATTTGAATTTATATTGGCTAAATATGAAGATATCCCTGAGAATATAAATCTAATTGAGCCTGATAAGGATTTAAGTCATGCTACGGAGGATCTGTTTGGCAAAGATTTTAGAATTCGTGGTGTGCAGTTAAGTAATCTAAGAGGTATCCCTGAAGAAGATTCAGATGGAGTTTCTTTTGGTATTGATTTTACAGATGGTGGAGAAAATAATAATGCTATTATTTTAGCTAATAATGGAGTTGGGAAGTCTTCAGTATTTGCAGCGCTGGAAATGGTCTATTCTCAAGAAATTGGTGAAAGGAAATTAAGACAATCTGAGATTCCTAGCTTAAAGGACTTTAATGAATATTTGGAAAGGTTTAATAGTGAAAATAAGCCAGAATGCACTGTTTTTACCAACTCAGGAAAATTTAATCTTACTAATCCAGTTTTTAAGAATAAATTGGATCTACAGAAATTTAAGCCGGCTAATCATTTTATCAGTGATTTTGATATCTACGCATTTGGACAAGTTGATTATGGCCCCAATGAAAAAAACAGTAATTCATTTCATAATATAACGGCTAGATCATTAGGTCTTTCTAATTTTCTTTCTCTAAAGGATCAATTGTTAAGTTTAAGAAATTATAGAAGAAATAAGGAGAAAAAAGAATTTGAGAGTTTAGATAAAGAATTAGCAAAAAACGAACAGTTATTGAAAGAATCAAAACAAAAACTTTTTGATTTTCAAACTGAATTAGAGCAGTTAGAAAAGGGGGAATCTAAAATACCTGCGAAATCTAATGAATCGAAATCTAAACTACTTGATTACTCTCAAATCTCATTTGAATCTACTCAAAATGCTGATTTCTATTTGCAGATAATCGAGGACTATAGAAATCATCTTGTTGAATTTGAAGAAAAAAATTCAAATGTAAATTTGGTTAATGAGAAATCATTCTTAGAACTAGGTAAACAGCTAATGAATGAGAACGATGACTGCCCTTTTTGTAAGAACTCTAATAGTTCACAAGATAAAATTTTACAATTAGTAGAAGAGAGAATTTTGGATATTAAAAGTAAAGAATATTTATTGAATAGGTTATCTGAAAAACTCAAGGAAACCAGTCGATTTTTTCTAGACCTATTTAAAACGATAAGGTTTATTTATTCAAGAGTTTCAATCGAGAGAGGTGACTTGTATTTTGATGAACTAAGGCCACTACAGGAAAAAGGTGAAAAAATATATATAAATCCTAAATTCATTGCAATTGCAGAGGATTTTGAACTATTCGAAAAGCTGGAATCATATGAAAATAGAAATAGTTTAAGAGTAAGTGACTTTGAAAATTTTAGAGCGACTTTAAATTGGATTGAAAAACTTAATTTAAAAGAGATTATAAAAAGTATTAGAGACTATTTAAATATAAGAAAGAAAAGCTTTGAGGACTTCTTACAGAATAAAGTAAATGCTGATAATGGTCTATTAGACGAAAAATATCAACTTAAAAAGGAAATAGAAACAATTTCGGTGCAAATAAAGGGATTTGAAGACAAAAGAAATACCTTACCTGCACAGCTTGATTTAGCAAGGAATGAATATGAAAAAGTTAAAGAAATTAATTCTTCTTTAGAAAAGTATTTTCTTTATTATGATTCCGAGTTTTCTAAAATAATTTCCGAATCTTTTAAGCCACTCCAAGGGACTATTGAAGTAATAATGAAAGATTATTTAAAGGAGGAAAATATTGAAATTAAGATCAATATTCAAAAAATTATAACCCCAATAGAAAATGAGGCAATAGAAAAAGAAATAATTACTGCTACTTTAATTGATCAAAAAACTGGCAAATCAATTACCCCTGATAGATATTTTAACACATTTAGATATAAATTATTTTGTCTAATGGTAAGTCTAAGTTTGGCGTTAGCTAATCGTAAGATCTATCAAGTTAATCTGCCGTTTGTCTTAGACGATTTATTTTCAAGTAGTGATTTTGTAAATAAAAATTCTTTCTCAAGATTCTTTTCGAAAATAATACTACTGTTTCAAGAGCATACTCCTGAAATGGATTTGCAGTTTATTTTATTTACTCATGACGATGTGATTTTTAGAAATGCTATGGACTCAATTACAGAAATTGCATTAGGTGAGGAGAAAAGAAACTTAATTACAGAAACAAAAGTAGGTAGAATGTTCAAGCCAGAAGATAAGCCTTCAAAAACTTCCTTATTAGATGGGGAATATGAATTCTGGAACCTATTCTATGAGTTGCCAAAAAATATTGACCAAAACCTAAAAAAAGAAGAGCATAATGTTTAGAAATCTCAATATTATATTATTAGTTTTTTGTACGCTAGTGGTTTTATTGATATCCTTATTTTGGTACTTTCAACATAATCAGCTGAAAGAAATCAAACAAGAGTTTAGAGAGAAAAGTGAGGAGTTGGCGTCTCCTAAATGGCCTAACCCCTTTGATATCAATTTTAGAAATTTAAATGACAGCATTCTATTAATATCATATCTAGATGTGGAAAGAGTAAACAGACACATAGATGGGTTGAGAAGTGAAGTTAGAAATGAATCGAACAGAGCAGAAAGTATAATTGATAAAGATATTGATAGATTAAATCTTTATATGGCAGTAGGTATTGGATTTATGACGCTGTTAGGAGTGTTTGTTCCGGTATTGGTTAATATAACATCTACTCAAAATCTAAATAATGAAGTAAATAGCCTTAGAAATCAATTCAGTGAATTTAACAATGATCGAGAAGATTTATCAAAGGGTATAAATAAAATTGAAGAATATTTAAAGATACAAAAGAAAGGATCTATTAACGAGGCAAATAATAAGTTACAAGCATCTATCGGTAGGTTTTATAATATGTGGCCTCTATATTTTAATAAAATTAATAGAGAGGATATAAATGCTAATGTTGTCAACTTAATCGAAGACGTTATTGAAGCTCTTAAATTATGCGAGAGTCTGGATGATCACCTGATTAATAAGAACAGGTTTTTTATCAATAATGTAAATGATTTTATACAGTTACTCGATACGGAAAAGACCAAGTTAAATATGGTATTCTCTCAGAGAAAGGACATTGAGGTAATAGATCATCTTATTGAATCACTAAAAGAGTTACTTAAATCAACACCAGAGAATGAATCAAAAAAATATGCGGATGTATTTAAAAACTTAAATAGGTTTAGGTCTCTTATAAGTGAAAGAGTTGTTGACTTTAAATCGAATTGAAATTATGCTTGAGGAAACACCAAAATCTGAAATTTTATTTAATGATCTGAGTGATTTTTTAAAATCAAATGAAATCCCATCCGTAAAGCAACAACCCAAAACCTTCTTAGAAATTGCCAGGCAGCCGCATTATGAGAATGTGATTTCTAATATCTATGCTTTTTAGGTGATGGTCTTCAACTATGATTTAAAATGATTAGAGGAATACTATGATTTTTTTACAATCACAGTCAATCATAAAGTCATTAACTATGATTTAAATGATTAAAAAGAATACTATGAATCTGTAACATCATAGCCAATCAAGAAACCAGAAAAATCATAGTTTAGATTAAAGGAATACTATGATTAGATGCAGACATCATAGTCCATCAGACAATCACATGAATCATAGTTTAGACAAAGAGGAGCACTATGATTTTTGGTTTTGAGATTAATTTTATAATATTTGAACATCATATTACATCATAAAATCAAAACCCATCAAAGTCAAAGTAAATGGCAACAGAAATAAATAGTCGTTACGAAAATTCTGAATTAACAGGAAAAATTATAGGCTGCGCAATGGAAGTTCACCGACAAATGGGTAATGGGTTCCAAGAGGTGGTGTACCAAAGAGCATTATCTATTGAGTTAAATTTACAGAAACTCAATCATGTCAGAGAATTAGAGATGCCGTTGACTTATAAAGGGGAGAATGTAGGCACAAGAAGAGTAGATTTTTTTGTGGAGGATAAAATTATGGTGGAAATAAAAGCCATCAAAGATTTGGAAGATGTGCATTTAGCACAAGCTATTAATTATTTAGAAGCTTATGGACTTGAAATTGGGTTGTTAATCAATTTTGGCAACACTTCCTTACAGTTTAAGCGAGTAATGAAGCCTGGTAAACGTGCATAATTTACCTTTAGCTTAATAATTGGGTTATGCATTTCATAGCCTAATAGTCTTCAACTATGATTTGAAATGATTAAAAGAATACTATGATTCATGGCCATTATAGCCCAACAAAAAAATCACAAAAATCATAGATTATACAGTGGGTGATTTTTTCATTTATAATTAAACCATTAATTTGCTTTTCATAGACTATCATCAATATAGCCAATTAAAGTTAAAGGCCTTTGGATGTCAAAATCAATAAAGGCTACAAAATTATGGAAAGCGAAATCCTCCTATACAAAAATCAAGAAGGCAATATTAAGATAGATGTTGTCTTGCAGGAAGAAACAGTTTGGTTGACCCAAGACCAAATGGCTACTTTGTTTGGTAAAGGTAGAAGCACAGTGGCAGAGCATATTGCCAACGTGTTTGAAGAAGGCGAATTAGAGCAGAATCGAACTTGTCGGAAATTCCGACAGGTTCGAATGGAAGGCAGTCGTGAAGTGGAAAGAGACATTGACCACTACAATCTTGATGTAATTATATCAGTAGGTTATCGGGTAAAATCTGTTCAGGGTACACAATTCCGTATTTGGGCAACTCAGCGTTTGAAAGAATACATCGTCAAAGGCTTTGCTCTGAATGATGATCGCTTTAAGTCGGGTAATTCAATGAATTATTTCAATGAACTGCAAGAGCGTATTCGGGAGATACGCCTTTCAGAGAAATTCTTCTACCAAAAAATTAAAGACATTTACGCCACCAGTATAGATTATGACCCAAAAGACGAAAAAACCATTGAGTTTTTCAAAATCGTACAAAACAAATTGCTTTGGGCCATCAGTCAGCAAACTGCAGCTGAATTGGTGTATAGGAGAGTGGATGCCAGTTTGCCTTTAATGGGAATGCTTTCTTATGACAAAAAACAGCAAGTCGCCATTAAAAAAGCAGAGGTAAGTATTGCAAAAAACTATCTGGAAGAAGATGAAATGAAGCTATTGGGTTTGCTGGTGGAGCAATATTTAGCATTTGCTGAAACCATGGCACAGCAGCAAACACCCATGTATATGAAAGATTGGATAGAGCGCCTAGATAGCATTTTACAATTAAACGGCAGGGAGTTGCTTACCCATGCAGGTAAAATATCGCATAAAATGGCTTTGAAAAAATCTGATGAAGAGTATAAGAAATTTAAAAAGAAACAGAAAATCATAGAAAAAGAAGCCAGCCTAAAAGAATTGGAGGATGATATTAAAAAAATGAAAAAGTCTTAAACTATGATTTAAAATGATTTCAGGAATACTATGATTTTTAATTTTCTAATTAAACTACTAATTTGGTTTTATAGTCCACCATAAAATTATAGTTAAAGACAAGAGAACAACATGAATACCGCAAGCGAAAAATTATCTACATTATCAAAGCCTTCCAACTGGAAGGAAAAGCTGAACTACCAATTGGAAAATGAAGCTTGGTTAGATAAATCAGCAGATATTTCATTTTCTGTGCTTGAAGTTTTGGATGATTTAGGGGAAAGCCAAGCATGGCTTGCAGAACAATTAGGGCTAAGTAAGCAGTACGTAAGCCAAATTGTGAAAGGCAATGAAAACCTAAGCTTGAGTACAATCTTTAAACTACAGGAAGTTCTTGGTATTAGGTTGCTTGTGAAATAGTTAGATAACTCAATTCGAAAATGAAAAATGTCCAGTTTTTTAACTAAAAAACTGGACATTTACAATAACCGAAAAGTCCGATTTCATTGCTTAATCTTCGTTAAAACATCATATTTATATTAATAAAAATAATTCACCTTCCTCTTTTTTAAGTGATAGGTGAAATTTAGAATATATGTCCAAAACTAACCGTATAGAATACAAATCATCGCTCACCAGCTGACGGTATTGAGATTACTTCTGCAGGGTCATTGCCAGAGGGATTGAGCAAGGAAGAATTTTTTGAGGGTTATTCTATTCCTCGAAATAATGAATTAATGCGCATTTATAAGGACTTGGAAATGGTGGAGCAATTGGGTTCCCGAATTCCCCGTATTTTGGAGACGTATGGAAAGGAATGTTGCCAATTTTCCGAAAACTTTTTGCGGATGATATTTCCAGCCAAGGAGAAAGTCACCCCGCAAGTCACCCCGCAAGTTACCCCGCAAGTTGAAAAACTATTGGAGGTGATTAAGGGCGAACATAGCAGGCAGGAACTGCAAAATAAGCTCAGCCTATCTGATAGAGAATATTTCAGAAAAGAATTTCTGCAACCGGCAATTGAAGAAGGGTTGATTGGACTAACCATTCCCGAAAAACCTAAAAGCAGCAAACAAAAATATAAGCTTACAGAAAAAGGTGAAAATTTTCTTCGCGCACTTAAAAGCGAAGGATAATGATTGTAAAAATGCGGAAATAGAGTTTGTCGGAAACTTTAAACTATCTTTAAAACAGGCAAAACTATACTCATGAATTGGCAATAGAGTCAAATTTTAAGCAGTTCTACCTCTAACCTCTACTAGATATAAAGTTTTACTATAAAATTTATATCTTTAGTTTTCTTTTAATACCTACAATGAAATTCACCGAAGCCCAACTTGAAGCAAGTTTTATTGATGAATTCCAGAAGCTGGATTATGCCTATCATAATGGTTCTGATCTAAGACAGGCTAAGGCTATCCAATTGGCAAAAGAACCTAGGCTTCAATATGGCAATGTGGTGGAAGAAGATGTTCTCATTAGAGATGATTTGGCTCAGTATTTAGCTAAGCGATACGAAAAAGAGGGTATTACGCTTATAGAAATAGAGCGTATCATTCGAGAAATAGAAAAGCTACCAGCTTCTGATCTCTATGAAAGTAATAAAGCTTTCATGCGAAAATTGAGTAATGGGTTTATTTTTAAAAGAGAGGATTACAAACAGAAAGACTTATTTATTGAATTCATTGATCATGAAGATGATTCAAACAACAGCTATAAAGTAGTCAACCAATTAGCCATTCAGGGATCTGAAATGCGTATTCCTGATATGATTCTCTACATCAACGGATTGCCGCTTGTGGTTTTTGAATTTAAAACAGCCATTCAAGAAGACGTTACCATTCATAATGCCTACAGGCAATTAACGGTTACCTACCGAAGAAATATACCAGAGCTATTTAAATACAATGCTTTTTGTGTGATTAGTGATGGGGTAAATTCAAAGGCTGGTTCTTTTTTCGCTAAAGAAGAATTCTTTTATGCCTGGCGTAAAATTACAGGCGAAGAACAGGAAGAAATGCAGGGAATTGATTCCATGAGATCTTTAATATTAGGGATGTTTGAAAGGGATAGGCTTAAAGATATCATTAGGAATTTCATCCTCATTCCGGATCAATCTCATAAGCAGGAAAAGATATTATGCCGTTATCCGCAATACTATGCTGCTCGAAAACTTTTTGAAAGTATTAAAAAGCAAAAACGGCCTTTAGGTGATGGTAAAGGTGGTACCTACTTTGGTGCTACCGGCTGTGGTAAAAGCTATATCATGCTTTTTCTAACTCGCTTGTTGATGCGCAGTACAGCTCTTTCAAGTCCGACCATAGTGGTGATCACCGACCGAACGGATTTGGATGATCAATTGTCCAAGCAATTTACAGGAGCTAAAACTTATGTAGGTGATAATAGCATTGAATCCGTCATAAGCAGAGCACATTTGCGGGAATTATTGCAAGGACGAAGTAGTGGTGGAGTATTTTTAACTACCATTCACAAGTTTACAGAGGATACTCAATTGCTTACAGAAAGAGATAATATCATTTGCATCTCAGATGAAGCACACCGTTCTCAGGTCAACTTGGATCAAAAGATTAAGATTACAGAAAAAGGAGCAAAGAAAAGCTATGGCTTTGCAAAGTATCTGCATGACTCTTTACCTAATGCCACTTATGTTGGCTTCACGGGAACTCCAATTGATGCTACAATCGATGTATTTGGTCCTGTGGTAGATGCTTACACCATGAGAGAGTCTGTCACCGATGAGATTACCGTGCGCATAGTGTATGAAGGTCGAGCTGCTAAAGTGCTTTTGGATAATGAAAAACTTCAAGAGATTGAAAAGTATTATGATGAAGCTGCAGAGGCAGGAGCCAATGAATATCAGGTAGAGGAATCCAAAAAAGCGAATGCTAAAATGAATGCCATTATTGGTGACCCTGATCGAATTCGAGCTGTAGCAGAAGATTTCGTGCAACATTATGAAAAGCGTGTTGAAGAAGGATCCACCGTCTTGGGTAAAGCCATGTTTGTTTGTAGTAGTCGGAAAATTGCCTATGCTTTTTATCAGGAACTCATCAGCTTACGACCTGACTGGGGAGAAATTAGAACAGCAGCCCCAGGAGCAGAACTGGAAGAAGGAGAGGAAAAAGAGATTAAAGCCATTGAAAAAGTAAAAATGGTGATGACTCGAAATAAGGAAGACGATGATGATCTCTATGAATTGTTAGGAACTAAAGAATACAAATCAGAATTAGACCGACAATTCAAAGAAGCAAAATCGAATTTCAAGATTGCCATAGTGGTAGATATGTGGTTAACAGGATTTGATGTCCCTTTTCTGGATACTATTTATATCGATAAGCCCATACAAAAGCATTCTTTAATACAAACTATCTCTCGAGTAAACCGAAATTATGAAGGTAAAAACAAAGGCTTGGTAGTAGATTATATAGGCATAAAATCCAAAATGAATCAGGCATTAGCCATGTATTCCAAATTAGAAGGAGATAGCTTTGAAGACATTGATCAAAGTATTATAGCCGTAAAGGATTATTTAAATGTGCTGGAAAAAATGTTCCATCATTTTGATGCCAGCTTATACTATCAGGGAAATCCTACAGAAAGATTAGATTGCCTGAAGCGAGCAGCTGATTTTGCTATGCAAACTAATCAGCAGGAAAAGCGCTTTATGGAATTGGTCAAAAGACTGAAAGCCGCTTATGATGTTTGCGTAGGTTCTGAGGAATTAGGTGAAGACAGAAGAGATCAAATTCATTTCTATTTAGCAGTTCGTTCCATCATCCATAAGTTGACTAAAGGAAATGCTCCTGATACTGCTCAGATGAACAAGAAAGTAAAAGACCTTATTCAACAAGCAATAAAAAGCGATGGTGTTCAGGAGATTTACCAATTGGGAGATGAAAAAGCCACTCAAATTGATTTATTTGATAGCGACTATTTAGATAAAATCAATGGTGTAAAGCTGCCCAACACTAAGATCAAGCTTTTGCAGCAATTGCTTAAAAAAGCCATTGAAGAGTTTAAGAAAACCAATCGTGCAAAGGGCATAGATTTCAGTAAAAAATTTCAATCATTAGTTGATCAATATAACGAGCGAAGAGAAACTACCGAATTCGAGGGTAAAGTATATGATGATATGTCTGAGCAGTTAACCAATATGATTTTGGATATGAAAGCTGCCTTTGCTTCGGGTGATGAGTTAGGGATTAGTTTTGAGGCAAAAGCTTTCTATGACATCTTAAAGCAGCTGGCTAATAAATACGACTTTGAATATCCAGAAGATAAACTTATTCCCTTATCCGAAGAAGTAAAAGGCTTAGTTGATGACAAAGCCAAATATACCGATTGGAACAAAAGGGATGATATAAAAGCAGAGCTCAAAGCAAACCTGGTAGTCCTATTAGGTGAAAATGATTATCCACCAGTAGACCGAGATGAAGTATATCAGGAGATTTTTGAGCAAGCTGAGAATTTTAAGAAGTATAACTAATTTTCTTAAAAATAAATTTGAATCCTTTTAAAAGGAGTTGAGGTCAATAATGAAATTTTTAGATTTCTTTTTTGCATTTACTGATTAATCCTTGGAGGTTTCTTAAATCAATCAGAGTGATTTTATTACTATTTCTACATAACTGCCAATACAAACCTGAAAGGTTTTGTCGGCTGATATTAACAGAAATTACTTCATTTCTCATAATGAAGGCAATACCTATTTAATTTAGAAAATAAATTCTTTTTGCAATCCCCTAAAAAAGCTTGCAGTTTTGCAGGCAGGTTTTATAAAACATGATAATCGCATGAGCTCAGAAAAATATGCTGTCATCTGGAAGCATTTCGAACAAAATTCGGATTTAGGAAAGCACTTAAAAGCTTCTGAAGATTTTAGCTTGCCTTATTTTTTAACAGCCGAGGAAAAAGCAAAATTTGATCAAAAAGAGCAGGTAAGTTTAAATCCCTTTCATTTGGTAATGGGCTTATTGGTTGGCTATTTTGATCAACCACCAGGCATTGACACAACTTTCGCAAAGGAAAAAGCTCCGGCTATCATTCAAGAGCAATTGCCTAATTTCAAAACCACTTCTCAAGAGAACCTCATCATCGATATTTCCAATTTCTTAAGAGACAGTCATGGTCAAAAAGTGAGTTTGCAATCCTTAATGACGGGGGTGGAGTTATTGCCTGAAAGCAGTGCGATTAAATATGATGCTTGTATTGATTTAATTAATTGCATAGATGATGATGAACTGGATGATCGTATGGCGGCAGTACAGCAGTTAAAATTATTGCTTAGTAAAATTGAGGCTAAAAAACTGAATAAAGAGTTAGTGCAAGATTATATGAAGATGATCGAGATTGCGAATGAGTTTTAAGCGAAGCTAACTGTATTACTGCTGAGACCTGTTAGGTTTTGGAAACCTGACAGGTTTGTTTTGCCACCTTGTTGATCGCTATATTTTTCATCAACAGCTATTTACAAGCTTAATTTAACTACCTTTGCGCTCCATTTTAGAAAGCACCTTTATGAAGCGTATTAAAGAATACAAAAAGTTATTTAATGTAGAAGGCCCAATCGACCTGAAGCAATTAAAAACCACCTATAGAAATTTAGTAAAAGAATGGCATCCCGATAAATTTCAAGCTGGCGATCCCAAAGCTGAAGAGGCGGAGATCAAAAGTCAGCAGATCATTGATGGCTATCATTTCTTAATAAGTATTGCACCTGAAACCCATAAGGCTAATTTGGAAGAGTATACCAAAACTACTACCGAATCAAATATTTTGGATTTCAGACATAAGGGATTATTGTTAGAGGTTAGCTTTTTAGACGGAACGACTTACGAATATTTTGGTGTGAATAAGAATGTCTATCAAAAGCTTTGTAATGCTGATAAACCCTACCGATTTGCCAAAAGAAATATCTTCCAGAATTTCTTATACAGAAAATCTAAGAAGGCTATGGAGATGGCTTAAGGAAATACAGCTGACCGCGTGAGAATTGATTTACGAAATCAGAGTTTCTGCTCTAGTTTTTTTATTCTTTTCTCATGGTCTGCATAACTTTCAGCAGAGAAAGCCATAAATTCGGTAATATCAGCTTCAAATTCTTTAAAAGCTTCACCCAAACCTTTTACCCCTTCATTTAAAAATGAGATTTTAGCATCCATTTGGGTCAAACTTTTATTAATTTTCTTTTGAAACCCTTCGTGGGTACTCATATAATATAATATTTAGTTAAAACGTCTTTTGGTTGATTTGAGTTCTATGAGATTTAAGGTAGTAAATTTTTAGTCCTTTTTCTAATGTCATTTTCAATTGAGTTGGGATAAGCGCTTGATTTTTGTCAACTGTCAATTTATTTCCAGCTTAGCTGAAAAACTTTTGTTTTCTTTTGTCTCTTTTGTGGTTCAGTTTATTAATAGTTAATTTTAGCCTTATGAGCATTATAATAAGAAGAGCAAGCGAAAAAGATATCCCAAGAACTTTAGAGTTAATCCAGGAATTAGCGGTTTACGAACGTGAGCCAGATGCTGTAGTGGTGGATGTGGAAGAACTCATTAAAGATGGTTTTGGTGATAATCCTGCCTATGGTTTGTTTGTGGCAGAAACGGAAAATGGAATTGTAGGCATAGCCTTATATTATTTCCGCTATTCTACCTGGAACGGAAAGGTGATGTATTTGGAAGATTTAATTGTAACCGAGTCAGAAAGAGGAAATGGCTATGGTCGAAAATTGTTAAATGCTATACTTGAAGAAGCGGATAAGCTAAATTGTAGATTAACAACCTGGCAAGTGCTGGATTGGAATGAGCCTTCTATTGAATTTTATAAAGCCATTGGTGCAGATTTAGATGAAGGATGGATCAACTGTACTGTAAAGCAAGATCAGTATAAAAGGATTTATCAATAAAATGGGCATAACTTTTCCAAAGTTCCAAACTTTGGAAAAGTTGAATCTTTAAATAATATGTTCTTCATCCTCTCCAAAACCATAAGTTATTTATTAATGCCAGCCACTTTGATTGGCCTTGTTTGGCTAGCTTTTTTCATTTTCCGCAGATGGAAATTCCGAAAATATTTAGCCATTTTGGGCTTTAGCTTATTTGTCATTTTTACCAATGATTTTTTAGCCAATAGTTTTCTAAAGGCATATCAGTCTCCGCCTGCCGACTTGCAACAGATTAAATCCAGGCATTATACCTATGGAGTTTTACTCACAGGGATGACCAATACCCTCAAAGAGCCAAAAGATAGAGTTTATTTCAATCAGAACGCGGATCGACTTTTACAATCTATCATGCTTTTTGAGCAAGGAATAATCGATACGCTATACATTTCAGGAGGAGGTGCTACCGCATTAAGAAAGGACTTACAAGAGTCTGCAGTGCTGCTCGGTTATTTGAAATCTATCAATTTTCCTGTGGCTCGGGTAAAAATTGAAGATCAATCTAGAAATACAGTGGAAAGCGCTCGTTTAGCTTCTGACTTCATTGATAAAAGCAGACCCTTATTACTGATTACCAGTGCTTCTCATATGCCCAGGGCGGCAGGCTGCTTTAGAAAGCAAGGCTTTCAATTGACAGAATACCCAACAGTTTATTATACAAACGACCAGCTCATTAGTCCGTCCATGTTTCTTCCTTCAGATGATGCTCTATTCAAATGGCACACCTTGTTTAAAGAATGGATGGGCTATACCGCTTATTGGCTAGCAGGTTATTTGTAATTTATAAACAGTTATATTAAGGTATTAAGTCCAAGCGGACGCTTGAACTAGTTTAGAATATCAGATACTGCGATTAAGTAAACCCATCAGATTTCGAGGAATTGACAGAGTGGAATAGTAGTCATTTTCAGAATAAAGAGCAGATATAAACCTGACAGGTTTTGGTAGTCAATTGAAAGCTGATAATTTAAGATGAAAAGTCCAAGCGGACGCTTGAACTATTTGAGCCGAATTAATCTGACGGTTTTCATTTTAAAGCAGTTCAGCAAAATTTTCTAAACCTGTCAGGTTTCACGGAATAAAAAGAGTAGAATAGTAGTCATTTTCGGAATAAAGAGGAGAAAAAACCTGACAGGTTTTAGTTTTTTTATCAGAAGAAAATTAAATGATAAATTAATAAAAAAGGAAACAGTTTTATGGCAAATAAACCAACCCTTATTCTATTACACGGAGCTTTAGGAAGCTCGAAATCTTTCGAATTTTTAATTCCGAAATTGGAAAAGCATTTCAATCTCATCACTCCTGATTTTAAATGGCACGGCAGTAGAGCCGAGGGTGGCAACGGCTTTAGAATGCAAGATCTAGTGGATGATTTGGAATCGATTTTAACGAAGGATAATATTTCTAATGCAGCTGTTTTTGGATTCAGTATGGGTGGATATGTCGCACTAGCACTTGCCTTGCAAAAGCCGGATTTATTTAATAGAATCATGACTTTGGGTACTAAGCTCGACTGGAAAGCAGAACAAGCTAAGCAGGAAGTGAAGATGTTAGATCCAGAGAAAATTCAGGAGAAAGTACCTCAGTTTGCAGAGCATTTGAAATCTCAACATGCTGAAAATTGGTCAGCCCTATGTACTCAAACAGCTGAAATGATGTTTGATTTAGGAAGTCATCCTTTACTAAATACCGCCAATGTGAATAAGTTAGAACTTCCGGTAAGGTTAGGCTTAGGCGATCAAGACCATATGGTGAGTTTGGAGGAAACGAATGCATTTTACAAAGCACTTCAGAATGGTCAAATGCAGGTGTTCCCCAAAACGAAGCATCCTATTGAAAGAGTAAATGCAGACTTGCTTTCTGAAGCTATCTTGCAATTTTTTAAGTAAGAGGTCAAAATAGAATTAGTGGTAATTTTGTAGGGCTAACTCTAAATGCTGAGCTCTCTTGTTCACTGTTTTAATCAAATAGAAATTTTGCTGCTCTTTTAGCGTTCTCTTGCGATTATTCATTAGAGAAAATTATGCGATGAAGTAATAAAATGTAGCAAATTACCCCCTAATTGCAGATCAGCTTTTCTATATCTTTCACATTATAGATGTAATAATACATAAATGTAGGAAGAAGTGGAATTGTCTGTGTTGATATGGAAGCATATAATTTCAACTCCCATATGTTGAATTAGGACAGAATTAGATGATTTTATTGGAGGAGAGTCTTAATCAATAAACATGAAAAGAATAGTTTTTTGATTGTTATAGAGCTGTATACTGTTCTGCAAAATCTTTCATGTGTTCTATTAGCGGCAAAGCTAGTTTTCCTTTTTTGGTTAATTCATATTCTACTCTAGGGGGTACCTCTCCATAATTTTTTCTGAATACTAATTCACTATCCACTAAATTTTTTAATTCTTGTATCAACATTTTTTCGCTGATGTCAGGAATATCCCGTTTTAACTTTGATAAACGTTTCGGTTCATGCGTTAGTTGAATGATAATTAGAAGCTTCCATTTTCCGCCTACTAATTCAAGCGTGGTTCTAATAGGGCATCTCGGACTTACTTTAGCAATGTCTTTTTCCATACTTACAAAAAGGTGTGTATATAATTACTGAACAAGTACCTAATTATTGGGTATAATAGCAAATAACTAAGGAGTAATTAAAGATATGAAGAAATTAGCTGTATTTGGAGCGAGTGGAAAAACAGGAGAGAAATTTGTAGAACAAGCACTTGACGCAGGCTATTCGATTAAAGCATTGGTTCGAAATCCTGAAAAAATCAAAACTAAAAAATCAATTATAGAAATCATTCAAGGAGATGTTTTAAATCCAGAAGATGTAACTAAAACAGTGAGTGGTACAGACATGGTAATAAGTTTGTTCGGTCATGTAAAAGGATCACCAGAAGGTTTACAAACAAAAGGGACCGAAAATATCATAAAAGCTATGCGAATAGCAGGAGTTAACCAAATTATTTCTCTATCAGGTGGTGGGCTACCTTTTCCTGATAAAGACCAACCAAAATTCCCGGACAAGATGATTCGTTTCATTATGAAGTTGGCGGTTCCTAAAATACTTAATGATGCTGTGGAGCATGCCGAATTGTTGAAAAATAGTGCTACGGATTGGATTATTGTAAGGGGGCCAAGGTTGACAGATGAGCCCAAAAAAGATGATTATCGAGTGGGCTGGGTCGGTGTTAATGCAAGTACCAAAATAGGAAGAGAAGATTTAGCCGATTATATTCTCCAGCTGTGCAAGGATGAAAATTTTGCAAAGTATAATAAACAGATGCCTTTTGTAAGCTATTGATGGACCTTGTATCAATATTTTTCCCTTAAGCTTAAGTAATATGTTGATCAATATGAAGGGCCCAGCATCATAAAACAGCTATAAAGCTGAATCGCTTCTTCAGAATTATGTTGAAGCTATAGAAGCATTATAAATATATTTTTTAGAATTTATCAAATTAAAATCATGAATCTTTTAATCACTGGTGCCACCGGAAATATTGGGAAAGCAACAATAGCGGCTTTATTGGAACTCAAAATAGAATCACAAATAATCGCTGGAATTCGAGATTTAGAAAAGGATAGTACCGCTTTTGAAAAGTCTCATTCACTTGAATTTCAGAAGTTTGACTTTGAAAATGTCAATCAATTCAACGACTACTTAAGCGGTGTGGACGTTTTGTTTTTATTGAGACCACCTCAAATATCCGATACGAAAAAATATTTTAAGCCTTTAATAGAAGCAGCAGTTCAAGTGGATATTCAACATATTGTATTTCTATCAGTTCAGGGTGCAGACAAAAACAGTATTATTCCTCATCATAAAATTGAAAAAATGATAATGGGCTCAGGTATTAACTATACTTTCTTGAGGCCAGCTTATTTTATGCAAAACTTTACTACCACCCTAAGGAAGGATATAATTGAAAAAGCGGAGGTGTACTTACCAGCGGGTAATGCGAAGTTCACCCTTGTAGATGTAAACGATATCGGTCTAGTAGGAGCTAAAATATTGCAAAATCCAGAAATGCATCAAAATAAAGCTTATGATTTAACCAATAGTGAAAAATTGACTTTTGGAGAAATGGTAAGTCAAATCAATCAAGTGACAGGTCAAAATATTATATTCATATCCCCCAACTTGCTCTCTTTCTTTTTTAGAAAAAGGAAGGAGAAAGTGCCTACTATGCTGATATTTGTAATGATTATGCTACACTATTTCCCAAGATTTCAAACAACTCCGGAAATAAGTGATTCTGTTTTGAAGATAAGTGGAAAAAAGCCTGAAAGCTTCCTTGGCTTTGTTAAGAGGAATAAAGAACAATTTAAATAACTATTTAACTTTAATCGCCAATTTTAATCTTTTTAGATTCAATAAAAAAAGCCCGAATAAAGATGATTTATTCGGGCTTTTCTTAAAATGTTATTAATCCTTTATTTAAAAGTATCTTCTTTGATTTCGAAATTGATCACTGCAGATTCTAAATCAGCACTTAATTGAAAGCCCTGACTGATCGCTCTTTTTTCAGGAACCATGATTCCATCCACTTCTTTGTATGATTTAATGACTTCAGATCCTTGAGCAGAGCTTGATTTCACTTTTAAACCTGATTCTGCATCAAAGTAAGAAGTAGAGCTTATTCCGGAAGGTAAAGTGACACTTACACCATAGGCAGGTTTGCCATTTACTTCTTCAACATTCGTCAATTTTAAAGTAGCTCCAATTTCATCGTAATAAAGTTCAGGATAAATTTTAGCACCAAATTTGATATTATCCTTTGCCGTATCTGGTACTGGAACTTCCTGTCCTTGCTGAAAAACTTTCACATCTTCATCAGTTACCAATACTTTACTTAATACCATTGGTCCCATAGCAGTCTCATTTTTGTAGTTGGCATTATTTTTTACTTCCGTAATGGTTATATTCTGACCTTGAACACTCGCTGAGTAAACTGTTTTGATAGACTTTACTGCTTCGATATTCTCTTTTCCACCCAATGCTTCAAAGTATTTTTCGAACACTTTCTCAACTGTTAAGTCAGCAGGCATCGCGCTTTTGTCATTCGGGTCATACTCTTCGCCTTTACGGTTAAAGTATTTCACTTCACCAAAACGCTCTAATTTTTCTGCTACTTCAGATCCCTTACCCACTACTAAAATATTAGCTTGCTCGGGAAGGATATATTTTTGAGCCGCTGCTTTTACATCTTCTAAAGTTACCGCTTCTAAATTTTTCAAATAGTTCGCATAATAATCTTTTGGAAGATTGTATCGCGCAGTATTGATCGCGAATGAGGCTACCGTTTGTGGGCTTTCTAAAGATCTGGCAAAACTGCCTGAAATAGAAGCTTTAGCAGCATCTAATTCTTCTTGTGTTACACCTTCTTTATTGATTTTCACTAATTCAGCCATAAACTCATTCACAGCACTATCAGTCACTTCATTTCTTACACTAGCGCTAGCATTAAAGCTTCCGACTAATTTGTCAGCACTTAGTGAAGATCTTGCTCCATAAGTGAAAGCTTTATCTTCTCTTAAGTTTTGCATTAATCGGGATGAAAAACCACCTCCTAAAATTTCATTTAAAACTCTTGCTGTAATTACATCTTCGCTACCAATTGGAAGCTCAACTGGATAAGTCACATTGATCACAGATTGTACGGAAGCTTCACGATCAACTAAAGCCACAAAAGTTTCTTCCGGAGGAGTAGGCATTTCATAATCTTTTGTAGGAACTTCTGCCTTTTCCCAACTTTCGAAATTTTTCTTGATTAACTTCTTAGCATCTTTAGGAGTAATATCACCTACAATCGCTAGGTAGCCAATATTTGGCTTGAAGTAGGTATTATAATATTCTTTGATGCCTTCTAAATTGATATTTTCAATCGTTTCTTCAGTTTCGAATTCACCGTATGGGTGATTGTCTCCATATACTAATTTACCTCTAACGTTTGAAGCAATGGCATTCGGATCGTCTTTTGATGCAGCTAAACCAGATAATGATTGTTTTTTTAACTTATCTAATTCCTCTTCCGGGAAAGATGGATTAAATAAGATATCAGTCATCAACTCCATTAATTTATCTTGGTGCTTAGTTAAGGACGTAGCGTACATTCCTGTGGCGAATGTATTGATGTTAGCCCCAATAAAATCAATGTCTTGATCTAATTCTGCTTTGCTTCTATTTTTAGTTCCTTTCATTAACATTTGACCCGCCATGCTCACATAGCCTGCTTTATCTTCTTCTAAGATTGGATCTCTGTCGAAGGTTAAAGAAAACGCAACTCTTGGTAACTTATGGTTTTCTACTACAAATACCTTTAGTCCATTTTTAAGAGTGAAAGTAGTTGGTTCGCCAATGTTAATTTCCTTTGCCGGCCCTGGTTCAGGAGCCGTAGTTCTGTCTACCTGTGCTATTGCAAAACTTGCAATAAGGGTAAAAATTAAGCTTATATATAATTTCTTAATCATCATTATTCATTTATAAAGTGAAACGACTTATTGGTTTTGTTGCGATTTTGGTAGATAATACAATACCACTCGATTGTCTTCATTAAGGTATTCATTAGCAACTCTTTTGATATCTTCCTTAGTTACATTCATGAATCTGTCAATTTCCTTATTGATCAAATTAGCATCGCCATAGTAAACATGATAATTTGCTAAGCTTTCAGCTATACCGGCCATTCTACTGTTTCCTGAGATAAAGTCATTTTCTTTCTGATTTCTTATTTTCTCAAATTCTTTATCAGAAATTAATTCTTCCTGTACCTTCTTGATTTCAGCATCCATAGCTGCTTCTAATTCTTTTAAATCACCCCCGATAGTTGGTAATCCAAATAATAGATATAGGCCCGGATCTTCTGACGAAAAAGGGATAGCGGCTACCTGTAAAGCTTTTTGCTGTTCATCTACCAATGATTTATACATTCTGGCAGACTGACCACCAGATAATACTGTACTCAACATTTCAAGAGCATATGAATCTTCAGTACCTTGTGCTGGCATATGATAAGCCTGAATTACGGCCGGTAATTGGATGTTATCATAGATAGTATCTCTTACCTCTTCTTTCTGCTCTGGTTCTACAATGTTAGGTCTTGGAATTTCTTTTCCTCCCTTTGGTATAGTGCCAAAGTAATCTTCTATCATCTTTTTTGCTTCTGCAATGTCAATATCACCTGCAATAGATAATGTTGCATTTTCTGGGACGTAGAATGTTTCATAAAACTCAACAAATTCATCTAATGAAGCCGCATTTAAATGCTCTAAAGAACCAATTGGCGTCCAACGATAAGGGTGCTTTGTGTAAGCTCTTTTCATTACTTCCTCCAACACGCTTCCGTAAGGCTGGTTATCAACACGCTGTCTTTTTTCCTCTTTCACTACTTCTCTTTGTGTTTCAACTCCAATATCTTCAATTTTTGCGTGCATTAATCGCTCAGATTCGAGCCAAAGCCCAAGTTCTAATTGATTTGAAGGTAGTATTTCGTAATAATAGGTTCTGTCATTTGAAGTGTTTGCGTTGTTAACACCACCTGCATTGGTGATGTATTTATCGAATTCACCTCTTTCAATATTTTCTGAACCCTCAAATAATAAATGTTCGAAAAAATGCGCAAATCCAGTACGTTCAGGATTCTCATTTTTTGAACCAACATGGTACATTACAGAAACAACTACAATTGGCGTAGAGTTATCCTGATGTAAAATCACGTGCATTCCATTGTCAAGATCAAATTCAGTGAATTCAATCTCTTTTTTTTGTGCAAATGCGCCTATTGACATCATTAAGCACAAAGACCCGATTATAAGTCTTTTCATCATAAGTTGATTGGTTTTAAATTGATTTATTTTAAAATTAATGCGAATATAATACAAATATTACATCGAAAAGTTTCGAAAATATTAACTATTTAAGAAGGTGAAGAAAGGGGATAGGGGGAAATAAATAAGGATAAAGTAAGTGCATGAAAAAAGCCTTCAAGAATAAACTCGAAGGCTTTCAGTAACTCTAATGAGTAATTAGATCTTATTCTCCCATGAACGGATATTTGTAATCAGATGGAGTAACGAATGTTTCTTTCACCATTCTTGCAGAACACCAACGTAATAAGTTCAATTTAGAACCTGCTTTATCGTTAGTTCCTGATTTTCTAGCTCCTCCAAATGGGTTTTGATTTACCACTGCACCTGTTGGCTTGTCATTAACATAGAAATTACCAGCCGCTTGGCTTAATCTTTTTGTAGCTTTCTCTATGATGTAGCGATCATTACTGAAGATTGCTCCAGTTAATGCATAAGGTGATGTTTCGTCAACTAATGTTAAGGTCTCATCAAAGTTTTCCGCTTCGTAAACATAAATGGTAACCACTGGACCGAATATTTCTTCCTGCATAGTAACATACTGAGGATCTTTAGTTACAATTACAGTAGGCTGAATGAAATAACCTTTTGAGTCATCACACTCACCACCAGCGATCACTTCTGCTACATTACTTTCTTTCGCATGGTCGATATAACCTTTAATTTTATCAAAAGCTTTTCTATCAATTACTGCATTAAAGAAGTTATCGAAATCTTCTGGTCCTCCCATTTTGATATCTTTGATATCTGCAAGAAGATTCTTTTTAACATCGTCCCAAATATTATTCGCAACATAAACTCTTGAGGCAGCAGAACATTTTTGTCCTTGATATTCAAATGCCCCTCTAGTGATAGCCGTAGCCACTTGCTTAGCATCTGCAGTTTTGTGTGCTAAGATGAAATCTTTACCGCCTGTCTCCCCAACAATTCTTGGATAAGATTTGTAGGTTTCAATATTCTCACCGATAGTTTTCCAAATCGTCTGGAATACTGCAGTACTACCTGTAAAGTGAATACCTGCAAAATCAGGATGCGTAAATACTTTTTTACCTACAGTTGGACCATCCACATAAATTAGGTTGATAACGCCATCTGGTACTCCTGCTTCTCTGAAGATTTCCATTACTACATTTGCAGAATAGATTTGAGAATAAGCAGGTTTCCAAACTACTGTATTACCCATAAGGGCTGCACTAGACGGAAGGTTACCTGCAATAGCAGTAAAGTTGAATGGAGTTAAGGCAAATACGAAACCTTCTAATGGTCTGTATTCCATTCTGTTCCAAATTCCATCAGGAGAATAAGGCTGCTCCTCATAGATTTCGGTCATATATTTTACATTGAATCTTAAGAAATCGGCTAACTCACATGCTGAATCAATCTCTGCTTGATAAGCATTTTTAGATTGACCTAACATTGTAGCCGCATTAATTTTATCTCTGTATGGACCAGCGATTAAGTCAGCAGCTTTTAAGAATACTGCAGCCCTTTGCTGCCAGTGTAAATCAGCCCATTCCTGCTTAGCTGCTAAAGCCGCTTTTATAGCTTGATCTACATGGCTGGCATCGCCTTCATGGAATTGACCTAATTTATGCTGATGATCATGTGGAGGATTTAAAGGATGTGTTTTTCCTGTTCTTACCTCTTCAGCACCAATGTACATTGGAACATCAACTTCTTGAGATCTTAGCTCTTTTAACTTAGCTTGTAAAGAAGCTCTTTCTGGAGTTCCAGGAGCGTAGCTATTAACAGGTTCGTTCTTAGGTACTGGCACCTTGTAAATTGCTGTTGACATATTATTAAATAATTTATGCTTGAAAAATAAAAGTCTAAAATTAGGTAAATATTTCAGATTGCCTCGTTTTTACCTTCTGAATTTTTACCCCTTGTTCATGCTTACGATTTTAAAATATTTTGTTGTAGCAAATGCCTTTTTTCTTAAATCTGGTCGTTCTTAAAATTGAGAAACAGTACAGCGGCATTTTCGAAGACATAAAAAAAGGAAAATCAAACTGATTTTCCTTTAATGCTATTTTGAATTATTTATTTCTGATCATTTACCATCACCAAACATATCTTTAAGCTTGCTCTTGGCTTTCTTTTTAAGCTTTTCTTTTTCCTCTTCAGCTTTCTTTTTAGCCTCTTCTTCAGCTTTTTTCTTTAATCTTTCTGCTTCAGCGGCCGCACTATCTTTTGCAGCTTTAGCTTTGGCTTCAGCCTCGGCTTTTAACTTATCTTTTTCAGCATCAATTTTTTCTGTTATCTGTTCTTTTGCTGAAGAAGCAACTGTGCTTCCGCCTTCAGAAGTTGTACTGCCTAGTTTAACTTTTGGATCATCGTAAGTACCCCCGATATTGAAGTTTAAATTGATGGAATTACCTACTACATTCAAGTTGTTGCCTAAGAGGCTTGAAATTGCCGAATTAGCAGCTTTCCCCATGCTTCCTGTAGGAACATTCATTTTTAAATTATAGGCAATGTCTCCACCTAATCCAGTGCTTCCATCAATAGTGGCATTGTAGTTTCCTATTTTCACATCAAATGGTTTTACATTCAATCTGCCATCTTTAATTTCTGCCTGAACCTTAACATCATTAATTTTCACTTCGCTTGTATTATCTAGTTTAGATAAGGAGGTTACTCCACTAATCACTTTGGAATCTTTAACGGCAGCTTGCACGATTTTAATCAATCCTCCACCCGATAAAGTATTCAAATCAGGCATCATAGTTTGAGTCAATAATCCATTCATGGAGAAATTCGTGCTGAATTTACCATCCATTTTTTCGGCTATTGGAGCGAATTTTTGAACGGTAGTAACATTCTTAAAGGTTTCAGGTATGCTGAATTCAGATATATCTAGTTTAAAATCAAACTTAGGTTCATATTCATCTTGGCTATTATAAATTCCTGCCATTTTGATTGATCCACCTAACATATCCACTTTCATTGGATCCAATGTTAAGATTCCATCTCTTATAATGATTTTACCTACTGCATTTTTCATATCAAAATTATCATATTTGATTGTTCCTACAGTGGCATCAAAAGTGAAATCAATAGTTTCAGGAATAACTACTACTTCCATAGCTGTAGTATCTTCAGGAGTCTCTGTCGCTTCTTCTTCAGATACTCCCATCATCTCGTTAATATCTAATAAGGATGATTTTAATTCCATATTTCCTTTAATAACGGCTTTTTCATCTAAAGCATAAGCAATGTAATTACTTACACCTCCATTTAAAGTGAAATCACTTTTACCATAGTTCCCAGCAAAATTACTAAGAGTAATGGCTTTAGGATCAAAGCTCAAGTCTGCAGTTGTGATTTTAAAATCTGGCGAACCTTTTTCTGAATATGAAAAGTTCTTCATGCTCATGCTACCACTTGTATTCAGCTTAGCATAGTTTTCACTTTCTACATCAACATAGGAACCTTTTGAATTTAGGTTTGCGGATATCATTCCTGCTAATGTGAAATCTTCGGTAGGTTCAATCTTAGAAATAATATCTAAATTTAATCCTCCGTTTACACTTAAATCCCAAATAGGAGAATCGAAATTATTAACTTTTGCTTTGGCTGTAAATCTGTCTTTATCAATGCTGAGACCAAAATTTTTGACTTCAAGATAACCATCTTTCATATCGCCACTTTGAGATGAAGCATGCATCTCCATAGCTATTTTTTCAATTGGCAATGGTACATCTGGAGATTTAATGTAGGCGTCTCTTACGGCAAGGTCAACTGAGAACCCAGGCATTTTAGTATCGCTGTAAATTCCTTTTACATAACCTGAGAAATCAAATTCACCTCTGGTTTCTAACGCATCAAATCCCTCAGCATACATACCCGGCACTAATGAAAGTAAACTCTTAAACTGAGTATCAGTGGTTGAGAATGCGATATCCATATCATAGTCATCAGTAGGCATCGCAAAATATCCATCAAAATTTAGGTTGAAATCGTTTAAGGATGCTTTGGCATTCTTGAAAGTAAACTTAAAATTATCTAGGTCCATACCAAACAACAGATCGGCTTTCAATTTTTTATGCGCAATGTATACATCTCCATCATAGGCAAAAGAAAAATCTTCAGCCGTTGTATTGGTTTGCATATCAAAAACAGAAAGTGAGAAATCACCATTACCAGAGTGATCTACTCCTAACAACGAAATAGCTACTCCATACATCTGATCCATGTAGTTAATTCTACCGTTTTTGATTTCCCAGTGGTCAATACCAAAGGTGAATTCATCCTCTGAAGTAGTTTCTTCTTCAGGAGTTTCTTCTTCAGAAGGATAGGTGATATCATAATTGGCTGAGCCATCTTCTAATACCAAAATATTAATTAATGGCTGGTCTAATGTGATTCCCTTAATATTCAGAGGTTCTCCTTTAATAATAGCTACTATATCCATTTCTACAGCGAAGTCTTTGGCTGCAAAAAGGGTGTCTCCCTCAAATACTTCTTTTCCGGAAATGGAGAAATCTTCCACTCCTAAGGTCATATTTGGAAAGTTTGAAATCAATGAAACTCTGATTTTTGTAGGGTCAAGATTAACTTTTGCATTTAGTGACTTGTCAATCTCAGTTTGAATGCTTGATATAATTTTATCCTTAAATACTATAGGTACCAGGACAATAGTTAAAACCAATAATCCTACAATACTGGCGAGAATGATTAATAGCTTTTTCATAATTTTTTCTTAGTTGAATGCAAATGTAAATTTATAAATAAAAAATGATAGCAAAAGTATAGCGTCATTTATCAAAACATAAAGTTCCTATTTAGGCAGCATTGTCGTTTTATTATCAATGTATTTTATCAACATTTATTTTATCCTAGAGTTGATATACAAATTTTTAATATGAAAAAGACATTGCGATTAGTTCTAGGGGACCAATTATACGAACGTCATTCCTGGTTTTCAGATGTAAATAATGAAATTATTTATGTGATGATGGAAATGCGTCAAGAGACAGATTATGTAAAACATCATATCCAGAAAGTTGTAGCTTTTTTTACAGCTATGCGATCCTTTTCAGAATATCTTAAAGATCAGGGCCATCACATTATATATTATAAAATCAATGACGATAATAATCAACACTCTTTAACTAAGAATTTGCAAGCGATAATAAAAAGCGAAAAGATTGAGCATTTTGAATATTTATTACCCGATGAATACAGGCTCGATCAGCAGCTTAAAGAATTTTGTAATCAGATTGAAATTTCTTCAGAATCTATGGATACAGAACACTTTCTTACCAAACGAGAAGATATCGCTAATTTCTTTAAAGGTAAAAAGCAGTTCTTGATGGAGAACTTCTATCGTCAAATGAGGAAGGATCATGATATTTTGATGAATGGGAAAGATCCAGTTGGTGAAAAATGGAATTTTGATCATGATAATCGCAACAAATATAAAGGAGAGGTTTCAATACCAGAGGAATATAGTTACCAAAACAATGTAGAAGATGTTCTTGAAGAAATAAAAGATGCTGAAATTGAAACTTTAGGAGAAATTAATGCGGATCATTTTGATTGGCCGATTAACAGGAAACAAGCCTTACAATTTATTAGGTATTTCTGTAGAGAACTGTTACCGTATTTTGGAACCTATCAAGATGCAATGCACACGGATGAGAAATTTCTTTTCCATTCTAGATTATCATTTGCTTTAAATACAAAATTGATTCATCCTAAAGAATTGGTTGATAAAGTGATTGAAGCATGGGAAGATGATTCAGATCGAATTAGCTTAGCGCAAGTAGAAGGTTTCATCCGACAGGTTATTGGCTGGCGTGAATACATGCGAGGAATTTATTGGGCAAAAATGCCAGAATATGAGAAGCTTAATTTCTTTGAGCATAAAAGAAAATTACCTGAATTTTACTGGACAGGTGATACTAAAATGAAATGCCTTGAAAAATCTATCAAACAATCTTTATCTGATGCTTATGCTCATCATATACAACGGTTGATGGTGACCGGGAACTTTGCATTATTGAATATGACGGATCCTGATGAGGTTGATGCGTGGTATTTAGGAATTTATATTGATGCTATTCAATGGGTGGAAATTACTAATACGAGGGGTATGAGTCAGTTTGCAGATGGTGGAATTGTAGGTTCTAAGCCATATTTGGCGAGTGCCAATTATATGCATAAAATGAGTAATTATTGCTCCAAATGCCATTATGACCATAAAAAGAAAACCGGAAAAAATGCCTGTCCATTTAATAGTCTTTACTGGAATTTTTATGATAAGCACAGAGAAAAGCTAGAGAAGAACCAGAGAATTTCCATGATGTACAGAACATGGGATAAAAAGAGTAAAGAAGAAAAAGAGGAATTACTCAATCAAGCCAACTATTATTTAGATAATATTAACAAGCTTTAACATTAACATAATCTTATAAAAACATGTAAATCAGCCCTTTATGTAAGGTTTTTGCTTAAATAATGTTATCTATTTATTATTTTTATTAATTAATTGTTAACTTTGGATTAGTAAAAATCGTTATATGTTAACAATTTGTTAATATTGGATAACATTAAAAAACCATATCATCACAAAGTTTCAATCCTATCAGGAGTAATAGCAGCATTCTGCCTTTTACTCATTGCACCAGTTTTGGGGCAGCCCCTAAAGCTAGAAGATGAGTTTCTTTTGAAGGATAAGGAATTTGCAGTTTCACAAAAAGACTTCGAAACTCATAAAAAATGGAACAGATTAATCAATAAATTGGAACGCAGATCAGCTTATGATCAAGATTATTTTTTGGAGTATTTATTTTACACTTCTCATCAAAAAATGCTTAAAAACTATAATAAGGGTACTACCATAAATGAATTGTTATCTGGTGGAGATTACGATTGTGTTTCTGGAAGTATCATGTATTCTGTACTGCTGAATTATTTTAATATTTCTCACCGAATCATTGAAACGGATTATCATGTTTTTATCATAGCCGAGCTTAAGGAAAAAGAATACATATTTGAATCTACAGATGCTCAAGCTGGATTTATTTCTGATCCTCAAAAAGTAGCTCAATTTAAAGCGGAGTTTTTACCCATGGGTCAGGTTAATACTTTAATGAGTAATGAGAAAGTAGGCGAGCTCCAGTATGGAAATCCTAATTCAAAAACTATTTATAAACAGATTAGCCTAAGACAGCTAGTAGCTCTGCAGTACTTTAATCAAGGTTTGATTGCAATTAATAATCAGGATTTAAAATTAGCTAGCCAAAGGCTGCAACAAGCACTTAATCTGTATGATTCTGAAAGAATCAATACAGTTTTTAATATTATAGCTCACTAATTAAAAACAACATTCCTGTTGTTTACATAAAAATAATCCGTTTTTCTAAATTTAAATTTTATTAAGCATTAATTTGCGGTTTAAAATTTAGAAATCATGAGAAATTATCTTTTAGTTGCATTTTGTGTTTTGATTTTATCAAACTCAATAAAGGCCCAAGATCAAACATTCGAAATTCAATCGAAAGATGAATTGGTTTTAACCTTTGGTTCATGTAATAGAGAAAATCTTCCTCAACCATTATGGTCTTCGATCAGTGCCCATAATTCAGATTTGTTTATGTTTTTAGGCGATAATATTTATGGTGATACTGACAATATGAAGGTGTTGCAGAAAAAATATAATCGCCAAAAACAAAATGAAGGGTATACTAAGCTTAGACAGGAAACACCGGTTATTGGAGTATGGGATGATCATGATTATGGTAAGAATGATGCAGGAAAAGAATATGAATTCAAAGAAGAAAGCCAGCAGTTATTTTTAGATTTTTTTGATGTTCCAAAAGATGATCCTAGAAGAAAGAGAGAAGGAGTCTATTCTTCTCATGATATAAATTGGAATTCTAAAACTATTAGAGTCATTTTGCTGGATGCCAGGTATTTTCGAGATAGCTTAGAAAGGATAAACCGTGTTTATCAAAAGAATGAAACAGGAACGGTATTAGGTGAAGAACAGTGGAATTGGCTGGAAAATCAACTCTCTGACGATGCTGTCTCATTGTATATTATAGCAAGTGGTATACAAATGATTCCAGAAGATCATGATTACGAGAAGTGGGCTAATTTCCCTAAAGAAAGGCAAAGACTACTTGATCTAATTCAAGAAAAACAACCTAAAGGAGTTGTTTTACTTAGTGGAGATCGTCATATAGGTGAGATATCAAGAATAGATTTAGAGGGTTTAGATTATCCACTGGTTGAGATTACATCAAGCGGTTTAACGCATGTATGGGAAGATGCTGAGGAAGATAACCGATATAGATTAGGAGAATTAGTTACAAAACTGAACTATGGCCTTATTAAAATTAATGAAACGAATAATGGCTTAGGAGTTGATCTAGAAATTAGAGGAAATGATCAAGAGTTGATACACTTCGCTAGCATTAACTTTTAGGGAAGTCTTTAATTACTTCTTAGAATGGAAGCAATTTTTAATGAAACATTCAATAAGGTCATTTTAGCACTTGCATTTCTTTCTAAGTAATAGATGGCCTTGTTTAGTATTTCAGTCATTTGAATAATTTTCTCTAGACTTAATGTCTTACTGAATTTCAAAACGAATTGCTCGTGTTCATCAGGAACCCGCATTAATTCAGTGCTTTGCATCAAAGCTACTAATGATTCTCTTAGGATATTTTCAGCATGAATCAACCATTGCTGCTGGTTCATTTTACCCCATTTATGAAAGTCTTCAGAGCGTTTAACCAACTTGGTGTAGTCATTAGCCCAGCATTCGCGCATCCATTGTTCGAACTCCTGCTGAGCATCGTCAGAAACATCATCAACGAGCTGGACTGCTTTGTGAAGATCGCCCTGTGATATATGAGCTAATTGTTTGGCATGAGATTCTTCCACTCCATATTTAGAAACCAATATATCCTTTAATTCAGGATCGGAATAATTTGGAATATGTACTGCTTGAGTCCTTGAAGTAATTGTTCCAATTAATTTTTCTCTATCATTAGAGACTAGTAAAAAGATGGTTTTATTGGAAGGCTCTTCAATAATTTTAAGCAGGGCATTGGCGGCAGAAGGGTGTAGATATTCTGGTAGCCATATCAGCATGATCTTATATTTTCCTTCAAATGCTTTTAGTGAAAGGTTTCGGATGATATTCTTACTTTCGTCTTTTGCAATATTAAGCTGACGATTACCTGATCCAATGTGGTCTATCCAGTCTAATGCTGAGGCAAACGGATCTTTTAAAAGAAATGATCGCCAATGTTTCAAAAAGTTATTGCTTAGCTTAGCATCATCACCTTTTATGCTATCATTTGCTGCAGTGGGAAAAGAAAATTGAAAATCCGGGTGAATGAATTTTGCATTTTTATGGCACGAATTACAAGTGCCGCATGCATCTGTTTCACCAGGATTTTCACAATTAAGATAATTAGCATAAGCTAATGCCAAAGGTAAATTAGGAGCACCCGATTTACCCCAGAATAATTGAGCATGAGCAATCTTTCCAGACTTCACACCTTTGATAAGTTGCTCCTTTAAATCATTTAATCCTGGTATATCGGCAAAAAGCATTATTTATTTTTTTTAGTGCTCTTTTAATTTCTTTAATTCTTCAGCCTCTTTCTTTTGCTTTTTCTTATGGATTATTGCTGAAATATAAATACTGATTTCATACAATAATAGCAAAGGCAAAGAAATTAGAATCTGGCTTATAGGATCCGGAGGGGTAATAAATGCACTGATCACAAGTATTACCACAATCGCAATTTTGCGGTAGTTCCTTAATGATTGAGGATCTATTATACCCGCCTTACTCATGAATAATATTACCATTGGTAACTGAAACATTAGCCCACAAGCTAATACCAACATGGTTACAGTGGAAACATAAGAAGTAATGTCAAATTCATTGAGAACGCTCGGATCAACTTGATAATTCGCTAGGAAGTTTATGGATATTGGTGATACTATATAATAGCCAAATAGTACACCTGATAAAAACAATAAGCTCACAAAGAATGTAGCACCTCTGCTGGTCTTTTTTTCGTTTTCATAAAGTGCAGGACTAACAAAACGCCACATTTCCCAGAAAAAATAAGGGAAAGCTACAATTATCCCAAGCACAACAGAAGAGGTGATATGCATACTAAACTGCCCAGTCATTTTCCTACTTTGAATAATGAAAGGTAAATCATCAATACAAAAGGCAGTTGAATTAGCAACAGTTTCGCCTAGCTTGCAAGCCATTTGGTAAAACCAAAAATCAGGCCTTGAAGGGCCTAAAATTAAGGTTCCAAATACAAATTCTTTGGAAGCAAAGGCAATAATTGAAAATATTACTACTGCGGATAAAGCCCTTACGATATGCCACCGAAAGGCTTCCAGATGATCCAAAAAGCTCATCTCCGCTTGTGGTTGATCTGCAGGCATATCTTATTTAAACAAAGGAAACTCTACCATCCATTCATTAATTTCATTCTTTATAGAAGCTATCTGCGCTTTATCTTCATGATTCGTAATTACAGTGTCTATAAAGTTCACTATTTTTTCCATATCACTTTCTACCAAGCCTCTGGTCGTCACTGCTGCAGTACCTATTCTCATACCCGAAGTAACAAATGGAGATTTATCATCAAAAGGTACCATATTTTTATTAATGGTAATATCAGCTTCACCCAAAACAGCTTCAGCTATTTTTCCTGTTATTCCTTTAGACCTTAAATCAATAAGCATTAAATGGTTATCAGTTCCACCTGATATGATTTTATAATCTTTCTCCATAAATGCTTTAGCCATAACTTCAGCATTTTTCTTTACTTGAAGGATGTAATTGAAATATTCATCGGTTAAGCATTGTCCGAAGGCTACTGCTTTTGCAGCAATCACATGTTCTAATGGTCCACCTTGAGTTCCAGGAAAAACACCAGAATCTAATAATTGAGTCATTTTGCGTAACTCGCCTTTTGGATTTTTATATCCAAATGGGTTTTCGAAATCATCACGCATCATGATTAATCCACCTCTTGGGCCTCTTAATGTTTTGTGCGTAGTGGTAGTTACGATATGGCAATAATCCAATGGATCATCTAACAATCCTCTTGCGATTAAGCCACTTGGGTGAGAGATATCAGCTAACAAAATAGCTCCAACTTCATCTGCTATTTCTCTTAACTTTTTATAATTCCATTCTCTGCTGTAAGCAGAAGCACCACAGATAATCATTTTTGGTTTTTCTTTCTTAGCAGTAGCTTCAACCTTATCCCAATCAATAAGACCAGTTTCTTCTTCTACACCGTAGAAAGAGGGTTGATATAATTTTCCAGAGAAATTGACTGTTGATCCATGCGTTAAATGACCTCCATGTGATAAATCAAACCCTAAAATTTTGTCTCCAGGATTAAGACAAGCAAGCATAACTGCAGCATTAGCTTGAGCCCCTGAGTGAGGTTGAACATTAGCCCAAGAAGCACCAAATAGCTCTTTAACTCTATCTATCGCTAAGTTTTCAATTTCATCAACCACTTCGCAACCACCATAATATCTTTTTCCGGGTAAGCCTTCAGCATATTTGTTGGTCAGCACACTACCCATAGCTTCCATTACTTCTGGTGACGTAAAGTTTTCAGAAGCAATTAGTTCAATCCCTTCTTCTTGTCTTTTTTGCTCCTTTTTTATAAGGTCAAATATTAAATTATCTCTCTGCATTTTTCTAATCCAATTTGACCTTAAAATTAGCGCAGATTTACGGGATAAACAATTGATTAGCGTGAAGCTTTTTGAATCGAACAGATATTTATTTGTAAAGTATAAATTGCTCTAGGTATGAAAATAAAAAAGCATGCTAAATCTTAATTTGCATGCTTTAAAATATCTCTAAAATGAATAAGTTAATCATCGATTGTCACGTGCCCCCAGTTATGTCCTTTTCTTATTCGGTTTAACTGAGTATGAGTGATCCCGAATTGACGAGCTATCTGACTGTAGCGCGTTTTCTCGTTCTTCAACATTTTCTTAATCACTTTAACATCTGACTCTGTTAATTTATAACCAGTCACTCTTTTCTTCAAAACCTTAGGGTTTTTATTATTGTGATCAGCCAATTGTCTTTCAGAAACCCACTTTAAGTTACTGATGTGATTATTTGATTTATCATAATCTAGGTGAGTTACATAAACTTGGTCATCACTGTCTTTTGGAATAAATGATTCTGCAACTAAGCGGTGAACATAATAGCTTTGAGTAATTCTTTTATCGAATCTTACCATTATGGCCTGATAGCCGTTTACATTTGAGCCTTTAATTATCTTTCCATTTTCACGAGTAGAATAGCTTTTAATTCTGCCGTAATTGGAGACTTCATATTTTGCGTGAGGCAGATCAACATTAAACTCGATCTCTTTCCACTTTTCCAGTTTTGGATCCATGTTTTGTTATAATATTATTTTTCTTAGTTAACTTAATAATTAAAGGTAGGGATTTAATTTAATAAAAAAAATACTATAATTCTTAGATTAGTCATAATCATACTTTTTTCGCCAGAGATTTTTAAGCTTTTGTCGAAAATCCTTTTCCCTAACATTGTCCTGTGGCTCGTAAAGGGTGTTTTTACTAATTTCATTCGGCATGTACTCTTGATAGGTATAATTCCCGGAAAAATCATGAGGATACTTATATCCGGCTCCATAATTCATGTCTTTCATTAATTTTGTAGGAGCATTTCTTAAATGAAGAGGAACTGATAAATCGCCAGTTTCACGAACCAATTGCCTTGCTTTTTTAATGGCTAAATAGGAGGCATTACTTTTGGGAGAACATGCAAGATAGGTAACACATTGCGAAAGAATTATTTCAGCTTCTGGATATCCAATCATGCTAACGGCTTGAAAAGTATTGGTAGCTATGAGCAAAGCATTTGGGTTTGCTAGCCCAATATCTTCTGAAGCAGAGATTAATAATCTTCTAGCAATAAATTTAACATCTTCACCACCTTCAATCATTCTGGCTAACCAGTACAAAGCGGCATTTGGATCACTACCCCTAATACTTTTTATAAATGCGGATATGATATCATAATGTTGCTCTCCAGACTTATCATATACAGCCATTTTATTTTGAGCAATTTCTCTTACTTTTTCATTTGTGATCTCAATTTCTTCATCGGATGAAAAAGCATCGGTTACTAATTCGAATAAATTAAGTAGTTTTCGTGCATCACCCCCTGAAAGCTGGATCAGTGCCTCATAGTCAGTGATTGTTATTTTTTTTTCTTTTAGTTTCTCATCTTCTTCCATTGCTTTATGAAGCAATCCTTTTAAGTCATCTAATTCAAGTGCCTTTAAGGTATAAACTTGACAGCGAGATAATAATGCGGAGTTTACTTCAAATGATGGGTTTTCAGTAGTTGCGCCTATTAGCGTAATCACACCTTTTTCAACGGCTCCCAATAAAGCATCCTGTTGTGACTTATTAAATCGATGAATCTCATCAATGAAAAGAATGATTTTGCCAGATCGCGAGGCTCGCTGAATTACTTCTCTAACATCCTTTACGCCTGCACTAATTGCACTTAAAGTCTGGAAAGGTGCTTTCACTTGATTGGCAATGATATTGGCAATTGTAGTTTTACCCACTCCTGGAGGTCCCCAGAAAATCATAGAAGGTACTTTTCCTTGAGCAATGGTAAGCCTTAAAACCCCTTTATCCCCAACCAAATGTTTTTGACCAACTAATTCTTCAAGCTTGGTGGGACGCATTCTTTCAGCTAATGGTTTTTCTTCTCCAAACATCATATTCCTTTCAATTTTTAAAACTGCAATATCCATATAATCCCTTACTTTTGCCAAATGAATAAAAAGTGGCACGTACATGGGGCTTTAGCAATAGTAGGCTTAATATATGGTGGTAATTATGTGATCGCAAAAGGCGTTATGCCTGATTACATGAGTCCTAATGCTTTTATCTTATTAAGAGCTACAATAGCCACTATTTTGTTTTGGATTTATCATGCTTTAACATCTACAGAAAAAGTAATCAGAAAGAAGGATTATTTACATTTTGCCAAATGTGCAATTTTTGGAGTAATGGGTAATCAACTAATATTTTTTAATGGATTGAGTTTAACAAGTCCTGTAAATGCCAGTATTATCATGACGGCAAATCCTATTATTGTATTACTGATTTCCTTTTGGCTATTAAATGAAAAAATAAGCTGGCGGAAAATTATTGGTATTTCACTCGGTGCTATTGGTGTGATCCTATTAGTATTGAATAAGGAGGTGAGCATAGAAAATGATGCTTTTTTAGGTGACATCTTTATTTTCTTAAATGCTACTTTTTATGGTATTTACTTGGTAATGGTAAAACCATTGATGCAAAGATATGAACCCATTACCGTTGTGAAATGGGTTTTTCTATTTGGAACCATCATGATTATTCCATTTGGAATTTTCCCTATCACTAAAGTTGATTTTTCTTCATTTCCTACGGAAATCTGGAGTAGTATTGTTTATGTTATCATCGGCACTACTTTTTTAGCTTATTTATTAAATGCTATGGCTTTGAAGCATGTTAATTCTACCATTGTTGGTTACTATATTTATTTACAGCCTGTTTTCGCAACTTTCATTACGATTATGCTCGGGCAAGAGACTTTCAAATGGGAGAAAGCCTTATTTGCTTTGATGATATTTTTTGGAGTATATTTAGTAAGTCAACAAAAAAGAACTAAAAATGAAGAAGCGCCTAATTGAAATTAAATGGGGATTAATTTTCGTTATTATGATGCTCCTTTGGATGTACTTCGAAAAAGCTATGGGTTGGCATGATGTAAATATTGTTGATCATGCTACCTATACTAACTTAGTAGCTATTCCTTCCATTTTGATTTATGTATTTGCATTGATAGATAAGAGAAAAAAGCATTTTGATAATGTAATGAGCTGGAAACAAGGCTTTATTTCTGGTTTAATTATAACAGCAGTAGTAGTGATTTTAACTCCTTTAAGTCAGCTCATAACCCATGAATTGATCACGCCAGATTACTTTGAAAACGTAAGTGCTTATGCAGTAAATCAAGGTCAAATGACTAATGAAGAAGCGCTTCAATACTTTAATTTAAGCAGTTACCTTTGGCAAGCAATGATAGGTGCGGCAGTCTTTGGTATAGTTACTTCAGCATTAGTCGCATTATTTGTTAGAAAAAGTGCATAATTATTTCAATCAAAGTCACTCAAATAAATACATTAAATAAGTCTTTTAATATAAACTCAAACATATTTGAAGGTGATTTAATATATTACCCTTAATTTTACCTTATGGGCGAGTTGTTCTATCGATTAGGGATAAGTTTATTAAGTATTGGAGTGAAAATTCATTCATTGTTCAATACAAAATCTAAAAAGTTTGTTGAAGGCCGCAGAAACTTATTTGAGCAATTAGAGAATCGCTTCAGTCAAGTTAATCAAAATGTGGTTTGGTTCCATTGTGCCTCATTAGGAGAGTTTGAACAAGGTAGGCCCATCATAGAAGCTTTTAAAAAGCGATATCCTGATTATTTCATCTTACTCACTTTTTTTTCACCTTCTGGTTATGAAGTGAGGAAGAGTTACAAAGGCGCAGATTATGTGAGCTACATGCCTTTAGATACAGCCAGTAATGCAAAACAATTTGTGGAAATAACTCAGCCAAAAATTGCATTTTTTGTGAAGTATGAATTTTGGCATTATCATTTAAATGCTTTATCCAATTCAGATTGCTGGGTTTATTCTATTTCTGCCATTTTTCGAGCTAATCAAAGGTTTTTTAAATTTTATGGTGGCTTTCATAGAAAAATATTGCATCATTTTGATCATATTTTTGTTCAGAACAAAAAAGTAGAGTCTCTCTTAAAAGGGATAAATCTTCATAATGTCACCATAAGTGGAGATACTAGATTTGATAGAGTTTATTCCATTTCTCAAAATGTTAAATCAATTAAATTATTTGATGATTTTGCTAGAAATGAAAAAGTATTGATAGGAGGGAGCACTTGGGAGGAAGATATTAAAGTGATGGCTCCATTTTTAAAAGAATATCCAGACTGGAAAGCCATAATAGCACCTCACGATATTTCTGAAAAGAATTTGAAATTACATGAACAACTAATTGGTGGATCATCTGAAAGGTTTACTAAAATTGATGGTGTTATTAAGACTGAAACAAAAGTAATCATTATAGATAATATAGGCTTACTCTCTTCTCTCTATCAATACGGTACAATAGCTTTCATAGGTGGCGCTTATGGAGATGGATTACATAATACATTAGAAGCAGCTTGTTTTAGAATGCCAATCTTTTTTGGAGATCAAAATTATAAGAAGTTTCAAGAAGCAGTAGATCTGATTAGACTGAAAGCCGCTTATCCATTAAAAGATTCGCAGGAATTTATCTCAATATTTAACAGTGCTGATTTTGATTTGGAAAAGGCTTCAAATTCGGCCCTACAATATGTGGATGAGAATATTGGAGCCACTCAAATTATTTTGAATCATATTGCTCCCATAATCGATAAATTAGAAATTGCATCATGAAAGGAAGAGTTTATAAATCTACGGGTAGTTGGTACACTGTTTTGGCCGAGGGGAAGTTTTATGAATGTAGATTAAGGGGGAAGATGCGTTTAGATGAGGAAAAGGTTACTAATCCTGTAGCGGTAGGGGATTGGGTAGAGATAACTCCTGAAAATGAAAAAGAAGCCATAATTAAAGAAGTTCTTCCTCGCGAAAATTACATTATACGTAAATCAACCCGTAAGAAAAGGCATAGCCACAGACTTGCTGCCAATATAGATCAGGCTGTTTTAGTAGTAACCTTGGCTTTTCCCAGAACTAGTTTAGGATTTATTGATCGTTTCTTAGTGAGTTGTGAATCCTTCAGAATTCCGGCTGTATTGGTGTTTAATAAATCAGATTTGCTTGATGATGAGGCTTTAGAATATTACGAAGCTTTAAAATTTGATTATGAGGAATTGGGCTATAAAGTTTTATTAGTCTCCGCAGAGCAGAATGAAGGGATAGAAGATCTGAAAAAAGTGTTAGAAGGAAAGACTTCTTTATTTTCAGGCCACTCTGGAGTGGGTAAATCTACTTTACTAAACCTTATTTCTCCTCACATCGATCAGAGAATTGGAGAGGTATCTGAATCAGTAGGAAAAGGGGTACATACCACTACTTTTGCTGAAATGTTTGAAGCCTGGGATAATACTTTCGTGATTGATACTCCAGGAATTAAAGAGTTAGGCTTATGGGATATAGGGGATGAGGAATTGAGTCATTACTTCCCAGAAATGAGAGAATATATTGGAGAGTGTAAATTTAATAATTGTACCCATACCCATGAGCCAGGTTGTGCTTTCAGAGCAGCCATGGAAGAAGGAAAAATAGCCCCCAGTAGATATGAGAGCTATTTAAGTATTTTGGAGGATGAGGATAGTCATAGATGATTATTTATAACTTTCTCATCACTACATCAGTAAAATATTCTTGATCATCATAGAAGTATTTTTCAACTGATAATCCTGCTTTAGTAGCCATTTCGTTAATCATTTCCGAATCAAACTTTTGGGATATCTCAACATGTATAGGTTCCCATTTATCAAATGAGATGATAGTGTCGATAGCGTTTAAATTCACTTCTTGTTTTTTTTGTGAAATTAAAAAGCTTTTGGTTGTCCCTGTTTGCGGGTCATAAGTTGGGAAATGCTTGAATGCAGAACTATCAAAATCAGCATTTAATTCATTATTCATTCGCTTAAGCAAATTCATATTAAATTGTCGGGTGATTCCACCTGCATCATTATAGGCATCTAAAATCATTTGTGGATCCTTTTTCAAGTCAAATCCGAGAATAAAGCGATCCCCAGTTCTTAATTTTGCGGCAATTTTATTTACGAAAGATTGAGCATCTTCCATTTCAAAATTCCCAATATTTCCTCCCATAAATAGTACAATACAAGGATTAGTTCTAGCTTCATTAAACTCATCCAAAGCTGAAAAATATTCTTTATTTATTGGAGTGATATCTAAATCGGGAATTGACTTTTGCATTCTATTCTGTAGCAGTTGAATAACATTTTCTGATATATCTACAGGTTTGTAGCTGAAATTAGTGTCATTTTCTACAAAATGCTTTAACAGTATTTCTGTTTTTAAGCCATCACCCGCCCCGAATTCTATTAAGCTAAACTTATTTGTTTCCTTCGTTATGAGGTTCAGTATATCATTTTTATACTTCTGAAAAATGTCATACTCACAGTTTGTAAGATAATACTCTGGCATATTCATGATTTTTTGAAAGAGTCGATCTCCTTCTGCATCATAAAATAACCAACTGGGTAATGTTTTTTCTTTTTTTGATAAGCCATCTTTAACCGCATCGGCTACAGAAAAGCTAATATTTTCGGTAGTAGTTGTTGTCATAAATCTTTAGCAAGTCTTATCCCACTGAAATGCCATTGCAGATGGGGATGAAAAAAGTTTCTGTATGTTTTTCTAGAGTGATTTTTTGAAGTAGCTCTTGATGCACCTCTTAAAACCATTTGATTTACCATAAATTTCCCGTTGTATTCTCCAATAGCTCCAGCTGGTTTTTTATAACCAGGATAAGGGAGGTAAGCACTAGCAGTATGTTCCCATCTTTTACCCCAGTCAAATAGATTAGATGCAGTTTCCCATTCAAATTCTGTAGGTAGTCTCATTCCTTTCCACTCAGCAAATGCATAAGCTTCATAAAAACTAATATGCATCAAGGGCGCAGCTTCATTAATAGGTCTTAATCCTGCTAATGTATAATAATGCCATTGGTTATCAATCTTATGCCAGTATAAGGGTGCTTTAATTTGGCTCTCATCTAACCAGCTTCTGGCATCAGAATGCCAAAACTCATGATTATCATAGCCTTTGTCTTCAATAAATTCAGCATATTCAGCATTGGTAATCAATTTATTGCTGATTTTTGCTCCTTCTAAATGCACTTCATGTTTGTTGTGCTCATTATCAAAAGAAAAACCCTTTCCATCAAAGCCAATTTTATAATTCCCTTTGTTAATTTGAATCCAATCGTGTTTAAAATCTTCAGGGAAGTATTCTTCAAAGCCTTTGTCATATACAGGAAATAAAGGGTTATGACCTAATATGTATTTTATATCATAAAATAAAAGCTCTTGATGTTGCTGCTCATGATTAAATCCTATTTCAAGAATTTCTTTCATTTCATCTGAAATAAAACCTCCTAATAATTCAAAAACTGCATCATCCACATATTTTCGATACTTATAAATATCTTCAACAGTGGGTCGGGTCATATTTCCTCTATTTGGTCTTAACATTCGTTCACCAGCTGACACATAATAGCTGTTGAATAGATAAGCATATTTAGGATGAAATTCTTTATAGTGAGTAGCAAATTCTTTGAGCAGAAAAGTTTCAAAAAACCAAGTCGTATGGGCTAAGTGCCATTTTGGTGGACTGACATCCTCGATTGGTTGGGATACATAATCTTCTATTTCAAGAGGTTCACATATACTTTCAGTAGTCCTTCTAATTTCTTGGTATCGGTTAAGATAGTTTTCCATTAAGGATTTAAGCTAATAAAAAATGATACAAAAGTTAATATAAAAATGTCTTTTTCTTCATTTCTGAATCAAAACCACATAGTATTAACTTTAAGAAACCTTTAGGGTTCAGAAAGATTTAAAATAAACGAAAAAGCCTATGGATATCACAATCCATAGGCTTTAAAAATAACAAAAAATGATAAAAGCTTTTTTACATGAAGTAGTTAAACTTAGGACACTTTACATCATCATGTATGTCTTTTATACGGACTCTATAATTTAACATAAATTCATGAGTACCTGCTGATGCAGCTCTGATGGCTGAGGTTGTCCAATCATATGAATAACTGAAATGAAATGAGTCAGATAGTTTGAAATCAATATAGGATACTACTGCATCAATATTACGATATGAAACTCCAACATTTAAAATATCATAAAAAACGAAGCTAGTATTGATATCAAAATTAAGTGGAGCACCTTCTTGGCCTCGAATTAAAACAGATGGTTGCAGATGAATATTTTTCTCCATGTTAAGTGGAAGCATTAACCCACCATGTAAGTAATAATATCTGGCAGAACGTAATTCATTTAGTGTATTCTCAAAATTTACGTTTTCGTATCCATTATTTATTAAAAACGGCACTGAAAAGCCTGCAAACATCGTTTTATTATAAAAATATGCTCCGGTTCCAAAATTAGGCTTCAAATTAGCACTAATACTTGCAAATGAGTTATCGCCTATGTCATCCAGATTTAAGCCTGAAAAATCAGCGGACAGAATATTTATTCCTGCTTGAACTCCAAGCGCTAATTTACCTTTAGGTGTTGGGATTATAAATGCATAACTCCCATATATATTTTGATTCGAATAGCTTCCAATTCTATCATCATTAACAATCAAGCCTAAGCCCATTCTTTCATCCATAAATGAGGAATGGGCGCTAAAAAATAAAGTTTTTGGAGCGCCTTCAAAATTCACCCATTGATTTCTGTACATGGCAGAAGCACTTAATTGCACATGGCTCCCAGCATAAGCAGGGTTTAGAATTAAACCATTGAAAATATACTGAGAATAAATTGGGTATTGCTGAGCAACACTAGTTAAAGCAATTATACTCAGAAATACCGTTATAAATAAGGTTTTATAGATTCTGTTTTTATTCATAAATATTAATTAACAATTTCTAAGTAACCATTCTCTGGTTTAGACCCATCCTTCTTATCAATCACGTAGAAATATGTTCCATCAGGTAAATCTTCTCCTAAAATATTGATCCCTCTATTGGAAACACCGTCAAATTTAACAGTATTATTGTCGTATCCTACCGCCTCATAGACTAATGTGCCAGCTCGGTTATAAATTTTGACCAAATTGTCAGGGTAATTTTCTATACATTCTATTTTAAAGAAGCTATTCGCACCATCCCCATTTCTAGAGATTCCATTAAAGGCATTAATAGATGTAGGAATCGTAACATTTGCTTCCGTTATACAACCTCTTAAAGATTCTACACTAACGAAGTAATTACCACTTGATACTCCGTCTAAAACAGGACCTCTAGCAACTAAATTCCCAAATTCAGTATACCAGGTGATATTTTTTATTTCAGCTTCACCACTTACAAAAACTGAAGCAGATCCATTTTCCTGATTACAGTTTGCTGCAATTGTTTCAGTTTCTAAAATAGGGAATACTAGTATTTCTTCAATTTCAGCACTTACAGCTTCTGATGTACATCCTGTTCTTAAATCCGTTGCAGTAACTGAATATTCTCCCGCAGCTAAATCACTAATTCTATCACCTGTTCCGATTACAGTGCCTCGTCCTTCATCTCCTTCATACCAATTAAATTCATAGTTAGAAATATTTCCATTTACATCTACACGTAAAACACCATTGTCAATCTGACAATCTGTGTCATTAGCAATAACTTCAATTGTAGGTCTATCCACTTCAGGAATGTCTGATGAGATTGTGATAGAGGCTTCATTACTACATTGTGTAATATTATCAGTTACTCGTACTGTATAGGTTATGGCTTCTAAACCTGAGAAATCAGGGCCTACATATAAAACATTTCCACTTGCTGAACTTCCTTCAAACCATTCGAATGTGTATCCAATAAATTCTCCATTTATAGAAGCTCTAGCTGCGCCATTCGCTCTACTTAAATCACAAACAGTAAGCGGAGCTATTTCTTCCATTGTAATTTCAGGAATTATTCGCTGATCTTCCACGGTGATAGTCGCTGTATTTTGACATGATGGGTCATCAACATCAATTGCAGTTACAGTATATTCTCCAACTGCTAAGGAGTCAATTTCTTTAGTAGTGCCCACAATGTTTCCATTTGCATCTGTCCATTCATAGTCATAAACTGCGCTTCCATTTGAAGTTACAGTTGCGAATACAGATCCATTTGGAGCATCACAATTCGTAACAGGAGTTGCTGAAATACTCAAATTGACAGGATTGATCTCTGTAACTAACTCATAGGTTTCAACATAGCTACAGTTCGTTAAACTATCGAACACTTCAACGGTATAAAAACCTTCCGTTAAATCAAAATAATCTGGCCCATTTTGAGCAACAGTTCCTGAAGCGCTTTGACCGTTGTACCAAGCATAAGAAAAGCTTGCACCTGGACCTGATGCATTTACTGTTAAGAAGCCTAAGCTAGGATCAACGCACTGCTCTGGATTAGCAAAATCTAAGGTTATAATGGGTTCTGTAATATCTCTTTCTATTTCAAACTCAATCAAAGAAGTAGCACAACCTGATACAGTACTGGTGGCCTGAAGGAAGTATGTTCCTGAATCTAAGCCACTAATACTATCACGAGCAGTTGAAATAAGCGTCATATCTGAATCAAACCATTCAAAATTATAATCATTTAGATCTCCAACTACACTATTCTCAAAGATATTGTTGATAACTACTCGGCTATTATTCGTGTCACAAAGTGTAATCGGATCAATTTCAATCTCAGATGCAGGAATTGAAACAATGGTAGGATTATCAACTAAACTGAAAGTTCTAATAGTGGAGCATTTTGTAAAATCATTAATGACTTCTACTGTGTAATTTCCCCCAATTAAACCAGTAGCAATTTCGCCATTTATCCCAGCAGTCGTTCCAATATTAGTGCCTAATGGTGTAGAGGTGTCTGTGCCCTCGTACCAGAAAATATTATAATCATTAGGATTCGCTCCATTATCAATATTAAGTTCTAATGAACCGTTGGCAAAAGAAGCTTCACAATTAGTATTGGGAATTCTCTCCTCAATACTAAAAGTAGGATCAACTGAATTTCTACCCACAGTTTCAGTGTAGAAAACAGAACAACCCGTAAGGTCATTAATCGCTTCAATAATATAATTCCCTTCATCTAATTCACCAAAAATATAGTTGTTTTGGCCAATAACACCTGCTGTTGGGTGTGAAGCTATATTTACGGGATCGTAATCACCAGCTTCATTTTCCTTAGTGATGGTAAATGAATAATCGTCCTTATCAGTACCGGCTGCTTCAGTTAATAATACCTCAATACTTCCATCAAAAGGGTTACAAGTGGTTGTATTGATCACCTCAACGGAATCAAGTTCATGAGCCCCGATGAAGGGTAAATTTAAAATTCTTTGACTTGAACAACCTGTATTGAGATCTGTTGCTACTACAGTGTAAAGACCTGTAAAAAGCCCCGTAGCTACCGATTGTGTAACTCCTTCTTCAGTTAAGAAAGCTGTACCACTTGCATTTGAGCCCTCATACCAATCAACATCAAAACCTTGAGTGTTTCCAGGTGAAGAAATTTCCACCTCTAATTCTCCATTATCTAAATCACAAGCGGTTGCTGGCTGAACTCTAGTAGTATTTTGACTTATATTAACAGTAGCATTGTCTATTACCTCAACAGTTATCGGATCGGTTAAACAGCTTCTGTTATTATTTAAGGCTTGAATTGTATAAAATCCTGGAGTTAGTCCATCTAATACATTAACTCCTACAGTCTCATCGATTAGAGAGGAAGCGGTTACCGAATTTCCTTCATACCAGAAAAACGTATAATCTGCTTCAGTATCTAAATCAACGGTTGCTTCTATTCTACCATTAAAAGGATCGCAATTAGTAACAGGATCTGTTGTAGCTGATAAATTAGGAATAATGATGTTGTTATTTATGGTTACTCTTTCAGTAGCGGAACAACCAGTATCATTATTAGTAACTCTTGCAGTGTATTCACCACCACCAAGTCCACTAACACTAGTTCCTGTTCCTACAGTAGCTCCTGTGGTTCCAGCTCCAGCAAACCATTCTATTGTGTGATCTGCTACATTACCCACGATGGAAACCGTTACGCTACCATTTGGATTGCTGGTATCACATGAATTATTTTCTGTGCTTGAAATTGCATCTATTTCTGGAGACTGTGTTTGATTCACTTCAACGGTCACCAACTGAGAGGGACAATCAGAACTATTATCCGTTACAATAACAGAGTAAGTTCCTTGAGGTAAATTATTAACAGTTGCCCCCGTATAATCAGGTGTTGGTTTTTCACTTGGCCCAATAAACCATTCAAAGGTGTATCCAGCAGTACTTCCTCCTACAGAGGCCGTTACTACTCCAGAATTCGTATCCGAACAAACAATATCCGTGGCACTCGCTGTTGCTACAGGAGGGTTAGTTTCATCAGGAACATTAATGGATTCAATAGTTTGGCAACCAGTCGCCTTTTCAGTTACGAGTACTGTATAAGCTGCAGACTCTAAACCAGTCGCAACATGGCTGTTGCTTATTTGAAGCCCACCCCCAACAGTATTTCCTTCATACCATTCATATTCAAAATTACCAACAGGTTGGCCACCATTAATACTAACTGTTAATTTACCATTAGGAGTTTTACAATTGCTATTCCCTCTATCGACTGTTATATCTGCCGTAACATTTCGGGCACTATCTTCAATAACAACTTGGATGGTATCGGAAGTACAGCCTACTAAAGTATTATTTGCAAAAACGGTGTAGGTACCTGCCGATAATCCTGAATAAGTGGAGCCTATATAATCAGGAGTGCCGGTAACTGAAGTTCCATCAAACCAAAAGAAATCATAGTTAGCCGTCACCTCAGTAGTTCCTTCCAATTTAAATACTCTTGCTGAGCCGTTAGCAGGAACCCCGCCAGATGAACAATCAATATTTTTCGTAACAACTGAAGACAATGCAAAAGGTATTGGATTAATTTCTGCTGAAACTATATTATTAAAGTAATCACATTCTAAAAAGTTAGAAGCAGGAAATTCGAGAGGAATCGTGTTTTCCCCATCATCATTAAGTGATACATATAAGGTAAAGTTACCTCCTGTGCCATTCACGGTAAGAGTTGGTGAAGAAGCTACTGATCCTGGAGTAAAGTTGGTCAAAGAAATGGAATCTGTATTCAATCTATTAGCCCCTGCTACTAAAGGATCGCCATCATAAAAAGTAATAGGAACCCAACCTGTTAGCGGTACATCCCCTATGTTCTCTAAATCAAAGCTTATAGTAAAATCCTGTTCAGGACATTCAGGTGCATTAATAGTTAATGTTGATTCTAAAATGTTCAAATCGGGTGAAGCATAAGTAGGGCAGCCATCTGAACTCAAAAAAGGAGATTGGTTCAAGAAACTATTTAATGGACGAGAAGGGCCAGTAGTACACACCCCTGTTGAGAAAACTGCTTGATGTTTTTGTTGGTTTTGGGGTACCGTTAGATCATCGTTAATATTCACGTTAAAATAGCCATGTTGATTCCATACTCTTCTTGCTGGTACCCAGGGTTCACCTCCTGAAACATAAACCCTTACTTCAGCATCCCCCGAAATGGGTAGCTGTCTACCAAAATCTCCCGCTCTATAGTTCTCAGGGGTACATACTACACATATCTCTGTAGAGCCATCTGCATTAACATCTGCTACAACTGGATATTCAACATTTGTTCTTGACCTACATGGTACTTGCGTATTTATGCTACCATCAAAACCATTAATAATATATACGAAATCTTCATCTCTGTAGACTACCTCTGATTGTCCATCTCCATTAAAATCGAATAAAGTACAACCCGTAATGCCAGAAGTTTCTTCATTTACTGTTTTCGGACCAGGATTTCCGAATTCATCTTCCCATAAGATTTCCCAATTTTCATCTAATGCATATAAATACCGACCTGATACAAAAGCAGCATTTAATTGACCATCTCCATCTAAATCTGCAATGTTGATTCTTCCCATACCATTATACCAACCAGCACTATAATTTCCTCCACCTCTTGGGTCATTAAATATAGCAACTGTATCATTTGCAACATCCCAAAAGAAAGCACTGGTTACATTTGTAGTAGGGGTTCCGTTGGTTGCCCCAGTAAAAATTACATCAAGGTTACCATCTAAATTGTAATCTGCTACAGAAGTTGTAGCACTGTATTCTTGATTATTATTTTTAACTCTATAATTAAACATGCTGGTTGGCATGGAAGCTAGAAGAGTAAGGTTACCTGCATCTTGAGATCGATTACCTAAATTTACTCCATATATTTTGTCTCCAATTACTAATTCTAAATCTTCATTTCCCAACATGTCCACTGCCACAGCACCACTATTGATTCTCTCCCAATTTGCAGTTGTAGTTTCTACGATTCTTGTTCCAGTAAGGGCGTCTCTAATCTCATCTTTATAGTACATTTCAGCTTGTCCATCCCTATCAAAATCTGCAAAGCTGAGTAATACTGGATCATTACGTAAATTTTCAGATTCCCATAAAAAATTTAATTCGCAATCATATGCCACTATTCTATATCTACCCGAGCTACCATTATAATAAATAAAGAATACTTCAGCACAATTATCATCTTCAATATTTGCTATTGCTGCTCCTCTAAACGTTGGGTAGTTTATGGTTGCTTGATGTTTGATTGTTGCATCATCACCATTGAGAATATAAACCCTATCTGTATAGGCGTTATTTGTAACAATCTCAGGAATTCCATCTCGATCTAAATCTCCTACAACTAATTGATTTAAGTTATTTACTACATTTCTTGGAGAAGTATATCCTCTTTCCAATACAAAACGAGGAAAACCTAAAGGCTCTGCTTCGCAAGATGCATCGTTACCAAGGAAAAAGCCATCACAGTCTGCAGTATCGGTACAATCACCGTCAAAGCAGTCTACGAATCCATCTCCGTCATTATCGATCCCATCATTACAAATCTCTTGTGCAAATGAAACTGAAGGAATAATAAATATAAAAAAGACTAGTTGTATATATTTTTTCATAGCAGTTGAAATTACGCATTCATATCCTTAGCGGATTTTTAAATCAATTCGAAAAATACTACTAAAATTAGAAAAGACATTGTGATCTGCAAGGATTTCCTTACATGGGTTAAAAAAATTCGATTAATTAAGAATAATAATTTTCTTATTCTACGAATAGATATAAATAAAAGGTAAAACAGGATTAAACTTCGATAAAATTACATACAATTGTAGAAGTCATTTATTTTCGTAATAATTTTTCTTCTCTTTCTTACCTTTGTTAATGAAGTCATATAAATAAGAAACGGTAATCTGGAAGCTTTGAAAAGAGGCATCTAAGTTATCTCGATATCCGATTACATTTGAATACCTACCTTCTTCTTTTGCTATATTGCTATGTCCCCACAAATACATAAAATCAAGTTGAAAAACCTGCCCAGGAGCTGGTTCTAATATTAAACCAGTCGATACTATTAAACCTAATTGCACTCTATTGGCATCACTAAAATAAAGTGTTTTATCTTCGGGATCCGCAGGAAAATCGCCAAAACGGACTCTGTATTCCAATTCATCAATATTTTCCTCCAATAGTTCTACTGATTTTAATTTTCCGTTGCCGCCTAACCAAAAATCAACATTAGGACCAACTCCAATATGCCATTTAAATGTTCTTTTTCCTATCGCTTCAATAAAATCTAATTTGTAAACAATTGGAGTATTTATGTAATGATAGCGTGCATTGTTTTCTAATACAGGATCTTCAATACCCATAATATTTTTACCGTTTTGTGCATAAAGTACATCAAATTGAAGTAAAAATCGTTTTTGGACTTTAAAAGCTGAACTAAAGCCTGCATTAAAACCATAAAAAGGAGCTCTTGAATAGTCCTCACTATTAAATTCCTCATAATTTAACCAATTCATTCTAGCGCCTGCTTTCATTCCTAAATAGATTTGAGAATAAGCAGAATCTACTGTTAGAATAAGTAGGATTATAATGAAGAATGATTTTATAGGCTTAAAGTAACTCATCGGTCTATGTTAGTTCATATTAATAATTTAGACAAGATATTTTAATAGTAAGTTCAAAGCTAATTAATTGAAAAGATTAATCTTTATTAGCAAACTATTTTTTTTTATGTTTCGCGATTAATATTTTTAGATTTTAAAGTTCGCTACATTTAGGAGGAAATTTGATAATTAGGGCAACTGTAGGCTTATCTTGTTAATGATTAGAGCATTCATACTATATTCTTTATTATTTTTATTTGTCAGGCAAATATGTGCTCAAGAATTACCTGTTTATAATCATTTTTATACAACGCCTTATTTATACAATCCTGCAGAAGCGGCTATGTTTCCTTTCAGAACTGCTTCAATAAATCACAGACAACAGTGGATAGGAGTTGAAGGTGCTCCTATGGTTACTACTTTAACCTTTGAATCTCCTTTTCAATATAAAAAGTTTGGTTTAAGCGGTACTTTAAGGAACTTCAATCGAGGATTACTTTCAACAAATGATGTGTTGGCTACCTATTCCTATATTGTAAATTTGACAAAAGATACAAAGCTGCGATTTGGTATTTCAGGTGGTGTTACTTCCAATAGTTTAGATTTTACACAAGTTTCTGACTTAAGTGATCCATCAATTTCTAATTTTTTAAATAATAATCTTCAGCCATTAGCCAATGTGGGCTTGAAGATTGAAAGTGCGACAGGAATTAATTTTGGAGCTAGCCTTCCTCGCTTGTTCAATTCGAGATATAATAGTATACAAAATTTCGAGAGATTTGATTTTTCGCCCTTTGATGAATTTTTGGTAATGGCATATTTTAAAAAGCCTGTTGATTATAAGCTAGTGACAAGAGGTACAGGTCGATTCAAAAAAAGAATAAAGCTAGAAGATGTTTATGCACCTTTACAATTTTATGCCATTTACCAGTATTCACAAGTAGTGGGCCAAAGAATCGAACTTATGAGCACCTTGAGTTTTGATGAATTATTTTGGCTAGGAGCCTCCTATCGACTGAATTATGGATTTGCTGGTATGGTGGGTTTAAATATGCAAAAATTTACTTTCAGCTATGCTTATGAGCCTTCTACCAATATTGTAAATGGTATTGTAAATGGTTCGCATGAAATCCAACTTAAATTTAACATTGGGGGCAAACTAGAAGAGTTAAGAGAACGACCGAAATTAAAAAGTTTAAGTAGAACTGAGGAGAGAGCTCCAAGATTCTCTAGTGAAAATGTACAATACGGAGGGGATGAAGGTCAGGCTCAGCAAACGAAATATTATGTTGTGGTAAAAGAATATAAGGATTTTAATTCTGCTGATAAGCTAGTTAAACAGTTGAAAAAAGAAAATGATATAGTGGCAGATATTTTCTTCAACAAAGGAAATGGAATCTATTATGTGTATATTTATGAAACTTACTCACGTAGAGATGCTTATAAGGATAAAAAGATCGCAGAAGAAGTAACAAAATTCAAAAACGTTAAGGTAATTGTAGTAGATCCAGAATAAGAAATTGTATTCTTTAATATTTAGAATGAAATTATTAAAAAAATATATTGGTTTATTTTTCTTTTCGATTTTGAGTTATACTATTCAAGCTCAAGATACATTCATTGAAAACATTACCCCAAAGAATACATTTGCAGGTAATCAAATTGAGATTACTGGATCTGGATTAAGCGGAATTGATAGAGTTTTTTTTGGTGCTGCTGAAGGCTTTGTGTTTAGTGCATCGGATCAATTAATAGAAGCAGAAGTACCTTCAGGTTCAACTTATGATAATGTTCTTCTTTTTAATTCTACCACAGGCTTATATTATGCGGCAGATGATTTCTATTTAAGTTTTGGAGGTGATCAAGGCGTAGAAAGTTCTGATTTTGACTCCCCTCAAACCAATATTGATGCGGCCAGTGGTTTATTTGATGTTGTTATTACTGACTTTGACGGTGATGGTAAGAATGATATTGTAGGAGCTAACTCTAATGCAAATTTTGTAACCTTAACCAGAAACTTAAGTACTCCTGGAAATCCTTTAAGCCTTGTTCGAACGAATTTAAACATCCAAACTTCATCTTTAAACGTAACGGCAGGAGATTTAAACGGAGATGGAAAACCAGAACTCATTTTTTCTGAAGGAAATGATGGTGATCGAATAATACTTCTTATTAATAATAGTTCCCCTAATAGCCCTAATTTTTCTATACAGAATATCAGAATTGATGGTGTTTCAACTAAAAGAATTGTAGCCAAAGATCTTGATTTAGATGGTAAAATTGATTTAACCATTTCTGATCAAACCAATAATCAGATTGTCATTTTAAAAAATACTTCTAACGGTAGTATAACTTTTGATGATCCAATTTTCTTAACGGTAGATAATGCGCAAAGTACTGCAGGTTTAGAAGTAGAAGATTTGAATAATGATGGTAAGCCTGAAATCATTACAAATCAGTTCCTTACAGATGGGGGCGGCTTTTATGTAGCCACCAATCAAGGGAGTGTAGGAAATATATCATTTACTGATTTTAAACAATTTAATTCAGCAGGGACATTCGTAAACCTTAAAGTAGCAGATCTTAATAATGATAATAAACCGGATGTAGTGGCTACTTTGTTTTTGAGTTCGGCTGTAGCTGTTTTTTTAAACCAAACACCGAATAGCGGGGTGCCGGACTTTGGCTCAGCTCAGAATATCTCCACTGATAGAAGGCCTTGGGGGCTTGATTTTGGAGATATTGATGGTGATGGTAATATTGATATAGTAACTTCTACAATTGGAGAAGATAAAGCAATCAATGTTTTAAATAATGAAGGAGGAAATAATTTAAGCTTTAATACTGTTTCTATTCCAGTAGATTTTATCAATAGAAATGTTCAGGTCGGAGATATAGACGGTGATAGTAAGCCTGATATAGTTTTTTCTAGCGTTGATGATGATAACAATAATATAGTAGCTTCAAAAATATCAATACTTCGAAATAACAGATGTATTAAGCCAATTATTACACCCGAAGGGCCTATCAATTTTTGTGAGGGTAATACGGTTCGATTAGAAACACAAAAGATAGAAGGCTTAACTTATGAATGGTTTCAGGATGGCACATTGGTAAAATCTGGCCCAGAGAATTTTATTGAATTTTCAGATATTGCTTCTTCCGGAACCTACACTGTAAGTTTATCAACTGAAAATGGAGCATGTAATGAAGTATCTGAGGAAATCGAGGTATCGATTACTGATGCAACCGCTCTTCCACCTGCGGAATTAAGTGCTAATGATCCCATTTGTACTGGCGGTACTCTTACCTTAACCTCTACAGATATAGGAGCCAATAAATATGAATGGCGAGGCCCAGAAGATTTTATTGCAGAAGGTATTTCTGTGGAAGTAGGGAATTTTAGTACAAATAAAGCAGGTAGATATTTTCTAGATGTTTATTCTGGGTCATGTATCATTGATACCAAAAGTATAATAGTTGAAGCGGTTGCAAGTCCTAATTTTTCTATTGCTCAATCGGGGGCAGGAGAGAGTTTATGCATTGGAGAGTCGGCTGAGTTATCGGTTTCACCCAATAATTCAAACTATTCATATCAATGGTTCGATTCCAATGGCCCAATTACTGATGCAACAACGGTAACTTATAATCCTTCAGAGTCTGGTCAATATTATGTTGAAATAACAGATCAGGTCAATACTTTTTGTCCTAAAATTTATACCGATACCCTCAATATTGATTTTTTAGAAGCTCCCGAAGTGGATTTTTCTTTACCTGAAAATGCCTGCATAAGAACTGCAGTTGCTTTTACTAATGAATCAACTGTAGCAGATGAGTCATTAGCACGGTATCGATGGATTTTTGGTGATGGAAATACTTCTAATGAAAAAGACCCCACACATGTCTATAATTCGGAAGGAGTTTTTGAAGTTAGTTTAGAAGTATCTTATGAAGGATTATCATCCTGTAGGCAAACTTTCACTCAGGAAATAACTGTTTCTGGCTCATTAAATTTCTCAATAACCGCATCTGAGACGGCCGTTTGTGAAGGTGATGAAGTGAGTTTGTCTGTTGAAGGTGAGTTTGAATCATATTCCTGGGATACAGGGGAAGAAACAGCTTCTATTACGGTAACGGAAGAGGGAACTTATGGAGTAACAGTAGTTGATGCTAATGGATGTCAGGGATTTTCTGAGATAGAAGTAGAGGTAAACCCTACTCCTGAAGTGGAAATTGAAGCTTCTAGTTTGGCTGTGAGTATTGGTGATACCGTAACGCTTGCGGTGGATGGATTAGATTCATTTCAGTGGTTTGCTGATTCCACATTAATTGAAAGTTCTTCTGATGAGATTCAAATTACTCCATTAGCTACCACCTCTATTTTAGTAGAGGGAGTTGATGAAAATGGATGCTTTGGTTTTGCAGAGGTCATAATTGAAGTACAGCAAGGGGAGGATTTAGGAGATCAGTTAGGGGCTATGAAATTTTTCTCACCAAATGGAGATGGAGTAGCTGATTTTTGGAGAATTCAGAATATACAATTTTTCTCTGATTTTGAAGTGGAAATCTATGATCAGCAAGGAAATCTAATCTATAATGCAATTCCTTATAATAATGATTGGGACGGAACTCGCAATGGAACCCAAGTCCCAGATGGTGTATATTATTATGTAATCAAAAGTGCAGAAAGAGGCAAAATCAAGGCCGGAAGTATTACTTTGCTGAGATAGGCGCTAAATAGATATTACTCCTTTTATAATTATATAATAATTCATGGATTTATTTAAATTAATTGACTGTAGCCGTACAGAAATACTAAATAATTAGTATGTTGCACGCTATTTTGGTTTTGGCATCTCAATAGCCAGTTAGTTAATTCAACCTATAATGAAAAAATTATTTCTATTCATCATTTCCCTCTTTTCCTTTTTAACAGTCAGCATCGCTCAAGAAATCTGTAATGATGGCATTGATAACGATGGAGACGGTTTTATAGACTGTTTCGATGGAGATTGTGCCTCAGATGCCGCTTGTGATGGTTTTTATATGAGCAACGATGCTTCTTGTGAGGCAGAGCCTAATGCGTTTCCGCAATTTATATTGGAAAGAGGGTATACCTCTCCAAGAAATGTTGTAAATAGCTTAAATCAATTAGTTGTAGGAGATTTAGATCGAGATGGAATTCCGGAAATTATTACAAATAATGCTTACACTGACAAAATATATGTATTAAACGGTGATGACGCCAGCATAAAACATCAAGCCACAATTAATTACCCCACGTTTAGAGGCGGAGCCATCGCAAATATAGAGGATGATAATTGTGCCGAAGTATTTTTCACCTATTTTAGTGGCTCTGGTAAGTATAGAATAGTGGCATACGATTGTGAATTAAATTTTTTATGGGAATCTGAGGATCTTTTAAACGACCCAATATTCCTTAGTTTTGCTGATTTTGATGGAGATGGACAGGCAGAAATGTATTACAAAGATGAAATACGAGATCCGCTAACTGGTACAAGAATAGTTAAGACTCAAACTGCTGATTGGGAAAGTATCAATAGTGGAGGAGTTGCAGTTGATATACTAGGCGATGGTGATTTAGAATTAGTTATTGGAGATAAAATATATTCTGTTGCGCTAGGAAACAGATCCTTAGATGCTGGGAACTTAACGGTTGCAGCTACTATGCCTACTAATCAATATAACTATCGTATAAAAGGAACTCAAGAATACGCGGCCACAACTTCTGTAGCAGATTACAATTTGGATGGTAACTTGGATGTTATTTTTACAGGCGCAACAAATGGCACTCCCACGACAAATGTAACAAGTGCTTTTTTTTGGGACGTTACAAATGATACAGTGGCAGTTTTTAGTGATCCAAGAGGTACAGGAGATTATAGATTCGGATGGAGAAATGGTATGGGACGTATCAATATTGCTGATTTAGACGGTGATGGTCAATTAAATGCTACTTTTAATTCGGGTAGATATTTATATGCACTGGATGAAAATTGGGAGATGCTATGGGAAGATGTATATGGAAATCCTGCTCCTGTGATCGTGAATGAAGAAACCTCAGGTATCACAGGTGCTACTTTATTTGATTTCAATGGTGATGGTATGTCTGAAATTGTATATCGAGATGAAGATTATTTGTACATAATGAATGGAAATGATGGGAGTATTAATGTTCAAATGCCTTGCCGATCTAGAACTAATGTAGAATATCCAGTTGTGGTGGATGTAGATGCAGATGGGTCTACTGAAATTTGTGTGGTTTGCACTCCTGAAGATTACAGGGTTGAAGATTTTGGAAGAGATCTACCCATTTCAGGAGATGCTGAGGTAAGAATCTATAAATCAGCTGGAGCTCCATGGGTACCTGCGAGAAAGGTTTGGAATCAGCATGCTTATTTCAATGTGAATATCAATGATGACTTGACCGTACCGCAAAATCAACAAAAACATCAGATGGTTTTTTCTAATGGAGTTTGTACTCCTGGTCCACATCGTCCACTAAATAATTTCTTAAATCAATCACCTTTCCTTACTTCTGATGGTTGCTACGCCTATGCAGCAGCCGAATTAAATATTATTCAATCTTCATTTTCAGTGAATGCGGTGGATTGTTTGTCAGAAAACTTCACCGTAAGTTTTGACTTTGAAAACATAGGTGATGTGGCTGTTAATGGACAGATTCCAGTTACCTTTTATGATGGTGATCCTTTAGTTGCAGGTGCTACTAAATTAAATACTGAATTGATTTCAGTAAATATTAGTGTAGGAGAAACTGTTTCAGCCCAGGATATTACAGTTAATGGTATCGGAGGTAATTTCAGACTTTATGCAGCACTAAATGATAATGGTTCTTCTACTCCTAGCCCAATAACTTTTCCTACTTCTAATTTTCTGGAGTGCAATTACGAAAATAACCTGGCTTCCTCAGCAGTTACTCTATTTCCATTCCAACTATCTACGGAAGTTGTCGATAACATAAGCTGTTCTACTGGAGGTACTCCTGCAAATGGTTCAATCAGGGCCTTTTATCTTCTTGATGAAACGGAAATAATAGCAGAGTTAGATTTCTATTGGTTCAATGGTAGTTCAGTTGATGATACGCCAGACTACCTAGGTTCTAATTATACGGGCTTAAGCGCAGGTACTTACACTGTGTTTGCTACCAACAGATTAGTAGGCTGTAGTTCTGATACAATTCAAGTGGTAGTACAAGATATCGAAAGAACTTTAGAGGCAGATATTAGTATCGATAGAGGAAATGAAAATTGCCAAAATCCTAACGGTAGATTGTCAGTAACTATAAATGGAGGTGAACCTGTAGGTGATTTTGAATATGAATGGTATGAAGGAAATACTGTTGGGGGTGGGCTTCAAATAAGCAACAGTCATATTGCAACAGGTTTGAGTTCAGCTGCCTATACGGTATTGGTAACTGAGATAGCAACAGGTTGCCAAACTATTGAATCTATTAATGTACCTGATGAAACTAACCCTCCTGTAGCAACAGCGAGTGCCACAGATATTGTTTGTTCGGATACGAATTCTGGAGTAGTAACGGCCTCTGTAGGGGGCAGTACTGCAGGATATACTTTTGAATGGTATATAGGGACTAGTGAAAAACCTACGCCTGATTACACTGGGTCAACTGTTAATAATTTACCAGAAGGAAGCTATACCGTAAAAGTCACAGATAACAGTTCTGATTGTGAATCTGCATTAGTAACTGTAGAAATAAACAGAACACAATCTCCAGAAATAGATACTATCTCTAGTACTGAAAATAACTCATGCGACACTAGTAATCCAAATGGTAGCGTAACCGTTTCTATAATCGGTAATGTAGCTGATCATACTATTGAGTGGTTCGCGGGTGCTGGAACAACAGGTACCGTTGTTGGAACAGGAACAAGCGTTAGCGGACTTGGCGGTGGAGAGTACACAGCAAGAGTGACCAATAATGACACAGGATGTTCGGCTACTGAAAGAGTAACGATAAATAACAACATCATTATTCCGAATTTGTCTGCAACAACAGATCCTGTTACTAACTGTGATCCCTTTAATGGTAGAATAGAAGCAATCGTTGATTTAGATACTGAAGCAGATTATACTTTCTTTTGGTATAAAGGATCTGCAGTAAAAAACGAGACTGATTTTGATGAAACTGGCGCAATATTAGATAGTTTAGCACCTGGCTTTTATACAGTTCAAGCAATGAATAATAATAGGAGTTGCCTGACTAATATTGAAACAATTGAAATTATTGATGAGGCCTCATTTACCGCAAGCATATTGAATAGCGAAGATAAAGATTTCGGTTCTGTTGCCAATGGTTCTATTACGATTGAGATAAGCAGACCAAATCGTGTTTATGAAATTCTTTTAAATGGAGAATTCTTTAGTATTGTCAATGTAAATACGCAGGAGATCATAATTGATAGTTTATCGGAAGGTAATTATAATATTCAGCTTACCGATACCAGCTCAGCTTGTACTGCTAGCCTTTCCGCTGAAATATTTACCAAGCCTAACACAGCAACCGATATCCTTAGCTTTGAATTAGAATCCTCTACATCCGATGCTATTATTAATACTGAAAATCATACGGTAGAAATTGAAGTGGAAGGCTTGACCGATCTCACTGATTTAATTTCGGAAATTGAAATTTCAGAGGGTGCTTCTATTTCTCCAGCGACTAACATAGGTAGGGACTTTACCGAAGCTGTGCAATATACGGTCACTGCTCAAGATGAAAGTACAACTCAGGATTGGGAAGTTATTGTGACAAAAGCGGAGATAGTTAAGGAAGATCAAACCATTACCTTCAATCTTCCAGATACATTGTCTCAGGATCAGTCTCCTTATCCCTTGGTAGCTTCATCTTCTAGTGGTCTGCCGGTTCGTTTCAGCGTAGAAAGCGGATCAGCTAGTATTTTTGATAACAAACTTATCATAACCAGCGGATCAGTGGTTAGTGTTAAGGCCTATCAAACAGGGAATGATACCATAAACAGTGCTGAAGTAATTAAAACGGTAGCTGTGCTAGGTACTTTTGATATTTCTGTAAATGTTAAGCGCCCAGATGAATCTCCTTTGGAGGAAGGTATTGCAAAGCTTTTTTACCTAAATGGTGGACTGTATCAAAGATCTGAATTTACCAATGGAGATTTAAGTTTTGAAGACGTTCTTTCTGGAAATTACATATTGCAAGTGATTCCTATTCGAAGTTCAACTGCTGATATTTTCCCTACTTACTATGCTAATACCTTATTTAGTAAGGGTGCTTCCTCACTAAGGGTAAATAATAATTTAAGCTTAAACATGAAAATGAAAGCTAAAAGGAGTGCTTCAAATGGAAACCGTCAAATTAATGGTAAAGTTGTGTGGTCTGACAATCAGTCTAACTCAAGGGTGTCTACTGGTAAGTTAGAAGATGGGGAAGGCGTTAGTGAGGTAATTTTATACCTTAAAAATGAAGTGAACGATGAAATAGTAAGCGGTGCCGTGACTGATCTAGAAGGGAATTTCAAAATGGAAAACTTAACTAATGGTGAGTTCGAATTACTGTTAGATATACCAGGCCTTGAAGAGTCAGCAACTTCTTTTAAATTGCCTATTGATGAGCAGATAATTGAATTAAATGTGATGGTATATATAAATGATAAAGGTATAGTCGACTTTGAAATTATCACTATTTTGTCCAATGACTTAGCTATAGATCAACTGAACTTATACCCTAACCCAACTTCGGGCATTCTTTATCTAAATGGATATGAAGGAGAGAAACAAGAAGTCTCTATCGTCTCTAGTAATGGTGCTATAGTTAAAACTATTTGGTTAAGAAATGAACAAAATCAGGAGATTGATTTAACAGATTTAGATGAAGGTGTGTATTACCTGAAATCAAAAGATGGCAATCAAAGTATGCTCAAAATTATAAAAAAACAGTAATTAGGATTTATAAAAAACTAAAAACCCTCAGTTTATGAACTGAGGTTTTTTTATGCTGTTTTTGTACTAACTCCATTGTTTTTAAATAGATAAACTATTGTATCAAGCATTATTCACTCGTAAAATAATTTTCCCTTCTACTTTATAATTTTCTACTAATTCGTGTGCTTTTGCTGCATCTTCTAGGTTCATTACTTTACCAATAATAGGTTTGATCTTTTTCTCTTCTAAGAATTTAAAAAGTGCTTTTAGATCAGCCTTAAACCAATTAGGATGTTTTTTTCTTTCAGAAGTAATTACATAAAACTTAGCGGAGGGCTTTGTTGGGAGTAAATTCCAAAAAAGTACTTTAAAGAAATCAAATACTACATTACCACCTTTTCCATCTACTGAATTCTGATAGCCATAAGCTACTAAAGTCCCATTCTTTTTGAGTGTATTTAATGACTTTGGAAAATAGCTTCCTCCAATTGGGTCAAATACAGCATCAATACCATTTGGCTCTTTTGCTTTAATTAGCTCTTCAAAATCATTATTCTTGTAGTCAATAGGAATTGCTCCTAAGTCTTTTACAAACTCATGTTTTTTTTCAGAAGCAGTACCATACATCTTTAGATTCATGAGTTTACCTAGCTGCAGTAATGCTGTACCCACAGCACCTGAAACAGCATGAATTAAAATCGTATCCCCATTCTTCACTTTGGTAAATCTATGAAGCATTTGATAGGCTGTAAGATAAGATAATATCATACTAACGGCTTCTGCATCGTCTAATTGAGCTGGAACTGGAACTACAGCGTTGGCATCCAGACAAATGTGTTCTGTGTAAGCACCAATTACAGTTAAATCGCCAACTTTTTGCCCAACAGCTAAATTATCAACTCCTTCACCTAAAGCATCGACCACACCTATTAAATCATATCCAGGTGAAAATGGTGGCTTTTTTCTGATTGCAGGATAAACACCTCTTCGTATAAGTGTGTCTGTAAAGCAAGCGCTTGTGGTTAAAACTTTAATCCTGATTTCACCTTTTTTAGGCTTGGGAAGTTCTTTTTCACTAATTGTTTTTAAAACGTTTGGAGCCCCATATTCCGAAATGACTACTTTCTTATATTCCATTTGTCTTTTTTACTTTTTGAGCTCATTGATTACGTTTGTCATACATAAATGATTTGACTTATTTATGATTTGTTTTCAAGCTCATCTACTTGTAGGTTATAATCATACTGCAAATCCTCTTCCATTTTTGAAATTGTTTTTCGAATAGATATAATCAAGCGTTCATACAGATTGCTTAGCGATGTATTTTCTTTAATCGAGGGAGATAATGACTGCATCTGATAGCAAAAATATAGCAGCAATTCTACTTCAGTAGTCTTCTTTTTTGAATAGCGGATAAACTTTCTAGTTTCCTTTAATACCTTCCTTATTGTCTTTTTCATCCAATAATAATTATGAGTATTGATATCAGTGAATTGTAGTTCTATTTCGTTTTTTACAGATTGAATATAAGCTTCTTCATCTGAGGCTTCAAAAAGCAAATAAGTGAGAAGCTCTTTATTTTCTTTTTTAAAACGAGATAAACTCAAACAATAAGATAATAGCTCATCTTCTGATTTATGCTTTAATTCCTTTTTGATTTCTGCTAATGTTGCTGCTTTCATATATAGTACTTTAAGAGTGAGCAACAAAATCAATCCTTCCTTAAAATACTACTCTTACCGATGATTTTTAAGTAACTTTTATCTAGTTACTAAATACAAGTTGCTATGAATAGGATTCTAATTAGGTATTGACATACTATAGAAAAATAAAGATCAGGCCATTTATTATTTATTAAAGATTGGTTGTTAATGAACCATAAAAATAAAAAAAGCCCTAAATCGTAAGATTTAAGGCTTTTTGAGTTCACATAAGTTGCGTACCTGAAGGAAAGTATCTTATCGAAAAGAGGATTACCCATGAGCGAGGCTTTCATTTGATTTTGAGGGATGTTCCTGAGCGGAGCTGGATTTTAATCCATCCTGCGAATGATGCACTGAAGGAATTGCAGGGATGTATAGCCCCTGTGATGAAGCTTAGCGATATAGGTAAAGGTATTCATTCACAAAAAGCAATGGATAAACTTTTAGAAGCCTTTGAGGAGGTTCAAAAAGAAAATGAATTGGTATATCTCACCATTAAAAAACAATCAAATATGAATATCATAAAACAAGCTCAGCAGCCAACTCCAAAATTCTTTAAGAAGCTAAGAACTGCAGGACTGATATTGGCTGCCATCGGAGGTGCTATATTGAGTGCACCGATAAGTTTATCCGCTGGAGTGATTACAGCTGCAGGTTACTTGACAGTGGGCGCTAGTGTGTTAAGTGCTGTAAGCCAGGTAGCGGTAGAGCAAGAAGAAAATCCTCCACAGGAGGAAATGAATCACAATTCTCATGCAAGTCCATGATAAGGTAGGAGTAGCAGGAGGGACTTTGCTGACGGTGCTAGTGAATCTGCAGAGTTCAGATATTATTAAAACCTGTATACTAGCAGCAGTAGGAGCATTAGTCAGTTTTTGTGTGTCGCTAGCTATGAAGTGGGTAGATAAAAAACTAAATAAAAAAGGGAACTTTAAAAGTTAAAGCATAAAAAAGGCCATCAACAAGATGGCCTTTAAAATCATAGTTTGAAAATTATTAGTTCCCTTCTATCTGAACTTTTACATCAAATGTAATTGTACCTGTACCAGTACCATCAGAATCAATTTCAATTACTTTTATTAAACCAACATATCCACCTCTATCAGCATCGAAGGTAAATGATATGACATTCCCAACTTGTAAATTTGTAGCAGATGTATTAGTGTTGCTTACTGAGTTTGCTGCAGATTCTAATTGGCTATTCAGTATTAAACTATTAAATTGTTCAGGACTAATATCAGTAACTCTAAACCGAGTTGAATTTCTAGTTCCAAATATCCCTTCAATAGGTAAACCATTTGCATCATAAACAGCATGTAAACTCTGATCATCTATTGAAGCTAAAGTTACTTCGTTAGTTGCGCCAAAGTAATATCCTAAATCTACAGTAGAGCCTGAAGTACCTGAGGCATCTCTTGCGTCAGCATAGGAATATCGTATATTGTTAAATGCGTCATAAAAATTGGGTTCTGGGTTTCCTTGGGCACCCAGTAAAACAGAACTGTAAGTTTCAATACTTGATACTATTCCTGCTACAGCATGTGTGAGGCCATTTGATGATTCAATATCTGCAGCTACCACTGGCGCACCACCAGCTGCAATGGTTGATTGATTTTGGTATTCTGTGGGAGTGATTTTTATTTTGGTTCCTGTAGCTGTTTGAAATGTATTTGTTCCCTGCGCTAAGGCGTCACCTAGGTCCTGTCCGGAATAATCTGCTATTAAAACATGAGTCGCTATAATTCCATACCATTGTTCTCCCGTATATGTATCAGGAGTAATAGCAGCTTCTTCAAATACTTGATTAATTGGAGCAAAAACAGTGATTGGATCATCACCTGCTAAAACAGAAGATAATAAAGTTAAACCTTCACCAGCGGCATACTCATCTGCTTTCGCAATAGCTGCTGCTAAAGTACTGAAGTCAGCACCCAACAATACAGTTTGAGATACTTTACCAATATTTGTCCCTATTGTGGCAAAAATACTTGGGGGAATTAAAATAGTTTCTACTACTTGAACTACTCCATTTGTTGCTAGGATTTCTTTTCCTATAAATTCAACATCCGTATCCGTCCCACCTGTTTCGATATTTCCATTTGCATTGAAAAATATGCTTTCACCTTGAACTGTTTCAAGTTCAGTACTTTCATTAAAAGAGGCTCTTAGATTAACAGAATTGACAATATGGTAGCTTAAAACCGCTTGTAAAATATCAGGATTGATTTGATTTAAGTCCTCTATTCCAAGTGCTGTTCTTAATTTTTCAAAAGCATCATCATCAGGTGCGAATAAGGTTAAATCATTTCCTTCTAAAGCTGTGATTAATTCAGAATCAGCATTTATAAATTCCTCTAATTGGGTGTGGTCAGAACTTGAGCTAATGATTTGCAAAATACTTTCCGTAGGTTGCGGAACATCAATAACCACTTCTTTGCTTAAAGAATTAACTGTTCCATCTGCATTTTCAGCTGATAAGGTGACTTGATAAGTACCCACAGCATCATAAATATGTATAGGGTTTTCTTCGGTAGATATCTCTGATCCATCTCCGAAATCCCACTCATAAGCAACTGCATTTTGTGATGAGTTAGTAAATTCAATTGCATAAGGATCGTTTACATCAGGTGCAAAGGTAAAATCAACAATTGCTTCAGGAGACACCATCTCGATTACGAATGCACCTTGAAAGACTTCGATGATATCTTCATTAGAAACGGCAACGTCAATGACATAACTAATACCGCTTTTAAGCGTATTTCCTGCCTCTATAGAAATAACTCCAGTAGATTCATCTATTGAAATACCTTGGAAATCACTTGCAGAAATATCTCCAAATGAAAAAGTAAAGCTGCCCTCACCATCCACTTCAGGCATATCACTGGTAAAACCTTCACCCACATTCAAGGTGACATTATTATTGGCATATGTTAAGGATCTTATCTCAAGTATCTCTTCCTCCTCAGTGCAAGAGAGACTCAAAAAAATCAAAGAAATTAGGTAGATAAGTTTTGTACGCATATTTTTTAATTTTTCAACATTTAAGATATATAAAATTAATTATTTTAAAGAATCTATTCAAGAAAGGTTGCTAATATATAGTGTACATTTCCCTTATTATTACATCTAACCTTTTAAATAATATCAATTAAAACCCAGTAGGTAAACCCACCGGGCAATAAACTAAAAAGGCAATTGCGAGAAATTGACTTCAAACCACAAAAACTGAGAGAAATAATAACTATCAGATTGAAAATATAAGCGAGTGAAGCGAAAAGCTGGACGCAGGCGAACGTACGCCACCAGCCACTTGCTGGCGATACGTGCTTTAAAAATTAATCTAAACATTGACCATTCATTTGGAGGAGATGTTAATTATATGATAGTTTGGGAAAGACAATGGTGGGACATCCGAGACGGGAATTTAACGCAAGCATACTATAATGGACCACAGATGAGTAGTCCTTGGAATCTAAATATCGGAGGGGGTAAGTCATTAAGATTCGCAACAATTCATAGGGCATGCCATCGTTACACGTTTGAAGATGTAAATAACTTAAGCAGACCAATTTTGGGGAATGGAGGTAAAATAAAAATTAATTATAATGATGGAGAAGGCACTGGTGTAAACTGGGGACAAGAATGGCAAAATGTTGACTTCAGAACAGGATTGCTACCAAATATAAAGATTTGGGGTAAAAGTGAAAATACTGGTCAATATTTCATGACAAACCAATTGTATTCTACTACAATTCATGAATTAGCTCATACCACACATATAAATACTATGAACTTTGGTCTTATTGGATATGGTCAAGTTAGTCCAATCTTGTATGAAAGCTGGGCTACTGCTGTGGAATGGTATTTGACCAGAAAGGAGTACTTGGACAGGGGAGTTAATAATTATGATAGCCCTAATCTAATTGTTCCAGACGTGGGATTACAGGTAGATAACGAACAATGGTGGAGATTTAATGGCAGAGGAGAGACCAATGATATTTACACCCCTCTTTTTATTGATTTGATTGACAACTATAACCAAGCTGCTGAAAGAAATAGTAATAATATGCCTACAGATATTATTACTGGTTTCTCTGTGCGTAATATTGAAAGAAATGTAATACGAAATTCTTACGGTTTAACAAGCTTGAGAAATGAGCTGAAGAGGAATGAACCAAGTGGTATTACGGATGCTCAAATTGATAATTATATAGCATTTTACTTTAACAATTTGTAAGAATGAGAAAATATTTTTTTCTACTATCAGTATGTTTTTTAAATGCATGCGGAACTGGTGAACCAATAAGTGGCGTAACTAAACATATTTTCCAGAATAAAACCAATTATGAAGTTTTGGTGATAGGTTATAACGATGGTAGTGAAGCAGCCAGTTTCAATCTTCAATCTGAAGAAGAATACATTTGGGATATCCCTGCTAGAGATGGTGCAGATAATGGTCCTTTCAGCACGTCATTATTTAGACCTCATGACTCAGTATTAGTGTTTTATGCAGATACACTTGTAATTCATTTCGATATTGGAAGATTAGAAGGTAATCCAATGCGCATAGAAAACTACGATCTTGTAGAAGGCGAAAGAGAGCCTTTTATTTATGAATTCATTTTTGATGAAGAAGATTATAATCTTGCACTGGAAAGAGGTAGAATCATGAAGCCTTAAAGTACAAGCCGTCCTGAAATTAGTTGAAGGTTTTTTAAGAGTAAAGTACTTAAAGAATGATTTTTTGAATTGCTCATGATACATACTGTTAAAATGGACACTACAGCATGAGCAGAAATGATTACAACAGACAGCAAATCGGCCTTTGTGTGCTTTAAAAGGCCAAGTGTCCAAAAATATATAATTTTAAAATGGACACCAAATGGACACTTTTTATTTGATATGAATTGGTTTTTAATGAACCATAAAAATAAAAAAGCCCTAAATCGTAAGATTTAAGGCTTTTTGAGTTCAGATGAATTCTGAAAGTGGGCCCACCTGGACCACACTAAAACCTTATTCAAAACTGATATTCAGTTACTTATGATTTGTATGGTTTAAAAGGGCACGAATAGGGCACTAAAAATTTAATCGTTTTTATCGCCAAATATCGGCTCTTTTTGAAGCTAAAACTGCCAAAGAACTTTTCTTTGTTATACTAAATATACACAAAAAAGGGCAAATATTATGTATAAAAGGCGGGAAATTTCTGGATTAGAACCTGAAAAATTGGCTTAATCGGTGAGGTATTCCTGGACTGTTTCAGCATCTATTCCAGTGTAATCAGCGAACTCTGAAACGGTGATCATTTGGTGTTTTTCTTTTCCTCTTCTTTCCCTGATCTTCTCTAATAATCTTCTTCCTGTGCGTTCGCTTTTTCCTGTAATGCGCTGTATGTCCTTTGGATAGATAACGGTTCTTTTCAATATCATAAGCTTATACTTTATCTATACTTTATCAATAAGGATGCTATACACTAATATAGCCAATTTCTTGAAAGCTATAACGACAATAATTACCAATTAAGACAACACGACCTTTAGCGGAAGTCAGTTTTTGACAAATGCACTTTAGGAGAATAGTTTGCCTGCTCATCAAATAAAATTTTTAAGTATGGCAAGACAAAAAGGTATTATCAAACTGAAAGGCAAAATCGGAGATTTGTCTTTCTACAAAACGAAAGATGGCTACTTGGCTAGAGAAAAAGGAGGTATTGACAAAGAGCGTATGAAGAACGATCCCGCTTTCCAACGGACTCGAGAAAATAGTTCTGAGTTTGGAAGAGCCGGGAAAGCTGGTAGGCTTTTGAGAACTTCTGTTCGTCCATTGCTTTTGAAGGCTGCTGATGGCCGAGTGGCCAGTCGAATGACGCGAGAAATGGTGAAGGTCGTGAAAAGTGATTCCGACAATGAAAGAGGCGAAAGAACGGCTGCTAACGGTGATATTGAATTGCTTAAGGGCTTTGAATTTAATCAAAGCGGAAAGCTTAATGCGACTATGTATGCGCCCTTTGTAGCCAATATCGACAGGGCAACGGGCGAAGCCACGGTCAATATACCAGAATTTATTCCGCAGAATACTTTTGCAGCTCCTGCAGGCGCATCGCATATGCGTTTGGTGTCTGCTGCAAGCAAAGTGGATTTCTTAGAGGAAACATTCAGCTTGGGTACTAATGAAAGTAGCGAGATAGCGATTGGTCCACAGACCGAAACAGCTATCACCTTGACTGCAACTGTTCCGACAGCTGGTGATCAACCCATCTTTTTGCTTTTTGGAGTGGAATTCCTGCAGGAGGTGAATGGGACTATGTATCCGCTTAAGAATGGAGCCTTTAATGCATTGGCACTTGTTGAGATTGATAATAGTGCTAAATAGACTTCACAATGGAGTTTCTATTAAAGCGAATATATCATCCTAGCGGAACTAATGGAGCTCTTTGGTATGATGGATCACTGATCTGCCATACCATTGAACTCCCCTGGAAGGAAAATCAGCCTTTTGTCAGTTGTATTCCTGAAGGGAGATACCTTTTGGAGAAAAGGATTACTCATGAAAGGGGATTTCATCTGATATTGAAGAGCGTTCCGGGAAGGAGTTGGATTTTAATCCATCCTGCGAATGATGCCCGGACAGAATTGGAAGGCTGCATTGCACCAGTATTGGAGTTGACAGGAATAGGAAAAGGAATCCGATCGTGTGAAGCCATGGACAGGCTTTTGGAAGTCTTTGAAGAGGCTCAAGAGAACCAGAATCATATTTACATCACTATCAAAGATAAATCAACTATGAATATTTTAGAACGAGTGAAAAAGCCCACCCCAAAGTTGTTTAGAAAGTTACGAACAGTCGGTTTGGTATTGGCTGCTGCAGGAGGTGCTATTTTAGGAGCGCCAATTGCACTGCCAGCTGGCTTGATTACGGTTGCAGGATATCTGACCGTTGGCGCCAGTGTCCTGACTGCAGTGAGTCAGGTGACGGTGGATGATGAGGTCAAAATACCTCCACTGCCTGAGGTAAAAAACAAGGGAGATGCAAGTCCACGGTAAGGCGGGCACAGCTGGCGGAACACTGCTCACCGTGCTGGTCAATTTGCAAACAGCGGATATCGTCAAGACTTGCATTTTGGCAGCTGTGGGAGCATTAGTTAGTTTTTGTATGTCATTGGCCATGAAATGGGTGGTCAAGAAAATCAGGAAGAAAGACCGTAGTTCATAGCTACGGTTTTTTTTATGTCCAGTCCACAGAGAAATGATCAAAAAAATAAAAACCTGGCAGGCGAAACCCACCAGGCAATAAAACTAAAACGGCAATGGCGAGAAATTAATCTCAAACCTCAAAAACCGAAGGAAATAATAACCTTCAGACTGAACACGAAACCGCGTTAAACTAAACGCTGGACGAAGACGAACGTACGCCACCAACCACCGGCTGTCGATGCGCACTCTAAAAATTAATTTAAACATAGTGCGCATCCACACAGGACCGGTGAGATAGATGCAAGAGCGGCACAACAAAAAATACGAGCATGAAGGGCTTGGAAGTCGAGAAGGATGCTGGAGATTTTTTTTGTAGCCGGCAACGCGAACTCTTGTCATCTTTCTCATCCGCATGCCTGTACCTTTCACTATGTTTGGATTGATTTTTTCACTGTCCTTAAGCAGGAAAGCTAGCCTGTAGCCTTTTGGGAAAGTAAGCAATCTGGCAGAAAATCAGCTATGAAAATCCTCCTCTTCCTAACCTGAACCTCCACATATAATATTTTTAAAAGAGAAAAGAAAAAACGGAAAAAAAGAAAAGAGAAAGCCTTTTTTTCCGGGCTGACTCGCCTAGGGGGCAAGTCTTTTTTGAAAAATACTTCCGCTGGTGAGCGGAGGAGATTTTTTAAAAAACCCAACGGGCTTGGGCTTGCGGCCTAAAAGCGAAAGCAGACCGATATTGCTTTCCTCTTTTATTTATTTTTTACTGATTATGAAACCCCATAAAGTCTAGAAAGAACTTGTAAATCAAATTCCTGGGGCTAATTCCACGCGGCTATAGCCGCACCTTAAACGGGTGGTGGGGAATTTGGGAATGGATGTGGAATGCTGTCCTATAGTAATAGCACTACAGTTTGATCAAGGCACCCATGCGGGCAGAAGTGGGAAGGTGAACGCAGGAAGAGCGGTTGCAAATAATGGAGTTTACGGAATGGTTTGCAATCCGCTGTGTGTCGAGCCGTCTGCGAGTGCGACCCCGGGTGGTAGACCGAGAGTGACCGTAGGGAACGGGGGCTAGCCACGAGCGGAGAGTAACGGAGCGAACAAGGCTTGGCGTGGTTTTTTGTTGAGAAGGAAAAAGCAAGTTTAATACAGCCATTGAAGAAAGGGATGTGTAAAGCGTGGCTGAATTATACTTGCTGTGGGAGTGACAAAGCGCCTTTATTTGAAGGGGCTTTGGTCACGATGGGCTACAAAAACCATGACAAGCCGCAGCCCGGGGGTGCCCGCAGGCGAGCCTAACTTTGGCAACCGGGGGATGTTGCTTTTAACAGTAGCGTAGCGGAGGTTTAAAGGAACAGACCAGGTAGGTTGCCGTGATTCACTTGGGCTAAGCTGCGAGGGGCATGACAGCACTTGCCCCGAAGGGGTTGGCTTTTGGCTTTAAAGACCTTATAAATCAACACTTATTTAAAGCCTGGAGCCAATGCTGGCGAGACCCTTTGCCGCAGCCCAAGGGCAGCACACCATAGTGCCTGGCAGTGCGGCTGGTATATTAAACAACAACTTTTTGGCTTGGGAGCCAAAAAGACCGCTGCCTTTTGCTTTTTATCTCTTTATCTGCTTAACAGAAAAAAAGCAAAAGCTATGAGGGAAGGTTTGTGCGGGTAAGTGCGGTTGGTTAGCCGAGGGCCTTTGATTTACCCTTTAGGGAAATTAAAGGCTTTCGGCTGTGGGAGCCATGGGCTTTGGCTAATTTTTTTGGATTGTGTAAGGGATGTAGGGAAATTAGGCAAGGCGCATGGTCTTTGCCTAATAATTCATTTAGAGAAAGCTTTAAATGGGAATAAGGAAAAACGAACGTATTATGTTTATTGATGCGTTCGTTTTTTGGAGCTTTACTAACAGCAGCTTTTGTTTTGTTGGATCGGTGGACATGCTACTGTTCCGTAACTACAATAGACACAGCAATCACCAGTTTGTGGTTTTAAAACTGTGTTACAATTTTCACACTCATAGAAGAATTGACAAGCATCTGTTGGCATTTCTTCTGTTTTTTCATGCCCACAGTTGGGGCATTTTATCGTTGATTCTAATACTACTTCCATTTGAGTTCTATTTTTATGATTTTAAAAATTAAACCATGTACACTATATCCGAACTTGCTGAGGGATAGGTAAGGATCATGGTTTTTATGTCTTTTGAAGTCAGGCCTCCTTTAATTGCCATGGCAAAAAGATTAATAACTTCTTCTGCATGGGGTCCTGTAAGGTGTGCTCCCAAAATTTTACCACTATCTTTTTCGATGAGCGTTTTAAAAGCATAGGTCTTTTCATTGAGCCTTTTGGCTGTAAACCAATTAGGAATACTATTTTTTTTAACAATGAAATCCAATCCCATTTGGTTGACCTGCTCTTCAGATAGTCCTACTGATGCCATTGCTGGTGAGGTAAAGACCACAGTTGGTATAGCACTGTAATCAGGCTTTTTGCTATTTTCTTTTAGAATGTTGGATGCTACAATATGACCTTCCATCACGGCCACAGGAGTAAGAGGCTTGCCATCAGTAGCAGCTGCATCTCCGGCAACATATACATTTGGGTTTGATGTACTTTGCAGATATTCGTTTGCGACTATTCCTTTTTGAGTGAACTTCACATTGCCTTTATCTAAATCAAGGTCAAAAATAGCAGGCAGCCTTCCTGCTGAATTAATTACCACTTCAGCTTCCCAGTTCTTTTCATTACCATCAGGATTTGCAGTGACTTTATATCCAGCTTCCGATTTTTCGATTTTGCTGACATCTGTGTTAAGTATTAACTCTATATCTAATTCTTCCGTGGCTTTAGTGATTTGTTCCACAATAAAAGGATCAAAATTCTCTAGAGGTCTCTCTCCCCGGTGAATAATAGTCACTTTACTGCCATAGCGAGCAGCCATGTGGGCAAATTCAAAAGCTATATAGCCACCACCTATAAATATGAGAGATTTAGGAAGGTTTTCGAAGTTTAAAAAGTCGGTACTTGTGAGTGTTAAGTCTCCACCGGGAAAATCAAGATGACGGGCTTTCGCTCCAGTGGCAATCACAATCTTAGCTGCTTCTATAATCTCATCTCCTACCTTCAGTTGATTTTCCTTTATGAAGCGGGCAGAAGAATGAAAGGTCTCCACCCCATTTTTCTCATAGCCTTTTTCTAATTTTGCAGGCATAATTTCCACAAATTCCTGTTTGCTTTTCATGGCAGCTTTCCATGAAATTTCCGGAATATCAGAGATGTTTCTATCCTCCAAATTGGTTGCGAAATGCCTTAATTCCGTAGCTGCCAGCATAATTTTCTTCGGATCGCAACCGCGCAAAGCGCAAGTACCACCATAAGGTAATTCATCCGTTATGCCTACTTTCAATCCTTTAGAGGCACAGCGATTGGCGATATTCATCCCTGCCATGCCAGAGCCAATTACAAATAAATCGTATTTCTTCATAATTATTTCTGACTGATTACTTTATAGCCTGTGCCGTTTATGGCTGCCTTAATTTCTTCACTAGTTACTTTTGATTGATCATATTTTACCATAGCATCAGCATCTTCGTAACTCGCATCTACTTCCACTATACCGTTTAGTTTATTAACATCATTCTCTACATGCGAAGCACAGCCATTACAGGTCATCCCCTTGATTTCGAAAGTGGTAGTTTGCAGATTATCAGTTTCTACCACAATAGTCTGTTTTTGATCTTGTGAAGGATAAAACATATCAGCATACAGAGGAAAAGCCATCATCACCACCGCAAAAACCGTTACAATTCCCAGAAACTTCTTGCTTTGCCAAAAATTGGGTTTTTCGTCCTCTTCACAAGCACAAGCTATTTCCTCTTCCGTTCTGGGTTTCAATTTTTGATACCAGGCAAAAGCTAAAACCAGTATGGTGACTCCTATAAGATATGGTCTCAAAGGATCTAACCACGAAAATGTGGAAGCAATCCCAGATGCACCTGAAACCAGGGCTAAAACCGGGGTGATACAGCATATTGATGCTGCAATTGCAGATACTAATCCTGCCCCTAAAAGTTTTTTGTTATTATTGGATTCAATATTTGAGTTTTCCTGCGTAGTCATATCATTTCTTTTTTGTCACCAACTGTGATTTCCTGAAACAAGGGTTTTAGAAGCTCTAAATGTTCTTCATTAATTGCATAAAAAATGGTTTGACCGCTCCGTTTTCCTGTGATGATATTCCGGTCTTTCATTTTTCGGATGTGCTGAGATATTGCAGGAATACTCATTCCCAAAATATCGGAAAGATCACAGGGGCATAATTGGCCTTCTTGTTCTAAGAGGTAAAGTATTTTCAGTCTGACCTCATTACCGGCTAAATTCAGGATGCTACTCAGCTTACCGAATGATTCTTTGTTTTCTTCGAGATTTTCTTTGCATTGCTGAATTTGTACTTCATCAGCCAATACCCTTATACATGATTGATTTTTATCCATGGTTACTTTATTTGTACTTCCATAACGCATGCAAGTTAATGAAGTTCATTATTTAAGCAAATACTTAAATACAGTATTTTAATGTGAGGTATATTTTATTTGTTCAATATTATTGACCCAATTAAGGTAGTTTGGATACACGCGAAACTCGTGCCAGCAGGGAGCTTCTTCGTTTGTCTAGTCCTGATTTTACTTTACAGTTTTACATTTAATTAAACAAATTTTGTTCTTAATAAATCAATTAATTTATTCATCTTATCTTTATATTCTTCATCAGTCAATTCAATCATTCTCTTATTTTGATTATTAAATAATTCATCCAATTCATTCTGATTTTTTAAATTCCTTGGAAAGGTCCTAATTGTAATGCTTTTGAAATTATATATATCATCGATTGCATTCTGTAATTCATTGTCTATTACAAAGCAAGTTTGTATAAACCCTAAAGCTTCAAATACTTGCATTTGATACTCTGAAATATCTTTTATTAGGCCTAATGCTCTTTCATTTTGTTTTTTTGCCTCGTCCAAGTCTTCTTTGTTTTGAGAGAAAAGTAAATATCTAGTTTCATAAAATTCACATAATAATTTGGCTTCAATATTTGTTCGAATTGATTGAATCCAAGGATTTTTCAAAGCCATAATCTTTGAATATGAAATACGCTGATTATCAAAAATTTTTTGTTTTTGAAACAGACTATATGAATTTCTATAATTTAAATAATTACCAAGCAATATGCCTAAAATTGCAAATATTGCTGGAATTAGGGTTGGCCACATATAGCTTGATGCTTGGTCTTCTTTTATCAAATCCGCAGCTAAGGTGTCTAACGACTTATTTACGATTTCAATTTTGTCAGGTATGAAAATGGAATCTATTTGGTCTTTAGTTACTACTAATGATTTATTACTGTCCGTTTGAGAAAAGCTCAATGAGCATGAAAGTATAAATATCATTGTTAATTTACGTTTCATATTGTCTTACGGTGTCGTTTAAAATTATTGCCAATAAAATAATAAGTATACTTGGTAATATAAACTTAGTTAAAAAAAATATAAATTAATGGTGATTGGTAAGGAATGTTGTTTCTAGGGGCATAAATAAGAACTTTTACTAATTAGCCTGTAAAGCATTAAGGTAGAACAGCAGTGAATTACATTTGATTGAACTTGGCGGAATTCCCGCCAAGTATTTCTAGTATCGAAAAAAGATTAGTTGCTAAAATTAAGTTTTATTTTGGTAAATGAAATAACTGAACTGCCAGCTTTATTTCACGGTTTTTATCACCATTGATATGAAATCGATAATTGAACCAATTTTCATCTGTTTTAGTAATGTAGCCTAAGTAATTATCATGGTCTTTTGTTGATGCTTCAACCTTTTGCAGAATGGTGGAAAAATCTATTTGCTTAACAAAAATAACCACGGATGCTTTAGTATCTCTCCACGTTAAATAATTTAATAATTGTGAAATCGTTTTCAAATAGCCTTTTTCACCTTTCCAGAACTTGCACTCAGCAATAAATATAACTGAACTATCAAATCTCAATTGGATATCAGTCTTACCAGATTTGTTGAATGTTTCTCCAGACGCACTTCCTAGCTCGAAATTAGGGTCTAAGGTCATTAAAATATGGTCTCTTAAATCTTCTTCATTTTTGTTTTCGTAGACACTTGGCATTCTTTCAAAATTTTTACCAACATCATTAATCAATTTGAGAATTTGAAAATAATTTTTATCGTCTAAAGCTGGTTCTGGTGTAAACCCTTTTTCAGTTATGGAAGGTTTAATTGATATCTTTTCTTTTAGTTTAGGTTGTGGAACTGAAAAAGTTTCTGAAATATTATTTTTCTTCTTGAGTGGGACACCTAATGAAGCCATTAAATTATTCTTGCTTAGTAGCTTTTGCTTTTTATTACTGACGAACGATTTTATTTTAGCATATAGAGAATTATTAAATTCTAAAATATCCGTTCTAAGCGTTTCATAATTCCTTTTAACACCATTGACTTCTCTATCATAGTCCTGTTTTATTTTTATAGGGTCATTATGAAAATTTATAAATTCAGCTATTACGGTATTTCCCTTCACATGAAAATTGCCACCTCCACCTATTGAAAATGAGGATGCAGGGCATTTTAAGAGTAAATCAGCATTGCCTTCGACTGGAATTATAAACTGAATGACTTCTTTTTTATATTTTTCTCCTGGACGAACATGGAAAGACATATGAAAATATTCTGCAGGGATATCATCTTCATACATATCAGCGTAAACATCATCAAATAAAATTGTAGGGACATCCAATGCATATTCATCTTTTATATGGTTAATATATTCGATTTCGTTAGCATTTAGGATATAATCTTCAGGTTCACTTTCCACAGTTTTATTTATACTTTCAATAGTAGATAAAAACTTATCTGAAATACGACCTGAGCTAAATATTTTTGAATGACTATTAAAACTGTACATGCGAATTTTTGATATGCTAATTCTAAACTTAGTTGAATAAACTTAATAAAATTTAATATAATTTAAGGGTATAAATTAAGAATTGTTCGTGTTGGTAAAAAAAAGAATAATTTGGCTTCAGTCACATCCTGTAACATTGTTAAGTTATTGGAAATTAGTATTTTAAGGGCTTAGTTTGTGAGTTTAGTCACATCCTAGGCACAAGTCCCCAGCCAAAGGCTGGCAAGCTATTCTTAGTCCTTCCCCAAAAGGTAAGGAGATTGAAAGGCTGGTGCGTTTGATTTAATTTTTTACCACCCTGGGTAATTTACAGGTTTTTGAAATGATGGGCACAAGCGGACAAGGTTGCCTTCTTGACTAAACTGTGCTTAGCGGTAAACGTGGAATTTAGATTATACTATTTTGAATAGGTAACCGGTACTAGTTGGGAGCTTCAGTTTGTTTTTTACTTTGAACTTGATAAATCATAAGTTCTCACTGCCTTTTGATAATAAGTATTTAAAATCTTCATTTGGTAAGATTTTAGATACTATGAAAGTAGCTGTTTCCTTATTTATTATTTTTGATAGGGTTAAATCAAATATTTTGCCTTTCACCAATTGCTTCCAGTTTTTCTTATTTAAAGTTGTACTTAGTTTTTTTAGTTCTTCAAGCTCATTGAATAATATTTCTTGACCATGACCTAGGATTCGAAGTTCTTTCATTACCTCATCAATGGAATTTTTACTTTGCTTAACTGTTTTTCTTTTTCTGGACCGTTGCCATTTGCCTAGTTGCAATTCTCCCTTAACGGTAATTTGATATGATTTATAATCGCTTTTTATGAAATAAGATTTTAAAAGCTCTTGAATAATTTCTTTTAATTCATGATCACCTCTTGGGAGAGCAATTCCATTTCCTGCTAAAATCCATTCGATAGAATAGTAATTATCATCTTTTAATTTACTTAGTTTAAAAAGGATGAGATAGAGAATATCTTCAATATTTTGGTTTTCAATGTCAATTAAAGGCTCTATTTTAAGAATTACATCTAAGTGAGGAAGCATTGATGAGAATTGATCTAAAAATTCTATCCTGTTATTTAAGGTTCTATTGATGTTATTACATTTATCTTGAAAAGTATCTTCTTTGCCTATATAGTGCCACCCTATAAATTTGTCAATGCCATATGATTCATAATTATTCCATAGCCAACTATCCGGATCAGAAAATGATTTGGTAAAAATAGTCTTCAATTGTTCATCAAAAGAATCTCTTTTCTCAATAGCATTTTTCAAATCATGCTCACTTCTAATTTCCTTTTTGTATAACTCCTTTAAATGGTCAATCACAGGTGCTATTGATTCATTGAAATCTTGAAGGGATGATTTGATTCGAATATTTTGCATTTCCTCAGGTGTTTTACATGCTATTTATTCCGTTTTTTGGTGATGCGTTTTACCTCTTTATCGAAGTCAGATTCGAAATTTTTATCTTGGTCTACTCTGAATTTCTGGTATTCTTTTTCTGCTAGTTGTTTGGCTATCTGTGCTGAGATTTTACCGGCATCCTTTAAAACTTTGTAATCATTAAATTGTAAAAAGCCATCCAGTTTGCTTATCCAATCGCTCATTTTCATAGGGTTTTGTCTTTCTGCCTGAAGCTCAGCAAAATCTAAATACATGGTGACGATACGGTTGAGGTCTTTGAGTTCTTTTTCTTCTAAGTAATTCTTGGCTACTACTATATCGGTTTTAAGTACTTTTCCTTTTGGTGCGCTTTTCCAGGTGGTTAAGCCCATATGCGGTTTTTTAGCATCCGCTCTTTCTTTAATAATTTCAGCTGCGGTATGACCCGTAATAGCCCAATGGAGTTTGTTTTGCACTGTTTTGAAGAATGTCTGCGAGATTTCTGCTTTAGGATCGTAATCAATGCTACATTGAGCATAGATATCGGTGATTTTTTGGTAGAATCTTCTTTCACTTGCTCGAATCTCCCGAATCCGTTCTAGCAGCTCATCGAAGTAATCTTTACCAAATTGGGCAGAACCTTGTTTTAAACGTTCGTCATCCATAGCAAAGCCTTTGATAATGAATTCACGTAAAACTTTGGTTGCCCAAATACGGAATTGTGTACCACGCTGTGACTTTACTCGGTAACCCACAGAAATGATGACATCCAAGTTATAATACCTTACGGTGTTTTCTTGTGTTTTCCCTTTGATAGCGCCATGCGGACTGGTAGTTCGGAAATCCCGAACAACCACTTTCTCATCCAGTTCACCTTCTTCAAATACATTACTAATATGCTCCGATATCGTGGATTTGGCTTTTTCGAAAAGCTCTTGCATACCTTTTTGGGTAAGCCAAACAGTTTCATCTTGTAATAGGACATCTACCTTTACTTCCCCCGCCTGGGAAACGTAGAGCAGGAATTCGCTTTGGTTGGGGTTAAGGTTGTTGCTCATTTTTAATTTAATTCAAGGTCTTTAGTTTGTTCGTTAATCCAAGCTAAGGCAGCATTTTCATCTTGTTCTATTGCCATTTCCACTGCTTTTTTTGCTACTTCTAAAAGGTGTTCGGATTGCTTTTTGAGTTTGAAGCTTTCATTGATTTCATCTTTTATATTCAATTGAATATTGGCATTTAAAATTAATTGATATGACTAAATCCTGAAATTACTGATTTCAAATATATGAATTTTATATGAAGGCTAAACCTTTAGGTTTAGTCTTAATGTTGATAATTGTATAAGTTTGTATAATTCAATAAAGTATTAAAACTAACTCGATTCATTTTCGAAAATCATGAGAGCAAATCAGCACAATATGACTTTGGTTCAGCACTGAATGATAAACTCTATGAGAATTTAAAGAGTGGGCCTGGCTTTATTGAAAGGATAAAATCTTTGATTGCCCAAGGCGCTGATATTAATGCTCCGAATTTGAGTAAGGAAACTATTTTTCAGGCTACATCGGACTGTTATCCCAAAATGGATTATGATGTGGTGCGCTATTTGGTCAATGAAGCGGGAGCAGATATTAATGCTCATGATGATGAGTATGTTACTAGTTTGTATTCCTTGGCTTTGAATGAAGATTCTGAGCGTTTGAAATTATTCCTTGAGTTGGGCGCCAATCCTAATACCATAACACCAGACACTTTCTAGACTGTTTTAGATGATATTGAATCACTTCATTACTCCGCCTATGAAGTATTTGAGAATAAGGAAGAATCTTTACTGGAGGCAATTGAAATCTTAAAATCTTATGGAGCAAAAAGCGCTCATGAATTATTTACCACTGAGCCAAAGGAGTATCTCGCTGTGAATATGTTTTATCCTACTTTTTTGATTTCTAAATATGGGCAAATTAAAGTGGAGGATTTGACTAATGATTCTGATATCTTAAAAGCTTTTCAGGAATTAGAAAGTCTTAAACAGCAGCATGAAAATATTAGTGATGAAAAGGAGCGACTGTCCTTTTATAAGGAGGACTGTAGGGATCATATTGAGAAAATTAATGGTTTATTGGAGGGACTGGATGTTTTAGAGGGGGTGGAGGTTGTAAAATGAGGGATTATGAATTTGATTTAGGTACTTAAATATCCTATTAAAGCAAATCAAATGGAGGCTGCTTAATCATTATTTTTACTCAGTTGGTCAATATATTTCAAAATCATTTTTACTTGCTTTTCTTCTGATTTCAATGAAATTATTTTACCGATAATTTGATTTCTCTCTTCTTCTGCCAATTTTTTAAATGCTGTCAATACGCCTGAATCTTTGAAAGTTTCTAAAACTTCCTTTTCTGTAATTTGCTCATTGGAAGTTTGTAAATAGAGAGTTACTGTTACCGTGTCGCCACCGCTTTTATTGATTGCTTTTCTAATGGTGCTATTTATAGAAATGAGTTTATCCTGATCTCCTATTTTTGCTAAGTTATGACTCTCTATTTTATAGTCGTCAATTGTCCCTGAAACCTTCATAGAGCCCCACTTCCCCACTATGTGTTTTGTGTTTGGAATTCGAATATGGTAAGTCCAAGCGCCTTTTCCTGGTTGATATTTTAATTCAAGTTTTTCGTCTTTAACTAATTGCTCCATTTTCTCGCGATTTGTTTTTTAGCCTACAAGGAATAGCTAGCTGATGCTCTGGATGATTTAATGTGTTATCAGAAAATTACAGGCTATCAACATTAAATCAAACATCATTGTTTTTGCACGCCATTTATTCGTTAGAATTGAAGAATGTTCAAGTTAATGGTACCGATTGAGATGGATTTCGGCTATTGGACTAGCTCGCATCTAATGGCTGGAAATCTATACTTAATCTTTCTCCCGAGGAGGAGACTGAGTAAGGGGTGTGAGTTTATCTCCCACTTTAAGGGATATTTTGAGAATTGATTATATAGAAGTTAGAGAGCTTGTTCCAGAGGAGATTAAAAGTTCAGTTTAAAATTTACCAAGGCGTTTTGTTTCGGAGGAAGCTCGATTAGGAGAAGTTAAATTTTTAATATGTTAAGAGTGATTTATCAAAAACGGCTTTGATTTCGGTTTACAAGTATTTTTGATTTGCCTAGTTGCATAAATGCAATAGCCTTGCATGGATTTAATTCCTACCTTTGCTTTCGTGAAAGTTTTATGCTACATATTGAGTTTTTATTTGATTGCGCTTTGCGGGATACCCTGCTCTGATGCTAAATCAATAAATAATGATCAAGAAATCACTTCTTATCGTGATTTAGTAAATGAAAATCAAAGCCATGAGCATAATCAGGAAGAAGATGCTTGTTCACCGCTCTGTGTATGTCATTGCTGCCATCTCCATTTCTTTCCTATAACAGAAATTCCATTTTCACATCCTGATCTATTATCAGGTTCTTATTCTCTCTATTATCAGGATTTCAGAACTATTGAAATCTTCGACTTCCTAAAACCTCCTCGTCTATAAAGCTTTATTCAACAGGACAGGTGCGCCCTTTTGATAATGATTGGCATTTAGAAATTGCTAAGGAGTACCACTATACTGATTGAATGAGCAATTCCAAGAAGACTTAACAGCTGGAAGATTCTTTTATTCTTTCAGCTTGGGGATAGTCTAAATGATTCATTAAAATTTGAAGGAAATAAACACCTCATCAAGCTTTAAATAGGTATTGGTGATGTCTATTGAGTTGGTCTCTAAGATGACCATTCAAATTAGATTGTGTCCATATAGATTGTGTCCATTTTCCTCTTTTTAAATAACTAATTAAAAGTCTTATGATTAATAAAATCATTTCTTTTTCTATAAAGAATAAATTTATTGTGGGTCTGCTCACTATGGCACTCATAGGAGTTGGAACATACTCCATGTACACGGTCAATTTGGGTTCTGTACCCGATATTACCAATAATCAGGTGCAAGTGATGACCGTTTCGCCTAATCTAGCCACGGAGGATATAGAACAGTTTGTGACTTACCCTGTGGAATTGGCTATGGGTAACTTGCCGGGAGTCAATGAAATTAGGTCAGTTTCACGGTTTGGCCTCTCGGTTGTAACCATCGTATTTGAGGATGATATGGGTACTTATTTGCCGAGGCAATTAGTACAAGAAAAGCTTAACGACTTACAGGAAACCATCCCTGATAAATTTGGAAGCCCAAGTATGGGGCCGATAACAACAGGCTTGGGTCAAATTTACGAATATACTATTCAGCCTGAGGAGGGCTATGACTCGGTATATTCCCCAATGGAGCTTCGAAGTATACAAGATTGGATCGTAAAACGGCAATTGACCTTACTGAAGGGAGTAGTTGATATTAACTCTTTTGGTGGGTATATCAAGCAATATGAAGTAGCCATTAATCCTGAAAAGCTTAAAGCCATGAACGTAAGTATTTCTCAAGTTTATGAGGCACTGGCTAGAAATAATGTTAATACGGGAGGCGCCTACATAGAGAAAAACCACATGTCTAACTTCATACGAGGGGAAGGTTTAATTAGATCATTAGATGATATCCGTAAGATATCGGTGAAGACAGAAAACGGTATTCCTATCACTATTGCGGATATAGCAGAAAAAGTGCATTTCGGAAATCAAGTGCGCTATGGAGCTTTTACCCAGGATGGAAAAGAAGCAGTTGGTGGCATTATCATGATGCTCAAAGGAGCTAACCCAAATAAGGTCATACAGGATGTGAAAGACCGTATGGCAGAAGTGGAAAAATCGCTTCCTGAAGGTTTAAGCATCAATACGATTATCGACAGAAGTGATTTGATTTCAAGAACCACTGATACGGTTAAAACCAATTTGATTGAGGGAGCTTTAATTGTGATTTTTGCCTTGGTATTGCTTTTAGGTAGTTTACGAGGTGGTATTATCACCGCTACTACTATTCCGCTTTCGCTTCTATTTGCTTTTATACTAATGAAGCAATTTGGTGTTTGGGCTAATCTTATGAGTTTAGGAGCTATTGATTTTGGGATTATCATTGATGGAGCTGTCATCATTATTGAAGGAACTGTTTATGAAGTACAAAAGCGGATTAGGTCTGGTAAAGTAAAATTTAATCAGGGCGTGATGGATGATTTGGCTTATGATGCAGGTAGCACTATGATGGGTTCCGCATTTTTTGGTCAAATCATTATATTGATTGTTTTTGCTCCTATTTTATTTCTCACAGGAGTAGAAGGTAAAATGTTTCAGCCCATGGCTTACACCTTTGGCTTCGCCATGATAGGGGCTATTCTACTATGCTTGACTTATGTTCCGATGATGTCGGCCTTACTGATGAAGCCCATACAAAACAAGAAGAATTGGTTTGGTCGATTTGAACGAGCTTTAGAGCGAGTAAGTGATAAGATCATAAGCGCCATTCATAATGCCTACCTACCGCTACTGAAAGGGGCTTTACGTTTCAAAATGCTGGTTATCATCTTTGCCATTGCTTTACTGGGGGTGGCAGGGTATACATTTTCCAAAATGGGAGGTGAATTTGTGCCACAGTTAGACGAGGGAGATATTGCCATGCAGGCATTGGTAAGGCCAGGCAGCTCACTTAGCGAATCGAAAAAGGTTTCGATTAAAATAGAGCAACTATTGCTCGAAAATTTCCCTGAGATTAAAACTGTTACTGCTCGCATTGGTGTGGCAGATATACCAACAGACCCCATGCCAATGGACATAGCCGATATGTATTTAATATTGGAAAAAGATAAAGATCAATGGGTTTCCGCTAAGACAAAAAATGAATTGATAGCGAAAATCAAGGAAAAGCTCGAAACGCATCTTACGGGTGTGAATTTTGTTTTTACACAGCCGGTAGAGCTGCGATTCAACGAATTACTAGAGGGGGTACGGGAAGATATTGCCGTTAAATTATATGGTGATGATTTAGATATTCTTGCTAAGAAGGTACAGGAAATGGCTGAAATTATTGAGACTGTGCCGGGTGCTGGAGATGTTAATCCTGAACGGACATCAGGCTTACCTCAAATGACAGTGCGCTATAATCGCGATAAGATTGCGCAATATGGATTGGACATTCAAAAGCTGAATGAATATGTAAGCTCAGCCTTTGCTGGAGGAGTAGCGGGGGTGATTTTTGAAGGAGAAAAGCGTTTCGATTTAGTCATTCGATTTGATGAAGCCTACAGGCAAAGTATAGAGGATTTACAGACCCTGTATATAGATTTGCCAGACGGTACGCAAGTACCCATTAAAGAGGTAGCAGACATTAGTTATGTGCCAGGACCCATGCAGATTTCACGCGATGACACTTATAGGAGAACTTATGTGGGCGTCAATACAAGAGGCAGAGATGTTGAATCTGTAGTGAAAGACATTCAAGCTAAGCTGGATGCCGAGCTTGACTTACCTCCCGGGTATTATATAAGCTATGGCGGTGAATTTGAAAATCTGGAGCGGGCAAAAAGTCGTTTGATGATTGTTGTACCCATAGCACTCTTCTTAATATTTGTACTGTTATACTTTGCCTTAAAATCCTTCTCGCAATCCATTATGATTTATATCGCTATTCCACTAGCTGCAATTGGGGGTGTTTTTGCTCTTTGGCTGCGAGATATGCCCTTCAGTATTTCAGCAGGGGTAGGCTTTATCGTACTATTTGGGGTAGCCGTTTTGAATGGGTTGGTATTAATCAATCGGTTCAATTCATTGAAAGAAGAAGGTGTTACAAGTATTAGAGAACGAATTTTAACAGGAACCAAAGAACGAATCAGACCAATTATGCTTACTGCAACAACCGATATTTTTGGATTTTTACCGATGGCATTTTCTGCCTCCGCAGGAGCTGAAGTACAGCGGCCTTTGGCCACAGTAGTTATTGGAGGGATGCTTACTGCCACGATGCTTACGCTGGTAGTATTGCCAGTGCTTTACACTTTTGTTGAAGGAAGAATTGACAGGAGAAAAGGACTAAGATCACCAAGTGTCAATGTTATTATTATACTGATCATTTGTGGAGGATTATTTGGTTTGTCAAGCTCAGGCCATGCACAAGGTGTTCAGCAAGATTCGTTTAATGAAATCACTTTAGATGAGGCTAAGAAAAAGGCGGTCGAGAATTATCCTAAAATCAAATCGGCAAAACTGGAAATTGAAAAGCAACTAGTACTAAAGAAAACAGCTTGGGATTTGGGGAATACTCAGATTTTCACAGGAAGAGAAGAAGCGGGCAATGGTTCTAATGGAGTGTACACAAGCATTGGCTTTCAACAGCAAAATATTGATGTTTTTGGTGTCGCCTCTAAGCGAAACCTTCAAAAGGAACAGGTGGTATTAGCAGAAAAAGCACTTGGGCTATCCATTATTGAGCTGGAGCGCGAAGTAAGTACTGCCTGGGGAATGCTTTATGTAGCAAAAAATAAGTTTGAAGTTTACGATAAACTTGATTCTGTTTTTAGGGATATAGAGAGAGCAGCTAAAATCAGATTGGAAACAGAAGCTACTTCTAAGTTAGAATTTTTAGCAACAGCCAATCAAGCCAACAAAGTACATATTGAAAGAGAGCAAGCCTACAGAGACTACCTAAGTGCCCTGCAACGACTGAATCTGTGGTTTGCTAATGATAGCTTATTCACCGTAGCAGATATTCCATCAGAACAATTAGATGATCCGCTAAATTTTGTGGCAGATTCTCTAAGAAGTCATCCATTATTGGATATTTCGGCACAAGAAGTTGAAGTGGCAGATGCCATCATAAGGGAGAGGCGGTCACAGTTTCTGCCGAAGTTGCAAGGGCAATATGGCAGACAGGAAATTGCAGGCCAGTCTGGGTTTTATACCTATCAGATCGGTATAAAAATTCCTTTATTTTTTGCACCTGAACTAGGTAGGTCGCAGTCTGCTAAAATTCAAAAGGATATTGCCAAGCAAAATTATAAAGAGACTCAATTGAAATTGAACAATGAATACAATCGTGTTAGAGCGCAGTATCTGAAATGGTACGATTCCTGGAAATATTACCGTGAAGAGGCCTTGCCACTTGCTACCGAACAGCGGAAAGGTGCTATTGCAGCCTACAGAGAAGGAGCTATCAACTATGTTTCTTTTCTACAAAATATAAAAGACGCAATAAGTATAGAAGTGGATTCATGGAATGCTTTCGGTAAATACCTGGAGAGTCGCTATCAATTAGAATATTATTTAAAAACATCAAAATAAGTCATAAAATCATCAGATTTATAAAACATAAAGCAATGAAAAATCAAATTATATATATTCTGGTATTCTTCTTTTTCGGAACAGCAATTACAGCTTGTGGCAGTAAATCAACTGGAATAGAAAATAAAACAAAGGATAAATCAGCAGAAGAGGCTGGACAAAAAGAAGCGGGAATGTCTGTTTTACATCTTTCCAATCTTAAGTTTGAAAGCCTAGGGATAAAGGTGGATTCCCTGCCTAGCCGCAACCTATCTGGAATTGTAGAGGCAAATGGACATTTAGAAGTTCCTCCACAGCATGAAGCTACCGTTACTGGCATATTAGGAGCCAATGTAACAAGTATAAAAGTGATTGAAGGAGATAAGGTTAAAAAAGGTGAAGTATTGGCTTTCTTGTCACACCCTAATCTCAGCAATCTTCAAAGTAACTATATACAAGCTTATAGTCAATTCCAGTATCTTGAGAAAGAGATGCAAAGACAAAAGCGCCTTTATGAGGAGGAAGTAGGCTCAGGAAAGGATTACCAGGAGACCTTAGCAAATTACCAAGCAAAACAAGGAGAAATGAAGGGTTATGAAGCTCAATTGAAACAATTAAGTTTAAACATAAGAAGAATTCAGGCTGGTGAAATTTATCAGTATGTACCTGTTGTCAGTCCTATAAATGGGTACATAGAAAAAGTCAAAGTTCAGATCGGCCAATATGTTGAGCCTCAAACTGAAATGTTCATGATTGTGAATACAGAACATGTTCATGCGGATTTGATGGTGTTTGAAAAGGATGTTCATAAAGTGGAGGTAGGCCAACAAATGAAATTCTCGGTTGCTTCAGTGCCAGGTGCAAATTTGACTGCTAAAATTTATTCTGTGGGTAAGAAATTTGAGCAGAACCCAAAAGCGGTACATGTTCATGCAGAAATTGAGCAGAAGGAAAATTTTTTAATCCCCGGTATGTATATTAATGCTAGAATTGAAACTAGTAATAAGCAAGCCATAGCATTACCAGAGGAAGCCATTATTGAAGAAGATGGAAAGCCTTATATTTTCCTTGCAGAAGAGCTTCAAAAAGACGGTGAAACAGAATGGGCTTTTCAAGCTGTGGAAATACGAACTGGGTTGAAGGCATATGGATGGGTTGAGATAAAACTTCTGGAGCCACTTCCAGCAGGGGAGCTAGTCGCATGGAGTGATGCTTACTATTTGATTTCAGAGATGAATAAAAGTAAGGCCTCTCATGGACATTAGATTGAATTTCAAAATTTTCAGAACATGCGGTTTTGTATCAGTTAATATTTAACAAAATATGAATAAGAGCACTTTTAAAATACATAAAATGGATTGCGCCTCTGAGGAACAGATGATTCGAATGAAACTAGAAAGTTTAGAAGAGGTTAAGCAGCTTGAATTTGATATTCCCCATCGACAATTGCAGGTATATCATAGTGCTGAAATTGATGGCATTCAAAACGCCCTAGCCGAACTTCAACTGAATGAAAAATTAGTAAACACCCAAGAAGCAGACTTGCCAGGAATTGTTGATCATCGGCAGCAGAGAAAAGTACTTTGGTGGGTGTTAGGAATAAATTTAGTCTTTTTTGTAATTGAGATGACTACAGGCTGGATTTCAAGCTCTATGGGCTTAGTTGCTGATTCCTTGGACATGCTAGCAGACTCTATTGTTTATGGGCTTAGTTTATTGGCAGTTGGTGCTGCTGTTGCTAGGAAAAAGAAAGTGGCAAAAATAAGTGGCTATTTTCAAATGGGCTTGGCTCTTTTAGGTTTTTTGGAGGTATTGAGAAGATTTTTTACTGAAAGTGGAACACCTTTGTTTCACTGGATGATTATAATTTCAATCCTAGCCCTAGCAGGAAATTTAGTGACACTCTGGCTAATCAATAAAGCAAAAAGTAATGAGGCTCACATGCAAGCGAGTAGCATTTTCACCTCTAATGATATAATTGTGAATGGCGGTGTGATTTTGGCGGGTGTACTGGTGTATTTATTAGAGAGTAAATGGCCAGATTTAGTAATTGGTGGAATAGTTTTCGCCTTTGTGATTCGAGGCGCAATAAGAATCTTAAATCTTTCAAAATAATTATGGGAAATAATCACGAACATTCACACGATCATTCTGAAGGCAATGTAAAAGTAGCCTTCTTTCTCAACCTTGCATTTACGATAATTGAAATTATTGGTGGGCTATACACCAATAGTTTGGCTATTTTATCTGATGCTTTACATGATTTGGGAGATAGCCTGAGCTTGGGCCTATCCTGGTATTTTCAAAAATTGTCCAAAAAAGGCAGAACAAAGACCTTTTCGTTTGGATATAAACGATTTTCCCTATTAGGTGCTATAATAAATTCCATAGTATTAGTGGCAGGCTCTATATTTATCTTAACTAAGGCAATTCCCGGTCTTTTCAATCCTGAAGAAACCAATGTAGAAGGAATGCTGTACCTTTCTATACTGGGCATTATCGTAAATGGAGCAGCTGTCTTTAAACTGAGAAAGGGTGAATCCCTGAATGAAAAAGTAGTCTCATTGCACCTACTGGAGGATGTATTAGGATGGGTTGCTGTGTTTATAGGTAGTATTATCATGATGTATTTTGATGCTCCATTTATTGACCCATTACTTTCTGTATTAATATCCTTATTCGTGCTATACAATGTCTATAAGAATCTAAAAAAGAGTTTGCTCGTTGTAATGCAAGGAATTCCTTCTGATGTATCAATTGATAAAATACGGAAGAAATTGGAAGTGATTGATGAGATTAAAGATGTGCACGATTGCCATGTGTGGTCTTTGGACGGAAATTATCATATTATGAGTATTCAAATAAGATTGAAAGAAGATTTTAGATTATCGGAGCTTTCAGAGATCAAGAAAAAAGCTCGTAATGAATTAAAGGATGAATCTGTTAATCATATTACGATTGAAACTGAAAGCATGGAGGAAAATTGTGAGTTAGATGATTGTTAAAGATCAAGAAATGAAAATAAGGGAACTGGAAAAGAATTTACAGGAAAAGAATATTAGACCAACGGCTATGCGTCTGTTGGTCTTAGAAGCCTTGCTAGATCAAGAAATTGCCATTAGTTTGACTGATTTGGAAAAGGAGGTGGAAAAATCTGATAGAGTGACCTTATTTCGCACGCTTAAAACATTTCAGGAAAATGGGCTAGTCCATAGCATTGATGACGGTACAGGTGCACCCAAATATGCATTATGTGAAGATGGTTGCAAATGTGAATTAGAGCGAGACTTGCATGTCCATTTTCATTGCAAGGAATGTAATGAGACCATTTGCCTACCTAAATATAAAATCCCAGAGATTAGTTTACCACAAAAATTCATATCAGAAGAGGCGAATTTGGTAGTAAAGGGTATTTGCGGGAAATGCGCTAGTTGAGTTGTAAATGGATTGTTAATAGTGGGTAAGCTTGAAAAATTTCAAACTTTAATTATACTTTTGGCCGTATGCCTAGACTTGTTCATAGAGCAATTTGAAGAAATAATATAAAGCATTTTTACTTTCTAATAATTGCAATTCTACTGCATTGAATTATCCTGTATTTTCGTTCAAAAAATATTTTGATATGAATTTCAATACATTAATGCCTGAAAGACTCAAAATTTATTACTGCAAAGAATTGGAATTATATAGGGAATACTTAAATAAAAAAGAATTGCCAAAAGCCTGGCAACAGTTAGAACGGGCTCATGTCTTAGGCCAGCCCTATCCTTTTCAACATTCCGAAGTTCATTGGTTGATGTTAAAATTTGGCATAAGAATAAAAAGCACTAAAGAAATTATTGGGCAGATACCTAGATTACTTGTAGGGGGTGTGAAATCTTTTGTGGGAAGGATTCCTGTGGGGAATACGGGTGGTGCAAATGTGCCGCCATTGAAATCAATGCCAATCGAAAAAGAGCTTCTTGATATTATTGAAAAATCAAAAATAGAAAGTAAGGCTTCTTAATAATGTCATTGGATTAAATTGATGCTTTAAGGGAGTAGAGATATGTATATTGTGCAATGCTACATTCTTTTGTCTTTTGAATTAAACGAGATGAGATTAAACATTTCTCTCATTCGTGACCTTACTCTGTTTCCATAGAGATTCTCCAATTCATCAGGATTTAAGTTGGTTGTGGCATGTGTAATCATTCCTCTGGTGGTGAAAAGGCTGTAGCGGTTGAGCAGGATTTCGGCTATTGTGTTGGTTTCATTTCCAAAATGTTTGATGGTGGATTCTAGGCCTAGATCATCAAGACAAAGGGTGCGAGGCACCATTTGGTCTTGGTAGCGTTGGAAGTGGGCTTTTGAGTATTTGTTGATGATGGAAAAGCCATGGTCGAGAAATTCGTAAGAAATTTCTCTGGTTGATTTAACTGGATATTTGTGGACTGTGTGGAGGAAGTGGCGGAAGAGCATCATGAGTGTTGTTTTTCCACAGCCAACGGGACCAGTTAAAAGAAGTCCTTTTCTTTGGGAAAGCTTGTATTGCCCACAGAGCTTTTCGTCTTCGAAAAAGTAAGCAAGTATTTTGAAGATGATTTCATAGTCTGCTGGGTGGACTTTGAAATGATTTCCGAATTCTGACTGTCCTGCTTTATGCAGGAAGTCGATGCATTTTTCGAATTGGAATTTTTTGGAGGAGTAGTTTTTAGGTTGTTTAATATCATTCATTGCAATTAACTTCTGGATTTGCTATTAGTTGAATTCCGTTGCTTCATACTTTTTCTAGTCAAAAAGTAAGCAAAAGACATGTTAAAATGATGCTACTACCCGCAAGGCCAACTCTGGCCCGCCATTTTAACAGTCCTGCGCGCAGGTGGCATTGCATTCCATAGTTGACTATTTAGCTGACTTCTGTTTTTGAATATCTGAAGGCTCTGACCTCCTTCGCTGAAGCTTCGGAGGTCAAAGAGGAACATCATAGCTTTTGTCTTCATTATTGTGGAGTTTTCCAGCTGCGTTTTTTTCTTCCTGGATGTTGTTGAATTTCTTAAAATTCAAGAGCCAGTTTCGGACTGCTGCTTTCCAATCTTTCATGGGTGATTTTGAGCCTACTTTCCAGCCTTTGGCAGAATAGTAATTGAAAAATTTTTCAGCCTCCACAGGAGCGAAGCGAACCGGAATAGAATATTCTTCGGCTTGCTGTTCAAAGAAAGTTTTTAATTCTTCTTTTGATGGTGGTGTGTAACGCGAACCTTTTGGTGATGCGTTTTCGCCAGTATCCGAGACTGGAGCTGAAGCTCTTGAATTTGTGCTGCTTTTAGTTTTTCCTTTTTTTTCCTTTTCTGAATTTTTATTTTTTTCATATATATATTGTTTATTGTTTATATAGTTTGTATTGTTTAATGAAGGGTGCACTACTTGCCCACTACTAGGCTCAGTACTAGGCCTACTACTTGACCCAATACTAGGCTCACTTTTGCACCTCTTATTTTGGGTAAGTGGTGCAGTACTAGGATCACTACTTGTCCCTAAATTGCACATGTTAACCAAGCTACCTCGCACCGGATTTTTCGATGGTTTGTACTCAATAAATCCCATCTTTTCCAGATCTCTTATGCACTTTAAATAGGTGCGTTTCGAGCCTATTTTTGACACTTCCATTACTTGATTTCTGTTGATTGAAATGGGATTATTGAAGTGATTCAAATTCCACATTGTGAAAAGTCCAAAATACAGGCTTACATGAGTAGGATTTATGTCATCTGTCTCCTGAATTTTGTCGATTGCTAGGAGGAACTGGTGAATGAAATTCACCGGTTCCTTTACTGAGTTTTCTTGAGTATTCATCAGCTTATTTTGTTTTGTTCCAAAATGCTGTGAATGTCCTGAGAATCGTAGTATAAAACCCCGCCCATTTTAGTGAAAGGCAAAGTGCCGTTTACCCTGAGATTTTGAAGTGTTCCTGGACTAATGCCCAGGAGTTTTCTAACCTCATCTGATTTCAGCCATTTTTTGGTTGAAACTCCTTTTTGCTCCGAAAGGAGCTTTTTGAATTCGTCCACGAGTTCGAGTTTGAATTCGCGTAAGTCGTCTGTTGTGATAACTTCTGCTGCCATAAATTTTAGTTGTTTTTGTTGTCATGGCAAAGCTGCAAAAAGGAGGAATGCGAAAACAGTTGCAAAGGGGTTGTGCAACCCCCTGCAACCCCCTTCAATTTGCTTGAAATAGCGATTTTGGTCGAAAAAAATTTAAATTAATTTAAAGATTTATCTTTTTCGGCTTTTTCTACCAGGGTTTCCATTATTTCCTGAACATTTTCAATGGTGGTATTTTCAGGAGAATAGATTTTGTTTCTTAAGCTTTTGAGTGAGATATCTTTTTGACTACTAGTAGAGAAATTATTAGAAATGAACTCTACTAACTTCGAGGTATTTTCAGGAGCAATAATGTTTGAGTTTGCTAATAATTTCATTAAATAAGCTAATTGACCTACGGATAATTTGCTATAAATCTTGGTGTTTGATACTGGCCTGTTGATCAATGTGTGGTGATGGTTAAATTTAATTGCCAATTGCTTCCTTTCTTTGAAAAAGAATATCTCTTCATTGACCCAATTTATTAGGCTTGCTTTTAGACTTTCTACACCCTGGTTGAATTCGAAATCAGGTTTCACTTGTGATTGATTGATGAGCTTTTTGAACAGCTGCAGAAGCAATAATTGCTCTCTATAAGTAGATTTAGATTGATAGTTTTTCTTTATCCTGAGGCTGATATAGTTGTAAATTGCAAATACATTAAAATTCAAGTAGAGTAAGTTTGAAATAAATTGCTTCTCAAGCCGAATGCCTTTTAAATCTCTTGAAAGAATCGTTTCAATTTCCTCGAGGAAGGTTTTGCAATAAATGAGTTTTCTGTAGGAAGCATTTTTTGGATTGTCAATAAATGTATTGATATGATGATTGATAATCTTAAGGAGCGAGGAATCAATTTTCTTTAGCTTACCTAATTCTTTAACTCTTACTAGTTGATTCCTCAATTGATTCTGCGAATTGATAAAATAGGATGTGGGAATTTGACTATCCTGGCTAAAGTATTTGGTAAAGTGTTTTTCAATGAAAGTCAATAATGCTGTGATACAATCAATAAGTATTAAACCCAGTTGAGAAAGGTAATCTCCATCTTTTAACTGAAGCTCATATTCGATCGATAGGTAACCGACTTGCTGTGAGATATGATTGGAAATTAGGATTAGCTTTTGTTGATAAAGCTGTATTTGACGCTCGATGATCTTATCTTCAATTTCACTGAAGGCTAACATCATAAAGGATTGTTTAATCCTCTCTTCTTCTCTCTCAAGGTCTTCGGCCCATATTCTAAATTCTTCTTCTTTTAGAGGCGGTCTATTGTTTTTTGAATTAAAATATTCATTTACGATATAGTCAAATAACTGTAATTCATACTTCACTTTTCACTAAGGTTTGAGTTTGTAATAATTTTGGTTCAAAAGTGGGGAGCATTGGTTCTATTTTGACTGAAATATTGGTTCGTTTATAATTGTTTATTACTATATCAATATTCATAAATATACTACAGTAGTTAAACAACAATAAAACAAACTAATTAATATTATATTTATTGTTCCTTCAAATCAAAAAAAAAGGCAGATTAATCTGCCTTTTTTACTAATTCGTTGGTGCTAAGCCTTTTCTTAAGTGCTGCCATATCAGTACCAATTTTATTCTCTACTACTTTGGCATAAATCTGAGTGGTGGCCAGTTTTGTATGTCCAAGCATCTTGCTGACGGTTTCAATAGGAACGCCATTGGTTAGTGTAACAGTTGTAGCGAAAGTATGACGCGCTATATGGAATGTTAGCTTTTTCTTGATTTCGCAGATGTCGGCAATTTCCTTTAAGTAAGCATTTGTTTTTTGGTTGGAGAACACTGGTAAAAGTTGATTATCAAACACTCTTGGGTGATTCTTATATTTCTCGATTATCTGTTCTGCTTTTGGCAATAGCATTACTGAAAATGAAGTATTCGTTTTGATACGCTTTAAATGAATCCATTTTTCGCCATCCATACCCACTGTAATATCATCTGCAGACAGGTGGTACAAATCGACATAAGACAAGCCAGTGTAGCAACTGAAAATGAAAATATCCCTTACCATGTCTAATCGGTTTAGCGAAAATTCTTTTTCTTCTATGGCCGTCAATTCATTAGCATCCAGAAAATCTCTTTCAACTTTGTCAAAGTGAGTTTGGTAACTGGTGAATGGATTCTTTTCAATCCAATCTAGCCGTTGAGCCAGTTTCAATAATTTACGAAACCTAATCATATGCTTCATTACACCATTATTATTCATTGGCTTTTGATGGTCTTTTGGCTCCCAATTGCGTAGAAAATCTTCAAAATCGATTATGAATTTGTAATCTATCTTTTTTAATGGGATATCTGAAAGCTTGAATTTTGCTTTTAGGAAGCGTTCAAAATATCTTTCTGTTACCTGATAATGCTTTAGTGTGCCCCATTTCAATCTGTTGTTAGAGCTTTCAAAATGATATTTTGATAAGTAAAGGAGAGTTATTTGGTTCTCTTGCTCATTAATATTGAATACTGCATTCCTGATTATTTCCGCTGAAATGGATTCATCTTCAACGACTAATTGCTCAAATATTTGAAAGGCTTTATTGTAAATTTTATCTAGGTAGCGGTTAAGTTTTGTTACTTCCTGAGAAGTTCCGGAAACTCTTTGTCGCTTATTCCACTTTTCAATCAGAACTTTTCTTTTTAAAGAGGTGTCACAATTTTTTCCATTTTGAGAAATACGCATATAAATTGGTGCTTCACCATTTTTTGCTTTGTACTTCTTGAGTATAAATTTTACTGAAAATGAGTTGCTCATAATACTTAATAGTTGAATTAAACATTACAGTTTTGAGCAACAAAAGGGGCACAACAGATGACGACAACAACACAAATTAGAGTAGTAAAAATGCTATAAAAGTGCCTTTAAACCACTTATAACTAATTTGTGCCCCAATTTAGTAATTTTTTAAAAGGGCACAAATAGGGCACATTTTATTTGATATGAATTGGTTTTATCTGAATGAAATAAAACAAAAAAGCCCTAAATCATAAGATTTAAGGCTTTTTGTGTTCAGATAAATTCTGAAAGTGGGCCCACCTGGGCTCGAACCAGGGACCCCTTGATTATGAGTCAAGTGCTCTAACCAGCTGAGCTATAGGCCCTAAAAACTAGAGTTTTGAAACTCTCTGTTTTTCGGATTGCAATGTTACGGAATTGCAGGTAATTGCGCAATAGATATCGAAGGAATTAATCAATTATTTTGAATTTTCTTTATGAGGTTTAAGCCCATAGATTAATTGATCTTTTAAATTTTCAGGAAATTTATCCATACCATCAAAACCTAATGGCTCATCTCTTCCTTCTTTTGGTATGTAATGAGTTCCAAAAATATAATCCCATATACTTAATGAAATCCCGAAATTCACTCCAGTTTTTGATGGTATATGCTTAGCATGATGCCATATATGCATTTGCGGATTATTGAATATATACTTTAAAGGACCTAATGGAACTTTTATGTTTGAATGATTAAAGTGTCCGATTGCCAATGCAAATAAATGAACCAATAGAAATTCTTGTATTCCGAAACCAATCATGGCTAGTGGAATATATTCAATGGTTCTATACACTATAGTTTCCATCCAATGGAACCTTAAATGAGCTGCAAATCCCATTTGTTCAACCGAATGATGGACCTTGTGGAATTCCCATAATGCAGGCACAGCATGCAGTAATCTATGCACGTTCCAATGAATAAAATCTCGAACTAAAAATAAGGTAAGTAATTGAGCCCATACTGGCCAGGTATTGATTTCAATGGCTACCAAATTTTCGATTCCAAACAAAGCTAAGAAATCATTAAATAACTCAACGAATACATTTGAAACTGCATAATATCCCACTAAAGAGAATAGAAAAAAGTTGAAGAACATATAAAAAGCATCCAACCAGAAGTCTTTTCTAATTTTAGGTTGGTTTTTCCTCCAAGGCATGATTAATTCTAATGCATAGAAGAATAGCGATATTCCGATCAGCCAGTATAAATAATTACCCCAATGTGGATTAATTACTTCATTTCCAACATATCTCGCGTAGTCTTTAAATGAAGTGATGAAGATATCAATGTATTCCATTATATAAATTTTCAAACTATAACGAATATAGAAATAAAGCAGTTCGATTAAATGTAACCAAAGTTACATATAACTTTTTAACTCAATAAAAAAGCCTCCATTTGGAGGCTTAAATTATAATGGAATATTTCCGTGTTTCTTTTTAGGCAGTGTATCTACTTTGTTTTCCAACATTGAGAAAGCTTTGATTAGTTTCTTTCTTGTGTCAGATGGTAATATCACCTCATCCACATAACCTCTGTGTGCTGCTCTGTAAGGATTAGCAAACTTTTCGGTATATTCTTGTACTTTTTCATCTAATTTAGCTTCAGGATCATCTGCTGCTGCAATTTCTTTTCTGAAAATGATTTCTGATGCACCTTTAGCACCCATTACGGCAATTTCAGCAGTTGGCCATGCGTAATTCATATCCGCACCTATATGCTTAGAATTCATTACATCATAGGCGCCACCATACGCTTTACGCGTAATAACGGTTACTCTTGGAACAGTAGCTTCACTGAAAGCATATAGCAGTTTTGCACCATTCGAAATAATTCCATTCCATTCTTGATCTGTTCCTGGTAAGAAACCTGGTACATCTTCAAATACTAATAAAGGAATGTTAAAGCTGTCACAGAAACGAACGAATCGGGCAGCTTTTTTACTAGCATCATTATCCAATACTCCAGCTAGTGATGCAGGTTGATTTCCAACTATACCAATGCTTCTTCCTGCTAAGTGAGCAAAACCAACTACTATATTCTCAGCATAGTTTTTATGAACTTCAAAGAAACTATTTTCATCTACAGTTTCTTCAATCACTTCCCTCATATCATAAGGCTGATTAGGATTGTCAGGAACTATCTCATTTAATCCTTTTCTTGTTTCATCCTCTTTTAATTCATAAGGAACCGAAGGAACAGGATCTTCACAATTCTGAGGAACATAGCTCAATAATGTTTTAATATTATTGATGCATTCTAATTCATTAGCACAAGAGAAATGTGTTACACCGCTCTCAGTACTATGCGTACTTGCCCCACCAAGCTCTTCTGAAGTTACGTTTTCCTGAGTTACTGTCTTTACAACATTTGGCCCAGTCACAAACATATAACTTGTATTTTCAACCATCATAATGAAATCTGTCATGGCAGGAGAGTATACCGCTCCACCAGCGCATGGCCCCATTATAGCTGATATTTGTGGTACAACCCCAGATGCTCTAACGTTTCTGTAAAAGATATCAGCATACCCCCCTAAAGAAACGACCCCTTCTTGGATTCTAGCTCCACCAGAATCATTCAAGCCAATTACTGGAGCCCCATTTTTCATAGCCATCTCCATGATTTTCACTATTTTTTCTGCATGGGTTTCAGATAGTGAGCCACCAAATACAGTAAAATCTTGGCTGAATACATAGGTTAATCTACCATTTACAGTTCCATAGCCTGTTACTACACCATCACCTGGATAATGTTGTTTATCCAATCCAAAGTCTTTGCAACGATGCATCACGAACTTGCCAATTTCCTCAAAAGAACCTTCATCCATTAAAAGATCAATTCTTTCTCTGGCCGTAAGTTTGCCTTTTTTATGTTGAGCTTCTATTCGATCTTCACCACCACCTTTTAGTGCAGCAGCATTTTTTTCTTTTAATAGCTCGTTTTTTTCCTTATTGGTAGGTTTAGTATAAACAGCTTTTTGTATGTCGTTTTTTGCCATAGTATGATCAACTTATATTCCTTCAAAGATAGAATGTGTTGAACGAAAAACGAATTTTTTAGCCTCAAACTATGAATATTAAGCATAAAAAAAGGCTATCTGTTTGGATAGCCTTTGAACTTTTGATTCAATTAATTACCTGTCAACATTATTAAGATCAATTATTTGAACTTCTACACGTCTGTTTTCAGCTGGATTTTTAGTGTCTGATTTAGTAGAGCCGTATCCTTTTGCAATAATTCTTCTCCTAACAACTCCTTTGTAGTTGAAGAAATTTACTACTTCAATAGCTCTTTTATTCGATAATTTCCTATTTAATTCGGGGTCTCCTTCAGCTGAAGCATATCCTGAAATTTGAATCCCCAGCGCATCATGCTTCTGTAATTGCTCATAAATCTCTTGTAATTGAGAATTGTATTTATCTGCAAACTTTGCTTCCCCTACATCAAAATAGATTTTGTAAACAGGCTCAAGTAAAGATTTGTCGTATGTGATTTCAGCTTTCTGTGCTTTTTCCTTCTTTTGTTGCTCAGCTTCTTCCGTTACATACATTGTCGGCAGAGAGTAAATAGTCTCACCTTCAACCACTCTACTTTTTAAGGTAGTAGTATCACTTTCATCATAATAATAGGTTCTACTAGCGATTTCCATTTCATCTTCATTCGCGCTGAAATCAACATCCTCAATTGGATTTACTGAGTACATTAAATCCATCATATAATTAAAAGCTGCAGTATCTTCAGCGGCAATTATCGCATCCATCATATCGTAAACATCCAAACTATCACTTTGTACTAACATAGCCTCATTTGCCTGTCTAGGAGAGTACGTCCCTTCTTGCTTGGTATCGTAAAATGCATTGTTAACTGAAACTTCTTGTCCTACCACTACATCAAACTGCTTTATAAGCTTTAGATTAATTTTCTGATAAAGCTCATAGAAATAAGTCTGGTTAGGTACATTGATGTTTAATGTGTAAGGAAGATAACCTTCTGATTCAATTATCAAGTCATAATTTTTACCTGGGGGTAATATGATTAGATAATTACCTGTATTAGGATCTGGATCGTACACATAATCTACTTTAGTATTATTTTCATTATCAATTAGTTTGATTTTAGTAGGAACGGGTTGTTCATCCTCACCTGCAGTAATTTTACCTTTTAGCATGGTAAGAGGGATATTGGCATATTTTTCAGGCATATCAAAAATGTAGATGTCCTGTCCTCCATAGCCACCCTGTCTATCAGATGAGAAATATCCTTTACTTCCATCTGCTGATAAGGTAAAGTAATTATCATTTAACGGAGTGTTAATTGGATATCCCATATTTTGGGGTGAAGTCCATTTTCCACCCACAAGGTTAGTTCTAAAAATATCTCTTCCTCCCATGGAATTTATACCATTAGAAGTGTAATACAAAGTCTTCATATCAGGGTGAATGAAAGGAGCATCTTCGTCATATTTACTGTTCACTTCTGCACCTAAGTTTTTTACATTTCCCCATTTTCCGTTTCCTAAGCTTTCAGCTACCCAAATATCCATTCCACCATAACCACCTGGCCTGTTACTCGCAAAATAGATTTTCTTTCCATCAGGTGTGATTGAACCAGTACTTTCTAAATCACGAGAATTTAATCCTTCAATAGCTGATGGCTGACTCCATCCATCAGCTTCTTTTCTCATGATATAAAGGTTTCCAGTGTTTCCTGATCCAATAAAAACTAGCATTTGTTGGCCATCAGGTGAGATACCAGCAGTACCCACGTTTTCGTCAGTTCTGATGTCAATTTTTTGAGGCTCACCCCAGTCGCCTGAGCTTTTGTAAGTGATATATACATCTTCAGATGATCTTCCAGTTCTTTGGTTGGGTCTTAATGAGGTGAATGCCATTACCGACTGATCTGCAGAAACCACTGGATTATATTCAGTGAATTCTGAGTTGATAGGAGGAGCCATTCTTTGAATATTAATATCTTTTTTCTGGCTTAATAATCGTTTAGCATTTTCAACTTTCGCGATCTCTAACTCTACATCCGCTCTTTCTTTTCTTTGGGAATCACTTAAGCTATTTAAATATTGGTTGTAATATTTAGTCGCTTTTTCCAATTCCAAAGATTTATGGAATGCTTGTCCCATATAGTAGTAAGCATCTTGGGGTAGATCAGAAAAGCTGCCTTGCATTTCCAATTTTGAAAAAATAGGTGCAGCTTTTAATTGGTCGGTTGCATTTGGCATCATTAAATATGATACTCCTAACATATAATTAACATAGGGCTCGTTTGCACCTAGTTCTACGGCTTCAGCTAATGATTTAACTGTTCCTTCGTAATTCTTTATTTTAAAAAGATTTTCACCCCTATAGATTAAGCCATCTATTTTATCCTGTTGAGCAAAAACCATAGTAGAGATGCTTAAACAGAATAATACAATAAGTGATTTTTTCATAATAATTTGCTTTTAATTAATTATAAGCTTGTTGATAGCTTTAATAACACTACAAAATAATATTATATTTCGTCAATTTGTTTAAGAAATATAATCATTTAAAGCGGTATTAGTACTCTTATGGCATAAAGATAATTTTTTTCTTTAAAAATATAACAATCTTTATTTGAGCTTATCGATAGCTTTTAGCCTTTCTAAGAGCGGGGGATGTGAGTAATGAAAGAATACATACAACTTATGTGGTTTTAAATTGCTCAAACTGTCCACAGAGAGCTTTTTAAGAGCATTTTGCAAAGCATTACCATTGTAAGTAATGGTCGCAAATTCATCAGCTTGATATTCATGTTTTCGACTAATAAAGTTTGAAAACAATGATAAAATCAAGCTAATAGGTGTATATATAATTCCAAATGCAATAAAATTAACAGGGAAGCTTAGCTGAGCCGCACCCAGTGCTTTACTCAATTCAGGGTTGAATATCATAAATGACATGATAAATAGCATAGCACCGGTTTGAAGAATACCACTGAACAGGCCTGAAATTGTATGTTTCTTTTTGTAGTGACCTACTTCATGAGCTAAAATGGCAACTAACTCCTCTTCGGTATTCTTTTCTAATAAAGTGTCAAAGAGTACAATTTTCTTCCTTTTACCAAAACCTGAGAAAAAGGCATTAGCTTTTGCGGATCTTTTAGAGCCATCCATTACATAAATATTTTGAATAGGGAATTCTACAGATTTACCATATGACATTATCTTCTCGCGTAAACTTCCATCTTCTAAAGGCACTAACTTATTGAAAAGAGGCAATATCCAGCTAGTGTAAAAAAAATTAGCACCAATCATAAATATTGCTATCACAATCCAAAAAATCCACCAAAAAGATTGGCCTATCCAGGTAATCAGAAATACTAAAATAGACAATAGGATTCCTCCAATTATTGCTGTTAAAACGTATGATTTGATTTTATCCTTCCAAAATATGGTGGATGTCATTTTATTAAAACCAAATCTTTCCTCAATCTTAAATGTAGAATACCATTGCCAAGGAATATTCCATATATCGTTTACAATAAAAATAATTCCGAAGAAGCCTAATGTTTGGGTGATAACAGAATTAAAATGAACTCTTACGTAAGTATCTAATTCTCCAAATAGACCAAACAGTAATACAATCAGCATGATTACCAAACTAGATAATCCGCTCCACAAACCGAATTTAGTGTTTACTCTTTGGTATTTAACTGCTTCTGAATATTTCTCTTGATTGAAAAAACCTTGTAAATCCTCTGGTAGTTTTGAATTAGCTCTTTTGAAGTTTAGTAAGTCTACTAAAGTATTAAGTGCATAGTCAATAACTACCACCATTAAAATGATCGCAAAAAATTGATCTGAAGTTAAAATCATAAATTATTTTAAAATTTAGGGCACGGAATCACAAGTTTGTCGGCAGGTGGTCTGCGTGGATCCCTTAATGATAGTACATAAGATATTGAAATCTCATGGGCTCCGCCACTTCTGATTCCCAAGTCTGATAGAGTGTAATCAAAGCTGTAACCCACTGCAAGTTTTTGGTAAGAATATCCTACTAAAAGGACTAAAGATTCCGAAGAAGAGAATCCGTTTGGAGTATTGAAAGGAATACCTCTATACCAAAGTCCTACCACCATAGGTTCTAATGTACTGTAAAGACCTAAATCAGCTTGCTGAAAACCTCCTTGCATTTTATATTGAGCAGTGGGCGTTATACTTCTTTCATCTCCATTTCTACTAAAACCTTTTCGGTAACCTGTGTTGATAGGTATTTTGTACCCAGCATGGAATGAATGTTTCATCGGAAGTATACTTTCTTCACCTAAAATAGATTGATTAGGCTGATTTAGATGAAAAACCGAGTATCCGAACCAGAAATTGTCAGAATATAGTACACCTCCGAATGATAGATCGAGAAAGGTTTTACTTTGACCTGTTGCAACTTCCCCAGTTGGGTTTTGAAAACTTTGAGTTTCAGGATCCCATTGATCGCCAAATGTAAGTTCAGCAAAATTTAAATTTCTATTGTATACACCAATTTGAGCACCAGGCCTAAAAGTTAATTTTTCTGATAATCTTAATTGATAGGCATATTGAGCACCAACGGAGGTTGATCTTAAACCCACCAATCCTTCTTCATCTCTAGTCACAATTAAACCTACACCACTTTTTAATCTATCAAAATAATGATCGAAATAGGCTGAATAGGTTACAAAGTTTGCATTAATACTTGGCCACTGATTTCTGTAATTGATACCAGCACGACTCATTTGAGTATTTCCTGCAAAAGCAGGATTTAAATATAAGGGTGCCGCATAAAATTGTGAAAATTGCGGATCTTGGGCCTTTGCAATTTCTGGCCTTAGAAAAAAGGCAGCCAAGATGATTGAAATCAGTAAACTATTTCTTATAAAACTCTCTAGCACAACACAAATTTAAAATTCAAAAATCATCGAAATATATAAAATAAGTCAGAAAAGGGGACGCACCTAATTAAAAAAAATATAAAAATTACTTAAAAAACTGAAAATGATTAAATTGTTCACTTCTTTATCTATTATTTTATAAATTTCGACTTGGTACATTTAACGTCTGTAAATCGAAAAACATATTTTAAAATAAAGAAAATTTATTTCGATTGTTTTTCGTTAGTAATCAGTTGACAATTCCCGAATATATGAATAATAAAATACTTAAATCTATTTTTCTTGTCTTTTTACTTAGTGTAAAAGTAGCTTTGGCTCAAAATTTCTCAGAAACATTCTGGTATTTTGGCGATAATAATAATGCTGTAAGATTTGATAGAAATAATGCCCGTCAATCTTTTTTAATTGATGATCAAGCTACTCCTTTCGGGAATTCTGGAGCGGCTGTTGCAACCAATGCGATTGATGGTCAATTATTATTCTACACAGATGGAGATTTAATTTACGGGAAAGATCATAATGCTATACCGGGTGGGACAGCAATAGGTGGGGATAATACTTTGCGTCATCCAGTGGCGATTTCTCCATCACCAAATGCTAATAGCGACATATATTATGTGTACATTATTAATGATGTAGGAGAATTACAATACCTTAGCGTAGACATGTCTTTAGGTACTTATGGTGAAGTTACTGCTTCAGCTCAAGGAACAGGTTTCGCTAATCTGAGCGACTTTATCAATTCTTATAAATTTGGAGATAATTATTTCCTCATCTTTCAGTCTGGTAACAGTTTAGAACTAGCACAGGTTCAAGCAGATGGGACATTAGCTTCTGTTGCAAGTCATAACTTCTCCATTAGTTTTAGCTTAAATGGATTATCCTTTCGACCCAATTCTGGTACTAATCCACAATTAGCACTTTCCTCTGATAACGTAAGTGGAACTCCAAAAAATATTGTATTACTAGATTTAGACCTTTCGGATCCTTTAAATCCTTTATTTCAAAATGAAAATTCATTAACTAATACTGGGGCAGTAAATCAAACTATTTCAGATGTTGAATGGTCAATAGGGGGAACAAACTTATATTATGCTAGAAATAATTCTAGTGGGCAAGCCAGCTTGATTCAAGTGAATTTAGATAGTGCATCTTCAGAAAATGTATTAAATAGATCTGTAGCTACCGTTAATTCCATACAGAACGGCCCTGATGGAAATATGTATTTCCTTTACAATAATGGAGCAGAGAGTTATTTAAGTAGAATATTAAGAGCAGATTCAATTCCTGATTCTTTGAGAATTGAATGGGATTTGTTTAGTGTAACATCTTATGGACAAGCTAATAGTTTTCCAAATATAGCACCTCCTGCAATAGTGGATGGTGCCGTAAGTTTTGACTGGTATACTTCCCAGTTAAACACGAGTATATGTCAAAATAACCCCGTTTCCTTTTTTGCTGATTATGGAGATTTTGATGATGTAACTTCTTTAAACTGGGATTTTGGAAATGGACAATCATCCAATGCAATAAGCCCTAATGTGATTTTTGATCAGCCGGGTAATTATAATGTTACCTTAACGGTAAATGTAGGAGGAAATATTTTTATTGATTCTTCTCAAGTAACAGTAGAACAGTTTAACTCTCAAGTTCAGCTCCAGGATACTACTGTTTGTGAATTACCTCTTGAAAATTATGGACCAACATTGTCAGATGGTTCTCAACCCGATAATGTCGTTTGGATCAATGCTGACACAACTAAGTTTACCGATAATGGTGATGGAACGGCTACTTTCGATTCTTCTGGAGTTTATACCGCAGCCGTTACTGTTGGAAACTGCACCGTTACAGCTAGCTTTACCTTGACTTTATTTGAAGAGCAAAAGCAGGTTGCTAATTTTTGGTATTTTGGGGAAGGTGCAGGAATAGATTTTAGTGGCGATGGGGGACCAGTTGCTGTTACTGACGGAAATATTCAAGCAGAGGAAGGGTGTACAACCGTTTCTGATGATAATGGTGATTTATTATTCTATACCAATGGGGAGACTATTTGGGACTCTCAACACAATGTGATGGCGAATGGAACCGATCTGGGTGGAGATCCCGCTGCTTCACAGGGAGTGGTTGCAGTAACGCATGGTTCTGATCCTTCATTATATTATTTATTCTTGAATGAAGATGCAAGTACTGGTAGTAACATCTTCTCCTATGCTTTAATAGATATGAAACTTAATAATGGATTAGGAGATGTTGTATTGAAAGGGAGAAAAATCTATAGTAGGAGTACTGAAAAAGTGGCTGCTCAAGGGGTTCAAAATACGAACGTGTTAACTCATGAGCTTGGAAGTAATAGCTTCAGATATTACCCAGTTAATGATCAAGGAATAAATGCAGCTGAATTTATATCCGAAGGAAGCAACTATTTTTCGAATTCTTCAGCAAACGGATATTTAAAGTACGCAGCTGGTGGAGATAAAATTGCACAAGCCTACAATTCTGGTGGTGCTTTTATAGATTACATCAGGCGCGATAGTGTGAATGGATGGGAAGAAGCTTTGATTGATGTTAATTTTGGTGGAACAGTTTATGGAATTGAATTTTCTCCTAGCAGTAACTTATTGTATGCAACTATTAATGATGGAGCTAATTCAATGTTATTGCAAATTCCGGTAGATGATGATTATTCAATTGATGATATTCAAAATCCAGATAGTGTGACAGTTGCTGACTTAGGATTTGAAGCAGGAGCATTGCAAACTGGACCAAATGGCCAAATATACATAGCAGCCAATAATAGTCCTGATGTTTATACAATTGGAGCCCCAGACCAACGATATGATCCAGCTGATGGAGCTAATCTGGCATCAAGTTTACAGCCATTTAATTTAGCGGGTAGAACAAGTAGATTAGGCTTGCCTAATTTTGTTCAGAATTTATCCACCCCAAGTCAAGAACCTTCGATAGCAGTGATAGCTTCATGTACATCAGATCAAATTATTTTGCAAGGAAATGGAACTACTAATTTTGACCAATTTAATTGGACTATTACACCGATTGGAAGTACAAATAGTGTCTATACATCGAATAGCCAGAATGATACTTTAGATATCCAATTAGATCCAGGACAATATGAAGCTTCATTAAGAATTACCAATGAATGTGGATATGATAATCTTCTAGTCGAAAATTTTGAATTATATCCAAGCCCTGATGTTAGTAATGTTTCCAATACTAGAACTTTCTGCGGTACTACTTTAACACTAGGAGATGATATAGTAGATGAACCAGGACATACTTACGTGTGGAATACTGGAGATACTACTCAAACAATTGATGTAACTGAAACAGGAAATTATTCTGTTACGATTACTTCTGTAAATGGCTGTATCTCAACAGCTGATATATTTGTAGGTCCGCCATATGAAGTAGACCTCGGAGGTGATCGAATAGTTTGTCAAGATGCAAGTTTAAGATTAAATGCGGGTGGAAGCGCATCAACTTACAGATGGTTTGTTGATGATGTGCAACAAACAGCTAGCGGACAGAATTTTGATGTTAACACCTCTACTCCAGGTACTTTTATGATTAGGGTAGAAATTCCAGACCCAATTGATCCTAATTGTTTTGCTTCCGATGAAATTGAAGTGATTGTAAACGAAAATCCTATAATTACGATTGACAATACAGCTGAACCTTCATGTGGAGTTAATGACGGTTCAATTTCAATATCTCTGAGTGGAGGCTCTGGAGATTATACAATCAACTGGAATGGACCAACTACTGTTAATGCCGGAACAACAAATGCTACAGCACTTGGGGCGGGCAGTTACAATGTGACAGTTATAGATAACCTTACTAATTGTAGTACCACTGAAACTGTGAGTTTAAGTAATGCTACATTTACTGCATCGGCTGTACAAATTGCCTCATCTTGTGATCCTAATTTACAGGAAGTTGAAATTACATTAAATGCGAGTGGCGATATTTTGAGGCCCGCATTTCAATGGGAAATATTAGATCAAACAAGATCTATTATTGCAAGTAGTGTTACGAATGATTCAATATTTATAGTAGATAGTTTAAATGAAGGATCGTACAGTATTGAGGTAACTGATGCCAATGGATGTTTGGCAAGTTCGTCATTTACCTTAAATCCAGCCCAGCAAATAAATTTAAATCCTGATGATAATGTATTTGGTTGTGGTTCAAATTATGATTTGCTATCATATCTTCAAGGACTTGCTTCCCATACAAATGATATTGTCTATTCAGTAACTCCAAATATTGATTTATCCAGTGCTACAGCGGGTATTTATTCAATTATTGCAACCGACACTACTGGAGTTCTATGTGCTGATACTGCAACTATTAATTTACAAATAAGTCCTCAAGCAAATATTTTAGATATAGAAAATACAATAAATTGTAGTGGAGGTAGAGACCTAACTGTAATTTTAGATGGTCAAGATCCGAATAACTTCACCTTTAATTGGAGTAATGGGGCTCAAGGACAGAGTATTACAGTAAATCAAGCTGGAACTTATACGGTTACTGTTGCACCTAATGGGAATATTTCTTGTGCTGCACAATCATCAGTTGATGTAGCTGAAAATTTTGAGCCATTAAATGCAAGTCTTGAAACACAAGTGAATTGTGAAGATGGAACGATTATAGCAACTGCTATTGCAAGCGGAGCAAGTGGAAATTACAATGTAGTTTTAACAAATTCAGATGGCACACAAATCCCTACTATTGATAACTCTCAAGCTGCATTAGAATGGGAGATTATTGAAACAGATACTTATACCTTAACTGTTTCAGATACAGGGCCAGGTGGTTGTGATCCAATTATCATTACCAGAGATTTAACGGTTCAAGAGATATTCCAACCTCAAATTGAAGAAACTTATTATATCTGTTCTACGGGTATTGAATCTGTAAGATCAGTGGTTTTAGATCCAGGTTCATTCGGAAGTTATACTTGGACTCTTCCAAATGGAAATACTTCTACGAACAGGACAGTAATAGCTAATGAGCCAGGTGAATATAGAGCAGTTCTTACTGCTGCTGGTTGTGAATATAATATCTCAACCACAGTTTTAGAAGATTGCCAACCACAAGTTTTTGCGCCAACTGCGATTCGTCCTGGTAGTTCAATTGCAGAAAATAGAATCTTCAAGGTTTTTGCAAATGATTACGTAGGGGATTTCCAAATCATCATTTTTAATAGATGGGGAACCATTGTATTTCAATCGAATGATAAGGGGTTCGAATGGGATGCTACTGACTTGAATGGTGTACAAGTTCCACAAGGCTTATATGCTTATGTGATCAATTACAAAGGAACGGAAGAAAATAGTAGAACTTACGAGCAAAGAGGTGGGGTAAATGTAGTCAGATAGTAAACTGACTATATTTACTATTTTATTTTTTCTAGGAATGATTCAGGCATATTGGCAATTTTTCTTTGTTCATAGTCAAAGAATATTATCCCTGTTTTTCCTACAGCAGCTACTTTTCCGTCTTCTTTCAAAAACCTATAAACAAAATCACATCCATATTTATTGATGTCTTTTACCCCAACTTCAATTGAAATTTCTTCATGGGCAAAAATCTCTGCTTTGTAAGTTATGGCAGCATCACTTTGAATATTTCCTAAGCCATCAAAATCTAATTCACTTTTATAACCTAATGATTTGAAAAACTGAACTCTTGCATCATGCATGAAGGCAAATATTCTATCATTACCAACATGACCACCATAGTTTAAATCGGTTATTCGGGTAGTGATTTTGGCGGTGAATAAATACTTATCAGGTTCTTCAATCTTGATTCTGCTCATTTTCTTTTTTCTGTTGATTTTTTCTCATTTGAGAAATTAAACTTTTACTTCTTGCGGAATTCCAGATTACTAAGATTTTTGAAATACCTCGCTCTATTGGAGAAATCGATACCGCAAGAATTACATTAATGATAAAGGTATAAACCGGTGAATCATCAACGTATCCTTCCAAATTGTTTTCAAGAATCGTTGCTATGAATTCAAGAAATAAAATTAAAGTTAAAAATGTAAAGGTTTTAGTTAAAAATGAACTTTGATTAGTTGTATTTAATTTAATAGAGATAAATATTAGAATACTGAAGAAAGCAATTTCTAGTAGATAAAACCACCAGGTTTGCCAGTATGGAGGTGTGACTTTAAAATCTAAACTGAAATTATTGATTTCATTACTAAGAATGGTTCTTGCTTTAATTTGTAGTTTATAATTCCCGGTAGGGATGTAAGGGAAATCTATTTCCTTGTTTTTAGACCATCCCGACCATTCATCCATAAGGCCCTTTACATAATATTGATATTCAATATCATCTGTAAATAAATATTCAGGAGTACTGAGTAGAACCTGTAGGTTATTTTCATTATGTTTTAACTTTATCTTGTCAAGATCCTCTATCCATTTATTTTCAATTTTAATTCCATCTATAAAACTTTTAGGTGTAGTGTAATTTTGTAGTGGAGTTGAAAGCCATTCAATAATTCTGTTATTAGAAATAAAGAATATTTTCTCATCATTAATGAAATTTATATTTTTTATAGAAGGTAAAATTCTGAACCATTTTCGGGCCTGTTCTTGAATGTTTTTATTTAAAACTGTCCATTGGTTGTCAGATGAAATAATCCACATATTTTCTTTCTGATCTTTTAAGAAATATTTTAAAGGATTCTCAAATGTTGAGTCTATCTTTAGTTTAAATGATTTTAAATTCAAGTCAAGAATAGCATCTGACCTTAATAATTTAATTTGTTGACCTGAATTAAACACTGCTAATTCCTCTGAAAAATTGTTGCTAATTTCAATCTTCTTTTTTGATGTTATGTCATTTTCGACTATATCAAATATTTCAATCTGATTACTACCAACAGCAATTAGTTGATTTCTAATAATTAGCATATCATTAAAAATGTGGTCGCTATGTTTTATGACTTTATAATTATCATCTTTTATTGATAAGCTGAAAAGTCCCTGATCGTTTGCTATCCATAATCTGTTCTTATTTACTTCGAAATAAAGCTTATTAATCATCTTTAAAGAGGATATTTTATTAGCCTTAAAATCCTTTATCAAATAAATTCCAGTATTGCTTTTAGCAATTAAACTGTTTTTAAATGGAATTAATGTTTCAATATGGTCATCAATTTCTGATATTTTCTCATATTCGTAATCAATGGATTTAAGCTTACTTATGTTGGTGGTTTTAATAACGGTTTTATACTCAGGATTAGCTTTAGGTTTACCCTTATTCGCTTTTCTTATAGAATCTCGTAATTGTTCTTCCTTCTCATTTAGTTTTCTTCTTAAGGCTAAAAATCGAATTCCTTTTTCTTTGTATATTTCTTTAAATTTGTTGAGTTCTTTCTCTATATATATCTCGACTTCAGCATTATTATTTTCAACACTGAATAGTTCTTCAAAGAAGTTTTCGTCTCCTTCATCTTCTGGTTTTTGATCAGACGATATCTTTACTTTTTCAATATATTTTTTTGTTAAGGTCTCATAATCCTTCACCTCTTTTAAGTAAAATAATCCTCTTGTTGTACCCACCCATAATTTTCCATTATGTAAGATGCTGGTTTCGGGTAAGCCCTCAAGCCCAGGGTAATATTGGAAGTCCGATAATGGTATATTAAGAGATGCACGGGATAGTCCAAAAGGATGGGCCAACCACAAACCATTTTGCAGGTCCATGGTTACAGCGCTTACTTCATTAGTAGGTAAACCATTATATTTTTGAATAGTGGAAGAGATATTTTTTGAATTCTCATCGATTAAGAGTACGCCACCGCTTAAAGTCGAGATGATTAGTTTATCTTCATAGAATTTACCCGATATTGCAAAATTGTCACTAAGATATTGGTTAATTTCTTCGGAAAAGGTTTCAAATTTTTTTCCGTTAAATGAATAAAATTCTCCATTATCATAAGCAAAGTATAATATATCATTGCCTTTAATAGAAAAGAGGAAGTCCGTATTTTCTGGTGCATATAAGTTTAAGTCAACCCAGGTACCCTCAACATTTTCGAGTAAATAGTTATCTTCAAAAGCAAATAGTTTATCATCAAATGTAAATATGTCTTTATAACCCAAATTCGAACGGAAAACATCGACTTTATTGAATTCCTCATCATAAACAATGATTTCTTCATCAATCAATAAATAGAATTTGTTTTGATGATATACTAAGTCAGTAAAAGAAGAATTTATTGATAATGATACTTTTTTGTGCAAAGTATTTTGATGAAATGCATCTTCTTTAAAAGTATAAATTCCATCTTTTGCAATTAAAAATGGTGTTTCATTTATATCTAAAAATTTTAACGGACTGCTATTGATTTCAATTTTAAGCCATGAATTACCATCATATTGTAGTAATCCCTTATCATAAGCAAGTATTAAACGACCTTGATTATCAATTTTTAGATCATTGAATTTTAAATCTTGAGACGGAATAGGGATCTCATAATGCGTTAAGGGCAAATCCCCATTTTGTGCTAAAAGTGCTTGAATATTGAAGATTAAAAAGATAAGGAGATACTTTAGTTTCATCTCATGTTTTGGATAAATACAATTTGTAAATATATTGAAATAATTCAATTTTAAATATTCCTTTACCTTATAATCCCTTCAATTTTATAACTGATTTTAATACTCTTTTACAATTTTTGACAGAATATTTCTATTCATTTTTTTAAGTAAATGTCAAAAAGTCTTGAAATGTTTAAATTTTAACTATGAATAAGTCATAAAGGCAGAGCTTCAGTATTGGTAAAAGAATTGCATAGAATAAGAAAAAAACTGTAATCAAATCTTACAAAAATGAACTTAAATGAATATACCATAAAATCGCAAGAGGCCATTCAAAAAGCGGCAGAGATTGCTATGGCTAATGGTCAGCAAGCCATAGAAACCGGGCATCTGTTGAAAGCTATTCAGCAAACAGATGAGAATGTATTGTCTTTTGTAAATAAGAAATTAAATATAAATAAAACCTTAATTGATAATAAGTTAAAAGAGTTAGTGAACAGCTATCCAAAAGTTAGTGGTTCTCAACCTTATTTGTCAAATGATGCACATAAAGCAATGACAGAGGCAAAGAAATTCTTAAAAGATTTTAAGGATGATTACGTTGCAATTGAGCATTTATTATTAGGCTTATTGAAAGCGGGCGATAAAACTTCTGCATTATTAAAGGATGCTGGCTATGCTGAAAAAGATCTTATAAAAGCCATTAAGGAATTAAGAGGTGGTGATTCTGTAAAGGATCAAAATGCAGAGTCTAAGTATCGATCATTGGAAAGATATTCCATTAACTTAAATAATCAGGCTAAAGCGGGTAAGATTGATCCAGTAATTGGTAGAGATGAAGAAATTAGAAGAGTGCTTCAGATTCTCTCAAGAAGGACCAAAAACAATCCTATTCTATTAGGTGAGCCGGGTGTTGGTAAAACTGCCATTGTGGAAGGAATGGCACAAAGAATTGTTGACGGTGATGTACCTGAAAATCTTAAAGATAAGATTTTGATCTCATTAGACATGGGATTATTAGTAGCCGGAGCCAAATATAAAGGTGAATTTGAAGAAAGATTGAAATCTGTTATTAAAGAGGTAACTGATTCTGATGGACAGATTATCTTATTTATAGATGAGATTCACACGCTAATAGGAGCTGGAGGAGGAGAAGGCGCTATGGATGCCGCAAACCTACTAAAACCAGCATTGGCTAGAGGAGAGTTACATGCAATAGGTGCTACAACTTTAAAGGAATACCAAAAGTATGTTGAAAAGGATAAAGCTTTAGAAAGAAGATTTCAGGCTGTAAATGTTGATGAACCTTCTCAAGAAGATGCTATTTCAATTTTAAGAGGTATTAAAGATAAGTATGAAGTTCACCATGGGGTTCGCATTAAAGATGATGCGGTAATCGCAGCAGTAGAACTTTCAAGTAGATATATTTCAGATCGATTCTTGCCTGATAAAGCCATTGATTTAATGGATGAGGCGGCATCAAAAATGAGAATTGAAATTGATTCATTGCCTGAAGAATTGGATGAGTTGAATAGGAAAATCATGCAGTTAGAAATTGAGCGTGAGGCAATGAGGAGAGAAAAAAATAGGGATAAAGAAGTAACGGTAAATAAAGAACTAGCAGACCTTGAAGAGAAGCGGAAAGACTTAAAAGCGAAGTGGGAGGGTGAAAAAGAAGTAATTCAAGGCATCCAAAAGCAGAAAGAACATATCGATAAGCTTAAGGTAGAAGCAGAGCAGGCTGAAAGATCAGGTGATTTTGGAAAAGTAGCGGAAATTCGATACGGTAAACTTTCTGAAGCAGAAGCAAAGCTTAATGAGTATCAAGCTAGAATGAAAGAAATGCAAAGCTCTAGCCATACCCTTTTAAAAGAGGAAGTGGGTTCTGAAGAAATTGCTGAAGTAGTGGCTAGGTGGACAGGTATTCCTGTTACAAAAATGCTGCAAAGCGACAGAGAGAAATTATTACATCTTGAAGAAGAACTTGGAAAAAGAGTAGCAGGTCAGAAGGAAGCAATTGCAGCTTTGTCAGATGCCGTAAGAAGAAGTAGAGCAGGACTACAAGACCCTAGAAAGCCAATTGGTTCATTCATTTTTATGGGTACAACCGGTGTTGGTAAAACAGAGTTAGCAAAGGCTTTAGCTGAATATCTCTTTAATGATGATAATGCGATGATCAGAATTGATATGTCGGAATATCAGGAAAGGCATTCTGTCAGCAGATTAGTGGGAGCGCCTCCAGGTTATGTCGGTTATGATGAAGGTGGTCAACTTACCGAAGCGGTAAGAAGAAAACCATATTCTGTAATTCTTCTAGATGAGATTGAAAAAGCACATCCAGATACTTTTAATATATTGTTACAGGTTTTGGATGATGGTCGATTAACCGATAATAAAGGCCGCTTGGCTAATTTTAAAAATACAATCATCATCATGACTACCAATATTGGTTCAAGCTTAATTCAAGAAAGATTAAGCCCAGAAAATTATAATGGCGATGAGATGCAGAAAGAACAAATTCTATCAGATACTAAAAATGAGGTTTTTGAATTATTGAAGAAGTCAGTTAAACCAGAATTCTTGAATAGAATTGACGAAACCATTATGTTTGAACCGTTGAATGAAGAAATTTTGAGAAAAATTGTAAACATCCAATGGAAAGATGTTCAAAGAAGATTGAAAGAAAACGGAATCCAGATAGATGCTACACAGGATGTATTAGATTATCTAGGTGAGATAGGATACGATCCACAATTTGGAGCAAGACCATTGAAAAGAGTAATGCAAAAAACTATCCTAAACGAGCTCTCTAAGCAAATTTTAAGTGGAGAGATATCTAATGATAGTACAGTATTGGTTGAAATGGAAAATGGAGAAATTGCCTTCAAAAATGTTGAAGATGTAGAAATAGAGTAATAGTTTAAATTAATATAGTCCAAAACCGCAGTGAACTAAAAGTCATTGCGGTTTTTTTATTTTGGTTAAGATTGTAATTTTTATTAACTAACAAATTAATATATAGAAATTATTAAAATAGATAAAGCAGATTATTTTTTTATTATATCTATTTGTTCTTTTGTGAAAACCTCAGTATGAAGAGATTATACTCCTTAACTATATTTTTGTTCTTTACCATTACCTATTCTTTTGCCTATCAGGCATCACAACTTAGAGTCTTCGGGAAGATTACCGACAAGAATACTAAAGAAGCCATTGTTGGTGCATCTATTTCATGGAATAAGGGTAGAGAGGGAGTTGTTGCAGATGTGAATGGAGAATTTTCCTTTTCAATTGAAAAAGGCTCATATGAATTAATAATTTCAGCAGTTGGTAAAAAAACTATCAAGAAAAAAGTTAAAATTGATCAAAGTCTGGTTTTAAATTTTCAAATGAAAGATGATGTTCAACAGTTGTCAGAGGTAACTGTAAGATCATCTGGAGATGTTTCTAGCCTAAAATCAGCTTCAATGGGAATTGAAAGATTATCCATTAAATCGATCAAACAAATCCCACCTATGATGGGAGAAGTAGATGTTATCAAAAGTATTATTACACTACCCGGCATAAGTTCAGTAGGAGAGGGATCAGGAGGTATAAATGTACGAGGAGGTTCTGTAGGCCAAAATTTAGTTTTATTAGATGGAGCACCTATATTTTTTACATCTCACCTTTTTGGGTTCTTTTCAGTATTTAATCAAGATGTGATTGACAATGTTACACTATATAAAGCAAGTGTTCCTGCACAATACGGAGGTAGAATTTCGTCTGTTTTGTCTGTTGAAACTCAAAACCCAATAAAAGATTCACTGACAGTTAGTGGAGGTGTTGGTCTTATTTCTAGTAGATTAACGCTGCAAAGTCCGATTGTAAAAGATAAGTTGGGATTATTGATATCTGCTAGATCTACTTATTCTGATTGGTTGTTAAAAGTTGCAAATAATGCTCAATTAAATAATAGCAGTGCATCATTTTATGATTTGAATTCAAAAATTACTTGGCGTATGGGAGATAAGAGTAAGCTAAGCTTATCGGCTTATCAAGGAGCAGATGAGTTTGCATTTTCATCGGATACAACCTATAGATATGGAAACCTTTCTTCTACTTTAAGTTATCAATACGAATTCAATAATGTTTTTAATATCTCTAGCTTGATATCTTATTCAAACAATTTTTCTAATGTATATGGAAACTACAGTAATCAAGATTTTTTACTAGAAATTGGGAGTGAAAATATGGCTGGAAAACTTGTGGTAGGAGTAGATTTAGATAAGCAATATTTTGAGTTAGGATTAGAATTTAATAAATACCAATTAAATCCTGGGGATTTAAGGCCTACTAATAATGAGTCAATTATAAGTAATGTCAATTTACAGACGGATAATGGTCAGGAATGGGGGTTTTTTATAGAGGATAATTTTGAATTTAATAAGCTTAAATTTATTGCAGGACTTAGGTATAGTTTATTTCAGAAAACTGGACCATTTACATCATTTATATTTGAGGAAGGGAATACTAGGTCTATAAATACTATACTTCGAGAGGATCTCTATAAAGATGGAGAAATAGTCATTTCTTACGGAGGATTCGAACCAAGATTTTCAATGAATTATGAAATTGATAATGTTCAATCATTAAAGCTTGGTTATCAAAGAACAAGACAGTATATGCATTTAATTGCAAATAATGCAGCTATTGTTCCAACTGATGTATATAGGTTAAGTAATTCCAATATAAAACCTCAGATCGGAGATCAAATTTCTTTAGGCTATTTCAGGAATTTTAATGATAAATTATTTCAAAGTTCTTTTGAAGTATATTACAAGACAGTACAAAATTCTATTGATTATAAAGATGGCGCTAATCTGCTTCTTAATAATTACATTGAAACGGAATTAATTAACGGATTAGGCAATTCCTATGGGGCCGAAGTTTCAATAAGTAAATCTTCTGGTGATTTATCAGGTAGATTAAGTTATACTTATTCTAGATCTTTTTTTCAATCAAAAGGGATTTACGAAAATGAAATTATTAATAATGGTGAAGCATATCCAACTTATTTCGATAAACCACACGATCTCACATCGATTCTTACTTATGTATTAAGTGATAAATGGAGTCTGAGTGCAAATTTCACTTATAGTACTGGTCGTCCAGTGAGTATCCCTATTAGTAGATATGAAGTGGGAGAAATTGCTATTGCTGAATTTTCTGAAAGGAATCAGTACCGAATTCCAGACTATCATCGACTAGATTTATCCTTAAATTTTGATTCACCTAACAATAATAAAAAAATACAAAGTAGTTGGACCATTGGATTGTATAACGTTTATGGTAGGAAAAATCCATTTTCAGTATTTTTTAGAGACCAAAATGGAGCACCTCCACAAGCTTATCGTTTAGCCATTTTGGGGATCCCCTTTCCATCTGTAACCTATAATTTTAAATTTTAAATGAAAATTTCCCATCTTTTCTTAAGTGTATTAATTTTTTTGGTTGGATGTATTGATCCGCTAGATGTTGAGGTGGATGTGGAATCCCCACGTTTGGTGGTAATTGCAGAAATTTCAGATTTAGAAGAGCCTTACAAGGTAGTTTTACAACGAACAGCTGATTATAAAACTTTGGTAAATGATAGAGTGACTGGAGCTACAGTAAGTGTAGTCTCAAGTCAAGGTGATGAATATTTCTTTGAAGAACAAAGAGCAGGTCAATATTTTTCTTGTCCTGCAGAATTTGTTGGAGAAGTTGGAGAGCAATATCAATTAAGAATTAGAACCACTCAAGATAAACTGTATGAATCCTCAATCGAAACCCTTTTACCTAGTGGTGAAATTGATTCTGCATATTACCAAAAAGCAGAAAGACTGGTAACTTCTAACACCCATGAATATAATGAGAAGGGGATCAAAGTTTTTTGCAACTTTAAGGATAATTCCGCAAAAGAGTATTTTATGATTGATTGGCAAGGGACGTATAAATTCCAACCTTCAATGTTAGATACTAAAAATAGGTATTGCTGGAATACAGAGGCTTCTGAATTGGAAATTAACCTACATGATGACCAATTTTCAAATAATAGTTTAGTAAAAGATTATGAGATCACTTACCTCCCTGATGGATTGAGGTTTACGGAAGCTTATAGCTTTCAAGTCCGTCTAAAGTCATTAACGACAGGGGCTTATGAATTTTGGTCTCTAATAAAGCAGCAATATGAAAATGATGGTTCAATATTTAGTGCATTACCTGCTCAAATAAGTAGTAATATTGTATCCTTAAATAATGTAGAAGAGAAAGTGCTAGGTTATTTTACGGTCTCTTCAGTTGCAACCTACCGTATTAAAATTCCTCACTATGCTCTTACAGGTATAAATGAGGCTCAACTTCCATGTAAAAGGTTTAGCCCTTCTGACCCTGTGCCAGAATATTGTTTTGATTGTACTAAATTTGAAAATAGCGTAGGGGAGGAGCCTCCCTTTTGGTAATCTAAAAAGAATTTTTATTGTAGATTATTTTTAATCTCACTTGTTACTTTTTCTAATTCTTCTTGAGAAGGATTTAATTTTTCTTTGCTGAAATTAATGTCATTCATGGAATTAAGAGGAACTAAATGCACGTGAACATGAGGTACTTCTAAACCAATAACAGCTACCCCAATTCGAATACATTTTACAGATTTCTCAATGGCTTTAGCTACCTTCTTTGAGAAAACATGGAGACCTGCTAATACATCATCATCCAAATCAAATATATAGTCCGTTTCCTGTTTTGGTACAACTAAAACATGCCCCATTACGAGCGGATTAATATCAAGAAAAGCAATATAGTTGTCATCTTCAGCAACAATATGTCCTGGAATTTCTCTGTTAATGATTTTAGTGAATATAGTAGCCATAATTATAATGTTAATAAAAAAGCCGAATCTTATGACTCGGCTAAATAATTTACAAACTGATTTCTAAAACTTCAAATTCCATTTTTCCGGCCGGTGCATCTACTTCAGCAACTTCACCAACTTTTTTCCCCATTAGCCCTTTCCCTATAGGCGATTTAATTGAAATTTTACCTTCCTTGAGGTTGGCCTCCTCTTCTGAAACCATAGTGTAGGTTACTTCCATGCCATTTTTCTTGTTTTTAATTTTAGCTTTGGTTAGTAATCCTACTTTAGAAGTATCAACGTCTGATTCTTTAATAACTCTTGCATTCGCAATTACGGTTTCAAGTTTATTGATTTTCATTTCAAGTAAACCTTGAGCTTCTTTAGCTGCATCATATTCTGCATTTTCGCTTAAGTCTCCTTTGTCTCTGGCCTCTGCAATATCAGCTGAAGCTTTTGGCCTTTCCACGGTTTTTAAATGATGAAGTTCATCCTTCATTTTTTTCAAACCTTCTTCTGTGTAGTATGATACTTTACTCATTGTTTTAAAAAAAATTGAAATTTCTATAAAATAAAAAACGGCACAATTTTGCATGAGCCGTCTTTTTTGTTTTCTGAATATTTGATACAAATATAAATGAATTAAATCTTGAAAACAAGACGATGCATTAACGTTCTACTTACCTAAAAGTTCTGGATAATGTTCTTGAATTTCTTTCTTGATGTCTTCATCAAGTTCAGCTAAGTATAGAGTTTTTACTTTTTTAAGCTGGTCTAAAGTTAATCCTTCAGCACCTTTCAAATTTGCTTTATACAAACTGGCTTCGTCAAATACAGCTCCTGTTAAATGGCAGTTGCTTAAGTCAGATTCCATTAGATAAGCATTTGTAAAATCTGATTTTATTAAAAACGCGTTTTTGAAATTAGCTTTAATCAAAAATGCATCCTTAAAATTAGCCCCACTTGCAAAAGCACCCTCGAAGTTAGCTTGATTCATTTTAGCATTTTCGAAATTTGTTTGATTCGCCCTAGTGCCAGTAAAATTACATTCTATTGCATTAGCATGACTGAAATTTGAGGAATTTAAGTTTGAGCCTGTTAAATCAACATGACTCATATTGGTTTTGGTTAAATGGCAGTTTACTAGATTTATTTCTGTAATGTTGTGTCGGTTAAGTCTTTTGATGTTACCAACCGTTCTAAAAGCAGCTTCTTCTGATTCCCATTGCCTAAAGTCATCAATTTCATCTTTATACATTCTTATTCTCAGCTGTTTTTCACCGTTAGCATTTAGCCAGTAAATTAGAATACCGATGATCGCGATATCGAAAATCATACCGTGGGCTTCAGCCATTACTTCTTTGAAAAAGTCGCGGAAGTTATCAAAATAATATGGAGCACTTAATCCTAGAACTACTATGGTAAGAATAATAAGAACAATAAAAGAAGTCATAATTGGCTTCTCAATTATCTCTTTTATCTTTTCCTCTGCCTTATTTCTGTATTCTTTAATGTCCATAGACTTTTAATAGCTCAGTATCTCACTTTTGTAGATTTTTTGTAAGAAAGTTATTTAAAACTATACAAAATCTTCTTCTTTAACCAATGATTTGATTTTTTGATACAAAACTTCACTGATTTTTTTATAAGATTCAAATGACCATCCTGCAATATGTGGGGTTAATAATACTTGATTGAATTTACTAAGTTCTTGAAAAACAGATAATTCATCACCTTTTAATTTTTTAATTTTCTCGTTTTCAAGAACATCTAAGGCTGCGCCTTTTATTTTCTTTTCTTTCAATAATTTTACTAAGTCTTTTAAAACTAAAACTTCTCCCCTTGCTGTATTAAGAATATAATCGAGTTTTTTGAATTGATCTAGAAATTCATAATTAACAATTCCTTTATTATGCTTATTCATAGGAATATGTATGCTTAGTATTTGAGATTCTGCTTTAAATTCTTCTAAACTTACCTCTTCAACATAATCATTTCCAAAACCAGATTTTTGATCATCAAATGCAAGAATTCTACATCCAAAACTACTTAAACGTTTAGCAAAGGCTTCTCCCATATAGCCAAACCCCATTAAGCCTACAGTTTTTCCCATTAATTCAATCCCTCTATTGCCCTCTCTATCCCAAATTCCTTTTCTAACTTCAAGATCTGCCTTATTAATATTATTAAATAAATTTAAAATCATTCCAATAGCATGTTCTGCTAAGGCATCTCTATTTCCTTCAGGCGCATTTAATAAATGGATTTTCCGATTGTTTAATTCTTCTTCATCCAAATTATCTACTCCTGCTCCAGCACGAGCAATAAATTTTAAATCTTTTGAATGACCGAGCAATTCTATATCAATAGGGGTTTTACTTCTTACAATCATACCCTGGTAGCCATGGATTGATGAAATTATTTCATCTCTTGTAATATTGGGCTTATAATCTACTTCAATATTGATTGAATTTAATGAAGTGATTATGCTTTCATGCATATCATCAATAATGAGAACTTTCATAAAACTTAATATAAAAAGTGGGCTACTGAGAAATAAACCAATAATCCTAATAAATCATTAGTGGTGGTAATAAATGGACCTGCAGCTAGGGCGGGATTTATGCCAAATTTATCGAGCACAATTGGGGTAACAGTACCCATAAAAGAGGCTAACAGAACTACAGCAAATAATGCAGTTGACACCACAATGGCTAATTTTACTTCTTGGCCTAAAATTAAATTCATTCCCATTACTATTCCGGCAATAACTAATCCATTTAATATAGCAATAACTAAAACTTTTGTGATTCTTTTAAGGAAGGAATCATCAAAAACTGACTTGCTAGCCAAACTTTGTAAAACTATAGAAGAGGACTGAATTCCAACATTTCCACCGGTTGCTGTAATCAATGGAATAAAGAAAGCCATTGCGGGAACCAACAAAATATCCTCTTCAAACACACCAATAAACTGAGCGCCTAATAATCCCCCAAACATACCTATGATTAGCCAAGGCAATCGAGCGCGTGTGAGCATCCAGATGCTATCATCTTCCTCTACATCTTCAGAAATACCGGCCATCATTTGTCTTTCTTCCTCCGCCAATTCTGTAATAACATCTACGATATCATCAATCGTAATGCGGCCCATCAATTTTCCCTGCACATTTACTACCGGCACGGCATCTAAATCGTATTTACGCATTACTTCAGCTACATCTACCTCGTCCATATAGGTTTCTACTGAAATCACATCATCATCATACAGATCCTTTACTTTCAAATGATCATCGGCTAGTATAATTTTTTTCAAAGAAACTCTACCTAATAATATGTTTTGATCATCTACTACATAAACAGAATAAATTTTTTCAACATTTTCTGCTTGTCTTCTGATTTCATCTATACACTGATTAATTGACCAATTCACGTTGGCTTTAATCAATTCTTTAGCCATCAAACCACCCGCTACATCTTCTTCGTAGCGAAGTAAGTCCAGAATGTTTTTTGCTTTTTCTTTATTATCAAGGGAAGCAATTACTTCTTCTCGATCTTTAAGCGGTAGTTCATTAATAATATCCACCGCATCATCAGAATCGAGTTCATTAAGCATGGCTGCGATTTCAACCGACTCAAACTCCTTCAGATATTTAGAACGGACATCTTCATCTAAATCATTAATGACTTCAGCACTGACTTCGTTCTCCAATACATCCAAAACATATCTTGATTCTTCAGTATTAAATTCAAGCAGGATAGTTGAAATATCTGCAGGATTAGTCCCTTCTAGTGTATTTTTTATGAAATTTTCATCCTTTCCATTTATGGCAAGTTGTAATTTCTCAAAATACTCTTTCGATAGTTCAAACTGATCAATATGTTCTTGTTGTTCAAGATTCTCCATCTGCTAGCAGATTAGTTAATTCTACAAAATCGTTAACGGTGAGTTGTTCGGCTCTTTTATCAAGTAAATCTAGTGACTTTTGTTCAGTTGTTAAATCAAAACTTTTTAATGCATTGCGTAATGTTTTCCTACGATTATTAAAACCTTGCTTTACAACCCTGAAAAACAACTTTTCATCACAATCTAAAGTTTCAGTTTCATTTCTTTTTAATCTTAATACTGCTGAAGTTACCTTCGGAGGCGGATTAAATACATTAGGAGGTACTGAAAATAAATATTCAACATCATAAAAAGCTTGAATTAATACGCTTAATATGCCATAAGTTTTATTCCCCTCTTTTGAAGCTATCCTTTCTCCCACTTCTTTTTGAATCATTCCTACCACTTCAGGAATTTGATTTCTATACTCTAAAACTTTAAAGAAAATTTGTGATGAAATATTATATGGAAAGTTGCCAATTATTCCGAATGGCTCATTAAAGTATTTTGATACATCCATTCTTAAAAAATCTTCCAAAATGAATTGATCGGAATAATCAGGATGTTGATCTTTTAGATAATCAATGGATTCCTGATCAACATCCATAAATAATAAATCATAAATATTTTGTTGAATTAAAATATCACTCAAAACACCCGTGCCAGGACCAATCTCTAATAATTTATTATAGGATTGATGACCGCTTAAACTTTCCACAATTTTGTTGGCAATATTTTGGTCTTTTAAGAAATGTTGACCTAGATGTTTTTTCGCTCGAACTCCCTTCATTTTTCAAAGCAGATAAAAAAAAACTAAATTGCACAGAATTTAATCATAATTATTTCAAAATTCAGCTTCAAGTTCTGATTTAAGATATGGAAGAAAATAATAAACCAACAATTGCTATTACTATTGGAGATGTAAATAGTATTGCTCCTGAAGTGATCATTAAAGCTTTAGAAGACAATAGAATTTTGAAATTGATGACTCCAGTGGTGTATGGTTCAGGTAAAATATTGTCCTATTATAGAAAAGCTCTAAACATTCGTGATTTCAATTATTTTCAATTAAAAAAATTGGAAGAACTAAATGACAAGAAATTGAATGTTCTCAATTTATGGGAAGAAACTGTGAATATCACCATGGGGCAATCTACTGAGGAAGCAGGTAAATATGCTTTTATCAGCATAGAAAAAGCTGTTGATGATGCTCTTGCAGGAAATGTTGATGCTATTGTTACGGCTCCAATCAATAAAAATAATATTCAGTCCGATAATTTTAATTTTGCGGGACATACAGAGTATTTAGCGCAGAAATCTGAAGTTAAAGACAGTTTAATGTTATTAGTAGATGGTGATTTGAGAGTAGGGGTGGTAACTGGGCATATTCCTATTCAAGATGTAGCAAATAAGGTTACAGCAGAAAAAATTGACAGTAAATTAGATGTTTTAGAAAAATCTTTAAAGCAGGATTTCGGAATCAAAAAACCTAAAATAGCAGTATTAGGCTTAAATCCACATGCGGGCGATGGTGGAGTTATCGGAAATGAGGAAGAAGACTTTATCAAACCATTAATTGAAAAGAGGAAAGAAAAAGGGAAATTAGTTTTTGGTCCTTTTCCAGCTGATGGCTTTTTTGGAAATCAACAGTATAAAAACTTTGATGCTGTATTAGCTATGTATCATGATCAAGGATTGATTCCTTTTAAAACATTAGCCTTTTCAAATGGAGTTAATTATACTGCTGGTTTACCTTTTGTACGTACTTCACCAGACCATGGAACAGCTTATGACTTAACAGGAAAAGGTCAGGCGGATGAAACTTCTATGCGACAAGCCTTGTTCTTGGCATCCGATATCATAAAGAATAGAAAAGAATATTCTTAAAGCTATTTAGTAATATCAAATAATCTTTTTATCTTTGCGCTCTTAATTCAGGTGGGATGGAAAAGTTGAAAGAATTCGACATTCAAGTATATAAGCTTGGAAACAAGCTGCATGAATATAAGTTTTCTGCTGATAAAGACTTTTTCAGCAAGTTTGAAGGGGATTTGATTGATAGTGGAGAAGTAAAAATTGATCTCTTATTGGATAAAAGAGATAATTTAATGGAGCTCTCTTTCGATTTTTCAGGATATCTTGATCTTGTGAGCGATAGAAGTTTAGAAGAATTTGAATACCCGATAGATATCAGCAAAAAGTTGCTGTATAAATATGGAGAAGAGGAAAAAGAGTTAGAAGAGGATGTAATGGTAATTACAAAAAACACACAAGTGATTAATGTAGGCCATTTCATTTATGAAACTATTGCTTTGCAAATTCCATTAAAAAAGCTTCACCCCGATGAGTTAGGAGAAGATGAAGAGCATAATGAATATGTTTACATAGATAATGCTGATGATAATCCGAGTGAGGAGGAAAAAAGTGAAGAAGAAATTGACCCGCGATGGGCAGCATTAAAAGATTTGAAAAAAAAGAAATAAGAATTAAAAATTAGAATAAAATGGCGCATCCTAAGAGAAAAATATCTAGAACCAGAAGAGATAAAAGAAGGACTCATAAAAAAGGAACGGCAAAATTATTGGCGATTTGTCCTACTACAGGCGAGGCGCATTTGCCACACAGAGCTTTCTGGCACGAAGGTAAACTTTACTACAAAGGTAATGTAGTAATGGAAAAAGAAGTATTGGCTTAATTATAGTCAAGATGAAATATAAAGCTTTGCTTTCAAGCAAAGCTTTTTTTATTGGCAATACTTTTTTGAATAGTTGAGTTTTATAATTCTTAGAGGTTAAAATTTGATTATTCTTACCTGTTTCTGGTATCATTGATTGTTGACCTATTCATTTCTCCTAAATTTGTCGGGCTTCAATTCAATATTATATATATTAGCAATTCAATAGCCAAAGAAACTACAATCAACAAATGACTAAAATAACTGCAGCTATTACCGGAGTTCATGGATGGGTTCCTGACTATGTGTTGACTAACAAAGAGTTAGAGACTATGGTCGAAACTAATGATGAGTGGATTACTTCCCGTACTGGCATTAAAGAAAGAAGAATTCTTAAAGGTGAAAACCAAGGTACTTCAGTAATTGGTACTGAGGCTGTTAAAGGTTTATTGGAAAAAACAGGTACAAAAGCTGAGGATATTGACTTATTGATTTGTGCTACTACTACTCCAGATATGCTTTTCCCTGCTACTGCAAATATTATTAGCAACAATGTAGGCGCAGTTAATGCCTTCAGCTATGATATACAAGCAGCTTGCTCAGGCTTTTTGTTTGCTTTAGCTACAGGATCTCAATTTATCGAAACAGGTAAGTATAAAAAGGTGATAGTCGTGGGTGCTGATAAAATGTCTTCCATTATTGATTATGAAGATAGACAGACTTGTATCATTTTTGGTGATGGTGGCGGAGCAATTTTATTAGAGCCTAATGAAGAAGGTTTTGGGATAAAAGACTCAATACTTCATTCAGATGGTTCTGGAGAACAGTTCTTACACATGAAAGCAGGAGGGAGCAGGAAACCTGCGTCTGCTGAGACCTTAGCGGCTAAAGAACATTATGTATATCAAGAAGGGAGTCAAGTATTTAAATTTGCTGTAACGAATATGGCAGAAGTTGCTGCTGAAATTATGGCTAAAAATGAATTGACTTCAGAAGATGTAGCTTGGTTAGTTCCTCATCAAGCTAACAAAAGAATTATAGATGCTACTGCTAACCGAATGGGGGTCAATTCTGACAAAGTGATGCTCAATATTCATAAATTTGGTAATACAACCAGTGGTACTATTCCTTTATGTTTATGGGAATATGAAAAACAAATGAAAAAAGGGGATAATATTATCCTTGCGGCATTTGGCGGAGGATTTACATGGGGCTCCGTTTATATAAAATGGGCTTACGATTCAAATTAATATCATTAAATTTAATTTTATTTTAAAATGGCAGATACTTCAGATTTCAAAAATGGTCTTTGCATTGAATATAATAACGACTTATTTACAATAGTAGAATTTCAACACGTAAAGCCAGGAAAAGGGCCTGCTTTTGTTCGTACTAAATTAAAAAGTCTTACAACTGGGAAAGTTTTAGATAACACATTTTCTTCAGGACATAAAGTAACTACTGCAAGAATTGAAAGAAGACCTCACCAATTCTTATACAAGGATGATATAGGAATGCACTTCATGGATACAGAAACTTTCGAACAGATTTCTATTCCTGAAGAGAACATTGAAAACTCTGATTTGTATAAAGAAGGGCAAGAAGTTGATATTTTAATTCATGCAGAAACTGAAAAGCCATTAAGTTGTGAGTTGCCTCCATTTGTTGAAATGAAAGTAACTTATACTGAGCCAGGCATCAAAGGTGATACCGCTACAAATGCTACTAAACCTGCAACAGTAGAAACAGGAGCTGAAGTAAAAGTGCCTTTATTCATCGATCAAGATGAAGTTATTAAAGTAGATACAAGAACCCGTTCTTATTCAGAGAGGGTAAAAAAATAATTATTTAAGAAATTTTGACTTTTAACTAAACCAATTGCTATGAAAGCGAAAGAGATTCAAGACCTTATTGATTTTATTTCTAAGTCCGGATTGGATGAAGTAAATATTGAAACAGAAGAATTTAAAATTAAAGTTAAAAAGAATACGGAAGCTAAAGTGATTCAAGCAGCAGCACCTGCACCTCAACCAGCTGCAGCTCCTACACCAGCACCGGCTTCTGCTCCTGTTGAAACTCCTGCACCAAGTTCTGGTGGTGGCGATAAAGCGGCAGCTTCTGATGATGATAAATATGTTGCTATTAAATCTCCAATGATTGGAACTTTCTACAGAACACCTAATCCTGATTCTCCTGCATTTGTTAATGTTGGTGATTCAGTTAAAGCGGGGGATACAGTATGTATAGTAGAAGCTATGAAGCTTTTTAATGAAATCGAATCTGATATTTCAGGTAAAATTGTTAAAATCTTAGTAGACAACGCCACTCCAGTTGAATACGATCAGCCATTATTTTTAGTGGATCCTTCTTGATAAAAATTCATCAAGAGAAGTATAATGTTTCATTAAAAAATAAATATTGTGTTTAAAAAGATATTAATTGCCAATAGAGGTGAAATTGCTTTGCGAATTATCAGAACTTGCAAAGAAATGGGAATTAGTACAGTGGCAGTTTATTCACTGGCTGATAAAGATAGTTTACACGTGAGATTTGCTGACGAGGCAGTATGCATAGGGCCAGCAGCTAGTAAAGATTCTTATTTAAATATACCTAATATAATTTCAGCTGCCGAAATTACAAATGCTGATGCTATTCACCCTGGTTATGGATTCTTATCTGAAAATGCTGAGTTTTCAAAAATTTGTGCTGAATACGGAATAAAATTCATTGGTGCAGATCCTGATATGATCAGCAAAATGGGAGATAAGGCCACTGCTAAAGCTACTATGAAAGCTGCTGGTGTTCCTACAATCCCAGGTTCAGAAGGCATTCTTGAAAGTATAGAAGAAGGTAAGAAGATTGCTAAAGATATGGGCTACCCTGTTATCCTTAAAGCTACAGCAGGTGGTGGAGGTAAAGGTATGCGTATCGTAAATAAGGAAGATGAATTCAAAAAAGCATGGGATTCTGCTCGTCAGGAAGCAGGCGCATCTTTTGGAAATGAAGGGCTTTATTTAGAAAAATTTGTAGAGGAGCCACGTCACGTTGAGGTTCAAATCGTGGGTGATAAAAATGGTAAAGCATGCCATTTATCTGAGAGAGATTGTTCTATTCAGAGAAGGCACCAGAAATTGATTGAGGAAACTCCTTGTCCTGTCATGACAGATGAGCTTAGAGAAAAAATGGGTAAAGCAGCTATAGCTGGTGCTGAAGCAGTTGGCTATGAAGGTGCAGGAACCATCGAATTCTTATTAGATAAGCACAATAACTTCTATTTCATGGAAATGAATACACGTATTCAGGTTGAGCACCCGATTACAGAAGAAGTTACTGATTTTGATCTTATCAAAGAGCAAATTAAAGTTGCTGCTGGTTTAACCATTTCAGGTAAAAATTACTTCCCTCATCTATATGCGATGGAATGTAGAATTAATGCGGAAGATCCTGCAAATGATTTTAGACCAAGTCCAGGAAAAATTACAAATTTACATTTACCAGGTGGTCATGGCGTAAGAGTAGACAGCCATGTGTATGCTGGCTATACAATTCCTCCTTTTTACGATTCAATGATCGCCAAACTAATTGTATCAGGGCAAAGTAGAGAGGAAGTAATGGTTAGAATGAAGAGAGCATTGGAAGAATTTGTAATTGAAGGCGTTAAAACCACAATACCTTTCCATATCGAAATGATGGACAATGAAATCTTTAAATCAGGTAAATTCACAACTAAATTTTTAGAAACTTATGACTTCACACAATTGAAGAAGAATAAGTAATAAAATTTAAATACTATAACTATGAGAAAGCAAATAGAGATATTGATAATCTTCAATTTTCTATTTGCTTTTTCTGTTTTAGGGCAAGGAGAAAATAAATTTGTAGGTTTAAGTTTTGGAACTGCTATTCCTAAAACTGATTTGGAACCAGAGTATTCTCAACCTGGATTTCAAATCTCAGCTTTTATGCATTTTAATAAAAACAGATGGCTGAATGTTGGATTTTGGATAAGTGGGGGAGAGATTCAAGCTGAAAACAGACAAGTTCGTTTTTTTGATCAAAGTGAATTTAAAATAAATGATTTTGCTAGAACTACCTACCAATCAATTCATATAGAACCCAGTATTCATTTTATAAAGAAATCAAATTACTCGATTTATCTTTCTCAGGGTTTTGGTTTTAGCAGGTTTACGGTTTTCGATGAAAATAATTTCGATTTAGCAAATCAATTAGATAGTAGGTCGCAAGGAGAGGAGTATGCTAATTTTTCACTCATTTTACCCACTACTCTTAATGCTTATTATTTCCTGGAGAACGGATTTGGTTTTCAACTTAGAACCGGATTCATAAATCCACAGACTGATTATCTTGATAATATATCAGCTTTCGGTAATCCTGATAATAATGACAATATTTTTATATTGCAGTTGTCAATTCTTAAGCAATTAAATTTTAAAATATCGAAAAATGAAGATTAATCTATATATAGGTTGTTTTATATTACTTTCTCTTGCTGCATGTCAATCTCAAGAAGCAAATAAAGAAATTGTAAGAGTTGATCGCCCTGAATCAAGTATATTAAAAGGAGTACATCTTCCTGCGAATAAAGATGTTTTTTATACATCCGGTTTGGTGAGTGAAGTCAAAAATCCAAATGCTAAGCCTGGCGATATGTCTAAATATGGTAATACCTATGAGCAAAGTATCGGGGTTTTAAGGAGAATAAAAACTACTATTGAAGCGGAAGGCTATACCATGAAAGATGTTTTCTTTTTAAGAGTTTATATTGCTCCAGATTCAACAGGTGAAGTTGACTTTGATGCTTGGTTTAAAGCTTATGGTGAATATTTTAATAATGAAAATAATCCTAATAAGGTAGCCCGTTCCACGATCGGGGTTTACAAACTAGCTCGCCCTGAGTTATTAGTAGAGGTAGAAGCTGTAGCTGCTAAATAATCAATTCAGTTTTTCTTTATTTCTTTCATAAAGTAGCTGCATAATACCATCTTTTAAACCACTATCGGGCACTATTATCGATTGTGACTTTGACCAAATCATGGCGTTTATGTAAATATCTAATGCGGGAATAATTACATCTGCTCGATCTGGATTAAATTGTAGTTTATTGATTCGCTCATCCATATTAAAGCCCTTAATATAAGCCTGGGTTTCTTTTACTTTCTTAAGGCTAATTGGTTTTCCTGGCTTCTTACCCGTCAAGTCTTGAACTTTATTAATATTACCTCCTGTTCCAATGGCATGAATTTTAACAGATTTTTGAATTACTTTTTGTTCAATCCATTTTTTCATTTCATCCCACATATGATGGGCGCTGTTTGTTTCCAGATGTCTGACGGAGCCAATTTTAAAAGAGCGAGAAAGTAACTTTTGATTATTCTGATAAAAATTGAATTCAGTACTTCCACCACCAACATCTATATGTAAATATGCTTTGTCATCCATATAAGGAAATATGGCTTTGTTAATCATTTCAGCTTCCTGATCACCATCAATAATATCAATCTCTAAATCTAAACTTTCATTTACCTTTTGAATGATTTCTCTACCATTGTCTGATTCTCTCATGGCAGAGGTAGCACAACCCATATAATCATCTACTTCATATAAATCAATCAGAAGTTTAAAGGCCTGCATAAGTTTTATAAATTTAGCTTCAGAATCAGGGCTTATTTTACCAGTTGTAAATACATCTTGCCCTAGTCTTAAAGGGAAACGTACATATTCTAATCTTTTAAAAGTTATGTTTCCTTCAAATATTGTTACTCTTGATAGTTGAATTCTGATGGCATTTGAGCCAATGTCAATAGCAGCTAATTTTAACATATTCAAAAAAACAAAAAATAGATTAATTTGTATCTATTAATACAGGAAAACACAATAAATAAATTTTCATGTATTATTTATTAAAGGATTAAAGTATTCACTTAAAGTATTATCTAAAAAAATATTTATATTTGTTCTTGGTAGAATATTATGAAAAAGATACTCCTAATATCGATTTTAGCATTTATTGGTACTGAGCTGTACGGACAAGCCTTTTATTCTAATAGAATAAATAGAAAATGGCTAGCTTCTGGAGGTTTGGGCTATGCTAGAGGTTTAGGAGATTTAACAAATCCTGGTTCGTATTTTGATACCAAATTGAATGTAATCGGAGGAATTCATTACAGATTTTCCAATAGAGTGCATGCAGGTATTAATTATATGGCTTTTCAATTATCTGGTAACGACTTAGATATTGATCCTGAATTAAATACAAGAAGCAGAGGCTTGTCATTTGTTTCTGATAATATGGAATTAACTGCAACAGCCTCAATTTCATTGTTTCCTACCGCCACAAGATTTACTCAAAGAAGATTGATTAATCCTTTTGTTTTTGCAGGTGTAGGCGTTTTATTTTATGCCCCTAAAGCAGAAGTGCCTGAATTTGTTAGAAACCAAGCTGGTGATCCTGTTGATTCGCTAGGAACTGTTCCAAGAGCTGGTGAAATGGTGTATTTAAGACAATATCAAACTGAAAGGCCTAATACCTATGGAAGATTTGCAGTTGTGATACCTGTTGGAGCTGGAGTTCGAGTGAAAGTAAATGACTTTATGGATATTACCGCTCAGGTAAGTAATCGTATAACTTTCACGGATTACTTAGATGATGTAAGTGGAGTAAACGGAAGAGGCTATCCAAGTCTTGATCAATTTGATTTAAATAATCCTGAGGACATAACTGCTTTAGCATTATCAGATCCAACAGGGAGGGGGGAAATAAGAGGGAACCCTGAGGATAACGATTATTACTTGATTTTCAATGTAAAAGCTGAGTTTTACATTCAAGGTGAATTCTTAAATAAAGTTTTTGGTGTCGGAGGTAAGAAATTTAATATAAAACCAAATCGAGGAAGAGGTGGTATGTTTAATTTTCTTAAAAGAAGAAGATATTAATACAATGATACATTGGGCTTATTTGAGCCCTTTTTCTTTTATAGAATATTTACGAAAACCTCATTCTAAAATCCACTCATTTTTAGATTAAAATATTTCACTTCAAATTAATAAACTAAAAAAGGTTTTTTACTATACAGATAAGCCTAAATTTGTGTTTTAAAAATATGAGTTATACATAACCATATTTGTCAAATTTTATAATTTCTGAAAATTTAAGACTAGATGAAGGTAGCAGTTATTAAGTACAATGCCGGAAATATTAAATCGGTTATGCTTGCCTTAAAACGAATGGGGTTAGAAGGCCATCTTACAGATAATCCTGAAGAAATACTTTCAGCGGATAGAGTTATATTTCCTGGACAGGGGGAAGCTTCTTCGGCTATGAAATATTTAAAGGAAAGAGAACTTGATCAGGTAATTAAGTCTATCAAAAATCCATTTTTAGGAATTTGTTTAGGCTTGCAGTTGCTATGTAGCCATACAGAAGAAGGAGATACTGCTTGTCTTAATATATTTGATGCTAAGGTTAAGAAATTCCCAATGGATTTAAAAGTTCCGCATATGGGTTGGAATACCGCTAGTATTTCAGATGATCCAATATTTAAAGGAATTGCATCACCTGCATACTTTTACTTCGTGCATTCCTACTATGCGGAAGTATGTGATCAAACCATTTCTGAAACTAATTATATGGTTCCTTTCAGTAATGCGTTGAAAAAGGATAATTACTATGCTATTCAGCCACATCCCGAAAAAAGTGCTGAAGCCGGAGATCAGTTTTTAAGAAATTTTTTATTTGAAATATAAATCAATGCATATAATACCCGCTATAGATATAATTGATGGAAAGTGTGTTAGATTAACAAAAGGTGATTATAATCAAAAAAAAGAATATAATAGTAATCCTCTTGAAGTAGCACAAGAATTTGAACAAGCAGGTTTAAAGAGATTACATTTAGTAGATTTAGATGGAGCCAAAGCTAAAAAGGTAGTTAACCTAGACGTTTTAAAAACAATTTCCAATCAAACGAATCTAACCATAGATTTTGGTGGTGGTGTCCAAAGTACTGAGGAGATCAATGCCGTATTTGAGGCAGGAGCAAATCAAATTACAGGGGGCAGTATAGCAGTTAAAAATGAATCTTTATTTACAGAATGGATTCAAGAGTTTGGTGGAGAGAAAATTATTTTAGGAGCTGATGTCAAAGATGAAAAAATAGCGATTCATGGATGGCAAGAAAGTTCTGATAAGCATATTTTTGATTTTCTTGATCACTATTTAGCAAAAGGCTTGAAATATGTAATTTGTACTGATGTTTCAAAAGATGGTGCACTTCAAGGTACAGCTAATGATTTATATGAAAATATAATTAAACGATTTCCTGAGATTAAATTGATTGCAAGTGGAGGAGTGAGTAATCTAGATGACCTCAAAAAATTGAAGGAGATGAATCTATACGGTGCTATTGTAGGAAAGGCTATTTATGAAAAGAGGATTAATTTATCAGATTTCAAATCATTATAATTTATGCTGACTAAAAGAATAATTCCTTGTTTGGACATTAAAGATGGCAGAACTGTAAAAGGGGTTAATTTTGTTGAATTAAGAGATGCTGGTGATCCAGTTGAGTTAGCTAAGATTTATGCAGCTGAAGGTGCCGATGAACTGGTTTTTCTTGATATTACAGCTACTAATGAAAAGCGAAAAACTCTTGTTGAGTTAGTCGAGAAAGTTGCAGAAGCAATCAATATTCCTTTTACAGTGGGAGGAGGAATTAGTACCGTTGAAGACGTTTCATTACTTCTCGCTGCAGGAGCCGATAAAGTTTCGATCAATTCCGCAGCAGTACGTAATCCAACTATTATTAAAGAAATGGCTGATGAGTTTGGATCACAATGCATAGTAGTTGCCGTTGATTCAAGAAATGTAATGGGCGAAAATATAGTTCACACCCATGGTGGATCAAAACCAACTGATTTAAAAACTGAAGATTGGATTAAAAAAGCAGTTGATTTAGGGGCTGGAGAAATATTATTAACTTCAATGGATCATGATGGAACCAAAGCAGGATTTGCGGATGAATTACTCGCGAAAATTTCTGAATTGGTAAACGTCCCTATCATTGCTTCTGGTGGTGCAGGAAATATGCAACATTTTTATGATACCTTTACAAAAGGGAAGTCTGATGCTGCATTAGCTGCCAGTATTTTCCATTTTAAAGAGATTGGAATTCCAGATCTAAAAAACTATTTATCGAACAAAAATATTCCTACTAGGATTTAATCCTTATATAAAATACTATTTAATATGTTAAAACCCGATTTTTCAAAAGGTGAAAATGGTTTGCTACCTGCCATTATTCAGGATGATATCACAGGCAAAGTATTGATGCTTGGCTATATGAATGAAGAAGCACTTGAGAAAACACAATCTTCTGGTAAGGTAACCTTTTATAGTAGATCAAAACAAAGACTTTGGACTAAAGGTGAATCTTCAGAAAATTATTTAAATCTTGTAGATATCTCTCTTGACTGTGACCAAGATACTTTTTTGATAAAAGCTATTCCTGACGGACCAACATGTCATACTGGTGCTGATACCTGCTGGGATGAAAAGAATGAAGGATTCGGATTTCTTAATAAATTAGAACAAGTAATTGAGGGAAGAAAGAATGGAGATAATGAAAAATCATATGTTAAAAGTTTATTTGATAAGGGTATAAATAAGGTTGCACAAAAAGTCGGAGAGGAAGCTGTTGAAGTGGTTATAGAAGCAAAAGATAATAATGAAGAATTATTCTTGAATGAATCAGCTGATTTATTATTTCATTATCTTATTCTTTTACAAGCCAAAGGATACAAACTAAAGGATGTGATCAAAATATTAGAAGGCAGACATCGTTAAGTTACAAATGGAAAATCAATGAAAGTTTACTACAACTTATTTGTCTTAATTTCAGCTTTCCTATTCTTTTCTTGTGAAGAGGAGTCTAATTCTCTTGAAGATTGTAATTTAGAATCTAGAATATGTACAGAGGAGTTTAGATCAGTAGAATTGGAAATAGTGGATGATAATGGAGAATATGTAGAACTGGATAACTTTTATACATTTTTTGATTCTAGGAAAAAGTTCGAATTTTCAAGAAATACTTTTCAGCAAGAAAATGGGCTCTATCCAGTAATTACGGATGCGGAGTTGGAAGAATTAAATCAAGAAGGATCAGTATTAGTTTTCGTAGGTGAGATAGAGGGTAAAAATGTTATTGAACATCAAATGCTAATCGGTCATGACTGTTGTCATGTTGAGTTGATTCAAGGAGAAACTAAATTGATTTTAAAGAATTTATGAAAAAATTATTTGTTATTTTTTGCTTTTTTTCCTTAGCAGCTACCTGCCAGAATCAAAAGAAAACTACCAAAGAAAATCCTTGTGATCCTACCATTATCTGCACAATGGAGTTTAAAGTAATTAAACTTGAGATCGTTGATTCGGAAGGAAATCCTGTGCAATTGGATGAATATTATACTGAAATTGAAGATAAAAAAATTATAGTTGACAAAGATTTAATAGGCAACCCTAATGGGATTTACCCTGTTGCTTCTGATGACGAAATGGATAAAGTATCATTCGAAGGGGATAAACTTACTTTTATCGGATTGCTAAATGGAGAGAAAGTAGTAAAGCATACTTTAGTAATTGGTAAAGATTGTTGCCATATCCAATTAATAAAAGGTGAACAGAAAATAGAGTTATAAGGACTTAGAAAAATTTAGCGATTTTCTCTAAAGGCTTACGATCTAATTTTGGTACGTAACATTCATCTGCCGGATACCCAACTGGTAATAATAAATAAGGCCTTTCATTTTTGGGTCTTTCTAAGATTTCAGAAAGAAAATTCATAGGGCTTGGTGTATGAGTAAGAGTAGCCAGTCCCGCATTATGAATGGCTGATATTAGAAAACCACAAGCAATTCCTACAGATTCATTGACGTAATAATTGGTTTTCTTTTGCCCTTCTTCCTCATCATAAATCTTTTTGAAAACTACTATTATGTAGGGCACGGTTTCTAAAAATGGCTTTTCCCAATCGGTACCAATTGGCTCTAGGTCTTTCAGCCATTGGTCGCTCATTCTATTTTTGTAGCTTTCATATTCCTCCTTTTCAGCAGCATCCCTAATTTTTTTCTTTATATCTGAATTAGAAATGATACAAAATGTCCAGGGTTGCTTATGAGCACCAGAAGGCGCAGTTGAAGCAGTTTGAACAATATTTTCAATTACCTCTTTTGGAATACTTTGATCTGAAAATTCACGGATTGACCTTCTTTTGTTCATCAGCTCATAATAATTCTGACTTTTCTTTATCAGATCAGAACTATCAAGCCTTTCATAATTAATTTTTATATGAGGATGTCCCTTGATTAACTTTTCTTTCATAACGGCATCTCTTTCATAGCTTTTTCTAAATCCTCAGGCGTATCAATTCCAATGGTTTCAATTGGAGTAATGGCAGTTTTAATTCTGTAGCCATTTTCTATCCAGCGTAATTGCTCTAAAGATTCAGCTATTTCTAATGGAGTAGGGGATAAGGTTACCAATCTTGCGAGGATATCTACTCTGTAGGCATACATCCCAATATGTTTATAATGCTGATGACTTTTCATCCAGTCTTCAGTTGGAATATTCCGCATATGTGGAATTGGTGAACGCGAAAAATAAAGGGCTAACCCGCTATCAGCTTTTAAAGCTTTTATGATATTAGGGTTTTGAAGATCATCTAAATGATCTATACATTTTATTAAAGTCGCAATTTCAGTTTTTCTATCGAGAATAGAGGCTAATAACTTTATTTGCTCTGGTTCAATGAAGGGTTCATCACCTTGTATATTAATCACGAAGTCGTAACTGCCGCCTTCTAATTTTAAGGCTTCATGGCATCTTTCAGTCCCATTTTTGTGATCAGCACTTGTCATGTATACATCATGACCTAGCTCTTTTACATGATTGAAAATTCTTTCATCGTCAGTAGCAACTATTACTTTTTTGAGGACTTCACTTTTTTTGCATTGCTCAATTACACGTTGAATCATGGTTTTTCCACCAATATCGGCAAGCGGCTTTCCAGGGAAACGGGTGGAAGCATACCTTGCAGGAATAATTCCAATTATATCCATAACTTTTAATTTTCTGCTTTTTTAACTTTCAAACTAGTCCCACTTTCTTCAATCACAATTATTTTTTCTCCTTGTTCTAGATATTCTCCTCTAGTGTATGCATCATATAATTCACCTTCAATATCTACCTTTCCACTTGGTCTTAGAACGGAAAATACGGTACCTTCTTTATCAATAAGCCCAGACTGGATAAACCTTGAAGAATAACCTTCTGTTTTAGACTGTACTCCTTGTAAAGCAATTTTTTTAAAAAACTTACTATTTGTTAATCTTATTCCTCCGATAAACATCAGCACAATACTGCCCAGCAATCCTGTTAAGGTGGTAAGCAATGCTCTGGTTATATTTTCAGCAGGAACAAATTGGAAGTCGAAATTTTCATTATTTAACATCATAAACACTAATGAACCTAGCGTGATGATTAAACCTAGAATTCCAAAAATACCAAATCCTGGTATTACAAATACTTCTACTGCAATTAGGATTAGGCCAATGATGAATGCTAGAATTTCCCAATTCTCTGCTAATCCATTTAAATAATAAGGAATGAGATATAAAACCAAAGCAATAATGGAGGCTATGATTGGAAAACCAACACCAGGAGTTTGAAGCTCAAAGTAAATGCCGCCTATTATGATTAAGATTAAAATCCCACTAATAAAAGGGTTTATAAAAAATGAAATAATAGCTTCCGTGTTGCTTACTTCAAATCTATATATTTGGTAATCGTTTAAATTTAAATGATTTAATAATGCATCTGTCGAATTAAATTCCCCTTCACAAAAATCATATTTTATCGCTTCAGAAGTTGAAAAGGTGATGACTTCTCCTGCTGGGCTTATACTGTCAATTTCAATATTTTCATCCACCATTGCTTCAGCAATCTGAGGATTTCTTCCAGACGCTTCTGCTGTCGATCTCATGATAGACCGCATGTAGGATTGGTATTTGTCAGGAGCAGCTTCTCCAGTTTGATTTACTACAGTGGCAGCTCCTATGCTACCACCTGGCGCCATATAAATGCTATCACAGGCTATTGAGATTAATGCTCCAGCTGAAGCGGCATTATTATCAATAAAAACATAAACAGGAATTTCTAAATTTAGCAAAGCAGATCGAATCTCATCAGCATCATACAAGGCACCTCCATAGGTGTTCATTTCAATTATAATATGACTAGAGTTTCGGCTCTTTGCTTCCGCTAGGGCAAGATCAACATAGCGTTTTGTTCTAGCATCTATTTGATCTTTAATCTCCATAATGAAAACTTCATTTTTAAGAGATAAGGTATCAGCCAAAGATGAAAAAGTAACAAAAGAACAAAAAAGTAGAATTAAGGTTGATCTTTTCATTAACGTGTAAATTAAGTTTTTCAATTTAAGCGATTCGTAATTAAGCAACAATTATATTCAGTAGCAATTTATCAATTTTCTATTAAGTAGTTTTGATTTCCGATTTAATTAAACAGCACAAGAGTATAATGCGTATAACTTTAGGTCGTTTACTTCAGTGGAAAGAATTATATTGAGTTTTATTTTACTTATCATTTCAGAATAACCATTTTTGTATAGCATTAGTATTTCTCAGGAGCATGAAGATTAAAATATTATTTATTTGTTTTTTTATTTTTGGATTTTTCTCATTTAAGGTATCAGCAGCTGTTGTTGATTCTGTAGGAATTAAAGAGGTGGATGGAGTGAAATTCATTATCCATAAACTAGAGCCAAAGGAAACCCTTTATTCTTTGGGTAGAAGGTATCATGTTAGTGTACAAGAAATAAGAGATGTAAACCCACAAGAAAAGGATGGTTATAAAATTGATCAAATTGGACGAGAATTATTAATTCCTTTTAAAGAATCTGAATTCAAATCATCCAGTAAATCAAAAATTAGTTCTGATTCAAAAAAGCACAAAGTATCAGCTGGGGAAACTATTTATTCAATATCCAGAAAATATGAAATTTCTCAGGATAATATAATGGAATGGAACAATTTGACTTCAACTACATTAGATATCGGTCAAGAGCTCATAGTGAGTGAGCCTTCACAGAAAGTCACTGAAACAGAAAATATAGCTGTGAAACAGGACAATGTCGAAAATGTAATCCATATTGTTGACTTAGGAGAAACCATTTATAGTATTTCAAAAAAATATGATATTACCCAAAGCCAAATCATTAAACTGAATAGTTTAGAGAATAATAACATTGATGTCGGTCAAAAATTAATTATCAAAGAAAATAAAGTCTCAGAAAAAGCGGAGGATAAAAATAATAAGTACCAAGAGATTACACTTCAAACATTCCATAATGCTAAAAAAGGAGAGACCTACAGTAGTGTTGCCAAGATGTATAATCTGAATAGGTCAGATTTAAAGAAATGGAATAAATTTAAAGAGCCTTTTGCTGGTGGTGAGGTGATAAAAATCGTTCCTCCTAAAGTGGAGAAAGAAAAATTAAGAAAGGAAGAAGTTACTATTGCTGACCCTGAAGTAAATAAAAACAGAATTCATACGGTTGAATCAGGAGAGACCTTATATAGTTTGTCAGAAAAGTATGGAGTAACAGTAGAGGAATTAAGAAAATGGAATAGTTTAGGAAATTACCAACTTAGCCTAGGTCAAAAGCTCTATATTCAAAATCCAGATGCTCTGATTGCCGACAACAAAAAAGAAGAAGAGGAAAAAGTAGTTGAAAAAGAAGAGCCGGAAAACAAGGAAGTAATAGTAGAAAATCTCCAAAAGAAAGATACAAAAGCCTTTTTTACAGTTGAGGAAGATGATATTCCGAAAATTGATAAAGTAAAAGAAAAAGGGGTAGCTGAAGTGATAGAAGGTTCTGAAGGAACTGAAAAATATTTGGCTTTACACCGCACTGCTAAAATAGGAACTATCATGCAGGTCAGGAATGATTTAAATGATCAAATAGTATTCGTCAGAGTATTAGGTAAATTACCCGATACAGGAGTAGATGATAAAGTTATAATTAGAATTTCTAAAAAAGCTTTCGAAAAGCTAGGTGGAGTTGACTATAAATTCCCTGTAGAAATAAGTTATCTGCCTCTTAAGGATTGATAATGAATAATATTGAGGAAGTAAAATCTTTACTTGATGAGAAGTATGATTTGTATAATCGTCCTGACTTTATTGTTGATGATCCCATAAGTATACCACATCTTTTTACAAAAAAGCAAGATATTGAGATTGCAGGATTTTTTGCGGCAATTTTAGCATGGGGACAGCGAATAACCATTATAAATAAGTGTAAGGAGCTGATGGAAATGATGGGGAATGCACCACATGATTTTATTTTAAATCATAGTGATTCAGATTTGGAAGACTTAATGAAGTTTAAGCATCGCACTTTCAATGATATTGATACACTTTATTTCATTCATTTTTTTAGAACATTTTATCAGAATCATGAAAGTCTGGAAGAGGCTTTTTTGCTTGGAAATAAGTCGGAAGATGATTTTATGAGAACTAGTTTGATTGCTTTTCATCATTATTTTTTTTCATCGGATGTAGCTCCAAACAGAACTCGAAAACATATTGCTACCCCTGAAAGAAAATCTGCTTGTAAACGAATAAATATGTATTTGAGGTGGATGGTTAGAAATGACCAAAGAGGAGTTGATTTTGGTATATGGAATAAAATTCAAACGTCTGATTTAATCTGTCCATGTGATTTGCATGTAGATAGAGTAGCTAGAAAATTAGGCTTAATTCAACGAAAGCAAACCGATTGGCAAACTGCTCAAGAATTGACTGATGCGCTTAAGGAATTTGATGCTAATGATCCTGTGAAATATGATTTTGCCTTATTTGGATTAGGAATAATGGAAGGTTTTGGAAAATAAATTCGAATTATTTTTTCTTTTCTTTCACCTCTTGAACTGAACTTTGTATTTCTTGATTGGCAGTAGTGGTTTTTAACAAGTCCCCCTTTTTAACTTTTTGGCCAACAATGCTTTTTCCATTTAAACTTGTGTAAGAATATCCTTTTTTAAATACAGCCTCAGGATTAATTAGTTCTAGGGTTTTCTGATAAATATCTAGCTTTTGGTTTTCTTTTGAAAAACTCCTTTTAATATCAAACTTTAATTTTTGCTGATAATGAGAAAGTTGATTTTCAGCTTTATTAAAGTGTTTTTTAAGTGAATACCTTAATGAATGCCTTCTATCGTTTAGCTTGTGTTGTTCTCTTTCAACTTTTTGACTCAGATTAGCCAAAATATTTTGTGTGGCAGTATTCAGTTTTTCCTCATAGATACGCATACCTCTAATTAGGAATTCAGCTACGGCTGTTGGTGTTTTTAATTTGGTGTGTGCTACCAAATCACAAATGGTTTCATCTCGTTCATGTCCGATACCTGTAAATACCGGAATAGGAAACTGTGCGACATGGGAAGCAAGTTCATAATCATCAAAGCAATCCAAATCAACTTGAGCACCACCGCCTCTAATGATAATAACGGCATCAAAATCCTCAATTTGTTCATTGATTTCGTGAAGCGCAGATACAATTGTTTTTGCAGCTTTATCACCTTGCATGGTGGCTACAAAAAGTTGGGCATGTAATTGATAATGATAATCATTACTCAAGATTTGATTCATAAAATCACCGTAGCCAGCGGCTGATTCTGCACTGATAATAGCAATCCTTTGAGGAACTAATGGAAGAGGGTGACTTTTATTCATATCAAATACACCATCCTCTTGTAATTGATGAATAATTTCTTGTTTCTTTCTGGCCCTTTCTCCTAAAGTAAAGTTTGGATCAATGTCTTTAACATTTAAACTTAAACCATACACTTCGTGGAATTGAATTTGAACATTAGCCAAAACAGTCATCCCTGCTTTTAAATTTTCACCAGTAATAGATTGGAACCATGCACTGATGTTACGATAGCTGTAAGACCAAATAGTACCTCTAATTTTAGAAAGTAATTGGTTACTTTCTTCATCTTTTTCGATGAACTCAAGATAGCAATGGCCGTTTCTGGCTTCTCTCAACTCGCCAATTTCTGCCACCACCCAATAAGAAGGTTCTAATTGAGTATTTAAGGTTTCCTTAATTAATAAATTGAGGTCTGTTAGAGAAATATGCTGCATTACTATTGCAGGTTTTGAATGTTTTTAACCACGTCTTTAATGATAAAAAATAAAACGACTGCAAAGCTGATGATCGAAAACCAGAACATAAATCTCTTATTTGCATAAGGAACTTCTTCCTCAGTTTCCTTATCTGCAAAAAGCCAATCGTAGAATTTTTCTATGGTTTTACGCATTATAATTCTTTTAGGAATTCAATGAAACCAGCATTTTTTCCTTTCGGTCTAACAATCATTAAAGGGATGTCATTATCCAGCTGAATTAATCTTTCTGCAATACTTCCCAAGAAAAAGGCAGTTGTAGCTGTTCTTCCTTTGGCTCCCACGATGATTGCATTAGCATTCATTTCATGTGCTTTGTCAATCATGTCAGTAGTAACATCCTCATTTGTATCTTGGGAATACTCAACCTTCAGCTTAACATCTTTTGTATCTATTTTGCTGATGAATTTTTTATAGTTTTTCTCAGCATTCTTTTTCATTACTTCAGAAAATTCTTCAAAGGTTTTACCTGTATAATGATATCCTGTAGGAACCGTATAAACGTTTTGAATTGTAATTTCTGTAGCATTTTGATTCGATCGTGCTATGTTAATAGCTTCCTCTAATGCTAATTTAGAATATTGAGAAAAATCACTAGGTACTAATATTTGATCCATCTTTGGGCTTGTGCCTTCTGGTATAATTAATAAGCTACATGCTGCTCTTCTAGCTAATCTTTGAGAAAGAGCCCCACTTTGTTCAGCCTTTTCTCGCCTACCCATTACGATCAAATCAATATCTTTTTCTTTACTATATTTTAAGATATTGTCTGCTATTTTACCTGTCAATACTTGGAAATGGAAATTAGCCTTATCTTCACCAGATCTGAACTTTTCAAACTGCTTTTCCATTTGGGTTTTTCTTTCCGTGATGGCATTTTCTACCATATCAGGAAACTCTTTAAGTACATCTTTAGGAATGTGAAGGTTCTTAATCACATTCACAAAATATACATCTTCTACGGCTGAAGTTCTCGACAAAAAGTCAGCAAATTCAACCATAGTTTTATCAAGTTCACTTAAGTCTAATCCTATTATTACTTTTCTGATTGGATACATAAAGATTAAATCTGAATTCGGTTACAAATGTACAAACGTAAAATTCCAAACTAATTAAAAATGAGATAAAATATCATTATGATTTAATTTTTCCTATTCCTTGTCTGCTTCTTCCTCAAAACTTCTGATTTGATCTTCATCATAGAATTTTTGAAGTTTTCTTTTGAGCTTGAAATAGCGGATTAATCCATAAAAAATCATGATTAAGCTTATTGCAAATGATAAATAGCCTAACCAGTGAATTGTTACAAAACTTTCTAATTGAATTAAACCAATCCCTCCTAATATTAAATACAAACTCGTCCTGATATAAGAGAAAAGAGTTCTTTCGTTTGCTAACGAAGTTCTTTCTAAGGCTAAAAAGTCTCTTAAGATAATTTTCTCTTTATTTTTATAATCGGGAACTATCTTAGGAATTTTAATTTTTCTCATACATTAAAAATTGACAAAATTTATATTAGTTGAAATATTTTATTGATATATCACTAATTATTTTACTTATTTTTATGAAAATTGTTCTTTTATTTTAGCTTTTAAATATCAATAATACTTGTCGTTATGTTTTTTCGATTAATCAAATTGACCTTTTCTACTTTCATAGTATTTGTGTTTTGTTTTAGCTTTTCTGCTTCAGCACAGTTCGGTATAGGTAATGCTTTAAAAAAAAGAGCTGAAGAATTAGTAAAAGATAAACTTAAAGAGAAAACGGAGGAAAAAAGGGATAGTTATGATACTCTTTCATTTAATTATGCTATTGCTTTTTTGGACAAAACCGAATCTTTCGAAAATCAACAGAAAGGGGAGCGCTTAGTTAAAACCGCTAATTTTATGTTGCGTGATGGTGATCCTCAAACTGAATTAGAGGCAGCAAGAGATATTTATGACTTTGGCCGTTTAAATTATAATAATGGAAATGATTTCATGGCAGAAGCTAATCTTAAAATTGCGAAGCTTAAGTATGAACAACTCTCTGCTACTTCAGAACCCAATTACCTTAAATCTATTGGTTTATTAGGTTTACTTTATGATGATATGGGTAGATATAATAAAGCGGAAGAATTTACTCTAACTGCTTTAGATGGTTGGGAAGAAATACAAGGAAAAGAAAGTGTCGGTTATTTGGCAGAGCTGAATAATTATGCGGTTCTTCTAATGAACCTAGGTAATTATTTAGAGGCAGAGAGTATAATCCAAAAACTTGGAGGAAAGTTGAAAACTGACTTAGAGAATGAAAAATTACCTTATGCAATATTCTTGAATAATCATGCGATTTTAAATCAATATATGGGAAGAAAGGATAAAGCTTTGGATTTAATGGAACAATGTGTTGAAATTGCTAAAGAAAGCCTTACCGATAAAAACAGTACTTATTTACAATTTCTAACAAATAAGGCCATATTAGAACAAGAAAATGGAGATTTGGAAAGTGCAGAAAACACCTTTCAAAATGTTTTAGACTTACAGGAAAGTAGATTTAAGCTAAATGCTAAAAATGATCCTGATTATGCTCATATGAAATCAAATATAGCAGCTTTATATGTTGAGAAAGGAGAATTAGATAAGGCAGAGGAGGCTCTGATACTAGCTTTAGAAATATATAAAGATGAGCTTGGTGCTGAACATCTGACCACAGCGGGAACTCAAGCTGATTTAGGGAATTTATACCGATACCTTGGAGAGTTGGATAAAGCTGAACCACTTTTACAATCTGCACTTTACACCAGAGAAAGAAAATTATCTAAAACCCATCCTAAAGTAATTAAAAGTCAGGAAGATATGGCTTTATGGTTTTGGGCTAAGGGCCAAATAAAACAAGCAAATAATTACTTTGGTAAAGTTATGGATACGAGTCTTGAGTTTGTCAAAGATTATTTTCCTGCTTTAAGTGAAGCAGAAAAGACAAAATACTGGGAACAATTAAAGCCTAGATTCTTCCGCTATTATAATTACGCGCTAGAAAATTATTATGAATATCCAGAATTATTGGATAACCTAATAAAATATAGATTGGCTACTAAAGGGATATTGTTAACGGCCTCTACAGCGCTAAGAAATTCAATTTATAATCAAAATGATCCTGAATTGGAAAAGCTATACGAACAATGGCTGGATCAAAAGCAGCAACTGACTAATGCGTACACTTTAAGTGATGAGGAAATAGATGAACAATCTATCAATATCGATTCACTTCAAAATGTCGCAAATCAAACTGAAAAGGAATTGTCTTTGAAGTCAGATGCATTTTCGACAGTATATAAAGATAGAAATACAGATTATAAAACAATTTTAGAGAGACTTGAAAATGGACAAGTTTTAGTTGAAGTTATTCAATATCCTATTTTTGATAAAAAACTAACATCAAATAATGCTTATGCCTATATCATTTTCAAGAAAGATGAGAGACCTGAAATATTAGTAAATGAAGATGGGGATTTGCTAGAGAATAGATATTATGCCTATTACAATAATGTTATCAACCAAAAAATGGAAGACCAATATTCTTTTGCTCAATATTGGGAATTGGTTAATAAAGAGACTAGCGATGCTAACCGCATTTATATTTCACCTGATGGTATTTATAATCAGATAAATATGAATACTCTTAAACAAAATAATGGGAGATACTTAATACAGGATTATGACATCAGATATATAGGGCACCCTAATGATATATTGGTAGAAAAATCAACTGGAAAAACTAAAAGTACTGCCTTTTTAATGGGAGATCCTGATTTTAATAGTGCAAGTATTGCACAACTTCCTGGAACCCGACAAGAAATTGAGAATATTTCAAAATACCTTTCAAATCAGATGAAAATGGAGAAATATCTCAATAAGGAGGCAAATGAATCGAATTTGAAGAAGGTTAAATCACCTAAATATTTGCATTTAGCGAGTCATGGTTACTTTTTGCAGGACGAAAAGGCTTCCAATAATTTATTCGGTGTACAACTTCAATACATTAGGCAGAATCCATTATTACGATCAGGTTTAATTCTATCTGGTATAGGTGATGATGAAAATTCTGAAGCAAGTCAATCCTTTAATCAAAGTGATAACGGATTCTTTTCAGCCTATGAAGCCATCAATTTAAATCTTAATAATACTGAAATGGTAGTGCTTTCTGCATGTGAAACCGGTAAAGGAGATGTTAAAGCGGGGGAAGGCGTTTATGGTTTGCAAAGAGCATTTATTGTAGCAGGCGCCCAGTCTTTAGTCATGAGTTTATGGAAAGTAGATGATGCTGCTACTCAAAAGCTCATGTCGAGTTTTTATAAAGAAAATGTAAACGGGAAAGCCATCCCAGACGCATTTAGAACGGCTCAATTAGCGATGTTGAATGAATACAAACACCCCTACTATTGGGGTGCATTTATTATGTTTAGTAAGTGAAATTGCATTGAAACTACTAATAGGGCTTGAATAAAATTATCCGGAATCTCTTGAATCAAGATGCTTATTTATTTTCCATTTTAAGAATTCATAATTCATTTCATCAAATTCGGACTTTCTTGTGGTAACAATGTAACCCGATTTCATAGATACTATCTTCTGATTATCATCTAAGAATAAAGTATTAGGGGCTGATTTCAGAGAAGATTCATCTAGAATCTTCTCTGATACAAATAAGATTGGAATTGATAACGTCATAAAATCTTTCTTTTCTTTGTAAAGAGTATAAAAATCATTGTCTTTTTGAATACTCCATTCTTTATTTTGTTTATCAACTCGCATGACAACAAGGATGGAATCTTTTAAATAAGGCTGCTCGCTAATGATTTTTTCTAAATCATCTAGTTCTTTTTTACAGTACCTGCATTCTGATGTCCAGTAAAATATGATTTTTTGAGGGTAGTCTTCAAAATTATTGATGGATTGGCGATTTAGATTAGTGCCTTTGTATAAATAGGGTTTGAGATTTAATCCCTCTTTTAAAATCTGATCTGCTTCCGAATTAGAAAACCTTTCCCATTCTTTTAAAATAGTTTCTTTATTCTGATTTTGAGAAACGGCAAAATCGATTGTAGCAATTGTGAGTAAAATTAATAGGTAGATGTTTTTCATTTTAAGGTATTAGTTTAAAATTGAAAGTAGTAACTTTTTTTTGTGTAAAAAGCTTAAATTACTATAAAAGAGACTTGATTCTATTATTTTTGGCATCTTTGCATTCATCGAAAAGATTTTATTGATTCAATGTTGAAATTTTTCCAATTCATCTACACCGCTTGGGCACTTATTGTGTTCCATGTTTTTATGATTATCCTTTTTCCTGTTTTTATCATACCATCACTAATTTCAAAAAAAGGTACCTGGATTAGTTTTAAAGCAATTCGGTTGTGGTCATTTCTTTTCAGCTTTTTTAATCGTATTATTTATAAAGTTGAAGGAAAATCACATTTTAAAAAGGGACAAAACTACGTGATTATCTCAAACCACACTTCATTTCTTGATACTCCAGCTATTCCACAAGCTATCGATGCACCTTTTAAAGCTTTGGCAAAAAAGGAATTAACAAAAATTCCTGTATTCGGATTCTTGCTAAAAATGATAACCGAAGTGGTAGACCGATCAAATCCAGCAAGTAGGCAAAAAAGTAAAAATAGATTGAATGAGGTATTGAAGAATGAAAATTCTATTCTGGTTTTTCCGGAAGGAACAATGAATAGAACCGACAAGCCTTTACAAAATTTCTATGATGGTGCTTTCAGAATTGCAATTGATGCTCAGGCACCTATTCTGCCAGTAGTAATTAAAGGAGCGGCTAAATTAATGAAGCCAAGCAGTTTTGTAATGCGACCTGGTAAAATTCACGTAAAAGTACTTTCTGCTGTATCTACCGAAGGCTTAAGCCAGAAAGATTTACCAGAATTAAAATCGAAAATAGTAGATCAAATGCAGAAAGAAATATTGAATTGATTGTATGCTTTTTCTTGCATTTCATATATCCATTGTTCAAATAAAGATAAAGTTGTAATTTGGGTATGAACTAAAATACCTAAAAATGAAAAACTTTATACAAATCGCTCTTATGGCATTTATTATACTAATGCCATTAAAAAACTTTGCCCAGTCAGATTGTAATCCATATTATTTATTAGAAGAAGGAAGGAAATGGACTACTGCAAATTATAATGCGAAAGATAAATATCAAGGTAAACAGCATTACGAGGTATTAGAAGTTTCAGAAGAAAGCGGTAAGTTAGTAGCCAAAATGATGCTTACCTCTTACGATAAAAAAGATGAAATAGTACTGGAGGAGGAGGTTGAGTTTGTTTGTAAAGATGGTGTTTTACAAATGGATATGACAAAATATATGCCTCAAGAAACCATGGAAAGCTTCAAAGAAATGGATGTGGAAATGGAATTTGATGCGGTTACTATTCCTGAAGAATTAGAAGTGGGTCAATATTTAGAAGATGGGGGGATTAACATGAAGGTAAATGGTCCAATTCCGATTAAAATGTCAGTGAAAATACAGGACAGAAAAGTGATGGCAAAAGAAAATATTGAAGTGCCAGCTGGTTCCTATGAGGCTTTTAAAATTAATTCAATAGTGAAATTTGAAGCCATGATGACTCGAGAAACTAAAACGGTTGATTGGGTGGCTGAAAAAGTTGGTGTGGTGAGAAGTGAGCAATATGATAAAAAAGGGAAGTTAAGTGGCTATACGGTTTTAACTGAAATAGAATAAATATTAAATAAAGTTTTAAAACATATATATATATGAAGAAATCAAGATTAGTTTTACTAGCCATCACCTTACTGTGTTCAATGGCTGTAAAGGCGCAATATCCTGAAATATTAAGCCTTGAGGAGCAGGCAAAATTAGAAGATGAAATATTAAAAGAGCGATTTGAAACCGTACTGCCTGCTATAATGGAAAGAACAGGGATTGACATGTGGTTGGTTATTTCCAGCGAATATAATGAAGATCCTGTGATTAAAACCATGTTGCCGTCAACCTGGATGGCTGCCAGAAGGACTACCATGCTAGTAATTTATCAGCCTGAAGAAGGTGCTGAATTAGAAACCTTAGCAGTGGCTAGATATGATGTGGGTGAAGCTTTTAAAAGAGCATGGAATCCAGATACCCAGGACAATCAATGGAAAAGATTAGCTGAAATCATCGAAGAAAGAAACCCGCAAAAGATAGGCGTAAATATTTCAAATGATTTTTCTCATGCGGATGGATTAGTGAAATCCGAATATGATTTATTAATGGAATCACTGTCTAAAGACCAGCAAAAGAAAGTGGTTTCAGCAGAAAAGCTGGCAGTAGGTTGGCTTGAAACACGTACAGAGCGGGAAAGAATTATCTATGAGCAATTGTGTAATATAGCGCATAAAATAATCGCGAAAGGCTTTTCCTTAGAAGCAATTACTCCAGGAGTAAGCACTACTGATGATTTAGTTTGGTGGTACAGACAGGAAATCAATAAACTAGGATTAAAGACTTGGTTTCATCCTACAGTAGATATTCAAAGAGCTGATCCTGAAAATTTTGACCATTTAAGAAGTTTTAGCAAAAGACCTGATTTGCAAATTATTCAACCTGGTGATTTATTACATGTGGATTTTGGGATTACATATTTAAGACTGAATACAGATACACAGCAACATGCTTATGTGTTAAAACCAGGAGAATTAGGGATTCCTAATTATTTAGTAAAGGCATTTGAAGAAGGGAACCGTGTACAAGATCATTTGACAAATCAATTTAAAACCGGTAAAACTGGAAATGAATTATTGTTAGGTGCTTTAAAAGATGCGAAAGCAGATGGACTAAAGCCTACTATTTATACCCATCCCATAGGATATCACGGTCATGCTGCAGGGCCAACCATCGGTATGTGGGATTCACAAGGCGGAGTGCCTGGCAGTGGCGATTATCCATTATATCCTAATACTGCTTATTCAATTGAATTAAATGCAGCGGTTTTTATTAAAGAATGGAATAAAGAAATTCGCATCATGTTGGAAGAAGAAGCCTTTTTCGATGGGGAAGAAATCTATTATCTTGATGGAAGACAAGAAGAAATTTATCAAATACCAAGGCAACGGTAAACAAGTAAAAGCCTCAAATATCAAAATGATTTTGAGGCTTTTTTTATTCTAATACCTTAATTCTAACCTTTTTCTTTTTCAGTTTAGAGTTGTTGAGCAGTTTAGCTAGTTTTTCAGCTTTAGCTTGAGCTACGGCTACAAATGCGCAATCTTGTTTTAATTCAATTAAGCCTAAATCATCTTGACTCAGTTTTCCTTCTTTTAGGAATAAACCTACAATATCTCCTTTTGAAATTTTATCTCTTCTACCACCAGAAATGAATAAGGTAGTAAAGTTTTTAGATTCTGAATTTTCCACCTTTATTTCTTCAAGGCTAATGTAGTTGGAGGGTATAAAATCAGGTAAATAGAGCTCTTCAGAATGGAGGATATATACAACTCCTTTTTCATTCATTCTGGCTGTTCGTCCATTTCTATGAATAAACTCCTGTTCTTTTAAAGGTAATTCCAGATGAATTATAAAGTTGATATCATCTATATCTATTCCTCTTGCTGCCAGATCAGTTGCAAGCAATAAGTTATTACTTCCATTTCTAAATTTAATTAAGGCTCTCTCTCTATCTTTTTGTTCTAATCCTCCATAAAAGACCTCGTGAGATATATTTTCATTCGATAAGTATTCACTTACTGAAGAGATACTTTCTTTGAAATTACAAAAAATGACCCCTTTTTGATTTCTTAATTTTTGTACTAAATCAATTAAAGCGGTAAGTTTTTCGGATTTTTGGGTACTGATTACTTTAATAGATATCTCAGGCTTGTTTTGATGAAGGTGATTAATGATAAATGGATCTCTAAAGCCTACAAAATCAGGTATTTTATCTAATTGCGTGGCTGAAGTCAATATTTTTTTATCAATATGCGGCAGTTCCCAAATGATGGATTTCATTTCGTATTCAAAACCTATTTCTAATGATTTGTCAAATTCATCTAATACTAACATACTGATGCTTTGAACAGAAAAGCTTTCTCTTTCGATATGATCTGCTATTCTTCCGGGAGTACCGATTAATAAGGCTGGAGGATGTTGTAAATCTATTCTATCCTTTTTACCAGAACGACCACCATATATTGCAATAGCCTTATATCCAGTTCCCATAGTTCTAAAAACTTGTTCTATTTGAATGGCAAGTTCTCTGCTGGGAACGACCACTAGTGCTTGAATATATTTGCAATTTGGATTTAAGGATTCCAAAATAGGTAATAAATAGGCTAATGTTTTGCCTGTTCCAGTAGGAGATAGAATTAGAATATCTTCAGAGATATTGAAAACTTTAAGTACTTCTTCTTGAAGTGAATTCAGTCTTTTAATTCTAAGTTTTGATAAAATTTCTGATCTATTTTTAACCACTATGTTCATTTTTCAAGAGGATACCCTCAATAGTTTTTCAAAGTTTAAGTCTTATTTTATTAGTTTCATCCACTTATTATCAAGAATATTTTAAAATTCCTTATATTTCATAAGCTTAATATTTGTACATAAATCAGATGAGTTATACATTTTAATTATTAAGGTTATATTTAGTTAAATAAATTAGTATCGATAGAATACGTTAAAGAGTAAGAAATTATATCTTGAATTTAAAATCATTATCCTAACATTTAAGCAGCTTGATAAAAGAATTACTAAATAACAAAGAATTTAAAGATATCATATTAAGTGTGATTTTCGGGCTGCTATCAGCACTTTTAAGTTTAGTTCAATTTGAGATTCCTGGATTTTCCGGTGCGATCAGTAGTTTAAATGAAATACCTCTGCTAATTAGCGTATTTTATATAGTAAACCCATTTTATTTGATTATTACCGTTGTTATTTCTAGCCTTACTACTCCAGAACAAGGGTCGGTTTATTCAACTATTTTAATGCATGCAGGAGGATTAGCCTTTTTTGGTATCTATTATCATTTATTGTTAAAGCATTTTCCTGAAAAAGTATTAAAAAGTATTGCATACTGTGCAGTTGGTATTGTAGTGTATTACTACATTTTTCTAATGCCAATTTTTGTTGTTTCGAATAAGTTTCTAGGATTAACTGATTTATCCTTTACAAATTCTTATGCATCATTATCTCAGGCATTGTACTTTGAATTGACTACTTCTGTTTTGGTGGTTACTCTTTTTTTAGTACAGTTAAATTACAGCAGGAGATTGAAGAAGTATTCAGTAAGCTTGGAGGAGCTTGTAAATGAAAGAACTGAAGAATTAAGGTTAACGGTAGAGGAATTACACAATGCTAATGAAGAATTGTCATCGATGAATAACGGTTTGGATTTAATGGTGAAAAACCGCACTGCAGAATTAGAAGAAAGGAACTATCAGCTAACGGAATATGCTTTTATCAATTCACACTTATTAAGGGCTCCTCTAGCCAGGATTTTAGGATTAACAGATATAATAAGAAGGGAAAGTACTGACCCTATTACAGTAGATCTGATGAATAAACTATTTACCTCTTGTGGAGAATTAGATGAAATTATTAGACTCATGAGTACTCAACTTTCAGATGGAAGTATTTTAAGCTGGGAACAAAAGGAAGAATTGAAAAACAAGATCAATGAGATTATTGCACAGAAGGGTAAGCTTTGATCTTGCTTTTCATAGAAATTGCATCAAGACTTTTTGACCATAGTGGATGAAGCTTGAGCGTTAGGGAAAATCAATACATCAGCGAGATTTACATGTTTTGGTCGAGTAGCCATATATAAAATTAAATCAGCAATATCTTCTGCCTTTAAAGCATCGAAGCCTTCATATACTGATTGAGATCTTTCTTCATCTCCTTTAAATCTCACTAATGAAAATTCGGTTTCAACCAAACCTGGTGCCACTTGCGATACTTTTATACCATATTTGTTTAGATCCATTCTCATTGAGCTGTTCAATGCATCTACTGCATGCTTGGAAGCACAATACACATTTCCATTTGGATATGCTTCTTTTCCTGCAACTGAACCAATATTTATAATATGGCCCTCACCTTGTTTAATCATTTTTTGAATAATAGGTTGTGAAACATATAATAATCCTTTCACATTTATATCAATCATGGCTTCCCAATCTTTCATGTCACCATCTTCAATAGAAGCTAAGCCATGAGCATTACCAGCATTATTAATTAGTACATCAATTTGGTTCCATTCTTTTGGTAAACTATCAATTGCCTCTAAAACAGCTTTCTGATTTCTTACATCAAAATTTAATGTATGGATTTCTGTATTTTTTTCTAATTCCTTCTTTAACTCATCTAATCTTTCTTGTCTTCTTCCAGTGGCAATTATATTAAAACCATTTTTACCTAAAATTATTGCTGTAGCTTGACCTATACCTGAAGTTGCGCCTGTGATAAAAGCTGTTTTTTTCATAGTGTATATCTTTTTAGAATGATAGTATTGAATGATCTTCTTAAAGTTAATTTTTATTAGGAAAAAAGTAATGAACTTGCCTGATTGTTTTATGCAATCGATTTTGTTCCATAAACAAATCGATCTTTACCTTGCATATCTTTTTTTATAATTACATCCCCAAATCCTGCATTATGCAATATTTCTTGCACTTCAGACCCAAATGCTTCATTAATTTCAAAATATAGCTTTCCTTGATTTAATAAATTATCAAACGCTATTTTTGTGATTCTTTTATAAAAGATAAGTGGGGAGTTGTCTTCAACAAAAAGAGCTAAATCAGGCTCATAATCCAGTACCTTTGTGTGCATTTTATTTTTTTCTATATCCCTTACATAAGGAGGGTTGCTAATCCAAATGCTGCACTTTGGTATGCTTAGATCTTCGCTTAAAATGTCAGAATGTATGAATTGAATTTCAGCACGATTTAATTGGGCATTTCTTTTCGCAGTGGCGATTGCTGCTGAACTTATATCAACCGCATATAAAATTGATTCTTTTCTTTCCTTAGCAATTGTAATCGGAATAATTCCACTTCCTGTTCCAATATCAATTATAGTTTTTTCTGATAAATCTGGATTTTGTTCTAGTATTAAATGCACAAGTTCCTCGGTCTCTCTTCGTGGAATTAATACATTAGAATTTACTAAAAACTGGCGGCCATAAAATTCGACTCTACCCATAATATGTTGAATGGGCTTTCCTGATTTAAGCTCTATTAAATAAGATTCTAATTTTTCAGAGTATTCACTGTTTTCATCAACTTCTTTTCCTATCAAAATATCCATTCGTGATATTTGGTAGATATTCTCTAGAATTAAATAACTGATGGCTTCAGCTTCTGCTTCTTCTTCAAATTTTATTAGTTCTGACTTTATTTTATCAAAAAGTGCTTTGCTGTTCATTTCATAATGCTTTGCTCAAAGTTCATGATTTTTTATTTAGTTTTGCCAATGATGAGTAAACAAGATGAAATTTTCATGCAACGAGCTTTACAATTGGCCTCTTATGGAAGGCCAACCGTATCGCCTAACCCTATGGTAGGTTGTGTGATTGTTTTAGAGGGCAAAATTATCGGGGAAGGTTGGCATCAAAAAGCGGGTGAGCCTCATGCTGAAGTTTTGGCAATACGAAATGTTAAAGATCATGAATTATTAAAAAGAGCAACCGCCTATGTTACGCTTGAACCCTGTGCTCACTATGGTAAAACGCCACCTTGTGCTGAACTTCTAGTTGAAAAGCAATTGAAAAAGGTGGTGATTGGTTGTCTGGACCCTAATCCCTTAGTTGCCGGAAAAGGAGTCAAAATACTGGAAGATGCAGGAATTGAAGTCGTTTGTGATGTTTTAAAAGAGGAAAGCCTCAATATTAATAAGCAGTTCTTTACCTTTTTTCAAAAGAAGCGACCTTATATAGTATTGAAATGGGCGGAAACAGCTGACGGTTTTGTAGCAAGAGAAAATTTTGATTCTAAATGGATCAGTAATGGCTTATCAAGGCAATTGGTACATAAGTGGAGAACGGAATTAGATTCTATTTTAGTAGGGAAGAATACTGTGATTTATGATAATCCTAAATTGAATGCTAGAGATTGGCCAGGTAAGAATCCTATCAGAATTGTAATTGATCATAAACTTGAAGTTGACCAAGAAAAATTCTTGTATTCAGATGGTCTTAACACTATTTGTTTCCATTCATCTGAAAAGGAAATTATGGATTCACAATCTTGTAAATTCATTCAATTAAGTCAAAAGGAATTTCTATCTGACCTTTTAGGATATCTATACCAAAATAAAATTCAATCAGTTCTAGTTGAAGGTGGTGCACAAACTTTAGAAAGCTTTATAAAGGCTGAACTTTGGGATGAGGCAAGAGTGTTTAAATCATCGAATCGATTTGGTAGTGGAATTAAATCACCTCAACTTAAAGATGGCGTGCTCGTTTCACAGCAAAACATTAAAGATCATAATCAGGTAGATACATTGTTTATTTACAGAATAATAAAAATTAATTAAAGAATGTCTGAATCATTATTAATTGATGTTAATGCATCAAAAGAGGAAAAGTATAAAGCATTAATTCCACAAATATCAGCCTTAGTTGAGGGCGAGGAGGATGTAGTAGCTAATCTTTCCAATATCACTGCAGCTTTAAAAGAAACTTTTGGTTATTTCTGGATTGGGTTTTACATCGTGAAAAATGATCAATTGGTATTAGGACCATTTCAGGGTCCTATTGCATGTACTAGAATTCAGAAAGGAAAAGGAGTTTGCGGTTCAGTTTGGGCAGATGAAAAAACAATTGTGGTCCCAGATGTTGAAGCCTTTCCAGGGCATATAGCATGTAGCTCTGCTTCAAAATCAGAAATTGTATTACCGGCTTTTAAGGATGGTGAGGTTGCACTTGTTCTTGATATTGATAGCGATCAACTTAATACATTTGATGAAGTTGATCAAAAATATCTGGAAGAGTTAATGACCATCATTTCTAAATTTTTATAAAGAATGAATACTGATAAAATTAGTATTAGTAACTGGTTTAAAGGTCTTCAGTCTAACATCTGTAATGTGATTTCTGAAACTGATGGAAAAGGTCAATTTGAAATAGATGAATGGGATCATGCCAAAGGTGGAGGAGGTAAGTCTCGATTATTACAAAACGGGAATATACTTGAGAAGGCGGGCGTTAATTTTTCAGCAGTTGAAGGACCAGCACCTGAAGGTTTATTGAAAACTTTGGAGATAAAAGATGATGGATCTGATGAACTCAATTTCTTTGCTACAGGGGTCTCTATTGTAATGCATCCATTCAGCCCCATGGTACCGATTATTCATATGAATGTCCGTTATTTTGAATTAAGCAACGGTACTTATTGGTTTGGTGGAGGGATAGATTTAACCCCTCATATTATTAATAAGGCTCAAGCACAATTTTTTCATCAAGAATTAAAGAAGGTTTGTGATAAACATGATGTCAAATATTATCCTAAATTCAAAAAATGGGCGGATGATTATTTTTACTTACCTCACAGAAAAGAGACTAGGGGAATAGGAGGTATATTTTTTGATCGATTGTCGGAAGACGAAAATCATTCAAAAGAAGATATTTTTGCTTTTGTTCAAAGTGTAGGAGAATTATTTGCTCCTGTATACAGTCATTTGATGAAGCTAAACCAAAATGAAAGTTTTGAAGAGGAGCATAAGAAATGGCAACTTCTAAGAAGAGGAAGGTATGTTGAATTCAATTTAGTTTGGGATAGAGGAACCAAATTTGGTTTACAGACAAATGGAAGAACTGAATCAATTCTGATGAGTATGCCTCCGCAAGCTAATTGGGCTTATGATTATACTCCTGAAAAGGATTTTGAGAAAGAAACCGTTTCATTACTGAAAAAGGAAATTGATTGGGTAAATAACAATTAATACCCACTAGATTTTATATTTAAACCTTGATTAATGTTAGAGTCTTTAATTGAATTTGATCAACAATTATTTTTATGGTTAAATGGATTCCATGCCGATTGGTTGGATCCAATTATGCTATTCATTACGAAGAGAAATCCTTGGATTCCCCTATATGCATTAATCCTATTCTTTGTTATCAAACAATTAAGATGGCAAAGTTGGTCCATGTTATTAGCTTTTGCAGTCTTAATTACTTTAGCTGACCAAGCGGCTTCAGGTTTTTTTAAGCCATTTTTTGAACGATTAAGACCATGTCATGAACCCTCAATTCAAGCTATGGTTCATATGGTAAAAGGTTGTGGAGGTAAGTTTGGTTTTGCTTCAAGCCATGCTTCCAATACTATAGCCTTAGCTACTTTTTTATGGCTTATTTATAGAAATGTTTACGCTAAAATGATGATCGTGTGGGCCATTGTAGTTTCATATTCCAGAATTTATGTTGGAGTTCATTATCCTGGAGATATTATAATGGGAGCTATTTTAGGTATTCTTGCTGCAATTATTACTTATAATTTATATAAAAGAATTTTCCCTAATCACTTAGAGAAAATTCATAGTATTGTATAAAGCCTCTTTGTAAGAAGCCCCAATTGGAATTGATTTAGCTTTAATATGCACAGTTAAATCCTCGATGAAATCGATTTTTTCAATGTTAACAATGAAGGATCTGTGTACTCTAACAAATCGATGAGTTGGCAATTTCTTTTCAACTCCTTTCATAGTGTGATGTACGATATATTTTTTGGCATCAGTGTTTATTACCACATAGTCTGCCAAGGCCTCAACAAATAAAATATCTTGTAGTCTTAAATGAACTATCTTTCCGTCACTTTTGATGAAAATATGCTCAATGATATTCTTTTTCTTGCGGAAAGCTTCAATATTAGTTCTTGCTTTTGTAATAGCCTGCGAAAAACGGTCATACTCAAATGGCTTAACTAAGTAATCTGTTACTTTCTGTTCAAATGCATCAACTGCATAGCTATCATTAGCAGTAACTAATATTACTTCATAACCATTATTAAGTCTTTGCACTAATTCAATACCTGTCATTTCTGGCATCTGAACATCAAGGAAAATAATATCTATTTCATTTTCCTCTAACAGACCTAAGGCATTAGCAGCACTGTCAGCTTCGGTAACTAATTTTAAGCCATTCGTTTCTTTAATCTGTTTCGCTATGTATTGTCTGAATATTGGATCGTCATCCACAATCATACAATTTAATTCTGAAGCCATAGTGTTAATTTTTAATTAGTCCTTTTAACGAGTTTATGTACATATTTCCCAATTATATCGAATTCTAAGTTTACTTCATCGTTTTTTTTCATTTTTTTGAAATTTGTGTGTTCATATGTGTAGGGAATTATGGCCACTTTAAAACTGCTGTCTGTAACTTCAAAACAGGTTAAACTCACTCCATTTATACAGATTGAACCTTTTTCAACCAATACATTGTCAGTTGAATCATACGAAAACTCAAAAATCCAGCTCCCTTCTTCGTCTTTGATAGATAGGCACTTGCCTTTACCGTCAACATGCCCCTGAACTATGTGGCCATCTAAACGACCATTCATTTGCATGCATCTTTCTAAATTAATTAAATCTCCTTCGGCAAGCCCACCAATAGAGGATTTAGTTAATGTTTCCTTTACAGCAACAACAGTATGTGCATTAGGATGCAATTCGGTAACGGTTAAACAAACACCATTATGCGATACGCTTTGATCTATTTTTAATTCTTCAGAAATATCACTCTTAATCGTTAAAATAAGATTTGTATTTTCTTTTTTTGCAGAAATGACTTCTCCTAGTGATTCAATTATACCAGTAAACATGATTCTTTTAATATTATTTTGACTTGGCAAACAGCATTAATGGCAAATGGTTTGCTGTTGATTAAAAATAAGAATATTTAAAATTAATTCATCTTATTTCTTTTAATAAGAAATTCAGCTAATACTTTTTGAATATCATCATTGATATTTATTCTTGTTAAATCAATTTTGTATTGATGACATTTCATTGAAATTTGATTATAATATTCTTCAATTTTCTTATGATAAGAATCCCTAATTTCAGTTGGGTTAAGTTTTACTTTATTTCCACTTTCTAAATCTTCAACTATATAAGGTCTATCCTCGAGTTCAAATGAAAGCTCTGTAATGGGTTCGTTCACTTGAAAAAATAGAACTTCATGCTTTCTGTGTTTTATATGCTGAATAGATTTAAATAAATCATCTAATTGTTCAGGCTTAGTCATTAAGTCGCTGAAAATAATTACAAGCGATCTTTTATGAATTTTTTCTGCTACTATGTGTAAGCATTGACTTATATCCGTGCTTTTATGTTGTTGATTTTGACTCAAAAGCTTTTGCAGATGAATAAAGATATTTTGTAAATGAGTGCGTGTTGATTTCGCCTCCGTAAAAACATCAACAGTATCAGAAAAACTAATCAGACCTACTGCATCTCTTTGTCTTTGCAGTAAATAAGCTAAACTTGCTGCTGCTAATATGCTAAAACGAATTTTTCCATTATTATCAATGGGATAATACATGGAAGAACTGTTATCTAATAATATATAAGCTCTTAAGTTAGTTTCTTCATTATACCTTTTAGTATAGAGTCGGTCAGTTTTAGCAAACACTTTCCAGTCTATATGTCGAGTACTTTCGCCTGGATTGTATAACCTATGCTCAGCAAATTCTACCGAAAAGCCATGAAATGGAGATTTATGCATTCCAGTTATAAACCCCTCCACTAGCTGCTTTGCTAATAGGTCAAGAGAGGGTATTTGTGGTAGATTTTCTAAATTAATATCCATTAGTATTAAATACTTCCTTATTAAATTTGATGTTATGGCAATTTAATATTTCCAATTTGCAAAAGTGTCAGGGTTTATACTATATTTAACCCAAATAATTTAAAACAATATTAGTAAGAGTAGTGAAAGAGTATATGGAAAGAGAACAGGAAGAATTATTTTCGAAAAGAGTAAGGGCAGGAAAGAGAACCTATTTTTTTGATGTAAGAACAACCAAAGCGAATGATTATTATTTAACCATCACTGAAAGTAAAAGAAAACCAAAAGATGATGGCTTCACTTTTGAGAAACACAAAATATTCTTATACAAAGAAGACTTCAATAAATTTGTAAATGCATTAAATGAGAGCGTTGATCATATCAAAACTGAATTAATGCCCGACTTTGACTTTACTCAATTTGATAGAGAAGACGAAGATGACATGAGTTGGGATTAATCTCATGCTTATTACTTTTATATGAAATTTATTAAAACATAATATAGCTTCTACCTCTGTTAGAGGCTATATTATTTGATTATTCTACATTCCTCCTATACATTTTTAACCAAAATTAAGGTTTTATTAAATCAATATTAGAACTTTGGAACCAATTCTAAAGTCTCAACATATTTCTGATGTATAAAGCATTAATAAGACCATTTCTATTTCTATTTTCAGCTGAAAAAGCTCATCATTTAGCGTTTTCATTAACAAAATTCTTTTTTAACCTACCGGGTGCAAATTTTATTAATAAAAGCCTTTTTCAGTTAAAATCTCCCAAACTTGAAAGGGAACTTTTTGGACTAACTTTTCCAAATCCCGTTGGACTAGCGGCAGGTTTTGACAAAGATGCAAAGTTAATCGATGAACTTGCATCTTTAGGTTTTGGATTTATTGAAATAGGAACCACCACTCCAAAAGCTCAGCCTGGCAATCCTCAGCCACGTTTATTCAGATTAAAAGAAGATAAAGGAATTATTAATCGAATGGGATTCAACAATGAAGGCTTAGATGCTGCCATCCAAAGATTAAAAAACAGGAAAAGTAAAGTGATTATTGGGGGTAATATTGGTAAAAACAAAATGACTCCTAATGAGGAAGCTTTTAACGATTATGAAAAATGTTTTCTGCAATTATTTCCTTTTGTAGATTATTTTGTGGTAAATGTAAGCTCTCCAAATACTCCTGGTTTGCGTGATCTACAAGAAAAAGAGCCTCTAATGAAACTACTTAATCACTTAATGGCTCTAAATAAAAAACAAGAAAAGGCTAAACCTATTTTATTAAAAATAGCACCTGATTTAACTAATCAGCAATTAGATGATATAATTGAGATTGTTAACGAAACAAAAATTGATGGGGTAATAGCAACTAATACCACTATTAGCAGAGATAATTTAAGTACTGATGAAACAAGAGTAAAAAGTATTGGAAATGGTGGATTGAGTGGAAAACCTTTAAGGAACCGATCTACAGAAGTTATCAAATATTTGCATGTTAATTCAAACGCATCATTTCCCATTATAGGAGTAGGCGGAATAATGTCAGCAGAAGATGCAATTGAAAAGCTTGAGGCAGGAGCAAGTCTTGTTCAATTATATAGCGGATTTATATACGAGGGACCATCATTAATAAAGGAGATTAATAAGGCAATTCTAAAAGCTTAGTATTCAAAAGTTTAATCATGAATTGCAGATTAAAATTAAATTCAGCATTTTACATAGAAAAAATTAAACTATGGAACAAAGTGCTGTAACTGCCATTTTTCTCCCTCTGGCTTTAGGAATAATCATGCTAGGAATGGGAATGACATTAACCGTTAATGATTTTAAGAAAGTTGCTCTTTATCCAAAAGCTGCAATTATAGGATTAGTTAGTCAATTACTATTACTTCCACTTATTGGATTCGGATTGGCTGCCTTATTATTTACGGTCCCTGAGTTGGCAGTAGGTTTAATATTAATTTCACTATGTCCAGGAGGAGCAACTTCAAATCTTATTTCACACTTAGCAAAAGCAGATTTAGCCTTATCGATAAGCTTAACAGCAATTAGCAGTATTGTTACTAATTTTAGCATTCCAATACTTTTGAACATCGCCTTAGCTCACTATATGACAGGTGAAAAAGCCATTTCTTTGCCTTTTTTTAAAACCTTTATTCAGATATTTTTAGTTACAATTTTTCCAGTAGCAATCGGTATGATTATTAAACAAAAAAGGCCTCGCTTTGCTCTGAAATCTGAAAAGGCAATGAATATTATTTCTACAGTATTTTTTGTACTGATTTTAGTAGCCGCAATTTTAAAGGAAAGAGCGAATATTATACCTTACTTCGAACAGGCAGGAGTAGCAGCTATAATTTTAAATCTAACTGCATTGGTAATGGGATTTGCCTTAGGGAAATTGTTTGGACTGAATAAAAGACAAAGAAGTTCGATTGCAATAGAAACGGGTATACAGAATGGTACGCTTGCCATTGCATTGGCACTAAGTCCTGCAATTTTAAATAATACAGAGATGGCAATTCCTGCTGCTATCTATAGTTTATTGATGTTTATTACCGCTGCTGTAGTTATTGCGATCTCTAAAAAACAAAATGCTGCAGAAGCATTAAAAGAATTATCTTTATCTTAAATAAATAACAAAACTATAATGAAGAAATTATCAATTTTATCAGTCTTCATGCTGATGAGCTTTGTCATATTTGCCCAATCAGATGAAGAATTAGTAAGAAATACTATAAAGAAAAATACTATTAAAGGTCATATATATTTCTTGGCTTCTGATGAATTAGCAGGAAGAGAAACTGGGACTCATGGAATAGATGTAGCTGCTCGTTATATCGCTACCACATTTCAAAGATATGGAGTATCTCCAGTGCCAGGGGCTACTGAAGGATATTTTCAAGAAGTTCCTTTAGTAAAAAATGTAGCTCCAGAAACCTATGCTCTACAAATAGGTGGCAAGCAAGTAGCTCCAGAAGATTTAATTAGGGCGGAAGGTTCCGATGTTAATTTAACGACTGATCAATATGTTTTTGTTGACTACGGTTCAGAGGAGGATTTTACTGGAAAAGATTTAAAAGGGAAAATAGCGGTTGCTAAAGCAGGTTCTGAGGATAATCAAGATCTAAATTTTGTTTATCAATTAAGTGCTAAAAAATCTGTTTATGCCAAAGATGCTGGGGCTTTAGGTTTAATTGAACTTCATACAGAGGAATCTAAAAATTGGGATCGATTTAAAGGTTTTATGGGGAGAAGCGGTATTGGTTTTGCTGATAAAGAGGAAGCTAATAGTTTCTTTAGATTATGGATTAAAGATTTTAAAGAAGAATGGTTAAAAACCTATATGGCAAGAAACAGAAAGAATATTGAAGTTTCAATTTCTGAAGCAATGGCCTTACCAATGCCTTCAAAAAATGTAGTGGGCATGGTTGAAGGGACTGATCCTGAGTTAAAAGATGAGTTTATCATATATTCTGCTCATTATGACCATTTAGGGATAGGAAAAGCAAATTCTGAGGGAGATTCAATCTATAATGGTGCTCGAGATAATGCTGTAGGAGTGGTTACCGTTATGAGTGCCGCTGAAAGCATTGCTAAAAATCCAACTAAGCGGTCAGCCTTATTTATTTTATTTACAGCTGAAGAGAAAGGATTATTGGGGAGTAGATATTATGTCGAAAATCCATTATTGCCTTTAGAAGATATGGTTTACTGTTTCAATAGTGATAATGGAGGATATAATGATACGAGTTTAACTACAATTATTGGGTTGGAAAGAACTACCGCTGGTAAACATATAAAAACTGCTTCTAAAGCTTTTGGATTAAAAGCAATAGACGATCCTGCTGGTGAGCAAGGCTTATTTGATAGAAGTGATAATGTGAATTTTGCTAGAAAAGGTATTCCTGCACCAACTTTTAGTTTGGGATTTACTGCATTTGATGCAGAGATAGGGAAGTATTATCACCAGCAATCTGATAATCCGGAAAGCATAGATTACGATTATATGGAGAAGTTTTTTAGAGCTTTTGTATTATCCGCTCGCCTAATTGCAAATGACCAAGAAACACCATTTTGGGTAGAAGGTGATAAATACTATGAAGCAGGAAAAATGCTTTATGAAGATTAAAATATAAATTCTATAGCCCTTTATTATCGGTAGAGGGCTATTTCACTTTTATTTTAAATACCCATTTATAATAGTCGGTGAAATTATCATCACCTATGCTGCCAACTTCTACAATCTCAATAATTTCATCTCCTTTAAAACCTTCTTTAGCCTGATAAGTAAACTTTCCAAATTGAACATTACTGATTTGAAAGTTTTTAGCTTGTTCCCTTATTTCAAATCCACCCTCAACAGGAATTGCCTTCCTTAATGTAAAAGAATACTTTTCCGTACCGGATAATTCTACCTTAATTATTTCTGAATCCAATTCTTCATCTGGGTTTTCATTACAACTTACAAAAATGGAGGTAAACAGTAATATGATTAAATAATATTTCATTTTAATGGGATTTTGATTTATTAATTTTAATTAGCCTAGTGTGCACTTTTTATATCCAATTTGGTAATTTGTAACACCAGTTACAAACAATGCCCTCATAAAAAACGTATCTTTGATAAAAATAATGTTTAATAAATAAAATTTTATTATGAACCATAAAAATATAGGTCCAGAGGAATTTGATAAGCTATCAAAAGAGCCTAATACAGAAATAATTGATGTAAGAACTCCGGCAGAAAAGGAGGAAGGGTTTATTGAAGGCGCTAAAATGATCAATATAATGGGGCCTGATTTTGCCAACGAAATAAATGCATTAGATAAAGATAAAACATATTTAGTGTACTGTAGAAGTGGAAACAGAAGCGGTACTGCATGTGGTTTTATGGCAAGTAATGGCTTTGATAAATTATATAATTTAGACGGTGGAATTAATGCGTGGAATCAATACGCTAATTCTTAATTTATATTTATGGAATCATTAGAGCTACAAAATGTAAAGTGTGGAGGTTGCGTAGAAGCTATAAAGAATGGATTATCTGATTTAAAAGGTATTCAAGTAAACAATGTTGATATACCTACAGGTAAGTTAGATTTTGATTCAAAGGGTGAAACCTCTCTTGAAGACGTAAAAGCAAAACTGGATAATTTAGGTTATCCTGCAAAATAATAAGCTATGGCGAGTTTTGGCGATTTAATTAAAAGCGAAACACCTGTTTTGGTCGATTTTTATGCTGATTGGTGTGGCCCTTGCAAAATGATGGCACCCTATCTAGAAGAGGTGGCTCAAAAAATGAAAGGGAAAGTAAAAGTTATTAAAGTTGATGTAGACAGAAATCAGCAAGCATCAATGAAATATCAAGTACAAAGCATACCTACTTTAATTCTATTTCAGAATGGTCAAATTAAATGGCGTCAGGCAGGAGTGGTTGACCCAAATACCATAATGAATCAAATTAATCAGGTAGCGAAGTGATATGAAAAAGAACAATTTGTTTTACCCAATATTAGCAGTGCTTACATTGGGTTTAGCTCCTTATGTGCCTGAACCACACTTTTTTGGAAAAGTAAAATGGTTATTGGGTGGAGCTGAAGGAATGGGAGGTATGGATTATTTTGATTTAGTTCTTCATGGTGCACCATGGGTTTATCTAATATATACTTTGATTTCTATAGCAGTTAAGAAGTTTAAATAGTTTTTGTGATCAAAATGATAAAAAAATACAACCTAAATTAATAGGTTGTATTTTTTTTGATTAAAATATTTAATGTTTAAAATAAATAAATTTAATTAAACCGTTTCCAGGAAAGTTCTAAATGAAACACATTTATCCTGAAATTTCTTGATATGCTCATCTCTTAGTCTGGGAGCCTCATCCATCATATACCTTTCTAAGTTGTCTAATTCGTCCGTAAAGTATTGAATAGCGTATGTTTCGCCATCTCCTTCCGTTTCATTTAAGAGTCTCAACATTCTATGATCATTGAAAAAGCCTGTTGCCAAAATATCAGGTATATGCTTTTCTTTCATCCATTTAACCCAACTTTCTTCTATATCTTTCTCAACATTTACGGTCACATTATAAATTATCATAGCATTTTAAATTTTTTTTTTACAAATTTGACTTTAAGTTTAATCTTTTTAAAACATTTTTAGACAAACGTGGTTATTTTTTTACTTATCAACCCGTTTTTTTAAGCTAATGAAATAAACTTTTATTCTTAAAAGGTAAGTCGAAAGGAGGAGCATTGTGAGCAGTTATTCAATTAAAGATTTAGAACACTTATCAGGAATTAAAGCCCATACACTAAGGATATGGGAGCAGAGGTATAATTTCATTGAACCCAAGCGGACTGATACAAACATCAGATATTATAGCGATGAGGACTTGAAATTAGTACTGAACATCTCTACACTCAAAGAAAATGGATATAAAATATCCAAAATTGCTAAGATGAGTGAAGATGAGCTTAATAAGGAGGTTCTTAAAATTGCAGAAACGAATCTAAGATTTCCAGATCAAATAAACTCATTAACCTTGAGTATGATTGATATGGATGAAGATAGATTTGAAAACATTTTAAATAACAATATATTAAAGTATGGTTTTGAACGAACCATGCTGAATGTTATTTATCCATTTTTAGCAAAAATAGGGATGCTATGGCAAACTGGAAGTATTCTTCCAGCTCAGGAGCATTTCATATCTAATTTAATTCGTCAGAAAATGACAGTTGCTATTGATGGGCAATATGTGACTGAAAGTGAATCAAAAGGGAAGTGGTTACTGTTTCTTCCAGAAGGAGAGTTACACGAGTTGTCTTTAATGTTTGCTTCTTACTTACTAAGAGCAAGAAAATTTAAGGTGATTTACTTAGGTCAAAATCTTCCTAAATCTGATCTTTATTCTGTAAAGGATATCCATACTCCTGATTATGTCTTAACCATTTGTACTGCAGCCCCAAGAAAGTCAGAGGTACAAGGATATATTGATGAGATAGCTGAACTATTTAATAGTGCTACTTTATTTGTAGGTGGTTTTCAGGTGATTGGGCAAGACATCAAAAGAAAGAAAAATGTTGAGTTCATTATGAAAATGGAAGATCTAATTGATTTTATTAATGAAAAAGATATTGAATTATCACCCCAAAGACCTGAAGCTAATAAAAATATGAAATACGAATAGTATTAGTAATTATATAATGATAATAACAAAGCCGCAATTAAGCGGCTTTTTTTATTTACCTTAATAAAACTTTAGCATAAAAATTTTTTAGTTAAACAATAATGATTTTTTATATATCTATGTATGTACATATAAAAACGTGCTTTAAGCTATTCTAAATAGCTTTTTTAAAATATATGCTTTCGATTATCGCTACTTTGTTTAATAGAATAATTAAAAAACTAAACAAAAAATTTGGAAGTTGTTTAATTAAAAAGTAGATTTGTTAAACAACATCAAACTTAAACAATCATGACAGCATTAGAATTTGGTTACGCGATTAACAATATGACAAAATCTATGAAACCGTTTGCATTGAGGTTGACGAAAGATATGGAGCAGGCAAACGATTTGATTCAAGAAACAGTGCTGAAAGCATTTTCTAACCGTGAAAAATTTTCGGAAGGCACAAATCTTAAAGCTTGGTTGTTTACTATCATGAAAAATACTTTTATTACCAATTATCAAAGAATGGTAAGAAGAAAAACTTTCATTGATACTACAGAAAATTTACACTTTATCAATTCAACAGAAAATATTGCTCAAAACTCAGCTTATGGTTCTTTTGCGATGGCTGATATTGTGAAACAGATTGCAAAATTGGATGATGTTTATAAAGAACCTTTCATGATGCATTTCAGAGGATTTAAATATCATGAGATAGCTGAAAAATTAGAGATACCAATTGGAACTGTAAAAAATAGAATACATATTGCCAGAAAAGAGTTGAAAAGTGCTCTAAAGATTTATGCTTAATCAAAAATTTAATGGCAAAAAATAAAGTAGTAGTTATTGGAGCAGGTTTTGCAGGTTTATCTACTGCAACATACCTAGCCGATAAAGGATTAGATGTAACAGTTCTTGAAAAGAATAAAGACCTAGGAGGAAGAGCCCGTCAGTTTAAAGCTGAGGGCTTTACTTTTGATATGGGGCCAAGTTGGTATTGGATGCCCGATGTTTTTGAAAAGTATTTCCAAACCTTTGGTAAAAATGTTTCGGACTATTATAATTTAAAAAGACTTGATCCTTCTTATCATGTTGTTTTTGGGAAAAATGATGTTTTAAAGGTTCCTGCAAATCTTCAAGAATTCAAAAATATGCTAGAGGGGCTTGAGCCCGGAAGTGGTCCTAAGTTGGATGAATTCTTAAAACAAGCTGCATATAAATATGAGAAAGGAATTAATGACCTGGTATATAAACCTGGCAGATCATTAACAGAGTTTATGAGTCTCAAATTACTTTTTGATATGGTAAGAATGGACATTTTTTCATCCATTTACAGCCACGTTAGAAAGTTCTTTAAAAATGAGCGCATTATTAGGCTTATGGAATTCCCAATTTTATTTCTTGGAGCATTGCCTGAAAACACCCCCGCTTTATACAGTTTAATGAATTATGCGGACATTAGTTTGGGTACTTGGTATCCAGATGGAGGGATGCATAAAATAGTAGAGGGGATGGTAAAACTAGCGGAAGAGAAAGGGGTTAAATTTATTACAGAGCAAGAAGTAGTTTCGGTTGAATGCGAAGGCAATAAGGCTAAAAAGGTTATTACTAAAACGGATTCCTATGATGCTGATATTGTAGTTTCTTCAGCTGATTATGAGCACACCGATCAGTCGATCTTGCCAATGGAGTTCAGAAACTATACTTCAAATTATTGGGAAAATAGAACAATGGCTCCTTCTTCACTAATTTTCTACTTAGGATTAGACAAAAAAGTTGAAGGATTGGTTCATCATAATTTATTTTTTGATCATGATTTTGGTCCTCATGCCAAACAAATATATGAAAATCCTAAATGGCCTGACGAGCCTTTATTTTATGTGAGTGCTCCTTCAAAAACTGATGATTCGGTAGCTCCAGAGGGAAAGGAGAATATCTTTATCTTAATGCCGGTAGCCCCTGGACTTGAGGATACTGAGGAGATTAGGGAAAAATATTTTTCTTTAATTTTAGATAGAATGGAGAAAATATTAGGAGAAAACATAAAAGATCATGTAATTTATAAGAGAAGTTTTGCCCATAAGGATTTTATTAATGAATATCATTCGTTTAAAGGAAATGCTTATGGCTTAGCTAATACCTTAAAACAAACGGCTATTTTAAAACCATCATTAAAGAATAAAAAGCTTAAAAACTTTTATTACGCTGGCCAACTCACAGTTCCTGGTCCAGGAGTACCACCTTCATTGATTTCAGGGCAAGTGGTTGGAAAAGAAGTAATGAAAGATATAAGTTAGAAATAAAAGCTTATGGATGCTAAAGAACTTTTTAATCAGACCACTTTTGAGTGTAGTAAGCTTATTACTAATCGATATAGCACTTCATTCAGTTTAGGAATTAAAAGCCTAGATAAGAAATTTCATTATCCTATTTATGCAATTTATGGCTTCGTTAGATATGCAGATGAAATCGTAGATACTTTTCATGAAAAGGATAAAGCGTCCTTATTAAGAGAGTTTAAAAGTAATACTTATACTGCTATTAAAGATGAAATTAGTTTAAATCCTGTTTTACATTGCTTTCAAATGGTAGTGAATCAATACCAAATTGATCATGCTTTAATTGAAGCTTTCCTACATAGTATGGAAATGGATTTGCTAGATATTGATTATCAGCAGGAATCTTATGAGGAATACATTTATGGTTCTGCTGAAGTAGTGGGCTTAATGTGTTTAAAAGTTTTTTGCGATGGTGATGAAAAGGAATATCAAAGATTATTACCCTTCGCAAAAAGCCTAGGGTCTGCTTTTCAAAAGGTAAACTTCCTTAGAGATATTAAATCAGATTATTATGAAAGAGGTAGAGTTTATTTTCCAGGAGTAGATTTTAATGATTTCTCCGTTTCTCACAAGGAAAAAATAGAAGCAGATATTCAAAAGGATTTTGATCATGCCTACAAAGGTATAGTTGAATTACCAAGAGGTGCCAGATGGGGTGTTTATTTAGCCTATACTTATTATTTGAAATTATTTGATAAGATTAAGCGGTTTTCACCAAATAAAATAATGGAACAAAGAGTAAGAGTTCCAGATTCAAAAAAACTATTTCTGTTATTGGGTAGTTATGTAAAACATCAGTTGAACACTCTTTAAATTTGCCCATGATGAACCTAAATGTAAAAATCGATAATAGTTCAGGCTTTTGCTTTGGAGTAGTTTATGCCATTGAAATGGCAGAAGATATGCTTGAAGAACAGGGCTACCTATATTGTTTAGGTGATATTGTTCATAATGATGAAGAAGTAAAAAGATTAGAAGCAAAAGGACTTAGAATAATTGATAGAGAGGTTTTAAAAAATTTAAAAGATGAAAAGGTATTAATCCGCGCACACGGAGAGCCTCCTTCAACCTATAAATTAGCAATTGAGAATAATCTAACTTTAGTTGATGCCTCTTGTCCTGTTGTTTTAAAACTACAAAATAGAATTAAGAATTCTTTTGATAAGAAAGAGCAAATCTATATTTATGGTAAACATGGGCATGCTGAAGTGGAAGGCCTTTTAGGACAAACAAATCAGGAAGCAGTTGTTTTTCAGGATATAAATGAACTGGATATTGCGACCTTACCTAAAGAATTAACTTTATATAGCCAAACTACAAAGAGTACGGATAACTTTTATAAAATTAAAGAGATACTCACTGAAGCAGGAATTAGTGTAAATGCAAATGATACAATCTGTCGTCAGGTATCTAACAGAGATAAAGAATTACGTTCTTTTGCTGGAGAATTTGACAAGGTTATTTTTGTTTCAGGCACTAAATCCTCTAATGGTAAGGTGCTTTATAATGTTTGTAAAGATAAAAATCCAAATACTTATTTCATCTCCAATATATCTGAACTAAACAAAGAATGGTTTTCAAATAACGACTCTGTAGGAATCTGTGGAGCTACTTCTACTCCAATGTGGTTAATGGAGCAAGTGAGAGATGAATTATTAAAATATTAAGGTGTTATTGTAGAAATATGTCAGAAGTATTAACCATTTTATTTTACGCTTTTCTAGTTGTAGGTACATTTCTTTTCATGGAGGGGGTAGCGTGGTTTACCCACAAATATATAATGCATGGATTTTTATGGACTTGGCATAGATCTCATCATAAAGTGCATAACCATGCTTTAGAAAGAAATGATTTATTTGCAGTGGTTTTTAGTATTCCCTCAGCTTCTTTAATAATGGCAGGTATTGAGTTTCCAGAAGTTAGATGGTTGCTTTTTGTTGGAATAGGAGTAGCATGCTATGGGGTTTTCTATGTTTTATTTCATGATATATTAGTACATAGAAGAGTTAAAATTAAGTTTAAAGCGAAAAATTCATATTTAAGAAGAATGATTCGTGCACACTATATACATCATGAAGTCCATACAAAGGAAGGTGCTGAAGCTTTTGGGTTTCTATATGCACCTAAAAAGTATGAGGTAAAAGAAAATAAAAGTAGAGCAAAAGCCTAGCCTAGCATCTCCTCTTTCAGTTTCTCCCAGTTTTCATCTTTATAATTATCATAACAGTATCGATGGTATTCATCTAATTTGATCAGATAGTCAAATAAATTGATTTTCTCCTCTTTACTTAAATTTCCTACCAGGTGTTTACTGATATCATTTGCAGTGCCCATAACACTAAAACAAGCGATTTGTCCTTTTTTAGATATGGATAGTTGTTTGCTTCTTTTATCTTTAAGATTCTCCTTCTCATTAATAATACCATTTCTGACCAATCTTTTTATAGTTTCAAAAATGGTGGTCTTTTCTTGTAAGGAATGATTTGCAACTTCTGATTTACTACAGTTTTCATGGCTTAATACATAAAGAGCTACTCCAAATTCAGTTAAATTATGAATGGGTTGATTAGCAAATGCTTTTTTCTCCCATATTTGACTGAAATTCATTAATCTTCCCCAAGCCCAACCTATATATTCATCTGCTGATTTAGCGGGAAATGGAAATGGCATTTTTTTACTCATTTCTTCAATCTCATCCTCATGAATTTCACTTTTATCAGATGATGCTAGACTTTTCCCAAAGTCACTAAGACTAGCATTTGGATTCTTTTTTAGGAAATTTTGATAAAGTTGGAGAAGCTTGATTCCGTTATCTAACATTTTTTGAAAATATTTTTATCGATATTGAAACAACATTGTAATAAAAAAGTTATGGTTTTGTAATAAAAATAAATTTAAAACTTAAACAAAAATGAAACGCTACATTTTTAGCTTAGTTATTACAATATTAATTGTTTTTACAACATCATTTGAATCATTCGGGCAGACTAAGGCTAGTTTCGGAGGATATGTAAGGGATGCCAAAACTGAAGAACCTCTGATTGGTGCTAGTGTAATAATTGAAGGAACTCAGTTAGGTGCTGTTACAAATATTGATGGTTATTATGAAATTAAAAATATTGAACCTCAGTCCTATACAGTTACGGCCTCATATGTTGGTTATCAAAAGAGCTCTAGGTTTAATGTAACAGTAAGATCAGGGGGTATTCCAAACGTTAATTTCGAATTAAGTCAAGATATAGAAAAGTTAGAAGGCGTTACAGTGCGAGCTAATCCCTTTATAAAGAATGAAGAGACACCTTTATCAATACAGAAATTATCTCCTGAAGAAATAGCTACTTATCCTGGTGGAAATAATGATATAGCGAAAGTAGCGCAATCATTACCTGGAGTGAGTGGCTCTGTAGGAGGATTTAGGAATGATATCATTATTAGAGGAGGTGCTCCAAATGAAAACGTTTATTATCTTGATGGTATTGAAATCCCAAATATCAATCATTTTAGTACGCAAGGTAGTGCAGGAGGTCCTGTTGGCTTATTAAATGTTTCTTTTTTTGAAGGAGTTACACTTTCTTCAAGTGCTTTTGCAAGTCAATATGATAATGTTTTGTCAGGCGTGCTACAATTTGACCAAAGAGATGGGAATAGACGAGAATTTAGAAATAATTTTCGCTTAAGTAGTAGTGAGGCGGCTATCACAACTGAAGGTCCGTTATTTAAGAAGGAAGATGAAGAAAGAAGTAATACTTCGTTTATAGCATCAGTAAGAAGATCATATTTGCAATTACTGTTTCAAGCGATTGATTTACCTTTTTTACCCGATTACTGGGATTATCAATACAAGCTTTCTCATAAAATTGATGATTACAATGAGTTAATTTTTACAGGTGTAGGTTCAATAGATGATTTAACTATTAATGCGCCAGATGATTTTAGTCCTGAACAACAAGCAGTATTAGACCAAATACCTGTAATTAAGCAATGGAGTACCACATCTGGTCTTAGTTGGAAACGAAGGTTTAAAGATAATTCAGGCTTTATGACAACTGCACTAAGCACTAATATTTTAAATAATCAATTTGAGCAATTTCAAGATAATGTAAACCAAGAAGGCTTAGTGTTCAGCAATAATTCCCAAGAGCAAGAAATAAAATTGAGATATAATTACACTAAATTCTTGGAAGATTGGACTATCAATAGCGGTTTTATTGTTCAAGAAGCTATTTATACAAATAGCACTGATTTTGCAGGCGACAGAAGAGGGTTTAGTTATGAAAATAACTTCAACTTTACCCGATATGGAGCAAATGCTCAAGCTTCTAGAAATTTTCTAAATGATAGATTAGGTTTATCTGCTGGTTTTAGGTTTGATGGAAACACATTTACGGAAAGTGGAAATGAAATTTATAAAACCTTCAGTCCGAGAGCGTCAATTTCTTATACGTTGGATGAAAAGCGAAAATGGACTATAAATGCATCAGCTGGTAGGTATTATAAAATCCCTCCATATACCATTTTAGGATTCGCAAATGAAAATGGAGAGTTTTTAAATCGTGATGCTGAATATATTCAAAGTGATCATTTAGTTGCTGGAATTGAATATTTAGTAACCCCTTCTTCTAGGTTTAGTATTGAAGGGTTTTATAAAAGATATGATAACTATCCAGTTTCTGTTATAGACAGTGTTTCACTTGCCAATTTAGGAGGAGGCTTTTCAGTCTTAGGTAATGAAGAAATTGAAAGCGTTGGATTGGGAAGAACCTATGGAATGGAATTTTTATACCAACGTAAATTAACAAAAGATTTTTATGCGATTTTAGCTTATACGCTTTATAGAAGTGAGTTTACAGGCTTTGATAAGGATGAATATTTAAGATCGACATGGGATAATCAAAACCTAATCACATTTACTGGGGGCTATAAGTTTGGGAATAATTGGGAATTAAGTGCAAGAGTCAGATACTTAGGTAGAACTCCACTAGCACCAGTCGATCAGGAAGCAACGCTTAGAGCTTATCCTTCTATTGTAAGAGATTATTCAAGACAAGGTGATTTATTACTAGATCCATTTAACCAAACCGATATTAGAATTGATAAAAAATGGAACTTTGACAATTGGACTTTCAACATATTCTTTGAAGTACAAAATGCATTTGTTCAAGACTTACCGTCAGAACCTAGCTTTGGCTTGAGAAGAGATGATATGGGAGATATTATTCAACCTAGGGAATTAGTAAGGATTGAAGACGTAAGCAATAGTTCATTACTCCCGAATTTAGGAGTAGTTATAGATTTTTAAATTAGTACTCATAAATCCCAGAATATTTTAATTTCTATCAAATTATAGTTTAATTTTGAATCAAAATATAAAGGATTGGATTTAACCAATCCTTTGTTTAAATCACGGGATTAAAATTTTACTATATAAATGAAGATAGCAGTAATTGGAACAGGCTATGTGGGCTTAGTGACAGGAACATGTTTCGCTGAAACAGGCAATCATGTAACTTGTGTTGATATAGATGAAGTAAAAGTTCAAAAGCTTCAATCAGGAAAAGTAACGATTTATGAGCCTGGCTTAGAAGCCATTTTTGAAAGAAATATAAAGCAAAAAAGATTAGATTTTACCACTGATCTTAAGGAAGGTGTTAAGGATGCTGAAGTAATATTCCTAGCTTTGCCAACCCCTCCAGGCGGTGATGGTGCAGCTGATCTACAATATGTATTAAAAGTAGCGGATGATCTAGGACATATTCTAGATAAATATGCTGTAATAGTTGATAAAAGCACTGTACCTGTAGGTACAGCTGATAAGGTTCACAACGCTATTGAAAAAAATGCAAAGGTTGAATTTGATGTTGTGTCTAATCCTGAATTCTTAAGAGAAGGTGTTGCAGTAGATGATTTCATGAAACCCGACAGAGTAGTGATAGGAACTCAGTCTGATAAGGCGAAAAAAATCATGGAGCGTTTATATGCCCCATTAGTGCGTCAGGGTAATCCTATTATTTTCATGGATGAAAGATCTGCAGAATTAACTAAATATGCTGCTAACTCATTCCTTGCAACTAAAATTACCTTTATGAACGAAATTGCCAATCTATGTGAACGCTTAGGTGCTAATGTAGATATGGTAAGAAAAGGAATTGGTACCGATACCAGAATAGGTAAAAGGTTTTTATTTGCAGGTATAGGATATGGAGGAAGTTGTTTCCCTAAAGATGTGCAGGCATTAGCAAAATCGGCTAAAGATGCCCAATATGATTTCAAAATATTAAATGCTGTGATGGATGTAAATACCACACAAAAAACACGTTTAATGGATAATTTGAATGGGTATTTCAAAAATAATTTAGAAGGAAAAACCATCGCTATGTGGGGATTGGCTTTTAAACCGAATACAGATGATATCAGAGAAGCCCCTGCCTTATACAATATAGAAGCCTTAATTAGTGCAGGTGCCAAAGTTCAGGCTTATGATCCGGAAGCAATGGAGAATGTAAAAGGGCAGATAGGTGATAAAATCACTTATGCTGAAAATCCTTATGATGCATTGAAAGGAGCAGATGCTTTAATGATCATGACAGAGTGGCCTGTATTCAGAACGCCCGATTTTGATGTTATTAAGGAAGAGCTTTCGGAGCCTTTAATTCTTGACGGAAGGAATTTGTATGAAGTAGATCAGATGCAGGAATTAGGATTGACATATTTTAGTATAGGACGATAAGTCATGGGAAAGGAAAGAGTATTAATCACTGGTGCAGCAGGTTTTTTAGGGTCTCATCTTTGTGATAGATTCATTAAAGAAGGTTATCACGTAATTGGAATGGATAATCTTATTACAGGCTCTATGGATAATATTTCCCATTTAATGGGAAATGAATATTTTGAATTTTATCACCATGATGTGAGTAAATATGTTCATGTCTCGGGTGAATTAAAATATATACTTCACTTCGCCTCACCAGCAAGTCCCATTGATTACCTGAAAATCCCGATTCAAACTCTAAAAGTAGGAGCTCACGGAACTCATAACTTATTAGGTTTAGCAAAGGAGAAAAAAGCTAGAATATTAGTGGCTTCAACTTCTGAGGTTTACGGGGATCCTATGGTCCATCCTCAAACGGAAGATTATTATGGAAATGTAAATCCAATAGGCCCAAGAGGTGTTTATGATGAAGCTAAAAGATTCATGGAATCTATTACAATGGCTTACCATACCTACCATCAATTAGAAACTAGAATCGTAAGGATATTTAATACATACGGGCCTAGAATGAGGTTAAATGACGGAAGAGTATTGCCAGCATTTATTGGGCAAGCCCTAAGAGGGGAAGACTTGACTGTTTTTGGAGATGGTTCTCAAACTAGATCGTTCTGTTATGTTGATGATTTAGTAGAAGGAATCTATCGTTTACTTTTGAGTGATCATGCATACCCAGTAAATATTGGTAACCCTGATGAGATTACTATATCAGAATTTGCAGAAGAAATTATCAAGCTTACTGGTACTAAACAAAAGGTGGTCTATAAAGATCTTCCTAAAGACGATCCTAAGCAAAGACAACCAGATATTACTAAAGCGAAAGAATTATTAAGTTGGGAACCAAAAGTGAATAGAAAAGAAGGTTTGAAAATAACTTATGATTATTTTAAGTCACTTGATAAAGAAAAGTTATTCCAAAAGGAGCATAAAGAATTTGATAAATACATAGTGAAGTAATGGCAAATAAGGTATTAGTTACAGGTGGTTTAGGGTATATAGGTTCTCATACGGTTGTAGAATTGATAAATCAAGGATACGACCCCTTGATAATTGATAATCTTTCTAACAGTGATGTTTCTGTTTTAGAAAGAATCGAAAAAATTACTGGAAAGCGTCCTGAATTTCAACAAGTAGAAATGAGGGACAAGGAGCAGTTACAAGAAGTCTTTTGGAGTAATAACAACCAGATTATAGGGGTTATTCATTTTGCGGCTGTATTATTAGTCGGAGAATCAGTTGAACAACCCTTACATTATTATTATAATAACCTCACTTCAACTATTAACTTATTGGAGTGTATGAATGAATTTGATGTACATTCTATTGTTTTTTCATCCTCATGCACTGTATACGGTAATCCTGATAATTTACCTGTTTCTGAAGAGGCTCCAATAAAACCAGCTATTTCTCCATATGGAAATACAAAAAAAATATGTGAAGATATTTTAAGAGATGCAAGTGTCGCACATCCCATCAAGGTAGTCTCATTAAGGTACTTTAATCCAATTGGAGCTCATGAATCATCATTAATAGGAGAGTTTCAGTCAGGACCACCTCATCATTTGGTTCCTTATATTACTGAAACAGCAAGTGGGAAAAGGGATAAACTCAACATTTTTGGTGGGGATTGGAATACTGCTGATGGAACTTGTATTAGAGATTATATACATGTATCTGATGTAGCAGATGCCCATATCGATGCGATGGAGTTTGCTAATAAACAATCCGAAAATTCATTTAATGTATTCAATATTGGATCAGGTAATGGTTATTCAGTACTTGACATGGTAAATAGCTTTGAGAAAGCTACTGGCATTAAAATTCCTTATGAAATAGTTGAGAGAAGACCAGGAGATGTTGAAGCAGTATATGCTGATACGACAAAATCTGAAACCGAACTAGGTTTTAAAACCAAAAGAGGTTTAGAAGAGATGCTGAAGTCTGCGTGGGATTGGGAGCAAGCCTTAGCTAAAGAAAGCTAATTTTATTTATGAGTTACTTCAATAAACTTTGAGATAGCTTGATATACTTCTTCCTCTTGTTCGAACATTCCCATATGACCTGTCTTAGGTAAGTTTTTCAGATAGGGATGTTTCATGAATTTTATTTGAGATTTACTTAAGGCAACAGGAATACTGGCATCTTCTTCACCATAGATAAATAAAATAGAGCCTTCAAATTCCTTAATAAATTCAATGCTATCAGGACGATCCCTCATCGATAACATGTAATCCGTTAAAGTTTTCTCTGGTATTTTACTACCTTCTTCAACTATGGTTTGAATAGTATCTTTAAGTCTTTCCCTGTGATTTTCATGAAAAAGCATTGGGACGAAACTCTCGATGAATTTAGCTACACCGTATTTCTGTATAAATTCAATAGATTTTACTCTGCCTTCTTTTTTTTCCTCTGTATCAGAAAGTGCAGTAGAGTGTATTAATCCTATATGAGAAACAATATTGGGAAATCTCTTAGCAATTTCTAAAGTAACATAACCGCCTAAAGAATGTCCCATGATGATACATTCAGAAACGTTTTGTCTTTTTAAACAATCGTAAACGGAATTTGCTACCATGTCAAGACTATGCTCATATGGTAAGCTATCACTTTTACCGAAACCAGGCAAATCAGGAGTGATTACCTTATATTTTGAAGATAATCTCTCTCTATAGTGATCCCAAATGGCATGTGTTTCGCCATAACCGTGTAAAAAAACTACCGGATAACCTTTTCCGGATACTTCAAAGTGAATGCTCATAGTTTAGCATGTACAGATTGTTCAACCATTTGAAGCGCTGTGGTAAAAATGCCTTCCGGATCGAAGTTACATTCTGCATGTAGTTCAGCTTGCTCACCATGCTCAACTATTCTATCCGGAATACCCAAACGTTTCACTTGTGAAGAATAATCATTTTCTGCCATAAATTCAAGTATTGCACTACCAAATCCTCCCATAAGGCATCCATCTTCTACGGTAATTACCTTTTTATATTGGGAAAATACCTCATGGAGAAGTTTTTCATCTAAAGGTTTAACAAATCTCATATCGAAAACACCTGCTTCAACTCCTTCTTCAGCTAGTTTGTCAGCAGCCTCTAAAGCATAATTTCCAATATGACCTATACTTAAAATAGCAATGTCTTTTCCATCTCTTACTTGTCTTCCAGTACCAATCTCCATTTCTTCCATAGGGGTTTTCCATTCTGGCATAACTCCTTTACCTCTTGGGTAACGAATAGTAAATGCTTTCCCTTCTCTTGGAAGTTGAGAGGTATACATCATATTTCTCAATTCTGCCTCATTCATTGGTGAAGCAACAATCATATTTGGAATACAACGCATGTAGGCAATATCGTAATTACCATGGTGTGTTGGACCGTCAGCTCCCGCAAATCCAGCTCTATCTAAGAAGAAATTGACTGGAAGATCTTGTATACAAACATCATGAATAACCTGATCATAACCACGTTGCATGAAAGTACTGTAAATGTTACAGAATGGAACCAATCCTTGTGCTGCTAAACCTGCAGAAAAGGTAACAGCATGTTGTTCCGCAATCCCAACATCAAATGCTCTGTCAGGCATGGCCTTCATCATAATATTTAATGAAGAACCTGAAGGCATTGCTGGTGTAACCCCAACAATTTTTTCATTTTGCTCTGCTAATTCAACAATAGTATGTCCGAATACTTCTTGATATTTTGGCGCTGAAGGTTTTGTTACAGGTTTCTTTTGTATTTCACCAGTTATTTTATCAAACTTACCTGGAGCATGCCATTTAGTTTGATCTTTTTCAGCAGGGCCAAATCCTTTACCTTTAGTAGTTACACAGTGTAATACTTTAGGTCCAGGAATATCTTTTAAGTCTCTTAAAACGTGAACTAAATGATTTACATCATGCCCATCAACTGGACCAAAATATCTTAAGTTTAATGATTCGAATAAATTGCTTTGCTTTAAAAGGAATGATTTAATGCTGTTTTCTAATTTGCCAACTACTTCCTGAGCACTTTTCCCAAAACCAGATACTTTTCCTAATAACTTCCATACATCATCACGCATTTTATTGTAAGTGTGAGAGGTTGTGATATCAGTCAAATATTCTTTTAAAGCTCCAACATTAGGATCAATTGACATACAATTATCATTTAAAATAATAATCATATTAGCATCAGAAGCACCTGCGTGGTTCATTCCTTCAAATGCCATCCCGCCTGTCATAGCGCCATCACCGATAACAGCAATGTGCTGTTTTTGTAAATCTCCTTTTAAATTAGAGGCTAAAGCCATACCTAAAGCAGCAGAAATAGAAGTAGAAGAATGTCCTACACCAAAAGCATCGTACTCACTTTCCTTTCTTTTAGGGAAACCCGAAATTCCCTTGTACACTCTATTGGTATGAAATTTTTCTTTTCTACCAGTTAAGATTTTATGACCGTAAGCTTGATGTCCTACGTCCCAAATAATTTGATCTTCTGGAGTATTAAATACATAATGAAGTGCAGTAGTTAATTCTACAACACCAAGACTAGCGCCAAAATGACCACCATAAATTGATACGTTATCAATAATGAATTGTCTTAATTCTTGGCTTAGCTGTACTAATTGTGATTGATTTAACTCCCTAAGTTGAGCAGGGCTATCTATTTTAGATAAAAGTTCTCCGGGTTGAATAAGCATAAGTTTTCAAATGTTTAATGCAAAAAACAAAAACTACTCGTAAATGTTTTTCAACTTACAAATTACCGAATTTTTTGCGTTAAAAAAGCTAATTATTTGATAAAATCCTTTTATAAACCTACAATATTTTCAAATTCAATTATCTTTGAAAATCTAGAACGACTAAATATTCATCTACATTGAGCTTTGAAATAAAATTACCACTTTTTGAGGGGCCATTCGATTTGCTTCTTTTCTTCATTGAAAGGGATGAGTTGGATATTTATGATATTCCTATTTCTAAAATCACGAATGATTTCCTTGATTATTTGAAGCATTTAGAACAGATGAATATCGAAGTGGCAAGTGAATTTATCCTTGTGGCCTCTACTTTGATGAGAATAAAAGCTAAAATGCTGCTTCCCAGACCTCAAATGGATGAAGAAGGAAATGAGATAGACCCTCGAGAGGAACTTGTTCGACATTTATTAGAGTACAAAAAATATAAATCTGTTTTGCAGGAACTTTCCGAAATGGAAGGCAAAATGCAGGAAAAAGAAAAAAGAGGTAATGTTAAGAAAGAGGTTCGATCATTATCTGAAACTATAAATGTAGAAGCTGAACTTCAGAATGTAGACCTGTATAAATTGTTACGTGTTTTTAGGGATGTAATGGCTCGCTATGAGTTGGAGAAAAATAAACCTTCGCATAAAGTGGTCCAATATCCTTATACTATTGAAGGACAGAAAACTCATATCCTTGGGAGATTAGAATTAGATGGACGGATGGCCTTTACAAGTTTTATTGAGGAGAAGCCAGAAAAAATCGCAGTAATATTTAATTTTTTAGCTATTCTAGAATTATTACAAAGTTCACTTATTACCATCACAGTAGGGGAGGGATTCAATAATTTTTGGCTTGAGAAAATTGAAAAAGTCGCTGAATGAAATTAGAGAAAGAGAAAGTATTTAAAACCTTAAATCCTAATAAGGTTTGGATTCCCGTTTTATTAGGTGTTTCTATAGTCGCATTTCTTTTTTATCAAGACGATTCTGTAACGGTTGAAAACCTAACAAAAATATTTGAGGCTGAGATATTTCCTGTTGCTTTAGCCTTTTTTGTTTTATTTGCTCGTGATCTTGGTTACGTCTACAGAATCAGAATGATAACTGGTGAAAGGCTGTCATGGAAGAGTAGTATTTATGTGATTATATTATGGGAATTTGCTTCAGCGGTTACACCTTCAGTAGTTGGAGGTACAGCAGTGGCTGTTTTTATACTCATGAAAGAAGGCTTGAAATTAGGTAAAGCCTTGGCTTATACCATGATTACGGCCATTTTTGACAACCTTTACTTTGTAGTGATGGCTCCAATCGTTTATTTAATTGCATCGGGCTATATTTTTCCACAAAATACAATGGTAGAAAGTCAGTTGGGTAGAAGCTTACCAGCACTTTTTATTATAAGTTATTCATTAATTGCGGTTTACACTTTTGTGATGGCTTTTGCAGTATTAGTAAATCCACGGTGGTTCAGATGGATTTTATTAAAAATTACCTCTATAGGTTTCTTAAGAAGGTGGAGACAGGGAGCCTATGAGCAAGGTTCTGAAATTATGATGGCTTCTAAAGAATTGAGAGGAAGAAGCTTTACGTATTGGCTAAAGATCTCGTTATCTACTTTATTTATCTGGTCTGCTCGTTATGCTATGCTTAATTGTGTTATTGAAGCCTTTACTGATCAGAGCTTTTTCGATCATATTGTAATATTTGCTCGTCACGTAGTGATATGGATTACCATGTTAGTATCTCCAACACCAGGAAGTAGCGGGACTGCGGAATTCATTTTCACGCAATTTTTTAAAGAAGATTTAGGCTCAGTTACATTTATCACGAATATTTTCTGGAGATTAATGACTTACTATCCGTATCTTTTCTTAGGAGCAATTGTTTTGCCACGTTGGATCGCTAAAGTCTTCAAGAAAAAACATTAAGTTTTATAATTCTAGGCTTTTTGCTAATTTGATGATATGCAGATCAATCAAATTAAAGAAGTATGTCTTTACATTAAAGACTTAGAAAAAGCTAAAGAATTTTATAATGGTAAGTTAGGATTACCTATCATGACTTACGTTCCAGAAAAGCTTATTTTTTTTAGATCAGGTACCTCTGTATTATTATGTTTTAATCCAGATTTTAGTGAGCATCAAGATGTTCCACCTCCTCATTTTGCTAGAGGAAAGCAACATATCGCATTTGAAGTTCCAGTTGAGGATTATGAATCAGCTAAAGAAGAACTAAAGCAAAAAGGAATTGAGGTAACCTACGAGCATAAATGGCCTAATGGGAAATTCTCTGCCTATTTTGAGGACCCAATTGGCCATGTATTAGAAATTGTTCCCACTGGCTTATGGGAAAAGGTTTAATATTATTAATATGGGTTAGTAAATAGCTAACCCTTTTTTCTTTAATGCTTCTTCAACATAATCAAATGTTGATAAAATGTCGGGCTTTCCATCTACTATCGCGACATCGTGTTCAAAATGAGCAGAATATCTTCCATCAGCAGTAACGATTGACCATCCATCAGCTAATTGCTTAATACTTCTACCACCTAAGTTGATCATGGGTTCAATTGCTAAGACTAAGCCTTCTTTCAGCTTGGCACCTCTACCTCTTTTACCATAATTAGGTACTTCAGGAGATTCATGCATCTTTCTACCTAATCCATGACCTACTAATTCACGCACTACGCCATAGCCATGTTTTTCAGCATGATGTTGAATGGCAAATCCAATATCACCTATTCTATTGCCCGCTTTACATTCTTCAATACCTAAATACAATGATTCTTTAGTGACTTTTAATAATTGCTCAATTTCAGGTTTTACTTCCCCTACAGCAAATGTATAGGCATGATCTCCATAAAAACCATTCATTTTAACGCCACAGTCTATTGATATTATGTCTCCCTCTTTTAAAGGATCTTTATTCGGAAAGCCATGAACAACCTGCTCATTAGGACTCATGCATAGGGTGTTAGGAAAATCATAAAGACCTAAGAAACCTGGTTCACCACCATTATCTCGGATAAATTCTTCAGCTTTTTTATCTAATTCTAAAGTAGTGATTCCTGGTTCAAGTAATTCGGCCATTAAGCCGAGTGTTTTAGAAACTAGCAATGCACTTTTACGAATTAATTCTATTTCTTCTTTTGTCTTCAAGTGAATCATCTAAACAAGTCTTTTAATTTATCCCAAAATGATCTTTTTGGTAATGAGTAATCAACAGGTGAATTACCTAATAGTTCCCATGTTTTACTCCAACCCAAAAAGCCACCTATATTTCTATCGTCTATAAAGTAGTCAACATTTAATTTCCTACTTTGTCCTTCTTCTAATTCTTCTTCTGGAAAGTTTTTATTTACAGCATAAAATTCAACACCATGCTTTTTACAAAATTCAATAGCTTCCTTTAAAGCTCTGCCCTCGCGTACCGTCCATAATATTAACAAGTGTTGCTGAGATTGAAGGGCTTTTAAAGTTTCAAAAGCAAATAATTGAGGTTTGCCAATATTTGGGTATCGATCTTCAACTATAGTGCCATCAAAATCAACTGCTATTTTTAGCATAAATTACTTTGCTTTGTATTTTGCTCTTATTTTAGCTTTTAAGCAAAGGCGGTTATAAATCAATTCCGCCAGCTTTTCAGCTATATTCTCATTTCCAGCTTGCAAAGTTAAGGCAAATTCTTTTTCTGACACATCTATACGGTACATTATCTGTACTAATTTCTGAAAGTCACTATCTAATAGGTGAGAAAGGTACGGACTAATCGACTTAACAAAGCCATTTTTATCAGAGATGGTCTGCTGATTAAATTCAAAATCAGGAATTAATTTTTGTGAAACAACAACTAATTCTTTTTGGTAATCCATAGATGTAGGTTTACCACAAATCTAATAAGATATATTAAATACTGGAATCTAAGTATGAATTTTGATTCTGATTTTGAAAATCAAACCAATACGTATATTCCTGATAATCTACACAATCATTTAATTTGATATTATTAATTTCCATTTCCATAACAGAACTTTTATGAATCCAATTGCTAAAAAGTTCTTGTTGCTCTTGAGGTAAACAAGAAATCTGGATGAAATTAACACCCGCGTAAAAATTTGGAGTGACTTTATGCATGGTTGATACTTTTGAATTTATACAAAGCTACAATTTTGTAACCGACTTATTATTAAGTGCTTGTTAAATGAATATGAAGTTTTCCCAGAGTGATAATTTGAGTGTAAATAGGGAATTTCCTATCTATTTTCGGGATTTTAACGTAAAAATCATTTATTTCGTGTTTCTATTTTTTGATTTATGGAGTATTTGGAAGTATTTGATTCGATTAGACCTTATAAAGATTCTGAAGTTAATGAAGCGGTTAAGCGTTTCATTCAGCATCCTTTTTTTGATCAGGTTACCAATAGATTATTTCCTGAAAAATCAATTGATGAATTAAAAAAGTCTTTATCTGAGGTGAGTTCAGTTAAAGATTTTCAGAAGGTAATGATGTATCCTACTGCTAGAAGAGTATTAGATAGTAGTTCAGAAGGAATTACTAATGATGGATTCGATAGAATAAACCCTGAAAATGCCTACCTGTTTATATCTAATCACAGAGATATTGTATTGGACTCTACCATTCTGAATGTATTACTATTTGAATTAGGCATAGATACGACAGAGGTTGCCATTGGAAATAATTTACTAGTGAATCAATGGGTGACCGATTTAGCTAAACTTAATAAAAACTTTATTGTGAATAGAAATGTAGCTCCAAGGGAGATGTATTCCTATTCACAGACTTTATCTTCCTACATTCGCTATACTATTTTAGAGGCAAAAACCTCGATTTGGATTGCTCAAAGAGAGGGTAGAACAAAAGATGGAGATGATCAAACTCAACAGGGCTTATTGAAAATGATAGGTTTAAGTGGAGGGAAAGATTTTTATGAAAATTATGCTCCATTAAGAATTGCCCCAATGGCTATTTCTTATGAATATGATCCTTGTGATGTTTTAAAGGCAAGAGAAATTGCTTCCAAATTGGCAGGACAACCTATAGAAAAAACTCCTGAGGATGATTTACAAAGCATGATTGCAGGTATAACTGGTGTTAAAGGAAGAGTTCATATTTCCATTGGTAAAATAGTGGATGAGAAACTTCAAGAAATAAGAGAGATCAAGAATAAAAATGATCAAATGCAGGCATTAGCGGATTTGATTGATGAACGAATTCATAAAAATTATAAGCTATGGCCTAATAACTTCATCGCATATGACTGGTTGTTTGAAAATCGTTTTTCAGATTACTATTCTAAAGAAGAAGCTGAGAAATTTGAAGATTATCTTAGAAATCAAGCTAAAATGTTTTCTGCAGACTTTGATGAATTGAAAGGTCCATTATTAGCCATGTATGCAAATCCTGTTAAGAACAAACTTAAAGTTGAAGGATTGGCTGAAAGTGAGTTATAAAACTTTCGCCTTTACTTCAAAAGTCATTATATGCTGAATTGTAAGATCTAAGTCTTTAGTTTCCTAATTTACTGCCTGTTCAATCAATTTAACCATCTTTGAATATTTAAAACTAATGGTAGCAATACATGAATATCCAGATGTTTAATTAAACTGGATGTAATGCCTCCATTTTTCAAGTACCATTTTAAAATCCTCTGGTAATTCAGTTTCATACTGAACGTGTTTGTTTTGAGTAGGGTGAATGAAACCCAGTGATTTCGCATGTAAAGCTTGCCTTGGTATTACTTTAAAACAATTTTCAACAAAAGCCTTGTATTTAGAAAATTGAGTTCCTTTTAAAATTTTGTCACCACCATAAGTAGCGTCATTAAATAAAGGATGACCAATATATTTCATATGAGCCCTAATTTGGTGTGTCCTTCCTGTTTCCAGATTACATTTGATTAGTGTTACATAACGGAGTCTTTCAATTACTTTATAATGGGTAATCGCAGTTCTTCCAAAATCCCCTTCAGGAAATGCATCCGTTATTCTTCTATCTTTAAAACTTCGGCCTAAATTCACATCAATAGTGCCTTCTTCATTTTCCAATTCCCCCCAAACTAAAGCATAATAGGTTCTTTCAATGCTGTGATCAAAGAACTGTTTTGCAAGATGAGTCATGGCTTGTTCAGTTTTGGCAATCACTAATAAACCAGAAGTATCTTTATCTATCCTATGAACTAATCCCGGTCTGCCTTCATTTCCTTCCATTTCTGGTAATTGTTGAAAATGATATGCTAATGCATTCACGAGCGTACCAGTCCAATTTTGATGAGCAGGATGAACTACCATTCCTGCCTCTTTATTAACAATAAGAAGATCATCATCTTCATAAATAATATCAAGCTCAATGTTTTCAGCTACAACCTCCGTGTCTCGTGGAGGTTCAGGTAACGCAATTCTGATATTGTCATTAGGATGAACTTTATAATTGGGCTTAATTGTGTCGCCATTTACTTGTACAAACCCATCTTTTATTGCCTTTTGAACCTTATTTCGGGTTACATTAGGCAATCTATCCATTAAGAATTTATCTATCCGTAGTAACTCTTGTTTAGGATCAACTTTTATTTGATGATGTTCAAATAAACCATCATCTTCCTGTTCATTGTTTGATATATCTTCTTGCATAATTTTTTCTTGAGCGTAAAGTTAGTAAAAAGATAGTGCGAATGAACCCTTCTATTTATTTTGATTGAAGTATAAAAAGTTTGATCTTTAATGCGGTGTTTGATAAAAAAATGATGTTTAAGTATCTGTGCAGTGTGTTTATATTGCTTATAAGTATTACATGTAATGCGCAATCAGTTTGGGATAAATTAAATAAAGATCCCTTTCAAAATTCTCAAATGTATTTTGGATTTAGAGCTGGTGCGAACTACAATACAATAAATGTAATCAATCGTTATTCTCTTATAAAGCCAACTAATAATCTAAATGAAGGCTTGTATAATAAGCAATATCAAGAGGTTAATAATTTAGGTGTGATATACGGTATAACCTATATGTATCAATTTGAACAAAGATTGGTATTAGGCACAAATGCTTCAGTTAGTAGAGTAAGATTTCAATATTTACAAGAACAGCCTGGTACATCCAACAGCGTTAATTTCACTCATAATCATGGTTTAAATTATCTGGATCTACCTGTTTTTTTTCGATTTATGTTTAGAAAAGTTAACAGTAGATTTTGGGATAGAAAAGGCAGAAAACCAAGTGTGCCTGCTATAATTCCTTTTGCTCAAGCGGGCATAAATTTTTCACTCTTGTTAAATGCAAATAAGGAATACACTAAATACACTATTCAAAATGGTATTGAAAGCCAAGAGTTTAATAAAAATGAAGATATTAAATCAATTATGGCACCTTTTAAAGCCGATGCGTTTGTTGGAGTAGGTGCTAGGTTTAGAGTCAATACTTTTTACATTACGGCTGAAGCCAATTTTCGATATGGATTAAGTAATGCAAACAATCAAAATGCAAGATATGCTAATGAAAATTTACAAAATGAAGCTTATGACGTAATGGATGATATAAATTTCCAGACGGTTGAGGCACTAATTGGAATAATTTTCCCACTAAAATATTTAAGTAAAAAGGAATTTATGCCAGTAGAAATATGAGAAGTTTAATCTATTTATTTATAATTCTTTTTTTATTATCTGCCTGCGATGAGGATATTGTTGAATATAATTCAACTGAGAAATTTAATAGCATTTTTGATAACCCATCAGAGGGGATCAATTACACTCCATTAGATGTTATAGAAACTAATGAAGGTGGTTATATAGTACTCTCTAAGCTAGCGAATAATACAATTTTTGTTTTGAAAGTATCTAACAGAGGAGATTTTCAGTGGAGCAGACAATTAGAACCTCAGTACGTAGATCCTATTGCGGGATTGGTTCAGCAAGGAGATAAATATTATTTTATTGCAGCTACTAACCCAAATGCTACTTCCACTTTGTTTGAGATAAATGATCTAGAGCAAAAAATTGAGCCTTTAAGAACGTATGATAGTTATCCTAATCCTCTTGCTTTTAATACTATCAATCCCAATACATATCTTCTCTTAACCTATAATGACACCACAGGAATGGTATTAAGTAAAATACAAGATGGTTTTGCAATGGAATGGGCCAGAAGATTTGATACTGTGAAATTAACGGATCAAAATATTTTAACCTTTAGACGAACCAAAAAGGAAGAATTTTTTGTAGGTGCATATAATTCTGGTTCGGTATTATATTTTAATGGATTGCGTGGTAATAGTTTAAATTTAACCTATACAAATGATCAGGGTATTCAATCAGGACTAATTGAAAGTCAAGCTCAAGATAAAATCAACTCAATTACGGAGATTGGGAGTGGTCTACTTGCTATTAATTATTTTTATAATAATCAGTCGTACTTTGTAAATAGTTATAGCCCTATTGTTCAGGATACTGTTGAAATAGAATTTTTAGGTGGAGGAAATGTCAGGGACAGACTGAGTATACAAAAAGCGACTTCAGCAGTCATTCCAGTTGGCAATTCTGAATATTTGGTCAATGCTTATACTACTCTAGATGGTAGAATTAAATTGAACTTTTATGATCAAAATTCAGGAGATCTAGTGGCTATAAAGTACATTGGAGGAATTGATCCATTAGCGGTGGTTAAGATTGCACCGACCCAAGATGAAGGTATGATTATACTCTCTAAAATTACTCTTGCTGGAACCAAGGAAAGAATTAATATATTCAAAATCCCAAAAGAAGAGATACTCGAGATTTTGTGATCAACATTTTGCAGTAATTATCGTTTATATTTGGTTATGAAAAAGATAATCACTGTCATAATTTTCCTTTCTGGATTCATTTTCACAAATCAACTTTTTTCTCAGAATCAAAATATTAAAATTATTGATGTCCCTCAATTAGAAGAGCTCATGAAACCTACTTCTTCTCAGAATATTACTGTGATTAATTTCTGGGCAACATGGTGCAAACCTTGTATTAAGGAGTTACCTTATTTTGTAGAAGCTCAGGCTGAATTCCCGGAGGTTGATTTCATCTATATGAGCTTAGACTTTGAAGAAAACGCTACAAGAGCTGATAAGTTTGCATCTAAAAAAGGATTGAATCCTAAAGGACTTTATCTAATTAATAACCTTGACTATAATTCATGGATAGACAAAGTTAGTCCTGAGTGGTCCGGAGCAATTCCAGCAACCTTACTGATTGTAGATGGCAAGAAATTTTTTTATGAAAAGGAATTTCATGAAGGAGAATTAACATCACTAATAAAACAAAAACTAAATTAATACAACTATGAAAAAGTTATTAGCACTATCGATTATTTTAACTGCTCTCTTTGCATTTAGTATTAAAGAAAATGGATATAAAGTAGGGGATACCGCTAGAGATTTTTCCCTCAAAAATGTAGATGGAAAAATGGTTTCTTTAGACTCTTATAAAGATGCTAAAGGGTTTATGGTTATTTTTACTTGTAACTCCTGTCCGTATTCTGTTGCTTATGAAGATAGAATTATAGCCTTACATGAAAAGTATGCAAACAAGGGAGTTCCAGTAATTGCAATCAATCCAAATGATGATGAAAGATCACCTGAGGATTCATATGATAAGATGATTGTAAGAGCAAAAGAAAAGGGATTTGAATTTCCTTATGTGTATGATGAAACTCAAGAAATTACGAAAGCTTATGGTGCTACCAATACACCTCATGTGTATGTTTTAGATGCTGATAAAACAGTAAAGTATATTGGAGCAATTGATAATAATACTAAATCAGCAGATTTGGCTGATAAAAAATATGTAGAGGATGCAGTTAATGCAGTTTTGAAAGGCGAGGAAGTACCAGAAAAGAAAACTAAAGCTATAGGATGCACTATTAAATGGGCATCTTAATCAATTACATTTGAAAGGTATTTATTTAAAAGCTGATATTATAATCAGCTTTTTTTATTTCTGTTTAACCATGCCTAATAGGTCTTCCAGATATTTTCTGCTATTTGAAAGGCGAGGTACTTTATTTTGTCCTCCTAATTTCCCTCTTTTTCTCATCCATTCATAGAACGTTCCTTGAGGAACTTTGTGAATTAGTAAGCAATGCAAGGCAATGTCTTTATATCGTTTAGCGTCATAATCAGAGTTTATCTTTCTTATTTCATCATCTAAAATTTGAGCAAATTCCTCTATGTTGTTGGGTTCTTTAGAAAATTCAATTACCCATTCATGCGCTCCTCTTTTTCCTTGTGCTAAATGTTTAGGAGCAGCCGTAAAGTTATCTATGATTACTCCAGTTTTATTGCATGCCACTGCAATTGCTTTTTCTGCATTTTCAATCATGAGCTCCTCTCCGAATGCATTTATGAAATGCTTGGTTCTACCGCTGATCTTGATTCTGTAAGGATCTAATGAAGTAAACCTAATGGTGTCACCAATTCTATAGCGCCATAATCCAGCATTGGTACTGATTACGATTTCATATACTTTATGAAGTTCAACTTCTCCTAAACGAAGAGTTTTAGGTTGCTTTTCATTAGCATTTTCTAATGGTATAAATTCGTAAAAAATCCCATAATCTAACATTAAGAGCATCTCATCAGAATCATTCAAGTCTTGTATTCCAAAAAAGCCTTCTGAAGCATTATAAGTCTCCAAATAACTCATTCTTGGTGATTTGATCAGCTCTTTGAATAGAGGTTGGTAAGGGACAAAAGAAACAGCACCATGTATAAATAACTCTAAATTAGGCCATACTTCTGAAATATCATTTTTTCCTGTAAGCTCTAATATTCTTTGTAGTAAAACTACAGTCCAGGTAGGTACGCCCGTTAAACTGGTTACATCCTCCTTCATGGTTGCATTTGCCATGGCTTCAATCTTACCTTCCCATTCATCCATGAGAGCAATTTCAAGGCTTGGCGTTCTAATAATCTGAACCCAAAACGGAAGGTTTTTCATAATTACGGCAGAGACATCACCATAAAATGAATTTGAATTATTGTCGAATTGGTTTACTTGTTGGCTACCGCCTATGCTCAGGTTTTTACCTGTAAATAGTCTGGATTCTGGGTTATTGTTAAGGTATATAGATAGTAAATCTTTTCCCCCTTTAAAGTGGCAATCCTCAAGGGCTTCATCTGAAACAGGAATAAATTTACTTCTATCGTTAGTAGTTCCAGAAGATTTGGAAAACCATCTAATTTCAGTTGGCCAAAGTATATTTTGGTCACCTTTTAGAAGTTGATCTATATAGGGGAATAATTCTTCATAAGTATGTAAAGGAACTCTTTCTCGAAAAGTTTCAAAGTCTTTTATTTCATCAAACTTATACTCTTGGCCAAATTTTGTATTCCTGGCTCTATAAATTAGTTTATGAAGCACTTCACTCTGAACTTCATTAGGATATTTGATGAAAAGCTCCACTTCGTGGATTCTTTTCTTCATCACCCATGTCATAATAGAATGAAGGAATTCCATAGTTTATAGTTTTCTTTTTAATTCGAAATGCTTCCCTAAATAAACTCTTCTTACTTGTTCATCATTCGCAAGATCTTCAGCAGTACCAGCTTTTAATAATTTACCTTCGAACATTAGATAGGCTCTATCAGTAATGGATAGCGTTTCGTTTACATTATGATCTGTGATTAAAATACCAATGTTTTTATTTTTGAGCTGTCCTACTATCGTTTGAATTTCTTCAACAGCTATTGGATCTACCCCTGCAAAAGGCTCATCCAATAATATAAAGCTAGGATCCATTGCTAAAGCTCTGGCAATTTCAGTACGTCTTCTTTCGCCACCAGAAAGTACCATCCCTTTATTTTTTCGCACATGGTTTAAGCTAAACTCTTCAAGCAGGCTTTCCATTTTTTCATTCTTGGCTTCTTTGCTAATTTTTCTCATCTGCAAAACAGCCATTAAGTTTTCTTCAACTGTTAAGGATCTGAATACAGAGGCTTCTTGAGCTAAATAGCCAACCCCTTTTTTAGCTCGCTTATACATTGGTAAATCCGTGATGTTTTGATCATCTAAAAATATTTCTCCAGAATTCGGTTTTACTAGACCTACTATCATGTAAAATGAGGTAGTTTTACCTGCTCCATTTGGCCCTAGTAGTCCTACAATTTCTCCTTGTTCCACACTAACTGAAACATGATCAACTACGGTTCTTTTTGAATATATTTTTACAAGATTATCAGCTCTTAATATCATTTTGTCTATTTTGTTTATTTGCATGAGAAGCAACAAACATACCCAAAAGGCAAATTAACGAAAATAATTATTCAATGCGGATATCTTTTAGATAAAGCTGCAAAGATTTTGTACCATTGAAATGGTTTTCTTGTATGGTAAAGGCTAATTCAAAATTACTGCTAGCCTCTAATTTTGATTTTAAATGACCTAAACCAAATCCTATTGCTTTGATTGTATGATGACCCTCTTTGTTCATCACTTCTAATTTTAAATGTTTTTCTTTTAAAAGGATAGGTTTACTTATCAATTTTAGATCTTTTGCTGCAAAAACAGGCTGCATATTTCCTGGACCAAATGGATCCATTTGACTTAAAATTGAATAGAACTTATCCGTAATTTGATCAATTTTAACATAGGAGTCTATGTGCACTTTAGGAATAAGCTGATCTTCGGTAATATTCTGTTGTACTACAGATTCAAATGCATTAGAAAATTGAGGGATATTTTCAATGGGTAAGGTTAAGCCAGCAGCATGCTTGTGTCCTCCAAACTGATCAAGATGTTCTTTACACGATTCAATAGCATTATATAAATCAAATCCATCAACCGAACGTGCTGAACCAGTTGCTTTTCCATTTGATTCGGTAAGAATAATGGTTGGTCTGTAATAATGTTCAATGCATCTGGACGCAACAATTCCAATTACACCCTTATGCCAGGTTTCTTTAAATAATACAGTGCTTTTTGCATGAAGGATTTTATGATCATCCTCAATAAGTTTAAGGGCTTCCGAAGTAATACTTTGATCAAAGCCTTTGCGAGTATTGTTTTTACTGGATACTTTTTCGGCAATTAATAAGGCTTGATCTTCATGAATGGCAGTTAACAACTTAACTGCTAAATGTGCATGATCTATTCTTCCGGCTGCATTTATTCTTGGTCCTAATTGAAAAACTAGATTAGAAATTGTGATTTTTTCATTAAGACCTGAGGATTTTAATAGTGCTTTGATGCCAGGTCTTGGATTAAAGTTAATTCTTTCTAATCCATAAAAAGCTAAAATTCTGTTTTCACCCGTAACAGATACTAAGTCTGATGCTATGCTAACCGCTACTAGGTCTAATAATTCAAAAGCATGATGTTCTGGAATATTATTTTGAATACAAAACCCTTGAATTAACTTAAATCCTACGCCACAACCAGATAGTTCTTTAAATGGATATTTGCAATCTTTTCTTTTAGGATCTAATATAGCTTTTGCTTCAGGAAGTTCTGCGCCTGGATTATGATGATCACATATAATAAAGTCAACATTATTTTCATTTGCATATTGAATTTTATCAATGGCTTTTATACCACAATCTAATGCAATTATTAAACTACATTCTTTCTCAACTGCATAATCAATTCCCTGATAAGATATTCCGTAACCTTCTAAATATCGATCAGGAATGTAATAGTATAAATTTTCACAATGGTTTTGTAAAAAACTATACATCATGGCAACAGATGTAGAGCCATCTACATCGTAGTCTCCAAATACTAAAATTGATTCATTGTTTTGAATGGCTTTTTGTAGCCTATTTACAGCAATATCCATATCTTTCATAAGAAATGGATCGTGGCAATCCTCTATAGAAGGTCTGAAAAATGTTTTAGCTTCCTCAAAATTAGTTACACCTCTATTTATTAAAATTTTAGATAAAATCGGGTTGATATTGATTGATTCACTTAGTTGTGAAACCAGCGATTTGGCAGGTTCAGGAGCTAAAATCCATTTTTTTTCAGTTGACATATCACAAAAATAAAAAAGGCCTCGTGATTTTACGAAGCCTTTACTCTAATTATATTTTTAATTTATTGACCAACCATTACAAAAGCTCCCCAGTAAAAAGGCGACTTATATTTTTCCTTAATGGTTTTCTGAGCTTGATTGAAAGCAGTTAATTTGTCAATTCCATTTACCCAATTTTCGTAAAAAATAGTCATAAGCTCTTGAGTAGCAGCATCATCAACCGACCATAAACTCATAATAATAGCATCAGCCCCTGCAACTTGGAAGGCTCTTCTTAAACCATAAACGCCTTCACCATTTTTCAATTCCCCTAATCCTGTTTCGCAGGCAGATAAAACAACCAATTCTGTATCACTTAAATCTAGATTCATGGCCTCATAGGCTGTTAATATTCCATCCTGTCTTGCTCCTTCATTTAGTCCGCTAGAAATAAATGAATTAGCACCAGCCATAATCAATCCCGATTTCAATAATGGATTTTCACTGTATTTATCTTCTTCCTCAGTATTAGCAGTTTCATTGTCTTCTAAAAAGAAGCCATGAGTGGCTATGTGTAAAACTTTTGGACTTTTTACACTTTTTAATTGTAGTTCATCTGCATCATTTTCCAAATAGGTTTCCGGATTTTCATTAGAGTTGCTTTTATAAATATTATCAATTTGGTTTACTTCTACTTTTGTGCCTGGAAGTTCGGTTACTAATGCATTTCCTCTTATATACCTCTGAAGACTTCCTCTTAAACCTCTATTTAAACTTGCATTTTCAACTATATCGCTAGCGCTTTGCTGATTTTCAGTTATACTTTCAGTTATTCCTTTATTATAATTTGGGAATCCAAATAATGTAGGGTTAGCAGCTAAATTTGAATTCGATTTTGTTTTATTGTAGGCTAATAAATCCTTCGTATTGGTTAGTAATTGTACGTTTTGTTCTTCTAACACATACTTCTTACTGGCTGTATTAAACAATACATTTATACTGATTTGATTATAAATTCCATCAGGAGAAAAATATAATTTTTCATATTGTTTAGTTCTTTCAGCTATGGGTTGCCAATAAAATTTATAACTGTAATTATCTCTTACCTTGAATCGGATAGCATTTCTATAGTTTTTAATGTATTTATTTTCTAATTCAAGTCCATTTTCAAAAAGAATCAATTCTGGATTTTTAGAATTTTTATCGATTAATAATGCAGCATAGTTTATTCTATTCATAAATATTCCGCTGCTATCGGGAACAAATTCTCTGTATCTGATCATCTCAATAGCGGCTTCACCCTGTTTTAGTTCTTTTTGAACATCTTTCCAGCTATATTTTTTTGCAGTGTATGCATCTGCAAATTCGGAAGATGCTCTACTAAGTTCTTTTTCTAAATCTGACGAAACGCTTAATAGTGAGTCGAGCTTTAATTCTTGTTGTTCAACTTCTTCATTCGACATCGAATAAAGTTGCGATATTAGCTCTTTTGTGCTGATCCAGTTTTGGTATTTGTCAATCAATTCTTGATTTTCACTATTTAGAATATTTTTTCTAGCCTTAGCAGTAGCATACATGATTAACCCTTTAGTTGCTAATTGATAATCATACATCTCTTCCAGTAATTCTGGATCTTCTTTGTAATAGGATATTGCAAAGGAGTTGAATTCCTCAAAAGTTGATCTTAAAATATTGGTATAAAAGTTGGCCTTTTGTTGTTCACTTAATGCAGGGAAATATGCTTCTATCTGAGCAAAATAATTATCAAAAGTTTCATTGAAATACTCCTTAGCTTTTTTAGGGTCCTTTTTGTACCAACTTAATTCAGCTAACTCTTTACTTGATTCAGCATAAAGAGGATGGTTTTTACTCAGATATTTTGCTCTTAGGTTGTGGGCAGCTTTAATGTGTTTCTCTGCTTGTTTAATATCGTTTAATCTAAAATTGGCTATTCCCCATCGTAATTCGTATTTAGAGTATTCTGGATTACTTTTTGCTAATATTTTTTTAGAGACACTATAACTTTCACCCATAAGCTTGTAATAGTTCTCTAAATCCAGAACATCATTTAAGGCTAAGGCTTTTTCTTTTAAAACTCTGATGTATAATTCACTTCCTTCTCCCAAAATATCCTTAATTATTGATAAAGACTTATCGAAATATTCAATTGCTTTTTCTTTTTGATTTACGGCAATTAAACTTTGAGCGTAATTACTGTAGGTACTAGCGTTTTGTAAACTAGGCTCATTCTCAATGATTTCTTCATAAATTTCTATAGCTTCCTCATATAAACCTATCTTCCAATACAATAACGCAAGATTATTTTTTGTATTCTCTGTTAAATATTCATTTCCACTTAATTTAGATATGATCTCTAAGGCTTGAGTATATAATAATTCAGATTCAGAATATTGCGACCTGTAATAATAAGGTATAGCAAGAGTTATTAAGCCTTCAGCAAATTCAATACTTTCCTTACCAAATACTTTCTTAATAAATTCTAAATTTTGCTTTAGTATTTCTTCAGATTTAGAATAGTAGCCGATGTCAAAATAAGCCATTCCTAATTCTTTGTTTACAACATGTTGATACTGTTCTTTAACAAAGTCAATTTTTAGTAAATCTTCCAATATTTTCATTGAAGTTCTATGATCTCCAATAATTCCGTAAGATTTTGCTAATTCAATCTTACTTTCTACGTACCCTGGATCAGCTACTCCGGATTGTTTTTTATAAATCTCAGATGCTTCATTAAAATTTTCGATGGATTTTTGATAGTCACTATTCAACTGTTGGTAATAGGCTAAGTTAAAATGGATGTCACCAATCAATAATGGGTCAGTATGTTTAATGTTTTTCCTTACTTTTAATTCCTCTTCCATAATCTGAAGCGCGAGTTTTAGACTATCAAAAGCTAAGTAAGAGTCTCCTAAATAATATAATAGTTCGGCAGAAATAGTATCAGCTTTGGAATTAACCTGCTTGTATATTTCTGACTTTTTCGAAATAATTTTCTCGTAATCCTCTGAATTAAAAGCTTCTTGTATTTCGATGAAAATTGAAGAATTTGAATTTTGAGCTATTATATTTACGCTTGTAAGCAAAAGCAGAAACAAAATAGAGGTTGAGATTATATTTTTCATAAATATTCTAATCAATTGTAAGGCTAAAGATACTACAAAAAAATAGTAATAAAAAAATAATAATTAGGATTAATATTATATATTTTTTTACTTTGTAAAGACTTTATTGTTTGTTTTTTATTTCGATTTAAAATAAGAATTACTTTATATAACTACATGAAAACATTTATTGTACTTTTATTGGCAAGCATCTTTTTTCAATTTATTGCTATTGGAAACAATACTTCTGAATTAAATAGCGGTAGCTCTGGTGTAATGACTTACTCAGAGCCAATTATTATTGAAAAGGGAAGAACAGCCCATGATAAAGGTTTTCTTTCAGACAAAGGCTTCGATGTAGCAGATCCCATCCCAAGCCCAGATGTACAAGTTTCATCAACCACACAGAATTCCATATTATTATCGCTCAATAATTCAACGGCTACAGAATTTGATTTTAATATTTTAGTTTCTGCAGACAGCTTTTCCACCTTTCTGCCCCTATATAATCCAGCTATCGTAAGTAGTTTAAACACTTCCTTTGAAATTACTGGACTTAATACTGGTCAAGATTACTTTATAAAAATTTGGGGAGAAAGAATAGGTAACGAAAATAGTGATACCCTGATTATTCAAACTCAAACCAACCCATTTTTTATAAACTCTATAGCAGATGGCGATTGGTCAGATCCGAGTATTTGGGCAGGAGGAGTAGTGCCACCGGCTGATTCTGCAGTAAATATTTATCATAAGGTTACTATTAATTCAGGAGAGAATATTTTAATTGATGAGGTTAATATAGTAGGTAATTTTGAAGAGACACCCCATACAGGAATTTGGATCAATGATGGGAATCTAACCATTGATAATAATTTAAAAATTTCTGATGTTTTTGGGGCTCAGATTAGCGATTCAGTTGGTGTATTTATTACCGCTAACCCTTTAAATCAGGCAAGCCTTGTTGTTGGAAATAACTTCATAATAGATAAAAATGAGATATTGTCTGATACTCCATTAAGATTAGAAGGCTTTAATAATGGGGATTCTTTATTAATAAAAGTAGGAGGGAATATGGATATTCGACAATTGGGCTCCGCTCTTTCACCTTTTATGGGTAATTATCTCAATCTTCAAAACGTGACCTTAGATGTAAGTGGGAGGTTAACATTTTTTAATGATAGAACTAATAGTGCTCAATTTTATAAGTCGAATATATTTAATTCAAAAGTGTTTGTGGGGTCATTTCAAATGGACGCAATTCAGCAAACAAATGAAGAGTTTCAAGTTAATTTCACTGGAAATACAGAGATGTTTGTGTATTTCGATTTTTTAAGAAATGGAGCAGGAGGGAAAATTAATTTTCAAGATCAATCCATTCTTCATATGGTTGGAAATGGATATCAACAATTAAGCGGATTTGGTATAGCTCAGGATTCAATTATCTATAATGATCTTATTATTAATCTAGCTGATGAACCCAATTCAGATAGTAGAACCCGTGTAGAAATATCAGCTTCTTATGGTGAAACGATCTCTCAACTATATATTAAAAATGAGTTGAATTTTATAAATGGTGTAATTAGAGGTTTTGATCTCTATGAAGGATTTCAAAGAGAGGTCATCATTGGATCTAATGGAAGTGTTTCGGGTATTCAGAAAGATAGTTATGTCCAAGCCCCACTTGGAAAAATTGGAAATACTCCCTTTACCTTTGCTGTTGGTAATGGGACTGGTTTAAAGCAAATTAGAATTAATAATAATGAAGACTTTCAACAAACTGATTTAGTGCGGGTAAACCCCATTTCAAATTACTGTGGTGAGTTTGATACACTCTTTATTTCATCTGGATTAGCTAGGGATCGATTTAAGGATACTTGGGAAATAACGAGTAGTTTAACCGATGTAAATGTTGATGCTAGTTTTGAACCAATCATATATGATTTAATAGAGGAGGGTATTACTAATTTGGACTCTTTAGCTCTAGTTAATTTTCAAAATGGTAGTGTTCTTGGGATTTCTTCATCAACAGATTCTTCATTTGTTAGTGGAGTTCAATATTCATTTGCGTTAGCTGATACTGCAAGACTTGGTTTAGCTTCGACTTCGGTTAATCAAAACCCATTCTATTACCGTAAAGAAATAGTAAGTTATTCGCAGAATTCTGCTGCGCCAGGTGAAAGTGTAACCTTAAATTTATCAGGTAATTTTGGACCGGTTATACAATCAGTTTATTTTGGTTCAAAGTCATCAAATGTTGTATCATCAACTGAAAATAGCGTTACAGTTACTGTTCCGTTTGGTGCTCAATCAGGTCAGTTAAAGGCCGTGGCTAATGATGGAAAAATTTATTATAGCAGGAGAAATTTCACCGTTTCGAATTCAACAATTATAAGTAATTTAAACGCAGCATTCGATACTTTAACAGTAGTTGGGAATGTAAATGGTTCTGCTCCATTGGGGCAATCTACTCTTAAATTAGGGACAATAGATGCTGACAATACTATTGATGCGGTCATTACTACTGCTAGTTATGACTCTGTCGCCTATTTTAGGAATTTAGAAGGTCAAACTACCTATGAACCCTTCAATTTAATAGTGGAGGGAAATCAACTGAATCCAACAGATATTGACTTGGAGCTTTCAAATATTTCTGGTAATCCAGTATTCGATTTTGTTCTTTCTTTTTCATTTTCTTCAATAAACAGTATTATTTATTTTCAAAATGATGGAAATGGTAACTTTACAAATTTAGGGGATGGGGCTAATGATCCAAATATAAATTATAATGACTTTGATTTAAGAGATTTAGATTACGATGGCTTCACGGACATAATTTACCCAATCTATGATTTTTCTGAGGGAATTAATAGTAATATCGCAGTAGCAAATATTATCTCTTCAGGAGAAAATTGTTCTCCATATGCAAGCATACCTCCTGCTTTTGGTACTGCCTTTAACCAGGAAATAACAGATTTGAATCCTGTGTTTTTTACAGAGAGTCAAAATGATTTGGAATTGAATTATATTGATCTAGATAGTGGGTATTTATCAAATACAAATTTTTTCAGTCAATCAAACTCCAGTTTCAGATCAAATTTTGCAGTAGGTGAGATTTTTCAATCAATTGTAGTCTCACCCGATGGAGATGGATTAGACAATATTGTAAGTTCTAATTTTATAAACAATGAAATCCGAATTTTTGACGGCACTAGTTATTCATTTGTAGCTTTAAGTTTTGCTCCAGCTGTTATGGTTGCTGAGGATATGGATGGTGATGGCTTACAAGATTTAGTGATTTCAGATTATAATAATCCTGCAATTCATATTTTATTGAATGATGGTGCAGGATCTTTTGCTGAATCCAATACCTATAACTACCCTGGATCAAAAATTTCTGGTTTAGCCGTTGCAGATTTAAATGCAGATGAAGTTAAAGATATAATTATGCTTCGTGAAAACGGTGATTTAGCGGTAGCATATTTTTCACCACAATCAACGGAAGTTAATCCACCATCTGTCAGCCTAAGTAATTTGAATTCAAATGGTTTTAGTCTTAACTGGTCGGCTGTAAATGATGCTGTTAATTATAAAGTTTACATAGGAAGGGACAATAACCCCAATACTTTATCTTCAGGAGATTCCACTATAACCGTATTTAGCGATTCTTTGACTTATGTCGCACCAGAATATTCTGAATTATATTTTTATGCTGTAAAAGCTTATACAAATAGCGGTGATTCATCAAACTACAGTGCTGTTAACAGTATTAAGCTGCCAGTATCTAATTATTTAGAATCAGACTCTTTAGCAATGGTTGCATTGTATGATAGTCTTGATGGCGCAAATTGGACAAGCTCTACAAATTGGTTAACAGGTAAATTAAACACATGGGAAGGCTTAAGCATGAAGAATGATAGCTTATTTGCGATTAATCTGAGCAATAAACAATTAAGTGGAGCTTTACCAGCTGAATTAGGGAGCCTAAATTTTGTGAATCAAATAAATTTAGCATCAAATAATATCACAAGTATTCTTTCATTAGTACCCATTTCAGCGCAACTGAATTCATTTAATGTATCTTCAAATAGATTAACCTTTGAGCAACTACAAGCCTACAGATCAATTTCGGACTTCAGTTATTCCAATCAAGACACAAGCTATGTTATTCCAGAATCTTACATTGATTTCTTAGCTGCGGAAGTAAGCTTAGAAGTTAGTGCGCCAGCTTCTTCTAACACTTTCCAATGGTTTAAAGATAGTACAGCTATTGCTGGTGCAACGGATTCGATTCTTACTTTTGGTAGCGTAGCAAGATCAGACGAGGGTAATTATTATGTAGAAGTAAGTAACTCACTTTTTCCAGGCCTTATTCTCAATTCTAATATTACCAACTTAAAGGTTTCATCCTTAGAGCGTGATATTGCAGCATTAAAAAAATTATACGAATCAACGGGTGGAGAAAATTGGAGCACGATTGTATGGGATACAACTGCAAATAATCCTGAAACTTGGTCGGATGACCCTAATGATATAATTGTTCAAGATAATCGAGTAGTAGAAATAAATTTACCGGAAAATAACTTAACTGGTTCTGTTCCAGAGGAAATTGCAGAAATACTGGGTTTAAGAGTTCTAGATGTTTCCAATAACGCTATTGAAAATTTGGCTGATTTGAGTACGTTACCAATTCTAGAGACCTTAAATGTTAGTGGAAATGCTTTAGGTTTTGATGATTTAGAACCACAAGTGGTTGTGCCTTCTTTCAATTTTGAAAACCAAGCGAATTTCGGTGTAACCGAAGATAAAAGATTCCCACATGGATCAAGCTTCTTAATTGACTATCTGGTTCAAGGTTCAGCAAACACTTATCAGTGGTATAAGGATGGTACTTTAGTGAACGGTAAAGATTCTAGCTCTATTTTATATGATTCAATTACCTATGAATTGATGGGTAGTTACCAATTAGAAGTGGGGAATGAAATGTTGAATATTCTTAGCCCAGACTTTAGAATCAAATCAAATCCTGTTAACATCATAGCCACCGCAAATCTTTCAGGATTAATGTTTGATACCAATGAGTTTCCAACGGAAAGTGGAAAAGTACATCTATTCAAATTTCAAGAAGGAGAACAGTATGACAGCGTTCAAATGGCGAACGGAGAATATTTTGTTAATCTAAAAGCTGGAGGTGTTTTTGATATCCTAAATCTTGATTTGGGAGATTACATTTTATATGTTGATAATAATGAAAGTGATTATCCTAATCTTATCAATACTTACTATCCAAATACGATTGATTGGGAATTAGCTGAAGTCATTCAGCATAGAAGTGATCAAGATGGTTTATCAGTAACCATGGAGGGTGAGCCACAGGAACTTAATGGTACCTCTAGGTTTAGTGGATATTTTGAAGAGGTATTTGGTGAAGAAGAAAGAATGCTCCCTAGAAGGAGAGTGAAGGGAGCGGGAGTAAGTGTTAGGCGTTTAACAGGTTCAAGTAGAGAAATTTCCTTTAGAACCGTTATGGAGGAAGGAGAATTAGTTGCTTATCTTGAAACGGATGAAAATGGGGAGTTTATTATTCCTAATCTCCCAGCTGGGAAATATACGGTAAAATTTGACAGACCAGGTGTTCCTATGGATGAAGATTCAGATATTGTGTTTGAATTAACGGGCGAAGATCAAGAAGCTTTAGAAATTTCTGCAACTTCTGAGAATGGGAAAATTTCTGTAAAAAGAGTTAGATACACGGCAAATAATCCTAATAAATTTTTGGAGGTTAAGCTATTTCCTAATCCAGCAAAAGATAAAATTGAGGTAATAAGTTTGGCCGATATATCCAAGATTAGTTTATTATCAGCGGAAGGCAAGTTGATCCAGTCCATTAATGAAAAGAATGTAAATAATAAGTATGAGTTTAATTTAAGTAATCAAGCTCCAGGCATTTATTTCATTCAGATAATATCAACAAATGGTATTAATGGAATTTATAAAGTAATTAAAGAATAGATTTAAATTCAATTCTTAATTTAGATAGGTCGATTTTTTGAATCGACCTATTTTTTTGATCTATATTCAATAATTTTACAAAACTAAAGTTATAATAATTAGATTATTGAATTATGTTTAGAATCATTGCTATTTCATGTTTAGTCTTATCTCTTTCTTCCTTAAAGGCACAACAAAAAAGATTGACCACCATACCAATAGAAATTTCCTCAAACCAGAGATTTAATTTGAGATCGAATTTTGAATTTACTGCAATTGCTCTAAAATCTAAAAATGAGATAGACTTTAAGGAAATTTCTTTTTTATTAAAAGATGAGAGTATAGTTTTTCATAACAGTCCACACCAATTAGATAATTCAAATTATTTCTACTCTACAATAATTCATTTTAACGAATCTACATCTGAGCTAAAGCTGATGCTGAAAAATCAATCAAAACTTCAGATTGAAGCTATTTTAATCAATGGAGAAGGTAATTACGCTAGTTCATTAAAAATGAGAACGAAGCAGGATTCGAATAATTGCCAGCTCGAAGGTGTTATAACGCAAGATGAATGGAGGTCAGGATTAGCTGAACCAAGCTATAGTAGAAGCTTCACAGATACTGAAAATTTAATAATCCATCACTCAGCGGGTTCAAATAATATTACAGACTATACGCTTGCAGTTCGAAATATTTACATTTTTCATACTCAGGAAAATGGATGGTCTGATATAGGTTACAATTATCTGATAGCTCCCAATGGGGCTATATATGCCGGCAGGGATCCGGCAGATGGTGAACAGGATTTAGTTATAGGCGCTCATTTTTGTGGATCAAACTCTACTACTATGGGAGTTTGTTTATTAGGGAATTATGAGACTGTTGATCCAGAGCAAGACATGCTCAATAGTTTGGAGAATCTTTTGAGTTGGAAAGCTTTTAAAGATGATTTAGAAGTTTTAGCTACAAATTCCCACCCGTTAAATTCAAATCTTGGAGTAATTGCAGGTCATCAAGACGGATGCAATACATTATGCCCTGGTATAAATGTTTATGAAAAACTTGACGAGATTAGGCAAAATGTAGATGTTCAAGTATCGACTTGTCGAGGTGAAGATAAACCAGTTATTGAAATAGAATTTGATACACTTCTAAGTACTAATTTATATCCGAACCCTATTCGAAACAACTTCTCATTTAATCTGGAATTAGATGAAAATCAACAAAATGATATTCAATATATTCAGATCTTTGACCAAAGAGGTAAATATATTAAGTGGGAGAAATTATATTTTAGGGAGAATAAGATTGAAGTACTATTACCTAATACTTTAACATCAGGAATTTATTTTCTACAAATAGTTTTTAATTCTCATCAGCAGGAACTACAACGTTTTATGATCCTATAATAAACCTAATGCTTATATCTTATTTTGAATTAGGGGGATGAACAGCCATATTTGCATTCATTAAAATAAAGAGAAAAATTGCAGAAGATAAAAACTATAATTTTTGATTTAGGGGGTGTTATTATTGATTTACATGTAGAGAAAACAATCATTGCATTTTCAGACTTATCTGGGTTGTCAAATCAAAAAGTAGAAGACGCTTATTTATCAGCCTCAGTTTTTAAAGAATATGAGAAAGGATTAATTTCAGACGATCAATTTATATCTCAACTTAAAATGGAATTTAAGATAGAGGCGCATGAAAGTGAGATAAAAAAGGCATGGAATGCTATGCTGGGTCAAATTCCAATAAATAGGGTAGAAGAGGTGAAAGCTTTGCTAAAAGAATATAAATGTATTGTATTAAGTAATACGAATGCAATTCATGAAAAAGCGTTTCATAAGATTTTATCAGATTCATTTCCTTATTCTCATTTAAACGATTTATTCAATGAAGTTTATTTTTCTCATGAGTTAAATCAAAGAAAGCCTGATTCTGAAATATATGAAAATGTTCTAAAGCAGTCTCAAACACTTGCAGAGGAAGCTTTGTTTATGGATGACTCAAAACTAAATTTAGAATCAGCTACTCAATTAGGTATTCATACACTTCATATACCTAGAAATGGAGGCTTTATAGAGCTGTTAAACAGTAAATTATCTGAAATATGATTGAGAAAAATGCTCGCTACTACTTAAAAAAGATATTACTATTTGTAATTACTTTTATTACCACTACTCTTGCGGGTTCAGAATGGATTACGAATAGAATCATATTTTATTCCCCTGATTACTCTTGGACAGATTTTATTGCTGGGATGGAGTATTCAATCCCATTTCTATTTATTTTAACTGTTCATGAATTTGGTCACTTTTTTACGGCTAAATACCATAAAGTTGAAGTCACTTTACCCAATTACATTCCAATGTGGCTAGGATTTATCGGCTCAGTTTCTTTCGGTACATTTGGCGCTTTAATTCGAATTGTTGGACCAATACGATCAAGAAAACAATTTTTTGATATTGGAATAGCAGGTCCGATTGCTGGTTTTATTGCTGCATTAGGTGTATTATTTTATGGATTTACAAATTTACCAGAACCTGAATATATATTTGAAATTCATCCAGAGTATGAGCAATATGGTTTAGATTACGCTAATCATGTATATGATGATGAAGAGATAGTTAGTTTAAGTCTAGGAAATAATCTATTATTCTCATGGTTTGAAAAGTATGTTGCAGATCCTGATCGATTACCAAATCATAAAGAGATTATTCATTATCCTTATTTATTTGCTGGATTTCTTGCACTTTTCTTTACTGCTTTAAATCTAATCCCTATCGGTCAACTAGATGGTGGGCATGTTATATATGGTCTTTTTGGAGCAAAAAACCACTTTTATATCGCTTTTGGATTATATATGATATTCACATTCATGGCAGGACTGGGTCTAATTACTGCTGGAATTCCAATAAGTTCAATGCTTTTATATAGTGTTTTCTACATCGGTTTTTTATTTATGTCATTCAGAGGATTAGGCTTTGATAAGAGTACTACTTGGATGATTGCGGTTGGTATGTTTGCTGCCCAATACTTAACTACCTATTTGTTTCCTTCCATCACAGGTTTTTCTGGTTATTTATTGTTTGTGTTTTTATTAGGTAGATTTATTGGGGTAAAACATCCGATAGCTTCAGATGATAGATCCTTGAGTACAGGAAGAAAAGTTTTAGGATGGTTATGTCTTATAATATTTATCATCTGCTTTAGTTTTGAACCTTTAATATTAGATTAATTCAGGAACTTGAATTATATATAATTATTACGCTATTTTTGCGTTCATCAAACAAAATCACAGAATTCTGAATGTCCATTTTCGTTAAGGATCTTACTAAAACTTTTGGCGAGCAAATCGCAGTGAATACTATTTCCTTTGAAATAAAAAAAGGAAATATAGTAGGTTTCCTAGGGCCGAATGGTGCTGGTAAATCAACTAGCATGAAAATGATAACGGGAACTTTACCCTCTGATTCTGGACAAATATTGGTTGATGAAATTGATGTTTCCCAAAATCCTCTTGAAGTAAAAAAACATATTGGTTATTTGCCAGAGCATAATCCTTTATATCTAGATATGTATGTTCATGAATTCCTTAGGTTTTGTGGAGGTATCTATGGATTATCAGGTTCTGAATTAAAGAACAGAGTTACAGAATTAGTTGAGCTTTGCGGATTAACTAAAGAGCAGAATAAGCAAATTGGAACACTGTCAAAAGGCTATCGACAAAGAGTAGGCTTAGCTCAATCTTTGGTCCATGATCCTTCTGTTTTGATTTTAGATGAGCCAACCACAGGTCTTGATCCAAACCAAATTATTGAAATAAGGAATTTAATCTTATCGATAAGTAAGGATAAAACAGTGCTCCTTAGCACTCACATTATGCAGGAAGTGCAAGCCATGTGTAATAGAGCAATCATTATTAAAGAAGGGACGATTGTAGCGGATCAGCTGGTAAATGAATTAACAGATGAAAAGGAGAAGTTCACTATTAAAGTAGAATTAGAATCTGAATCTGATTTATCATATTGGTCGCAACACGCTGAGGTTAATAATCTTAAAATGATTAATAAGGTTGAGTATTTGTTTGAGACAACAAGTGATATTAGGAAAGAAATATTTAAGTGGGCAGGTCAAAATGATGTAGAATTGATTGGTATCTCTCTAGAGAAAGGGAATATGGAAGAAGTGTTTCGAAAACTTACTCAAAATAATTAATCCCATGTGGAGTATTTTTAAAAAGGAAATAAATAGCTTTTTAAATTCACTAATTGCCTATCTGGTAATGGGTGTTTTTTTAGTCAGTATGGGGCTGCTTGTATGGGTTTTTCCTGATACTGCGATTTTTGAATTTGGCTATGCAGATATGGGGATATTTTTCAATCTAGCTCCTTATGTTTTGATGTTTCTTATTCCTGCCATAACCATGAAGGCCTTAGCTGAAGAAACCAAAAGCGGTACTTTTGAGCTATTGATGACAAAACCTATTACAGAATTAAAACTTCTATTAGGTAAATATTTTGCAGGATTAGTTCTTGTTGTTATTTCTCTTATTCCAACATTAGTATACTATTTCTCACTGTCTTATTTGAGTAATCCTGTAGGGAATATAGATACTGCAGGGATAATTGGAGCCTATATTGGCTTATTATTTCTAGCTTCTTCATATACTGGAATTGGTATTTTCTCATCCTCATTATCTGAAAATCAGATCGTGTCCTTCATCATTGCCGTTTTCATAAGCTTCATAGTTTTTATGGGATTCTCCTCTATTTCTGATTTAGCTTTTGTTTCTGAGTTGGATATTCAAATTGATAAAATTGGTATGTTGGCACATTATGATGCATTGGGTAAAGGAGTGATTGATTTTAGAGATGTATTATATTTCATTTCTATCAGTAGCTTGTTTCTTGGAGCCACCTATATGGTATTAAAATTAAGAAAATGGAATTCTTAAAAAGGAAATCAACGGAATACATACTTAAATTTCTAATACTATTCACATTAGTAGTTTTAGTTAATCTCGGTTTTCGATATCAGATATTTCGTATTGATATGACAGAGGAGAATAGGTTTTCTATGAATGATGCTACGATCACGCTCTTAAAAAATCTAGAAGAACCCGTTTATGTTGAAGTCTATTTAGAAGGTGATATTAATTCTGAATTTACAAGATTACAGACGGCCATAAAGCAAACCTTAGAGCAATTCAAAACTTATGCATATGGAAATCTGCAATACAATTTTGTGAATCCTGATCAAGCTAGTTCAGCAAACGCTAGAAATGAATTTTATAGATACCTTATTGATAAGGGAATTCAGCCTACTACCGTTTTCGATAATAAGGATGGAAAGAAATCTCAGAAACTGATTTTTCCAGGAGCAGAAATATCATATGGTGGAAAAAGCTTACCTGTAATTTTATTAAACGGTAATAATGCAGCTGGGGCTAGCGAAGCTATTACTCAATCTATTGAGAATATTGAATATGAGCTCGCTAATGCTATTAAAAGCTTGGCAAATGTAGATCGAAAAAGTATTGCTCTCTATCAATCTAAAGAATCTGCATCAGGAAGTGTGTTAAAAGGATTGAAGGATGCCGTATCTCAGAAATATGATTTAATTCCGGTACAGAATACTGCAAGACTTCAGAATTTTGATGCTGCAATCTTTATAAAACCAACTAAGGAATTTTCTAATTCTGAATTATACGATATTGATCAATATATCATGAATGGTGGTAAAAGTTTATTCTTTTTAGATGGATTAATGATGGATGTGGACTCCATAAAGGATTATGGAGCACTGGCATTACCTGTAGAAACAGGCTTAGATGATTTACTATTTAAATATGGCGTAAGAGTCAATAAGGATATCATTCAAGATGTTAATAGTGGAAATTTCCCTATTGTTACAGGTAATTTGGGAAAGGATGCTCAAATACAACTTTTGCCATGGCCATATTATATCATCTTAAATAATTACGCTGATCATCCCATAGTTAGAAATATGGATGCAGTTTATGGGAAATTTGTAAGTTCCATTGATACTGTTTTAGCTCCTGACATAACTAAAACTCCATTAATTTTTACTTCTGATTATACTCGAGTTTTAAATGGACCTATCCATATCAGTTTTGAAAGTTTAAAAGAAGATGTTAAACCTGAGAATTTTAATAAAAAGAATGTTCCGGTCACTTATTTGTTAGAGGGGAAATTTAATTCAGCCTATCAAAACAGACTGGTGCCTAAAGGTAAAGATGAAAGTAAAAGATTAAATAAAAGTGAAAGTAATTCAATTATTGTGGCCTCTGATGGTGACTTGCTTTTAAGTGAAATTAATAAAAAGAATAATCAACCATTTCCATTAGGTGTTGATCCTTATGCCAATCGCCCCTCTAACTTTGCTAATGAGCAGTTAATTCTTAATATGTTGAATTACTTATTGGATGATGACGGATTAATAATCTCTAGGAGTAAAGATTTAAAAATTAGACCCTTAGATAAGGTGAAAGCTCAAGAAGATAAGCTTTTGATGCAACTATTGAATGTTGCCTTACCAATCCTTTTGATTGTTTTATTCGGACTAATAAGATTTTATTGGAGGAAAAGAAAATATGCCAAATTCAATGAATAAAGCTCAATCCAAAAAGAATATATCTTTATTGTCGATCTTAATTGTTATGGTCTTATGTACCATAATTGTATATAATTATAACCCATACGAAAGGCGTACTACTACTTTTGAAAAGGATCTGTTTTCAATTCAAAATGCCTTTGAAAATATTTCAAGAATAGAGATTAATGGAGAGGGTATATCTAATACAATTGAAAAGAAATCAAGCTATTGGACAGTAAATGAAGAATATCGATTAGATGCTTCTATGCAGCAAGTGTTTTTTAAATTATTAGAAGAAATTAGTATTCAAAGAGCTTTGGTAAATGAAACTGCAGAAGAAATTAAACAGCAAGTATTGGATACTGGAGTGAGTGTTAATATTTATGGTCAAAATGAATTAATTAATTCCTATACGGTGGGAGGAGATTTTCAAGCTTTAAAATCTTATTTTATTAAAGGTGATGATGTTTATTTAGTACAGCTGCCAGGTTACCAAAGTTATGTTGCAGGAATATTTGAAGTATCAGAAAGTGATTGGAGAGATAGAGTTATTTTTGATGGGATTTGGCAAGATATGGTGACACTTACAATTGATAGGCCCAATCAAAAAGAACTAGTATTTAAGTATGAAGATCAGTTATTGCGCTTACAGAACGAAAAAGCAGATACAGCCAAAGTCATGAATTTTGTGGAACGATTCAATTATTTTTTTGTGGATCAGTTTTTACCTTCTGATCATATTGCATTAGAAAAGAAAGAAAGCTTCCAAGAGGCAGGTTCTATCGCCATTGATGCCTTAGATGATAATGAGGATTTAGATTTGAAGCTCTTTAAAAACCCTGATTTTAATGCGTATTTAGTTCATATTAATGATAAGGAATGGGCAGCTATCCGAAACGAAAGGATGGAGAAAATATGGATTGAATTAGAGAAATTGCTTTAAGTGTACCAGTTTTATTCTATCATATTAAGCTTTTAGCTCAAATTCCTTAACTAAATTTATATCACATTTCAGTCTTTTATTAAAAATTGATTTCATTTACTAATTTTTAGTTGGGAAATGCGCTATAAAGTATAGATTTGCAAATTAATTTTTAACTTTGTTGGTAATAAAAAATCAAGAAGTTTATAGCTGAGCTTTTACAATTATTTTAAAAGCTAGCACTAAATAAAAAACTATGAAATTTTTAGTATCCTCATCTGCATTATTAAAGCAAATTTCATCCATTAATGGAGTTATTTCAACCAATCCAATGGTTCCCATCTTAGAGAATTTCTTATTTGAAATTCAAGATGGATTATTAACCATTACAGCTTCAGATTTACAAACTTCCATGATTACTGAAATTGATGTAGAATCATCGGAAAATGGAAGTATTGCGGTACCTGCTAGGATTTTGATGGATACGCTTAAAAATTTACCAGAGCAGCCTGTAACTTTCTCAATAGATGAGGAAACCTACAGTATCGAAATTAGCTCTGACAATGGACGCTATAAGCTTGCAGGAGAAAATGCTACAGACTTCCCTAAAGTACAGGAGGTTGAAAACCCTGATACAGTAGATATTTCAGCAGATGTTTTAGCAACCGCTATCAATCATACCATTTATGCTACAAGCAACGATGAGCTTCGTCCTGCTATGGGTGGTGTTTATGTTAAGTTTGATGAAACCAATACAACTTTTGTAGCAACCGATGGTAACAGATTAATCCGTTACAGAAGAGTGGATGTGGCTTCTGATGCAGGTACTGGAATTATCATTCCTAGAAAAGCACTTTCATTATTGAAAAATAGCCTGCCTGCTGAAAATGTAAACGTAGCGGTAGAATTTAATATGTCTAATGCTTATTTCAAGTTTAATAACATTAAACTAATCTGTAGATTAGTGGATGAGCGTTTCCCAGACTATGAAAATGTAATTCCTGCGGAAAACAACATCAAGATGACCATCAACCGTCAAGAGTTTATGGCTTCTTTGAAAAGGATTAGCATTTATGCGAATAAGACGACACATCAGGTTCGATTAAAAATTAATGGGAGTGAATTACAAATCTTCGCAGAGGATTTAGACTTCTCTAATGAAGCAAGTGAGATAATGGCTTGTGAACATAATGGAGATGATATTGAAATCGGATTTAATGCTAAATTCTTAATCGAGATGCTGAATAACCTTGATAGCAAAGAAATTAGTATTGATATGTCAGCACCTAATAAAGCTGGTTTATTATTCCCTTCTGATATGGATGAAAATGAAGATATCTTATTATTGGTTATGCCAGTGATGTTAAATAATTACGTTTAAGAACAATAATTAACTTCAAAATATTTGAACCTCTGGAAGCCTCTTCTAGAGGTTTTTTTGTATTTCAAATGATTATTGTTCTGGTTTTAATTGTCAATAAGTGTCAAGAATCTCATAAAACAGGATGTAATTTATATTAATTTTTTCAATTTATTAAGGGTGTAATTATTTGAATAAATAATCCTCTAAGTCCCATTAAAGCTTTTTTGGTATTAATGTATTACTTTTTAATGTTGGAACATCAAACTAAAAACTAAATATATTATGTGATTTACTTTGGTTTTATGTATTTTTTTTTTTTTTTGATTTGTGAAGTTTCAAAATAAAACCTTACAGAAAACCCCAATTGACAGACTAAAAATGCTAGCTAAGTTTTTTTGATATTGGAGCCACTGAAGGTAGAGTTTTGAAGAAAAAAATCAAACCTTAATTACTAATATGATGAATTTTTTAAAGCTATATTATTCAATCTTCTTTTCCTTACTTTTTTATTTTCTTGTGGTGTTCAAGATGAGATAAACCCAAATGATTTTGAAATTGAGGAAAATGCTAAAATTAAATTATCTATTGAATCATCAAGCGAAATTCAGAGATTGAAAGAGAAATTGAGCGGAGAGTTAAACAGTGTGAGTTCTCGAAATAGTACAAATTATACAGAAAATGCTGATTGGCTAAATGTTTTAAGAGACCCTAAGGAAGCCCAAATCAATTACACTTTGCCATTACCAGTAGAAAAGGAAGGAGATAATTTAATCATAAGTAATTTAATTATAGTTCAAAGCAGGAATACTGATAATTTGAATTATGCTGTTGTTAAAATCACTTATAAGGATGATGCAACTATATACACCATTCATGATTTGGAGGAGAAATATAATTATACAAGTCAAAGTAATGCTCAAAATGAAACAGGCAGGATAATAGGTGATTGTTATGAAATTATGTTTGAGATTCCCTGGTCGATTGAGGTTGGTGGTACAGTTGTTCATGGTTCCGATATACATACTGAATTGATTTGCAATGATGGGGGAGGTACATCTGGGAGCACTGGAGAGAGTGGTGGTGGTGAGACATTTCCAAAACTGACAGGAGCAGAACCCGATGGTACCGAAGGTATTGATTTAAGCATTAGCATTGTAGGTAATCCTACTGTTGAAGATGCGTTGGAGGCACATAATTGGGAAAAGCAAATTGAAGATTCTCAGCTTGAACCATGCATGCAGTCAATTATGACTGACTTAAAGAATTTAAATAAAGGAGTAGGTGAAATTATACAAAAATTTGCTGGTGACTTGGATGGATATAATTGGGAGGTAAAAGAAGGTAAGCTAAGTCAAGGTACAGGTATGACTTTAACGCGTTATAATAACTCTACAGGAACTACTACATCAATATTCGATTCGAAATCTTGGCCAAATGCTTCTGATTTATCTTGGGCAAGGACGATTTTGCATGAAGCTGTACACGCTAAGTTAGTTGCTCATTATAATGTTGATAGACCAGATTTCTTAGGAACTTATACTGATATGGTTCAAGATTGGAATACTTACCAAAATTGGGAAATTGTACATCATGAAGAATTTGCTAGAAGCCTTATTAAAGGAATTACTGATGCTCTTAAAGAATTTGGAATTCAAAGAGGTTATTCACATCACAGACAATTTTATCAGGATATGTCATGGGCTGGATTACAGGAAACTGAAATATTTAAGAAGCTACCTTCTGCAGTTCGGGAACGTATATTAAATGTTAATTCTATTGAACTAACTGGAAAAGATTTAAGTCAAATCTCACAAACTCAAAAAGGAACAGATGCAGGATGTTAAATTATTTTTATTGGTTTACATTGTTTTTATTTGCACGTCTTGTAATAGATATAATGATAGAGATTTTAGACTTAATGATAACAAGGGCGGATATACCGTTGAATTTCAATCATCTAAAAACAAAGAGAGAGACTCATTGGTAGTTAAGGGAAATGTTTATGATCAAGATTCAAAAAAGCCTTTAGCTGCTACATTCATTAATTTTTATTGTGAAAAAGTTCAAACAGATGCTACGGGTTTCTATCAATTCAAAATTCACTTAAATTTGGATGTTGAATATTTTTTTAGAGCCATTTCAATTGGGTATAAAACAGTAAATACAGAAATTATACCTTTAATTAAATCTGATACTTTAATTATTGATTTTTATTTGGATAAGGACGAAACGCCAATATTTCATTGCAATTAATAAGGCTTTAAATGGTATGGAAAATATTATTGATTTTTATTTTGAAGTCAAATTGGCGTATTTATTCGAAACCTCTGGAAGCCTCTTCTAGAGGTTTTTTTGTATTTCAAATGATTATTGTTCTGGTTTTAATTGTCAATAAGTGTCAAGAATCTCATAAAACAGGATGTAATTTATATTAATTTTTTCAATTTATTAAGGGTGTAATAATTTGAATAAATAATCCTCTAAGTCCCATTAAAGCTTTTTTGGTATTAATGTATTACTTTTTAATGTTGGAACATCAAACTAAAAACTAAATATATTATGTGATTTACTTTGGTTTTATGTATTTTTTTTTTTGATTTGTAAAATTTCAAAATAAAACCTTACAGAAAACCCCAATTGACAGACTAAAAATGCTAGCTAAGTTTTTTTGATATTGGAGCCACTGAAGGTTGAGTTTTGAAGAAAAAAATCAAACCTTAATTACTAATATGATGAATTTTTTTAAAGCTATATTATTCAATCTTCTTTTCCTTTCTTTTTTATTTTCTTGTGGTGTTCAAGATTAGATAAACCCAAATGATTTTGAAATTGAGGAAAATGCTAAAATTAAATTATCTATTGAATCATCAAGCGAAATTCAGAGATTGAAAAAGAAAGTAAGCGGAGAGTTAAACAGTGTGAGTTCTCGAAATAGTACAAATTATACAGAAAATGCTGATTGGCTAAATGTTTTAAGAGACCCTAAGGAAGCCCAAATCAATTACACTTTGCCATTACCAGTAGAAAAGGAAGGAGATAATTTAATCATAAGTAATTTAATTATAGTTCAAAGCAGGAATACTGATAATTTGAATTATGCTGTTGTTAAAATCACTTATAAGGATGATGCAACTATATACACCATTCATGATTTGGAGGAGAAATATAATTATACAAGTCAAAGTAATGCTCAAAATGAAACAGGCAGGATAATAGGTGATTGTTATGAAATTATGTTTGAGATTCCCTGGTCGATTGAGGTTGGTGGTACAGTTGTTCATGGTTCCGATATACATACTGAATTGATTTGCAATGATGGGGGAGGTACTTCTGGGAGCACTGGAGAGAGTGGTGGTGGTGAGACATTTCCAATACCAACTGGTGGGGGCTCCGAAGGAATAGATGATAATGATGGAAGTATAAGCATTGTAGGTAATCCTACTGTTGAAGATGCAGTGGAAGCACATAATTTGGAAAAAAAGATTGATGATTCTCAGCTTGAACCATGTATGCAGTCAATTATGACTGACTTAAAGAATTTAAATAAAGGAGTAGGTGAAATCATACAAAAATTTGCTGGAGACCTGAATGGATATAATTGGGAGGTGAAAGATGGAGACTTACCAGAAAATCAAAATGCATTCACTAGTCAGCAATATAATAGTGTAACGGGGACTGTTACATCTACATTTGATACGGATAAATTTCAAAATGCTTCTGATTTATCTATCGCTAGAACGATTTTACATGAAGCAGTACATGCAATTATTTTAGCTGATTCAAGAAATATTCCTACTGAAGTGGGGACTAAGTATCCAGATTTAATTAGAGATTATGCTTTGCAAAAATTTGGAGGTGATGCAAATTCTATTCAGCATGCAGAGTTTGTGAGAAATTTTGTAAATGAAATTGCAGTAGCTTTGAATCAATATGGAACATTAAAGGGGTACTCTAGTGAAGAAAATTTCTCTCCACAATATTACAAAGATTTGGCTTGGGGAGGATTAACACATTGGACAAAACTTGATGAAAATGGAGATCCCTTAACAGATGACCAGGGTAATGTTATATTTGAAGAAACAACTTGGTTTCAATCAGAGTATCGTTTTAGTTCCAGTAGGAATAGAGTACTAAATATAATTAAAGATGAACAAGAAGGTAATGCAAATCAGAAGGGGAACAATGCAGGCTGTTAATGTTAGATTATTGATGTTGTTTTTGCTGATGTCGTGTTCATCTAATAGAGGTGGGTACGTCCGAATTCCCGATAGTGCAAAAGGAGGAAGTTATCAGATTAGTCGAGAAAGGTCTAATGATGGATATACCAAATTGGGAGGAGCATTTTATTTGAAAGAATCTTCAAATCAGACAGTGGATGCTGGAGCTTCAGTTAATGGAGTTTTAATTAATATTGATTCTGGGAAATTTATGTTAGATGTCATGCCAGGTGATTTTGAGATATCAGGAGGGTTCATTGGGTATAAATGGGTTGTGTTTGAAAATTTAAAAGTTCAAAAAGGAGATTCAATTTATTTGAAATTTTATCTTGAGCAAGACAACAGACCCTTAATTAATTATGAAGAGCCTAATTAAGCAGGCTTACTATTCCCTTCTGATATGGATGAAAATGAAGATATCTTATTATTGGTTATGCCAGTGATATTAAATAATTATGTATAATTGAAATTAATTTGGTTTTATAATTATCACTACATATATTTGCCTCAATGAATTTTACGCACAACACATATTATTACTATTATCAGTCCCCGAAAGGAATCGGTAATGGTAGTGTTATGCATATTTTGTAAGACATATTTTAAATAAAAAATATACCAAGCCCGGTTCCAATGGAATCGGGCTTTTTTTATGTCCAAATTTAAACACTAACATTAAAATTTAATTATTATCAACATGCAACAGATTTATGAAAATTACACAATTGAAGACCAAGATGTTTGGGGAATCCTTTTTGGAAGGCAATTTCAAAATATTAAAAAAGTAGCTACTAAGGAGTTTGTAGATGGAATTGATAAAATCCATTTTACTGAAAAAGCTATTCCTAACTTCAAGGAAACTAATAAATATTTAAAAGAGCTAACAGGTTGGCAAGTAGCGGCTGTTCCTGGTATTGTCGAAGATGATAAATTCTTTGAATTATTAAGTAATAGAATATTTCCAGCTACCACTTGGTTGAGAACTCGTGAACAGTTAGATTATTTAGAAGAACCAGACATGTTTCATGATGTCTTTGGACATATTCCATTATTAACGAACCAGCCATTTGTAGACTTCTTACAAGGATTAGCTAAAATTGGATTAAAACATTTGGATAATGAGTGGGCAATTCATTTACTCAGTCGTATTTATTGGTTTACAATTGAGTTTGGCTTAATCCGTGAAGAGGGGGATTTAAGAATTTATGGTGCTGGTATTATTTCTTCACCAGGGGAAACTAAATTTTCAATTTCTGATGAACCAGAGCATTTTAATTACGATGTAGGAAAAATAATTGATAGTAGTTACAGAAAAGATAAGTTTCAAACGAAGTACTTCATTATTGATGACTACGAACAATTATACAGTTCTTTACCTGAAATTGAGCAAGTGATTGAGGATAGGTTAAAAAAGGAACCCATTAGTATTGATTAAACAACAGAAAAGGTAGGATTTCTTAATGAGATTCTACCTTTTATTTTTATGATTGTTCACTTCTAATCCTCAAAATTTTATAAGTTTGAAAAATGGTTGAGGATAGCTATAAACATAAGGGAATGCGTAGGCGGCTTATTCAGAAGCTGCGAGAGAAAGGGATAAATTCCGAAAGAGTATTAGAAGCTATGGGGAATATACCCAGACATATATTCTTTGAAAATGCATTTCTTGAACATGCTTATCAGGATAAAGCTTTTCCGATTGGCCATGGGCAAACAATTTCACAGCCCTACACTGTAGCCTTTCAAACTCAACTACTCAATATTTCACCAGGTGATAAAGTTTTAGAAATTGGAACTGGATCAGGTTACCAAGCAATGGTTTTGCATGATTTAGGAGCCAACCTATATACGATTGAATATCAAAAGCCACTCTATGAGAGGACTAAGAACTTCCTACCTCAATTAGGTTACAAAATTCATTTTTTTCAAGGAGATGGTTCAAAAGGATTGAAGGCTCATGCGCCATTCGATAAGATTATAGTAACTGCTGGTGCTCCAACAGTCCCTAATTCGTTAATTGAGCAATTAAGAATAGGAGGGTGTCTTGTTATCCCTGTAGGTGATAATACGACTCAACAGATGTTAAGGCTCACAAAGGTTTCTGACAGAAAGATATCCAAAGAAGTATTTTCCAATTTTAGTTTTGTGCCACTAAAAGGTGAAGAGGGCTGGAGATAATTAATGCCTACCATTTTCTATACTATTAAGTAAGTTAATAATTCCATTATCATTTCATGATTTTGAGTTGATATTCAAGTCATATTACATAAGTACCTTTCTGAAAAATGAAAAGTAATGAAAGTATTATATGCAATTCAAGGTACTGGAAATGGGCATGTGAGTAGAGCAAGAGAAATAATTCCTATTCTGAATAAGTATGCATCAGTAGATGTTTTGATCAGTGGAATTCAAGCAGATGTTGAATTAGAATATTCAATACAATATCATTTTTATGGCTTAAGTTTCATTTTTGGAAAAAATGGAGGTATTGATATATGGCAGACCATTAAAAAATTTAAGCCGATTCGATTAATAAGAGAAATTATGAGTTTGCAACTTTCTCAATATGATCTTATTATAAATGATTTTGAACCAGTATCTGCATGGGCTTGCGTTTTTCGTTTTAAGAAATGTATTGGTTTGAGTCATCAATCTTCAGTTATTCATCCTTTTTCCCCAAGACCCCAAAAGTTTGAATTTTTATCTCACCTAATTTTAAAATATTACGCACCATCAAAAATTAACTATGGGTTTCACTTTAGAAGGTATTCAGAAAACACTTTTACCCCGGTTATACGTAAAGAAATCAGAAATTTAAAACCCAAAAAGGGGGATTATTTTACAGTTTATTTACCTGCTTATAGTGATGAGAGAATAGCCAAAGTACTGATGAGAGTTGAAGCTAAATTTCAAGTTTTTACAAAACATAGTAATAAGAAATACAATAGAGATAATATTGAATTTACACCAATTAATAATACGTCATATCTTAAAAGTTTAGAATCCAGTTTAGGCTTAATTTGCGGAGCAGGATTTGAAGGTCCTGCTGAAGCTCTATTTTTAAAGAAAAAGTTATTAGTCATTCCAATGATGTCACAGTATGAGCAAAAATGCAATGCCGCTGCATTGGAAGAAATGGGAGTTTCTGTATTAAAAAAATTAAGTTTAAAATATATCAGTGATATTGAAAACTTTATACTACAGCAAGATTATTTTAGTATAAATTATGAAAATGAAACAGAAGATATATTGGTTAGTATTTTACATCAGCATATTCACAATCCTCAATTGATATCAGCTAATTCTAGATTATCATTTTCTTGATGATTGATAATACTCTTCATCATTCCATTGAAAATAAATTCATGAAATACTATGATACTATACCAATAAAGCCGTCCTAATAACCCGTGGGGTCTGAATGTAGCGGTTTGTGTAATCTTATTCTTTCCATCTTCTTTTGAAAGTTTGAACTCCAACCATGCTTCTCCAGGCAATTTCATTTCTGCAAATAATAAAAGTCTACCTTCTTCTTTATTTGCAACTAATACACGCCAAAAGTCTAATGAATCACCTGCGACTAATTGATCAGGACTTCTTCTTCCACGCCTTAGTCCAACGCCTCCAACTGCTTTATCCATATATCCTCTAATCTTCCATAAGAAATTCCAATAATACCAACCTCTATCGCCACCTATTTTCCAGATATTTGTTAAAACTTCAGATCGGTCTCTTTCAAAGAAAGATGATCTTTTATCTACAAAACAACCATGAAAAGGAACCTTGACGAATTCTAATAATTCTGTATTGATTTTAGAGCTGGCTAATGCATCTTTCCAACTTGACACTACCTCATTCTGTGCAATTTTATCAAATGCCATTTGTACTGCATCACTGTATGTAATAAGCTGCTGAGGTACTATTTCTTCTATTCCTTTGTTTTGAACAATTACTTCGTTTCTCATACTATCAACTAAGCTTCTTGCAATTTTGTAGGAAGTTGAGGTAACAAAATGAAGCCAGTAAGAACTTAAACGTGGGGTTAATACTGGTAATGTTAATATATACCTATTTAAACCACGAACCTCTGCAAAAATGAGAAGCATTTGTTTATAAGTAAGTATATCTGGCCCTCCAATGTCAAATGTTTTGCCATACGCCTCTTCCTTTCCAATAATACCAGAGAGATAGTTTACTACATTTCGGATCGCAATAGGCTGGCATTTTGTTCTTAACCATTTAGGTGCCACCATTACAGGTAGTTTTTCTACTATATCTCTAATTATTTCAAAGGATGCACCACCTGAGCCAATTATGATTGCTGCTCTTAATACTGTAAGGGAGGCTTTTGCATTGTTAAGAATAGACTCTGTTTTTTTTCTTGAGCTTAGGTGTTTTGAGAGATATTCGTCATTTGATATTCCACTTAGATAAACAATATGTTTACAATTTGTCGTGTCTATTGCTTTTACAAAGTTCTCCGCAGTCTCTTGTTCCATTTGCTGGAATTTTCTTGAAGAGCTACCCATTGAATGAACTAAATAATATGCTGCATCGATATCCTTTGGAAGATTTTCTAGTTCTTCAGGTTTTAAAAGGTCAGCCTCATAAAACTCTATTTTATCAATTAATCTGTCCTCTAATTCAATCCTTCTTTTATCTCTTACAAAACAAATAACGTCATGCCCTTGCATGACTAAAATTGGCAATAGTCTTCTACCTATGTATCCATTCGCACCAGTTAATAAAATCTTCATAAGTTAAAAACCAACTCAAGCAATAAAAGTTGTAATTGATATTTGTCGATAAAATATTGTGAGTTATAGAAATAGTCTAGTATTTGTCTGTTTGCTTTTGTATATTGTATAAAATAAATAATAAATTGTAATATAGTCATAGGGTTATGGAAGGGATAAAAACACTTAGTCTTGGGAAGAAAGCAAATATGAATCACGATATCAGTGTGTTATTAGTGGGAAATAACCCTATTGAAATGAGCAGTATTTATGACAAGCTGTCGAAATTAAAGGGTAAAATTAAAAGGATTGAGACAGCTTTTACTCAGGAAGATGTATTAAGTAAAATTACTTTAATGCACCCTAACTGCATAGTTTTGGATGATAATTTAGGTATTGCCCCTTTGAAAACTATTATTAAAAATGTTAATGCTTTAAGTAAAGACATGATTTCTATAACCTTATTGAAATCAGAGAATAGAGAAGAAATTACATCTGGGGTACAAGAGTATTTGATGAAAGATGGAATTAGTGAGCTTAGAATATATAATGCATTAAGGAACGCTGTAAAATTCAAGAAGACTCAACAGTATTTCAAAATTAAGTATAGATCTGGTAAAAGAAGCTTAAAAAGAATGTTTATATAAAAGCTTCTAGGTAAAAAGTGAATTCCAGAATTTGATCACCTCTTTTGACGGTAAGATTTATCTTTTTACCGTCTTTTTTACTTAAAGTATTATTAATTAGTTCTAGGCTTAGATCTTTACCTCTTATTCCATTTAAGCTCATAATTTTATCTTCTACTTTTATTCCTGCCTCCCAGGCGGGTGTGTTTTCACGAACCCTTTCAATTTCATAATAGGGTTCTAAAAAATATTCACCTTTGGCAATTACTGATAAGCCACTCATATCATGCTTAAATTCTTTCTTTAAAAAACCATTTCGTTTTATGTATAGTGTTTCATTGCCATAATCAAAATACATTTTAAATCTTTTTAAAACACCACCCCCTATAGTTCCATTTCTACCTGTATTAACAATGATATCATGATAAGCACCTGAATCTGGATAATTCGTTACAACTTGCTCAAGTTTATATTTATCAATATAAAGTTTAGGAATTCTAGCTGCATGACCTTCAATATTTCCAGCGATACCGGCACCTAATATATCTCGGACATTTTTTTCAGGAAGGTTTAGATATTCATTACTATTTTTATGCAGCATTAAAGGATGTGAAGCGCCAGTGTCTATCATTAACTTCGTTTTTATCACTGTTGAATCATTCACAGCAATATTTTGAAAAATATAGGGTTTACTATTTTCAACAGACATATTAATTCTTTCATAAAAGAATAAAGGGCGATTAAAATTATATGGATTAAAAATCTTCAATATTTCATTATGATAATCTATTTTCACAATGAAGTTTTTGAAGAAATCATATCCTAAAATGCCATGAACTTTAACTCCAATCCTTTCTTTTAGGTCTAAGTAATCTTCTTTAAGTATTAATAATGATATATTATTTCCAGTTACCTCTCCAACTTTTATACTGGTTCTATTAACTATAAATGCTTCAACTTCTCTTAGGCCAGCAGCTCCAACTAGTGTTAGTTTTCTGTCAGGCTCTATATTTAAAATATCGCTATATGTTTTATCAATTAAAACTGTATTAGTAACACCAGTATCTACTATAAATTTTAGTGGAATAACTCCTTCAAATAATACGTCTACAATGATTAAATTACTGTTGAGCTTGAAAGGGATTATAGTACTATTTTTACCTTCGTTTATTTCAAAGCCAAATCTTATACTTTGACCTGAAACATTTTTATATTCAGATGTTATTAATAGTAAGGTTAAAAAAGCATGAAGAATACACTTTTTAATCATTTTAATCAATTAAGTAAACAATATGAGAAATATACAAAAATACATTGAGCATACTAATTTAAGCACCACAATAACATCATCTGATATTGAAATGTTACTTCAAGAGGCAATTGATTATAATATTTATGGAATATGTGTACCACCATTTTGGGTTAAAAAAGCAAAAAGAGATATTGGTAAATCAGATATTCAATTGGTTACCGTAATAGGATTTCCACTTGGGTATCAAATGAGTCAAACAAAGGAAGCAGAGGCTTTACAGGCTATTAAAGATGGTGCTGATGAATTAGACTTAGTTTTAAATATTTCTGCTTTTAAATCGGAAATGATGTGGCCAAAAATAGAAGTGGCAAAAATAGGGAAGTTAGCGCACGAGCATGGGAAAATATTAAAGGTTATTATTGAAACAGCATATTTAAATAATGAGGAAATAGTTGAAGCTTGTAAATTATGTGCTGATGCTGGTGCTGATTTTGTAAAAACCTCAACTGGTTTTGCCTCATCAGGGGCTAAGGTAGAAGATGTGAAACTAATGAAATCTGTTTTACCTGATCATGTAGGGATTAAAGCTAGTGGAGGTATTAAAACGTATGATCAAGCTATTGAATTAATTGATGCCGGAGCAGAAAGAATAGGAACTTCATCTGGCCCAGCTATTTGTAAAAAATAATTAGGCAATTTTTAAAGGAACAATTCCTTTATGCTTATAGATTTTAATTTGAAAGTGATCTGAAATGTAATTTTTTAATCTAGAATAGGCTAATTGAGACTGTTTGTCATTTGGGTAAAAAATAGCAGTTTCCAAAACAGCTTTTAAAAAGTGTCTTGATTTTGAAAATTCTATAATCCAGTTCCTCAAGGCTTCAGTCCAATCTTCTTGGTATTTATCTTGATGGTCTCTACCATCGAATAGCAATTCTAACTGGTTAGAGCTATACTTATATCTATAGTATCCTGCTAACTCATCATAAAAACTGGAAAGTTCCTGAAGATTGTAATCGGTAGTATTTATGATTTTTTCAATTGATTTATCTTTTAAACCCAAAGGATTATATCTCAGTAGATAAATATCCTTTACTATCTCAACTATATGATTTAGTAAGGAATCTTTAAGCTCCATTTGAGCATTTTCTAATAGATAATTTTTATCAAAAGGAAAAAATCTGCGCCTCATTAAAATTTATTTTTTCAAATATAAAACCAAAACCATAAAATGTGAAGGCTTTGGCTTTAAAATAAAAGTTTAATGCCTAATGCCACATTCTTCACAGAACTTCATTTTTTCAGGTGGTCGTTTTTTTGGTTTTCTTTTATGACCGAAGTAGGTCCAATCAGAATATTGAGGTTTCTCCATTTCTTTGGCTTGTTTACGCTTTTCTTTGGCATTTTCTTCCATTCTTTCGTAATATTCCAATACTAATTGATCTCCCCAGTCTAGTTTTTGTTTCTTTTTCAATAAACCAAAGAACCAGGTTTCCTGAGCTACTGGAGCTCTTCTGCTATACCTATTAGTTTGTTCCTCAGGGTTTAAACTAGAAGGACTTTGATATTCTGATTTTGATTGGCTAATGGGCTGTTGTTTACAACTCGCCATAAATAACACCATAATTACAAGTACAAAACAAAATTTATTCATGTTTACTAAACGTTAGGTGCCAAAAATATTGTGATCATTAGGAAACATAAATTGAAGTAAATAGTATATTGTAACCCATTTAAACAAAAATGACAGTTGAAAAAGGATACGATTCAAATTGATTATAAAAAATACGGTTCAATAACTGAACTCTCTGAGGATTATCAAAAATTATGGAAAGCTGCGTTAGAAGCGCGGAAATATTCACATTCTCCATATTCAAATTTTACTGTAGGGGCAGCAATTGAATTAGAAAATGGTGAAATAATAACTGGAACCAATCAGGAAAATGCGTCTTTCCCAGCCGGATTGTGTGCTGAAAGAACGGCTATGTATAGAGCTGGAATTCAAGCCCCAAACAAGAAATTTAAAAGGATTGCAATTGTAGCTACTAGAAGAGGAGAGGAGGCGTTAGCAAGTGCGCCACCTTGTGGAGGATGTAGACAAGTTATGTTAGAATTTGAAAAAAGACATCAACAAGGATTTGAAATACTTTTTACGGATGCAGATGATAATTTTATCCTAATCGATAAGCCAACCGATTTATTCCCATTCTCATTTGTCTTTTAAAAAAAATACTCACCCTAAAGTATAGAGTGAGTATTTTCAGTGGGTTAGACTCTTTAACGATTTATTGTTTTATCATCTTTGACATCATATAATTACCTGCATCATCCTTAATTTGAATGATATAAGTTCCTACAGCTAAATCGCTAATACTAAATTTATTTTCACCTTCTATAAGCTTCATCCTTTTATGTAAAACACCTTTAACATCATAAATTAATATCTCATTTGATGTTGCAGAGTTTTTCAATTTTAAGGTTAATTCATCTCGAGCAGGATTCGGATAAAAACTAAATGAAACCTTTTTATTAGGTTCGTTTGCAGTTACTCTTCCAGTTTCAGTAACTGTAATTTTACCATCTTCCACCACTGCTTCTACACTGACTACTTCACCTTGTTGTCCACTTAAATTAAAATCAATATCCGTAGCTTCATCTACTTCAACCCCTGGATATTCTATTCGTATTCTGTAGTCACCACTTGGTAGATTAGGGAAAACAAACTCACCATCTTCATTGGTTTTTAAATAAGCTACCAAAACATAATTATTTTCTATAAGCCTTAGACTACCATTTGTATTTCGCGAAGAACCCGTTAACCTTCTTACACTTACACCAGCTCCCGAAACTCTTCTTCTTGGCAAAGCTCTAAGTGTAGAATCTGCTTCTTCAAATTCCTCTTCTAGGAAACCAGCGATTTCTGAGCCTGGCTCGGTTAAAGGAGCGGGTTCTTTTTCCACCTCTATTATAATATCTGAAACACTTGTTTCTAAGAATAAAGTATCAGCTAATTGCCAGTCCAAAGTATTCCCCAAATAAGTTGGAATCAAATCAGGATAATCAACTGGATCAGGATCAGCTAAAATTATATAATCTCCCAAAATTAGATTTTCAAAATTAAAGGTGTTAGCACCTCCTAAAGCTTGAACTGCTGCAGTATCATACTTATTAGCAAATGGATTTATGGCAAATAATCTAACATTTCCTGTATTTACATTAATATTTTCAATATCTACTACTGAACCTGAAACATTCCCTGCAATCGTTTCATAAGGGATATAAGTTCTATGACTTCTTTTCCCACTTTCGTCTACTGCCTGAAATACTAAATTATAAGTCTGATTAGGTTCAATAGATGATCTATTTGGAAGGAATTCTATTTGAATATCATCAGCAGGTGTAAAACCTCTCACATTAAATGGAGTAGAGGATGCATTATTTCTTCTGTAGAGATACCGAATTCTCTGAATATTTTCTGAAGAATTACTCTTCACACTAACTGCAGCGGATAATCTGGTTCCAATTGTAATATTATAAATAGACGGAACAGGGGGTAAGCCACTTAATTGATAGGGATTTGTTCCTGCAAAAGCACCTTGTGGTAATGCCGCATCAACTGGTACAAAATCATTATCAATAGTAAATGAACCTGAGCCATTTGTAAAGAGACCAGCATTGTAAGCTATATTTCCGCTAAAAGTATTACTTCCGCTTCCTTGATTACCAATGATGTTATTGGTAAAGCTAACATCATTAATACTGTCATTTATTACTCTTATATTATTATAATTGAAAACAACATTATTTAAGCCATTTCGACTCGAGTTAATTACATCGAAGAAGGTTTTTACAGTGTCGATAATATTGTTTGATGCATTAATGTTATCGTAAGATCTAAATACATTTTGTACTGATGTTGCAGTGAATTCAAATCTACCTATATAGTTTCTCTCTACATCAATCCCATCATTTTTATCACCTAATGACAATTGTCGAATTCTATTACCAACTATTCTAACATTCTTCAAGGTATCCGGTGCTGCAGAAGACTGGTTATTTAATCTCAATAATCTTGAAGATATGCCGTAAACTTCAGTACCTGCTGCTGCAAAAGATAAATCAATGAAATCAATATTAGCAGCTTGAGTATTGAATTGAGTATTAGGGTTTTCAGCCAAGAAATAGCCTGGCCCAATTAATACTCTGGCACCATCAATAATAACTCCTCCATATATTTCATTTGAACCTGCTATATATAATGTGTCACCAGCCTTAGTTGCTGCAACTGCTTGAAATAAGGATCTAAAATCAGCAATAGTCCCCGCTCTGTTATCGACATACCAGTTTCTTCTTCCACCTTGGATTTTTAAATTGATAGGGGCGCTATTTAAAACTAAATCAGGTAAAGATGGATGGGTTGATCTTAATACATATCTACCCGATTTTGCCGTATTGTAATTATCAATAGTTAAATTGATATCAATTTGACTAGTCAAGCTATCACCATTCTGAATCCAGATATATTCTGCATCTGCTTCATTATTAATTGCACTTTCAATAGTAGTGGAACCACCTATTGTAACATCTATATCCTGTTGAGCACCAATTGGATTTTGAGGTGCATATGAGAAATCAACTGTAGTTCCTACATATGGAAGAAGTGATTCAAATTGAAAATTATTTCTATCCAGAAAAACAAAATTCAAACCTGATAAACTGCTGATATCTGGTAAAAAGTTGAATGAATTTCCACGCAAATCTAGGGTTTGCAACTCTGCTGCATTGGTAATTTCAATAGGAAAAGCTCCTGAAAGTAAATTGTTTCTCAAGTATAGGGAAAATAAATTGGTTAGATTTCCTATTCTATCATCAATTGAACCTGTGAAACGTTGTTCAGACAAATCTAAATCTCTGAGATTTGTTAGGTTGTAAACACCTTCAGGAAAAGGACCACCATTTGGTCTTGTATTCCAGATAATTAACACTTCCAATTGAGTTAATTCTCCAAGATTATCTGGTAAATCAACTAAAAGGTTTCTATTTCCTCCTGCATGGAGTGCTCTGAAATTAGGCATATTTAAAACATCAGGTAAAGTTCCTGAAAAATCATTTCCCGATATCCATAATTCTACTAATGAAGGGGCATTTAAGATTTCAGCCGGTATTGCTCCTGAAAGGCTACAATTTTCCAAGAAAAGAAAAGTCAATAATTCCATTTGACCTATCTCTGGAGGTATTGTTCCCGATATGCTATCATTTTGACTTAAATTTAATTCTGTTAGTAGATCTAAGTTGCCTATTGTATTTGGAATAGGCCCGCTAAGTTGATTGTTGGCAAAATGAAACTGCTGTAGATCTGGAGCATTTCCAATTTCAGTCGGGATAGGTCCTGTAATTTGATTGTTAAATAATCTTAGCTCTAGTAAGCCAGGTCTAAATATCTCTGGTAAAATAGGGCCAGTGAACGCACAATCATGTGCTGAGGCTCTTTCTAAAGCTGAGAAATTCACAAGGATATCAAAAAGATTACCTTCCAAGCTAGGGTTGTTCCAAAAATAGAAACGCTTGAGTGAATCTAAATTTTTGATTGACTCGGGCATCGTTCCCGTTAAATTGTTATCAGCCAGCCAAACTTCTTCTACTCTTCCTGTAGGCCCTAAAGAAACGCCTTGCCAATCCGCAAGCGGAGCAGTTAACCATCCTGTTGCAGAAATCCAAGCTGTATCTCCTGGATTGGTCGCATTATATAAATCAACCAAAGCCAATGAATCAATAATGCTCGCTGTTACAGGATTATTCTGCGATCTAAACAAGCTTTGAAAACCCGGTGCCAAAATGGTTCCTCCAGATGAAATAGGAGAGGTGCTATAAGCACTTCCGCTCACAGTCATGCTAGTAGTTCCATTCACCAGCTTCTCGCCACTTATTGTATAGGTGTTATTCTGCAATGATTGAGAAAACACATTTAAGCTAAGTGTTGCTAATATGATTAACGATAATATTTTTTTCATAATGTTTCGTTTTAAGATGAAACCATTTATTGATTATTATTCGTTAGTGGCAAGCTTTGCATTTTCCAAAAGCAGTTTTTCTAACTTGGTGATTCTATCATTTAGTTTTTGTTGTTCATTTAAAGCTGTAGTTAACTCTTTATTATCAGCTTCCAGGTTTTCAATTTTAGCATTCAGTTCTTTCACTGCTTCAATTAGAACGGCAGTCATTTGAGCATAGTTAACGGCTTTGTATCCATCTTTATTTGTATGGACAAATTCAGGATATATCTTTTCTACTTCCTGTGCAATTACTCCTATTTGTCTTTTCTGAGTTTTTTTCTCGTCCTTCCAGAAATATGAAGTACCTCTCATTTTTAATGTATTATCCAACGCATTTTCAAGTGTGTTAATTTCTTTTTTGTATCTCCTGTCTGATGCAATTACTGTACCCGATGTTGATGACAAAATATCGGCATCAATTTGGCCTATTGCTGTAATGTCTCCGATTGAACCATCTATTGTTATAGTAGGTGCCCCTGCATTTGACATGTCGAGTATATTGATCTCCGCCTCGTAATTAAAATTAACATCTTGAGCAGCATTCTCTATCGAAATGCCACCATTTCCTGAGTTTTGGAATAGGCGAACTGCTGATCCACCGGATGGTCTTTCAGATGAGATAAGACCAGTCTGTCCTTCTAAAATAATTCTATTTGCACTAGTGTTATCTTTTACCTCAATTCCACCACCACTAGTTGCATTTAAATTTGAAGTTAAGAATAGACCATCTGTACTAATGTTGCCATTATCAGTATTCCTCATTAGCAAACTGCCGTAATTATCAGTTCCAGTACCAGGATTTACCTCAGCAATAACATTGCTTAACCAAAATCCTGAACCATTATCATTAATACCAAATAATTCTAAAATAGGTAAATCATTATTTATCCATCTCTTTCCAGTTAGTTGTGCATTAAAGCTATTGGTACCCCATAACGATAAATAACCGGAATGACCTGTAGGATCAGATCCTCCTTCGTCTCTTGTATTACCAATTGCAGCTAATAAATTTCCCGCATTATCTTTCCAGTCTGTACCCGATCTTCTATAATTCCCTGACATTTGAGGGCCAAGGTCAATTTGATTTCCTGTGATGTAATTTTCTATCATCAGTGTGATTCCATCAGCAGTAGTATTCTGGCCCCAGAATTGTGCAGTACTTGAAGTGTTATTAGTTCTCATTACAACGGCACTTGAAAAATTACCGCCACCATCTCTTTGGTTTAATTGTAGCCTTCCACCGGCAGGATCCGCTGATAAAAAGCCTTGTTGAACCCCTAAAGAGTCGTAAAAATTCACACTACCATAATATAAATTATTACTACCCATTTTAAGGTTAGTACTATCATTTGGGCCAATGATAGTCATGTCACGTTCTGCATCTAATAGTGTATTCGCACTAACCAATGGCTTGTACAAGGTTATACTGCCAATTGGGGTACTATTTACACCAACATTCATAGATATTTCACTAACTCCTCCAAAGATATTCTTCGGTAAAGGTGTATTTGAACCCAAAACCACATTATATACCCCGTTTGTAACAGGTACTGCTGAAAAGGTTTCTATCCAGCCGTAAGCTGGCAAGTTAAAGGTGAAGTCGCGAGTTCCTTCCACTGGTACTCCAGATTCCTCCAAATATCCTTGGAAAGGAAGCTTTTGAGCTAGCATGGAAGTAGCTATGAAAAATAATAAAACGAGTGTAGTAAATAATTTTTTCATTTTAGAATAATATTTAAATAAAGTCAGTTTCTTACTGTAACGATTATTTAAAATACTAAAAGGAGTTTATATATGCTACTGATATAGAATAATATACCTATAAGTAAGTATGCTTTACCTTACATTTTTCGATAAAACTTACATTATTAGGGATGAGTATTTGCTGCAAGATTGAACGGTAGAAATGTTTATTTAATTTATGGTTTTATCTAATTAGATATGTTCGAAATTGAATTAAAGCCAGTTATAATTATACTTTATGTTTGATAATAATTTTTATTTCTTTCAAAATATGAGTTCAGTAAATTTTCTTTAAGTCTTGCTGATTAGTTAGGATTCTTTCGGTTACAATTGAGAAAATTCTTTTGTCTATTTTTTTGTAATTATTGGCGTAAATCTGGAATTCTTGCTCTGTAAAATGTCCTAATATCATGCCTTTCAACTCTAACTTATAATTTTGATCAGTATTTAAGACTTTAAGAATATAATTTGCTTTTTGGTCTTCAGGAGTTTCAAAGTATTTCCCTTTATGTTTTAACGAAATACAAATCGAGAAATGAAATAAGATTTGATGATGTATCTGCTTAATGATGGGTCTTAAACATTGATTTTGAAAGGCTTCAATTGGATTGCTCTCAGCCCCATTTTGTATGGAGGAAATTTCAGGTCTTTGATTAGATGTTTGCATATTCTTAATAATAAGAAATGCAATTAAAAGTTATCAGAATTGATTAATAATTACTTTTAAAATCAAAATCTTCTTTTTTAGAATCTAACAACTTACCATTTTGGCATTTTAATACTCTTGCAGGATGAGTATCTAGAAAGCTGTGATCGTGCGTACCCATTAAAATTGCAGTACCACTTTTATTGATATCGGTAAACAATTTAAAAATACCTTCTGAAACTTCTGGATCTAAGTTACCAGTTGGTTCATCAGCAATTAGTAGCACAGGTTCATTAATTAAAGCTCGTGCAATAACCACTCTTTGTTGTTCTCCACCTGAAAGTTGATGAGGCATTTTATTATCTACAGAACCTAATCCAACCTGCATTAAAACTTCAGCCATTCGATTTTTCATTTTCGACTTATCCTTCCAGCCAGTAGCTTTCATTACAAAATAAAGATTTTCAGCTACAGTTCTATCGGCTAGTAATTGAAAGTCCTGGAAGATAACGCTAATTTTCCTTCTAAGCTGCGCTATTTGTTTGGAGCTAATGCCATTAATTTTAAATCCTGCAACCTCCATTTGACCAAGTCTTAAATCTAAGTCAGCATAAAGGGTTTTCATAAATGAACTTTTTCCACTTCCTGTTCTCCCAATAAGGTAAACGAATTCCCCCTTTTCAATTTTAAGAGTGATGTCACTTAGAATGGCTCTATCTTCTTGAAAGATAGTAGCGTTTTCAATGCGGATTACAGGTTCGTTAGAGAAAGACATATTATATATCTAGAGCTTGAATTTTTCCGAAAGGTAACTCATTTATAACTTTTGTCAAGGCTTCTTCTTTACCTTCCAATCCATATTTATCTAAATTCTTTAAGGGTCTGTCGGCTCTGAAGTAGGCAATGAGAACGAAGTTATCGTCCCTTAACTGAATGTAATCAGGGATTTTAGCTTTACCTTTTACTTTTATTATATACATATTTATAAATATGAAAGTTGAAAGATGAAATAAGAAAGGATATTTTCAAATTTCATCTTTCATATTTCTTCTTTTATTTATTTCCTTTTTTATGATCTGCTAAGAATTGAGCTAAACCAGAATCAGTCAATGGATGTTTCAATAATCCTGTGATTACTTTCAATGGACATGTTACTACATCAGCTCCCATATTTGCACATTCAATTAAGTGCATAGTATGACGAACAGAAGCTGCTAAAACTTCAGTTTCATACCCATAATTATCATAAATGCGGATGATGTCTTCAATTAAAGTCAAGCCGTCCGTTGAGATATCATCTAATCTGCCAATAAATGGAGATACATAAGAAGCGCCTGCTTTAGCGGCTAATAAAGCCTGACCAGAAGAAAAAACCAAAGTGCAATTGGTTCTGATGCCTTCGGCTGAGAATTGCTTGATTGCTTTTACACCCTCTTTGATCATGGGCACTTTCACCACGATTTTATCATCGATTTTAGCGAGTTCTCTTCCTTCTTTTAACATGCCTTCGTAATCAGTTGAGATTACTTCAGCACTCACATTATTATCCACTATATCACAGATGGCTTTGTAATGTGCTTTAATGTTTTCCTCACCCGTAATGCCTTCTTTGGCCATTAGGCTAGGATTGGTTGTAACGCCATCAAGAACCCCCATATCATAGGCTTCTCTGATTTCGTCTAAATTAGCAGTATCGATAAAAAATTTCATTTGTAGAAAGGTTATTTTGAATTCAATTAATCTGATGCAAAGGTAAGAGATTAATTGAAAAAAACTTATCTCAAACCTGTCAGGTTACTAGAAATAACTATACTACAAAATGACATTAACTATCATAAAAAGCCAAAACAAAACCTGACAGATTTAAGTCTGACCTTAGTCTTATTAAGAGTTTACAATCGTAAGTTGATTTATTATAGAAGAGGGAGGGGAAAGAAAAATGGCAAACCAACATCGCACCGCTACGACCGCCTACCCTTGCTACCTTCCGGTCCTGGGGGAATTCAGCAGGAGCTGGTCGTGCCGATTTGCCGATGCAAAGGTAGGAAGAATGATTGGAAATGTAAACAGTGAATGGAGAAAAATATTAAATAATTATTAAATCGGTTGAATTACAGTAGGTTAATTCTGCCTAGAGAAATCACTTTCAAAGTGAAACAATTATTGTAGCCCGCAATGTAGTCCCCAATAAACGAAAAAAGCCTATCGAAATCAATCAATAGGCTTTTATTGTGGAGTTGGAGGGATTCGAACCCTCGTCCGGATAAGGAAACGATGCATTTTCTACATGCTTAGTTACTAATTGGGTTTTCGAGCCTGTTATGGAAAGTAACAGTCCTGTGGCAGGCCTTAGCTATTTTAGTTTCGCAATGGCTTAATAGCATCGCCACGCTAGTTTCTCCTAGTCGACACTCCTTGATCGCTCCCGGAAAAACGAAGGAACGAGGAATGTGGCCGGGGAATCCCTTTGGGGACTCAACCCTTAAAGCTTTATCTTAAATAAAATTTAAGATTATGCAGCCATGGCGTAATTAGATTCGCCAATTATAGTTGGAATGAATTACTTAAGGATGTACATTCTCCACCCTGCATGCTAATACATAATTCACACTTACCGTCAATACCGGTCAACCCCATAAGTCAATTTTTGCTCCTTCCTTTTAAAGGGCTACAAATGTACAACTTTACATAAAATTGCAAGCTGTATTACTCAATTCTTTGACACGTTTATCTTAAAATAAAGTTTTTTATAATAAATATTACTTTTGTAAGTGAATGATATAGAGACAGATTTAGCTTTTAAACTTAAGGGTTCGTCCACAATAATTCCCGTTTTATTTGATTTTTAATGTGCTTCATGTAATCCATATAGTTTTATAATATTATTTTAATGAGCTATTTATAACATATGTAAAATCATTAAAATATAGATTTCAAAAACTTTTTCTTTATTTCAACGATTAAAATCTATATTTGCGGATAATTCAAAAAAGTAAATGCAGAAATCAACTAGCAACATATTCCAAAAATTCTTTTGGCACATTTTATTGTCAATTGGAATTATTGTATCTGCCAATGCAGCAGTTGTTAATGATGATTCTGAAATTTCTATTTTTGATACGCCAACAAAAGAATTTTCTACTTTCTTTTCAAATCAAGATTCCAAGGATCATTCTCCCATATCAGATTTACCTCAAGACGATACATCTTCACAAGAAAATGGAGAAGAAGAGAATGAAGAAAATTCAGATAATGATTATGATAGTGAATTTTCTAATACTCAGTTAGAAGGTTTAGCAGATCCATTCTTAAATTCTTTTGATACTACTTTTAATACTGTAGTTGCAAAGAGTTATAAAATTCCCCTTTACATACTATTCCATTGCTGGAAAGACTACCTAGTTTAATTTTTTAAAACCACAAATCGCAATTTAATAGATGTTACGCATCTAATCTATGCACTTTAAGCGCATCTTATCGATCGCTCAAACCAATTTCATTTAAAAAATTAAAATTAGTTATCATATTATGAGGCAATTACTCATGCTATTCACTTTCACTAGTTTGGTAGTTTTTACTAGTTGTGAATCAAATAAACATCATGAAGAAGAAGCTGAAAGAACATTTCGAGTTACTTCTCCGGTTAGAATGGATACATCATTTACAAAAGAATATGTAAGTCAAATTCATTCCATTCAACATATTGAATTAAGAGCTCAGGAAAGAGGGTATTTAGAAAAAATATATGTAGATGAAGGTCAATTTGTAAAAAAAGGCCAATTATTATTCAAAATCATGCCTAGGCTTTATCAGGCTGAGCTTCAAAAAGCTGAAGCAGAAGTGAATTTTGCAGAGATTGAATTTTTAAACACCAAGAATTTGGCCGATAGTGATATTGTATCACCTACTGAATTAGCAATGGCCAAAGCAAAGTATGAAAAAGCTAAGGCAGAGTTAGCCTTGGCAAAAGTACATCTCGACTTCACTGAAATCCGGGCTCCATTTGATGGGATTATTGACCGTTTCCATGTTCGTCAGGGTAGTTTAATTGAAGAAGGAGAACTGCTTACACATTTATCCGACAATACTAAAATGTGGGTGTATTATAATGTACCTGAAGCAGAATATCTTGACTATATGAGCAATGTTGAAAGAGACAGCACAATAAGTGTGAATTTGCTCATGGCTAACAATAAAGTTTTTGATCAAACCGGAATAGTTGAAACTATTGAGGCTGATTTTAATCACGAAACGGGTAATATTCCGTTCAGAGCTACTTTTCCAAATCCAAAAGGATTATTAAGGCATGGTGAAACAGGAAATATATTAATGAATATTCCTCTAACGGATGCATTATTAGTTCCGCAAAAAGCAACATTCGAAAACTTAGAAAAGAAGTATGTTTTCGTTATTGATGAGGAAAACCGTGTTCACCAACGTGAAATAAAGATAGGTGAAGAGATACCACATCTTTTCGCTGTAACAGATGGCTTGAATGAAGGCGACAAAATCTTGCTAGAAGGGTTAAGGCTAGTAAGAGATAATGATGAAATCCATTACGATTTCGAAGAGCCTTCTAAAGCAATTGCACAATTAGCGCTTTACGCAGAGTAATTTATAATCCTAAAACTTAAGAATTAATGTTTAAAAGGTTTATACATAGACCGGTATTGGCTATTGTGATATCGGTTATAATCGTATTCGTGGGAATGCTAGCGATTAGGCAATTGCCTATTTCTCAATTCCCAAAGATTGCACCTACTACAGTTAATATTTTTATTGCTTATCCAGGTGCTAGTGCTGACGTATTAGTGAAATCTACACTAGTTACATTGGAAAACTCAATTAATGGTGTGCAAGGCATGCGTTATATCGCAACAGATGCCACCAGTGCTGGTGAGGCCACATTAAGGGTTATTTTTGAACCTGGAACAGATCCCAATCAAGCTGTAATTCGAGTCAAGACCCGGGTTGACCAGGTGATGCCACTCCTTCCGGAACTCGTTCAACGAGAGGGAGTTGTGATCACCCCTATACAGCCAAGTATGTTGATGTATGTCAACTTATATGGGAAAGACAAAAATATGGATGAAAAATTCCTATATAATTATGCTAATGTGAAAATGATCCCCGAAATCCAAAGGATTAAAGGGGTAGCCCGAGCTCAAATACTAGGAAGTAGGAAGTATGCTATGAGAATTTGGCTGAATCCTGATCGTATGAGAGCATATGATATTTCTACTGAAGAGGTAATGAAAGCCTTGGAAGAACAAAGTATTGTGGGTAGACCTGGTAGAATTGGTAGAAGTTCCGGAATTGAAGCACAATCCTTAGAATATGTTTTAACTTATAAGGGTAGGCGAAATCAACCGGAGGAATATGAAGATGTTATCATTCGAGCCAATGCTGAAGGGGAGAGTATTCATTTAAGAGATATAGCCAAAGTAGAATTAGGAAGTGAGTTTTTTGATATCTATTCTAATCTAGATGGTAAGCCTTCTGCTGCGATCGTACTAAAGCAAAACTACGGTAGTAATGCCAGTGAGGTAATTGCTGAAGTAAAAGAAACCTTGAAGGAAATGAAAGCAGATTTTCCTCCTGGTGTTGATTATAAAATCAGTTATGATGTATCTAAATTTTTAGATGCTTCAATTGAACAGGTAACACATACTTTAAGAGATGCCTTCATTTTGGTTGCTCTTGTAGTGTTTATATTTCTAGGCGATTGGCGTTCTACTTTGATCCCAATTTTAGCGGTACCAGTATCTCTGATAGGAGCATTTTTTGTCATACAATTTTTTGGACTCTCCATCAACTTAGTTACGCTTTTCGCTCTAGTTCTCGCCATTGGTATTGTGGTAGATGATGCCATAGTAGTAGTGGAGGCTGTTCATGCTAAATTTGCAGAAAACCCTAAGATCACACCTTATAAGGCAGTGCAAAAGGTTTTAGGAGAGATAAGTGGTGCAATTATCGCTATTACAGCGGTTATGGTATCGGTGTTCTTACCAATATCTTTTATGGGCGGTCCTGTAGGTACTTTCTACAGATAGTTCTCTATTACAATGGCCAGTGCGATTGTGATTTCAGCAATTATAGCCTTAACGCTTACACCAGTACTTTGTGCAATGTTGTTAAAAAATAATCATGGTAAAGAGCAAAAGAAAAACTTCCTTACCAAAGGCTTAGATAGTTTCAATAGAGGGTTTGATAAATTAACGGGATCATATACAGGGCTATTGAAGCGAATAGTAAATAGGAGAGTATTGACCTTTGGTATTTTATTAGCCTTTGGTGCTGGTATCTTTTTAGAAAATGAAATTTTACCAACAGGCTTTATTCCAAGTGAAGATCAAGGTACTATTTATGCGATCATTCAAACTCCTCCAGGCTCAACGCTTGAAAGAACCAATGAAGTTTCGCAACGTCTTCAGGAAATTTGTGAAGAAATTGAAGGAGTAGAAACCGTATCTTCTTTAGCTGGATATGAAATCATGACAGAAGGTAGAGGTTCAAATGCTGGTACTTGTTTGATTAACTTAAAAAACTGGTCTGAACGTGAGCATTCTGTAAAAGAAATTATGGAAGAACTCGAGGAAAAATCAAAGAATTTAGGAGCCATAGTTGAGTTCTTTGAGCCACCTGCAATTCCAGGTTTCGGTTCCTCTGGTGGTTTCTCCATGCGATTATTAGATCAAACAACGAATACTGACTATCAGGAATTTGAAAAGATAAATAATCAATTCATGGATAACCTAAGAGAACGAAAAGAGCTTTCAGGTCTATTCACATTCTTTGCAGCCAACTATCCTCAATATGAATTGGTGATTGACAATGAAAGAGCCATGCAGAAGGGGGTTTCTATTGGAAAAGCAATGGAAAATCTGAACATATTGATTGGTAGTACCTACGAACAAGGGTTCATCCGATTTGGACGATTCTTTAAAGTGTATGTACAATCTGATCCGAAGTTTAGAAGATTGCCTAAGGACGTACTAAACTTATATGTTAAAAATGAAGAGGGCGAGATGGTTCCTTATTCGGCCTTTATGACGCTTAAGAAAAAACAAGGGCCCAATGAGGTGACTCGATATAATATGTATAATTCTGCAGCAATCAGAGGTTTGCCTGCAAAGGGTTATACTACTGCAGATGCAATTGAGGCTATAAAAGAAGTAGCCAGTACAACACTGCCAAAAGGTTATGATATAGCCTGGGAAGGCCTTTCTTATGATGAGGCTCAAAGAGGAAATGAGTCATTATACATTTTCGTAATCGTACTCATATTCGTCTACCTAGTATTAGCAGCACAATATGAAAGTTTCATAATTCCTTTAACTGTTATCTTTTCACTACCGGTGGGTGTATTTGGTTCATTCCTATTGCTTAAAATGTTAGGATTGGACAATGATATTTATGCTCAAATTGGTTTGATAATGTTGGTTGGTCTATTAGGTAAAAATGCTGTATTGATAGTTGAGTTTGCTGTTCAGAAAAGACAAGCAGGAGCCAGTATATTCAATGCAGCAATTGAAGGTGCCAAAGTGAGGTTTAGGCCAATCTTAATGACATCATTCGCTTTTATTGCAGGTCTAATTCCATTGGTGTTAGCTTCTGGTGCAGGAGCAATAGGTAACAGAACGATTGGGGCATCAGCCTTAGGAGGAATGCTATTTGGTACTGTATTCGGTGTAATTATAGTACCTGGCTTATACTACATTTTTGCGAAACTAGCAGATGGTAAACACCTCATCAAATATGAAGAAGAATATCCTTTAACAGAACATCAAGATAAAAAATGAGGAATAAAAGATTATTATATATAGGATTGGGGGTTGTTTTTACAGTCTTTTTTATGACAAGCTGTAAAACCCCATCATTAATAGAAAAATCGGTTAATAATTCAATTCCTAAAAAATTTAGTGCAAAGCAAGACAGTACTAATATGGCTCAGCTGAACTGGAAAGAATACTTTTCTGACCCACATTTGCTGGCCTTAATTGATACTGCGCTAAATAGAAATCAGGAATTGAATATTATGTTTCAGGAAATCGCCATTGCAAAATTTGAAATAGGAGCTAGGAAGGGAGAGTATCTTCCTTACCTAGATCTTAAAGCAGGAAGTGGTGTTGAAAAAAAAGCGCGCTATACTCCAGAAGGAGCCAGTGAGGCTACTACCGATATTGAACCCGGTAGAGAAATGCCGGAACCTGTTCCAGATTTTCAATTAGGTGCTATTGCATCATGGGAAGTTGATATTTGGCGTAAATTGCGAAATGCTAAAGAATCTGCAGTAAAGGAGTATTTAGCAACTCAAGAAGGTAAGAATTTCTTAATCACTCAATTGGTAGCAGAAATTGCGAATTCCTATTATGAGTTACTGGCTTTAGATAATCAATTGCAAATTCTAAATCAGAATATCCAGATTCAATCAAATGCTTTAAAGATTGTAAAACTTCAGAAACAAGCATCGAGGGTTACTGAATTAGCAGTTCGTAAATTTCAAGCTGAAGTATTAAATACGCGCTCTTTGCAGTATGGAATTAAGCAGCAAATAATTGAGACTGAAAATAAAATCAATTATCTGCTTGGTAGATATCCGCAGCCTATTGAAAGAAGTACTCAAGATATTATAGAAATATTATCGGACAGTATTCAGGCAGGTATTCCGTCTCAACTATTGGAAAACAGACCGGATATAAGAAGAGCAGAATTGGAATTAGCAGCTAGAAAGCTAAATATTAAAGTAGCTAAAGCTAATTTTTATCCTACTCTCGATATTACTGCCGGTATAGGATTGCAAGCTTTTAATCCTACTTATTTAATTCAAACTCCAGAGTCGATGCTATTTAATTTGGCAGGAGACTTAGTTTCTCCCTTAATTAATAGAAGGGCAATTAAAGCGAATTATTATACAGCCAATGCTAAGCAAATTCAAGCAGTTTATGAATATGATAGAACGGTATTGAATGCTTTCATGGAAGTGAAAAATCAGCTTTCCAAAGTTGATAACTTGAATAAAAGCTATGAATTAAAACAGCAAGAAGTACAGGCACTTAATGAATCCATTGAGATAGCGAATAATCTATTCAAATCTGCTAGGGCAGATTATATGGAGGTACTATTAACTCAAAGAGATGCCTTGGAGTCTAAGTTTGAATTGGTAGAAACTAAAAGAGAACAAATGAATGCTAAAGTTAATATTTATCAAGCGCTTGGTGGTGGTTGGAATTAATTACTTTTTCATAGTTAAATAGTGGTTCTATTTAATACCCGACTTCAAGTGATTTTTATTTATGGTTATTCGCTTGAGTCGGGACTTTTTGATTCGATTACTAAAAACCACTCCATTTTGGAGTGGTTTTTTTCATTCATTATGCTTCTATTTCTTCCATTTTAGGATAGTCCGTATAGCCTTTATGACCAGGGGTGTAGAAGGTGTCAGTATCATATTCTGCTAACTCAGCTTTCGCAGCAAATCGCTCCACTAAATCAGGATTTGAAATATAAGGTTTGCCAAATGCTACCATATCAGCATCACCTTCTTCAATTACTTTATTGCCTGATTCTCTATCAAAATGAGCATTGATCATCAGGTTCCCTTTGTAAATCGGCCTATATCTTTTTGCTATATCAGTAACAGCATGTTCAACCTCAGAAACATCATTAAATGGTTCTGATAAATGTAAATAAGCTAAATCGTAATCATTTAATTTTTCTATTATATAATCAAAGGTTGGAATTGTTTCTTCATTTAATTCCATTCCAAAAATGCCATGTAAAGAAGGATTTAACCTCAAGCCAATTCTGTTTTCAGGCATTACTTCTTTAATTGCATCTATAATTTCGAATAGGATTTTTGATCTATTTTCTTTTGAACCGCCATATTCATCAGTTCTTTTATTAGAAGTAGAACTAAAGAATTGATGTAACAGGTATCCGTTAGAAGAATGTATTTCAACACCATCAAATCCAGCTTCCCAAGCATTTGCTGCAGCATTTTTAAAATCCTGAATGGTTTGTTTGATATCCTCCAATGTCATTTCCTTCGGAGTTTCAGTTTCTTTAAATCCTTCTGGAGTATAAGATTTTGAATTTGGATTTATCGCAGAGGGTGCATGTGGGAGATCACCATTATGAAAATCTGGATGAGACATTCTACCTACGTGCCATAATTGAAGAAATATTTTACCTCCTTCATCATGCACCATTTTGGTAACTTCTTTCCATCCCTCAGTTTGAGCTTTAGTATGAATTCCTGGTGTGTTAATATATCCAACCGCTTTTTCTGATATCTGAGAGCCCTCTGTAATGATTAATCCTGCAGAAGCACGTTGTTTGTAATACAGTCCCTGTAATTCAGCATTCGCAGCTTTTTGCTCGTTATCTGCTCTGCTTCTGGTCATTGGAGCCATTACAACTCTATTCTTTAATTCTAAGTCTCCTAATTTGAAAGGTTTTAAGAGTGCTTGATTATAATCCATATTAAGTTTTATCTTTTATTTATTGATAAAACTAGTACACTCCCTAATTGAAGTTTAGGTTACAGTAAGAAGGACTATTCTTTGTAAGCCAGCTGACAATTTCGGATTATTCCCAACCCCAGGGTGATACAGGTGCTTCTACTTCTTGAGTTAAATCAAATTCTAATCGGATTGGGTCATCACTGCTGACTCTTCTAAGGTTGTAAGTGAATACTGAATCTGAAATACTAACCCACCATACATTGCCAGCAGCATATGGAATCATATCTACTGTTTGTTGATCTGCTGGGAAATACTGCATTTGTTCAAAACCTGTATTAGGGCTGGTACCTCCGTACATAGTTATTTCCGCAGGACTTCCATCTTTATTTCTGTGATCGTGTTTTAATTCAATATTGTGATCGCTTAATGTAAAAACCCAGGTTCTTGACCTGTTTTCACCTACTACAAAGGGGACTCTTATTTGACCTTCCCCACATGACTTAAAATGAATGATTAGATCTTTCTTTTGAAAATCTTCAGGAACTGGAGCGGTTACTACTTCTCCGGCATATGCTTTTCCACAATGTGCTTCTAATTTCTCCCAGAAGATTAGATGATTTTCTCTTTCCTGAGAATATATCATAAAATTAGTAAATAGGCTAATCGCTAATAGACAAAAAATCGATCTCATAATACAGATAAATAAATCTGAATATAGCGGATTCTACTATTCCTGACACTATCTAAATTAATTTTAATATTTTTAATAAAATTAATTAACTGAAAATCAATAAATTATATCGTTATAGGATAAGATTTAAAAAATTACTTCAACTTGCTGTAACTTTTAATTCACTTGTGCATCTACTTTATGAAACGAAACAAAACGAGAGTTTAAAAAGAATTAAGAATTTCACTCTTTTATTTTGTCAAGTTCCATGTGGCCGATGAATAACATTTTTAAACACATGAAATGAACGAAGAGAACTATTTTAAAAATATTTACCTGAGTCAAAAGAATAAGCTTTATCGCTTCAGCTTCTTTTACATGAAAGATGAAGAAGAGGCTAAAGATGCAGTTCAAGAGGCTTTAATTAAGATTTGGGATAAAAGATCGGATTGGGATAGGGTGGAAAACCCTGAAGCTTGGGGGATGCAAATTGTAAAAAATATTTGCCTTGATAGACTTAGAAAGCAAAAGACAGTTCAAAAGCATCAAGATTCACTCAAGTTAGAAAAGACTTTTGGTCAAGATCCAGGCACAATTTCTGTTTGGCAAGACCAATGGAAAATATTGCAAGACGTTTTAGAGCAACTTAGCGAGAAGCAAAAAACAGTCTTCATATTAAGAGAAGTAGAGGGTAATAGTTATCAGGAAATTGCTGAGACTTTAGAAATTTCAGAGTCACAAGTAAAAACTGATTTATATCGCTCAAGAAAATATTTGAAAGCTAGCATGCAAAAAATAAATGATCATGGCATTAAAAACTTTAGAAATTTGGCTTGAAAAATACTGGTTAGGAGAGCTTAGCCAAGTAGAAGAAATGCAGTTCAAAAGTGAACTGAAAGCCAATAAAAATAAATTAGAGGGAGAGTTGTTACAGATGGCGGAATGGTTTGAAAGCCAGGAAGAACTGAAACAAAACCTAACGCTGGGTGATGATTTTGATGATCAAGTGATGAATAAAATTCATAAAAAGTCAAAATCAAAAGACCAGTGGAATTGGATGAAAATAGCAGCTTCTGTATTAGTTGCCTTTGCCCTTGGTTTCTTTGCTTGGTGGATGCCGATGCAACAAGAAAGAAGGGAACTAGCTCAGCAAGAAGAAAAAGCATATTTAGAGGCTAAAGCTACTTTAGAACTGATGGCTTCTATGATGAATCATAGTAGAAAACATTTAAGCTCGTTGGAAATGATCAATACAGCACAGGAGAAAGTGAAAAATACATTTCAACCAGAAAGAAAACAGAATAAAGAAAAAGGAGATAGTTAAAAAAGATTTGAGTACTGGAGTCTAGACATAAATTCGAATACTGTACTTAAAATATCTAAAACCTTAGTGATTAATAATTATAAGTGAATACAAATAAAAATAGAATAAAAATGAAAAAGATAGGATTAATAGTTGTTTTAGCTTTAGTAAGTTTGGCAGCACAAGCACAGAACTCGGAGTTCATGAAATTTTATGATAAATATGCTTCGAACGAATCATTTACTATAGTTTCAGTGAACCAGCGAATGATTGAATTATTCTCAAATTTTGAAGTAGAAGGAGAAGATGGTGAAGCCATGAAGAAGGCAGTAAGTGGTTTAAAAGGTATTAAGTTGATTGCTAACAGTAAAACAAGTGATGGAGCATCTTTATTTTCTGAAGCAAATAAAGCCTTTGCCAGAGGTTATGACGAATTGATGACCGTGAGAGACGGTGATTCTGATATTCGATTTCTAATTCAAGAAAAAGGAGGTATGGTAAGTGAGTTAGTAATGTTAGTGGGTAGTGACAGTAGTTTCGTAGCCGCTAGTATATTTGGAGATATCGATTTGAAACAAATGTCGAAAATGGCTAATGGTTTAAATATTTCAGGAATGGAAAATTTAGAAAAGCTTGAAGAAATGGATGAGAATAATAAATAATTTAAGGTAAAATCTTCTTTAGCAAGATGGGCTTAGCCTATCTTGCTATTTCTATTTAAATTAAAAATAACTATGCGACTACTAATCTTATCTCTACTAACAACATTAGTTTTATTTTCTTGCGAGAAGAAAATAGAAGACCCATTAAAAAGCCTTCAAGAAGAAGGTATTCATACTTTAAACATCAATCTTTATCCTAGCAATATAAAGATGATTAATGCTAATAATAATCCTGAATTTGCAGAGGCGACAAAAGGAATCAAAAAGCTTCATATTCTTCAGATACAATTGAAATCAGATTCAAATGAAATGAAATTTCAGGAATGGAAAAGCAATCAGGACTTTACGGGTTGGGAATCTATTTTTACCGCCAGAATTGAAGGATCAGATATAGAGGTTAAAACTCCTGAGGGCAGAGATGATATTTTGTTTGCGACTGCAGAAACGAAAGAAGGTATTTTTGTAGGCTTTTTAGAAGGTGCCTTTGATATATCTAAACTTCCTCAACTCATGAAGTCAGATTTAAATTTTGGCCCTATCGGAGATTTCATCCAAGATAAGGATAAAAGAGAAAAGCAGAGAGAGAAAGCGCGCAAAATAAGAGAGGCTTACAAGGATGAAATTGATGAAGAGGTAGAAAAAAATACGACAACCGAAGAATAAAATTTATGGCTGAAAATATACTAGAGATTTCAGGACTGAATAAACGCTATGGCAAAATTCAGGCTGTTAATAATCTTGAATTAAAAGTTGAAAAAGGAACAGTCTTTGGCTTGTTAGGGCCAAATGGAAGTGGTAAAAGTACTACTTTAGGAATTTTATTAGGGGTTGTTCAAAAGGATTCTGGTATTTATAAATGGTTTGGTAAGGAACCCACAGCAGCTCAAAGAAGAAATTTGGGTGCTATTTTAGAAAGCCCTACTTTCTATCCTTATTTATCAGGGATTCAAAATCTGAAGATTGTTTGTAAAATTAAGGAGGTTCCAGAAAAAAGAATTTTAGAAGTATTAACCCAAGTGGGTTTAGGGAATAGAGCGGATTCGCCATTTAAAAGTTATTCTTTGGGTATGAAACAGCGTTTAGCCATTGCTTCTGCTTTGCTGTCGGACCCTGAAGTGTTAATACTTGATGAACCTACTAACGGTTTAGATCCTCAAGGTATAGCTGAAATCAGAGAGCTGATTATCAATATTGCTGAAAAAGGTAAGACCATTATTTTGGCGAGTCATTTGCTAGATGAAGTGCAAAAAGTATGCACTCATTTTGCTGTATTAAAGCAAGGTGAGAAGATATTCCAAGGAACTGTTGCCGAAAGCCTAATGGGAAATGAAGGGATTGAACTAATGGCACAAGATTTAGATAATCTGAAATCAGTAGCCAGTAAATTCCCTGCTTTTGTTGATATGAAACTTAATAATTTAGGTAGGTTAGAGGTGCAATTGTCTAATGACACCCCTATTCATGAATTCCATCAATATTTAATTAAAAATGGAATCATCTTAACTCATCTTTCATATATCAATAAGTCATTAGAGAAACAATTTTTACAACTTTTATCCGGAAACGAATGATATTGAAATATTTACAAATCGAATGGCTAAAGCTGAAAAATTATAAAACCTTCATAAGGTTAGCTTCTCTGTATTTTTTATTGCTATTGCTGATCATGAGTAGCGTTAAAATTTTACTTTCCTGGATGACCAATTCAGGTGTTGAATTTCAAGGGATTAGCCCAAATATTATTCCTTTTTATGATTTTCCGGATGTATGGCAAAATCTCACTTATTTGGCATCCTACTTAAAGTTCTTTTTAGCTTTCATAGTGATCATTTCAGTAACTAATGAATATAGTTATAGGACGATCCGACAGAACATTATTGATGGAATGTCGCCCTCTCAGTTCTTAATTGCCAAACAGACTTTAATCTTTGGATTTAGTTTGTTTAATATGTTGGTGATTTGGCTTGCAGGTACTTTAATGGGACTGTTTTACGGGACTAATTTCGTTTTCAGTATGTATATAAACGATATGGAGTTTTTATTAGCTCATTTTCTAGAGCTGGTTACATTCCTTAATCTGGCTATGCTCATATCTATTTTATTGAAAAAAGCAGGTTTTGCTATAATAGGACTGTGTTTTTACGCCATATTTTTGGAACCAGCCATAGTAGGGATTCTAAATTATAAATTTGATGATCATTGGTTAATTACACTTTTCCCAATTCATGCGGTAAATAATTTGATTGAAATCCCATTTCAACGGTATGTATTCATGGAAATTCAAGATTATGTAAAAGTAAGTAGTGCAATTATTGCCTTAGCTTGGTTGGTCATCAGTGTTGCATTAAATTATGTATTGATTGCAAAGAGAGATGTAAATTAGATTTTAAATAATTTGTGACGTTGAGACGTCCTGAAATAGAAAAGCCCTGAAATTCATCAACTTCAGGGCTTTTTTTGATGTAAAGGCTATTTAACTAGCAACAGTAGCTAAAGCTAATTTTTTATCATATTCCCCATTTCCTAATTGGTTTAATAAAGAAAAATGACTCTTTAAAGCTGCATAGAATGACTTATGATGATGATAAGGTATGCCAAATTCTTTTGCTGTTTTCTTAACTATAGGAGCTATACTGCTATAATGAATGTGGCATATATTTGGGAATAAATGATGCTCAATTTGATGATTAAGGCCACCAACAATCCATGAAAACCATGATGATGAGTTAGCGAAATTTGAAGTAGTATGTAATTGATGAATTGCCCAATTATTTTCTACACTTCCTTTTTCATCTACTTCATAGAACTGAGTTTCATTTATAACATGTGCGGGTTGAAAAATTAAAGCAAGGATCAAACCGCTAATAAATTGCATTAATAAAAAGCCTAAGGCTACTTGCCACCAAATTACACTTGTCATTAATATTGGACCTACCAACGTAAGCATAATATACCAGCTTTTATGAAATAGCATTGTGGCCAGTCCTTTTGAGAAGCTTAAACCTTGAGCTTTCAATAAATTTCGCTTATTGTATCGTATTAATTGATCTAAATCTTTAGCTATCAACCAATAAAAGGTCATTAAGCCGTATAGTATTGGAGCATAAAATGCCTGAAATTTAAAAAAGCTTCTTCTTTCTTGATGTGGTGAAAATCTTATGATGCCCTTTTTGTCAATATCTTCATCGTATTCATTAATATTGGTGAATGAATGGTGTAATACGTTGTGTTGTATCTTCCAGTTAATATGATAAGCACCAATAAAGTTGGCTGTAAAGCCTAAAGCTTTATTTACTAAATTATTTTTCGAATAAACGCCATGGTTTGCATCATGCATAACGCATAAGCCTATTCCTGCCATTCCAAATCCCATTACAAAAAACATAGCAATTACTAATCCAACACTATTGATAATACCGCTAAGCATTAGTACTAGCGGAATAAAATACAGCAATAACATAAAAGCTGTTTTAATTTTCATTCGGTTATTCGCGTATTTTGTAATTTTTTGATCTTTGAAATATTGATTTACTCTTAATCTTAAAGTGCTAACAAATTCCCGATTGTCTGTTGTGTTAAATTTTACTGTGTTCTTGGTCATATGCAATTATTAATCTTACAAGTTACCTTTAAATAAAGCATTAATACCATATTTGGGGATATTTTAGACGAATCAACTTTCCATCAATTTTATATCGAAGGGATTTTGGTGTATTAAAAAAATACATTTTCAAGATTTTAACAGAGATTGAAATTTTTGAAAAGCTGGGGATTAGTTTTATTTAGCTTTTACTTATTCAATATGTGTAGATTCTTAAATATCTCTTTTATATTGTATTATAGCTAATTACTTATACATAAGTAATTAAAGTATTCTTAAAACTTCAACATAGGATAGATTAAATTCCCAGCCAAATAATATTTGAGATATATTAAAAAAATACAGTTTTGTTTAATCATTAGAGGAATGACCTCTACATAATCTATACAAAATTAGAAGGGGGGGAAGGTGTATACAAAAGTATTTAAATCAGATAGATTAAAATAAAAAAAGCCATGCGTATGAAACATAGCTCTTTACTGTATTGAGATATTCTATTTTTCGTCTTCGTATATATATACTTTAGGTGTGCCTTTTTCATTCATATAGCCTCTGTACATTCCGGATGTATTGAAAGGCATGGTGATGTTTCCTGCTCTATCCAAGGCAATGATTCCACCGCCACCACCAAACTCAACTAACTCATCATACACTACTTTGTTAGCAGCAGCTTCTAAACTCATTCCTGCATATTTCATTTTAGCGGCAATATCATAAGCTACTACCGATCGAATGAAATATTCTCCATGGCCCGTAGCAGAAACACCACACGTTAGATTATCGGCATAAGTACCTGCTGCAATAATAGGTGCATCACCAATTCTGCCATATCTTTTGTTGGTCATTCCACCTGTTGAAGTTCCAGCCGCAATATTTCCATCTTTATCTAACGCTACACAGCCTACTGTACCGAATTTACTATCTGGAAAATCTAATAATGCCGCACTTCTTCCTTTCTCTTCTTCTCTTGCTTTTACCCTTTGAAGTGCATCATATCTACTTTGGGTGAAGAAATATTCTGGGTCAACGATTTCTAAGCCTTGTTCAGCAGCGAATTTTTCAGCTCCCTTTCCAGCCATCATCACATGTGGACTATCTTTCATAACAGATAAAGCAGCTTCAATAGGGCTTTTGATAGTGGATACACCCGCAACTGCTCCTGCATTCCTTGTTTTTCCATCCATAACGGCCGCGTCAAGCTCATTTTTACCTTCGTTTGTAAAAACTGCTCCTTTCCCCGCATTAAAAAGTGGTGATTCTTCCATAATCTGAATAGCTGCTATAACCGCTTCCATTGCTGGAGCACCATCTTCTAGTTTAGCATAACCTGCTTCCAATGCTTCTGCTAACTTAGCTCTGTATTCAGCATCTTTTTCTTCAGTCATATTTTCCCTTTTAATAGTACCTGCTCCTCCATGAATCACAAGGCTTATAGGGCCTTGCATTACTTCTTTTGGTCCACCTACTTGTTCTGTACTAATTTCGTTTTCTTCGGGGGATTTCCTTGTTGTAGGATCACAAGCCACTAGAATTAAGATAATGAATAAGGGAAAAATGATTTGGTATGTCTTTTTCATAGTTATAAAATTTAGATTTCAATTTAATTAACAGAATTAGTTTAACCAAGATGTATAACTAAAGCGGTTATTTTCTTCCATAAGCGCCAAAAATTCAATAATTTTCGTCAATCTTTTTAAATCATTAATTCATGGTGAAAATATATAGAAATATACTGACCCTAATTCTTTTTATTAGTTCAGCAATTGCTTTTTCTCAAACTGAGCAAAGTTTATATTTTGTTCAAACCTATAATGGTGCTGGTCAACCTCTTCAAAAAGGAACTGCAATAATTATTGATGGCCAAGGAACTGGGGTCACACATCAGAACCTTTTTTTAGGAGCCACGAGCGCTAAAGTATTTACTCAGGATAGCAGCGTTCATAATATTTCTACTATAAATGCTCATGATCCAGCTAGTGGCTTAGTGAAATTTGCAGTCGATAATAATCTGACTACTAAATTCCAAAAGGCTAATCTTGGGGAAGGAATTATTAAGAAAGGAGCCAGTTTTAATATGCTAAGAGCTGATGCTATACAGGATGTGAAAAAATCGAATGTTAGTGTAGCGAGTGCTTCTGAAATAGAAGGATATGGTGTTTTTGCCGTAATACCTGATAATCTGAATAAATATGCTATTGGAGCAGCTGTTGTAGAAAATGATAAAATTCAAGGCTTTATTTTAAATAAGGCGGATGGCATAAATGGAGCCGTAATTATTGATATATCTCGATTAGAAAAGGCCAACCCAATCACCAATGGGTTTTCAAATTTTACCAATAGGATTAGTGAAAACGCACATTTATTATCTGCATTGAATGCTTATGCAAGTGAAGATTGGGCTAATTCAATTAATACATTTGAAAAGTTTGCTAACCAAAATCCGAAAGATGATTTTGCATGGAAGATGGCAGGCTTCTCAGCATTTGAAGCTAAAGATTATAATAAGACAATTTCAAATCTAACCAATGCTTTTAAAATAAAATCTAGCCCTAGAGCTTATTCAATTAGGGCTTTCGCATACTTTGAGCTTAATAAGTATACTGAAGCAATTAATGATTTTGCACAAGCTCAAAAAGAAAAAGTTAATGAAGCTAAATGGCATGCCTACAAAGGGATTTCTCATTACGAATTGGATCAAATAAGTCAAGCCATTCCTGATTTGGAAAAGGCAGTTGAATTAGAATTCAAAGATCCGAAAGTGAGCTATTATTTAGGGAATGCGTACTTCAAAAATGAGAAATATGCCAACGCAATAAATGCTTATGATCAGGCAGAGAAGTTGGGATATGAATCTGAGATCTTATTCAATAATAGAGGAAAAGCTAAATTTCTAACTGAAAAATATGAGGCTGCAATTGCTGATTATACTACATCATTAGGATTAAAAGCTAATTATCAAACTGCACTAGAAAACCGAGGAGCCGCTTATTTCAAAACGGAGGATTGGTCAAAAGCAATTGAAGATTACAAAAAAGCAATTCAGCAAGGTACTAATGATCAAGAAGTATTTCTTCAATTAGCAGAAGCTCAATTTAATACTGAGAAATACAGTGAAGCGATCATTAATTACGGTAAAGCAATTAGTGGAGGCAATAATGAGGTTAAAACTTACAAAAACAGAGGGATTGCCTATTTAAAGGATTCCCAAAGTGATAGAGCAATAGCTGATTTTAAAGCTGCTGTAGAAAGAGGTGCGAATGATGGAGAGATTTTTCAATTGCTAGGTACAGCTCAATATGAAAGAGGAGCATATCAAGAATCAATTCAAAATTTAGAAAGGGCTATTTCATTTGGTGTAAACGATACTACTCTTTTCAAAAATGCAGCAAAAGCTAAAATTGAATTAAATCAAAATGAAGGAGCCATTTCGTATTTCAAAAAAGCCATTGCAGCTGGAGCAAAGTCACCAGAAGTTTTTGAAGAATATGCTATTTTATTATATGAAGCAGGGAATACTCAAGAAGCTAAAATTAACATTGAAAGAGCAATCGCATCAGGTTCATCGGGGGCTAAGCTATTCCTCTATCAAGGCTTTATGGCAAATGCCAATCAAAATTGGGATAAAGCTATAGCTGCATTAAATAAAGCAAAAGAAGCCTCCTATAATGAAGCAGATTTATTTTCTGCTTTAGCAAAAGCTCAATTCAATAAAAAGGAGTATGAGCAATCCATTGAAACGGTTAAGCAAGCTTTTCAGAGAGGGGATAGATCTGCAGATAATTATGAAATAATAGGCTTGTCTTATTTCGAAACGAAAAATTATGAAGAGGCAGTGCGAGCTTTGAATTCTGCTATTCAAGGCGGGAAAAATACACAGCAAGTATACTATGCTTTAGGTCAGTCTCAATTTGAAGCTGGAAATTTTAGAAGTGCTGCTGAAGCTTTAACAAAAGCAGAAGAGCAAGGTGAAACAAGCATAAACTTATATGAGAAAAGAGGCTTGGCCTACAATGAAATGAAATCAGCAGATATGGCTATTATGGACTTGTCCAAAGCCTCCGATATGGGAAGTAAATCTATTGATGTTTATTTTAATTTAGGCAATTTATATTTTAGAAATCAAAACTTAATTAGAGCTGAAGAGGCCTATACAAAAGCTGTGAATTTAGGAGCCAAAGATCCTATTGTATTTAACAATAGGGGGAAAGCTAAATTTTTACAGGATAAGGTAGCTGAAGCCGTTAAAGATTATGATTTGGCTTTAACAGAAAAGCCAGATTATGAACAAGCCTTACTCAATAGAGGTACTGCTTATTATCAGCAAAAGAATTATAGTGGTTCCATCAGTGATCTTGAGAAAATTGAAAATAAAAGTCCTCAAGTAGCTGAAATGCTAGGTTTAGCCTATTATCAAACACAGCAGTTTGATAAAGCGCTTGAAAACATGGAGGCAGCTATTTCGGGTGGTGTTAAAAATGCACAATTACATTATTTCAAAGGAAATATCTTATATAACAAAGAAGATTATAGACCAGCCATAAGCGATTATCAAAAAGCAATTGAAGGTGGAATTGATGAAGCTGAATTATATGCCAACATAGGGAATGCATTTTTTGCAATTGAAAATTTCCGAGAAGCAGCAACACAGTTATCTAAAGCAATTGACAAAGGTGTTACAGACAAAGAAGTAGTTGAAAACTTGGGTAATGCTTTATACGAAGGAAAACAATATGAGGAAGCAAGTAAATTCCTTCAAAGAGTGATAGGTTTTGGGTCTCAGAATCCAACAACTCATTTTAATTATGCTAATACCTTATTCCGTCAAGATAGGTTTAAGGATGCAATTAAATCATATGATCAAGCTATTGCTTTAGGGCAAAAAGATGAAATCATTTATAACAACAGAGGTAAAGCAAAAGCAAAGCTTGGAAATTACGAAGCAGCTTTACAGGATTATAACCAATCGCTTACCATAGATCCTAATTATCCGCAAGGTGTATTAAATAGAGCAAATGCTCATTTCTTTTTAGAGTCATGGGAGAGTGCATTAACTGATTTTAATAAGGCTGTTGAATTGGGTCAGGTTGACAATAACACTTATGTGCGCATGGGATTGAGTTATTATAATCTTGAGAATTATGGTGAAACCATTAATATGATGGATCAAGCATTTCAAATGGGGAATCAATCATCAGATTTATATTATGGTAGAGGTAACGCCTATTTCCAACAGGAAGAACTTGATCCGGCCTTAAGTGATTTGAATCAAGCAGTTACATTTGGTGATAAGCACCCTGAAACCTATTATCACAGAGGGGTAATTAATTTTAGAAATGAGCAATATGAAATTGCTTTATCTGATTTCGATAAAGCCGAAGAATTTGGCAGCAAAGCGGATCAACTTTATTTGTTTAGAGCGAAATCCAATTATGCATTAAACAATTGGCAGAATGCACTTCAGGATTTTGACATTGCAATTGCAGCCAACAAAGAATTGTATGAAGCTTATGCGTTAAGAGGGAATACTAAATTTAGATTGGATGATTTGTCGGGAGCTATTAGCGATTATAATACTGCAATTTCTGGTGGAATAAATGAGGCGGTTTATTTTAATAATAGAGGTAAGGCTAAACAGCTCCAAGGGAACATTGATGAAGCGATAAAAGATTATGATCAAGCGCTATCCTTAGATTCAGATTATGCCAGAGCTTATGAAAATAGGGCAGTAGCAAGATATGAAAAGGAAAACTATCAAGGTGTAATTGATGATGTGGATGCTTTGGAAGATTTAGATGAAGGAAACCCTCAAGTATTTTACATAAAAGCAGAATCATATTATGCAATAGAAGACTGGGTGGGCTCAGTATCTTACTTCGAAAGAGCAATTCAAGGAGATGTTATTAAATCAGATTCTTATTTTAAAAGAGGTAGGTCGTATTTAGAATTAGAAGATTATCAAGCAGCCTTAGATGATTTTAACAAAGCTGCTGAGGCATCACCAGCAGATGCTTCAATTTATTTGTATAGGGCTCAGTGTTATTTGTATTTAGGGAATGTAAGATATGCAGCTGAAGACTATTCTAAGGCCATCACTTTAGATCCTAATAATACAGATGCTTATTACAACAGAGCAATTTTAAGAGAAGAAACCGAAGATTGGGAAGGGGCCTTACAAGATTATGATAAAGTAGTTCAGTTAAACCCAGAGGATGCTTCGGCATATTACTACAGGGGAAATGTTAAATCTGTTCTTGAAAATTTTCTTCCAGCTTTAAAAGATTTAAACAAAGCAATTGAATTAAAAAATGATGACGCTTCTTATTATAAGTTAAGAGGAAATATAAATTATCAATTGGAAAATGATGCTGAAGCTTGTGAAGATTGGAATAAAGCGAAAAGCTTAGGTGACAGCAGCGTTAATTATTATTTAAATCAATATTGTAATTAAGATATTAGGCAGGATCAGGAATGCTGATCTTGCCATATTTTTTTAACTTTAAAAATATAAATGAAAACTTATGAATTCATATGACTTAGAATTTTAATAACCTTAAATACTTTTGTTATGATCAACCTAAACCTTAAAAAATTCCTCAAAATTATTTTTAGCTTCATTGGCATTGCCTATTTACTCACTTTTGTTTATTCGATTTTCACTAATTTCGATAGTGCTTCTGTATATGAAGTGGGGTTAAATTTTGGCCATAATCTTGCATTTGCAACTACTTACATATTGATGATATCTATAACAATGATCGCTTTATTTGTAGTTAATCTTTTAATATTGAAATTAAAATCTGCTAAACATTAAGTCATTCAGCTACGGAATGCATTTTTTATTGAAAAAATTGTAATTTGATTGAAGAACCAATACAATCAAATTATGAGATTAGGAGCATTTTCAATAAGCTTAGCAGTTAAAGATCTTAAAGTTTCCAAAGAATTTTATGAAAAGTTAGGCTTCCAAGTTTTAAGTGGAGATTTAGATAAGAATTATCTCATCATGAAAAATGAGAACTCTTTAGTAGGCTTATTCCAAGGAATGTTTGAAGAAAATATTCTGACTTTTAATCCAGGATGGAATGAGAATGGAGAAGATATCAATCCTTGTGATGATGTTAGAAAAATTGAAAAGGATTTGAAATCAAAAGGATTAGAACTAATACAGGAAACTGATGGAAGTAAAGAAGGTCCTGCAAATATTATCTTAAAGGATCCTGATGGTAATACGATTTTAATAGACCAGCATAGGTGATTTGAAAAAAAAAATGCCCTTCGAGAAATCGAAAGGCATTTGATCATTTTTTCATCCTATTATTCAGCTGTCCATCTGCTTAGGATTTCTTTGGCATCTGGCCAGGTTAACCTTGGGCCTAATTGTGTTACAATTTTAGAACTTGCTAAAGAAGCTAATTTCCCAGCATCTGCGAAGCTATGCCCATGTGTAATGGCAAATAAAAATGCTCCTGCGAACATATCACCAGCACCATTGCTGTCTATTGCTTGAACTTGATAAGGTTCAATATCTATAAAGGTATCACCATCGTAAATGATAGCTCCATTTTTACCTTGAGTGATTGCAAACTTTTTTGCTACTTTTTTAAGTTCTTCTCTTATACTTTTTATATCATTTTCTCCTGTGAAAAGTGCTGCTTCTTCTTCATTACAGAATAACATATCAACACTTGCACCCACTACTGATTCCATTTGTTCTTTGAAATACTTAACCATAGATGGATCAGAGAATGTAAGGGCTACTTTTACATCGTTTTCTTCAGCAATTTTTTTAGCCTTTTGCATAGCTGCTAAACCACTTTCTGATGTTACTAAATAGCCTTCTAGGTATAAATATTTTGAATCTTTTAATGCGTATTCATGAATTTCCTTTTCAGAAAAATCAGAGGTTATCCCTAAAAAAGTATTCATTGTTCTTTCAGCATCAGGAGTAGTCATCACTAATACTTTTCCTGTATTACCGTGAGGCGCAGTTTCAGGTGTTAAAACCGTGTCAATTCCATTTTCTTTTAAATCTTTCAAAAAGAACTTACCTTCCATGTCATTAGCTACCTTACAAGAATAAAATCCTTTTGCGCCAAATTGACTAGAAGCAACCAATGTGTTAGCAGCTGAACCACCACCTTGCATGTGTTCTTCAGTGATTTTCATAGAATTTAATAGCTCCGCTTGTCTTTCTTCTTCTACCAAGGTCATAACGCCTTTTTCGACCTTGTTTGCCAAAACGAACTCTTCTGAAACTTCAGTTATGATATCTACCAAGGCATTTCCAATCCCGTAAATGTCGTATTTTTTATTAGACATAAATATTAATTAGTATTTTATAATTAGTGAATCTGAGATCGCTTTAGTTTAACGAAAACAGAAACCTGTTAGGTTTTTCTATTAAAATTAAAGAGGAATAAAATAGCGAATTCGCTATTAAATTTTCAAAGCTAACAGGTTTTTTAATTTCTAATATTTAGGCAAAATTAAGGATTCTTACGGAATTTGTCGGCTAATTCCGGATAATCTGTAATGATGCCATCTATGCCTAATTTTATAAGTCTCTTGGCATCTTTTTCCTCATTTACCGTCCACGGAATCACCTTTACATTTTGTTCGTGTAATTCAGTTAACATTTTATTGTCAACTAATTGAAAATAAGGACTGTAAATTTCAGGTGTAAAGCCTAAGTCTTCAAATTGTTGCTCATATGCACCACTTTCAAATACTAAAGCTGCTAAAGTTACTTTTGGGTAATTTTCATGAAAGTGTTTTAATACATTAAAATCAAATGATTGAATATTCCATTTCTCTAATGGGTAATTTGCAGATAGCACATTGTATACAAGTTTGTTAAATTCTTTAATTTCAGGATGAAACTCACCTTTCATTTCTTCCTCATATTTTACTTCAACATTCATATGAGGTAATTCAATTCCTTTTTCACCACAATAAGACTTTGTTTTATTTATAATGTCAATTAAAAGCGGTTTCGATGAGCTGGCAGTTTTCTGGTTAGGGAAATCAGGGTTTTGAATAGTTCCACAATCGCATTTTTGTAAATCAGAGTAGTTCATTTTGTAAATGTTCCATTCTTTTTCCTCTGCCTCAGGAATTGGGTTTCCTGCAGTATCTAGGCAAATTTTATGATTTAGAAATGGCTCATGAGATAGAACGACTTTGCCATCTTTTGAAATGACAACATCCATTTCTAAAGTATTCATGTTTTGTTCTAAAGCATATTGAAAGGCAGCCCAAGTGTTTTCAGGATAAACCCCACGTGCACCTCGATGACCTTGCCAATCGATGTTTTCATAGCTTTCAGAGTTTTGTTTACAACTAATGATCGAGAATAAAATTGATGAGACAATTATTAGGTTTTTCATTTTAAAGTAGTTTTATAACTCCTAATTACTAAAAATTAATTTAGATATAAATTATCCAAATGTTAAATGTTACTCATTTGACCCCAATGAGAAAACTCGATTAACGTTAAAGCCTAATCGAAAACCTTCGCCAACAACACCATTTTGTGAGCTCAGTAAATATTGTTCATTTAAACTAGAGCCTGTAACAAAATACATTTGAAAAACGTGACCACCAGCTTCCAAATCATAGCCAATCCCAACATTTGGTCTTAAGCCATTAGTTAAATTAGGAATGAATTGAACGGTAAATGTACTTCTGCCGAATGCTCTGTATTTTCCAGAGAAGCCTAAAGCCGCATTTATTTCTTCCGTGCTGTTATTAAGGAATATATCTTGAGGGTCTTCAAAATATGCGACCATAGGACTTATTTGAAGGCTTAATTTTTTATTAAACTTTCTTGCCAACATAATTTGACCGAAGTAAGAGGAACGTTGTCTGAATGTGGGGTTTTCCGTTCCTAAAAATTTATAATTGCTAGTATTAACAGCATAATTCAACACAGCGGATATTGAAAGTGGTGTTGAATCATCTAGCTTTTGCTTAATAATATGATATCGTGTATAAAAATCATATACTTTGTCTAAACTACTTCTTCCAAAGCCAACAGACCATCTATCACTAATTCCATATTCAAAACTTAATCTAATATTTGCTCCGTTATCTATGCCCCAAAGGTTTTGTCCTCCATTATCAATGGTGCCAAAAGTATGCATAATTGCCCAATGAAGATTGTTAGTACCTAAAGGTTCAACTGTAAGTAAATTTATATTTCTTGGGGCCTCAAATGTGAGTTCAACATCAGGATTTTTATTTACAAGTTTACGTTCTAGTTGTGCATAACTAGTTTGCACCATTGAGAAGACTAATATTAATGCTAAAAAATAATATTTTTTATTTTTCATTTAAAATGGCTTTAATTTCTACATCTTGAACATCAGCAAGTTCGTAACCTAGGAGGGAAGGTTTTTCAATATTGTGGTCTTTCAAGGCTACTTTAAATTTAGCTTCTAGAATTAATTTCCCTTCATCATTTAATTTTAACCTTCCATTTATTTCTTTTTGTTGTTTTTCACCATGAATGGTGAAATCTCCTTTAGCAACCACTTTTAAACCACGCTTTAAAGTTTGTTTATTAATCTGCTCAATATTCTCTATCGTACCTGTAAATTCTGCATAAGGATAATCATTAGTTTCTAAATAGCTATCCCTCATATGAGAATCCCTAAGTGAAATCCCAGTTTTTATGGTGTTCAAATCAATGTAGAAATCAACTAGGTTTTTATCTAAATCAATTAAACCATTCAAATAACTAGAATTTCCATCAAACTCATTAAGTGGCGCTCTGGAGATAAATTTGATAGAACCATCATCAGTAATATAGGCTTGTGACAATGCGTTCTCTGAAAAACACCATATAAGAAATAGTATAAGAATTTTCTTCATTTCGTTATTGTAACTATATCTTCTTCAACAATAACACTAAATTTTTGTAAATCACCATTTGCTGGGCCGCTAACTACTTCTCCGTCTGTTGTAAATACAGATCCGTGACAAGAACATACAAAATTTCCTCCTTGTAAGGACCAATCTTTATCACAACCGGAGTGAGTGCAAACAGAAGTTAAGGCTTTAATTTCACCATCATTAACCACTAAAGTTTGGGCTTCTTCAATCAGTACCCAACCACCATTTGAATTTAATTCATCTATTACAGTTAAATCAATAGTTATTGTGTTTCCATCAATTTGAATTCCTTCTGTTGTATTTCCACCATCAGTTGGATTAGAAGAATTATTGTCAGGAGTGGGGTCATTTTCATCACTACATGAAGTGAAAAATGATAATCCAAACATGCTCATTACAGCAAAGCCACCTGCTTTTTTAAGAAAGTCTCTTCTTTCTTCGGTTAAGGAGCCTTTTTTAATTCTAGTTTTAATCTTTTCCATAGTCTTTAGTTTAGTTCCTCAATAACCGCCACTTTCATTTAATGTTTTGATATACAGTTCTCTGAAAAAAGGCGTATAAGTTGTCAACTTAAGTTGAGAATAGATTTACTTTGCATTTTCATCTGTAATTATGCTACAAAGAATTAAGAGATATATTGTTTTCCTTCAATATGCCATAAAAGGAACAAATGAAGACTTAACCAATATAAAGATTAGCAGAGCTATAATTTTATTGGCAGTTCCTATGGTTCTGGAAATGGTTATGGAATCACTTTTTGCAGTGGTTGATGTATTTTTTGTTGCTCAAGTTGGCACTAATGCTGTAGCAACTGTAGGTTTAACCGAGTCCGTGATCACAATAGTTTATTCATTAGGTATTGGGCTTAGTATGGCTGCAACTGCTATGGTTGCAAGAAGAATAGGGGAAAAGAAAAACAAAGAAGCCGCTCATACATCAGTACAAGCGATAATTGTAACTGTGTTTATTTCTATTGTTTTAAGTGTTTCAGGCTTCATTTTCGGGGAAGATATATTACGATTGATGGGAGGTTCTGAGGCTTTAATCCAAGAAGGGAAATGGTATACTAAAATTCTATTTGCCAGTAATGGAACTATAATGCTTCTATTTCTTATAAATGGAATTTTTAGAGGTGCTGGAAACGCATCCATTGCAATGCGTGCTTTATGGGTGAGCAATATTTTAAACATGATATTGGATCCAATATTCATTTTTGGATTTGGGCCAATCCCAGAAATGGGAGTTACTGGAGCTGCAATTGCCACGGCCATAGGTAGAAGTATTGGAGTCTTGTATCAACTTTATCATTTATTGAAAGGAACAGGAGTAATAAGCGTTTCTTTTCATCATTTAAAACCTGATTTTTCTATTATAAAAAGAATAGTGAAAATTGCTTCGGGTGGGGTAGGACAATTTTTAATTGAATCCGCCAGTTGGATATTTTTGGTTAGAATCATTTCAAATTTTGGCAGTGAAGTTTTAGCAGGTTATACCATTGCACTCCGCATTATTATTTTTACCATACTGCCCTCCTTCGGAATCAGTAATGCAGGAGCAACTTTAGTGGGTCAAAACTTGGGGGCTAAATTTCCCGAAAGAGCAGAGAAGTCAGTTTGGCTCGCTGCTCGTTATAATGTGATTTTCCTATTTACAGTTTCTTTAGTGTTTTTCATCTTTTCAAATGAAATCGTTGGAATTTTTACAGATGTAGCAGCAGTAAAAGCTGAAGCCATTAAAGCAGTTCGATTCATTTGCTTTGGCTACATCTTTTTTGCTTACGGAATGGTGTTGAGTCATGCCTTCAACGGAGCTGGAGATACTAAAACCCCAACTATCATCAATTTTGTATGCTTCTGGCTATTTCAAATCCCTTTGGCTTATTATATAGCAAATCAAATGGGTTTTGGTTCAAATGGTGTCTATATTGGGATTGTTTCGGCTTTCGCTCTTCTTGCCATTATTTCAATTATTTGGTTTAAGAGAGGTAAATGGAAGTTAACAGAAGTTTAGAATCGTAATGATCTAAAGTTTATGGAGGGTATTTTTAAAGAATTGAGAGTTTTAGAACTAGCAAATGTGCTTGCAGGCCCATCTGTTGGTCAGTTTTTTGCTGAGTTGGGGGCTGAAGTAATCAAAATAGAGAATCCCAAAAGTTGCGGAGATGTAACTCGATCCTGGAAACTAAAGAATGAAGAAAACGAAAGCTCTGTTTCTGCCTATTTTTCTTCAGCGAATTGCGGTAAAAAATCCATTGCTTTAGATCTATCGAATCAGGAGGATTTATCTGTATTTTATGAACTTGTAAAGATCTCAGATGTAGTGATTGCAAGTTATAAGTCAGGCGATGCTCAAAAGCTTAAAGTTGATTTTGAATCCTTAAAATTTTTAAATCCAAAAATTATATATGGTCAAATTACTGGTTATGGTGAGCATGATAAAAGGGTAGGTTATGATGCTATAATTCAGGCAGAAAGTGGATTTATGAAGATGAATGGTGAACCTGGTGGGAAATCCTTAAAGATGCCGGTTGCCCTTGTGGATGTATTAGCAGCTCATCAGCTTAAAGAAGCAATTTTACTGGCCTATATAAACCTTTTAAAAAATGGGGTGGGTTCAAAAGTTTCCATTTCTTTATTTGAATCAGCTGTATCAGCCTTGGTAAATCAAGCTACGAATTATCTGGTTGCTAAACATATTCCAACAAAGATGGGTACAGAGCATCCTAATATTGCTCCTTATGGAACAGTGTTAAGAACGAAAAACCAAAAAGAAATAATTTTGGCCGTTGGAACTGATAAACAATTCAGGAACCTCTGTAAGGTTTTAGGATTGGGAAATATTGTTCATGATCAGCGGTTTAAATCGAATTCTGAGCGCGTTCAAAATAGGGAAATCTTAAATCAATATCTTTTAGAAAAAGCTGAAAATATTCTGGCTGAAGAATTGATTCATCAACTAAATTCAGCAAATGTACCCGCTGGAGTTTTGAAATCGATTGATGAAGTTTTTGAAACAAAAGAAGCTTCCGAAATGATTTTTCAAGAAGGTGAAACCCCCCACGGATTAAGACATTTTGTGGGGGAAATTCAATTTATGGAAAAAATCTCCCACCTTCCCCCACCACCAGAATTAGATGCGAATAGAGCCGAAATTCTATCCTTATTGAGATGAAAATCACTTTTTCTGAAAAATTCTTAATTTCAAATATTACACGTGCTGAAATAATTAATAATTTTCACTTCTCTCTGATTTACAATCCTTTACCTTCTAATCTTTCAATAATTATATACAGTCTTATTATTCTGGTTATCAGTATCTTATGTCGTATTAATACCTCTTGAAATTTCACTTCTAATTTTTTATTTCCTGGCCTTAAAATGCTTTTAAGCTATATTTTCTTTTAAAATTTGGGGATGAAAATGTAATCTTTTGAAGAAAAGTGTAAAAAAGTGGGGGAAAGTGGTATGAAATGTCGCATATTGTTTTAGCTTTGCATATAAGAAATTGTGTAAAATGTAAGCATGGCATTCTTCACCGGTGAATATGATTGTAAGCTAGACGCCAAAGGGCGAATGGTCTTGCCAGCCAAGATCAAAAACAGCCTTCCAGAGGGAAGCGGTGATGAGCTTGTCGTGCGCAGAGGATTTGAACCATGTTTGGTATTATATCCTATGCTTGAATACAAAAAGATATTTTCTAAAATCGCTGGCTTGAATGAATTTAATGCTGAATACAGAAATCTTCAGCGTAATTTCTTTAGGGGCAATGCAATCGTTGAACTTGATAGTGCAGGAAGAATTTTGATTCCTAAAAATATGATGTCCTTTGCTGGACTTCAAAAGGAGTCAATTGTTGTGGGGATGGGAAATCGAGTTGAAATATGGGAACCATCTAAATATGATGATTACCTGATTAAGGACCAGAAAGAATTTTCTGAATTAGCTGAGAAACACCTTTTTGAATCTTAATCAATATGAGCGAATATCACGAACCGGTTATGTTACAGCAATGTCTGGATGGATTGGCTATAAAGCCATCTGGAGTTTATGCCGATTTAACTTTTGGCGGAGGCGGACATACTAAAGCAATTTTAGAGAAGTTAACCGATGGTAGGTTATTCAGCTTCGATCAAGATCAAGATGCTGAAGCAAATGCTGAGACCATTGATCATCCAGGCTTTGAATTTGTTCAAGCAAATTTCAGATATATTAAGAAGTATTTAAAACTGTATGGAGTTAAACAGCTCGATGGAGTTTTAGCTGATTTGGGAGTTTCTTCCCATCAGTTTAATAAAGCAGAAAGAGGATTTTCTACTCGTTTTGACGCTGAATTGGATATGAGAATGGATCAAAATGCTTCATTATCTGCCAAACAGGTCATTAATGAATACAGTGAAGCAGACTTACATAAAATTTTTGGGCTATATGGTGAGGTTAGAAATGCAAAAACTTTAGCAGCTGCTATAGTTTCAGCCAGAAATAATAATCCCATTAATACCATAGGAGAGCTTAAAGCTGTTTTGGAGAAATTTGCCAAAAGAGGTAGAGAGAATAAATATTATGCTCAAGTATTTCAAGCCTTAAGAATTGAAGTGAATGAAGAATTGAAGGCTTTAGAGGAGGTTCTACTTCAAATGGAAGAAGTAATAAAACCAGGTGGGAGATTGGTTGTAATGAGCTATCACAGTCTTGAAGATAGGCTAGTAAAGAATTATATCAATAAAGGGAAATTAGACGGCCATGAAGAGAAAGATTTTTATGGTAATGTATTAAAACCTTTTAAAGCCTTAACTCGCAAGCCCGTAGTAGCTGATGAAGAAGAGGTTGAGAGAAATAATAGAGCAAGAAGTGCAAAATTAAGAATTGCTGAAAAGTTATGAAAGGGAACACTTTTAAAGCAAAGGATAAAAATAAAGCAAAGGACTCATCTTCTGGAAGCATCTTTTCCAGATTAGATAAGAGAATAGGTGGAAATGCTCAAGATGCTGGCTTACCAGTAAAGTATCTTCCCTATGTTCTTTTTTTAGTGGCTATGGGTATTTTCTACATAGGGAACAGTCATTATGCTGATAAAACTACTAGAAAAATTGACAAATTGCACCAAGAAGTAGAAGATCTTAGAGCAGATTATACCACATTAAAATCAGAATATATGTTTGCTTCGAAGCAATCTGAAGTGGCTAAAAAAGTTAAAAAATTAGGATTAAAAGAGTCAGAAAAACCACCCTTTAAAATAGTAGTAGAGAAAGGTGAATATTAAGAAGTCCATATTACTAAGAGTAAGACTAGCATTTTTGGCAATTGTAATTTTTGCTGGGGCTATCATGTATCAGATTTTCCATATCCAATGGATGGATGGTGAAAAATGGAAAAAGATGGCAGAAGAAATTACCATGAGTTATCAGGAAGTGAAAGCTACCAGAGGAAATATATATTCCGATAATGGGAGCTTGTTAGCTACTTCTTTGCCTTTTTATAAGGTGGCTTTTGATCCGACTATCGCTGACGAACAACTTTTTAGAGAAGGGATTGATTCTTTAAGCTTAATGCTAGCTAAAAACTTTGGAAATAGTAAGACTTATTATAAACAAAAAATTACTTCTGCTAGACAAAAGGGAAGGCAGTATATCTTCTTAACAAGAGATTTAATTGGTTATCAAAAGAAAAAGGAAATGGAAACCTGGCCTATCTTCAGAGAAGGAAGATTAGGTGGAGGAGTAATTTTTACTAAAACAGATAAAAGATTCCGTCCATTCTCTAATCTAGCTTTTAGAACAATAGGCTTCTTGAATGAGAATGATTATGGAGCAGGATTAGAATACAGTTTTAATAAATATTTAGCTGGCACTAACGGCAAAGCATTATTTCAAAAAATATCTGGCAGTAGCTGGAGACCTGTAAATGATGGATCTGAAATAAGACCAAAAGATGGATTTGATATCCAAACTACTATTGATATAAACTTACAAGATGTATCAGAATCAGCACTTTTAAGACATTTGATAAAGCATGATGCGGATATGGGCTGTGTGGTTGTAATGGAAGTTGAAACGGGTGAAATTAAAGCCATTTCTAATCTTAAAAAGTTGAAGAATGGTAAGTATGGTGAGGTTTATAACTATGCAGTGGGAAGTCATGGATTAAGAGAACCTGGTTCTACTTTCAAATTAGCTTCTTATATGGCTTTATTGGAAGAGAAAGAAATTCAATTATCAGACTCCATAGAGACTGGTGATGGCCAATTAAAATTTTATAAAGAAACGGTAAGAGATCATAAGCCGGGTGGTTACGGTACCATTACTATAGAAGAAGCTTTTAAAAAATCTTCCAATATTGCAATTGCTAAATTAATTGATGAAACCTTTAGAGAAAATCCTCAAAGATTTTTGGACTATTTGAAAATTATGGGTTTAACACAGCCTTTAGGTTTTCAAATGGTAGGAGAGGGTAAACCTAATATTCCACCTATTAAAAAATGGAGTGGTATTACATTGCCATGGATGGCTTATGGCTACGGTTTGGAATTAACTCCGCTTCATACACTAACCTTATATAATGCCATTGCAAATAATGGAAAAATGATCCGTCCGCTTTTAGTGAAATCAATTAAAAAGACAGATAAGGAAATTAATACTTTCAAAACTAGTGTAATCAGTGATCAAATATGCTCTGAAGAAACACTTAAAAAACTTAAAAAAATGCTTGAAGGAGTTGTTGAGGAAGGAACAGCCTCCAATATCAACAATGCAGAATATAAAATTGCTGGTAAAACGGGTACAGCCCAAAGTCTAAAGAATGGTAGATATGTAAGGCAGTATTACACCTCTTTTGCTGGGTATTTTCCAGCGGATAATCCAAAATATTCAGCTATAGTTGTGATGGATAATCCTAAGGGATATCAGCAATATGGTTCTGATGTAGCGGCTCCGGTATTCAAAGAAATTGCAGATAAGATTTATGCGCTAGATTTAAATATGCACGATGAGTACGAATTGGAGGAGAAGCCTGAGGAAGGAATATTCCCTGTAGTACAAGCAGGGAATAGAAGTGATTTAGCTTCGATGCTTAACTATTTAGGTGTTTCTAACCACGCAGAATCTCAAGATGTAGACTGGGTAAGAGCTTCTATTCATAACAATTCAATTAAATGGAAACCAAATAATCAACATCAAAATGGATTAGTGCCAGATGTTAGAGGAATGACTTTAAGAGATGCACTTTATTTATTAGAAAATACAGGTCTTCAAGTACAAGTAAAAGGAAGTAAAGGTAGAGTGATGCAGCAATCTCAATATCCGGGATCGCGAGCATTAAAAGGTAGCACTATTAAATTAGAAGTAGGTTAGTGGCAATTTTAAAAGACATATTATACAAAGTAAAATTAGTGAGCATATCTGGTGCTACTGATATTTCTGTTGATGCTATTCAATTCGATTCGAGGATTGTAGGATCAGGAGATGTTTTTGTAGCCGTTAAAGGTACTCAAGTAGATGGTCATGATTATATAAGCAAAGCTGTTGAGCAAGGTGCTGTAGCTGTAATTTGTGAAGATATCCCGCATAATATTCATCCTGAAGTTACTTATGTTCAAACTGAGGATTCTGCTAAGGCTTTAGGGATCATGGCCGATAACTATTATGATCATCCTTCTGAAAAATTAAAATTAGTTGCAGTTACAGGTACTAATGGTAAAACTACTACCGTAAGCTTGCTTCATAAATTATTTATGAGTTTAGGATATCACACCGGAATGATATCCACGGTTCAAAATCAAATTGATGATCTGGTAATTCCTGCAACTCATACGACTCCTGATGCATTACAGTTGAATGCTTTATTGAGCAAGATGGTAGATCATGGATGCACTATGGTTTTCATGGAAGCTAGTAGCCATGCGATTGCTCAGGAAAGAATGGCGGGTCTAAAATTAGCAGGTGCTATTTTCACCAATATTACCCATGAGCATCTAGATTATCACAAGACTTTTGATAATTATATAAAAGCTAAGAAAAAGTTGTTTGATGATCTTCCATCAGATGCTTTTGCTTTAGTAAATGTGGATGATAAAAGAGGAATGGTGATGCTTCAGAATTGTAAAGCCTCAAAGAATACTTATTCCTTAAAAATGATGGCGACTTACAAAGCAAAAGTATTGAACAATTCACTCCAGGGATTAGAGCTTACAGTGGATCAGAAAGATGTTTGGTTCAGACAGATCGGTTATTTCAATGCATATAATCTACTTGCGGCTTACGCAACTGCTAATCTATTAGAAGAAGATAGTGAAGAAGTATTGATGCACTTATCTCAAATAGAATTGAACAATGGGAGATTTGAGCAAGTACCCAATAAAGCAGGTATTACTGCAATAGTGGATTATGCACATACTCCTGATGCATTAGAAAATGTGTTGAATACTATTGATAACATCAGAACGGGTAATGAACAAGTATTAACTGTAGTAGGCTGTGGTGGGAATAGAGATACAGAAAAAAGGCCAGTTATGGCTGAGATTGCTTGCAGATATAGCGATAGAGTGATTCTCACTTCGGATAATCCAAGATATGAAGAGCCTGAAGCCATTATTGCAGATATGCAAAAAGGAGTGCCGATTTCGCAAATAAGAAAAGTAACAAATCTTCCTGATAGAAAAGAAGCTATTAAGCTTGCTTGCAGCTTCGCTCAGAAGGGAGATATCATATTAGTGGCCGGGAAAGGTCATGAAACTTATCAGGAAATTAAAGGAGAAAGAAGCCATTTCGATGATAAGGAAGTAGTAAATGAAATGTTAAATCTAATACATAACAAATAGAATAGGGTGTTATATTATTTATTCGACTTCTTAAATAAAAAATTAGATCTTCTGGGAGCAGGGGTGTTTCAATACATCTCTTTCAGAGCTGGAATGGCTACGCTTTTTTCACTTTTGATTACAATTACTTTCGGCAAGCAATTGATCAATGCCTTAAGAAGAAAGCAAGTAGGCGAAACGGTTCGAGATTTAGGCTTGGATGGACAAATTGAAAAGGCTGGAACTCCAACGATGGGAGGGATAATGATTATTCTTGCTATAGTAATTCCAGTATTACTGTTCTCAAAAATTGATAATATTTATATCATTTTATTATTAATCTCAACCGTATGGATGGGGTTAATAGGCTTCTTAGATGACTATATCAAAGTTTTTAAAAAGAATAAAGAAGGTTTACAGGGTAAATTCAAAGTATTCGGACAAATTGGTTTAGGGCTTATTGTGGGCTTAACTTTGTTCTATCACCCTGATGTGACAGTAAGGGAATTTGGGGATCCCGTAAGCGTTTCTGATGGTGTTGAAATGGTGACAGAAAGCTCATTTGAAGATGTGAAGTCGATGGTTACGACTATCCCTTTCTTCAAAAACAATGAATTTGATTACAGCAATATTTTCCCATTTCTACCTGATGGTTATACGGTTATCATTTATGTTTTATGGGTGATATTCATCGTTACAGCAGTTAGCAATGGAGCTAATATCACTGATGGAATTGACGGTCTAGCGGCTGGAACTTCAGCTATAATAGGTTTAGCTCTAGCCATTTTCGCTTATGTATCGGGTAATGCTATTTTTTCGCAATATCTCAACATCATGTTTATACCAAACAGTGGAGAAATTGTGATTTTCTGTGCGGCATTTGTTGGGGCCTGCGTAGGCTTTTTATGGTATAACACCCATCCAGCTCAAGTTTTTATGGGGGATACAGGTAGTCTTTCTATCGGGGGGATAATTGCTGTACTGGCTCTTGTAATCAGAAAAGAACTTTTAATACCTGTTTTATGTGGGATATTCTTAATTGAAAATCTATCTGTGATTATTCAAGTAAGTTATTTCAAATACACTAAAAAGAAATACGGAGAAGGAAGAAGAATATTCTTGATGTCTCCGCTTCATCATCATTATCAAAAGAAAGGAATTCATGAATCAAAAATTGTAAACCGATTTTGGATTGTAGGAATATTATTAGCCATTATTTCAGTAGCAACTTTAAAATTAAGATAAAGCCCTTTAATCCCCAAAGGGGAAATTGGGATAGCATTAAAAGAGAAAATTGAATCATGAGTAGGTCGGTACCTTAGGTCAGACCGGAGTTAGATAAAATTGAAATAGATAGAAGTAAGTTAGAAATAAATAGAAATAAGAAAATAGACAGTGAATAAAAGAATCATCATATTAGGAGCAGGAGAAAGCGGAACAGGTGCTGCTTTGCTAGCAAAAGCAAAGGGATATGATGTTTTTGTGTCTGATTTTGGAACCATATCTGACTCATTTAAAGAAAAATTATACAATGCTCATATTCAATTTGAAGAAGGTAAACACACTGAAGAAAAAATATTAAATGCAGATACGATTATTAAAAGCCCTGGAATAAATCCAGAGGTTGAGATAATTAAAAAGGCTGTAGCTAAAAACATCAAAGTGATAGATGAGCTTGAATTTGCTTACCAATTCACAAAAGGGAAAATAATTGCGATTACGGGAACCAATGGTAAATCTACTACTACCATGATGACATATCATTTGCTAAAAGAAGCAGCTTTGTCAGTAGGTTTAGGGGGGAATATTGGAAAAAGTATGGCTGCTCAATTAGTTGATCAGGATTATGATTGGTGGGTATTGGAGTGTAGCAGTTTCCAGATTGATGGCTTTGTTGATTTTAAGCCTCATATCGCGGTACTTTTGAATATTACACCAGATCACTTAGATCGTTATCACTATAAAGTTGAAAACTATGTGAACGCTAAGTTTTCACTATTCAAAAATCAATCTGAGGAAGATTTTGCCATTTTGGTTGAAGGCAATCAACTGATTAATGAAGCATTACCGAAGTATAATATTGAAGCGGAAATCCTAAATGTTGGCTTTACAAATCAATCATTAAATGCATTTGCTGATTCTTCTGAGATCGTAATCAATATAGAGGACAAAAAACATCATTTTTCACAATCACTGCTTCCCATAAAAGGAAGACATAATAAAATCAATGCTATGGCGTCTATTTTAACTGCGAAACTGACTAAAATTAAAGATGATCAAATTAAAGAGAGTTTACCAAAATTCAAGAGCATTCAGCATAGACTTGAATCTGTTGGTAACATACATGGTGTTGAATTTATAAACGATTCTAAAGCTACTAATGTAGATGCAGTTTATTATGCCCTAGAAGCTTTTAGTCGACCAATTATCTGGATAGTAGGTGGAGTCGACAAAGGAAATGATTATAGCCAGTTAGACTCAGTTAGTGGAAATGTGAAAGCTATTATCTGTTTAGGAAAAGATAATGATAAGATTAAGAAGCACTTTAAGGATAGATGCCCAATAATAGAGGAAACACAATCTATGCAGGAAGCGGTAAAAATTGGATATCATCTATCGAAAGATAGAGAGGTAGTTTTATTATCTCCAGCTTGTGCCAGCTTTGATTTATTCAAAAATTATGAAGATAGAGGAAATCAGTTTCGTTTAGCTTTTCAATTATTAGAGAGAGAAATCGAATTAAAGAAAATATCACAGTAATGCTTAATATTCAAAACATAAAGGCTTGGACAGATAAACACCTTAAAGGAGACCCGGTAATTTGGTCTGTGGTCTTTGCTTTAGGGATGCTTAGTATTTTGGTGGTATACAGTGCCACTGGAAGTATAGCGTATTTCAAATTTGGTGGAAATACTGAATACTACTTAATAAGACATAGCTTTTTAGTATTGTTAAGCTTTTTAGCTATGTGGGTAGCCCATAAAATAGATTATAGATATTATTCTAAATTGTCAAGATTGGCCTTATGGTTATCTGTTCCATTGTTAATTTTTGCATGGCAGTTTGGTGTGAATTTGAATAGTGCATCACGGTGGATCACGATTCCTTTCATTAATCAATCTTTTCAGCCATCTGATTTAGCAAAACTAGCCTTAATCATCAATTTGGCAGGGATGCTTTCGAAGCGGCAACAAAATATTCATGATTTTAAAAAGTCACTTATCCCAATGTTAGGGTGGTGTGGTTTAATCTGTGGTTTAATTGCCATGACTAATTTATCGACCGCAATATTATTATTCTTAACCTGTATGCTACTTTTATTTATTGGTAGAATACCCGTGAAGTATTTAGCCATGTTGGCTTTTGTGGGTGTTTTTGCGGTTAGTATAGCAATGGTAGTAGGGCAAAGGGGAGAGACAGCAATCAGTAGAGTTGAAAATTTCATCAATAAAGAAAATGTACCGTATCAAGCTCAGCAATCTTATATCGCTGTAGCCACTGGAGGGATTACAGGTAAAGGTCCAGGAAATAGTTCACAAAGAAATTTCCTGCCAGAGGCATTTTCTGATTTCATTTTTGCCATTGTAGTGGAGGAATATGGAATGATAGGAGCGGGCATTGTAATTTTATTGTATCTCACTCTTCTCTATAGAGGAATGAAAGCGGCAGCTGCCAGTGGTAGGGCCTACGGAGGATTACTTTCTGCAGGACTGAGTTTCGCGATCGTAATTCAAGCCATGGTAAATATGGCTGTCGCGGTTGGTTTAGGGCCGATTACAGGTTTACCATTGCCCCTATTAAGTATGGGAGGGACTTCTTTATTATTTACAGGTATAGCAATGGGAATAATATTAAGCGTAAGCAGAGGAGAAATAGAAGAAACTCCCGATGCATTGAGTAAAAAACAATTTTCAAACTTACCTAAAAAAGAAGCAGCTTAAATGGATATGCAAAAACCATATCGATTTATTTTAAGTGGAGGAGGCACTGGCGGTCACATATTTCCTGCATTAGCTATTGCTGATGAGATTAAAAATCAATTGCCTAATGCTGAAATTTTATTTGTAGGTGCTGAGGGTAAGATGGAAATGCAAAAAGTGCCAGAAGCTGGATATAAAATATTTGGCCTACCGATAGCAGGCATTCAAAGAAGTTTGTCCATAAAGAATTTGAGTTTCCCTTTTAAATTATTGAATAGCTTAAAGCAGGCAAAAAAGATTGTGAAAAACTTCAAGCCAGATGCTGTTATTGGAGTTGGTGGCTATGCTAGTGGCCCTACTTTAAGAGCCGCTTCAAATCTTGGAATACCATGTTTATTACAGGAGCAAAATTCCTATGCTGGCTTAACCAATAAATGGTTAAGAAAAAAGGTGAAGCAAATTTGTGTGGCTTATGATGGAATGGAAAAATATTTTTCTCAATCGAAGCTTAATATAACTGGTAATCCAATTAGGAAAGATTTATTGAACTTACCTGCTAAAAAAGAAGCTTTAAAAAGTTTTGATTTAGAAGAAGGTAAGAAAACTATACTGGTTTTAGGAGGAAGTTTAGGAGCAAGGACAATTAATGAAAGCATTGTTCAGAATTTAGAATTACTGAATAATGATACTATTCAAATGCTTTGGCAAACAGGCAGACTTTATCATAAAGAAATGCTATCAAGATCTGACAAGGCTAATTTAGATAATGTTAAAATATTAGAATTCATTAAAAATATGGGGGCTGCTTATGCTGCAGCTGATATTATTATTTCTAGAGCAGGAGCACTATCTGTTTCAGAATTGGCGGTAGTAGCTAAACCTGTTGTATTTGTGCCTTCACCTAATGTAGCTGAGGATCATCAAACTAAAAATGCAATGGCTTTGGTTAAAGAAAATGCTGCTGAAATAGTAAAAGATGAGAATTCTATAAAAGAACTATTGCCTACTACTTTATCACTGTTGCAAAATGAAGATAAGCAGACTGAATTAGCGAAAAATATTAAGAAAATGGCAAAACCAAGCGCCACTCAAGATATAGTATCGATTATTTTTAAAATGATTGAATGAATATAAAAAATATACATAACGCATATTTCATCGGGATTGGAGGGATTGGTATGAGTGCACTTGCTCGCTGGTTTCACCATAATGGGATAAATGTTTATGGTTATGATAAAACATCAACCGACCTTACAAATAAACTAATTGAAGAAGGAATTCACATTCATTTTAATGATGAAGTAGAGGCAATTCCTGAATTTGTATTTGAATCAAGTACCAAAAATATTGTAGTGTATACTCCTGCAATTCCTAAAGATCATATTGGTTTTAATTTTCTGAAAGAAAAAGGGATTGAGATGTTGAAAAGATCTGAAGTTTTAGGATTGCTAACAGAAGGCATGTTTACAGTTGCAGTTGCGGGTACCCATGGTAAAACGACTACAAGCTCAATGGTGGCTCATTTGTTAAAAAGTGGCAATAAAGATATCGCAGGATTTTTAGGTGGCATTACTACCAATTATGGTACTAATATGGTCATGAATGAAAAGGATTATAAAAAAGCTATTATTGTGGTAGAGGCTGATGAATATGATCGGTCATTCTTAACCTTAAAACCTAATATCGCAATTGTTACTTCTACAGATGCTGATCACTTAGATATTTATGGTCAAATAGGAGAACTTAAAAAGTCTTTTTCTTTATTTTTAGAGAAGGTGAATCCAAATGGTGATATTTATATTAAGGATGGTCTTTGGGATGAAATAGCTAATAAAAAGATAAAAGCTAAACCTCAATCTTACGGCATTAATGCTGGAGATATACGAGCTTTAAATGTTCAGGTTAAGAATGCGAAATTTGTATTTGATGTAGCTTTTAGAAATAATACAATTGAAGGTTTCGAATTGTCAGTTCCTGGCTTTCATAATGTTGAAAACGCAGTTGCGGCTATTGCAGTAGCGTATCAACTTGGAATTAAACCTGAATTAATTCAAAAGGGAATAAAGTCATACAAGGGTGTAAAGAGAAGATTTGAATATATAGTTCAATCAGAAAATTTTGTTTTCATTGATGATTATGCTCATCATCCTAGTGAGATCAGAGCCATGCTTACATCCGTGAGATCTTTATACCCAGGTAAAAAAGTGAGTGTATTATTTCAACCTCATTTGTTTTCAAGAACTCGTGATTTTGCCTCTGAATTTTCACAAAGTTTAAGTCTGGCGGATGAAGTCATATTGTTAGATATTTATCCTGCAAGAGAGTTGCCAATAGAAGGTGTGAATAGCAATATGTTGCTGGAATCAATCCAAGCTAATGAAAAGATTAAGATTGAAAAAGAAAAGGCAATTGAGTATTTACAAAATAAAGATTTCGAGGTCTTTATCACTATGGGAGCAGGAAATATTGATCAATTAGTAAAACCCTTAAAAAATATATTTGAAAAGCAGTATGCAGCTTAAAAAGTCTTTAAATATTGCCCTGAAGATCGTTTTACCAATTATAATATTTTTGGTAACTATTGGCTTTGTAAGCAAAAAGCAGAATGAAGTCTTATGCAAAAAGATCATTATTAATATTGAAAATCAGCAAGGAAACTTTTTCTTAAATGAAGCTGATATTAACAGCCTTTTAACCAAGAATGGCAATGAAATGATTATGAATCTTCCATATGAAAAATTTAAATTAAAAGATTTGGAAGAAAGGGTTAATGCACATAAGTTTATCCAAACGGCAGAGGTATATAGAGACTTGGCTGGGAACATGATGGTAGATGCAGTTCAGGCCAGACCTATTGCAAGAATATTTGATCCAAACGGTGAAGATCACTATATAAGTGATCAAGGGAAAATACTTCCAGTTTCAGATCGATTTACTGCTAGAGTAATGGTGTTGTCTGGAGATTTTTTTAATCCTTATTTAGAAAAGGATATGCTAGCTGATCAAGCTGGAAAAGATTTGTTTCATTTTATTAAGTTTATAGAGCAAGATAAATTTTGGAGTGCACAGTTTGCACAATTAGAAGTAGATGATAGAGGGATAATAAATATATACCCACAGGTTACTAAACAGTTGATCGAATTTGGGACGGTGTATAATTATTCTGATAAATTATCAAAACTTAAAATTTTTTATGATAAGATATTGCCCGATCGCGGGTGGAATCGATACGATCGTGTAAATTTACAGTTTAAAGAACAAATCATTTGTGAATAGAATAACCTAAGGCGATACATGGATATGCAAAATGATAAAATAGTAGTCGGATTAGACATAGGAACCACTAAAATATGCGTGATAGTGGGCCATAAAAATGATTATGGTAAACTAGATGTTTTAGGTATGGGTAAGGCCGTATCTGATGGTGTGGTAAAAGGAAAAGTCATCAATATTGAGAAGACTATTCTGGCCATCAAAAAGGCTGTGGAAGAAGCAGAAGATAATTCCGGTATCGATATAAAAGTGGTGAATGTAGGGATTGCAGGTCATCACATCAGAAGTTCAATACAAAGAGGTAGTATCACACGTGATGATAGAGAGGAAGAAATTACCGTGGAGGATGTTAATCGCCTTACCAACGATATGCATCGTATGGTAATTCCTGCTGGTAATCAGATAATTCATGTAATGCCACAGGTATATACGGTTGATTATGATGACGGTATAAAAGATCCTGTAGGAATGACAGGTATTCGCCTTGAAGCTGATTTCCATGTGATCACTGCTGATATTAATTCAATCAATAACATCCAAAAATGTGTAAAAAGAGCAGGTTTGGATATAGAAAATATGATATTGGAGCCTTTAGCTTCTAGCTTGGCTGTATTATCAGATGATGAAAAAGAAGCGGGAGTTTGCTTAGTAGATATAGGGGGTGGAACAACTGATATTGCGATCTTCCATGAAAATATAATCCGACATACAGGCGTAATTCCTTTTGGAGGTAATATCATTACTTCTGATATCAAGGAAGGATGTATGGTAATGCAACAGCAGGCTGAATTACTTAAAACTAAATTTGGTAGAGCTATCTCAACTGAAGCAAGTGAAAATGAAATTGTTTCAATTCCTGGCTTACGAAATAGAGCGCCAAAAGAAATATCCATTAAAAACCTAGCTCATATTGTTGAAGCTAGAATGGAAGAGATTATTGATTTAGTACATGCAGAGATATTAGCGTCAGGTTATGAAGGTCGCCTTGCTGGTGGAATTGTAATAACTGGTGGTGGGTCGCAGATGCATAGTGCTCGTCAATTAGTAGAATATTTAACAGGAATGGATGCTCGTATTGGATATCCAAATGAGCATTTAGGAAGAACAAAAATAGAGGCTGTTAAAAGCCCGATGTATGCCACATCAGTTGGTTTAGTATTGGCAGGTTATCGTTCCATTGATGAACGAGAAAATAGATACCTTGAAGCAAAGTTGAATAATCAGAATATGTTTATCAACCATAAGCAGAAAGGTTCAAAAAGAGAAGGAGACTTTTTTTCAAAAATTATCAATAAGACCAAGAGCTTTTTGATAGATGATTTTGACGATAAAGATGACTATTAATTAGTGCCTATTAGGCAATTACAAGAAAATCTTTAGAGGTTACTAATGTTGAGTACTAAAGAGATTTTTAATGTAGAAAATTATATATCGAATGATATCGAAAGGATATAAAACACGGATATTATGACTGAAGGAGCTTATAAATTCGAAATTCCAAAACACCATAAATCTATTATTAAAGTAATAGGTGTTGGTGGCGGTGGCAGTAATGCTGTTAATCACATGTTTAATCAGGGCATCAGAGATGTAGAGTTCATAGTATGTAATACTGACTCACAAGCACTCAAATCAAGTCCTGTGCCTAACAAATTACAAATTGGAACTAATCTGACAAGCGGATTGGGTGCTGGTGCTAATCCTGAAAAAGGAAAAGATGCGGCCCTTGAAAGCAAAGAAGATATTAGAGACTTACTAGGTAATGATACCAAAATGGTTTTCGTTACGGCTGGTATGGGCGGAGGTACTGGTACAGGAGCTGCTCCTGTAATCGCCCGTATAGCTAAAGAAATGGATATCCTAACGGTTGGAATTGTAACCTCTCCATTCAGTTTTGAAGGCAAGAAAAAAGTCAGACAGGCGGAAGAAGGTATTCGTCAATTAAAGGAAAACTGTGATACGGTTTTGGTTATTCTCAATGATAAGTTGAGAGAGATTCACGGAAATCTTACTATTGGGAATGCATTTGCGAAAGCAGATAATGTATTAACAACAGGAGCAAAAGGGATTGCTGAAATCATAACAGTTCCAGGTCAGGTAAACGTGGATTTTGAAGATGTTAAAACTGTTATGAAAAATGCTGGTGCAGCTGTTATGGGATCTGCCAAAACCGATGGTGACGGTAGAGCATTAAGAGCAGCAGAGGAAGCATTATCTTCTCCTTTATTGAATAATACCGATATCTTGGGAGCTCAAAAAATATTGTTATCCATCATTTCTGGTGAAAAAGCAGAACTCCAGATGGATGAATTAACTGAGATCACAGATTATATTCAAGAAAGAGCTGGAGATGAGGCTGAGGTGATTTTCGGTCATGGTGTGGATGAAACTTTAGGTGAAGGATTGTCTGTAACAGTTATTGCAACTGGTTTCGATCAAACTGGATACAAAGAAAATGCTATTCCTCATAAAGAGGCCCGTAAGGTATATGATTTAGATTCTAATAAGCAGATAACGCTTTTTGGTGACGAACAAAAGGAAGATAAGCCTAAGCAAGAACCAAAAACTGACTCTAGACCCTTTACTTTTGAAAAAAGAAATACACAGCAAGAATCTAGACCTAATGCTGATGAAGAAAGAGGCTATTCATTTGGATTTCCTTCTAAAAAACAGGAAGAGCCTGAATATATAGAAGAAGAAAATGAGTATGCTGATGATTTCACAGAAAGTTTATCTCATGATTATGAAATTGTAGATCATACGGAAAATATGGGGAACCAAGATGATTTAGATAAACGTGAAGCTGAACATCAGGAAATGTTAAGAAGAAGATCTATTGAAAGAATAGAGAAGCTTAAAAACTTAAATGGTGGTCATACGAATACTCCTGAAGCCTACAAGCAAATGGAAGTACCCGCTTATAAGCGTAAGCAAGTAAAATTGAAAGATGTTCCGCATTCTTCTGAAAAGAACATATCACGTTTTAATTTAAATGATGATAATCAGATACTAGGCAATAATAAGTTTTTACATGATAATGTAGATTGATTTTATTTTAAGTCATAATAAACAGGTGTTAAGGCAGCTTCAATCGGAGCTGCTTTTTTATTTTAAAAGTTAAAATATCCATAATCCATGAGAATTTATGGTAAAACTAATATCAATTAAAAACAGCTCCTTAATTTTGTGAAAACGAAAATCTTTACTGTAAATTCGTCAATCAATTTTAAGAATATTAAAACATGGAATTAAAAGATATTGCATCAGTAAGTGGAAAAGGAGGTTTATTTAAAGTTGTTAAACCATCAAGAACAGGTGTTATTCTAGAGTCTCTGGACAATAAAAAACAGAAATTAGTAGCTCACGCTCACGATAGAGTATCTATACTAGATGAAATATCTATATATACTACCGATGCCGAAGGAAACGTTGCCTTACAGAAAATCTTTAATACTATGAATGAAGAGTTTGGAGATGATTTAGGTATTGATAATAAATCTTCAAAAGAAGAAATAATGGCGTTTTTAAAGCATGTGTTGCCTAATTATGATGAAAATCAGGTATATCCTTCAGATGTTAAAAAATTAGTAAGCTGGTATAACATCTTATTAAAAGAAGCTCCTGAAGTATTGACTGCAAAAAGTGAAGAGGAGAGTAAGTGATTTTGATTTGATTTATAAACGATAAGGCATCTGAGTGATTACAGATGCCTTTTTTATTATTCAAATAGTTCTCGATTGATTCTTCTTACTTCTTTCCAATCTAGTGTTTCTCCTTTTTCTAAGCCTTTATAGTAATGTTGGAAATATTCAATGCATATATTTTTAAACTCATCTGCCTTGATACTTGACGGATAGATAGGCCTAAAGCAAGGACTTTGAAATCTCTCTTTCTTACTTAATTTTTTACCCTTAAGTCTAAGAATAGGGGCAGTATCCGTAAAATGTTCAGCTTCCCATTTTTTACCGCTTGTTTCAACTGCATTCAGTTGATCGCATAGCTTATCTAAGCCAATTCTAGGATAATGCATTCTCGTAGTGTTTACCCAGGTAGTATATTTGAACTCTAATTCATATCTATTATTGGAGTAAATACTCATTACAATATCTGAGGAAGAACTTTCGCTATACAAGGCATAATAATGAAGCGGTTGTTCAGCCTGAACTATATGCAATCTAATATCAGAGAGTGTTTCTTTATTTATTTTTTTGTTTAGATGTTCAGATACTATCTCATATTCTTCAGTACTAGGGATTTCATCTATTACTAAATTTATTTGTTCAGTAAATGCTTCAAGGAAATGCAAATATTTAGGGACTGAGGCTTCCATTTCTTTTTCTGCAATTTCTGGAGCTCCAAAAGGAGGGTAGAACAATTGGGCTTCTTCCTCATTCAGCCAACAAACAAGTTTTAGAGCTTTTTTCCAATTAGGGTTTTCAAAGTTTATTTCTCTGAAATCTCCTATTTGAGCCATTTCAACTAATAAGTCATATCGCTGAATTGCAATATCAGGATTGAATAGAGCCCATACGCCTAAAAATCCATCAATATCATAATGATTGTTAGTAACATAGGTTCTACTAAGTTCAGCTAAATTATTTTTAATGGCTTTAAGAACTACTTCCGTACTGGTATCGGCTTCACAATTATCAGGAACAGCTGCACCTCTCCAATGCGATAAATCAAAAGCTTCAGGATGATGAGCATCTACTACTAATACATCATCTGGATATTTTCGAATGTCATAGAAAGGAATGAATTTTTTATTTTGCATGAGCTTTATGTATTAAGAAAGTGGTTAGGAATTTACTTCCTAACCACCTTGATCATTTTAGAACTTGGCAATGAAAGTTGCATAAAAATGTGCAGGAGCTTGAACAAAGAATCCCATTTCATTTCCAACTGGAGCACCGTCCGTATAATATTGTTCACTAAAAATATTATTGAGTTCTAATTCTACCCGATAGTTTTCAGATAAATTAGAAAACAACTTTACATTTGCGACTGAATAGCTCGGTAGCACAAAATTCTCGGTATTGGTTAATTCAGTATAGCTCATTCCCACAAATCTAGTGTGAAAGCTTAAACCAAATTGTTCAATGGGTTGATATTGAATTTGGGCATTCACAAAATATTCTGGACTATAAGGTGTTTTGATATCTTCAAAAACTTCATTGCTGCCCTCTGGTCGATATTCACTGATGATACTTTGCATATAAGTAGCATTACCTGAAAATATAAAGTTTTCCAACGGAATGAATTGCCAATCGAACTCAACTCCTCTTCTGAAGGAAGCAGCTTGGTTTTCATAAAGTTGGATAAAATATTGAGGGATGAATTCACCAATTGGAGCAATTTCGTTTTCAAAATCCATATAAAAGGCATTGAAATTGAATTTCGCTGTTTGCGTATTGTAACGAATCCCAGCTTCAAAATCATTTACAAATTCTGGTTTCACAAAGCCCTGATTTTGTAAACTGTCAATATTTCCTTCATTTATCTGAGTGTCGCCTAAGTAATTACTTCTTGTAGGTTCTCTGCCTGAACGACCAAATGATGCATAAGTATTTAAAGTGCTATTAATTTCATAGGTAACACCTATTTTAGGGTTGATAAAAGTCCAGTCGTAAGTAGGGATGCTTCTATTTTCCCCTAGAAAATCAATGTCAGGAATCATTTCCAGGGTGACATAACGAGCTTGTACATCTGCCAAAAGGCTAAATTTTCCAATTCTGTAAGTTCCCTTTATAAAACCACTTATTTCGTCTTTTGTTGATTGGTCTTGATAATAAGGATTACTGAAATTAGGTACCAATTGCTCAATATTTTCCCTTTTGAAGCGATAAGCATGAACACCAGTTGTCCATTCAAAATCTGTGAATTTTTGATTGAAGTAACTCATTACTCCAAAATGGTCATTAAAAAGCGGGTAGTTAATGCTTTGAAGAGTAACACTATCTAGATTATATGTAAAGGGAAAATCTCCACCAGCTCCACCATAGTAGGCAGAAGAAGTTAATGTGGAATTATCACCGAAAAAATGAGTGTGCTCTAATTGTAATAATGATTGACCAAAATCATCAATATCATTGGGGTTATTAATATTCGTTTTTGGATCTTCTTCAATTAAAGATTCAGGAACAGGAGAGTAAGCCAAATCATTTTTAGTTCTCCCGTTGAATCCATTGATCTTTATAATATCCTTTTCACCAAACCATCCTCCGCTGAAAAAGAAAGAATAGGCATCACTTCCGGAATGATCTCTGTACCCATCGCTATAAGTTCTGCTTAACCTTGTATAAAAGGCTGTGTTATTATCCATCAATCCTGTTTTAGCTTCTGCTGTTCCTTGCCAAGTATTGAACGATCCAGCTAGTAAAGTAACGGTTGCTTCAGGTTTTTCGGTATTAATTTTTTCGGATTCATAGCCGATGGAACCTGCGTAAGAGGCTGTTCCATTAGTACTTGTTCCAACTCCTCTTTGTATTTGCACACTTTCCATGCTCCTAGTGATATCCGTGAAATTTGAAAAGAAAACCCCCTGATCCATCATATCATTTAGAGGTACTCCGTTTAGCGTAATGTTAATTCTTTTTTGGTCAATTCCTCTTAATCGCATGCTGCCATAATTGGTGAAACGAGTTCCAGCATCTGAGTTTACTTGTATAGAAGGAGATAATTGTTCTAATACAAAAGCCCCATCTTGCCCATTAAACACAGAATTGATTTCCTTTTTATTTAAAGTTGTTTGTGTGATAGGAGCAAGTTTGTCTGCACGTATAGCACTTACTACTACTTCTTCAGATAATACCTTATCTGATTCAAGTTGAAATTCAAAAGTTCTGTTCTCATTAATAGTTATGCTTTTTTCGAGCGTTTTATAGCCGACATAGCTCACTTTCAGGGTGTAGTCACCATTTGGAATATTATTGATTTCAAATTTTCCATTTTGATTAGAGGTATTCCCTTTGGAGATTGGCAATAGAATCACATTGGCTCCAATTAAAGGTTCATTTTCTCCTTCCGATTTTACAGTTCCTTTGATTGTGTGCTGACTAAAAACTGTCAGTGGCAATAAAATTGCTGTAGCAATTAAAATTGCTTTTTTGACTAAATGTAACATGTTGATAAATTAAATAATTGTTAGTGAAACTTGCGGAAGCGGGGTAACTACTTCCTTCATTTTCCTTAACCAAAATCCCTGCGACTGCATTACCAGCATCAGGTTCATTGGGTATAATCTCAGCCCGTTGTATTAAGGCACCCCTACTCAAAAGAGTAATATTTTATAAGTACTTATTAGTGTATAATGATTTGTGATTAGATAAAGTTTCTTTACCAATTAGTTTTTCAGATTTTATCCAATCTACGAAATCTTTCCATCTACTATCTTGCATTAGGCCCCAATCATCATTTTCATTGGTATAATATGGATTGATTGCCTTTTGACTTTCTAATAAAAACTCTTCATCCTTCAGCTCTTCTTGTTCTCCTGAAGCAGCTAGTATTTTAACAGCATCTTCAGGATAATTTTGGGTAAAATGAAATCCTTTTGCAGAAGCTTTTAAAAACTTAGAAATCGCTTCTTCTTTTTCATTTAGAGTTTCAGAGTGGGCAATCAAAATAGGAGAGTATCCATAAGGAATGTTGTATTCATCAAGTCTGAATTCATTTAATTTTATTCCGTTATTTTTAGCTAAGATACCTTCCCATGGCATGAATACCCATGTTGCATCCGCATTGCCCTCTAATAATGTATCCCAGATCCCTAATTTATCAGGAGTACTTTTATTGAATTCCGCTTTGCCACCATCTTTCCTAATCATTGCTTCTACTATATGGTCTTCAAAACGAGCATTATATGAAGCATAGGTTTGCCCATCCAAATCTTTAATATTTTGAATACTTCCATCAGCTAAGCTCACAATCGCGCTTGCATCTTTTTGCAGGATGGCTGCTATGGCTGTCAAATTTGGCTTGTTTTTTAAAGTTTGGTAACTAATAACCGATTCAGAAGGAGCTATGCCAAGTTCAACTGATTTTTCCTCTACTAATTTTGCAGGAGTCCTGGAGTAATTATCTAATTCCGGAGAACGGATCTCCACTTTTATTCCTGTTTCATCATAAAAACCTTTTGCTTGAGCTACAAAAAAGCCAGTATGATTGGTGTTAGGAGTCCAATCCAATGCTAGTCTTATTAGTTCCATTGTATGTAAATTAAAGTTCAAAATTCCTACGCTCGAATTACCGAGATCAGGTCAAGGGTATACTCTCAGCCCGTTATATTAAGGCACCCCTTATTGATGCTGCAAGTATAAGATGGATTTTTATGCTTTGCAAAAATTAAACCTCATTCTTCAATTTTATAATTTTTTCAGTGCATTCTGAAATCGGTTATCTGTTCCACTCACTATACCATAAGAGAACCCATATTGTTTTAATTCTTTTTCATAGCGTTCAAAAAGCTCTTCTCTCATATTAGGGTTTTCTCTCAAGGGATCTTTTTCCCAAGGTAAATCTGGGGTACATAGCAAGTAGAAATCATAAGGTTTCTTTTTAAGTTGATCCAAAATCAAAGGATGACATTCACCATATTTAACCTCATACCATACCTTCATCATAATTAAATCAGTATCACAAAAAAGAAAATTAGTTGCTTTTTTCTCAAGAGATTTTTCTGATTCAATCATACCTTTAGTAATGGCTAATAAATCCTCTCGATTATACGTTCCATTGGTTTTTTCTAGGTATTTCCTTCCAAATTCTTCTACAAATGGTTCATTGTAATATCTAGCCAATTGGGCTGTAATCGTACTTTTTCCGGTACTTTCTGGTCCTATTATGGCAATCTTTTTCATGCGTATTTTGTACGGTAAAGCTTACGCCAATTCAAATAGCCGACTGCTGCTATAATTACGTATGCGGCCATTAATAAGGAAGTCAAATATAATTCTCTCTGAAAATAGATGTAAACGGCTACAGTATCAATAAATACCCAATAAATCCAGTTTTCAAGGACTTTACGCGTAACTAAGAGAGTGGTAAGCACTGCAAAAACAGTAGTAAATGAATCTAGATAGGGGAGTTGAGCATCTGTATTTTCAATAAGAAAATATCCTAATCCGAAGGTAAATGTAAATCCGACTAAAATAAATAAAATATGTTCCTTCAATTTCATTTTAGAGATCGGTAACTCTTTTTTATTTTCACTAGGATTACGCCAGTGCCACCATCCATATATTGTGGTGCCTAAATAGTACACATTTAAACCCATTTCTGCGTAAAGCTGTACTTGGTAGCATATTATCAAATAAATGCTAACACTAATCAGACTAGCATACCAACACCAAATCATTTCTTTTGCAGCAAAATAGATATAGAGTATTCCAAAGAATACACCTAGTCCTTCAAGCCATCCCATATTGAGTAGGCCTTTATAAAGTTCTTGTAAAATTTCCATTTGAATAACATTAATTCCTACGCCTGCATTATCAGGATCAGGTCCAGGGTATGTTCTCAGCCCGTTATCATGTGGCACCCCTTAATAATTATGCTAAGGTAACATAAGCTTTCGACTAGGCAAAATTCTTTTACTCCTTGAATTTTTCTTTTAGATGCACTGGTTTTGTTTTTTTTCTCATCCTCATATTTAATACTTCAACCAATAATGAGAAGAATATTGCGAAATATATATATCCTTTTGGTACATGTACATGGAAACCTTCTACTAATAATAAAACCCCAATTAGCAGTAAGAAGGATAAAGCTAGCATTTTAACTGTTGGATGTTTATTTACAAAACTGCTAATTTTGCCTGCGGCTAATATCATAATACCTATACTGATAATTACAGCTACTATCATAATGGCAACGTTATCCACCAATCCTACTGCAGTTAAAATAGAATCGAATGAAAAAACGATATCAAGTAAAATGATTTGAAAGATAACGGATGTAAAGCCACTTATCTTTTGTGAATTTTTCACATCAGTTTCTTCCCCTTCAAGTTTATCATGGATTTCGGTTGTACTCTTGTATATTAAAAACAAACCACCTGCCATTAAGATGGCATCTCTATAGGTTAAATCGAAATCAAATACACTTAGAAATGGCTCTTTTAGTCCGACTAACCAAGTAACGGCAAATAATAATCCAATTCGCATGATTAGGGCTAAAAACAGCCCTAAATTTCGAGCCTGTGACTGTTGGCTTTCAGGAAGTCGATTACATAAAATGGATATAAATATGATATTATCTATACCTAAAACAATTTCCATCAGGGTTAAAGACAAAAGACTAATAATCCCATCGACAGTCAAGAGTGATTCCATAAAGACGTTAAAAAGATAAATTAATAAACATTAAATTTATAAATTTTAATGTGTAATTGGAATTTTTACAAGAAATGTAGAGCCTACATTCTTTTCACTTTCTACTGACACTTCTCCTTTGAGACGTTCTATAGCTCTCTTCATGATGAATAAACCTAAGCCAGTACCACTTGCGTTTTCACTTGCTCTATAGAACATATCAAATATTTTACTATGGTATTTTTCATCTATTCCTTCTCCATTATCACTTACTTTAATATTTATAAGCTCTTTTTTCTTGAAAATTGATATTTCCACTCGCGGCTGGTCTTTTTCAGCATCAATATATTTTATGCTATTTTCAATTAGGTTTTGAAGGATTGTATTAATGATATACCATTCTGATTTAAAGGATAGATTACTTTCAATGTCTATTGAAAAGCTAATTTTTGAGTAATTAGGCAGGTAAGTATAGGCTGAGATGCAATTATCAACAATTTCATAGAAATTTATTAGAGTCAGCTTTATGTCCTTATAATTTAATTCGGTAATATTAATGAGTTCCATCACGATCATATTCAATCTTCTGATTTGATGATCGTACATTTTGAAATATTGACGTGCTTCTGCGTCTTTGATATCCTTATCTGCTAAATCGCTTAAGCCCAATAAAGAAGCTATAGGGCCTTTTAAATCATGTGAAACACGATAAAAAAAAGAATCTAATTCAGTGTTTTTCTTCTCAATAATAGAAGCACGTTCTTGCTCGATTTCCGATTCTTTTTCTAAATCTTCTAGTTGGGAGATAATTTCATAACCATTTACAAGATTTTGAATATATAGTTGATTGGTTTCCTCTTTTAATCGTACATATTCTTCTAAGTGAAATAGCGCTTTGGAGGTATTAATGGATTTGAAGCATCTGAACAATAAATGGTGGCATTTAAATAGACTATTCTTTAAATCCATCTTCTCTGCAATTTCAGCCGCATCTTCTAAAAGCAAAATGGCCTCTTTAATCTTTTCTTCTTGTATGTAAACTCCACCAAGTTTTTCCATACACTCCACCAAGCCATCCTTAAAATCGCCTTCAGAATATAAAGAAATAGCTGTTTTAAAATATTCTTCGGCTGTTTTAAGATCGCCTGATTTTGATTTGATTTTTCCTGCTACATAATGTGCATTAGCTAGCTTCTCTTTCTGATCTAATTTAGCTTTTAGCTTTATTGATTTTTCTATCAAATAGGAAGCCTTACTTATTCTATCAATTTTAAGATTTACACTTGCTAGATTTAAATAAATATCGCTAATCAGATTTTCATTTTTAAGCGCCTCTGCCTCATCTAAAGCTTTTTCATAAGCGATTTTAGCATTTTTGAAATCTTGAAACTTTTCATAAATGTTACCTAAAAGGCATAGGGATTTTGAGTGGAAATTTTTGTTTTGGATGCTTTCGTAATGATTGATTGCTTCAATAAAATGAGGCAATGCATCGCTAAACTTACCTTGGGCTTTAAATATAGTCCCTAAATTATAACATGCATCACCTCTTCCTCTATCATAATCTATATTTATAGAAATGGCTTGAGCTCTTTCTGCCAAAGACCTAGCGGTTGCATATTCCTTGTTTTTTCTCTGCAACAAGGATAATTGATTCAATGCATCTGCATGAATGATGTTTTTTTCTTTGATTTTTTGGGATTTGAAAAGCGCTTTCTCAGTGATGCTTATCGCTAAAGGTATATTCTGTTTTGATAATTTATGAGCATCAGCTAATAGTTCCTTTATTCCCCCAATAAGGTCTTCAGCAATTTTCAATTAGATTATAAATTGATGGTTCCTATCAAATATACAATTTATAATTAAAAATCATCCTCATTTTCATCTGATTCTTCAAAGTTTAACATGCTGCTTAACAGGTCTTTAAAACTATGTCCTTTTGCCAAGGCATGTTTACTCAATAAACTGTATTCAGCCATTCCATGAAGTGCAAATTCCATCATAAAGTAAGTTTCTTTTTCATTCAGCTTTTTATGATGTTCTTTTACTAAATCTTTTAAGCCTGGAACCTTATCCAGTTTTTTTCTGTATTCTTTTTCATTGTCATCATGAAGAAGGTCTATTTTTTCTCCATCATTAAACCATTTGCTGATGGGTCTGTATGGGTTTTTCTTCTCTCTATCTTTTCTTAATTCTTCAGGATTCGGGAAATAATGATCAAATTGAGATCGTATCGCTTTGCCTACTAATGTTTGAGCTACAATACCAGGCCCTTCTTGTTCTCCTTCATATACTAGCTCAACTTTACCCGTTATTGCAGGAACAACTCCTGTGAAGTCAGACATGCGAACATAAACTTTTTTCTCATTATTGATCAATGACCTTCTTTCTGCGGCACTTACTAAACTTTCGTAAGCAGAAATTGTAAGCCTTGCTGATACACCACTTTTTTCATCTATATACTCACTATTTCTAGCTTCTATTGCAATCTGTTCAATTAAGTCTTTTGATAAATCATTTAGCTCTACTGTTTCATCCTGAACCTCTTTTATAGCTGCTTCTTGAGAAGTGATTTTCTTACCAATGGCAATTGATTCAGGATAATGCGTTATAATTTGTGCATCAATTCTATCTTTTAAAGGTGTAATTATACTTCCTCTATTCGTATAGTCTTCTGGGTTTGCAGTAAACACAAACTGTAAATCCAATGGTAAACGTAACTTGAACCCTCTTATTTGGATGTCTCCTTCCTGTAATATATTAAATAAAGCTACTTGAATTCTTGCTTGTAAATCCGGTAACTCATTGATCACAAATATACCTCTGTGAGAGCGTGGTATTAATCCATAATGGATTACTCTTTCATCTGAATAAGGTAATTTTAAAGTTGCTGCTTTAATAGGATCTACGTCACCAATCAAATCTGCTACCGATACATCGGGAGTAGCGAGTTTTTCTGTATATCTTTCTTCTCTATGCATCCATATTACCTCAGCATCATTTCCTTTTTCCTCTAGTATGTCTTTTGCTTGACGGGATAATGGCTGCATAGGGTCATCATTAAGCTCTGATCCTTTTAATACAGGTATATATTCATCTAGCAATAAGGTCATCATCCTGGCTATTCTAGTTTTAGCCTGACCTCTTAAACCCAATAAATTAATGTTATGACGAGATAGTATTGCTCTTTGAATATCAGGGATAACTGTATCCTCATATCCCCAAATGCCTTCAAAAACATTTTCTCCAGCCCTCATTTTCTTTATGAGGTTATCTCTGAGCTCTTCCTTAACTGATTTTGGTTGATACCCACTTTGCATTAAATCTTTGAGAGTGGTAATTTTTAATTTATCTGATGATAAGAGTTTTTCGTAGCTCATAAAATTGTTTTCAGTATCGTTTTTTTCTATTTCTTTTATAATCTTCAAATACTAAGTTTCCTAATCCTTGTAAACTACTATAATAAGCATTTCCGTTATTTACACTTGTGAATTCTTTTACAAATTCTTGTAGATAAGGATCAGAGGCAATCATAAAGGTTGTAATTGGAATATTCAATCTTCTGCATTGAGCTCCTAAATTCAAGGTTTTATTAAGGATTTTAGGATCCAATCCAAAGCTATTTTTATAGTATTTAATACCTTGTTTCATGCAGGTAGGTTTCCCATCCGTAATCATGAAAATTTGTTTATTTTTATTTTTTCGTCTTCTTAGTAAGTCCATGGCCAATTCCAAGCCAGCAATCGTATTAGTGTGATAAGGCCCAACCTGAAGGTAAGGCAAATCTTTTATTTGTATTTGCCAAGCGTCATTTCCAAATACGATAATATCTAGTGTATCTTTTTTATACTTCTTAGTGATAAGCTCAGCCAATGCCATAGCCACCTTTTTAGCAGGCGTAATACGGTCTTCTCCGTATAAAATCATAGAATGTGAAATATCAATCATTAAGACTGTAGAAGTCTGCGTTTTGTATTCACTATCTACTATTTCAAGATCATCTTCTGTTAGTTGAAAATCTCCAAGACCATGATTAATTTGAGCATTTCGCAAAGAATCGGTCATTGAAATTTGATGCAAGAGATCACCAAATTCATAATTCCTCCTGTCAGTACCTGGCTCTTCTCCTAATCCTGTAAAGTTAGTTTTATGCTCTCCCTTTCCAGATTTTTTAAGTTTACCAAATATTTCTTCTAATGCACTTTTTCTGATAGTTTGTTCGGTCTTTGCTGTAATTTCAAACGACCCATCGGGTGTCTTATCAGATATAAACCCTTTCTTTTTCAGGTCTTCTATAAAATCACCAAGACCATATTTGTCATCTGTGATATTATATTGTTTATCAATATTAGTAAGCCAGCTCAAAGCTTCACTTACATCACCTCCAGTTATGATCAATAATTCATTGAATACATTGAATAATTGATCAAAGGTTGTGTCTGATAAATCTTTGTGGGCTAAATATTTAGTGAATCGGTAACCTAACATATCTTTCCTTAACTAAAAGGAGAAGATGAATGTTACTTGATAAGCTTGAAAATTGTAAAAGAATTGGAATTAAAATTTTCTGGTAGTAGCCTGAGCTATAGAATATGATGTGAAAACTCTTGGTTTACGTGTTGAGATAATGTGATTTCTTGATATTTTTCATTTAATAAATTTTTGTGTGCCATATTAATCACACCTTTTAAAGAATAAATACTGGTAATGCTTACTGTTTTTACTTCACCCCGGTCCATTACCATATCATTTTCTAAATCACCAGAACCTGCATTTCTATGGAAATCTCTAATAGCTTCAACAGTGAAATTCTGATTCTCTTTTAACCATTTTGCAAACCATTCTTTTCTATTGTTAATAGCCTGTTGAGTGTAAAGTTGAGCAGAAGCCCATATTTGAGGTTTGCTTACATCCTTTTCTTCAAGAGATGTATTATTACCATCCCATTTGAATTCAAGTATTTTCAATTGAGGATCATGGAAAAGAACCACCATTGTGAAGGGTTCAATACCTGAGAAATCATAATTCTTAAAAAACTCGTCTGGTTTTATACACTCAATGGCTTCAATTACCACTTTTCCTCTACTCATTCTGTACGGAGGATTGAACTCATGTGGTTCATTTGCACCATTTAATAAGCATACACTAATTCCATTATCAGAAGTTGCAATCCATGTACCACCTGCCTTAGGGTCAGCTGGATATATGATGTTTTTCCCTTCAACATGATGATAAGAGGGGAAACCTGCTTGACCTCGTTCAGGACTTTCATCTCTATTTGTGGTGAGAATATATTGCTCTTCCGAAAGTGGTAAATAGGTAAGTGTACACATAGTTTTTGAAAATACTTTCGAATGATACTAAAATATAAAAATTAATGGAAGTGATTTCTTTAATTAATATAAAAAAAGTGTAGAGGGTCAGGGTAAATGAATGAATAATCTAAGATTTGTTCAATTTTAGAGTTTTCAATTATTCTGTTAGTTAATTCTTGAGGTGTATTTTCAAATATGGGATATTCAAAGCTATAATCATCTGCATTTTTTAAGTAAACTTCCTTCCGAGTTGGATGCTGTGGAGCAACGGCATTCAAAATGCAGCCCCAGGCTTTTTTATCTATCACAGTTATTATTATTCCAACAGCATCATCTCTGTGTAAATAATTTACTTTTTGATCGTATTGGTTTACTTTTTTACCTGCGAAATATTTGCCAGGTATTCTATCATAGCCTAATAATCCTCCAGATCTTATAATGGTTAAGCGATCATAGAAAGTGTTGAGGAGTAGTTGTTCTACTTGTATTAAAGCATTGGCTCTATCTGAATTTTTATCTAATTCATGATCTTCGTTTATAGGGTGATCAACATCAGGGTAAACAGAGGTTGAACTTATATATATTATTTTTTGATCGTTTTTTATGTAGGGAATAATGCTTTTAATACTTTCAAAGTGATGATTTACACCTGCTTTTGAGCTTTTGGGAGGGATGTCAATTATTAAAAAATCTGTATCGAAAAAGCTTTTATCAAATTTATTATTTGGTAATTCAATTTCATAAGCCTCAATTCCTTTTGATTGTAACTGTGATATTTTTTCAGTTGTGGTTGTACTTCCTTTCACCTTAAAACCTCTTTTGATAATTTCTTCAGCTAAGGCTAATCCAAGCCAACCACAACCTAAAATGCTAATAGAAGACATTACTACTTCTTCTTAGGTATTGTATTAAATACAAAATCCCAAATAGGAGAAGAAACTCCAAAATATTTATCTGGATGTTTGTAATGATGGATGCTATGATATATCCATAACCATCTTAAAAAGTTTTTGGGTGGTTGATATGCATGAATTGCATAATGAATAAAGGCATATAATAAATATCCAATTAGGAAGCCTGGCACGAATGCAAAAGCGTATTCCTTTATTATCAACCAGAAGGCACCAAAAATTATACTACTGATAAGAATGGCACCAGCAGGGGGCATCACTATCCTATCTTTATCTTTTGGATAGTCATGATGTATTCCATGAAAGGTATAGGTTATCCACCTTTTCCATCTTTTGTCGTCATCCATATGAAACACAAACCTATGAATGAGATATTCACCTAAAGTCCAACTAAAAAAACCAATAAAAAATAAGGTTAGAAAATTGGCTAATTCAATATTGAAATAAGTTAATGCTAAGTAAGCAAGATAGGTAGAGATTATCGCTAAAATGCTCAGTGGAATTGAAAAATGACTTCTTGATAGTTTTTCTAAAATAGGGTTGTTAAATAATCTTTTTGTACCAGAGCCCTTTATGTTTTTGTCTTGTGCTATTTCCATATCCAATAAAAGTGACAGTGTTAAAAAGTATGTTTTCGGTTAAATATGAAATTGAAACGATCAAACTACTTAATTGTTCTATATAATTGGATAGAAAATTTCTAGGCTGGTTCTGTCTTCAAAATTTTATCGTAGAAATTTTCATATAGTGGTAAGATATTGCTGATGTCAAATTCTTTGGCTCTTTCAAGGGCAGCTTTCTTAAATGTATCCAAATGCTCATCTGCAAGTATATACAATGCTTTTTCAGTCATATCTTTCACATCACCAACATTACAAGTAAAGCCAGTAACACCATTTATATTTAACTCAGGAATACCGCCAGCATTTGAAGACAATACTGGAACTTCACATGCCATTGCTTCTAAGGCAGCTAATCCAAAACTTTCTTTTTCAGAAGGCATTAAAAATAAGTCACTAACCGATAATACTTCTTCAACTGCCTCCAATTTCCCTAAAAACCTTATATCCTCACATGTTCCCAATTCACGGCATAGCTTTTCCATTTTTATTCTTTCAGGCCCATCTCCAACTAATAGGAGTTTTGCAGGTATAATTTTCCTCACATTATTGAAAACATGGATAACATCTTCAACTCTCTTTACTTTTCGGAAATTCGAAGTATGTACCATTAATTTTTCTCCATTAGGACAAATAGCCGTTTTAAAATGCTCTTTCTTTTGTCTCTTAAATCTGCTTAAATCGATGAAATTTGGTATAACTTCAATATGTTGATAGATATCAAAATGTTCCAAAGTGTCTTTTTTCAAGTCTTCTGATACTGCAGTAACGCCATCAGATTTATTAATACTAAAGGTTACTACAGGTTCATAAGAAGGATCTTTACCTACTAGAGTGATGTCAGTTCCGTGTAGTGTGGTAACTACAGGTATATTAATATTTTTTTCTTTTAATATCTGCTTTGCCATGAAAGCTGCTGAGGCATGAGGTATGGCGTAATGCACATGCAATAAGTCCAGATTTTCATGTTCCACTACATCAACCATTTTACTGGCTAAGGCAAGCTCATAGGGTGGATATTGAAATAAAGGATAAGTTCTAATATCTACTTCATGATAGAATAAATTTTGATTAAAAAAATCTAATCTGGTAGGTTGTGAATAGGTGATGAAATGAACATTATGTCCGTTTTTTGCTAAAGCTTTTCCTAATTCTGTTGCTACAACCCCACTCCCCCCAAAGGTAGGATAACACACTATTCCAATATTCATTTATTCTCTATTAAGTAATAATCTTTTATTGATGAAAGCTAAAACGTAAGGCTCACTCAATATGTTTAAAAAATCAAAAATACCAATCAAGTATATTATTGCTTGTAACTTAGTTTACGTATTCTTCATGCTGCGATTCGTATTCAAAAATTGATTGGTAAATCACATCCATTATTCGAGTTCTGATGTTAGAGGTTATTAACTTTCTATTTGATGCATCAGGGTATATTCTATTAGATAAGAAAATAAAAACCAATCCAAATTCAGGATCAGCCCATGCTGCGGTTCCAGTAAAGCCAGTATGGCCAAAAGTTAAGGAAGATGCGTAATGTGAAGTAGGAGAAGGGCCATCTTCTTCTACTGGTTTATCCCAGCCTAAGCCTCTTCTATTTTCATCAAATTGCTTTTTGGTGAAATAGGGAACTGTTCCCTTACTAAAATATCGGACTCCACCATAAGACCCATCCCATAGGTTCATTTGCATTAATATGGCTAAGTCTTTGGCATTGCTGAATAAACCAGCATGTCCTGCAACTCCACCCACCATTGCGGCACCTTGATCATGTACCCAGCCTTTTATTAAATCATTCCTGAATAGTAAGTCATTTTCTGTAGGAGCAATTTGTGTTTCTGGAAATCTGCATAAGGGTAAGAATCCCATCGTTTTCATACCTAATGGTTTATAGAAGTTTTCATACAGAAATTCTTCATAATTCATATTCATCATGCGTTCGCTGATTTTTTGCATAATGTAGTAGCCCATATCAGAATAGCGATAATCGTATCTTTTTTTCCACTTAGGCTTTTCTAATAATTCTGAATCAATTACCCATTGCCAAATGGAATCCCCTAAAACTTGATGACCATATAGCCCAGAAGCTAATTGGTTAGGATAAAGAGAAGCTTCATAATTCTGGTAAAGCGGTGTTTTTAAACCAAACATATCGTGTGTTTGCTTCCAAAATGGAACGTAAGGCACTAAACCTGCCTGATGCGTTAGTATATTCCTCAAAGTCATGTTTTGCTTATTACTGCCTTTAAGCTCAGGAAGATATTTTACTATTTTCTCATCTAGATCGATTATACCTCTATCATATAAAAACATAATGCTTTGAAGTGTAGCAGCAACTTTTGTGATGGAGGCTAAGTCATAAATGGTTTCTTCTTTCACCTCAGAAAATTTATGATAGGTTTGAAAACCAAAATCTTTCTCGTAAATGATTTGGCCATCTTTGGCTACTAAAATTTGGCAACCTGGAGTTGCCTCGGTATCTACTGCTTCTTGCGCAATAGCATCAATTTCTGAAAGTATTTTAGGGTCCATGCCCACATCAAGCGGATTGCTGTAACCAAATCTATCATAAGGTTTAGTGATAATACCGGTTCCTACCTTAATGTCATTTGAAATACTGATAGGCAGTTTCCCTTTAATAGCTTTTGCTCCAAAAAGCATTTGGGGTGCTAGTTTTTGTGTATAATCATTGTCTTCATACATTAATAAAACCTGCTCGAAATTTTGTAAGTATTTTAAGCTGTAAGCATTTCCAAATACAGTAATGATTACATTTGATTTTTCAGATAAGTTTTGGAGAAATAATAAGTCCTCAGATTTCAGCCCAAATCGTTTCGATGGAGAATTATTCATATTGTGTAATCCTACTACTACTGTTTCATACTGGCTCAATTGATCCATTAATCGAGTGTAATCGCCAAGATCATAATTTCCTTTTGGGAGATCATAATGAGTGAAATCGGCATATTTATTTAAGAATTTCTGAAAAGTGCTATTCTTTTCTCCTCTTAAAGAAAGTGAGGCGAAAGTGGTGGTGTCCAGTATATGAATTGGGATAAAGTTCTTTTTATTTTTCACTAGTGTTGCAGCCTCAGCGTACAGCTTTTCATTCAAGCTATGTGCTTCAGTAGTATGCAGTTTTTCAAAAATATTTTCCTTATCTAGTTTTTTAAAACCTTCATTTAGTCCTAGTTTATATTTTGCATTTAGAATTTTCTTTACACTCTCTTCTAATCTGTCTTCCGTAATTTCTTTATTTTTAATAGCAGTTTTAATCATTTTAACTGCATTGGGCACATTCATCGGAAACAATAAAACATCATTTCCTGCTTTAAAAGCAAGTAAATCTGTTTCTCCTGGTTCATAAAAATTACTAACTCCTTTCATATTAAGGGCATCGGTAAAAATTAGTCCATCGAAACCTAATTTGGTTTTAAGTAAATCTGTAACCACATTTTTAGATAAAGTGGTTGCTTTGCTAGGCGTGTTATCATAAGCAGGAATATGTAGATGCGCCACCATCATGCTATTTACATTATTCTCAATTAATTTTTTGAAAGGGTATAATTCAATTTCATCTAATCTTTCTTTAGAATGGCGGATTACTGGAAGGGTCATATGAGAATCAGAATCAGTATCACCATGACCAGGGAAGTGTTTAGCATTTGCTAGCAATCCATTATTCTGCATTCCTTTCATGTATGCCACTCCTTTTTGAGCTACATTCTCCTTGTCTTCACCAAAGGAACGATAACCTATCACAGGATTTTTGATATTATTATTGACATCTACAACTGGTGCAAAATTGACATGTACACCAATTAATTTAGCTTGACGAGCAATTTCAGCACCCATTTTATATATCAAATCGTTATTCTGAATAGCGCCTAATGTCATTTGCTTTGGGAAATTCATGGTGCTGTCTAACCGCATGCCTAATCCCCATTCTGCATCCATTCCGATCCATAAAGGTATTTTTGATTTTGATTGTAAATAATTCGTAATATCAATTTCTCTGCCTGGTCCGCCCTGAAAAAATATTAAGCCTCCTATATTATAACTCTCTATCAAAATCGCTAAGTCTTCCACATGCTGAGCATCTTTATTGGAATAAGCCGCAACCATAAAAAGTTGACCTATCTTTTCATCTAAAGTCATATCCCTGTAGGTTTGATTTACCCAATTAGGATAAGATTTAGTTTGCGATAGCGTTGTGTTTAAAACACTTAAACTCGAAAGAAAAAGAAGGTATAAAACTTTTTTAATCATGAGGCAGTTTTGATTTTATGATAAAAGCTAAATAAGCGCTAAGTTTGTTATGTAAAGATTAATTATTCTTTACTACGCTAATTTGTTGAATTAATTTGGAATCATTTCAATAGAATTTAAATTTAACTTACATATAAACATCTTAGTTCTTAATTTATCAGACTTAAATTGAATAATTATGAAATTTCCATCCATTTTTAGGCTTCCACGCCATCAAAGATTTGAAATCCAGCCAAGATATTACGATCCCGTAAAAGAAGATCTAGATAAGAGAACAGCTAGAATTCGACAGGAAATAAAAAATGAAAGTAATGGCGGTTCTGTAGAAAGTATTAGAGAAGCGTACAGGAATAGGAGAAGTTCAAACCGATCTGCTGATTTGTTTCAATTATTGATGATAGTAATTGTAGGATTATCAATAGGAGGGTATCTAATGTATGGAGCGAATGTATATTTCGCACTTTTTCTCCTAATCCCTTTATACATCATATTAAGAAAACGAAGAAGTTAATTTTTTAAATGTCTGATATTATACAATTACTGCCTGATGCAATTGCCAATCAGATCGCAGCAGGTGAAGTAGTCCAAAGACCAGCTTCTGTAGTGAAGGAGCTTTTGGAAAATTCAATTGATGCCGGGAGTAAAAAAATTAAATTAGTTGTAAAAGATGCAGGTAAACAATTAATTCAAGTAATTGATGATGGAATAGGTATGTCTGAAACGGATGCCAGAATGTGTTTTGAAAGACATGCTACCTCAAAAATTCGTAAATCCGAAGATCTATTTGAACTCAAAACGATGGGGTTTAGAGGTGAAGCTATGGCCTCTATTGCTGCAGTTTCCCAAGTTGAGCTAAAAACTAAAAAGGAGGATGCAGAGCTAGGGGTTTTGTTAGAAGTTGAGGCCTCTGAAGTAAAAAAGCAGACCCATACTGCCTATACTGGTGGAACTTCGATTTCCGTTAAGAATTTGTTTTATAATGTTCCGGCACGAAGAAATTTCCTAAAATCCAACCCTGTAGAAATGCGTCATATTATTGATGAATTTCAAAGGGTGGCATTAGCTAATCCTCAAGTGGCTTTTAGTCTTCATCAAAATGATACCGATGTTTATCAGTTAAATGCAGGAAAATTAAGCCAACGAATAGTCGGTTTATTTGGCAAAAACTATCAAGAGCAGTTGGTAGCTTGTGAAGAAACTACAGACCAGCTTAAAATTTATGGCTATATAGGAAAACCAGAATATGCTAAAAAGACCAGAGGTGAGCAGTTTTTCTTTGTCAATAATCGATATATAAAAAGTGGCTATTTACATCATGCAGTCGTAAACGGCTTTGAAGGCTTATTAGCAAATGATGCTCATCCATTCTACGTATTGTGTTTGGAAATTGATCCTAGAAAGATTGATGTGAATGTCCATCCTACGAAAACTGAAATTAAATTTGATGATGAGCGTATGGTGTATGGAATATTAGCTGCTGCTATCCGTCAGGCATTAGGTGCTCACAATGTTGCACCTGCTTTAGATTTTGATAGTGATGTGAATTTTAGTTTTAATGCACCAAGAAGAAGTAGGGTAGATGAATTTTCAACAAAGTCATCAAATTATCAAAAATTTAAGTCGAAGGATAGCGATAGTGAATGGGATAAAATCCTATCAAATTTTCAAGAATTAAGTGATAAAATAAGTAAGGAAGAGGATCAAAAAGAAGTGATAGATGAGAGTCAGCAATCACTGACTTTTGGAAGTTCTATTAATGAAGAGGTAAAAGCCGTAAGCCCAAATCAGGAATGGGGAGATAGTAAAACCAGCATTTTTCAGATTCATAATAAATACATTGCAACTCAAGTAAAGTCGGGTTTAATGTTGGTTGACCAGCAAGCTGCTCACGAAAGAATATTGTTTGAGAAGTTTAATCAACACTTGAAAAATAATGATGGAAGTTCACAGCAATTTCTTTTTCCAGAGCAACTACAATTGTCTGCTTCAGATTATGCCTTAGTAATGGATATGGAGGAGGAATTAAAAGCCTTAGGTTTTGTAATTACTTCCTTTGGTAAGGATACGGTAGTGATTAATGGAGCACCTACTGAATTAACCGATACCTCTGTGAAATCTGTATTTGAGGGATTGATTGATCAGTTTAAGCATAATAAAAATGTCTTAAGTGTATCTAAAAACGAAAATATTGCTCGATCATTAGCCAAGCGATCAGCTGTTAAAGCTGGGGCAAAACTTAACGCGGAAGAAATGAATGCATTAATAGATAAATTATTTGCATGTCAAAACCCTAATTATGCACCTTCAGGTAATTCGACTTTTATTATTTTTGACCTGAATAAAATTGGCAGCTTTTTCAATTAAAAATTATCTTTTTTAGATATTGGTAACTTTATTATAGTTGATTAAGTATTTAATAAGTCGATCAACTTTATTGATTTAAAATTATTTTATGTTCGCGAGATTAACTCCGGTTGTTAAAAACCTTTTACTGATAAATATTGGATTACTTTTAATCCCATCGCTTCTAAATTTTGATTTAGCCAACCTTTTTGGATTACGCTACATATTTGCAGAGTCTTTTAAGCCCTTTCAGTTTATAACCTATATGTTTTTACATTCAGGTTTTGGCCATTTACTGGGGAATATGTTTGCCTTGTTTATCTTCGGTCCAATGTTGGAAAGGTTTTGGGGTTCTAAGCGCTTTTTCATCTATTATATGGTGACCGGCATAGGGGCAGGAATGCTATTTGGAGTTGTAAATTTCATTGAAATGCAACAATTAGAATCAGCAGCTCAACAATATATAAATAATCCTAATTATGAAGGTTTCGTATCTTTCATCAATAATAATGCTAATTATGTGTACCGCCAGTGGTATGATTTCATAGATGCTTTCGGTGAAAACCCGAACAGCCAGGAGTATTTAAATGCGAGTATTCAAAGAGTTCAGGAAGTAGTAAGATTTCAGGCAAATGTACCTTTAATTGGTGCTTCAGGTGCAGTTTTTGGGATATTATTAGCTTTTGGTATGCTTTTTCCTAATACAGAACTGTTTTTGTTATTTCCACCAATACCCATCAAAGCAAAGTACCTTGTAACCTTCTATGGATTATATGAGTTATATGCAGGCATACAGAATGCTCCTGGAGATAATGTTGCACATTACGCTCACCTTGGGGGAATGCTAATTGGATTTATTCTGTTAAAGGTATGGCAGAAAGATAATAAGAGATTTTATTAAATAAGATGGCAGGATTTTTTGATGAATTAAGACAAAACTTTAAGCGACCAAATAATGCATTAAATCAATTAATCATTATCAACGCCATTGTGTTTGTTGGTTTAGGATTAATTAGAGTAATAGGAGCTTTTTCTGGTACTAATGAATTATATGCAATAGTAGATGCTCAATTTACTATCCCACCTGATTTAGGTCGATTTATTTACAGACCATGGACCATCATTACCTATGCATTTTCTCATGCCGGCTTTTTTCATATATTATTGAATATGTTGGTTTTATATTGGTTTGGAATGCTCATTTCTCAATATTTGGGTAGTGCCAAATTAGTCAACTTATATGTTTTAGGAGCACTGGCAGGAGCGGTTGTATTTATTTTAGCCTATAACCTAATACCTTTTCTTGCAGACAGAACCACCTCTGGTATGGTAGGAGCTTCAGCTGCAGTTTATGCAGTGGCAACAGCATCTGCAACCTTATTGCCTGATCATAGATTCCATTTGATATTAATAGGACCAGTTAAAATAAAATACATAGTTGCGGTTTACATAGTGTTATCTTTATTGAATTCTGCTGGCCCGAATGCAGGGGGTAATATTGCTCACTTAGGGGGTGCTGCAATTGGCTTTCTTTACGTTAGAGGTCTTCAAGCAGGGACGGACTTCGGTCTGTGGATTCAAATGACCTTAGGTTTTTTTCAGAATCTTTTCAAATCAAAGCCAAAGATCAAAGTGACTTACAAAAAGAGTAAATCATCTAATCAAAAGTCAAGCAGTACTTCAACATCAAGTAGTTCTTCTTCTGCATCTGAACAAGAAGAGATTGATAGAATATTAGATAAGATTTCAGAAAAAGGCTATGAAAGCTTAAGCAAAGATGAAAAGCAAAAGCTTTTTAACGCTAGTAAGAAGTGATGAATCATAATTAGTAATTAGTTATTACGAATTATTGAGTTAGTGCTAAAATAGAGTTTTGATATCTATATTTTAGATTATGCTCTGATAGACATAAACATAATTCTAATAACAGATAAAAAACCTTTTAAGAGATCAACTTAAACTGTTTTTGTTTTCAGAGCATTTATTCTTTTATCACTCTTATGCTTTCTGTTAAGCCATTATGAGTGATATTCAAAATGTACATTCCTGCTTTGAGATTGCCAATTACAATTTGACTGTTAAATGGCTCATAATCCATTTCAGTGTAAATTAACTTACCTGAATAGTTGTATAAATTTATTTTATCTAGCTTTTTTCCTAAATCTTCAGGAACTACTATTTTCAAGTCTGTGATTTCTCGAAATGGGTTTGGATATGCTTTTAGCTGATTACTAAACGTTTTTTTAATTTCAATGGCCTCAAATATTTCAAAGCTTTCATCAATATCAATAGCATTTAATCTATACCTGATGATTCCATAAGGAGCATTATTGTCAGTGAAGTTATAAGAAACATCGCTATTGCTTTCTCCCTGTCCTTTAACAGTTCCAATTACTTCAAAATCTTTATTATGAATTGATCTTTGAACTTCAAAATGGGAAAAGTTTTCTTCTTTAGCAGTTACCCAGTTAAGTTCTATAGCGTTATTATGAGTTAAGGTTCCTTCGAGCTTTTTTAAGCTCAATTGGTAAAGTAGTAGGATCATCGATGATAGCTTGTAAATCAGCTGGGATTGTTTGACCTCCTTGAGGATTGCCAGTGCCATCAGGCTCGGACTCTGTACTTGTACCAGCTACGTTTACCTCACCACCGCCACTGTAGCTTCCTGATCCACCTTGGGTATAATTTCCGGTTACAGCAACTCTTCCTTCATTACTAGTATCACCCCCACTAAAGAAAAACCCACCACCTGTACTATTAAAGTTACCATCTATAATTAAAGTACCGCCATCCTCGACTACTACTCTACCTCCAGCAGGTAATTCTAAATCTCCTCTTATTAGTAAGGTACTTCCACTAGAAATAATAAGGTATCCTCTTAAGTCATTGCCAAAAACGGTCGCGTCAGTCCCATCAATAACTAGCGGGCCACCTCCGTAATTTGAATCATCATAAATGACATTTCCATTAATTTCCACTTCATCTCCATTGATGAACCTTCCAGGACTATCTGTACCATTCCAGCCTGCATTATTACTCCAATTTGTAAAATCATCAGAGAAAGTTTGAAAATCCTGTGATTTTAATAATTTACTATCTAGTAAAAATAGTGATATGAAAATTAATATTAATCTTTTCATAGCAGTAGCATTAATTAGTTATTGCAACTACAAAAGTAATAAAAAGATTTATTTATTTAAATATCTGATTAGTAGGAGAATATGCGGTAACCTAATTTTAGAGTATAGGGGTTATATCTGTCCGATTACATACATGTTTTCTAGGGTAGGGTTTTCGCTACCACCTCTTGGCTCTAGGGTAACAGCGAAGGCAGAAGCATTTTCTGTAGTTTTCATTTTTAAAAAGCTGGTCATGTCACCTGCTACATCAAAAACGCCCATATCAACAGGATTTCCATCTACTATAGCCCATAATTGGTATTGATTGTTCACATCATTGGAAGGCATAGATTTAGCATTTAAAAAGACTTCGTTCGTTTTCTTATTCCAATGCACTATTGCTTGAGCTTCTGGGGCAATATCCAGCCCTTTCATTGGAACATTTTCAATCCCTGGCTGACGTAAAATTTCAATATTAGCGGCATATTGATCCATCTGGTTTTTAACCACATTGTATTGCTGGGCCATCGTTTGGTTTTCAGCAATGATGGTAGATAACCTTGACTCTGTATCCTGCCATAAATTGTAATAATAAACACTTAATACAATACCTAATATGGCAATAATACTGGCAGCCGCTGAAAAATATGGGTAAAAATTAATTGTATTTGATGATTTTGGAGTTTCTACATTAACCCCATTATTAGCTTGTGATGATTTAATCCCTAATTCATCAAAAAGTGTATTTTTCACATGGGCTGGTGGAACGACTTTATCTTTTTCTCCTAAAAGAAATAAAGTTTCTTCCGCTTCATCAAGCGCTTGCTTTACCTCCTCATGCTCTTCTGCATACTGTAATAGCTCTTTTGTTTCAGATTCATTTAACTGACCCAAAACAAAAGCTTCTATTACTCCAGACGATATGTATGCTTCTATTTTACTCACAATAATAATTCTCTTAATGAACGCATAGCAGTTCTTGCCCTCGTTTTAACAGTTCCTAAAGGAATATCAAACTCTTCTGCGATTTCAGATTGCGTATACCCTTTATAATACATTTGCTCAATTACAAATCTTAAATCTTCAGGTAGCTTATCTAAAACCTTATCTAAGCCTATTCCATCAATAGATTGTTCAGTTGAATTTGCATTGTCAATCTTATGTACGTTGTCTGATACTGAATCGGTTTTGCTAGTTTTCTTTATTTCTTTTGATCTTAACTTATCAATTGAAGCATTTCTACTAATATTGACTAACCAAGTGTATAATCGACCTTTTTCGGCACTGTATGAATTAATATTTTTCCATGCTTTTATAAAGGAATCATGAAGTACCTCCTGTGCTACATCCTCAGATTTTACTATTCGAAGTATAACACCATATATAGCACCACTGTAATTATCATAAAGATATTCAAATGCACTCTCTTTTTGTGCTTTAAGTTCTGATATAAGAACTTCTTCAGATATTTTAATTTGTTGTGCTATAGGTATAAGTTTAAGAATGTTGTGCTAAAATAAATGATATTATGGCAATAAAAAAGCTGTTTATTAGATTCATTTGATTAAATCTGCTAAACAGCTTTTTATTTTAATTTATTGGTATTGTAAGCTGTCAGGTTTCACTTTGAAAGCAAGGTGGAAGTTTGTTATCCTGTTTACTCCTTATTTAAGAATAAAACCTGACAGGGTTGAGGATGTCTCTTAAATGTGAATCACCTCATCATAAGCAGCTGCCGCAGCTTCCATCACGGCCTCGCTCATAGTTGGGTGAGGATGAACCGTTTTGATCAATTCATGTCCTGTAGTTTCTAATTTTCTAACTGCAACAATTTCAGCAATCATTTCAGTAACATTAGCACCAATCATATGAGCACCTAGTAATTCACCATATTTCGCGTCAAATACTAATTTTACAAAACCGTCTTTAGCGCCTGCTGCACTAGCTTTTCCTGATGCAGAGAATGGGAATTTACCAACTTTTAAATCGTATCCAGCTTCTTTTGCTTGTTTTTCAGTATATCCAACAGAAGCAATTTCAGGGCTACAATACGTACATCCAGGTATATTCTTGTAATCTAAAGGTTCTGGATTTTCTCCCGCTATTTTTTCAACACAGATAATACCTTCGGCTGAAGCTACGTGAGCTAATGCTGGTCCATGAACTATATCACCTATAGCATAAACCCCATCTACATTAGTCTTGTAATAATCATCAACTAATACTTTTCCTTTATCAGTTGAAACGCCAACATCTTCTAAACCAATATTTTCTAAGTTAGTAGCTACTCCAACTGCAGAAAGAACTACATCGCAATCTAACTTCTCTTCACCTTTTTTGGTTTTAACGGTTACTTTGCAACCGCTTCCTTTAGTATCAACTGAAGTTACTTCAGAGCTAGTCATGATATTAATTCCAGCTTTTTTATAAGTTTTTGCTAATGCTTTAGAAACTTCCTCATCCTCAACTGGAACGATTCTGTCCATAAATTCTACAATGGTAACTTCAGTACCGATTGAATTGTAGAAATAAGCAAATTCAACACCTATTGCACCAGAACCTACCACAACCATTTTCTTAGGCTGTTTTTCAAGGCTCATAGCCTTTCTATATTCAATGATTTTTTTGCCATCAATAGGAAGGTTCGGTAATTCTTTTGCTCTACCACCAGTGGCCAATATGATATGATCAGCTGAGTATTCAGTCTTTTTACCGTTATTGTCAACTTCTACTTTCTTGCCTTTTTTAAGTTTACCAAAGCCATCAATAACCTCAATTTTGTTTTTCTTCATTAAGAACTGAACACCTTTGCTCATTCCTTCAGCAACTCCACGGCTTCTTTTTACCATTCCAGTGAAGTCAGCTTTTGCATCTTTTACGCTAATACCGTAATCTTCTGCATGGCTTATATATTCAAATACATTGGCACTTTTTAATAGGGCTTTTGTAGGAATACATCCCCAGTTTAAGCATATACCTCCTAAGCTCTCTTTTTCAACGATCGCTACTTTTTTACCTAACTGTGAAGCACGTATAGCTGCTACATAACCACCCGGGCCTGAACCCACAACAATAATATCATATTTTGATGCCATAATATTGATTAGTTAAATTTTGAAATCTTTTTTCTGCTGACAAATTTAATGGAAAAGGGACTAGAAAAAAATTTTAGCAGACTTAGGATTATGAACACTTCTATAATTCCATTGTTCAACATTATTTACAGTTCTCACAATATTATATAATAGAACGATTGAGAAAAATAAGATTAAAGCATTTTTAATTTTGTTATTGTCTAATTTAATTATGTAATATTTTGATGATGAAATTGTTTGTAGAATTATTAATGGTATGATTGGAGCTAGGAATCTTCCAATCTCGCTTTTTTCAAGTAACGGTAGTGTAATAAAAAGAAAAATGTAAGTTGTAATTAATGTGATTATTAAAGAGTTTTCTTTTTTGTAAATAATTGACATCATTATTATTGAAAGCAGAATGATAATGATGTAGGAGTTTAATCCAGTATCGGTTGGCAAAACTAATCTTATTAGTTCATTTGAAACCATTTTAAAATTTTTTAAAAAATCAGCCAAAAATGGTTGTTGATAAATGTAATATTCTTCAGGGAACAATATTCTTCTATTGATATTCCAAAGAATTACTGGTATTACAGATATACTTAATGCGGATCCTGTTGAAAATAATTTTTTGAAGTCTTTGTTTTTAAAATATAAAACGATAGAATAAATCGACAATCCTACCATTATAAAAACTCCAGCATTCCTCTGCAAACACATTAAGCAAAACAGGATTCCAGCAAGCATTAAATATTTGTGGTTATTTTCATCCATGTTCCACTTTTGAAAAAAATACAATCCTGAATATAGGAATAGTATAAAATTAACTTCAGTCCATAGGAAACTTGATAGTAAGTAAGGATATACTGTTAGTGTATATACCGATAAGACCATCAAACTAAGCGTAATTGAATATTTTAATTTTAAGAATCGATAAATAAAGAATAGACCAAGTAAGAAACTGAAGCTGTGAAATACATAATAACTACTTTCACTAAATAAGCTTAGTGTAATGGGAAACAGTGGTGGCCAGAAAACATAGGCGCCTCCATCAGCAGCTGTTAGTTTCCCTTCATTTATAATATTTCTTGAAGCTGTCCAATAAGTATTTGAGTCAATAGTCCAAATTAAACCACCCCATGAAGAGTATAAATGAGTACTTAACGCTAAAAGAAGAATAAAGCTAAGGAAATACCATTCGTACCGATTAAATATTCTTTTAGAGGCTATTTTAATATTCATTTTCTTAATTAGCTTATTCCTTGTAATTTTAGACTTTTTAAAATCAACTTCAAACCTATTATGACAAAACTATTAGATGGAAAAACTGCACTTATAACAGGTGCATCTAAAGGGATTGGTAAAGCCATTGCCCAAAAATATGCTGAGCAAGGAGCTAATGTTGCTTTTACGTTTTTATCAAGTATGGAAAAAGGTCAGGCTTTAGAAAAGGAATTGGCTGATGCTTATGGAGTAAAAGTTAAAGGCTATCGTTCTGATGCTTCCGATTTTAAAGCAGCAGAAGAATTAATTGCAGGGGTTGTAGCTGATTTTGGTAGCCTAGATATTTTGGTAAATAATGCGGGTATCACTAAAGATAATTTATTGATGAGAATGACGGAGGAAATGTGGGATGACGTCATTAATATCAATTTAAAATCATGTTTCAATACTGTGAAAGCAGCCAACAGAACTTTCATGAAGCAAAAAAGCGGATCTATTATTAATATGACTTCAGTTGTTGGGGTAAAAGGTAATGCTGGTCAAGCGAATTATGCTGCTTCAAAAGCTGGTATAATTGGATTTACGAAATCAGTGGCTTTAGAGCTTGGTTCCAGAAACATTAGATCAAATGCCATAGCTCCGGGATTTATTGAAACTGAAATGACGGATGCATTAGACGAAAAAACCGTACAAGGATGGAGAGATGCTATTCCGTTGAAACGAGGCGGGAGACCTGAGGACGTAGCTGATTTATGCGTTTTCTTAGGTTCTGATATGTCATCCTACATTACGGGTCAAGTAATTCAGGTTGACGGTGGAATGTTAACCTAATCAAAATTCAAAATTAAGTTTCTAGCTATATCAATGATTATAGCTAGAAACTTTTTTCAGCAAATTCTTCTTATGTAGTTAAACAAATTCTTCAAACTTAATGAGGAGAATGCTCGTTAAGCTGATCGATTAATAAGATATAATTTACTTTTAGATATGTATACCGATTTTAGTGATTTAGATGATAATTCAAGATTGTGGGTTTATCAAGCCGATAGAAAATTAACTGAAAATGAAAAGGAATTCATTTTAATGAATGGTAAAGCATTTGTTGATTCTTGGACGGCCCATAACAAAACTTTACATGCTAGCATTGAAGTGAAATATGATCAATTTATAGTACTCGCAGTGGATGAAACTAAATCACAAGCTACGGGCTGTTCAATTGATAAATCGGTTCACTTTATTAGAGCAATCGAAAATGAATTAAATATTAATTTATTGGATAAAAGTAAAGTTGCATTCCTAAAAGGTGAGGAGGTAGTTTTAGAAAATCTTCCTTCCATTAAATCTAAGGTTGAAGGAAACGAAATATCAGCTGATTTACTTACTTTTAATAATATGGTGACAACAAAAGCTGATTTTAATTCAAAATGGTTAATACCAGCTTCTGAAAGTTGGATGTCAAGATTTTTTAAAGAGAAAGTATAATTTTATACTATTTTTCGTTCTTATAGTAGTGTAAAAAACTAAACTATTGAAAACCAAAGCGTACATATTTTTAATATTCACCTTTTTAATTGTTAATGCTTGTTCTGTTTATAAAAAAGCAGAAAAGAAATTTGAAAAAGGAGAGTATAATTCAGCTATCGATCTCTATCAATCAGCTATTAGGAAAAATGAAAATGCTGCTCAAGCATTGTTTTATACGGCTGAAGCCTATAGGCTTTCCAATAGATTAGAAATTGCAGCCCCTTATTATAAAGCTGCAATTGATTCAGGTTATCAGGAAGATGAGGTATATTATAATTATGCTTTGTCATTAAAAGCAAATTCAAATTATAAAAAGGCCAAAGAAGTATTAGAGAGTTACTTACCCAATGCTAATAATGATGAATTTAAAAAATTAGCTAATTTTCAATTAAATAATCTTTACAATATTGATGAAATATTAGAAGATCAGACTTTTTACACAGTTAAAAACCTTCAGGAAATAAATACACCGGCAGCTGAGTATGCTCCGTTTTTTAATGATGATAAACTTTATTTTACTTCAACCCGTGATGAAGACAGTAGAATTTATAAAGCTACAGGAGATAATTTTTCTGATATCTATCAAGTGAAATCAAGGGGGGCAAATGTTGATACTACTACTATAGAAAAATTACCTCCTATTATAAATTGGCCTGATGCAAATGAAGGCTCAATAGCAATTGGTCCTAGAGGTAGAACTATGATTTTTGCTCGTGGAAATACCGGCAAGCGTAAAGGCCAAAACGATGTAAATTTATACATTACTCGTTATCGCAGTGGACAATGGTCTGAACCTGAATTAATGCGGATTAATGATCCAAATGCTTGGAATTCGACTCCTGCTTTTAGTGAAGATGGCCGAACACTTTACTTCTCTTCCACCCGAGAGGGAGGTTTTGGCGGAGTGGATCTTTATTCTGCTACAGTAAATAGTCGTGGACAATGGGGTAATGTTAGAAATTTAGGAGATCGAATTAATACACCAGGTGATGAAATGTTTCCCTCAACCTCCCAAGATGGGAAACTATATTTTTCATCAAATGGCCATCCAGGCTTAGGAAAGCTAGATATATTCGTAGCGGAAAGAAAAGGAGGTAAAATCACTATATCTCATCTTGGAAAGCCTATGAATTCTAATAAGGATGATTTTGCCGTTTTTATGTATTCCCCAGATAGAGGCTTTTTCTCGAGCGATCGTCCAGGTGGAGAAGGCAGAGATGATATCTATACTTGGAAAAACGAAGACCCTAACCTTAAAATCGTTAATTACTTTTTAGCAGGAGTTAGTACAACCCGTAATCAAAATAATGATGAGGTGATATTACCAGGTACTAGCGTTAGATTATTCTCTTCTGATAGTGTATTGTTAGGGGAAATTATGACGGGTCAAGATGGGAAATTTAATTTCAGAGTGTCAGAAGAAGAAAATTATTTCATTATAGCCGAGAAAGAAAATTATTTCACCACTCGAAAAACCTTTTCGACTATAGGTAAAACCCTGGATAAATCTAAATTAGATGCTTTGATCACTAATAAGGTTTTTGAAACCGAAATTTTGCTTGAAGAAATCATCTTAGATAAAGCCTTTGAGCTAGAAAATATTTATTATGATTTTGATTCGGCTAATATCCGAGCGGATGCCGCAAAAGAATTAGATCGATTAGTTACAATTTTGGAAGACAACCCTCCAATTAAAATTGAATTAAGTTCACATACCGATGCACGTGGAGAGGCAGCTTATAATCAAGATCTTTCAAGAAGAAGAGCAGAGTCTGCAGTGGCTTATATAATATCTCAGGGTATAGATCCATCTAGAATTAAGGCCAGAGGATATGGTGAAAGTCAACTTATAATTCAGGATGCTCAAACCGAAGAGGAACATGAAACCAATCGTAGAACTGAATTTAAAGTAACGGAATACGATAAGGAGATTGCTCGTAAAATGAGAGAAGCCGAAGAAGCTAAATTCAAAAAAGGAACCACAGAGGTAGAAATTAAGAGTGAGGAAGAAGTACCAGAGCAATCATCATCTGATGAATTTGATTTTAACTAATCAAGTTGACAAGTTACTATGTTGACTTGTTGTCAAGTATTTAATTATGGCAATATTTTTAAGTGGTCAGAATCAATTAATCAGAAAAAATCTTTTCTTTATCAATAACTTGACAACTTTTGAAAACCTGTAAATTTGTCACCTATTAAAATAAAAAGGCCCCGCAATAATTGCGAGGCTAACCCTATTGTTGATCTATATTTTGTTATTGAATTATTATTCTGATATTTTCTTGTAAGCTATTGTGATTTACTTTTAAAATATACATACCGGCTTTCAATTCTTTTTCAATTTGTAGACTTGATTGAGTATCAAAATTTCTGAATTCTTGAATTTTAACTCCTGATAAGTCAAATAAACCTACGTAATCAATATTTTCTTTGAATTTGGCAGGAACATATATCTTTAAATTTGAAGCATTTTGAGCAGGATTCGGCATTATTCTTAAATTCCCTTCAAAACCTTTTTCAATACTTAAAACTGGTGAATATTCAAAAGTAGCATCAATGTCGACAGATTTTAAACGATAATAAAGCTTACCAAAAGGAGCGTTTTCATCAGTAAAGTCATAATAAACATCTGAATTACTTTCACCTAGTCCTTGAACTATTCCTATTTGCTCCCAATTTTTTTGATCTAAAGAACGCTCAAGCTCGAAGTGTGAGAAATTCTCTTCTTTGGCTGTGATCCAGTCTAGATTAATATTATTGTTAAATATCGATGCTGAGAATGATTTTAGTTCAATGGGTAGTGTTGAATTTACTACTCCTAGATCATTAACAAGATAATCTGCTAAAGCTTGATCATTATCTACCAAATCTTGAGCATCTCCAGGTGTAGTACCAGCATAATTACTGCCTCCTCCAGTTCCTAAATTATTTGTACCTAAAATATAAAAATCACCACTGTTCGATATGTTAGTATTATTTCCTGTAGAAGCAGAGCCTACTACTACCAATTTACCACTTGAAGAAACATTAATATTGTTATTAGATTCTAAGTTGCCAAGTATAATTAATATACTGGATCCTCTTATTGTTAAAACAGTATTGTTTTTAAAAATAAGATCACCCGTAACTATTAGAGTATCACTGTCATCTGTATTGTTGTTGATGGTTATGTTTGCATTTTGATCAAAATCCAAACTACCAGTCCTAGTAACAGTACCGTTAATCGTAATATTTATATTTTTCAAACCAGTGGTTCCTGGCGCATTGCTTCCATTCCAGGTTGAGTTTGCAGTCCAGGCTCCAGTTTGCTCATCAAAACTTGATTGGCTAAAAGCTTGAAAACTTGTTAATAACAGAATTAATATTCCTACCTTTTTCATAATGCAAATATACGTCTAATGATACTATTCAGTTCTTAAAAACTAGTTGAAATACTAGCCTTTCTTACATAAGTATGACTATTTACGATAATCAGCACATAGTTGGATTTAAATGAGTTATTTTAATAGGTTAAATGTAGATATGGTTCGATAAAGGCTTATTTTCTTAATAAAAGCACTTGATTCAATTTTCAATAATACCATTTGCCCTTTGTGGTTGGGGCTACATACGCTATATTTGTGATTTCATAGAAACTTTAAATCATTTATGGCTGATTTTGCAAACCTACAACTGGCTAATGACAATGGTGTATTAACCATCACCATCAATAGAGCCGAAAAACTAAATGCCTTAAATATAGCTACCATTGAAGAGCTGCGTGAAGCCTTTCAAGATATTTATGATAATCCTGAAGTAAAGTCAGTAATCATCACAGGAGCTGGTGAAAAAGCTTTTGTGGCGGGAGCTGATATTTCTGAAATTTCAGAATTAAATGAGATGAATGGCAGAAAGTTTTCTGAGAATGGTCAGGAAGTTTTCGAAATGATTGAGAAATGCCATAAACCTGTGCTTGCAGCGGTTAATGGTTTTGCTCTGGGTGGAGGATGTGAATTAGCCATGTCTTGCCACATGAGAATTGCTACACCAAATGCTAAATTTGGGCAGCCTGAAGTGAATCTAGGAATAATCCCAGGTTATGGAGGTACCCAAAGATTAACACAGCTTATTGGAAAAGGTAAAGCATTAGAGTTAATGATGACTGCTGATTTTATTGGTGCCGAAGAAGCTAAAAATTTAGGTTTGGTGAATCATATAGCCGAAAGTCAAGAAGAATTAATGACTTTAGCTAATTCTATTTTACATAAAATTAATAGTAAAGCACCATTAGCAATTGGTATGGTAATCGATAGCGTAAATGCTTACTATGCTGGTGAAGAGAATGGTTATCAAACGGAGGCTAATAGTTTTGCTGCTTGCTGTAAATCTGAAGATTTTAAAGAAGGTACTAAAGCATTCTTAGAGAAAAGAGCTGCAGAGTTCAAAGGAGAGTAGGTTTAAGTAATAATTAGTAATTTTTTAATTAGTAATTAAATAGAAATGGTAAATAGGGAGTTAAATTATCTTTTTGGTAGTTATCTCCCTATTTTTAATCTCTTTATCTCAACTTCCTGCTTCCATCTTCCAACATCCAACCCCCAGCGATGAATCCACTTAAAAAGTTAGCATCTGAAGCCGGTTTATATGGATTACCCAGCATTTTGGGAAGATTGTTAAATTACTTATTAGTACCCATTCACACGGCAATTTTTTTGGAGGCGGAATATGGTAGTCTAAATCAGCTTTATGCTTATGCTGCTTTCTTAAATATTATTTATACCTATGGAATGGAAACCGCTTTTTTTAGGTTTTCTACAAAAGAGAAAGATAATAGCTATTATTCTCAGGCCTTTACTTCCATTTTAATAAGCTCCTTAATTTTCAGTACAGCAATATTTTTATTCTCAGAACAGATTATCGATTTTCTTAAATTATCTGTTGAAACTTACATTGTACGTTACCTTGCGGTAATCTTTTTTATCGATGCAATTATTGCTATTCCTCTTGCTAAATTAAGATTAGAGCATAAAGCAAAGAAATTTGCTTTTACCAGAATGAGCAGTATAGTCTTAAATATAGCTTTCAACATTCTTTTCTTAATGCTTTTCCCATATTTGGCAAAAAAAGGATTTATGAATTGGGATTCGAAAGAAAGCGTTGGAATTGGTTATGTGTTTTTAGCAAATCTCTTAGCGAATATTTCAATGATTTTGATTTTATACAAAGAGATCTTTTCTGCTCATCTTCAAATACAGTGGATAAAATTAAGAAAAATGTTGGTTTATGCATGGCCAATATTATTAATGGGAGTTGCTGGTATTGCAGTAGAACAATTAGATAAAATATTATTCGAATTTCTTCTTCCAGAAGATTTTTATGCTGGAATAAACGCAAAAGCTGCAATAGGTATTTATTCTGCGGCCTTTAAGTTAAGTGTTTTTATGGCGCTAGCAGTACAAGCATTTCGTTATGCAGGAGAGCCATTCTTTTTTAGTCAGGCAGAAGATAAACAAGCGCCAGAGTTATTCGCGAAAGTATTGTATTATTTTGTTTCTCTTTCTTTGATAATATGGGTGGGGGTGAGTTTAAATGCTGATTTAATTGGTCAGATTTTCCTTCGAGGCTCAGGATACCGAGATGCTTTATTCTTAGTTCCAATTTTACTTTTAGGAAAATTATTCTTTGGAATCTATGTAAACTTAAGTATTTGGTTTAAGATTACAGATAAGACTTATTATGGAGTTTATATTAGTGTTTTAGGAGGCTTGGTTACGTTAGTAGGTGATTTGATATTAATACCAATTTTAGGTTATACTGGAGCAGCTATCGCAACACTTTTAGCGTATTTTAGCATGATGGTGTATTGTTATTTTACCGGTCAAAAGTATTTTAAAATTCCATATCAGGTAGGGAAGATATTTTTAAATATTTTAATCTCAGGAATACTTATTGCTACTTATTTTTATTTCAAACCTGATTCATCTTGGCTGAATTATACGTTAGGAGTACTTATTACTTTGATTTTTATCCTAATTGTATATTTATATGAACGCAAAAGGGTTTTTTCCAATAAATTAAATTGATACTTTTGAATTTAGAATTCTAATTATGAAAGTAAACGTTATCAATAAATCAAATAATGAACTTCCAGCTTATCAAACAGAAAGTTCAGCAGGCTTAGATTTACGAGCTAATTTGGAAGAGCCTATTAATTTGAAGCCCATGCAAAGAGTATTGGTTCCTACAGGCCTATTTATGGAATTACCCAAAGGTTATGAAGCACAGATCAGACCCAGAAGTGGATTAGCTTACAAGCATGGAATAACGGTGCTTAATAGTCCTGGTACAATTGATGCTGACTACAGAGGGGAATTGAAAGTTTTATTAGTTAATCTTTCAGATGAAAGCTTTCTGATCGAAAATGGAGAAAGAATAGCGCAAATGGTCATAGCTAAACATGAACAAATTGATTGGAATTTAGTAGAAACTCTAGAAGATTCTGAAAGAAGTGCCGGTGGATTTGGTAGCACTGGAAAATCATAACTTGAAGAAGTTTTATAAAATCGATGTTAAAAGAACCTTATGGTTCAATAAAAATATAGAAAAATGAATATAATTATACCTATGGCCGGCATGGGGAAACGCATGCGACCTCATACACTTACCGTCCCTAAACCTTTAGTGCCAATTGCGGGTAAGCCTATTGTACAAAGGTTAGTTGAAGATATTGCTAAGGTTTGTGGAAGTGACGTTGATAAAATAGGATTTATAATTAAATCATCTTTCGGCAAAGAAATTGAAGCAAGTCTTCTAAAAATAGCTGAATCGGTAGGTGCAAAAGGTTCTATCCATTATCAGGAAGAAGCTTTAGGTACAGCACACGCTATCATGTGTGCTAAAGAGTTATTGGATGGAAATACAGTCGTAGCCTTTGCGGATACACTCTTTAAAGCGGATTTTAAATTAGATACTTCTGAAGAAGGTATAATCTGGACTCAGAAAGTAGATGATCCTTCAGCTTTTGGCGTGGTTAAAGTGGATGATAATAATGTCATTACTGATTTTATTGAAAAACCTGAAACTCCTGTTTCTAATTTAGCAATCATCGGGATTTATTATTTCCAAAAAGGAGAAGATTTAAGAAAAGAGTTACAGTATCTTTTAGATAATGATATTAAAGACGCAGGAGGCGAATTTCAGATTACTGTCGCGCTTGAGAATATGAAAGATAAGGGTGTAAAATTACGCCCTGGTACGGTAACTGAATGGTTAGATTGCGGAAATAAAGATGCAACCGTTTATACCAATCAAAGATATTTAGAGTTTATTAAGCATGAGAATTTAATTAGTGAATCAGCAAGTATAAACAACTCAGTTATTATCCCGCCAGTGTATTTGGGTGAAAATGTAAGTATTGAGAACTCAGTTATTGGTCCTCATGTTTCCATAGGAGATGATACTAAGGTGGCAGATAGCAGAATTAAGAATAGTATAATTCAAACGAATACAAATATTACTGAAGCTCAAATTAAAGACAGTATGCTCGGGAATTTTGTTTCTTACAATGGAGCAGCTAAAGATTTGAGTATAGGGGATTACAACAAAGTAATTGAATAATTTATAGTGTTAAATAGGGTAGGGAATAGTGTAAGTAGCATTTTTGTATTGCTTTTAATTGCGATGGCTCAACTTGGGTACGCTCAAGTTCCTGATACACCTCAACAAGAAGATATATTACCTGAAGCTGATCCTTTAAAAGTGGATCGCTTTAATGTAGAATTCCTAATCGTTGAAGGTATGCATCATTTAGCTATCGATGATAAAGCAAAAGCTTTGGATAGTTTTATGAAGGCTCATCAAATTATGCCTGAAAATGCCGCTTTAAATTATCAAATCGCTAAAATTTTAAAGGATAGTGATGATAAGAATCAAGCACTTTTTTACATCTCTAAATCAACTGAGAAAGATCAATCCAATTATTACTACCAAGCTTTAAAAGCAGAAATACAAACCGAATTAGGAAGTCTTTCTGAAGCAATTCAGACTTACGAAAATTTATATAAATTTTCTGAAAATGCTCCAGATGATTATTTATTAGAGCTTGCAGCGCTTTATTTATATAGTAATGATCTTAATATGGCGCTGAATACGTATGACAGAATCGAAAGTAGGATAGGTATTTTAGAAGAAGTAAGTACTCAAAAGCAAAAAATTTATTTAAAGCAGAATAAATTAAAAGAAGCCATTGAGGAAGGAAAAAGATTAGTAAATGCTTATCCGAAAATTGGTGATTATGCTGTTTCTGTAGCTCAGATCATGTTGTCAAATGATAAAAAAGATGATGCTATTAATTATTTGAAATCATATTTGGACGATTATCCAAATCAAGCTTTGGTTCAAATGGAATTAGCTAAGCTTTACAGGCAAAATGGAGAATTTGAGTTAGCACTACCATATTTTGAAAAGGCTTTTACTTCAGAGGAAATACCTTTAGAAGATAAACTGAATAATTTCGTTGCACTAATTCAAAAAATAACATCTGAAAATGAACAAAAAAAACTGAAAGCATTAGGTCAAAATATTATAAAAATTCATTCTACTGATGCAAATGCTTATGCAGCAAATGGTGATTTATATTTCGCATTGAATCAAAAAGATAGTGCAAAATATTTTTATAGTAAAGCAGTAAACATTAATGGTGATAATCTTCAATTATGGCAAAACTTATTATCCATTGAGATGGAAAGTGCCAATTATAAAAATGTGGTAAAATATGCTGATGAAGCCTTGACCTATTTCCCCAATCAGCCTGTATTATATTTATATGGTGGATCAGGTCATTTTTCATTAAAGAATTATAAAATGGCCATTATGAACTGGGAGCAAGGCAAATCTATTGTTTATGGTAACCCAAGATTAAAAAGCACTTTTGCGGCTCAATTGGGTGATGCCTACCATGCTAATCAGCAGTTTGATAAATCATTTAGGTCTTATGAAGAAGCAATTGAAGCTAATCCTAGTAATTATTTTGCTATAAATAATTATGCCTACTATTTATCTCTAAGAAAAGAAAATTTAGACAGAGCTAAAGAACTGTCATCCAGAATGGTGCAAGCGAACCCTGATAATGCTACCTTCCTAGATACCCACGGATGGGTTTTATTCCAAAAGGAAGAGTATGAAGAGGCTCTTAAGTATTTAGAAAAAGCTGCGGAAAATAGTAATTCCGCTACCATAGTTGAACATTATGCTGATGCGCTTTTCAAAACTGGCGATAAGGATAGGGCTTTAGAGGTATGGAAGAAGGCAAAATCCTTAGGAGGGGCTTCTGATTTAATTGACAAAAAAATATCTGAAAAAAAATATTATGACGCGTCTATTTAGTGTATTAATCTGTTTCGCAGTTTTAGTCTTCACTTCATGTGGTAAAAAGATTTTACCTACTTCATCTGTGGAAAAGGAATATGCATTAGAAAAATTTGATTTTGACTATCTACAAGCAAAATCTAAAATTCGGTTTAGTTCTCCCGACCGAAACCTAAGCTCAAGTGCTAGCATAAGAATGAAGAGAGATAGCATAATCTGGGTTTCTGTATCACCTATTTTCGGGATTGAAGCGGCAAGAGGCTTTATAAGTCAGGATACAATAGTTTTTCTGGATAGAGTGAATAAGGATGTTTATCGGTATAATTTCAAATCCTTGAGTAATAGTTTGAATTTTGAAATAGATTTTGAAATGATACAGTCTATTTTGCTAGGAAATCAGGTTTTTGAGTTTAAAAATGATGATAACTTCTCAAAAAAGGCAGGAGAATTAATGATTAATCAAAAAAGAGGAAGGTTTGAATTGGAAACTACTGCCTCTGCTAAAGACAGAAAAGTCCAAAATATTAAGGTGAGAGAAATTCCAGATGGAAGTAAAATGGAAATTATATTTTCAGAATTTAATTTGGTTGATCAACAAGCCTTTCCCTTCAATGCAATTGTTGAAATCATATCTGCAGGCACAAAAGGTGAAGAATCTACCCAAGTGCAAATCGAACATTCAAAAGTAGAAGTAGGAAATACTCCAATCTCTTTCCCATTCAGCGTACCAAGTAAATATGAAAATTAATTTTTTCCATATTAGCCTTATAAGTCTTTTTTTAATTTTTGGGTACGATTCTTATGCTCAAAAATCTAGAGAGGAGTTAGAAAAAGAAAAAAAGGAGAATCTCCAAAAGATAAGTGAAGCGGAGAAAATTTTAAATCAAACAACTTCCAAAAAGCGGGCTACAATTGGTCAATTAAATGCTTTGAATTATAAAATTCAGGCTCAGCAATCCTTAACAAATTCCATTTCAAATGAACTGAATTTATTGAATCAAAAGCTCAATGAGATTGGAAGTATTATCAATTCAATGGAGAGTGATTTGGAAAAAATGAAAGTTGAGTACGCCAAAATGTTGTATGCCACTCAAAAAAGTAATCAATCGCTTAGTAAGCTAGCATATGTGTTTGCATCCTCGTCTTTTTATGAAATGTTCATGCGTTTAAAGTATATGGAATATTATGGGAAAATTCGTAGAGAACAAGCTGCACAAATTGAGTTAATCAAACAATTATTGATAGGTCAAAAAGAAAGTGTAGAAGAAGTTAGACTAGAAAAAAGTACACTTTTGCAAGAACAAATTTTCAGAAATAGAGAGCTAAATAAATTAAAGCAACAACAAAGCTCTTTAGTAACAGAGCTCAACAAAAGAGAGAAACAAATAAAATCTGAAATAGAAGATAGAAAAAAATCAGTTAAAAACTTAGAGAAAATAATTGCTGATTTAATTAAAAAGGAAATTGAGAAAAGCTCAAAGGGAGCATCTTCCACAAAGTTTGCTTTAACACCAGAAGCAAAAGAATTATCAGATTCATTTGCTGGTAACCGAAATAAGTTGTTTTGGCCTGTAAGCTCTGGCTTTATTTCACAAAAATTCGGTACTCACCCGCACCCTGTTTATAAAAATATTCAAATCAAAAATGACGGAGTAGATATCCAAACTAATGAAAATCAAGAGATACGAGCTGTTTTTGATGGGGAAGTCAGAAATGTAGCATTTATACCAGGTATGAATAATGTGGTTATGGTTCAACATGGTGAGTATTTTACAGTTTATGCTAAGCTAAAAGAGGTGAGCGTTAGAAAAGGAGATAAAGTCACCGCAAAACAACCACTAGGGATAGTTTATACCGACAATGACGGTACTTCAGAAATTCAATTTCAGGTTTGGAAAAACAATCAAAAGATGAATCCTGAACAATGGCTTTTTAGAAGATAAAAGTATTCTCACCTATTATTTTTTGAGATTAGATGAACTATTGTGTGATAATAAGACTTTCTGAAATAGAATTACTCAATTTTTGATAAGGGGTTGGTTAGGCAATCAATTATTCTTTAACTTTACATTTACATTTATAATATAACAAGCAATGAACACAGTATTTGCATTTTTAGGTGGTTTAGGAGGATGGGAAATCCTTTTAATCATGTTAGTAATTTTAATATTTTTTGGTGCTAAAAGAATACCTGATTTAGCTAGAGGTTTAGGTAGAGGTATCAGAGAATTTAAGGATGCTACTACAGAAATTAAAGACAATATTGAAGACGGAGGTACTTCTCATAACACTACCTCTAAAACTGATAGCACTCAAAGTAGCAATACTAAAGACCAATAATATTGGAGACCTATCACAGTCTACAGCAGCTTCAGAATGAGCTGAGGGAGGGGAGCTATACCCTTGTTTCAGTTGTAGAACATTATCTTAAATCAATAGAGGAGAATAAACATCTTAATGTTTTTCTTGATGTTTACCATTCTGAAGCTATTTCGAAAGCTCAAGAATTACAGAATAAAATAGATTCTGGTCAATCTTTAGGCAAGCTATTCGGATTAGTGATAGGTATTAAGGATGTTTTAGTGCAGAAGAATAAAGAAGTTCGTTCTGCATCTAAAATATTAGAAGGTTTTGAATCTCAATTCACCGCTACTTCAGTTCAAAGACTTTTAGACGAGGATGCCATCATTATTGGATCACAGAATTGTGACGAATTTGCAATGGGCTCTTCAAATGAAAATTCAGCATTCGGTCCTACATTAAATGCTGATGATAATTTAAAAGTACCAGGAGGTTCTTCAGGAGCATCAGCTGTTTCAGTTCAAGCTGGATTATGCATGGCTGCATTAGGTACTGATACGGGCGGTTCAGTTAGACAACCAGCAGCATTCTGTGGTGTTGTCGGCATTAAACCTACCTATTCTAGAGTATCTAGATATGGATTAATAGCATTTGCTTCTTCCTTCGATTGCATCGGAGTGTTCTCAAAGAACATTGAAGATAATGCTCTTATTCTTGAAGTCATTTCAGGTTCAGACGATTATGACAGTACCGTTTCTAATAAGGAAGTACCTGAATATTCAAAGCAATTATCTTTTAATAAAAAGGCTAGAGTTGCTTTTATAAAAGAAACAATTGAAAATGAAGCCCTGCAAGAAGAAATTAAAAACTCAACCTTAGAAAGGTTAAACTGGCTAAAAGAACAAGGCCATGAAGTTGAGGAGGTCACATTTCCTCATTTAGATTATGTTCTACCAACTTATTATATATTAACAACAGCTGAAGCAAGTTCAAACTTATCTCGTTTTGATGGCGTCCGATATGGATATAGAGCCCCAGAAGCCTATAATATGGAAAGCATGTATAAGCTTTCTAGAACTCAAGGATTTGGAGAGGAAGTCAAGAGAAGAATTATGCTAGGTACTTTTGTGCTGTCAGCTAGTTATTATGATGCTTACTACACAAAAGCACAAAAAGTAAGAAGAATAATTAGAGATGAAACTCGAGATATTCTTTCAAAATATGATTTTATCATAATGCCAACGACTCCAAGTACCGCATTTCCACTTAATTCTGATCGAGAAAATCCTGCGGAGATGTACTTGGAAGATATTTTTACCGTTCAAGCTAATGTATCAGGTATACCAGCAATTTCGATTCCAAATGGTAGAGATAAATCAAACATGCCGATTGGACTTCAGGTGATGACGGATGTTTTTAAAGAAAATGAGTTGTATGCATTTTCTAATTATCTGATGAATTCCTAATTTTATTAATATGTGGGTGAAGATTGTCAGTAAATATATCGCTGTGCTTTTTTTGATTTACACTTCTTTGAATGTAGAAGCATATCAAATGAATTTACAACAAGCAGATAGTATTGAGGAATCAGATACTATTGAAATTCAAATGGATTCTGTTTCAGATAGTTTGATTGTTTTAAATCATGAATACGAATTTATTCCTGAATTCAATAATGAAATTATTCAGGAAAGACTTTCCTCCATTGAAAATGAAATCCCCCTAACTTATAATAGTATAGTTAATTCATTTATCAATTATTTTACTGTAACTGATAGAGATTATACTAGAAAAGTAGCTAAACTGCAGACCAAATATTTTCCTATGATTGAGAAATATTTAGCGCAATACGATTTGCCTGAAGAGTTGAAATATTTAGCAATTGTAGAATCTGGTTTAAATCCAAAAGCTCAATCACCAGCTGGAGCAGTTGGTTTATGGCAATTTATGCCTCTTACAGGACGATTAGATTATGGACTACATGAAAACTGGTACATGGATGAAAAGATGGATATGGAAAAATCCACTGATGCTGCTTGTCGTTATTTATCATTCCTTTACAAATATTTTTATAATGATTGGCAATTAGCCCTTGCAGCCTACAATACAGGCCCAGGTAATGTTAGAAAAGCCATCAGAAGAAGTGGGTATAAAAAAAGCTTCTGGGAAATATACCCTTATTTATATAGAGAAACCCGGTCATATGTTCCTCAATTTATAGCCATTATGTACAGTATGAATTACTTAGAGGAGCATAATTTATTTATTGATGAGTATGAATATTTGCCGGAATACTCCACTGTAACCATAAATGAATTTTTAAATCTATCTTTATTTGCAGAGCATAGTGGTATTTGCATAGAAACTTTAAATGAGCTTAATCCTGAATTGAAGCATGGAGCTATTTCTGATCATCACGCAAGTTATCAATTAAGAATCCCTTCTGATCAAAAAGAATTTGTTGATTCCCATCTCGATGAGATCATGAAGTTTGCGAGTCAAGGAAAAGAGCATTTTGAACGATTAGCAAGAAATGAATTAGGGAGTACTTATGGAAGACAAAAGCTAGCTTACAAGGTGAAGCCAGGAGATGTTCTCGGTAAAATTGCTCAAACTTATAATGTCAGAATAGGGGATATTCAGCAATGGAATAATATTAGAGGAACTACTATTAGAGTAGGACAAAACTTAAATATTTGGATTGAGGATGGCTTTTATGATAATGTGAATATGCAATTAAAAGCAGCAAGCCAGAATAACTTAAATAGCCAGAGGGTAGCACTTAAATCTGGCCAATATAGAGTTCAATACGGAGATACCTTATGGGATATTTCCAGAAAATTTGAAGGTCTTTCTGTAGAGAAGTTGAAAAAAATGAATAATTTGGAGGGTAATGGGATTAAGCCCGGACAGATTCTTAAGATTAAAGAAAATTCATAAAAACTTTCATTATGCACTTATTAAAAAAATTATATAATCTATTTTTAATAGTATTACTATCTCTTTTTATTTTCTCATGTAGTAATGATAAAAAAGCTGGTGAGAAAAGTGAAAATTCCACTATGCAAAAGGCAAGAGGTGAATCAGGAGAGGTAATATTAGTAATACCACCTAGCCTTTGGGATGGTGAACTAGGAAATTTATTAAGAGAAATTCTTGTGTCAAAAGTTGAAGTTCTACCACAAGATGAAGCCCTTTATGATCTAAAACCTGTAGATCCGAGTAAATTTAATAGTGTCTTCAAAGCCTCACAGAATTTGATGTTTGTGGCAACTCTAGATAATAATAAGCCGGAAGGGAAATACATGAAAAAGTATTTTACTGAAAACTCATTGAATCAAATTGAGCAAAATCCAAACCTTTTCTCTTTTAATCAAGAGGACGTTTATGCTCGTGGTCAAGAGGTATTGTATTTATTTGGTCGTAATGAGAAAGAGTTAATCAAGAATATAAAAGCCAACCGTGATGGAATTAAAGAGTTTTTCAATGATAAGGAAGCAGAAAGATTAATTTCAAAATATAAGAAAACAGCTCAGAAGGGGATTATGAATTATATTGAGGATTCATTAAATCTTGAGTTAATGATTCCAGCAGGATTCGATATTGCAATCAAACAAGATGATTTTGTTTGGTTAAGAGAATTGGGCAATGATGAAGAATTTAATATCTGGATTGTAAAAATGCCTTATACGGATGAATCAATTTTTGACCCCGCTAATATTAAATCTTTAAGAAATGAATTAGGACAAAAGTATATCACAGATGAAGACATACCTGATTTATACTTAACCAGTCAGGATGAAGTAGAATTTGTGATAGATACAATCAATTTAAATAATAACTACACATTAAGAACGAGAGGGTTATGGAAGTATTCCGATAATTCTCGTGGGGGTGCTTTTGTAGGTTATTTATTTGCAAATGAAGACTCCGGTGATTTGTACTATATGGAAGGCTATCTTGATGCTCCAGGAGAATCAAAGCGTGAATCCATGCGTAAATTAAAAGCAATTATGGGTACCGCTAAATTTCCTGAAAGTATAGAGGATTAATCCATTTAAACCTACTATCGAAGTAGGCAATTCTAAATAATTTTATACTTATTCAATTGGATATATTTTTCAAATTCAATTGAGTCATTTCTGATATTTTATATTACTATTATGGCTAAAAAAGTTCGTAAGCAAGATGCTTTAAATTATCATATGCAGGGTACTCCAGGTAAAATTGAGGTTGTACCTACAAAAATGTTAAGTTCTCAATCTGATTTAGCATTGGCCTACTCTCCTGGGGTTGCTGAACCTTGTAAGGAGATTGAAAAAGATAGAGAAAATGCTTATAAATATACTGCTAAAGGAAATTTAGTAGGGGTAGTATCAAATGGTACAGCAGTATTAGGATTAGGGGATATTGGTCCGGATGCTTCAAAACCTGTAATGGAGGGGAAAGGAGTACTTTTTAAAAAATTTGCTGGAATTGATGTATTTGATATTGAAATCAATGAAAAAGATCCTAAAAAGCTTATTGAAATCGTAAAATCCTTAGAGCCTACTTTTGGTGGGATCAATTTAGAGGACATAAAAGCTCCCGAATGCTTCGAAGTTGAAACCGCATTAAAGGAACAAATGAATATTCCTGTCATGCATGATGATCAGCATGGAACGGCTATCATATCGGGTGCTGCACTAATCAATGCATTGGAGTTAGTTGATAAGAAAATTGAAGACATCAAAATTGTTGTATTAGGTGCAGGAGCAGCTGCTATATCTTGTTCTAAACTATATAATTCCTTAGGTGCTAAGCTTGAAAACATTTATATGTTTGACAGAAAGGGCTTACTTACTAAAGACAGAGATGACTTGAGTGAGATGGGAAAACTATTTGCTCAGGATAAATCAGATATCAATGATGTGAAGGATGCAATGAAAGGAGCCGATGTATTTTTGGGACTTTCTGCGGGAAATGTTATTGATAAAAGTCATATAAAAGCCATGGCGGATAATCCAATTGTATTTGCATTAGCTAATCCTGATCCTGAAATACCTTATGCGGAAGCAATGGCGGCTAGAAAAGACATTATCATGGCCACTGGCAGATCAGATCATCCTAATCAGGTGAATAATGTTATTGGTTTCCCTTATATTTTTAGAGGAGCTTTAGATGTTAGAGCTACTGCAATTAATGAGGAAATGAAATTGGCCGCTGCTTATGCCATTGCTGAATTGGCAAAGCAGCCAGTTCCAGAATTGATTAATAAAGCATATGATGATCAAAAGATTGTATTTGGTAGAGAGTATTTAATTCCAAAACCGCTGGATCCTAGATTGATTACTACTATTTCACCTGCAGTTGCAAAAGCTGCAATGGATTCTGGAGTGGCTAAAACTAGAATCACTAATTGGTCTCAATATGATGTAGATTTACAAAAGAGAATTGGGGTTGATCAGAAGTTGATGAATAGAATTTTAACCATTGCTAAAAAAGATCCTAAGAGAGTAGTTTTTGCAGAAGCGGATAATGCCAACATACTCAAAGCGGTACAAATGGTAATAGATGAGGGTATTGCTGAACCAATTCTTTTAGGAAATAAGCAGAAAATTGAATCCTTAATTAAGACGCATCAACTAGACTTACACGATGTAAAAATCATTGATAATTACATTGATGACAAGAAAAGAGAGGAATATGGTAAAGTCTACTACAATAAGAGAAAACGTAAGGGGGTAACCCAATACGAAGCTGTCAAAATTATGCGTGAAAGAAATTATTTTGGTAGTATGATGGTAGAGTTAGGAGAAGCAGATGCTATGATCTCTGGTTTAACTAAGGATTATCCAAAAACTATCCGTCCAGCACTTGAAATAATTGGAGCAGAGGCAGGAAAGCGAGTTGCAGGTATGTATATCTTACTTACCAAAAAGGGAACTTTCTTCTTCTCAGACACTACAGTAAATACAAACCCAACTGTAGATGAATTAGTGGAGATTATTGGTTTAACTGCCAGAGGAGCAAAAGTTTTTGGTTTTGAGCCAAGAATGGCGGTGCTTTCATATTCTAACTTTGGAAGTAGTAAAGGTGATATACCAGAGAAAACAGCTAAAGCAAGAGCTATAGCAAAAGAAAGGTGGCCAGATTTAATTATTGATGGAGATATTCAAGCCAATATAGCCGTTAATGAAGAGTTATTAAAGGAAACTTATCCTTTTTCTGAATTGGCCGAAAAAGGGGCTAATACCTTTATATTCCCTAATCTAGCTTCTGGTAATATTGCCTACAAGCTTTTGATGGAATTAGGAAATGCGGAAGCAATAGGACCAATTTTATTAGGTATGAATAAGCCAGTTCACATTCTACAACTTGGCAGTTCTATTCGTGAAATTGTGAATATGGTAGCTATTTCTGTAGTAGATGCTCAAGACCATCAGAATAGGATGAAATCATGATATCATTTTTAAAAGGCCAAATAATAGAATTAGAACCTACTCACCTCATCATTGAAGTTGGGGGGGTAGGTTATCATGTTAATATTCCGCTTTCTGCCTATGATGCTTTCAAAAGTCAAAAGGAAGCCCGCGTATTAACACATTTCCATGTAAAAGAAGATGCTCAAACTTTATATGGTTTTTTTCTGCCAGAAGAAAGAGCCGTATTTTTAGATTTGATTGGGATTTCAGGAATAGGTCCATCCACAGCAATTGGGATGCTTTCCGCTATGAATCCTAATGAAATTAAGTCAGCAATTGTAGCTGAAAATGTAAAACAAATTCAATCGATTAAAGGAATTGGAGGAAAAACAGCCCAGAGGGTAATTCTTGAATTAAAAGATCGATATAAAAAAGAAGATTTAATTACTGAATCTGCTCAAACTTCTACTATTTCAAACAATAGCTTGCGCAAGGAAGCGTTATCAGCATTGATAAATTTAGGATTCGCTAAAAATTCTGCTGAAAAGGTTATTGATAAGATATTGCAAGCTAATAAGGAAAATATTACTTTAGAGCAATTAATAAAGCAAGCCTTAAAATCAGCTTAAACTAAATTGTATTTTGCAAAGTAGGAGCTTTCAACTTCTTTTACGGACAGTACTCTTTTTCCTATTCTTAATAGTAGGACAGATATACCTATACGCTAATTCAAACGAGCATTCATTTGAATTGTTTCAGGAAGTTCAGCAGCAACAAGACACTGTTAAATCTGATACTACTAAAGTAGATAGTGTACGTAACTATCAACCCAGTAGAAGACCTACTTATCAGGCGCAAGATAGATACGGTGATCCATTTTCTAATGATTTAGGGAATAGTCCATTACTATTGGAAGATCCTGCGGCATTAAATGTAGACGTTGAAATTGATACAGGTTTTAATTATTCCATTTATGAAACTATAGGTGATATAGATTTCCGACCAACATCTTCTATGTCATTTCAGGAGTTTTCCAATTATCAAGATGATCGAATTTTAAAAGAATATTGGAAGGAAAGATCATTAGGATTAGATGGAGAAAGTGCTGTGAGTGGCAGATCCTTGATTCCGCCTTTGTATGTAAGTCCTGTATTTGATCGAATTTTTGGGGGTAGTTTTGTTGAGCTCATTCCAAATGGATTTATTACCCTTGATTTTGGAGGCCGATTTACTAAAAATGAAAATCCAAACTTGCCCGTTCAGCAGCAACGATATTCAAGTTTTGAATTCGATCAGCAAATCAATATGAATGCAGTAGGGAAAGTAGGAGAGAAGTTAGCTGTAACAGCAAATTTTGCAAATAACAACTCTTTTGATTTCCAAAATGACTTAAAGGTTGAATATACTGGATATGAAGAAGAGATTTTAAAGAAAATTGAGATCGGTAATGTGAGTATGCCAGTCAATAATTCTTTAATGTCAGGAGCACAAAACCTTTTTGGAGTTAAAACTCAAATGCAATTTGGTCATTTGTTTGTAACTAGTGTAGCATCTACTCAAAGAGGAAAGGCAGAAAGCGTAAAAGTAGAAGGAGGGGCACAAAGGCAAGAGTTCCAGGTGAGATCATCTGATTATGATGAAAATAGGCATTTCTTTTTAGGGCATTTTTTCAGAAATAATTATGAAAGATGGTTAAAAGGACTGCCTCGAATTAATTCCAGCTTAGATATTAGAAGGGTAGAGGTCTATATACTAAATAGAAATCAAAATACTCAAAATCTTCGATCAATTGCTGCTTTTATGGATTTGGGAGAAGCAAATCCTAATAATACCAACCAATTGCAATACTTAAATTCTGGCACACCTAATAATAGTCCCACAGATAATGATGCGAACGGACTATGGGAGGAAATCAATACTTACAATAAAAGCTATGATAATTTCCTTAATTCCTTAGAAACCTCAAGTCCAGAATTAGCTAGAACAGTCGATTATGAAATTATTAACGTAGCGAGAAAGCTAGATGCTACGGAGTATAATTTTAATAAGGAATTGGGGTATCTTTCTTTAAGAAGACAACTTCAAAATGATGAGATGCTAGCTGTTGCCTATGAGTATACATATAATGGGCAGCGCTATCAAGTAGGGGAAATGGCTGAAAATTATGGTAGCCGCTCGGATGATGAAGTAGTATTATTAAAGCTATTAAGACCGTCAAAAATCAATGTGGATGTTCCTAGCTGGGATTTGATGATGAAAAACATCTACAATCTTCAAGGAAATCAGATAAGTCAGGAAGGATTTCAACTTAGAATCATCTATCGTGATGATAGAACAGGACAGGATAATCCTAGTCTTCATGAAAGCTCATTAAGAGATATTCCATTATTAAGACTGTTCAATTTGGATAGCTTAAATCAAAATAATGATCCGCAACCTGATGGAAATTTCGATTATATAAATGGACTTACTATCAATGAGCAAGAAGGAAAAATTATATTTCCAGTATTGGAGCCATTCGGAAGCAGTTTAGATCAGCAGTTTAGGGATGATGAGCAAACCTTTAAAAGTAAATATGTTTTTAATACGCTTTATGAGTCTACTAAAAATGATGCTCAGCAGCTTACTTCCAAAGATAAATTTTTTATTAAAGGGCAATATGAAAGTGGTTCTTCTACTGAAATTGCACTTCCTGGATTAAATATAGCTGAGAATTCTGTTAGAGTTAGTGCAGGGGGAACTCCTCTTCAAGAGGGAATTGATTATCGCGTAGATTATAATTTAGGCAGAGTTATCATATTGAATGAAGGTATTTTGAACTCAGGAAGAGATTTGGATATTGACTTTGAAACTGAGGATATGTTTAATTTCCAGTCTAAAACATTAATAGGTACTCGTTTCGATTATGTAGTAAGTGATAAATTTAATGTTGGAGCTACTGTCTTAAGGCATACCCAAAGGCCATTGGGAGTATCGCGATATACAATAGGTTCAGAACCATCTAGTAATACCAAATGGGGGGTGGATTTAAATTATAATGATGAAGTTCCATTTTTAACCAAAATGGTCGATTTCATTCCTTTTATAGATACCAAAGTGCCTTCTTCTTTAACTTTTAGAGGAGAGTTTGCCCAATTAATACCGGGTACTAGTAGTCAGGTGGATGGTGAAGGTACAGCCTACTTAGATGATTTTGAGCAATCTGTAACGGTTAATAATCTCGGAAGTGATTTTGTGAGTTGGAATATGGCAGCCACTCCAGCTACACAAGACAATCGTTTTTTTGGACAAGGTAAATGGGGAGCTAATAAGAAAAGAGCTAAGCTAGCTTGGTATAACATCGATTTAAGTTTTTATAATAGAAGTGGGCAAAATATACCCGAATTAACTGATGAGGCAAAGGAAAATCATTACGCTAGATATGTACCCGCACAAGAAATTTATAAAAACAGGGATCAGAACATTGGAATCAACGCCCAACAGACATTCGACTTGGCTTACTTCCCAGAAGAGCGTGGTATGTATAACTTCAATTCTGATTTAACTGCTGAGGGTAGGCTAAAAAATCCTAGACAAAACTGGGCAGGTATTACCAGAGCCATTACTTCTGAGGTTGATTTTGATAAAAATAATATTGAATACATTGAATTTTGGTTACTTGATCCATTCATTGAAACAGAAAGAGGTGTGGTGGATGATGGAACTGAAGATGCTACTAATAATACAACAGGAGGTAAATTGTACTTTAATCTGGGGAGTGTCTCAGAAGATATTTTACCCGATAATAAGCTAGCCTATGAAAATGGATTACCTGCAAATTATGATAATACTGCTGAAGTGGACATTACAGAAGAGGCAAGAGTACCTTCTAATGCACCGATAACAGATGTATTCTCAACGGATCCTGATGCAAGGGAAAATCAAGATGTAGGTTTAGATGGGGTGAGAAATGATCAAGAGGAAGAATTTTATAGTGATTTTGTAAACGAGATTAATAGTAATTCAGCGATATCTGATGAGGCTAAAAACAGAATTCTCAGTGATATATCTGCTGATAATTTCAGGTATTTCTTGGGCGATGAATTTGATGCAGAACAAGCGCCAATAGTAGAAAGATATAAAAATTTCAGTAATATGGAAGGAAACACTCCTGCTAGTAGTGGTGAAGGAAGTTTTAATCCTTCAGGAAGCCGATACCCAGATTCTGAAGATTTAAATAATGATAGAACAGTTTCTACTCTAGAAGAATATTACGAATATGAAGTGGATTTAAGACAATCCACATTAAATGTAGCGAATAACCCATTGATTGTAGATGAAGTAACTGCATCAAGTGAAAATGAAAATGTAAAATGGTATCTATTTAGAATACCCGTAAGGAACCCAACTAGAACTCAAGGGGAAATTCAAGGATTTAAAACTATTCGCTATATCAGAACTCTTTTGACAGATTTTGAACAACCGGTAGTGTTAAGAATGGCTGATTTCAGATTGGTAGGTTCTCAATGGAGAAAATATAATGGCGCTTTGTCAAGATCAGGAATAATTGAAACTCCAGAGCAAAAGCCTTCCAACTTAGTGATATCTGCAGTAAGTATTGAAGCCAACTCGGAAAATGGTCCAGGTAAAGTACCTTATCAATTACCACCTGGAATTACCCGAGATCAAGATATTGCGGCTGTAGCGAATCCTGTTCGTCAAAATGAAAAATCAGTACAGCTCTGTGTAGATGATTTGGAAGATGGAAAAGCAGTAGCGGCATTCAAAAATGTGAATTTTGATCTAGTGAACTATAACACATTAAAATTATTCCTTCATGCGCAGGGAGCTAATGTAAATGATGATGATGTTACTGCTTTTGTAAGATTGGGAACTGATTTTGATGATAACTACTATGAGATTGAACTCCCCTTAAAAGTCACGCCTTATCAAACTACTGATCCTCGTGAAATCTGGCCTTTAGAAAATGAAATTGATCTGGATATTAATGAATTATATAGACTTAAATCAAGAAGGAACCGAGTATTAGGAAATCAAAATATTCTTCTTCCTTATTCAGAGCAAGTGGGTAAATACACATTAACTGTAAGAGGTAGGCCCGATATGAGTTCCGTTCAAACCATTATGATAGGTATCAGAAATCCTGATGGGGGAAGTACTTTACCAAAAGACGTTTGTGTTTGGGCAAATGAAATGAGAGTAACAGACTTTGATCAAACTAACGGATGGGCTGCCAATGCTACCTTAAATGCTAAATTAGCTGATTTTGCTAATATTACATTAGGTACAAATTATTCAACAGTAGGCTTTGGAGGAATTGAACAAAATATTGCACAAAGAACAAGAGAAACTACTGAAGCCTATGATGTTTCAGCTAATATTAGCTTAGGCAAATTCTTTGGCGATGAATCAGGAATAAAAATCCCAGCTTATTTAGGCTATCAAACCTTTACAGCTACGCCTTTCTTTGATCCGAGAGACCCAGACATTCCTTTAATCCAAGCAATAGAGAGTTTTGAAACAGTAAGTGAAGCTGAGGAGTACCGGAATTTAGTGATTGATCAAGAAGTAAGGCGAAGTATCAACTTTACAAATGTTAGGAAAGAAAGAAAGCAAACCGATAAGTTGGTTTTACCTTTTGCCATTTCAAACTTCGATTTCACCTACGCTTATAGCGATATAAATAGAAGTAATCTTCAAACTGCTTCTTTCGAGACCAGAAATTACAAAGGGGCAGTGGGGTATAATTATGGTTTTCCAAATGCCAATATTGCACCATTGAAAAATGTTGATTTTCTAAATTCTCCATATTTAAAATTAATCCAGGATATCAATATCAATCCACTACCTTCAACTTTTGGACTAAGAGCTGACTTAGATAGAAGTTATGTTAAAACACAATTAAGAAACGACAGATTGGGTATAGAAGGAATAGAGCCTCAATTTCAGAAATCATTTACTTTAAATAGAACTTATAATTTAGACTGGAACTTGACTGAGAATGTGAATATCAATTATTCTGCAAGAGCATTTTCTATAATTGATGAGGCTCCCGGAGAGATTAATACTGAAGTAAAACGCGATAGTATTTTAACTAATCTTCAGAATTTAGGTAGAATGAAAAATTTTGACCAATCGGTAGTAACAGGTTATCAATTGCCATTAGCAAAAATTCCATTCACCGATTGGGTTTCGGCTGAAGCACGTTATAAAGTTGATTTCAACTGGACATCTGGATCTTTAAATCAAATTGATACTTTAGGACATATCATACAAAATAGCAGTGAATGGGGATTGAACTCTAGGTTAGATATGAATAAGCTTTACAATAAAGTTAAAATCCTGAATAGCATCAATAATCCTCCGCGTAGAAGAGCGAATCAGCCAGATACAACTTGGAATAAACCCGGGGCCCCCATTGTTAAAGGCTTATTGAAATTATTAATGTCAGTTAAGAATATTACTGGAAGCTATTCGGAACGTGGCGGTACATTGCTGCCTGGCTTTAGAAACAGAGCATATTTATTCGGGTTAGATTCATCTTTAACGGCTCCTGGAATACCATTTATATTAGGAAGTCAGGATCCTACTATACGATTTAGAGCTGCAGAAAATGACTGGTTAGCAAGATCAAATTCCCAATCTAATTTTTACACTCAGTCTATTGTAAAGACGCTAGATATTAAGGCTACCTTAGAACCGGCAAAAGATTTAAGTGTCCAATTAGATGTAAATAGAACGCTTAATGAGAATTACAGTGAGTTATTTAGATTTAGTGATGATGAAGATGCTTTTGTAAATCTTACGCCAACAAGAAGTGGAAATTTTGTAATGAGCTACAATATGATCAATACTGCTTTTGTAAGAACTGAGGTAGATAATTCTCCATTATTTGAACAAGTAAGAGAAAACAGAGAAGTTTTAAGGCAAAGATTATCAACCGCAAATCAAAATGGTGGAGAGTATCAATTAAATCATCAGGATATTTTGATTCCTTCTTTTTTGGCTGCTTACACAGGAGTAGGAGCTTCAGAAATAGAGACCAATCCGTTTCCACGGTTACCATTGCCAAATTGGAGAGTAGACTATAAGGGCCTGTCAAATATTAAAGCGATTAAGGAGGTTTTTCCAAGTATCAGTCTTAGTCATGCTTATGTATCTACTTTAACCATTAACAATTTTATTAATAATGCATTTTATGGGAATGAACAAGAACTTAACTTAAGTAATAACATTGAAAATAATTACCCATTACCATCAGCAGTATCAGATAGCGGATTTTATTTGCCCGTTTATACTATTGGCCAAGTTCTAATTTCAGAAAGATTTTCTCCATTAATAGGAGTGAGTATGAGAAGTTCAGGAAGGCTGACAGCTAAATTTGAATACAAAAAAGAGAGAAATGTAGCTTTAAGTACAGAAACTTCTCAAATAACAGATCAAAAAAGCAATGATATAGTAATAGATATAGGCTTTACAGATCCAAATTTCACATTACCTTTCAAAGTACGTGGCAGAACGGTTTCTCTTGATAATGACTTAACAATGCAATTAAGTGTTACTGTCAGAGATACCGAAGTAGTTCAAAGAACATTAGACGATGGTCGAAATGTATTGGTAGACGGTACAATTAATTTCCAATTAAGACCAACGGTAAATTATACAGTGAATGATAGATTGAATTTGAATTTTTATTTTCAAAGAAATTTCAATGAACCGAGGGTTCAAAACTCATTTCCAACCACAAATACCTCCTTTGGTGTACAAGTTCGATTTGGATTGCAATAATTATTTTTGCATCCGAAAAAAGAGTGTAATTTTGAGAAACATTAATTAATAATCATTTAAATATTTAACGGATGAACATACCTGAAAATCTGAAATACACCAAAGATCACGAATGGGTTAAAGTGGAAGGTGATACTGCTATTATTGGCATTACTGATTTTGCACAAAGAGAACTTGGTGACATTGTATATGTAGAAGTTGAAACTATAGATGACGAACTTGGTGAAGGTGAAGTATTTGGTACAGTTGAAGCAGTAAAAACTGTTTCTGATTTATTTATGCCAGTAGAAGGAACTGTATTAGAATTCAACGAAGAGTTGGAAGATGCACCAGAATCAGTAAATGAAGACCCATATGAAAAAGGATGGATGATTAAAGTAAAGCTTTCTGACGCATCACAAGTTGATTCTTTATTATCAGCAGCTGATTATAAAGAATTAATTGGAGAGTAAGGATGTTTTTAAGGTATAATCTGTTTGGGATTATTTGGTCTTTACTCATACTATTAATGGGTTTAACGCCAGGGGAGTCAATGCCGCTAACTAATATATGGGATGTTCTTAGCTTCGATAAGATTGCTCATTTTATTGTTTTTGCATTACTGACCTTCCTTTTTATTCTAGGGTTTTCCAAACAATATACCTTTTTGTATTTTCGTTATAATGCTGAAATACTGGCAACAGGTATTAGCTTTTTATACGGATTGATAATTGAATTAGGTCAAACTTTAATTCCTGAAAGAGGTTTGGAGTTTACAGATATAATGGCAAACTCAGTTGGAGTTTTTGCAGGATGGTTTGTATTTTATCTGATTTATAAAATTTAATTTGAAATTATTCGAAAAGATTAAGAGTATAATTTGAATTTAAATCATTAAATAATAGTTTTACTATCTAAACGATGTTTAATTATGGAACTTAAAAAGAATCCGGGAGCAGACATCAACAAAAAGTCAACGCTTTTTTTGAATATAGGATTGGTTATTTCCATTTCCTTGGTGTTTTTTGCTTTCGAGTACAAATTTTACGATGAAGGGCCGGCCATGGATTTAGGTACGGTTGATGATGACATGGAGGAAATCATGGAGATTCCACCAACGGAGCAGCCACCCCCACCGCCACCAAAAGTAAAGCTTCCTGAAATCATCGAGATTCCTGATGAGGAAGAGATTGAAGAAGATATCGAATTAGACTTGGATATGGATATGACTGAAGAGACAGTTATTGAAGATCTCGTTTTCGAAGAAGAAGGTGAAGAGGAAGAAGTTGATAAGGTATTCCAGATTGTTGAGCAACAAGCGGAGCCTCAAGGTGGTATTCAAGCTTTCTACGATTATGTAGGTAACGAACTTGCCGATAAATATCCAAGACAAGCACAGCGTATGGGTATTGAAGGTGTAGTTTACGTTCAGTTCGTGATCGAGAGAGATGGTTCATTAACAGACGTTACTGCCGTTAAAGGAATTGGTGGAGGTTGTGATGAAGTAGCCGTGGAAGTGGTGAAAAACTCTCCAAAATGGACGCCAGGTAGACAAAGAGGTAGAGCAGTTCGTTCTCAGCGAGTTATACCTATCCGTTTTGTATTGAATTAATTGAAAATATCATGATATAGAAAAGCCGGTTTATCCGGCTTTTTTTTTGTCTTTTAATTTATTTTCACACTGGTCATTTAATTGGAATACTTAATTTTGTTATTGAAATCTAGCTTAGGATTCTTATGGAAATTATTGCAGTTGTAATTGGTTTAGTAATTGGAGGAGTATTAGCTTATTTTATCCTAAAATCCCAAAATAATAATAGTGCTGAAATTGATCAGATAAATAATGAAAAACAAAAGCTGCAAACGGATCTTTCCGTAGCCATGAGCCAAAAGGAGAACTTATACGCTGAATTAAAAGAAGAAAAAGATGCTCATAGCAAAGAAAGAGAAAAAAATGTACAGTTAAATAGACAATTATCCACTGTTGAATCAGATTATAAAAATCTTAAAATTAAGTTAGATGAACATAAAGCTGAACTAGCTGAACTACAACAACAATTTAAAAATGAGTTTAAAAATCTAGCTCAAGAAATTTTTGAAGAGAAGAGCAAGAAATTCACAGATCAGAATAAAACGAATTTAGGAGAGCTATTAAATCCACTAAAAGAACGTATTGAAAAGTTTGAAGAGAAGGTTGAGAAAAGTAATAAAGACAGCTTAGTTTGGAACAGTGCACTTAAAGAACAAATATCTTCTTTGAAAGAATTGAACCAGCAGATTACAAAAGAAGCTGAAAATTTAACTAAAGCATTAAAGGGTGATTCAAAATCTCAAGGTAATTGGGGTGAGATGCAACTGGAAGCTATTTTAGAAAAAGTTGGACTTCAAAAGGATGTTCATTATGAAAAAGAGAAAAACTATAAAAATGAAGAAGGCTCCAACCAAAGGCTAGATTATATCATTAAAATGCCAGATGATAAGTATTTGGTATTGGATTCAAAAGTATCCTTAACGGCTTATAGTAATTATTTTGATGCTGATGATGATACTCAAAGGGCTAGGTTTCTTAAAAATCATTTAGATAGCATTAATACTCATATCAAAACATTAGGAGATAAGAACTATCAAAACTTATATGATATCAATCAACCTGATTATGTACTAATGTTTATTGCAAATGAACCTGCTTTAACTATTGCTTTAAAAGAAGACCACAGTTTATATGAAAAAGCATTAGATAGGAATATCGTATTGGTTAGTACAACCACATTGATGGCCACATTGAGAACTATATCCTATATCTGGAAACAGGATCTTCAAAATAAAAATGCGATAGAAATTGCTACTCAGGCAGGAGCCTTATATGATAAGTTTACTAATTTCACAGATGATTTACTAAAAGTGGGTAATAATCTTAAAACTACTCAAAATAGTTATTCTGATGCTATGAAGAAGCTATATGAGGGTAAAGGGAATCTTATCAGAAGGACAGAAATCTTGAGAGAGTTGGGTGCAAAAACCACCAAAACTATAGATAAACGATTACTGGATAGGTCAAGTGAGTAATAATAACATAAGAGATGCGTTTGCAGTTACATGCGTATCTTTTTTACTATCAACCTAATCTTAATTTTTAGTCAAGTTGTACTTAGTCAAAGTCAGATTTCAGGTTTAGTTTATGATGCTGATAATTATTCTTCAATATTTGGTGCCCATTTAAGAAATATAAATACCAATACACAGTCTATTTCAACTAAGGATGGGAAGTTTAAAATTGAGGCTTCAATTGGTGATACTTTAATTATCTCTCACATATCCTATCAATCTAAATTAGTTGTTGTAAAACAATTATCCTTTCAAAATATTGAGCTAGATGCAGAAGTTACTCAACTAGATGAAATTAAAGTTTATAATTTACCTAATGATGAATTTGCTTTTAAAAGGAGAATATTAAAAACAGAAGTAAAAACTGATGAAAAATTCATCCCATTCGGAGTAACGCCTGCTAAGTCAATGGGAGAGATACCAAAGCAATTCGAGAAAGAGTCCGGTTTAGAGTTTTGGGCTGATGAAGATTTTAATCCCTCATTTACACTTCCATTGTCTTATTTTAGAAAGAGGTTCGATAAAAAATACCAATCTAAAATGGAATACTATGAGTTAAAGGCCACATCTGATGATCGTATTATAATTGATAAAAAATATAATAAGGAACTAATCCATAAACTGACAGCTTTGGAAGGTGAAGATTTAATGGACTTTATGAGTTATTTAAATCTTAATAACAAATATATTTTGGAAGCTTCAGATTACGAAATTACCTTATTGATAATTAATTCGTTTAAGGAATATAAATTAGAAAAGTTTAAGGATTAGGATTTCACATTTTGAATTTAATTTATATAATAGTCTTAAATTAAATACGTTTTTAGAGTTAATGCGATTAAGTTTACTTTTCATATTGTTATTTAGTTTTTCTACGGCAATTACTGCTCAAGATCATAATGGTATCGTTTTATCCGAATCTGGAGAAGCTATCTCAGGAGCCCACATTGTGAATATTAGTGCAAATATAATGGCAATCTCAACTGATGTAGGAGAATTCAAATTAGCTGTTAATAAAGGAGATACTTTAGTAGTTTCAAATATCAATTATAATACAAAGCAATTAATTGTAGGGGATCAGAAATATTTGAAAATTGTATTAAGCGAAGCAAATATTCAATTAGATGAGGTAAGGGTCAGTAATATGCCTGAAACAGAATCAGATTTTCGTAGGAAAATTGTAGATATGGGAGTTGTTGAGGATGATGCTTTTGTACCATATGGAATGAAACCTAATAAACCTATGTCAAAAATTCCTAAAAATTATGACCCTAGCTATACTAATTCACTTGGCTATGCTATTAATAAACCCATTTCCTTTATAGTAAAGAAATTAAGTAAGTCTCATAAAGAAAAGCTAAAGTATTACCAGACAGTTGCCAATCAGGGTAATGCTATTCAAAATAGTAAAAAGTATAATTCTGGATTAGTTCAAGATTTAACCGGTTTAAAAGGAGATGAGTTAACAGATTTTATTCAATATCTTGATTTGGATGAAGCCTTTGTTCAACGATCTAGTGATTATGAAATTGCTTCCAGAATTTTGGAAGAATTTGAAAAGTATAAAACTCTGAAAGGATAATCGAGTATTAAATATAATAAAGATAAAGCAATCAAATTATTATAATTGCTCAATCTTAATTCCCGCAGAAACTATTCCTTCTAATTCTTTTTCACGCATATATTGCTCTAGTTGAATAGTATATTTTCCTTTTTTGGGGAAATAAACGGAATCCTGAATTAATAATTGATGGGAATATATTTCACTTTGTCTATCACCAAAAGGTTTTCCTGTTTTGGCTTCAAATAGCTTTATATTTTGAAGATTTTCATTTAGAATTTCACTTGAATCTTTTAGATAATACTGGACATATATATTCCTGTAGGGATAATCCATTGTGTTTCTTAAATTGAGTTTAACTCTGTAGGGGAGTTCTATACTGTCAATTTCAAATTGAAATAGAACGGAATCCTGCATATTCCAACTTCTGTCGGTGAAATCAATATTTTCCTCAAAATATCTATCTTCAGTACAAGCCGAAGTGAATAATATTATGGCTGAAATAATATAAATAAACCTCATCAATCTTTCTTATTTTTATTTTGTGGGTTTCTGTTTTTATTAAACTTTTTCTTGTTTTTATGTTTTTTAGGTTTCGCTTGAGACTTGTCTTTATTGGTTTGGTTTATAGTCTTTTCTACAGCTTTCACCTTATTTGGTCTGAATTTTCCGCTTTTCTTCTTTTTCTTTTTGGGCTTTGTAAATTTCCGGTCTAGTTTTATTAAATCGCTATTAATCTGCACTGAGTCTTCAATTTCAAGCACGTCTTCCATCAAAGTGTCTGGTTTTTCGCCTTGTTTATTCAGTGCAATAATTTCGCTTACCCTTTCTACTTTTACAGGATGCCAAATATTGTCTTCAGAATAACTAAACCACATAATTTTCCTGAATATGTCAGTCTTCTGAAGAGTCAAAGTGCCTTTTTTAGTTTGAATTGGCTTTTCTACCTCAGGGATGTTACTTAATGCATCCATATAGGTATCTAGCTCATAATTAAGACAACATTTAAGCCTTCCGCATTGACCAGATAACTTACTTGGGTTTAAAGACAGGTTTTGATATCTGGCTGCGCTAGTAGAAACACTTTTAAAGTCTGTAAGCCAAGTGCTACAACATAATTCTCTTCCACAACTTCCAATACCCCCTAATCTGCCAGCTTCCTGACGTAAGGAGATTTGTCTCATCTCTACTCTGATTTTGAATTCGCTAGCAAGTTTTTTGATTAATTCACGGAAATCAACTCTTTCTTCAGCTGAGTAAAAGAAGGTTGCTTTCGAATTATCAGCTTGATATTCAACATCAGAGAGCTTCATTTTTAATTTAAGCTCTTGAATAACTTCCCTTGCCTTGTACATGGTAGGCATTTCCCTGTTCTGGACTTCATACCATTTTTCAAGGTCTTTATCAGTAGCAACACGGTAAACGGCTTTTATTTCATCATCATTCTTAACTTTTTTCTTCTGCATTTGTAAGCGTACTAACTCGCCTTGCATAGAAATATAACCAATATGGTGTCCATTTGGGACATCCACCACCACTGGATCGCCTGTTACTAAGTCAAGATTATGTATATTCCTAAAGAATTCTTTTCTACCACCCTTAAATTTAACTTCAACTACATCGAAGTTATCATAATTAGGGAAATCCATATTGGACAACCAATCGAAAGAATTCATTTTATTACATCCTCCCGTGCTACAACCTCCATTGTTCTGGCAACCACTAGTGGCTCCTTCTTTATTTTTAGTACCACATGATGAGCATCCCATACTATATTTTATTTTTAACTGCTTAATGCAGTGTTATACATTGATTATTCTGAATACCTTTTCCTCAAAAGACAAGTAGAGGGATATTCATTAATCTCTATTCTAGAGCCAATAAATCTTGGCCAATATCTTTTCTGTAATAAATGTCATCCCAGCAAACTTTATTAGCACCATCATAGGCCTTCTTTAGGGCTGATTTTAAATCTTCACCCATGCCTGTAATGGCTAATACTCTTCCACCCGCTGTTACTACTTCTCCATCTTTAGAAGAGGTGCCTGCATGGAAAACTTTAGCATTTTCAACTTCATTAAGTCCCTTTATGACTTTGCCTTTTTGATAACTTTCAGGATATCCTCCTGCTACTAATACAACAGTTGCTGCTGTATTATCACTTATTTTAAATTCTTCCTTATGTAGTGATTTAGATCTTAAACTTTCAAATGACTTCAAAAGATCACTTTCTAATCTGGCTAATACTACCTGGGTTTCAGGATCTCCCATTCTTACATTATATTCAATAACATAAGGTTCGCCTGCCACATTCATTAAGCCAATAAAAATAAAACCTTGATAATTAATTTTATCTTTCTTTAAGCCTTTTATTGTAGGGTTTATGATTTTAGATTCTACTTTTTGCATGAAATCAGCATCAGCAAATTTCACTGGCGAAATAGCTCCCATTCCTCCAGTATTTAGGCCAGTATCACCTTCTCCTATTCTTTTGTAATCTTTAGCAGCTGGTAAAACTTTATAATTTTCGCCATCAGTTAAAACGAATACGGATAATTCTATACCATTCAGGAATTCCTCAATAACTACTTTACTGCTAGCTTCACCGAATTTTTTGTCCTGAAGCATTTCTGTTAAAGTTTTTTCAGCAGTTTTTAAGTTCTCACAGATTACCACTCCTTTTCCACCTGCAAGTCCATCTGCTTTCAGTACGTATGGTGGATTTAAAGATTTTAAGTAATTGAGTCCTTCTGATAAGGTAGCTTGTTCGAAACTTGCATAAGCTGCTGTTGGGATATTATGTCTTTGCATAAAGCTTTTTGCAAATTCTTTACTCCCCTCCAAATTAGCACCTTCTTTCCCTGGTCCTATTACTTGGATATTCCTTAATTCTTCTTTTTCAGAAAAGTAATCCGTAATTCCTGCTACTAATGGAGCCTCAGGTCCTACAACTACCATAGATATATTTTCTTTCAAGCAGAAATCAGCAATATTATCAAAGTCGGTGGGGTTAATATCAATATTTTTAGCAATTTGAGCAGTTCCCGCATTACCTGGTGCTACAAATAAATTCCCGCAGTTCTCGCTTTCCTTAATTTTTTCAGTAAAAACATATTCTCTGCCTCCAGAGCCTAGTACTAATATATTCATCTATTTTGTTCTAATTTAGTCATCCTATTAAGGATGAGATTTTAATAGTAAAACTAATGAAAAAAATGTCCCAGATTTAACTAGGACAGCAATTAGTTTGCGTAAGTTGATAAAAACTTAATTCTCATCAGCCTTAAATCTTCTTCACTGAATTCATCTTCAAACTCATCCATTGCATCATCTATGCTGTCTGATTCTGATGACAAGAAATAATCCATAATTTCTTCTTGCTTTTCATCATCAATGATTTGATTTAAGTAATAATCCAGATTTAAGGTTGTACCTGAATAGCAGATTAGTTCAATTTCATCTATCAACTCCTCAAAGGATATGTCTTTCATTTCAGCAATTTCTTCAAGGTCGATTTTTTTATCAACCTGCTGAATGATGAAGATTTTCATTTTTGACTTGTTAACAGATGATTTCACCATTACATCTGCTGCTGTTATAATGTCATTTTCATCCACATACTCTTTTATAAGCTCCATAAAAGGTTTTCCGAATTTTCTGACTTTTCCTAAACCTACACCATTCACTGCTGCAAGTTCATCCTGAGTGGTAGGGTAGGTTGTAGCCATTTCTTCCAAAGATGGATCTTGGAAAATTACATATGGAGGAAGATTTTTAGACTTTGCAACCTTCTTCCGTAAAGCTTTTAATTGAGAAAATAATGTTTCATCAAATGAATTGGCTGAAACGGTTTCTTTTTCTATTTGGTCTTCGTCTCCATCATCCGTATAAACATGATTAACTGTGAATTGAATATCAGTAGGGGCTTCTAAAAATTTCTTTCCTGCATCATTTAATTTAAGGACTCCAATATTTTCAATGTCTTTTTCAAGGTATCCATAAAGCATGGTTTGTCTGATTACAGATTTCCAAAATTCTTGATCTTTATCAGAGCCTACTCCATGAACTTCAAGCTCATTGTGTCCGTAGCTGGTAACATATTGATCATTTGAGCCCCTTATTACATTTACTAAATGATTAATTCCGAAACGTTCTTTCGTGAGTTTTACAGTTTTTAAAACTGTTATCATTTCTTCTTTAGCTTCAAATTTCTCTTTAGGATGTAAGCAATTATCACATTTACCACAGTAATCACCAAATTCTTCACCGAAATAATGAAGTAACTGTTTTCTTCTACAAACTGATGATTCAGCATAAGAAGACATTTCCTCTAATAAGAGTTTTGCATTTTCTTTTTCTGTTACTGGCTTGTCTTTATTAAACTTTTCAAGCTTTAAGATATCGTTATAGCTGTAAAACATTAAGCAATCACCTACTAAGCCATCTCTACCAGCTCTACCCGTTTCTTGATAATAGCCTTCTACTGATTTTGGAGTGTCATAATGAATTACAAAACGAACGTCAGGTTTATCTATACCCATTCCAAATGCAATTGTAGCAACAATGATGTCAACATCTTCATTTAGAAAGTCGTCCTGGTTTTTCATTCTAGCACCACTTTCTAATCCAGCATGATATGGAGCTGCATTAAAGCCATTAACATTCAGGAATTCTGCAATTTCTTCAACCTTTTTTCTACTAAGGCAATAGATTACACCACATTTTCCTTTCCGTTCATTCAAAAATCTTATAAGCTGCTTTTTCGCCTGATTTTTAGGGCGAACTTCATAATAGAGATTTTCTCTGTTGAAGGAAGATTTGAATACATTAGCCTCCTCCATATTAAGATTCTTCTGTATATCAAGTTGCACTTTTGGAGTAGCGGTTGCAGTTAATGCAATTATTGGAATATTAGAAATCTGCTGAAGGATCGATTTAATCTTTCTGTATTCTGGACGGAAATCATGACCCCATTCTGAAATACAGTGAGCCTCATCAATAGCAGCAAATGATATGTTTGCTTGCTTAAGGAATTCAACGTTTTCTTCTTTCGTTAAAGATTCGGGTGCTACATAAAGAAGTTTTAAGTCTCCACTCATTACTTCTTTTTTCACCCTTTTAGTTTCTGTTTTTGTTAGGGTTGAATTTAAAAATGCCGCATTCACACCTAAGGCTACCAAAGTGTCAACTTGGTTTTTCATTAGGGCAATCAGGGGTGAAACCACTAATGCTGTTCCTTCTTGGGCAATGGCAGGTAATTGATAACAAAGGGATTTACCTGCTCCTGTAGGCATAATAACAAAAGTATTATGGCCTTTTATTATATTTTGCATAATCAATTCCTGATTTCCTCTGAATTGATTATATCCAAATACCTCTTTTAATTTTTGTTTTAAAGTAGCTTCTTGCTCTTCTATCATCTCTTTAGCACAAATTGCTTATTTTAACTTTACTTTTTCTTCTATTTGCTAATGTTATCTCAAAGTTAATGTCTAATTATGAGATACTTTGAATTTAGTAAAAATTATTAAAAAGTATAAGCGAAAACTGTCATATTATATTTCATTTAGTGTAAGGTAATGCGCGAAATAATCATTTTCGAAGGGTAATTATTGGTTTACTCTGTTTAAAGTGAATTTAAAAAATATGTATCGCAAGTTGACTTTTAATTTTTATATATAATTTTGCAGTTTTGAGCTCTTGAAATTTCATAATACAACTTATTTTTCAGTCTAAGCGTTAAGCTTACTGATGCTATAAAATCAAATATTTTTTTTCTCTTATTTTGATTTTCAGCTCATCTCAGAACCATAAACTCTATGAACAATAATAATTATGTAATTATAATGGCTGGCGGAACAGGTACGCGTTTATGGCCAGTTAGTACATCTACTAAACCAAAACAATTTCATGATATACTAGGGGTTGGAAAAACGCTACTTCAAATGACTTATGAGAGGTTTTTATCTAAGTTTCCTAGAGAAAATATCTTTATAGTTACTAATAAGGATTATGAAGGAATCGTAAAAGACCAAATCAAAGGGATTGGTAGTGATCAATTATTACTGGAACCGTATAAAAGAAATACAGCTCCTTGTATTGCATACGCTAGCTACAAAATAGCGAGTAAAAATCCAGATGCGAATATGGTAATTGCTCCTGCAGATCATTTAATATTAAAAGAGGATATTTTTCTACAATCAGTTGCAGTAGCCTTAGATAGTGCTTCTAAAAATGATCAGCTTATTACATTGGGCATGCATCCAAACAGACCTGAAACAGGTTATGGATATATTCAATATATTCCAGATTCAGCTACAATAAAGAAAGTAAAAACTTTTACTGAAAAGCCAGAAATTGGCTTAGCTAAGAAGTTTATAGAAAGTGGAGATTTTGTATGGAATGCAGGTATTTTCATCTGGTCAGCTAAAAGCATTTTAAAGGCATTTGAGGAGTATTTACCTGATTTAGCTGAAATTTTTAATGAGGGGAATACTCAATACTACAGTTCAAATGAAAGGCTATTTGTAAATAAGGCCTATTCTCATAGCCCTAATATTTCCATAGATTTTGGTGTTATGGAAAAAGCTGATAATGTAAAGGTTTTATTGACAGATATCGGTTGGTCAGACTTAGGAAATTGGGAAAGCCTTCATGAGATTAGAGAAAAGGATAGATATGATAATGCCTTAGATGAAAATGTAATGAGTTTTAATTCTACAGGTAATATAGTGACAACTGATAGAAGTGATCTAGTGGTTATCCAAGATTTACATGATTTTTTAGTGGCAGAAGAAAATGGAATAATCCTAATCTGTAAAAAAGACGCAGAAAAAGAAATTAAAGAAATTGTAAATTCTGTTAAACTTAAAAAAGGAGACAGTTTTATATAATCTCCTTTTTTGGATTATCTTATCAAGATCAAGTGACTTTCTAGTATAGACTCTAGTTCATGTTTTACATTAGCTTTGATTTCGACATAATATCCTGGCTTTAGTTCATATTTATTGTTGTCCTTATCTTGATATAAAACCTTGCCTTCAATGCAGATTAAAAGTGCATCTGTTTTAGAGCTATGTTCTTTTAGCTTTTCATTTTTCAATAACTGAATTGATGTGGTATTACCTCCTAAACTGCTTTTAAAAATCGGTTTAGCAGAGACACCTTTATTTTTCTCATGTAATTCTTTTATGTGCTTCATACTAATTTCAGTTTATTATTTGTTCTAGGAAATCTCCTACAAAATAAGCTACAACTGCCGCTAATCCACCTAATAATAAAGTTTCTAATATTCCTTTCCATATAGAGTTATTAGTCACTTTTGATTTTAAGTAACCTATAATAGTAAATCCCATGGCAGTCATTAAACTGGACCATAAAAACTTGTTATCAACATTTACATTAAAGTAGTCTATTACAAAAACAAAAAGAGGAATTAATCCTATAATTAAAAAAGAAACAAAAGTAAATAGTCCGATTTGAAAAGGTGATTTATCATTTTTAACTATGCCTAATTCATCTTTCATCATTACATCCACCCATCTGTCTTTATCTTCTGTAATTACATCTACAATTTGGCTTAATAATGGTTCTTTAAATCCTTTATCAATATAGATGTCTCTAATTTCTTGCTTTTCAGTTTCAGGTAAGTTTTCTATTTCCCAATACTCAATCGCTTTCTGTTTTTCGAAATGCTGTATTTCAGATTTAGCAGACATATATGCACCAATAGACATGGAAAATCCATCAGCGAACAAATTAGCAAATCCTAATATGATAATTATGCTATTATCTAGTCCTGCTCCTACAGCACCAGCAACAACTGCAAAAGTAGTGACACTTCCATCTATTCCTCCATATACAAATTCCGATAAGTAATTCTGCTGTCTTCCGAAAAAACCTTTTCCGCTATGGATGTCTTCCTCCATCGATTTCATTTCTTTATTTAAAGCCTAATTGTATTTTAATATACGGATTTAGGCTAAACTTAAAGAGGTGTTTGGACAAATATTTTGAAAATACGACAAATGTCGTTTTATTATTTTTTTATTACGACAATTGTCGTATAATTGAAGTGTAAATAAATTTTTATGAAAGAGGCGGATCAAAAACCATCTGATGGGGAACTTGAAATTCTACAAGAATTATGGGCTAAACCGGGCCAAACAGTTCAGGAAATTCATTCAAGAATCGAGCTGAGAAAGAAAGTAGGATATACAACCACTTTGAAACAGATTCAAAGAATGTTTGAAAAGAAAATGGTAAGTAGAACAAAGGAGACAAAGTCATTTATATACTTCGCTATTTTGGATGAGACTACTACAAAAAACAGCATTTTTAATAGATTGACTAAAACGTTATTCAAAGGTTCATCTAAAGAAATGATGCTCCACCTATTGGGGAATCAAACGAACAGTAAAGAAGAACTTTCTGAGCTGAAAAAATGGATTGAGCAACAAGAAAATAAAGATAAGTAATGGATATTCTAAGTTTTCAGATTATAAAAACTTTTGGTAACTGGGTAATAATTAGTGCTTTTATAGGCCTAATTTTATATCCATTGATTAAGTTTTTTGATTTAATTTTTACTAAGCAAACTTCAACAGATCGATACTATAAGAATGTATTCATTTTAATCATTTTTTTATCACTAAATATTGGGGCTACTCTTTTTTTAAATGATAATACTAGTCAATCTTTAAAATTAGTTCAGAATAATCAAGAAGAGAATAGCTTTACAATTATTTCATTTATTCAATCCAATAATACAAATTCAAATAATAACCTTAATCTAAGTGAATCTGTACATTTATGGTCCTATGATTATATTTCTAAAATTATTGGCTTATTTTGGATAATTGGAGTAGTTCTGTACTTGCTTAAAGTAAGCGGGGCTTATTTTTATTCTCAAAAACTTTTAAACTCTTCCCATTATTGTATTCCAAATTATTGGTATCGTTTTATTAAAGAAAAAGCTGAACAATTAAATATTAATAAATCAATAAAATTAATAGAAAGTAAAAACTTTAATTCAGCTTTTACATATGGCTTTATCAAACCAATAATTGTTTTTCCAATAGGCTTTTTCTCAACATTACCCCAAGATCAACTAGAGGCTGTAATACTTCATGAGCTATATCACATTAAGCATAATGATTATATTGTCAATATGCTGGTTATGTTGGTTGAAGTGGTTTTATTTTATCATCCTTTAATGTGGTATTTAGCCAAAAATATTAGATATGAAAGAGAAAACCGATGCGATGACCACGTCATTAAATTGATAAACAAAAAAGTATATGCAAATGCATTGGTAAATATGGAAGCTTACAGACAATCTATATCATTGGCTATTCCATTTTCAAATAAAAATTCAAACCTTAAAATTAGAATCATGCGAATTTTTGATCAAAAGCCAGAAAGAAATATAGGGTTAAAGCCTATAATAAGCTTAATGCTATCATTCATTTTATTAACCAGTTTTACATTGTTTAAAATTGATAATTATAAAGTGAAAGAATCAATAAAAAATGTATCTACTGATATATTCAAGCCTGATGAGAATGATGAAACCGAAAATAATCTAATTCATGATAAAGACTCAGAAGAACAGAAGGATATCTCAAATTTAGATTATAAATCATCAGAAAATAAAGATGCTGCTACAGAAATATATTTATCTTCTGATATAATTAATAGTGATAAAGAGAATTTATTAGATAAAAAGGAGAGCTTAAAAATTACTCGAATTGCTCCGAGAAAAATATCTCAAACAGGCAGCTTTAAATCATTAAATCTTGATTATTTAAAACCTTTTAATCAAGACAATCTTAAATTATTAGAACAGCTTATTGAAAAGTATAAAAATGACAAAGATTCAAATATCAAAATTAAGCTTGATGGTAAGTTAATAGATTTTTATTACAATTTTGAAAAGTATCTTATTGGTAAATACATTAAAGAGATCAGAATTGTAATGAAGAATAAATCATCAAGTGAAGGAACCATAGAAATTCTGACTATTGATGAAGAGAAATCAAATAAAGAAAATAATTCTGCAAAGAATAAAGTACTCATTAAGGTGGCCTACCTAACTCCTTCAGGAAATTATACAGATGAAGTAAGCATGGAATCGAAAGAGGGTAATGTATTAGGAGTTTTGGGTGTTAATGGATATAATATTCTTTATGTAATTGATGGAGAGGCACAGGAACTAGGATTTAAGCCTGATTTGATAGTTCCAAATGACATAAAAAACATAGTGGTTTTAAAAGGAGAAAAGGCTATTGATAAATATGGTCAAAGAGCTAAAAACGGAGCCATAGAAATAAATCTCAAATAAAAAAATTAAACGGGTAGACTATCAACTTTAAAGAAGCCTGAAATATCAGGCTTTTTTTGTTTATGAAATATTCTCCAATTAAAATTTACTTCATTGATAAATTTTAATTTATCTCAATGCTCAATTTTGATTAACTTGCCACAAATCTAAAAATGGTATGAGAGAAGATTTCTTGACTGGTGATGATGATAATATGAACTCTGAGGAAAAGGAGTTTGAAAAAGCTTTAAGACCCCTGTCATTTGGTGATTTTACAGGTCAACAAAAGACTGTAGATAACATTCAGGTTTTTGTTATGGCAGCAAAGAAACGGGCTGAACCTTTGGATCATGTTCTTCTACATGGCCCTCCAGGTTTAGGGAAAACCACTTTATCTCATATTATTGCCAACGAATTAGATTCAAATATTAAAATAACATCTGGCCCTGTGTTGGATAAGCCAGGTGATTTAGCAGGATTGCTCACTAATCTTGAGGAAGGAGATGTTTTATTTATTGATGAGATCCACAGATTAAATGCTGTAGTGGAGGAATATTTATATTCTGCCATGGAAGATTTCAGAATTGACATCATGCTAGATAGTGGTCCCAATGCAAGGTCTGTTCAGATCAGCTTAAGTCCTTTTACTTTAATAGGAGCAACTACTCGCTCTGGATTACTAACTTCACCATTGAGAGCCCGCTTTGGTATTAATGCCAGGTTGGAATATTATGATGCTGAATTATTAAAGAAAATCATAAAACGTTCAGCCGCCATTTTGAACACCCCTTTGGAGGAAGATGCAGCCTTTGAAATTGCAAGAAGAAGTAGAGGAACTCCTAGAATTGCGAATACATTATTGCGTAGAACTCGTGATTTTGCAGAAATTAAAGGAGATGGGACGATTACGAAATCAATAGCAGAAATTGCATTAGATGCCTTGGATGTAGATCAGCACGGTCTTGATGAAATGGATAATAGAATTTTGACCACTATTATTGATAAATTTAAAGGTGGGCCGGTTGGACTTGGAACCATTGCTACTGCAGTGGGTGAGGAAGCGGATACAATTGAAGAAGTATATGAGCCTTTTCTTATTCAAGAGGGTTATCTTAAAAGAACTGCTAGAGGTCGACAAGCTACTGAGTTAGCCTATAAACATATCGGAAGTGTTCCTCCTGGAAGAATTGGTAGTTTATTTGATTAATGTTATCCCTTAAAGAAAGAAATACTAAGCTCATCAAATCCATTGCTTCAGATTTAGGCTTTGACTTTTGCGGTACATCAAAAGCTGGTTTTCTAGAAGAAGAAGCTCCAAAATTAGAAAACTGGTTAAAGAAAGGATACCATGGAAAAATGAAATACATGGAAAACCATTTCGATAAAAGACTAGATCCTACTAAGCTGGTGGAAGGAGCTAAATCGGTGGTTTCTTTAATGTATAATTATTATCCTGAGGAAGATATTTCAAAAAGTGATTCCTATAAAATTGCAAAATATGCATATGGGAAAGATTACCATTTTGTAGTAAAGGATAAGCTAAAAGATTTCATGAGCCGAATTCACCAAGAGATAGGAGAGGTTGATGGAAGAGTTTTTGTAGATTCTGCACCAGTCATGGAACGACAATGGGCTGCTAAAAGTGGATTGGGTTGGTTAGGTAAAAATAGTTTACTCTTGAATAAACAAAGAGGGAGTTTTTATTTTTTAGCAGAATTAATCATTGATCTAGAACTTGAAGAAGACGGACCAATAAAAGATTACTGTGGTACATGTACAAAATGTATTGACGCTTGCCCCACTGATGCAATTGTTGCGGACGGTGTAATTGATGCTTCAAAATGTATCTCCTATCTTACCATAGAATTAAAAGATGAGATTCCATCACAGTTTTCAAATCAAATGGAGGATTGGATTTTCGGCTGTGATATTTGTCAGGATGTTTGCCCTTGGAATAGATTTTCTAAACCACATCAAGAACCCCTATTTAAACCTCATTCCAAACTTAAAGAATTGAATAAAAGAGATTGGCAAGAGCTTACGCAAGAAGTCTTTAGTGAAATCTTTCGAAAATCAGCGGTTAAAAGAACGAAGTATTCTGGTTTGATGCGAAATATAAATTATATCAATAATGCTTAAGGCTGAAAAATTGTTGGGATAATCTCATCAATTGCTTCTGCATTTCTAGCAAACTGAATGTAATCAGGTAAATCTTTTAAAGGCATGCAGAGTAAGCCTATATTTTCTTGTTTACCATAATTGTGAAATTCTGCAACAGAATGTAAATGAAGTTTTATGAAGCCCAAAGGTTCAAAAAATTTCTTTGTTAGTTTCACTAATTGCTGCTCCTTTAGTCTATTATTTTTACTTAGGTTGTAAGGTGAAATAATGGTTGCAGGAATAGTGGTTTCAGGCAAAAAGGGTTTTAAAACTTTAAATGAATCTTCAAAGTTTTCATGACCTGTGAATTTAATTAAGGCATTTTGTTCAATGGGGATATTTTGATGGTAGAATAAAATAGGTCTTTTGAATTTAGCAAGGCTTTTGATAAAGTTGTTAATATCAAATTTAAAGTCTTTGTCACTCAGTTTAGACAATGGTAAAATGAGTTGGTTTTTAAATTCATATTTTGAAAGACAACCATCACATATGCCATTTTTACAGGAATAAAATGATCTTGCAGCTTTCCAATCATCTACTTTAGTACTCTTTTCTTGACTTTTAACTACAGTGCCTTCCATCTTTTCCAATTGTTTTATACAAAAATCGGTTAAACAGAGCGACCTTGCACTGAGATTAGTAAGGAGCAAACATGATTAATGTCATACTTTTTTTTACAAATTTTTGAGCTTGAAATTTTAGTGAGTGTCTGATTTTTTTATTTAAAAATTAGTTGTGTTACTTTCAATATATTGAAAACCAACTTTTTAAAAATTCTATTATGGAATGGGTTTATTTGTAAATTAAATATTTCTGTCTTTTTTTTCTGTAAGCTTCAAGCTCAGCTTGCCAACTCATTCTAATCTCATCTTCTGAAAACCCAGCTTCAATTTGTTTTTGCAAGGATTCTGTACCAGCTAATTTGATAAAGAAATTGTTGAAAAATTCATCTTTATTCGGAAAGGCTTTGTAAAAGTCAATCAGATATTTCAATGTGAAACCATTCTCAAATTCCTTTGAAGTAAAATCTAAACCAAAACATTTTTCATTTTCAAAAGGAGGGTATTTGCTACTTCCTGGCATACTCACAGGAGTGAAATGATGAGTGTAATTCGTTAGAGTCGGATGCCCTATTTGCTGAAAAGGTTTTTTAGTTCCTCTTCCTACACTTACAACTGTGCCTTCGAAAAGGCATAAAGATGGATATAAAGCAATACTTAAATCGTTAGGAAGATTTGGAGAGGGTTTTATAGGTAAAGAATAAGTTGATTGATGCGAGTAATTTTGATTCTTAATAACCATAAAATTACAACTCACTTCATTTTTCAACCATTTTTCTCCCTCAATCATATTTGCTAGTTCACCAACTGTTAGTCCATGAAGTATCGGAATGGGATGCATACCCACAAAAGATTGGTTTTCCATTTCTAGAATCGGTCCATCGATATACATTCCGTTAGGATTCGGGCGATCTAAAATCAATAATTCTACATTATTTTCAGCACATGCTTCCATAACATAATGCATAGTACTGATGTAGGTGTAAAAACGAGTGCCAACATCTTGAATATCAAATATTATTATATCTAAATCTTCAATCTGCTCTTTACTTGGTTTTTTGTTTTTTCCATATAATGAAATGATAGGCAAGCCAGTTTTCTCATCATAGCCAGATTTCACAGTAGCGCCTGCATCTGCTTTTCCTCTAAAACCATGCTCTGGAGCAAAAACTTTTTTAATATTAATATCATAGTATCTTAAAGAATCCACTAGATGAGTATCATTAATCACAGAGGTTTGATTCACTACCATTCCCACTTTTTTACCTTCCAATATTTTCAAATATTCATTCATCTGATAAGCACCTGGAACGGGTGGTTTCTCTTGAGCCATGCAAGCATTTATTAAAAGCAGAAAAATTAGTCCCAAAAGCGGAATGAGTTTCCTTATGATATTGTAATTTGCAGTTTGAATCATAAATCAAAAATATAGTTTATTCTTGAATCTACCTGATTTTATAGCGAAACGTACGATTAATTCTAAAACTGGGCAATTTTCAGCTAGTATTTACAAGATTGCAATTAGCAGTATTGCCATAGGATTAGGCATAATGCTATTGGCATTATTAATTTTAGGAGGTTTTCAGAAAACCATAAAAGATAAGGTTTACAGTTTTGCAGGTCATATGCAAGTGACCAAATATACTTTAAGCAACTCGTTTGATGAATCTCCAATTTCTACTGAAACTGACTTTTTTCAAAATCATAAGAATTTTCCCTTTATTGATCATCTTCAAGGTATCGCTTATAAGGCTGGATTATTAAAGACTGAGGAGGCGGTAGAAGGCGTTGTCATTAAAGGGATTGGAGTAGATTATGACTCGACCAACTTCAAATCTAATTTAATTGAAGGAAGATTCCCTAAGTTAGAAACTGATAGCTATACAACCGAGATCATTATCAGTAAAGAGATTTCTAAACTATTAAAGTTAGAAATGGGACAAAAAGTGTTTATGTATTTTGTCCAAAATCCGCCACGCTATAGACAATTAGAGATAGTGGGAATATATGAAACAGGACTAGAAGATTTTGATGAGCGAATCATCATTGGAGATATTAAAATGATTCAGCGTCTTAATGATTGGTCCGATGATCAAGTCGGCAGTTATGAAGTTTTTTTAAACGATGATGCTGATGAAGAGGAAGCTGAATCTGTTGTTTTTGATGCAGTAGAAGCAGATCACTTTGTGAATCTTACCAGTAAAAAATATCCGCAATATTTTGAATGGCTTGAATTATTAAGACAAAACGTCCAGTTATTTTTAGCCTTAATACTTTTTGTTGCTTGCTTCAACATGGTGGCTGTTATCTTCATTTTAACAATGGAAAGAACTCCAATGATTGGAATGTTGAAATCGATGGGAGCTCAAAATAGATTAATTAGGAAAGTCTTTTTGATGAGTGGACTACGACTAACTTTTAAAGGATTATTATGGGGTAATTTAGTGGCTATTGGGGCGGCAGTTTTGCAATATTATTTTCATCTAATCCCACTCGATCAAGAGAACTACTATATGGATTTTGTTCCTATTCTTTGGGATTTTAGAATGATATTAGGATTGAATTTACTAGTGCTTATTGTTGTTCTAATATCATTGTTTATACCCGTCTGGTTTATAGCTCGAATGAAGCCTATAAAAGCCATTCGGTTTGATTAAAAGAAACTAAAGTTTCAGTTTAATATCCATCGAAAATTTGATAAGATTTCATTTTTTAGCTTTCCGTTTTTGCTGGTGTTTCACTAATTTCAAATTCTCAAAAATATTTTCTTCTCAGCTATAATTCTATGTATTTAATTTACGATACCGAGACCACAGGACTTCCTAAAAATTATAATGCTCCATTGAGTGATGCAGATAATTGGCCAAGATGTGTGCAAATTGCCTGGCAATTACATGGCGCAAAGGGTGAGTTATTAGATGCTCAAAATCATATCATTATTCCAGAGGGTTTCGATATTCCATACAATGCTGAGAAGGTTCATGGAATCTCAACCGAAAGAGCACATAAAGAGGGTAAGCCACTAACTGAAGTACTGGAAGCCTTTAAAGCCATATTAGAAAAGACAGATGTGGTAGTAGGTCATAATATAGGCTTTGATATTTCAATTATGGGAGCAGAGATGCTTCGCAAAGAACTATCGGAAACTGTATTAACGGATAAGCCAATAATCGATACCAAAGATGCAGGTACAAATTTCTGTAAAATACCTGGTGGAAGAGGAGGACAGTACAAATGGCCTACATTAACAGAGCTTCATCAAAAGCTATTCGGTAAAGATTTTGCAGATGCGCATGATGCTGCATATGATGTTGATGCTACTGCAAAATGTTTCTTTGGCTTAATTTCTGAAAAAGCGGTTCAACCATTAGGCGATACCCCTATTGAAGCTATTAATTATGAGCCACCTAAATTAGATGCTGCAAATTTTGCTTCTAGTTCAAAAAATGAAGAAAAGGCAGCAGCTGATGCTTTAAAGCAAGCTAAAAATGCAGATATCTCACAATTAAGCGAAACGCCTTTTGTACACCTGCATTGTCATACTCAGTTTTCTATTTTGCAGTCTACTACAGAAATCCCTTCAATGGTAAATAAAGCAAAAGATTTAGGGATGCCTGCAATAGCCATGACAGATCATGGTAACATGATGGGAGCTTATAATTTTGTACGAGATGCTAATAAAGCTGGAATTAAACCCATTGTGGGCTGTGAATTTTTCTTAACGCAGGATAGAAAAAATAAAAAAAATAAGGATGATGGCCTCCAAACCGTTTTGTTAGCTAAGAATAAGGCAGGATATCATAATCTGGCTAAATTATCTTCTATCGCATTTGTAGAAGGTTTTTATTATGTACCTAGAATTGACAGAGAAGCTTTAGTTCAATACAAAGGAGATATTATTGCTACTACAGGTGGATTGTGGGGTGAGGTTCCTTTTTTAATTCTGAATGCAGGTGAAGCACAAGCTGAGGAGGCTTTTGTTTGGTGGAAGGAACAATTTGGTGAAGATTTTTACATTGAATTAAACCAACATGGTATCCCTGAAGAGCAAAAAGTAAATGAAGTTTTACTGAAGTTTGCTAAGAAATATGATGTTAAATATTTTGCTGCTAATAATACGTATTACACCAATAAGGAAGATGCGGAAGCGCAGGATATTTTACTTTGTGTAAAGGATGGAGAAACTACAGGTGCTCAGGGGAAACCTAAAAAATATGTAGGCAAAAGAGGAAGAGAATATCGTTTTGGTTTACCCAATGATGAATTCTACATCAAGTCACCTGATGAAATGAAAAAGCTTTTTGCTGATTATCCTGAAGCAATTGCTTGTACTGCTGAGATAGCTGAGAAAATTGAAGGATTCGAGTTAGCAAGAGATGTACTTCTTCCTAAATATGATATTCCAGAAGAATTTGTTGATCCTAAAGATGCTGAGGATGGTGGAAATAGAGGGGAAAATGCCTATTTAAAACATATTACGTTTGAAGGTGCCAGAAAGAGATATGAAACCATTACTCCTGAAATTGAAGAAAGGCTCAACTTTGAGCTAGAAACAATAGAAAGAACGGGATATCCTGGTTATTTCTTGATTGTACAGGATTTCACTACAGCCGCTCGCGAAATGGGAGTATCAGTTGGGCCGGGTAGGGGGTCAGCTGCTGGTTCAGCAGTAGCCTATTGTATCGGTATCACGAATATCGATCCAGTTAAATACGATTTACTATTTGAGCGTTTCTTAAATCCAGACAGGGTTTCATTACCCGATATTGATATTGACTTTGATGATCATGGTAGACAAAAAGTTATCGATTATGTAATTGATAAATATGGAGCCAATCAAGTAGCCCAAATCACCACTTATGGTACAATGGCAGCTAAATCTGCAATTCGTGATACTGCCAGAGTTATGGAATTACCATTGATGGATGCTGATAGAATTGCGAAGTTGGTGCCAGATATAAAATTAAAAGCACTTTTTGATTTAGCGCCTGATAAAAAGAAACTTTCAGCAAAGCTTAAGAATAATGGTGAGGCCATCAGCAAAGCAGAAGAATTATTAAATCTTGCTAAAGCTAATGATGCTTCTGCTAAGGTGATTAATCAAGCTAGAGTATTAGAAGGTTCGGTTCGTAATACAGGAATACATGCCTGCGGTGTAATTATTACACCAGATGATATTACAAAATTTGTTCCTGTAGCTTTAGCCAAGGATTCTGACATGTATTGCACCCAGTTTGATAATGCTGTGGTGGAAAATGCTGGCTTACTAAAAATGGATTTCTTGGGTTTAAAAACCCTAACTCTAATAAAGGATGCAGTCAGGATTGTAGAAGAAAGACATGGGGTTAAACTAGATCCTGATGCCTTTCCAATAGATGATCAGCAAACCTATGAGCTATTCCAGCGAGGAGAAACGGTTGGTATTTTCCAATATGAATCTCCTGGTATGCAAAAATATTTACGAGAATTAAAACCAACAGAGTTTTCGGATTTGATTGCGATGAATGCCCTTTATCGTCCTGGTCCATTAGAATACATTCCTAATTTCGTTAATCGTAAAAATGGCCGTGAGGAAATCAGCTATGACCTTCCTGAAATGGAAGAATATCTGAAGGAGACCTATGGTATTACGGTTTATCAGGAGCAGGTGATGCTATTATCACAGAAGCTTGCAGGCTTTACCAAAGGTGAAGCGGATGTTTTACGTAAAGCAATGGGTAAAAAGATATTTGCTTTACTAGAAGAATTAAAACCTAAATTCATTAATCAGGGTGCAGAAAAAGGTCATCCAAAAGATGTTTTAGAAAAAATCTGGAAAGACTGGGAAGCATTTGCAGCATATGCATTTAATAAATCTCATTCAACTTGCTATGCTTGGGTAGCTTACCAAACGGCTTATTTAAAAGCTCACTATCCAGCAGAATACATGGCATCAGTACTGAGTAATAATATGAACCAGATCACTGATGTTACTTTCTTTATGGAAGAATGTAAGCGAGCCGGTATTGAAGTTTTAGGTCCTGATATAAATGAATCAAATGCAGGGTTTACAGTAAATGAAAATGGTCAGATTCGTTTTGGTTTAGCTGCAATTAAGGGAGCAGGTGCTGCAGCTGTTGAAAGTATAATCCAAGAGCGAAAAGAAAATGGTCAGTACAAGGATGTTTTTGATTTTGCAGAAAGAATTCCTCTAAAAAGTGTGAATAAAAAGACTTTTGAAGCCTTAGCTATGGCAGGTGGCTTTGATTGCTTTAAAGATTATCACAGAAAACAATTCCTAGTATCTGATAATGGTGAAGGAACACTCATTGAAAAGATAATTAAATATGCTCAAAAGCTTCAACAAGAGAAAGACAGCGCTCAGACATCACTTTTTGGTGGAGATGCAGGTGTTGCCATTCCGCCACCGAAAGTGGCTGAGATGGAACCTTATTCTGAGCTAGAAAAACTAAATATTGAGAAAGAAGTAGTAGGGCTCTTCATTTCCGGTCATCCGTTGGATGAGTTTAAATTTGAAATGGAAAGTTTCTGCAATACTCCAGTTTCAGAGTTAAATGATTTAGAAAGTCTGGCTGCCAAAAATGAAGTGAAAGTAGGGGGTATCGTAACTGCCGTTGCTCATAGGCAAACCAAAACTGGTAAACCTTTTGGTACCCTACAACTGGAAGATTACGGTGGATCGTTTACCTTTTTCCTTTTTGGAGATGATTATTTAGGCAATAAGCAATTCTTAGAAAATGGTTGGTTTATCTTTATTTCAGGAAGAGTAGCTCGTAAAAAGTGGGGAGATCAAGGCTTAGAATTCAAGATTAGTAATATCGAACTCCTGTCGGAATTAAGAGATAAACGTACTAAAAGTTTATCGATCAGTTTAGATCTGAATGCTATTACTGAAGATTTAATTGTAGAATTAGATAATCTATGCCAAACCTTTAAGGGCGAATGTGAAGTAAAATTAGAATTTCTTGATAAAACAAATGGCTACAGAGTTGAAACCAAATCTAGAAAATATAAGGTGAACCCTAGTAATGAGTTATTAGAAGGTTTAGGTAGAATACCAGATTTGAATTATAGAATTTTGACTTAATTAGAACAAAGTGATTTTTTTACTTCGCCTATAAGTGCTTTAAAGTTAGTTCGAAACTGAAAAGATATCGTATTTAGACTTGTTGCCGCATTATTATATTCCTGGAAATCGGTTCGTATTCCTAATGAGGTGTGATCATAAATCATGTACTCAAGATTTAGTCCAACTGCTAAACCTCTAGTAAATCCCTGATATTCCTCCAGCCTTTCAGGGTTTATTGAAGACGGATATTCTGAATTCCCTCTGTAAACTACACTGTAATACTGTATCATTTCATCTGAATATCTTATCATAGATCCTACATGAGGAATGATTACAATTGGACCTATTTTAATTCTTGCATTGATATCCATTTGTGCTACTAAGTTGTAAGAATGCCCTGTTACAAATAAACCTTCAGGTTTAAAAAGATTGTCATTTTTCGCATGCATGTAGCTGAATTGACCTGCTAGGTAGAAAAACTTCCAAACAGGCCTATCAACGCCAAAAAAATAATGACTACCATCAATAATTAAATCATGACTTAGTATACCTCTCCCTCCATAATACGATAAAGATGGCTTTTCTTCTTCTAATTGTGAAAAACTGTTGAAAAAGTAAAAGGATAAAATTAAAAGTAGGGTTGCTTTTTTATTCATTGGTTTTGGTCTTAAGAATTGATAATAAATAAAATTATAAATAATTATGACATAAAAAAAGCCCGTTCATTTTAATGATCGGACTTTTTAGGGAGAATTCAATGCCAGGTATCTTCCTGTCACGCAGCATTATATTTGTTTGATATTGATTTCTTTCTTGCTTTTAGCACTATCTTTTCCAATTGGAACAAATATTTCTAGTTTTCTGTCATGATGAACGGCCTCTACTTCATCTGTATTTGCAAAAATTGGTAAATCAACCTTTCTGTAAAACAAAGGAATCATAACACCTAAATTCTCAGCTGGATGATTCATGTTTGCAAATATATGAAGCGAATTACGCTCTGAAATCACCTTAAGCTGATCTGCTGAAATACCTGGCGCTTCAACAGTAATTAAAAACCCATCATTTTGATTTTCTATATTGAAATTCACTTTTGCAATTCCACCAGCAAGGGTATTTAATTGATCACCTTGAAATAGTAAGCTTCTTAATATGTCTTTGTTTTCTAATAAATTCATAATCACTGAATTTTTAAATAATTGATGTACTTACATCAAAGCTTGTTCCAAATAAGAATACTTGCTGATATAGGTCAAAATGACATTTAATTACAATACAAACTGACAAAAGGACTGCAGGATATGATTCACATATCTTGGAATAGTTATTTTTTATAAGTTAAACAGGATTTTTGTCTAAAGTAAGACATATTAGAACGCTTGAATTTGTACTTTTGCACTCTAATTAAGCCAATGGACTCAAAAATAGTTGTTATTATACCCGCCTTTAACGAGGAAAATTCAGTAGGAAAAGTTGTGAATGATATTCCAAAAGATTCTGTTGAGGAGATTATTGTGGTTAATAATAATTCTACTGATAAGACTAGAGCTGCAGCGGAATTAGCCGGGGCTATAGTTTTAGATGAGCCTATTAAAGGGTATGGTAATGCTTGTTTAAAAGGATTAGATTATGTCAGCAACAAGGATAGTAATCCAGAGATTATTGTTTTTCTGGATGCGGACTATTCGGATTACCCTGAACAATTAAATGAACTTGTGGCACCTATCATTGAAAATAATATGGATATGGTTATTGGCTCAAGGGCTTTAGGCAATAGGGAATCAGGGAGTATGACCATTCCACAAGTATTTGGTAATTGGTTAGCAACACGTTTGATTAGACTTTTTTACGGTTATCAATTTACCGACTTAGGTCCCTTCAGAGCAATTAAATGGGAAAAGCTTCAAGATTTAGCTATGAGTGATAAAACATTTGGTTGGACTGTTGAAATGCAGGTGAAAGCAGCAAAGAAAGGATTGAAATGTACAGAAGTTCCTATGAAATACAGGAACCGAATTGGTAAATCTAAAGTTTCGGGTACAGTTTACGGTACTTTTATGGCTGGATATAAAATATTATACACGATTTTTAAATATATATAAGCATGACTTGGGAATGGCTTATCATCATATTGTATGCAATTAGCTTGCTCTTTATATTTTTCTTCAGCTTAGGACAATTGCATCTTACCTATCATTATTTGAAGCAAAAAAGGAGTCGTAAGTATAAAAAAAGTGCAACTCCTGAAATGCAATCTGAATATCCAAAAGTTTGTGTTCAGTTGCCCATTTATAATGAAAAGTATGTAGTAAGCAGATTGGTAGATTCTGTATGTCAATTAGATTATCCAAATGATAAACTTTCAATTCAAATTTTGGATGATTCTACTGATGAAACAACTTCTATTCTTATGGAAAAAGTTCAGGAGTGGAAGGCGTATGGAAAGAATATAGAATTAATTCTTAGACCTGATCGAGTTGATTTTAAAGCGGGAGCTTTACAGTATGGAATGCAGCAAACGGATGCTGATTTTATTGCCATATTTGACGCTGACTTTTTACCAAAGCCTTATTTTTTAAAAGCTACCATCCCACATTTTCAAGATGAAAAAATCGGTGTGGTTCAAACTCGTTGGGGTCATGTAAACAAAGATTATTCTATCTTGACCAGATTACAGGCGTTTGGACTTGATGCCCATTTTACCATCGAACAAGTAGGAAGAAATAATGCAGGTTCCTTTATTAATTTTAATGGAACAGGCGGGGTCTGGAGAAAAAAAACCATTGAAGATGCGGGAGGATGGTCAGCCGATACATTAACCGAAGATTTGGATTTAAGCTACCGCTCTCAATTAAAAGGATGGAAGTTTTTATATAAAGAGGATGTAGAATCTCCGGCAGAGCTCCCCATTATAATGCCAGCCATAAAATCACAACAGTTTAGATGGAATAAAGGTGGGGCGGAAACGGCCAGAAAAAATATTGCTAAAGTTTTTAAATCGAATCTTTCGATCTCCAATAAGCTTCATGCTTTTTTTCACTTATTCAATAGCTCAATTTTTATAGCTATTTTGATCACTGCCATTTTAAGTGTCCCTATGTTGTGGATTAAGAGTATTCACCCTGAATTAAAAATACTATTTCAAATTGGGAGCGTATTTTTATTAGGGTTCTTTTCAATTGCAATATTTTACTGGGTGGCGAATAAGCATTTAATGAAAACTAAAAAACATGCGGCTTATTTCTTTAAAACTTTCCCCTTGTTCATTACGGTATCAATGGGCTTGTCTCTACACAATGCATTAGCTGTTGCTGAGGGTTTGTTAGGTTTTAAATCTGCATTTATTAGAACACCAAAATTTAATATTTCTGATAAAAACAAAAGTTGGAAAGATAATAAATACATCAAATTACAATTTAGCTGGTTAAGTGTTTTAGAAGCTTTCCTTGCAATTTATTTTGCCTTTGCTATTTACCTTGGATTTAATTTAAAGGATTACGGTTTAGTGATTTTTCACCTAATGTTGATGTTAGGCTTCCTAACCGTTTTTTACCATTCAGTAAGGCCTCAATTCAAATAGTTTGAACCAATATTTGAAGTATATCGCGATACTAATAATGAGTTTTTTGCTTATTAGTATTAGCTATTTTACAGAGCGATTTGAAAGTACATTATTAATTTCTCAATACTTTTTACTGTTTGGTATTTACCTATATCTCTGTTTGCAAAAGGAGAAATTTAATGTTCGAGAAATAATTTCTTATGCCATTTTATTCAGGTTATTATTAATAATTCTAGTCCCGAATTTATCTGATGATGTGTATCGTTTTATATGGGATGGAAGATTATGGTGGGATGGATATGATGCTTACAGTATTCTCCCTTCAGAATTTTTAAAAAGATCGGAATCAGCTAAATTTTTATTCGAAAAAATTAACTCACCCGAATACTTCAGTATTTATCCTCCTATTAACCAGCTCGTTTTTATTGTAATTACATTATTTGATAAGCTGTTCGCAAGTATAATTGCTTTGAGGTTACTTATAATTTTTACTGAGATTGGGACCTTTTATTTTTTATTAAAGGTATTCAAGCAATTAAATTTGAATGGCAAATCCTTATTGTTTTATGCATTTAATCCACTTGTGGTTTTAGAATTGGTAGGTAATCTTCATTTTGAAGTATTTGTAATTTTCTTTTTAGTATTATGCATTTATTATTTTAATCAGAAAAAAAAATCAATAAGTAGCTTGTCGCTTGGCTTAGCAATTAGCTTCAAATTATTTCCTCTAATCTTTTTAGCTAGTTTCTTTAAATATTTATCTCTAAAAGACTATCTCAAATACATAGTATTAAGCTTATTCCTAGTAGCTATTATATTTCTACCCTTTATATTTTCGGATGTGTTCAAAGCCATATTCAGTAGCTCTACTTTATATTTTAAGAACTTTGAATTCAATGCAAGTATATATTTCTTGGTTCGTGAAATTGGTTTCCTAGCTAAGGGATATAATATAATTGGCACTGCAGGCCCCATTTTAGGACTTATTTCTTTTTCAACAATGGTAATATTTAATTTGATTAATATTAAAGATATGAAGCTTGCAGAGAGAATGATGTGGACTTATTTCATATATCTACTTTTTGCTACTACCGTGCACCCCTGGTACATTTTACCTCTTTTAGTCTTAGGTATTATTTCAAAATATTGGTTCCCGATCGTATGGTCATTTCTAATTTTTGTAACGTATTGGGGATACACCGAAAGTGGTTATATCCAGAATTTATCCTTGATATCAATTGAATACATCTCTTTAATCATTTTTATCGTATTTGAGTTATTCTATAAAAGGAGAATAAAGAAAAGTAATTCTTATGCATAAAATACTAATTAATATGATGATACTTTCGTTTCTGCAATCATTAGTAGCCTGTGGTCAACAAACTTATGATCAGAAATTAAAATCAATATACAGCAATACGGTAAACTTAGTTCAACCTAAAGAGGTGTCAGAAAAGCTTAATGACGAAAATACTGTATTACTTGATACACGTTCAGCAAAGGAATATGCTGTTAGCCATCTGCCTAATGCTAAATTTATTGATTACGATCGATTTGAAATAGAACAAGTAAGTGAAATTGATAAGGATAAGGAGATTATTGTTTATTGTTCAGTTGGCTACAGAAGTGAGAAAATAGGAGAGAAGTTAAAGGAGGCTGGTTATCAAAATGTTAAAAACCTATATGGAGGTATTTTCCAGTGGAAGAATGAAAATTTTGATGTAGTGAATCAAGAAGGGGAAGTGACAGATAGTGTGCATACCTATAATAAAAGATGGGGGAAATGGTTAGAAGAAGGTAAAGGGATTAAGGTATATGAATAAGAAAAGACTATTAATCATATTTGTTAAGAATCCTGAGCTAGGTAAATGTAAAACTCGACTTGCAGCTACAATAGGAGATGAAAAGGCTTTAGTTTTTTATAAAAATATGCTTCAAAAAACTAAAGAGGAAGTAGAAGAATTAGCCTTTGATAAGGCTGTTTATTATTCCTCCTTTATCGATAAAGATGATTTATGGCCCAATAACCCACCATTCTACAAGCATATTCAAAACTCAAATCCTGATCTAGGAGTAAAGATGCAATCTGCATTTGAAGATGCATTTAATAACGGATACGAATCAGTTTGCATTATGGGTAGTGATTGCTATTCTCTGAATAAAGAAACTCTAGAATCCGCTTTTTTAGCTCTTGAGCATAAAGATGTTGTTTTAGGTCCGAGTAATGATGGTGGCTATTATTTATTAGGGATGAATAAATTCTATAAAGAATTCTTTCATAATAAAAGGTGGAGTACTGATACTGTAGCTCCGGATACTATTTTAGATTTTAAAAATTTGAACCTAAGTCATCAATTGCTTAATGAATTAGTCGATATTGATAATGAAGAGGATTTTAATACTATTCCAGAAGAGGAGAGAAATAAACTTTTAATTTGAAAGCGTAACTATAATCTCGTTGTGTTCGCTTAACATACTGGTTCTCTGATTTTTCAGGACTAGACAAATTGGATATAAAAAAAGCCTTTGAAATTATTTCAAAGGCTTTAGCAAAGATTTAAAAATTAGATTTTATGATTATCCAATTGCAACTCTTTTGAATTCAGTAACAGTCATTCCTTTGTTCACTGAATCTAAATATTGAGCAATTGAAGTTTTGTTATCTTTTACGAATGCTTGGCTTAATAAAGTATTCTCTTTAAAGAACTTATTTAATTTACCAGTAGCGATTTTTTCTAACATTTCTTCAGGTTTTCCTTCAGCTCTAGCAGTTTCTTTACCTATTTCGATTTCTTTTTCTACTACAGAAGAATCAACGCCATCTTTATCAACAGCTACAGGGTTCATAGCAGCGATCTGCATCGCAACATCTCTACCAGCATCAGTTACATCAACATCACCAGTGTTTTTCAATGATACTAATACACCTAATTTAGCGCCAGCGTGAACGTAAGAAACTACTTTTTCTCCTTCTAAAGTCTCGTAGTGGCTGATTTCGATTTTCTCACCGATTTTACCAACCATTTCAATAACTTTTTCACCGATAGTGATATCCTCGTAAGGGATAGCTTTTAAAGCCTCCATATCAGCTGGTTTTTCAGCAGCAACTTTCTCAATGATTTCTTGTCCAAATTTCTGGAAGTCTTCATTCTTAGATACGAAATCAGTTTCACAAGTTAAAGAAATCAAGAAAGCCTGTGACTGATCATCATTCGTTTTGATGAATACATTACCTTCTGTAGTTTCTCTATCTGCTCTTTTTTCAGATAATTTTTGACCTTTTTTTCTTAAGATCTCGATAGCTTTGTCAAAATCACCATCAGCTTCTGTTAATGCCTTTTTGCAATCCATCATGCCGGCACCTGTTATTTCTCTAAGCTTTTTTACTTCTTGTGCTGTAATAGCCATGCTTATTTGATTTTAGTGTGTTATATACTTTATTTCTTGAATGGGTTTAAACAAAAAAATGAACACCGAATCTTGTCCGATGTTCAATTTTATTGTTATTCAATATTCTACATGAATAATGATTTATTCAGCTGATTTTTTAGAAGCGTCTTCTTTTTTAGTTTCAGCTTTAGCATCTACTGCTTTTTTCTCTTCCTCAGCTTGCTTCATTTTAGCATCATCTTTCTCTTGCTTTCTTTCCATTAAGCCTTCTTCAATAGCTTTACCGAAAGATTTCAAGATTAAGCTAATTGATTTCCATGCATCATCATTAGCAGGAATTGGATAATCAACTTGCGTAGGATCAGAATTCGTATCAACCATTGCGAAAACTGGGATATTTAATTTCTGAGCCTCTTTGATTGCAATATGTTCTCTTTTGATATCGATTACAAAAAGAGCTGATGGTAATCTGTTAAGATCAGCGATACCACCTAATACACGCTCCATCTTTTCTCTTTCACGCTGAATCATTAATCTCTCTCTTTTTGCAAGATTAAGATAAGATTCGTCTTTCTGTAATTTATCGATATTAGCCATTTTCTTTAATGACTTTCTGATAGTTGCGAAGTTAGTTAACATACCACCTTGCCATCTATCAGTAACATAAGGCATGTTTAATCTTTTCGCTTCTTCTTGAACGATATCTTGCGCTTGCTTTTTAGTAGCTACAAATAAAACTTTCTTACCAGAACGAACATGATTTTTGATCGCGTGGCATGCTTCATCTAAAGCAGCTAAAGTTTTGTTCAAGTCAATAATATGGATGCCATTACGCTCCATGAAAATGTAAGGAGCCATTTTTGGATCCCACTTTCTTGTTAAGTGTCCGAAATGGACACCAGCTTCAAGTAAGTCGTTGTACTCAAGCTTAGCCATAAGTGTTTATATTTATTGTTTGTAAGTAAAAATTAACGTTTAGAGAACTGGAATGCTCTTCTAGCTTTTCTTCTACCGTATTTCTTACGTTCAACCATTCTAGGGTCTCTAGTAAGAAATCCTTCTGCTTTAAGTGCAGGTCTGTGCTCAGGATCAATTTCGCATAAAGCTCTAGCTATAGCTAAACGAACAGCTTCAGCCTGACCAGCAACACCACCACCATCAACATTAACTTTAAGGTCGAAAGAACCTTCAGTTTTTGTAGTAGCAAATGGTTGATTTACGATAGCTTGAAGAATTTCAGTTGGAAAATAATCCTTAACGTCTTTAGAGTTAATGGTAATAGCACCTTTACCAGATTGCATGTACAATCTAGCAACAGATGTTTTTCTTCTTCCAATGGTGTTTATAATTTCCATCTATTGATTTTTTAGATTTCTTTAACTTTAGGTTTTTGTGCTTCATGACCATGCTCAGCGCCTTCATAAACATAAAGGTTTCTGAACAAGTCTCTGCCCAATCTGTTTTTTGGCAACATACCTCTAATCGCTCTCTCTACTAATAAAGTAGATGATTTAGCTTTTAGCTGGCGAGGTGTGATTTCACGCTGACCACCAGGATATCCTGTGTAAGTCTGATACGTTCTATCATCCCATTTTTTGCCTGTCATCAATATTTTGTCTGCGTTGATAACGATAACGTTATCACCACAATCAACATTAGGTGTGTAACTCGGCTTGTTTTTACCACGAAGGATTTTCGCAACATCGCTGGCAAATCTACCTAATACTTTTCCTGCAGCATCCACAACAACCCAGTCTTTTTCAACTGTTGCTTTGTTTGCTGAGACGGTTTTGTAACTAAGCGTATCCACTATTTTTTCTTTTTGTTAGTTCTTAACTCCTTATTAATTAGCTTTTTACAGATAGTTAACATTTATGATCGGGCGCACTATCCGCTAAAAGGGACACAAAGATAGAAGCTTATTAATTGAAAAACAACATACTAAGGAAAAAATGCGCTGGTTTTCAGTCAATAATTGCTATTTTTTGTGGCTGCAAAATTAGTAAATATAAATGAAGTCTTAACCTTTCTGGAATTAATTATTTGAAACTAATTTTATTAAATTACTATAATTAAAAAGCTTCACCTATAAAAAGATAGAATCCTGTGCCCTCAGCAGTAAATGCAACATCTAATCGAGTGTAAATATCTTTTTTAGGGAATAAAAGAAATCTTAAGCCTGCACCGCCTGATACTACTACATTATCTAAGTTAAAATTACGCATATCTGGAAATACTTTGCCAGCTCCTGCGAAAACAGCGGCTCCAATTCTATCGGTGAAGTTAAAAGGAATTGGTAAAAACCGATATTCTACTTGTGCGGCTATTTGGTTTCTGTCCCGATATCTTCCATAGTAATAGCCGCGCATAATACTTTCACCTCCCATTAGAGCTAATTGATTAAAAGGAACGTCTCCTGAATTGAATTGTCCTAATAATTGTGAGGCAAATACATTGTGTTTACCTATCGATCTGTAAAGTCGAGTATCAGAAATTATGGATGTAAAATTAAAGGTGCTGCCCCAGGCTTGATTATAGTGAAGCATGGCAAGCTCTGAAAAAAAGCCTTTTCTAACATTCAATACATTATGTCGATTATCATGAACTAAACCTATTCCAAAACCTAGGTTAGTTGAACCATTACTTCCTAATGGTAATTCTTGTGGCTCGCTAATTTCTTCAGCAGGATTGAAATTCACAGATGATAAGCGCTGAAAATCAGTTTCAAAACCTAAAAACACATCTTTTCTGATTTTTCGTAATATTCTTTCTTTTATGAATATTTGATTGGCATCAACTCGAGCAATATATTCTTCAGGTGTATCATTTCCAATTCCATGATAAAAGAGAGGGAAACTTTGGAATCTTATTCTACCCAGTAAAAACCATTTGTCTTCATCGGAATAAATGGCATGATCGAACCATAAGCCATACTGATTTTCAAGGGTGAAAAAAGTAAATCCATTAATTTCACTTAATCGATTCGTGGTATCTTGATTTGCATAATAAACGAGCAGTGAGCTTAAGCCAAATTCCCAACTGGTTTCAGGCGAATAAGCTAAGGTAGGGTAGATCAAGAACTGGGGTTTTTGAATGTCACTGGTATCATTGATTATACTATTAATGTATTTGCTTACGATGTTCTGTCCGTGTGCAAAATTAGTAAGGCTTATTAAAGTACTTATGAAAATTACTTTTAGAGTATTCGATAATGATATATTCAAGCTTTTATTCTTTTAACTTTAGTCAAAGAAACGATATTGAAGTATATCTTCATCTATATTTTGAAAAATATTTGAAAAAAAAATAGCCTTTGAAACTACAAAGGCTATTTAAATTTCTGATTTTAAATAATTTATTTAGTTCTCATATGTATATCTCTTTGAGGGAAAGGAATTTCTATGTTTTGTTTCACAAATTCGTTATTAATGGCTTCCATATTATCGAAGTAAACTGGCCATAGATTGTCCGTAGAGGTCCAAACTCTAACACTTAAATCTAAAGAACTATCTCCAAAATTAGTAAATTTCACTACTGGTTCTGGGTCTGGATTAATTCTGTCATCTTTCGATAAAACACCTAAAATAATTTCTCTTACTTTTTGAAGATCTGACCCGTAAGCTACTCCCACATTCAATTCAGCTCTTCTGGTATCTTTAGCTGTTGCATTTTTAACACTTGAATTAGCTAAGCCTCCATTTGGAATTATGATTAATTGATTATCAAATGTTCGAAGATGAGTGTGGAGTATATCAATTTTTTCTACTACTCCCATATGCCCTTGAGCTTCAATAATATCATCAACTTTGAAAGGCTTTGTAATGAGTATCAAAATACCGCCTGCGAAGTTCGATAGACTTCCTTGTAAGGCTAAGCCTATTGCTAAACCTGCTGCACCTAATACTCCTAATAATGCTGCTATTTTAATATCAATGCTTTGTGCTATAACTAATACTAAAGCAATGTAAAATACAAAACGTAAAAAAGAAGTTAAAAAGGAAGCTAAAGAAACATCAAGCTCGGACTTTTTAAATGCTTTTTTGATTCCTTTCATGATGTAACTAATCAAAATTCGTCCTATAACGAAAATCAGAATCACTTTTATCAATGCAATTCCAAATTCAATACCATAAGATTGAATTTTCTCTAGTACATCTGGATCAAGTTGTTCTAACATAGTTTTATAGTTTTAGTGATACTTTATATAAACTGAATATAGTTAATTATTTTTTTATGTTTTGTAAATATTGGTCAACTCCTTCTTCTAGTGAGGTAAAATCCTTAGGATATCCAATTGACTTTAATTTTTCCATATTAGCTTCAGTGAAATACTGATATTTATCTCTGATATCTTCAGGAGTATCAATAAAGCTAATATCTTCTTTCATTTTCATAGATTTGAATACTGCTTTCACTAGATCTAAAAATGTACGAGCTTTACCGCTGCCCAGATTGTAGATGCCAGAATTTTTACGATGATGCATCAACCAAATCATGACATCAACAACATCATTTACAAAAACAAAATCTCTCATTTGTTCTCCATCCTTAAATTCAGGATTGTGTGAACGAAATAATTTCATTTTACCACTTTCTGAAATTTGACGATAAGCATGAAGAATAACACTTGCCATTCTTCCCTTATGATATTCTCCAGGTCCATACACATTAAAGAATTTCAAACCAGTCCAATAAAAAGGCTTTACCTTTTGGTTCAGTGCCCAAATGTCAAATTCGTTCTTGGAAACACCGTATGGGTTAAGTGGTTTTAAATGAGGGATTTTACTTTCATCATCATCATAGCCTAATTCTCCTAAACCATATGTGGCTGCAGAACTTGCATACACTAATGGAATTTGCATTTCTATACACTTTAACCAGATCTTTTTAGAATATTCGGTGTTTAACTGTGATAATAGTTCTTTGTCAAATTCAGTGGTATCCGTTCTAGCTCCTAAATGAAAAATGAACTCAATCATTTTAGGATCTTGTTTTTCAAGCCAATTAAAAAAGACGTCTCTTTCAACTTTTTCTTGAATTTTTAATCCTTCTAAGTTTTTATTTTTATCGGCATTGTCAAACTTGTCAACCGCAATTATGTGGTTAAATCCTTCAGAATTTAACTTTTTAATCAAATTTGAAGCTATAAAACCTGCAGCGCCAGTAACTATTATCATGAGATGTATGTTTTTGAATTAAGCTATTTGAACAAAACTATTTATTATAAATGAATAAACGTATATTTGCAGCCTAAAAATTGAAATTGGCATGATTTACGTTAATCGTAAAGAACATTTTAACGCAGCTCACAAGCTTTTTAACCCAAACTGGAGTAGGGAAAAGAACGAAGAGGTTTTTGGTCCTTGTGCAAATGAAAACTGGCATGGTCATAATTTTGAATTGATTGTGACAGTAAAGGGTGAGCCAGATCCTGAAACTGGCTTTGTGGTAGATTTGAAAAAATTAAGCAATCTGATTAAATCAGAAGTAATAGATAAGGTCGATCACAAAAATTTAAACATGGATGTGCCATTTCTTAAAGGTAAAATGGCAAGTTGTGAGATCATTATTGCAGAATTCTGGAGAATACTTGAGCCGAAAGTTAAAGAATTACAAAAAGGGGCGAGTTTACATAAATTAACTCTTTATGAGACTCCAAGGAATTTTGTGGAATATTATGGCTAATTAATAATGAAAGCCTCTAAATTTTTTTCATAATAAAATGCCAATGATTCCTTAAAATCGAAAGTGTATTTATAAATTGCGCTAATGGAAAATTTTGTTGTATCAGCAAGGAAGTATAGACCAAAAGGATTTGATGAAGTAGTAGGACAAAAACACATTACTACTACTTTAAAAAACGCTATTGATAATGATCATTTAGCGCAATCTCTACTTTTTTGTGGTCCTAGAGGGGTAGGTAAAACTACCTGCGCTCGAATTTTGGCCAGACTGATCAACGATTTTGATGTAGATAATATGGAGGGTTCTTCTTCCTTAAATATCTATGAGCTAGATGCAGCTTCTAATAATTCCGTGGATGATGTTAGAAATCTTATTGATAAGGTAAGAGTACCCCCTCAGCACGGAAAATATAAAGTATATATTATAGATGAGGTTCACATGCTTTCAAATGCAGCATTTAATGCATTCTTGAAAACATTGGAAGAGCCACCGTCTTATGCAATTTTTATTCTGGCTACAACGGAAAAGCATAAGGTAATCCCAACTATTCTTTCCAGATGTCAGATCTATGATTTTAATAGAATAAAAGTATCTGATATATCAGATCATTTGAAGGAAATTGCTGATAGAGAAGGCATAGAAGCAGAAGATGCTGCTTTGCACTTAATTGCGCAAAAGGCAGACGGAGCTTTACGTGATGCACTTTCTATTTTTGATTTAATTGTTACCTTTTCGCCTGATAAAAAAATCACTTATCAAACTACCATTGATAATCTTCATATTTTAGATTATGATTATTATTTCAAGGTGACGGACGCTTTAAATGGTGAAAAAATTCCTGAAGCATTATTACTGTTTGACGAAATCCTGAAGAATGGCTTTGATGGTCATAATTTTGTAAATGGATTAGCCTCGCATTTTAGAGACCTTTTAGTTTGCAAAGATGCCTCTACTCTAGAGTTATTAGAAGTTTCGGATCAAGTAAAAGCGCAATATCAGGAGCAAGCGAAGAATGTTGACGCTTCATTCTTGCTATCTGGTTTACAGATTCTCAATCAAACGGATCAATCCTATAAAGCGAGTAAAAATCAGAGATTGGCAGTTGAGTTAGCTTTGATGAAGTTAGCAAAGCTCAATAGTGCTATTGATTTAGCGAAGCAGCAGGAAGAAGTTCTAAAAAAAAAAGTAAGCTAAGTGAGCAGTCTGACTCTGAAGATGAGTCATCTTCAGTAAAAAAGACTTCCATTGCTGACCAGATGGCTGCTAAGGCCAGACAGAATAAGCCATTAAAGTCAGCTCCTTCAATTCCAAAGCCAGGAGAGTCCGTTCAGAAAAAAACTGAAGAGAAAAAACCTAATCCAATAGTTGGCACTTCTTCTGAAGAATCATCTGAAGAAATGAGTACATCAACTGTTCAGAAGCTAGATTTAAATGCAGAGGAGTTAAAGAAAGTAGTAAATCAGTTCGTTGAGCAAAATAAAGTAGGACCTTTAGTTGAGAACTCATTAAAAAACTCCATTCACTTAGAAGAACAGATGATTACGGTTGAATTATCAAATCCCGTTGAGGTTGATGGTATTGAAAAAATAAAGGCTGATTTTCTAAACTTTATTCGAGCTAAATTTCAAAATCAGGAAATTCAATTGCAACATCATGTGAATATCGAGAAGGCAGCAGAAAGGCCGTACACTCCAAAGGAGAAATTTGATGCTATGATGAAGGAAAATCCTCTTCTTGGTAAATTGCGAGATACTTTCGGCTTGGATCCTGATTATTGATTTTTAATTATTTTAATGAGATGATGCTGAAGAATAGAATCACTATTTAAATCTAAGTTTTTCATCTCCAAAGAGATATTGTAATATTTATAATTCTCTTTTTTGTCAATCTTTTCCCAACCTAGTTTATCCGCTATATAATTATAGCTTGCATATTGCGTGTTAACAATAGTTTTAAAATCAAAATCAGAAGTATCTTCAACTTTTGATTCGTTGTTGTACTTGTTTTCTGCGACTTCTATATTAAGTTTAAAATCTGAGTTATTAATAGAAACTTCCTGATTTAAGTGTGTAGAAAAAGCAAGAATTGTTAAAACAGTATTATAAATTGCATGATGTAGAAAAGCCCATCCGAATCCTAGTTTTATTCTTAAGTATCCTAATATTGTACCGCCTATAATTTGAGGGGCTACAAGCAATGGTAATAGAATCCATATCAAAATGGATTTTTCTTGAAAATTAAAAATATGGACAAAACCGAACGCTATTACAAAAAGGTAAAAAAATATTCTGAAATGCTTTAACCAAAAATTTTTAACTCTCTCTTTCCCAATGAAAAGACCAATAAATTTAAATAAATAGTTTCTTTTATAATGAAGCGGAAGCCTAAAAATAATTTCTTCTATAAGAGGGGATAGAATACCACCTGCTAATATGAGTATAATAATCCCATATTCATTGGCAATGTTTGAAACAGAATGGTTATTTAAATCGATATTACTAAATTCTTCTAATATGTATAAAAGAAATAGAATAGGGGAAATAAGTATCGCATCTATTAACAAAAAAATAAACAGCTTACTCCATTTACTTTCAGAGTCATCTGCACTTTTGTTTGGGTTCGGTTCTGGGTTTTTAAGGAAAGCCACATATTCCTTAAAATTGGTTCTAATAAGGTTGAGCAAAATTGATTAACAAGTTTGAAAGCTAGTAAGGTATTTTAATGTTTAAGCCGATATTCATTACACTTTTGAATTGAATGCCGGGTACGTATCGGAACTCTCCTAAAGCTTCATTAATTACAATTTCTTTAGATTTAATATCATCATCATAAATTAATTGGGTGCTATATGAAGCAGATAAGAAACTGTTGATTTTAAAGATTAATGCAGTTTCCCAATTAATGTCAATATTTCCTAATTTTTCATAATCAGCAAACATATTTAGGTTTGTCGAAAGGTTTACATTCTCCCAAATGTCTTTTTGGAAAGATGAAGAAAAGTTAATACCCCCTTGGAATCTTGTGGTTTCACCTATTTCAACACCATAAGCCCCAGCGTTAGATAGGCTATCATCGGTTACAATTGTTGTTTTAGATGAAAGTGGAGAAAAAGAAGCTGAAAATATTTCTTTGTATCGATAGGTAAGGCCAATATTAGCTAAGAGAAAACCAGGCGCTAAAAATCTCGAAATTACTTCGTTTTCCTCATTCAGACCTTCATCAAATTGGGTCCTAAAATCAACCATTCCTGAGATGAAAATTCTTTTCTTTAGCTGTCTACTATACCTTGAAGTTAAAATTATATTATCATCTGTTTTGATAAAAGGATTTTCATTTTCTCCTTGTCTTAGTAAACCATAGGCTAAATCTAATCTATTGCTCCAAGCATTTTTACCCTTTTCATAATTTGCTTTGAAGTTTGATAGTCCTCCAATGGATATAGAGCTTTTACCTCCACCATTCCAGTTGGTTAGATCAACCTGAGAAAAATTTATGTTAATTAAACCGCCTTTATCCCAATATGAAGTGTCAGTGTTTGCAGCAATACTATCAGTTTGTGCTATAGCATTTGTTGCACTCACTAAAATCAGAAAAATAATAGCTTTAATTATTTTCATAGCCAGAAAATGTTGATGTTGATTTAAAAATTAGCTTAAATCCAAAGAACGAATCTCGTTAAGAGCGTTCTCAGTAAGCGGTTTGGTAATGAATTTAATTACATGATCGTTGTTTACGATCTTATCTATATCTCTTTTGTTATCTGAACTGGATAGAATTATAACTTTACATTTATCTTTTACAATGTCAGAGAATTTTTCGAATTCATATAGAAATACGAATCCATCAACTATAGGCATGTTGATATCAAGAAAGATGATGTTAGGGAGTTTGTCAGGATCATTTTTATGATCTTCTAAATATTCTAAGGCACTTTTACCTGAATTTTTAATTTCGACATATTTTGCGAATTCCGTTATTTCTATGATACGCTTGCTGATGAAGTTATCAGTATCATTGTCATCGACAAGCATCACTAAATCAACAGTTTTTGTAGCTGTTACCATGTAATTTACCCTTGTAATCTAATTGATCAACTTTCTTATTACTCTGTTTAGAGTTATTTCTAAACATAAGTAAAGTTTTTTTTATTTGAAACATAATTCTATCGAAATACACTATTTTTTCGATAGATGCCACAAATGTAAGACAATGTAGTTAAGAATTAATGTAATTGTTTCTTTTATTTCTGTTTGATTAGAATTAATTCACCTTCTTTTAAGGTGTAATCATTTTTGTTATTCCACTCCATTATATCTTTTAAGCTAACATTATATTTTCTTGCTAACGCATACATTGTATCTCCAGATTCTACTTTATGTTCAATGGTCTTTGAATCATTTGATTGGTCAGCTGCCTCAGAAGCGCTGTTTTTCATAGCTTCATCATCAGTTTGACTTCCCTCTTTTGAAGGGTTTTCAAAATATTCTACTTTATTTACTTTAATAATCTGACCAATTGAAAGGGTGTCTCTAATGTTTAATTCGTTGACGCTTAAAAGATTAGATATTTTCATATTAAAGCGGTTAGCAATAGAGAAAAATGTATCCCCTTTTCTTATTGTATATTCCATCAAATCAGCTTGGACAGACTCATTTTCATTTTCGAATTTAATATCCTCTTCTTTGCTTGACTCTTCAATTATATTTTTACCTACTTCAACTTCTGTAGAATCAATTTCTTCTGTCTTTTCTTCTATTAATACAGTATCTACTTCTGTACTATTGCTATCGGATAATGTTTCAGAAATAAGTGAATCTGATGAAGAAATCACTATTGAATCTTTAAGTTTTTCATGAATTGGGTTGATAGCATTTTTCGATGAATCATGATTATTATGAATTGTATCTGGCTGTTGTTCATTGATGACAGTTTCTATCACTTCTTGCTGTTTTGGCTCATCTTTCTCTACTTTTGGTGCTGTTCTGTATTCAATTTCTACGTTAGCAGGACGATTTTGTCTTAACCATAATACTCTGCCTACTCTCGGTTGAGCAGGTGGTTCCATTCTATTTTTCCTATATAGTTTCTTAAGTTTTACTCCATATTTCTGACTGATATCCCACATTGTTTCACTTTCAGTAACTGTATGATAATAAAATTTAGCTCGATTTCTTTTTCTTCTTAAATAGTAAATTCTTCCTGTTGTTAACTCCTCTCTGATTTTAAGGTCGTTAAACTTTCTAAATTTATATTGTTCTATTCCTGCCACTTCAGCTAATTTCTGTACTGTATAACCAGCTGGAGCATAAATTCCGTCTAATCCATTTATTTCTACCTTATGGGGGATAGATCGATCAGATTTACTAGGGTAGTGGTCTACTAAGGGGAATTTTTGCTGCTCTTTATCATTTATATCTCCTGGTAAATGATCTAACTCAGCTTCTTTTTGATTCTGTAATTTGGTTATCTTTTCAAGATTACTCAGTGGAACAACAATAGTATATTCCTTATCCTCAGGGATTTTGCTTCTTTTCAACCATTTATTATATTCAACAAGAAGTTCATAGGGTACTTCTTCCTGTTTCGCAATAGTTTTTAGGTTGTCGGATTTTTTTGAGGATACTTCTTTTAAATAGTAGGGAGTTTTAGATGTTCCTAATACATTTTCAAATGCCACTTTATGAGCAAGATATTTTTTCAAATACCAATACGTATCACTAGTTATCTTTAGTTTATCTTTCCCGAAATTGCTTTCATCTACCACATCCATAGCGCCACCACGGCCTCTTTGATAAGCGATTAAGGCATAGGCCCAATTGTCGAAATATTCATTATGACTTTTTAAGTAATTTGCAGCAGCACGGCTAGAGGAAACGATATTCATTCGCTCGTCAACATAGCGATCTATTCTTAAGTTATTTTCTAAACCCGATATTTCCTTAAACTGCCAAAAGCCTACAGCATTACTGCTAGAAACAGCGTCTGATACTAATGCACTTTCTTGAATTACTAAATATTTAAAGTCTTCAGGTAAGCCTTCTTCTTGAAAAATTCTTTCGATTATAGGCATGTACATATCTACCCTTTCCAGTTTTTTCTGAAAGTATTTTTCACTTCTTGTTAATGCATCTACATCTGCTTGAATGTCACGAATTGCATCGGAGGTTAATCTTAAATCCATATTAGCAAATGCAATTCTTGAGGGAACTTGTTGAGCATTTGCAATAAAGCACAATGGATAAATAAATAGTAATAGTAAAGGGAATTTCAATCTCATTTTTTTCTTAAAATCATTAAGCCATCTCTTATTGGAAATAGTACATTTTGTACACGCTCATCTTTATGTACAAATTCGTTAAAATTAAGCATAGCTTCTGTATCTTTATCAAGCTTTTTTCTGTTTTTTTCTAAAACTTTCCCGCTCCATAAAACATTGTCAACTAGAATGTAACCTCCGGTTTTAACCTTGTCTATACAGATGTCATAATAGTTTTGATAATTTGATTTATCAGCATCAATAAAAACCATATCCCATTCAACATCCAGCTTTGGCACAATATCTAATGCTTTACCTATCTTTAACTCTATTTTTTCTGCAAAATCAGATTCATTAAAATATTCAGTTAGTCGGTCTTTCAATTCTTCATTAACATCTACCGTAATGAGTTTACCATCATTTTGAAGACCTTCAGCCATACATAATGCAGAATAACCAGTGTAGGTGCCTATCTCTAATATGTTTTTAGGTTGAATCATGTGAGAAATCATGGAAAGTACTCTACCCTGTAAATGCCCACTTAACATTCTGGGTTTTAAAACTTCAGTATGCGTTTCTCGATTTATTCTATAGAGAAGCTCATTTTCATTTTCGGTATGAGCTTCAACATATCTCTCTAAGTCTGGATCTAGAAATTCCATTTCATCTTCTTTTAGCTGTATAGGTTAAAATACTCAATCTATCCTCATTAAAAATTTCATGTGCAGTGTCTTGTAAGTCAGAAGCCGAAATATTCCTTATCTGATTAAATAACTCATCTAAGGATTCAATTTTATCTTTATCTAATAAACTCCTGCCTAACATGAGCATATAATTCATATTGTTCTCCTCTGCCATTGCTAATTGCCCCATAAGTTGCTGTTTGGCTACATGAAGTTGCATGCTGCCTAAAGGCTTATTTTGTAATTTTAATAATTCCTTTTTTACAAGCTTTATACTTTTCGGCAGTTGACCTGGGTCTGTCCCGAAAAATATGCTGAACAGGGCAGTATCAGTAAACGGATGATAACCGGCATCAATTGCATAAACAAAGCCATATTTCTCCCTTAAGGCCATATTTAATCGGCTGTTCATGCCAGGTCCGCCAAGGATATTCACTAACATAAAAAAGGCTAGCCGTTTTGGATGATGAATAGGATAGGCGGTAGTGCCTATAGCACATTGTGATTGAGATATTTCTTTATCGAAATTTAATCGTCTTGGTAAATAGTGATCAAAACTTATTCTTTCCCTTTTCCTTTTATGATGAGCTATAGGTTCCAAATATTTTTTTATGAAACGATCTAATTTCTTTTCTGAAATATTTCCTACAATAGAAAACACTATCCTTTCAGTATCTAAATTTTCTTCTAAAAATTCCAAGAAGTGATTTCTGTGGAAGCTTTTCAGGCTCTCTTCAGTACCTAAAATGTTATTTCCCAATGGATGACCTGAAAATACTAAGGCGTCAAATTGGTCTTGTATATCATCTTCAGGAGAATCTTTATACATGGCCATTTCTTCCAAAATCACTTGTCTTTCCTTTTCGATTTGCTTTTCAGGAAATATGGATTCAAAAGTAATATCTACAAGTAAGTCTATTGCTTTATCAAGATATTGTTCCAACACTGAAGCGTGAAAAAATATTTTTTCTTTGGTGGTGTAGGCATTTAACTCACCCCCAACAGAATCGAGCCTATTTAGAATATGAAAAGTTTTGCGCTTTTTAGTCCCTTTAAAAGCCATATGCTCCCAAAAGTGAGCAATACCGACTTGATGTGGTTTTTCATCGCGACTCCCTATATCTAATGCGAAACCACAGTGAACAATTTTTGAATTGCTAACAGGTTGATGTATAACCCTGATTCCGTTTTCTAAAGTCTTAATATTATATAAATTCATTCATTCCCCACTTAGCTGCAAAACTACAATTATCTTTCTTTTTAATGAAGTAATGAGTAGGACAAAGGAAATTTTATTTAGTTTTGGGCAAAATCAAATTAAGGATTTAATTTTTTAGTATGCATATAGCTTTCGAAGCCAAACGTGCTTTTAACAATTTTACCGGTTTAGGGAATTATAGTCGATTTGTTATTTCTTCACTAAGAAAATACTACCCTGATGAAGAGTATTCAATATTTACTCCCAAATTATCTAAACATTCGGAAGCATTAAGTTTTTTTAAAGAAAATAAGGAATCAACCATTCAACCATCAGGATTATGGAAGTTAGGCAGTTTAAAAAATATTTGGAGATCAAAGAGAATTGGGCGAATTGCTGAAAAACACGATGTGGATGTTTTTCATGGTTTGAGCAATGAATTGCCTAGTGGCCTTAAAAATTCTACTAAAAAAGTTGTTACAATTCATGATTTAATCTTTTTAAGATATCCTGAGTTTTATCCGTTAATTGATAGGAAAATCTATAAGAAGAAGTTTAAATCAGCTTGCAATAATGCGGATGAAGTAATTGCTGTAAGTGAACAAACTAAGCAGGATCTAATTGAATTTTTTGGTTACCCTGAAGATAAAATAAGCGTTGTGTATCAGGGTGTTCATCCTATTTATAATCAAGAATTAAAGACGAGAAGATTATTGTATCTCCTCGATCATTATAATTTACATCAGCCTTATTTTTTATATGTAGGCTCTATTGAGGATAGAAAAAATGCTAAAGATTTAGTGATGGCATTTAAGTTGGTACTAAATCAGGTAAAAGATGATTTATTACTCCTTATTGTTGGCAAGAAAACAGCCTATCAAGCAGAGGTCGAAAAGGAAATTACTAATTTGGGATTAGACCATAATGTCAGGATATATAATAAAACACCTTTTTCTGATCTTCCATATCTTTATAAAGGTGCTTTAGCTTCAGTTTACCCTTCTAGTTTTGAAGGGTTTGGAATCCCAGTTTTAGAGTCATTATCAGTGGGAACTTCTGTTGTTGCGGGAAATCAATCAGCAATGAAAGAAGCAGGAGGGAAGCATGCACTTTATGCTGATCCTAAAAATCATGAGAGTTTAGCTAGTCAAATGGTTAAATTAGCCGAAGACAATAATTTTAATGAGCAATTATTGAATAATGTAGAATCGCATCTTGCTAAGTTTACTCAAGAGGAAATTGCTCATGATTTAATGAAAATCTACAAAAAATAAATTTTAATTTCTATTTCGTAGGCTAATATCTGTAATCCAGTTCATGCTACTAATGAAATTATTATATCCATCTTCTTTGGTGGTTTGATTAATTTGTAATAGGTGATCTGGTTGCACTAATAACATTAATAATTTTAAATCTTCCTCTTTTAGTTTTGAGGCATGTTCTTTCACCAGATTTGAGATCTGTTTTAGTAATGCCTTTTGTAAAGGGTTGTTTGTATAATCTGGAATTTTATGTTGCCAAGATGGCGAACTTAAGGGAAGGCTCACTGCATATACAGAATGTTCTTCTTCGGATTGATGCATGAACAATTCTTGCATTTGGTGACTATTTCCTAATTTATCATCAATCAAATTCGCTTCATAAGCACTTCCGTAAGCATTTATAAGGCTAATTTGAAAATCATCAGGCCCATCACCATTTGATAGCAATACATTAAACTGATTTTTAGTGTTTGAACGATAGACTTGGCCTGAATGCTTACCAGCAAGATGCCATGGGTTTGCGGTAGCTATGATTGCTTGATAGCCCATGCTGCTTATGATTTCAGCAACTGTATCGTCATAAAGACAGGCTGTATTTATAAATAAGCCAGGTTTTTGATCAAAGAAGTTGTGTAAAGCTTTAAGATATAATTCAGCTTCTTTTCTGAAAAGAATAGGAGAACATAAATAACTAAAGGAATGAAAGTAGCAAGACCCAATGACCTGAATTTTACCCTTGTTTACTGCTTTCGTAATTTCTAGTAAAGTATTATTGTCTTCTTTTTTTAGAGCTTCTAAAAAGGGTATGCTAAAATAGATGATAGGAAATTGATCTTCCTTAGCCATTTTTAAAACCTTTTTCAGCTGCGGCAGGATATTACTTTGAAAGTTTGACTTGAATTGACTAGTACTCTTAGACTCATCAATTGCCTCAATACCTTTTCCAATATCCAGAAATGATAATTCCTTTAATTTTAAAGGATGATTAAAATGTATGATTTGGTAATTATCCATTTTATAAAACCTCCTTTATACTGTCAAGTATTTCATTTGATACATGTTCCCAGTTTCTAGATTTTACGAGTTCTGCATTCTTTTCGGCAACTTTTTTAAATTTATTTTTATGATTTATTACGTTTCTTATAGCAATAACAAAAGCTTCAATGTCATTCTCTTCAGCAGTTTGAACGTATTCAAGCACCTCATTTACACCACAATTAGTTGAGGTTACAATTGGAACTTTTAAACTTGTTGCTTCCAATGCTGCCAATCCAAAAGGTTCAGAGATTGATGGCATAACCATTACATCTGATGATTGCATAACTGAAAATAAGTCTTCTTGGGGAATATGACCAGTAAAATGTATCTTATCTAGTAAATTACTTTCATTGGCCTTAGCAATCAATTCTTCCATTAGCTCACCTTGGCCACTTATAATAAAACGAATATTTTCTTCCTTTTCAGCCAATACTTTGGCAATTTTTAAAAAGGTATCTGCTCCTTTTTGAACACAAAGTCTTCCTGAAAAGAGAATTATATGTTCATTGAATGGAGTTTGGTAATTTGATACATTCATAGGAGCTAATCCATGATGTATCACCTTAATTTTAGATTCAGCAATTCCGTATTCTTCAACCATCACATTTTTATGGTAATGGCTCACTGCAATCACTAAATCAGCTTTTTGCATTCCTTCTTTTTCCAAATCAAATAACCATGAGTTCGTCTTTTTACCGCTTCTATCATAATCTAATGCATGAACATGCAAAACAAACGGTTTCTTGAATAGCTCATGTAATTTTATAGAAGATGGAATTGCGGTCCAGTCGTGAGCATAAATAACATCAAAATCTAGATTTCTGCTTTTTGAAATTACTTTTTGGCTAAAATCTTCTAAAGCTTCATGGATTGATAAATCTATATTTTCATTGTAATGCTCTTCAACTTCAACTCCGGAAGCATAAAAATATGGATTTAGTTTACTTTTGATAGATAAATGCACTAGATCAGCATTAATTTGCTTTCTATTCGTTAAGGTTTGCTGATTGATATGTGCCACCTCACTTTGCTCATATTCTTGTTCTACCACTTCTTCAGCCTCTTGTACAGCAAAAAGTTTTAAGTGAACCTTTTTAGCAAGATTTTCTGCTATATGATAGCAAGCTATTCCTAATCCACTATTCTGAGGATTTGGTTTTCCGGGGCCTATCATTAAAATTTCCATGTTCTTAGTTTTAAGGTTTTTAGCTATGTATTATTAATGTAGTAAATTCTCGTTGCACTACGAAAGATCTGCTTCCATTTAAATTAATATCTACATCATCTACTATTACCCTTGATATACTTTCGAATCCATGAAGATTTATTTCAAAGCCGGAAGAGCCTGATTCAAACTCAGAATCCAATATGTGTTCTAACTCAATTCCATTATCAATAGGTTTTTGAATAAATGTATGCCATGTGCTGATTCCCATTTCATGATCTTTGGTTAAACCATCATCTTCATAAAGTTCACTTTTGGTTTCAGAAAGAGCCTTGTAAAGATGTAACTTTATATTTTCAGGGATGAATTCATCTACATATTGCATTTTGTCTTGCATAGGAATCACAGCACCTTCTTTTACAAAAAGTGGAATTTGATCTAAAGGTGTCAATACTTTAACTTCTTTTTTGCCATATACCAATTCATCAGTCCAGTAATTGTACCAGTTACCCTCAGGGATGTAAACAATTCTATCTTTTACTTTTGGCTCCGATACTGGGCAAATTAAAAGGTGATTTCCTAATAGGAATTCCTCTTCTCTGTCCAAAGTCTCAGTATCATGCTGATAAGCCATTGAAATGGATTTCAACATTGGAGTAGCATATTCGGTATATCTCCAGAATGTAGTGTAGATGTAAGGCATTAACTCATATCTAAACTCAATGAATCTTCTAACTATATTGAGATACTTTTCTTCAAATTGCCAAGGTTCTTTGTCTCCATGATCTCCTGATGAGTGCGTTCTGAAAAACGGATGGAATGTGGCCATTTGTATCCATCGAGTATATAATTCTCCATCAGGTGAACCTATAAATCCGCCTACATCTGATCCTGCAAACGAAACTCCAGAAGCACTTAATCTCTGGCATTGGATATTCGCAATCCTCAAATGTTCCCATGATGCTAAATTATCACCTGTCCATACTGAACTATATCTCTGAACACCCGCATAAGCAGAACGCGTGATAGTAAAGCTTCTGTTATTTCCTGCAAATTGATCTAGTCCTTCGTAGGTAGCTCTGGCCATTTGCATTCCATAAACATTATGCCCTTTTCTATGGCTGCAAGGATGTCCATCATAATCATGTCTTACATCTCTTGGAAAAGTACCTTCTTCAAAAACAGCAGGCTCGTTCATATCATTCCATACTCCGGCTACTCCATCTTGCGATAATCCACCAAATAAACCTGACCACCATTTTCTAGCCGCAGGATTGGTGAAGTCTGGGAAGTGACAAGGCCCGGGCCAAACACTGCCTTTCAATCTAGCACCATCCATTCTTTGGCAAAAATAGTTGTGGTGAACACCTTGTTGGTAAACCGTATAAAGTGGGTCTATCTTTATTCCAGGATCTATAATTACAATGGTTTTAAAACCATCATTTTTAAGATCCTCAATCATTTTTTTAGGCTGCGGAAATCGTTCATTATTCCATGTAAAACATCGGTATCCATCCATATAATCAATATCAAGATGAATAACATCACATGGAATTCTTTTCTCTCGGAAAGTTTTCGCTAATTCTCTCACATTGCTTTCAGGATAATAACTCCATTTACTTTGATGATAGCCTAATGCCCATTTAGGAGGTAGTGGAGATTTACCTGTTAAGGTAGTGTATTGCTGCACTACGTGTTCTAATTGCGGGCCATAGATAAAATAGTATCTCATTTCACCGCCTTGTGCCCAGAAGCTTAAAGCTTCTTCTCTTTCATGTCCAAAATCGAAGAAAGTTCTAAATGAGTTATCCAAAAAAATACCATATCCCTGTCCATCAGTCAAGCCCATAAAAAAGGGAATGTTTTTATAGACAGGATCAGTATCATTTCCATATCCATAGCAATCAGTTCCCCATAATTCCCGTCTGGTACCATTTAGATTTAATCGCCCTGTTTTATCCCCTAAGCCATAATATTTTTTGTTCTTAGCAGATTTTAAAGTAGAAATCACAACATGTCCGCCAAATCTTTTTTCTTCCTTCCAATGATAGCCTTTTTCGTCTTCTACTAAGACTTTATCATTCTGGTCTAAAATCTTTATAGTAGCGTCTGATTTATCAATAAAGCATTTTAATACTTCGGTTTTAATCAATAAACATTTATCCTGAGCTTCAAAATCATAGTGATTGTTTTCAACTTCAAACTCAGGATCGATTGCATAGGAAAAATCATCCTCGAAGTAGCCATCGTTAGCGTATCTAAACTTTAGAATTTTTGGACTGATAATGGATATTTCCATTGTGGAATGCTGTGCATATATTCTAAGTTTTCCTTTCTTTTGCTTCCAGCTAATTATCCCACCAGGATAATATTCTTCCTCTTGTTTCTCCTGAAATTTTTCTATGTAGTTGCCTTCAAAATCCTTAGTAGACTCTTGGGCGGTATCTTTTTGCTCTTCCATATTAATGTATTAGTATTTAGCTTTTTAGAGCTAATATTTGATACAAATTAACTACTTATTGTAATTTTTACACTAAGTATTTTGCTTATTTTTTTATAAATTAAGTTTTATAAATAAGGATGCAATAATTAAACCCTTAATTACTGTTTTTTTAGCTATTCCATCTTTATTTCAGATTATTCTTATAAATTGATAAATCTGGTTTATTCTATGGAAAATCTCATATAATGAAAGAAAATAATAGCATTGACAACAGTCAACACATTTTGACTGAAATAGCCTGGGAGGTATGTAATCAAGTTGGAGGAATTTACACTGTTATTAGGTCAAAAGTCCCTACAATGGTTAAAAATTGGGGCAATAATTATTTGTTGTTAGGGCCATATGCTCCAAAAGAAGCGGCTACTGATTTTGAAGAGGCTGCTTTTGGACATGCTGTTATTGATGAGGCGCTGGAAGTTTGTAGGCAAAAGGGATTAAATATTAAATCGGGTTATTGGTTGGTTTCGGGCAGGCCCCAAACACTTTTATTCGATCACAAATCTGTATTTCATGAACTAGGAAATATCAAGTATTATTACTGGCAAAATCATGGGATTGATTTTAAAAATTATGATCCTTTGATGGATGAAGTGCTTGCTTTTGGTTATATGGTTCACATATTCTTATCTGAATTAACACGAGTGGCCTTAGATAAAAAAATCAAACCTTTAGCTCATTTTCACGAGTGGATGGCAGGGTCAGCGATTCCAAACTTAAGAAAAGATCAAGTTCCATTACAAACCGTATTTACAACGCATGCTACCTTATTAGGTAGATATTTAGCAATGAATGATCCAAACTTTTATGATCATCTTCCATTTTTAGATTGGCATAAAGAAGCGGTTCATTTTAATGTGGAAGCTAATGTAAAATTAGAGCGAGCCTGTGTTCATGGAGCCCATGTATTTACTACTGTAAGTGAGGTGACAGGTAAGGAGTGCTTTCATTTGTTAGGACGAAATCCGGATAAAATTCTTCCTAACGGTTTAAACATTGAGCGTTTTTCCGTGTTGCATGAAGTACAGAATTTGCATCATAAGTATAAGCAATTACTGGAGCAGTTTATAATGGGACACTTTTTTAAGAGCTATTCTTTCGACTTAAATAAAACCCTTTACTTTTTTACATCGGGTAGGTTTGAGTATTCAAATAAAGGCTATGATTTAACTCTTGAAGCTTTGGCGCGCTTAAATCATCGTCTCAAAGAGGCTAAGTCCCCATTGACTGTCGTTATGTTTTTTATTACTAAGCAGCCTATAACTTCAATAAACCCTGAAGTATTGAATGCCAGGGCTATGCTGGATAAAATAAACACAAATTCTAACGCTATCGTAGAACAAATTAAGAATAGGCTATACCGACAGGCTGCGGCAAGTACAGGTGACCATAAGCTTCCAAACCTGAATGATTTAGTGGATGATTATTGGAAACTAAGACATAGAAGGACAATTCAAACTTGGAAATCAGGTGGGTTGCCTCCCGTTGTGACGCATAATTTGGTGGATGATGAAAAGGATGCAATATTAAATTTTCTGCGTAGTTCAGATTTAGTGAACAAGGAATCTGATAAAGTAAAAGTAGTTTATCATCCAGATTTTATTTCCTCTACTAACCCATTATTTGGGATGGAGTATGACGATTTTGTACGTGCCTGCCATTTAGGGGTTTTTCCTAGTTATTATGAGCCATGGGGATATACTCCTCTTGAATCATTAGCACGTGGAGTAGCTTCGGTCACCTCTGATTTATCAGGCTTTGGGGATTACATGAAGAATGTAGAAATAGGAGATCGAAAACACGGAATGTTCATAGTAAAAAGAGCAAATAAGAGTTTTGATGAAGCAGCAGAGGAATTAACAAATGTCATGTGGGATTTTACTCAGATTACAAGCAGAGAACGAATAGATATGCGAAATAGATCAGAGGATTTATCTGAATTTTTTGATTGGAAAAACTTATATGAGGCCTACGAAAAAAGTTACAAAATGGCTTTAGAAACTTATTTTTAAAACTTTAGAACCAAAACAAATGAACAATCAATTAACTGAAGAGATAAAAAGAGCTGGAAAAGATGTTGAGGTGGTAGAAGAGCAATTAGGTAGATTTAAAAAAGGCTTTCCTTATTTAAATATTGATAGGCCTGCAGTTGTGGGGGATGGGCTTTTAAAATTATCAGAAAAGAGCATTGATGAATTTATATTGATTTTTGAAAATCAATCCAAAAAATACAATATGATTAAGTTTGTTCCGGCTAGTGGTGCTGCTAGCAGGATGTTCAAAAGATTATATGCCTTTTTGGAAGAAGATGAATCTATGGCTGAGAAAGATGATTTTCTAAAAACCTTCTTTACCAATATTCATAAGTTTGCTTTTTCGAAAGCGTTAGATGAGAAGATGCAAGAAAGTGGGAACAGCTTGGATTCATCATTGAAAAATAAAGAGTACCATAAAATCATAAAATCTTTACTGCTTGAAGATGGATTGAATTACGGCAACCTTCCTAAAGGCTTATTAGATTTTCATGACTATAAATCTGGAGTAAAAACACCAGTAGGGGAGCACTTTACGGAAGGAGAGAATTACGCTAGAGGAGTTGAGGGAAAAGTAAGGTTACATTTTACAGTCTCACCTGAGCATCAGAAATTATTTGAAGAGCATGCAGCTCATGTTAGAAAGGGCTTTAATGATTTTGAAATAACCTTTTCACAACAAAAACCTGAAACAGATACAATTGCAGTTAATCCAGATAATACGCCTTTTCATAATTCAGATGGAAGTTTATTATTTCGCCCAGCTGGTCATGGTGCTTTAATAGAGAATTTAAATGATTTGGATCACGATATCGTTTTTATAAAGAATATTGATAATGTAGTTCCAGATCATCTTAAATTAAATACTATCCATTATAAAAAAGCTCTGGCAGGTTTGCTGATGAGTGTTCAGAGTAAACTTTTTGGCTATCTCAATCAATTGGAAAGAAACATCAATGAATTAGAATTGTTGGAAGTTGAGACTTTCGCTAAAAAGGAATTATTCTTAGTTTTTAAAGATGATTATGATCAATTAGAATTTTCTGAAAAGGTTGGGTATTTACAATACTTACTCCACAGACCTATTCGTGTATGCGGTATGGTAGAAAATACGGGTGAGCCAGGTGGAGGTCCTTTTTGGGTTAAAGAAAAAGATGGATCCTTGAGTTTACAAATAGCAGAAACTTCACAAATTGATCCCGACAATCCGGAAGCTCAAAAGGCACTTCAAAATGCAACTCATTTTAATCCTGTGGACTTGGTTTGCGGGATTAAAGATATGCATGGTAAAAAGTTTGATTTAATTAAATACAGAGATCCGGAAACTGGATTTATAACAAGTAAATCGAAAGATGGAAAAGAATTGAAAGCATTAGAACTACCAGGTCTTTGGAATGGTGCTATGTCAGATTGGATCACTCTTTTTGTAGAGGTTCCTTTGTCAACTTTTAATCCTGTGAAAACAGTTAATGATTTATTAAGAGAAGAACATCAAGCAGGATAGAGTGAAAAAATACATATCAAAAAGCTTCTTAATTTATTTAGGAAGCTTTTTTAGTTTTTAGACTTTCAGTAATTCCGTTTGCTGCTAAAAAAGAGCTAGTCCAGGCTGCTTGAAAATTGAAACCACCCGTTATTCCATCAATATCTAAAACTTCACCCGCAAAATATACACCTGGGCACTTTCTACTTTCCATCGTTTGCATATTGATATCCCCAAGCTTTACACCTCCAGCAGTTACAAATTCTTCCTTAAAAGTAGTTTTACCAGAAGCTTCATATAAATCAGCAATCAGGTTATTAACCAATTTATTTAATTTTTTACCTGAGAAGTTATTCCAGCGTAAATCCTCATCTATTTCACATTCCTGCAACTGGTATTCCCAAAGCCGTTTCGGAAGATCAAAAGGATTACTATTAAACAGTTTCTTTTTAGGGTTTTCTGACTGAAATTTTGATAGATGATTTCTTACTTCTGTTTCATTTTTAAATCCAACCCAGTTAATAATTACAGAGTATTCGTAATTTTTTTCGTTTAGTATCCTGGCACCAAAAGCGGATAATTTCAGTACAGCGGGGCCACTTAGTCCCCAATGTGTAATTAATAATGGACCAGTATAAGAGAGCTTTGTTCCGGCAATTTTAACTTCTGCCTCAGCTACACTGATTCCTGAAAGTTTAGTGATATTTGATTGAGGTAAATTAAAAGTAAATAAGGAAGGTACAGGTACCGAAATATTATGCCCAAGCTTCTCTAGCCATTGAAAAGATTCTATCTTATTATGACCCCCAGTCGCAATTAATATTTTATCACATTCATAGCTAGAATTATTAGTATGAATAATGAATCCTTTAGCTGTTGGCTTAATTTCCTTTACGCCCTCTTTGGTCTTAATTTGAACGCCTAATTTATTGCACTCTTTCAAAAGGCAATCAATAATTGTTTGAGAGTCATCCGAAATGGGAAACATCCTGCCATCAGCTTCAGCTTTTGTTTTCACACCTCTGGATTCAAACCATTCAATAGTACTTTTTGTGCCAAAGGTTTCAAAAGCCTTTTTAAGCTTTTTATTACCTCGTGGGTAATTCTTAATCAACTCTTTAGGCTCAGAGATAACATTAGTCAAATTACACCTTCCACCTCCAGAAATTTTCACTTTCGATAGAAGCTTTGATGACTTTTCTAATACTATAACTTCTGCTTCAGGATTTTGAGCAGCAATATTAATTGCTCCAAAAATTCCTGCTGCACCAGCTCCTATAACAACTATTTTAGTCAATGAATAATAAGGTTACGCTTACTTTTCTTTCATTCTTTTGTATTCATTGATCAACCCATTTGTAGAAGCATCATGACCAATTACTGGGTTGTCATGATCTAATTCAGGTAGAATAAGTCCAGCTAATTGTTTTCCTAGCTCAACACCCCACTGATCAAAACTAAATATGTTCCATAAAATCCCTTGAACAAATATTTTATGCTCATATAATGCAATTAGGCTACCCAATGATTTAGGTGTCACCTTTTTTAATAAAATAGAGTTGGTTGGGTTATCTCCTTTAAATACTTTGAACGGCAATAATTTCTCAATTTCATCAGAACTCAAGCCTTTATTCTCTAATTCCTTTCTGGCTTCTTTCTCGGTTTTTCCATTCATTAAAGCTTCTGTTTGTGCAAAGAAATTAGCTAAAAGTTTTTGATGATGATCTCCGATAGGATTATGAGAATTAGCCGGAGCAATAAAATCGCATGGTATCATTTTGGTACCTTGATGAATCAATTGATAAAATGCGTGCTGACCATTAGTTCCAGGTTCACCCCAAACGATTGGTCCTGTTTGATAATTCACTGGATTACCATTTCTATCGACTGATTTACCATTACTTTCCATATTTCCTTGTTGGAAATAGGCAGCGAATCTATGTAGATATTGATCATATGGTAAAATAGCTTCAGTTTCTGCATTGAAGAAATTATTATACCATAATCCGATTAGTGCCAAAATTACAGGGGCATTTTTTTCAAATGGCGTGCTTTGGAAATGATTATCCATTTCGTGAGCTCCTTTAAGGAGTTCTTCAAAATTATCATAGCCAATATTTAAGGCAATAGACAGACCTATGGCTGACCAAAGTGAGTATCTACCGCCAACCCAGTCCCAGAATTCGAACATATTGGCAGGATCAATACCAAACTTTTCAACCCCTTCCTTATTGGTGCTTAATGCAATAAAGTGTTTTTTAATATCAGGTTCATTTCCTCCATTTTCAAGAAACCAATTTCTAGCAGTATGTGCATTAGTCATGGTTTCCTGAGTAGTGAAGGTCTTTGATGCTATTAAAAATAAGGTGGTTTCAGGATCTATTTTCTTCAGAACTTCAGCAATGTGAGTAGCATCAACATTGGACACGAAATAACTTTCAATATCCTCAACTTTATAAGGTTTCAAAGCTTCGGTTACCATTACAGGCCCTAAGTCTGAACCACCAATTCCAATATTAACAATATGTTTAATTTCTTTACCTGTATATCCTTTCCACTCACCAGAATGAATTTTATTGCTAAAATCCTTCATTTGCTTTCTAACCTTCTCAACTAGAGGCATTACATCATTTCCTGATTCATAAACAGCTTTACCAGAGAAATTTCTTAAAGCAGTATGAAGCACAGCTCGCTTCTCAGTTTGATTAATTTTATCTCCTGAAAACATTGCTTCAATCTCTTCTTTCAATTTCATCTCTTCTGCAAATTGAAGTAAAAGATCTAAAGTGACTGAATTGATTTTATTTTTAGAATAATCTATAAATAAAGATTCTGTATTGATGGTGAATTTTTCAAATCTTCCTTTTTCCTGCTCAAACAGAGTCTTAAGATGAATATCTTTCACATTTTGAAAATGTTCATCTAGCTTTTTCCAATTAGATGTCTGAATAGGTGATATATATTTCATTCTAAATAATTTCTTTTCTAATAATAATCCGCAAAGTTAAAGCCTATCCATTAAAAAGATAACTTTAGATTACTTTTGTTTTAGCTATGTAAGTATTAGATGGCAATAAGTATTCCTATTGCACTAATAGAACAAACATTGATTATTTAAGACGAAATATTTGCTTTCGAAGCTATGTACTATTTATAGATGGAAATTTTGCATAAATTCAAACAGCTTTCAACCTAAAATAATAATCATGGCAATACTATTTATTGATATCGAGACAATTCCGCAGTCGCCAAATTATAACGCATTAAGTGAAAGAGAAAAGCAGTTATGGCAACACAAATCATCATTTTTTGCTAAAGAAAAAGAAACAGCGGAAGAGCTGTATGAAAGAGCAGGGATATATGCTGAATTTGGAAAAATAATTGTAATATCAATGGGCTGGTTGTATGGAGAAGATGATAACCGAACCTTAAGACTTTTAACTCTTAAGAACCATAATGAAAAAGAGCTTCTAGAAGCACTAATTCAAGTATTACATAAAGTGGATAACTCTGACTCTTTAATTTGCGGTCATAATATCAAAGAGTTTGATATTCCTTATATTTGCAGAAGGATATTAATAAATGGATTAAAACTTCCCTCTATTTTAGACGTTGCATCCATGAAACCATGGCAAACTCCTTTTTTAGATACACTTGAGTTGTGGAAGTTTGGAGATCGAAAAAATTACACTAAGTTAGATTTATTGGCCCATATATTTGATTTGCCAACAAGCAAAGATGATATTGATGGAAGCCAAGTATATGAAGTTTATTATAAAGATGGTGATTTAAATAGAATTGCCGAATATTGTGAAAAAGATGTATTGCTCACTTCTCAATTGTACCTTAAGTTAAAAGGGCAGCCTATCTTGGAAAAAGAGCAAATCACTAAAGTTTCAGGATGATTGAATTATATTAATTCCTTCACAATGGCTTAATCTAATCCTGAGCTAAATATTTTAAATTTAAATATGAGTAAAAAAAGAAATAAAAAAGGACCTAAAAGGGTTAAAAAGCCAATAAAGAGTATACCAGAACTTAAAAATGAAGTTCAGCAAATATTGGATTTTAATCTTCATAAATCGTATACAGTAAGAAATATTGCCAAAGCTATAGGAAGCAATACTGCTGAGGCTAAAAGATTAATAGATAAGGTTTTAATAGAATTATTAAATGAAGGGAAAATTGAAAAAGCTTCCCGCGCGAGTTATGTTTCGAACAAGGAGCCTGAGTTTATAATTGGAAAAGTTGATCATGTTAATCCTAGATTAGCTTATATAATATCTGCTGAGCGAGAAGACGATATCATTGTTAAAACTGATAATCTGAAAGGCGCTTTGCATAATGATACAGTCAAAGTCGTAGTCATTAAGAAAAACCGAGATGGTAGGGAAGAAGGAAAAGTAATTGAAATAGTGGAAAGAGCTAAAACTCAATTTGTAGGTAGAATAGACAAGTCTGTTCGCTATGCATTTATGATTCCTGACAGTCGATATATCCACACTGATTTCTTTATCCTACATGATAAACTTGGAGGTGCTAAACACCAAGATAAAGTGATTGCTGAAATTACTAGCTGGGGTGGGCAGGATAGAAAGCCTGAAGCTAAAGTTGTGAAAGTTTTAGGACCGGCTGGAGAAAATGAGGCTGAGATTCACTCCATAATGGCGGAATTTGAACTGCCAATGGAATTTCCAGAAGCAGTTATCAAAGAATCAGAGCAGATCAGTGATAAAATGCCAGATAAAGAAATTTCCAAAAGAAGGGATATGCGTGAAACTACGACTTTCACTATCGATCCTGAGGATGCAAAAGATTTTGATGATGCCATCTCCTTCAAGAAACTAAAGAATGGTAATTATGAGATCGGTATCCACATAGCGGATGTTACGTATTATGTTCAACCCGGGACATTATTAGAAGAAGAAGCATTCCACAGAGCCACTTCGGTTTACTTAGTGGATAGAACAATTCCAATGCTACCGGAAAGATTATCAAACGGACTGTGTTCACTTCGACCAAATGAAGATAAATTTACTTTTTCTGCTGTTTTTGAATTAGATCAAAAAGGAGGGATTCATAATCAATGGTTTGGGAGAACTGTGACTCATTCTGACAGAAGGTTTACTTATGAGGAGGCGCAAGCAGTTATTGAAACTGGAGTTGGTGATCATGCTGAAGAACTTACTACTCTAAATAATATTGCGAAAAAGCTTAAGGAAACCCGATTTAAGCACGGGGCCATAGCATTTGAATCAGTTGAAGTGAAATTCAAGTTAGATGAAAATGGAAAGCCATTGGGAGTTATTCCAAAAGTTAGGAAGGACGCCCATAAATTGGTGGAGGAATATATGCTGTTAGCCAATAGAAAAGTGGCGGAGTTTGTCGCCACCCAGAAAAAAGGAGATCAAAAATTGACTTTTGTTTATCGTCAGCACGATTATCCTGATCCAGAAAAGCTTTCTACCTTTTCAATGTTTGCCAAAAGATTTGGTCATGAACTAGAAATTGAAGAAAAGGCGGTTGCAAAATCATTGAACTCATTAATGAATGAAATTCAAGGAAAACCAGAGCAGAATGTATTAGAAAGCTTAGCTATTCGATCCATGGCTAAGGCAAAATATACTACTAAAAACTCATTTCATTTTGGATTAGCTTTTCAATATTATACTCATTTTACTTCTCCAATAAGACGTTATCCTGATGTAATGGTGCATAGACTATTGCAACATTATTTAGATGAAGGAAAGTCAGTAAATGCTGAAGAGTATGAAAGCAAATGTTTACATTCTTCAGAAATGGAGAAACGAGCATCTGATGCTGAGCGTGCTTCTATCAAGTATAAGCAAGTTGAATTCATGGCTTCTGTTGAGGATAAAGCTTTCGATGGATTAGTAACGGGGGTTACCGAATGGGGGATATTTGTAGAAATCATTGAAACCAAATGCGAAGGTATGGTTCGCTTGGTTGATATGACGGATGATTACTATGAATTCGATGAAAAGAATTACCGTGTAATTGGTCAGAATAATAAGCGCATGATAACCTTGGGTGATCCTGTGACCGTAAGAGTAAAAGCGACTGATATCGATAAAAGAACTATCGATTTAGAGTTTTGCGAGAAAGAAGAAGTATAATTCACAATCAAGATTTAAATTTTAAGTTGAATCCCTAATTTTGGGCTTTCAAATTATAGACGATGAAAAAGAAAGTATTATTCATAGATAGAGACGGAACAATTATACAAGAACCACCGATTGATTTTCAGGTTGATTCACTCGAAAAGTTAGAGTTTTTACCCTATGCCATAAGTGCATTGCAATTCATAGCTCAAAACTCTGATTATGAATTGGTAATGGTTACAAATCAAGATGGTTTAGGAACTGATTCATATCCAGAAGATACCTTCTGGCCAGCTCATAATAAAATGTTGAAGCAATTAGAAATTGAGGGGATTACTTTTGCAGAGCAACATATTGATAGAACCTTTGAAGATGAAGGAAAAGATACCCGTAAACCAGGGACGGGCCTTTTGAAAAAATACTTTTCTGAGGAGTATGATTTGGCAAATAGTTTTGTGATTGGTGACAGGAAGACGGATGTTCAATTAGCGGAAAACTTGGGAGCGAAGTCTATTTTTATTGGAGAAGATTTAAAGGAAGCTACTTTTTCAACTCAAGATTGGAGACAGATTGCTGAATATTTAGTTAAGCCTGCTCGCACTGCCAATATAAATCGTAAAACGAATGAAACGGATATTAAGATTGAATTGAATCTAGATGGAAGCGGAAATGCCAATAATTCAACTGGCTTAAAGTTTTTTGACCATATGCTGGATCAGTTAGGTAAGCATGGTGGATTAGATTTAAGTATTCAAGTTGATGGCGATTTAGAAGTTGATGAGCACCATACCATAGAAGATACGGCTTTAGCATTAGGAGAGGCATTCAAACAAGCATTGGGCAATAAAAAAGGAATATATAGATATGGCTTTTTATTACCTATGGATGATGCTTTAGCTCAAGTAGCAATTGATTTCGGTGGAAGGCCTTGGATAAATTGGGATGCGGAATTCAAGAGAGAAATGGTAGGGGACATGCCTACTGAAATGTTTTTCCATTTCTTTAAATCATTCTCTGATTCATCTCAATGTAATTTAGATATTAAGGTCAGCGGTGATAATGAGCACCATAAGATTGAAGCCATATTCAAAGGCTGGGCCAGAGCTATAAAAATGGCAGTCAGCCGTGATGAAAGCAGATTGAATGATCTGCCTTCCACAAAAGGTGCATTATAAAAGAGAAGAAAGGCTAGTGTTATCTAGCCTTTCTAAATATTTACTTTTTTTGTTTGAAACAGGTGTTTTAAGACTTTTTTCCCAAACTCAGCTTCAGTTTTATTGAATAGTATAGAGTAATAAATCTTTTGATTGTATTCAACCTTAGTCAGTACATACCTGCAATCATAAGAACTGCCATATTTATCCATTATTTTGCTTTCTTTTCTTTCAGATACACCTGTTAAAATAAAAGAAGGATCATTATAGAGTGATTCAATTTCTTTTTCAATGTGCGACTTTAGAATTAAATCAGGATGATTACCACTTAAATCTGCCTCTGAATATGAAAGGGTTTTTAAAACGTAATTATTGCTAGATATAATTCTAAAATTATGATCAAAAAATAATACGCCTTCATAAACTTTACCAAGTAACCCGTCCATCATATCAATTTGAAGATTTTTGAAGTTAATTTTATGGTGCAAAGTTTTTTCATTTCTACTCATTTCTTCTTGAGTAGCCTGCAATTCCTCCATATTCTGTCTCATTTCCTCTTCTTGTGACCTTAATTGTTCAGTCATTTCTTGAGAATTCTTAAGTAAATAATTCGTTTTTTCTTGCATTTTAATCGACTCAATAACTGCCCCTAATCTCAAAGAAAGTTCCTTTAAAAAGGTTTTTTCGTGTTTTTCCAAAGCTTTGAAAGAGGCGATTTCTAATACACCAAGAATTTGGTTTTCTGTTTTTAAAGGTACAATTATAATAGATCGGGGAGGTGCTTCTCCCAAGCCTGACGTGATGTTAACATATCCTGTAGGAACTTCAGTTAGATATAGTATATCACCTTCAAGCCAGCTTTGCCCTACAAGCCCTTGACCTTTATTGATTTCTTTTTTTATGTATTTTCTACGGTCGAAGGCATATGAGCCTTTCAATTCCATAAAGGCTTCTTTATGGTCATTTGAATCATTTAGAATAAAGAAGGCTCCTTGATTAGCATCAATATATTTTACTACCTCACTTATTATTTTGTAAGAAAAATCTTTTAAGTCAGATTGACTTGATTTCATTAAATCGCTAATATGACTCAATCCATTTATGATCCAATTTTGCTTTAGATCTTCTGTATTCTTCTTTTCTAAAGACTGATTTTTTTCTTTTATCAGATGAAGATTTTCTTCAAGATTTTCAAGCATTTGGTGAAAGTTTCTATATAGACTTCCAATTTCATCAACTGACTGGTGATTAAGTTCTTTACTAACATTACTATCACCTGAAAGAACTTTTTTTGTAATGTTATCCAACTTTATGATAGGTTTAGATACAGTTTTTCGTAAATAAAAAACTAATAGTGCGATAGTAACTAATAGGATTATAAATGTGCTAATTACTACATAAAATGCTTTTTGGTTTATCTCTTGATATTTAGAGTTGATTTTACTGTATAATAATGATATCTGCGGTTCTGTTTGGTTCTTATACCTATTTAACTCTAAAAATTGACCTGATCTCTCATTTAAGCCAATTTCAATTTCAGTCTGAACTATTTTGTCGAAATGATTTCTGTAGGCACGAATAGCATTAATTGTAGACCTCTTGTATGAATTTATCATATGAGGAAATTCTTCCGTTTTTGCATTTTCAATAAAAGAAATAAATTCATCTGTGGTATTATGTAGTTTATCTACATAGCCCATATCTTTCCTCAAAGCGAAATCTTTCTCATGTCTTCTTAAACTAAATGCAAACACTTTTTCCTCTGCAGAAATGCATTCTTGAACCTCATGCACAAAGGTTCTCATTTCACCTTCAAGTCCATGATCTCTAAATCCTCTTTTCAAAAGTAATTTTCGCAGCTCGTCAAAAGAACTGCGGTAGCTTTTGGCAGAAGTTAATATGGAATGAAAATCCTGACTAAGACTTTTATCATTTATAAAATCGGAAGAGATTTTAGATTGTATTTCTTGCTCTACTAAGTCTAATTGAGTGAAAAAATCTAGAGTGAACTTACTTTTTCCATTATTTAAAAAATCTGGATCTTTCCAACCGAAAATCAGAAAGTCTTGCTCAATTTTCTGGGCTTTATCAAATTTCATCATGATTTCAGCCATATCAGATTTTACTTTCTGATAATTATTGATTTGAGACCATAGCAGGGCTAAAATACATGCCCCTGAGAGCATTACGATTAATAATATTGAAAATGCTAGTATGAATTTTTTACGGATAGCTAGATCTCTTATCTTCATTTATAGTTAATTTTCTACGAAGATAAAATCGAAATTAGCTTAAGCTGTTAAGCTATTAAAAAACCATTATTAATGATTGTTTAATTTTTCTGTAAAGATTTATTGAAAACTTAATATACTGCTTTTTTGAAAAATATTTCGTTGAATAATACTAATAAATCCCACTGCCTAACATCACTAAAGTACAGGCGTTTTCAGTTTCTATTCCTTTTTCTTGAGCCATTTTAGAAAGTTCAGGATTTTCTGTACCTGGGTTGAAAATGATCCTTTTAGGATTTAACGATAATAAATAATCATAATATTCTGGTTGATGTCGAGCTCCCAGATAGAGTGTGATGGTATCCACATCCTTAACCTCAGGTGATTTTCTAATATCTTGAATTTCTTCTCCAAATACCTCTCCTTTTTTTATGCCAACAGGTACAAATTCATGTCCTGCATTGGATAATCTATCGGCAGCAAAATAAGCATACCTTGAAGGATTTGGAGTAGCTCCTATTATAACTGTTTTTTTACTCATTTTTAATTTTGTATAATTCAACAGCTCTTTCCGCACATCTTTCACCATCCATTGCAGCTGAAACAATACCACCCGCATAGCCTGCACCTTCACCACAAGGAAAGAGCCTTTTCGTTTGCGTATGTTCTAACGATTCTTTTTCTCTAGGGATACGAATTGGGGAGGAAGTTCTACTTTCAACCCCCACAATAATTGCTTCATTGGTAAAATACCCCTTCATCTTCTTTCCAAAAGCTTTGAAAGCTGTTTTCAATCTTTCTGCAATAAATGGAGGTAAAACTTCATCCATTCGAGTGGATACCAATCCTGGTTGATATGAAGTGTCAGGTAAATCCTTACTTAATTTTCCTTGTGTGAAATCAATTAGTCGTTGAGCTGGTGCAGCTTGAGTATTTCCAGCAATTTTACAAGCTTGCTGCTCTATGCTCTCTTGTAATGTTAATCCTTTAAAAGGCCCCTTATCTTCATACTGAAGCATGTCTTCCAATTCAATTGCCACAACAATTCCTGAATTAGCATATTTCGAATCTCTTCTTGATGGACTCATTCCATTTACCACTATTTCTCCACTTTCGGTGGCTGCTGGAACAATAAAACCACCTGGACACATGCAAAAAGAGAATACCCCTCTTTTTTTATCATTAAAATAGGTTTGATGTACTAATGCATAAGATGAGGCAGGTAGGTATTCTCCTCTATCATCACATTTATATTGAATTTGATCAATTATCCGTTGAGGATGTTCCACTCTAACCCCTAAAGCAAAAGGCTTAGCTTCAATTAAAATATTACTTTCATGAAGCAGGTGGAATATATCTCGGGCTGAATGACCTGTTGCTAAGATATAAGCATCCGCTATATAATTTTTATCATTAGCTTTTACTCCTTTTAACTCGTTATTTTCTACCTGAAAGCTAGTTACTTTGGTGTCAAAATGTACTTCACCACCATGTTCAATTATACTTTCACGTATACTTTGGATGATTTTTGGAAGTTTATTAGTGCCAATATGGGGATGTGCATCAATCATGATGTCTTCTTTGGCACCATGAGCAACCAAAATTTCCAGAATTCTATAAATATCGCCTCTTTTCTTTGAGCGAGTGTAGAGTTTTCCATCAGAATAGGTGCCAGCACCACCTTCTCCAAAGCAATAATTACTTTCAGAATTTACAATATGTTTTTTGTTAATATCTGCCAAATCTCTTCTTCTGGAACGAACATCTTTTCCTCTCTCTAATATGACAGGCTTCCAGCCTAATTCAATAAATCTAAGTGCTGCAAATAATCCTGCCGGACCTGCACCAATAATAATTGCAGTTTGTTTGGCTTCATGAACTTTAGGTAAGTCAGATATTTTATAGTTTATTCTATCTGCTAAAGGAGTATCATTATTGATTTCAACTTTTACTCTTACCTTAACTTCTTTTGATCTAGCATCAATTGATCTTTTTGCTATTCTGAAGTATTGAGAGTCTTTAAGTTGTAACTTATTTTTTATAGTTGATAATACAACTTCTTCGTTGAAAGCCTCTTCTGGCTTTAAAACTACTTCTTTCTCTATCATTTTAAATTGGTTTTATGGCTATGGATTCAAAGTTTTTACATTTTTCAGTTTAAACACATAACCAAAAGAAATCCCCACTATAGGTTGAACCCTGAATGGCTGATCTGTAATATCTGCAAATATAGCAGTTTGTTGCCCCTCGTTTTTTATATCACCGAAGAAATAATAATTAAAATTTATTCCCAGATTAATGTCAAATGTAAATCCATTGTCATTGAGGTTTTGAAGTATTCTACTACCTACCAATAAACCATATCGAATTCCTTGCGCATTCATTTCTGCAGAAAGTACTTCATTCTGGTCATCACTGTTTTCATAAAATTTAAACCTATTAACATTGGTATACGATATTGAATGTCCGAAATAAGGCATTCCGAATTTTGAATCTTTATGGTAGAATCTTTGTCGAAAACTAAAGCCAAATCCTTCAAAGAAGTTATCTCCCGCTCTCAGGTTTAGAGAGTTTGCAAAGAAAGGGTTTCTGAAAGTGTGGTATAATAATTCATAGCCTATTCTTTGCTGAATATTATGTTCTATAGCAACTTGCAAATCGCCAAATAACATATTGAAAGGGTTTACCTGCAGTATTAAAGTTGGGAAATCATTGTTTCTACTTTTGAAATAAGAACTCCCCTTCGATTTATATCGATACTCTGGTTTGTTGTATTGTGGATTTGATTCAGTACTATCATTATCCTTTTTAGCTGTTCTTAAAAGAGGTTCATAATCTTCATATATGGGTTTATAGTAACCTGCAATTTCACCTTTATTATCGTACAATTCCCATGTCCCCACTTTAATGCCATCATTAATTTCTCCTTTCATTTTGACATCACCATTAAGGTAATATCCAGTATATTCGCCTTTTCCTTCTGAAAATTCAGCTTCACCTTCCTTTTCACCCGTTTCATAGTAGTATTCCCATGTGCCTTCACTTTTTCCATCAACAACAGAGCCTTTTAGTTTCAGCTTACCGCTTTCATAAAATTCTTTGTATTCCCCGCTACCAGCATCATAAACTCCTTCACCTTTTAATCCACCATCTTCAAAATACAATTTCCAATACCCTTCTTTCTTTCCTTCTCTTTCTGCTCCTTCAGCACTTATTTGTCCATTAGGATGATAGTATACCCATTTCCCATGACTCAAATTATCAATATATTCGCCTTCACCGGATAGGGAACCATTTTCATAATAGTAAGTCCATTTTCCTTGTTTAGCCCCTTCTTTATAGTTGCCTTTTGATTTTATACTTCCAGATTCATAATAGTTTTTCCATAGACTATCGCTCTTTTCGTCCTTTATAAAGCCTTCAGATTTTAAACTTCCATTTGGATAAAATTCTTTATATATCCCATCCCCCTTTTTGTAGATTGCTTTTGCTTTTAGCTCTCCATTTTCAGAATAATAAGACCATAATCCAGATTTTAGATCATTTTCATACTCACCTTCACTCTTTAATATCCCAGTTTCGTAATAGTATTTCCAATTACCTTCTCTTTTTCCATCAAAGATTTTACCCTGCATTCTAAGCTTTCCATTCTCAAAATAATAAGACCAAAGACCATGATTAGAATTGTCTTTTAGTTGCCCCTGCATTTTTAAAGAGCCACTTTCATAATAGTATTTCCATTGACCGTAGGTCTCATTATCCACATATTGACCTTTGCTTTTTAATTCTCCAGAAATGTAATAGGATTCATAAGTACCATATAGCACACTAGGGTCCAAATCTTTAACGAAATACCTTTCTTTCAACATATTTCGCTCATCGTCATAATAAACCTTAACCTCTTTACTTTGGGAATAAAGAAGGATTGGAATAATGGATAATATGATACTTAAAGCAAATTTCATTTATTCTTCTCCGAATATTTCTTTTACAACCCAGCCTTTTCCCCAATCTTCGATTTCTTTTTCTGTCCATAGAGTTGGGAAGAAGATTCTTTTTTGAAATCTTGGGGGTAGATATTCTTGCCAGTTTGTACCACCTGTGGCGGGTACACCCTTGTTTTTTTGTTGTAAATACCTAACTGCTGATTTATAATGTACTAACGGCCAAAAAACATTCACATTCAAATCAAAATTCCTTAATGCTTCTTTTAATTCAGGTTTATTTTGATCTTCAGTACTTAATGATAGATATTTCTTATAAATATTAATATTCTCAAAACGCTTTATCCAGCTGATAAATTCATTTTTATATTTTTTCTCAAATTGTTTTAGCGTTAGTGTTTTCTCTCCAGTTTCTACTTCGGTTGCTCCTTGTTTCCAATAAACAAATTCATATTGCTCTTCAATTGAACTGTTCTCACACTCCTGCTTTTTTTCTTTTCTCACTAACTGAATTAATGGAGTAGAGGCAAATTCTATTAATCTATATTGAGCTGACTGAAAACCACTAGCTGGAAGTAAAGCCATTCTAAACCTTTGAAATTGCTCTTTTTCCATTCCTTGAACCATGATTTCGAATGATTTTGTAAGCGTTTCGAAATAACGATTCATTCTATTTAATCTTTGGATGAAAAAATTTACATCCAATTCTGATCTCCAACCTAGGTCCTCGCCATTCTCACCGATTTCCTTTCCATTATGTGCAATTTGCTCCATCTCATTTAAGCACATTTTGAAATAAAGCTCAGTAATTTGATGATAAATGATGAATATCTCTTCATCAGGAAAATCAGTTTTGGGAGTTTGTAAAGTCAATAAAGTATCAACATTTATGTAATCCCAATAAGTAGTGTAATTTGATAAAAGCAAGCCATCCAAATAAGCAGATAAATCTTGCCCCATTGATTGGTATTTAAGATTTAGTTTTTCGAGACTTGCAGAAATTTGTTTTTTCTCCATTTATAAAAAAGTGTTGAATTTGCTCAAAATCCTACAATATTGAAGGATTCTTGAAAATACTTTTAAATTTGCGTTATTCAATTGAGCTTACAAAGCAAAAAAATAAAAACGACTAATATTTATGAATACTAACGATCAATTTGAGTCACCTGATTTTTACAGTTTAGATAGCTTATTAACGGATGAGCATAAATTAATTAGACAATCTATCCGTGATTTTGTCAAAAAAGAAATCAGTCCCAATATAGAAGAATGGGCCCAAAATGCGCATTTTCCTTATGAGATAGTAAAGAAATTTGGTGATGTAGGGGCCTTTGGTCCAACTATTCCGGAAGAGTATGGTGGAGGAGGTTTAGATTATATCTCTTATGGATTAATCATGCAGGAAATCGAAAGAGGAGATTCAGGTATGCGTTCAACTGCATCTGTTCAAGGGTCGTTAGTGATGTATCCGATCTACACTTATGGTAATGAGGAACAAAGAAATAAATATCTACCGAAATTAGCTTCTGGTGAGTGGTTAGGTAGCTTTGGATTAACTGAGCCTGATCATGGTTCAAATCCAAGCGGAATGACCACTAATTTCAAAGATAAGGGCGACCATTACTTATTGAATGGTGCTAAAATGTGGATTTCTAATTCTCCAAAATGCGATGTTGCAGTAGTTTGGGCTAAAAATGAGGAAGGTAGAATTCATGGATTAATTGTTGAGCGTGGAATGGAAGGTTTCACAACTCCTGAAACACACGGGAAATGGTCTTTAAGAGCTAGTGCAACAGGAGAGTTAGTATTTGATAATGTGAAAGTTCCTAAAGAAAATTTATTAGAGGGAAAATCTGGATTAGGTGCACCAATGAAGTGTTTAGATTCAGCTCGTTTCGGTATCGCTTGGGGAGCTATTGGTGCGGCTATGGATTGTTATGATTCAGCTAGAAGATATTCATTAGAGCGTCATCAATTTGGAAAGCCAATTGCTTCTTTTCAGTTGACGCAGAAGAAGTTATCGGAGATGCTTACTGAAATCACCAAGTCTCAATTATTGAATTATAGAATTGCTCAATTGATGGATGAAGGCAAGGCTACAACGCCTCAAATTTCAATGGCGAAAAGAAATGCAGTTGAAGTAGCATTGAACATAGCAAGAGAAGCAAGACAGATCCATGGAGGTATGGGAATCACTGGAGATTACCCAATGATGCGTCATATGGCCAACTTAGAGTCTGTTGTAACGTATGAAGGTACACACGACATTCATTTATTGATACTAGGCAGAGAGATTACTGGAATCCCTGCATTTGAATAATTTTTTAATCAAACATTTGTATTATGGCTAATCTAGATGATTTTAAAAATACCTCTAAAAAAAGAATGGAATCTTTGCTTTCTGATTACGAAGCTTTAAAGGCTCAAACTAGAAGTCATCAGCAAGAAATTCAGGATGAATTGCAAGAACACATTGATCGTATGGATCGCTTGAAGAATGAATTAGAGGAAAAATATAATAGAATAGAGCATTTTGGTGAAATCGCAGTGGAAGAGCTCAGTGAAGCATTCTTTACTTCAGCTGAAGCTTTTTCAGAAAGTATAAACAAAACCAAAGAAAACTTAAAATAAAAAAGTCGGAATCCCGACTTTTTTTCTTTAGAAGAAATCAATTTTATGATATCATTACTATCTGAATTAGGAATAAAAGAGCCTTATCTTAGATTACTTGTTGTTTCATTCATTTCTTTATTAATAGGGATTATCGTAAGGTTCTTATTCTTTAAAATTCTGTTTTTATTAAATAAAAAGAAAAGCAGAAGAACTGTAGAACTGTTACAGGATAGGTTTGAAGGGAGTATATTTTTATTTCTACCAGTACTCATCATTCATACCCTTATCCCTAAGTTTGGATTAGAAGAAGATTTCCGATCGGCCTTACATATTATTACCGAAGTATTGATTATAGTTTCTTTTACTATAGTCGTAATAAGGCTTGTGTTTTTTCTTCAGGATGTTCTTTATGGAAAATTTAATGATGATAGTGATGTAAAAGGTAGGCAAGTTATCACTCAAATTGTGTTTTTTAGAAAGTTAATCACTTTCGTGATAATTCTTGTGGCGGTTTGCCTAATTCTCATGCAATTTGATAGTGTGAGGAAGTATGGGGCTACAATACTTACTTCTGCCGGTGTAGCCGGTATTATCATTGGTTTTGCTGCCCAAAAGACATTAGCCAATTTTTTAGCAGGCCTACAAATTGCATTTACTCAACCTATTAAAATTGGTGATGCACTTTATGTTGAAGATGAATGGGGTTGGGTAGAAGAGATTAACCTCACTTACATTGTGATAAAAATATGGGATAGAAGACGCTTGGTTTTACCCATTACCTATTTTACTGAACAGGTATATGAAAATTGGACTAAAAGACATTCTGATATCAATGGTACTGTTTTTATTTACACTGATTACACCATCCCAGTTAATGCTATAAGAAGGAAGTTTGAACAAATACTAGAAGATACAGCACTCTGGGACGGTAATTCGCAAATAGTTCAAGTTACAGGAGCTTCTGAAAAAACTATGGAAATTCGTTTGCTCATGTCTGCTAAGAATTCAATGATTTCATGGGATTTAAGATGTCATGTAAGAGAAGAGATTATTACATTTATTCAAAAAGAATATCCTGAAGCTTTACCTAAAACAAGGTTGGAACTTAATCATTTGCCAGACTCTAAAACTTGATTTAACCATTCAAGAGTCTCTTGATTTTCTTTGCTCTTAATAGCATTACGGATGTTATATTTCTCTCTGCCTGTTAATCTCCAGTTAAGAGATGCTCTTTCTGAAATGTGCTTCATATTGCTTCCATTATCACTGGAAGGATCAATTCCAGCATCATATGATAACATGGCATGGCTTAGGTTACCATCAAACCATTCATGAGCATACTCAATTAAAAGGTCATTTCGGGTGTCCTGTACGTTTGACCAGTTATTGTAAATATTACTGATAGGAGTAAATAATTTTTCAATAATGGACAGATTTTGTCCATCATTGATGTAGGCTGCTTTTTTAGAATCCCTTATAGTTAAGATGACAACTCCGCTCGTATTTTCCGCAATCCATTCTTTAAAATTGTATAGAAATAAAACGGCATCGCTAACTCCAAAATTATCGGCCAAACCGGCATCCATAATTTCTAGTGTTGGCTCACTAGGCAAATTGATATTAGGAGTAATATAAGGGAAAGAAGCACTCATTCTTAAAGCTGTCAAGAAGCTTAAATTTTCGGCATTATAATGCTCAAACATCCGAAGGAAATCAATACTTCGATTGTCCATCAATGAATTTAGTGAATCATCTTTAATCGCTTTTTTAGACATATATGAGCTACTATTAGGAGTTACATATAATTTCCTGCCATCATTTACACTAGTAGGCGCTAAGAAGAGCATAGGGATTCTAGCACTTAATTCAGCTTGTTGATAATCCTTAATTCTTTTATCTAAAATTCCACCCAGATTTTTATTTAGCTTTTGCTCAAATGCATATCCTCTGTCTTTTGGATAGCTGAAACCTTCATACTCAAAATATTGATATCTTATGAAAATATCGTTAGTCAGTAGGCTGAAAATTATAGGGTTAAGCGCTTCTTTTCCAATATTTGAAAGATATTCAGAGCTGTATATATTTATGTTTTCGCCTTTTTCTTTTAAATATTTTAATTCTCTAAAATAAGCAGCCCCAATAAGTCCTCCGGAAGCACCTGATATACTTACAGTATGTTTGAATAGATCACCTTTCGTAATACTATCAGCAGTTTGAAGTGCTTTCATGGTCCAATAAGCAGCTCTTTGTCCGCCACCGCTGGCAGTTAATAATATCATTTTAGGTTTGGATTGAAATTGACTTCTCCAATTATTTAAAATTTTTAGACCGGTTGCTTTGTCTTCTGCAATGGCGTTATCATTTATAATTTGATCGATTTTCGATTGAGTATATTTTACTGCTGTGGTGTCATAATTTAAGCCATGTGCATAATGGGTTTTACTTAAAAAATCTATAGTTGTCAGATAATTAATCAAAAAGAAAATGGCAATTGCACCCGTAATGGCCCAGGATCTAAACCAGAAAGTGATAGCTCCAATGGCCATTAAAATTATACTAATAAATAAAACTGCACTGGCTGCTGCGGGTATCTGAAAAAATGGGTGATCTCTAAAGGCACCTAAAACTAATATGATAAAGAAAATGAAGAATTCAGCAATTACAGTATTAAGGTGATTCTGGTCAAAAATGCTATTGATTACGTGAAATATTTTCTGATTTGTTTTGTGCTGGACTTTTATCCATCTGAATTTCAAATCGAAATAACCTACAACCGAATGGTCATGCTTCTTTAAGTCTTTATGATATTTTACTGCTGCTATTCTTCCTATTGTAAGTTTTTTAATTCTTTTTTCTACTCTTTCAGCTAAAACCTCTCTGAAGTCTTTATTAGTGAACCAAAAATAAAGCTGCAGGAAAAATATTGATACAGAAATACCTATAGGTAAAGCGGAGGCTAGGAATAAGGCATCTTTAAATCCAATAAATTCATAAACCATCTGATAATGGATAATTTGAATGATATAGTTTATGATAAAGGCTATTGGAATGATTGAATTATTCAGAGAGAATTTTGAAAATGGCTTTGAAATAACTCCTATGAAATGGAATTTATAACCATCTAATATATAAGTAGCTATATTGAAGGCAACGATTAATCCACCAACCGTGAGGCCAACAATAAAATAACTGGAGAAACTTACTGAGTTTAAATATTCAGGTGATAAGAATAAGTAGGGGATACCAAGACCTTTTCCGAATCCTCCATTTATAATTGAAAATAATAAAACCCAACAGAGTAGTAATAATTGGTTTTTTTTAAAATGATTTAATACCAATTGTATCGGAAATGAATAGATAAATGTATTAAAGTGTTTTTTCATAAAAACATCATTTCCTATTTGAAATTTAGTTTAAAAGTCGATAGCTAAAGTTTATCTTTTCTTAGGATTAATAATAGTGTTTCTTTTTTTTATTTTATAATTATCCGTGCTTAACTTTTTTTCTTTAAATATTAAGGATTTAATAATCTAGGTTTTCATACCTAATTCGTAATAATATATACGCTTTTGTAAGAACAATGATTTGAATTCTATTTCATTTATTTAATAGTATAATTAATTGACATGAAAAAGCTTGAAAACACCTCATTAAGGAAGGATTAGGGGTTTAATGTAACAATATATATTCTAATGGGTTATTAATAGTAGAACTTTTTAAACTAATAGAATAAAAATTATGGATACTAAAGATGCTTTAAAGCAAAAGATTTTTTCACAATATGAAGAATGGAAAGCAGATTTTGATAAGCTCAAAGCAGAAACAAAGGGTGCATATGCTGAAGGTCAGCTAGAAGCAAGCCCAGAAGGTAAAGAGCTTGAGTCAAAAATGGAGGAGGCTAGAGAGATTCTTGATAAAATTGAAAATGCTGATGAAAAGGATTGGGAAGAATTAAAGTCGAAAGCAGAGGATCAATTAGAAGGAATTAAAAGTTCTTTTGAAAAGATTAAAGAAAATTTTAAATAATCTTAAATAAAAAAAGCCATTGGAATCTAATTCAATGGCTTTCTTAATGCTATAAAAAGAACTTTATTTCACCTCAGTTACTTTTAACATATTAGTTCTGTTCTTCTCCTTAATTGGCATACTAGCCATCAATATTATAATATCTCCAGTTTCAACGTGCTTATCTTTTTTAAGGATTTTTTCTATATCAGCAAAAGTTTTATCCGTACTCTCATAGTTATTATAAATATAACCTCTTACTCCCCAAACCAAATTGATAGTTTCTAGTAAATCGTTATTTCCTGTAAATATAAAGATGCCAGCCTTAGGTCTATGGCTTGCTAACCTGTAGGCTGTATAACCAGATTTGGTCATCCCAACTATAGCTTTGGCTCCTGTCTCTTCTGCTAATTTGCATGCAGTTTGTACCAGGTTATCACTAAAGAAGGTTTCTGAATCTCGATGAACATGTCCATATTTATGGTAAATAGAAGTATGTTTTTCAATGCTAGCTATAGTGTTTGACATACTCAAAACTGCTTCAACCGGGTATTGACCAGCCGCTGATTCAGCTGATAGCATAACGGCATCACCACCATCAAGAATTGCATTAGCCACATCATTGGTTTCTGCTCTTGTAGGGCGTGGATTCTCAATCATGCTTTCCATCATTTGGGTTGCCACAATAACAGGTTTGCAAGCATCATTACACTTTTTAATGATCATTTTTTGTGCTAACGGAACATCTTCCATTGGGATTTCTACTCCTAAATCACCACGTGCAACCATAACAGCGTCTGTAGCGGCTATGATATTGTCGATATCTTTAAGAGCCTCTGGCTTTTCTATTTTAGCAACTACTTTACAATCTTTACCATTGTAGCGGATTCTATTTTTTAAATCTAAAACGTCAGCAGCAGAACGAACAAAAGATAAAGCAATCCAATCAACCTCGTTTTTAAGCCCGAATTTTAAGTCCTCTAAATCCTTTTCAGTTAAACTTGGAGCAGAAACTTTTGTAAAAGGAAGATTTATACCCTTTTTGGATTTCAGATCACCACCATAAATCACTTTGGTTTTTACATCAGTTTTATCTGAAGAAATCACCTCTAATTGAATATTACCATCATCAATCAGGATCGTGTCTCCTTTTTTAACATCAGATGGTAATCCTTGGTAGGTGGTAGAGGCTTTTTTGCTATCACCTTCTATCTCATTAATCGTAATAATGAATTCATCACCTTCCTTTATGACAGTTTTACCATTCACAATGTCCCCTAATCTAATTTTAGGGCCTTGTAAATCTTGAAGTATACTGATGTTGGTTCCCCATTCTTTATTAATTTCTTCAATATAGCCTAATGTTTGTTGATGAGTTTCATGGTCGCCATGAGAGAAATTTAATCTAAAAACATCTGCACCTGCTTTCACTAATTTTTGTAGCATTTCTTTAGTGTTGGAAGCAGGGCCAACTGTCGCTACAATTTTTGATTTGTTGAATTTGATGTTTTCTCTTTTCATTATCTATAATCTTTTTTAAGTCATTAAGTTAACTACCGATTTTAGGCGATCGGCATCCAAAACTTGAACCAAAATTACATTTTTTATTTTACTTAGTGTACTTTTTACATTAAGTATTTGTAATTCTTCCGTATCATCTTGAATAAGAAGGAAATAATCAATATTTTTCATCTCAGGAATTAGAAACACTTGTTTGGCCTCACTATCATTTAATTTATTTTTCAATAACTTTATTGAAACATGGTCTGTTTTAAACTGAAAACATGAAGTATTCAGAAATTGATCTTTTTTTAATTCAATAAAATGATCTTTTACCCTTTTTAATGTGAAGTTTGTATATTGATTAATATTCCAAGCCATTTGAAAATCAGGAATAGGAGACGAGATGGCTAATAATTTGAAATCAACCGTAAAAGTATCTTTCCACATTTTTTTGTCCATAACCTTAAGTTATAAATAATTCGATTTAATCTAAAGTCTGAAGTGCAAAGTTGAGGAATAAAGGAAAATACTTGTACGAAAGGAAAAAAATAGTTTGACATTAATGGGGGAAATACATTTCTTTGCGGTGTATTTAAAACTAAAATTCTAAAATAATGTCTGAAATAGCACAGAAAGTAAAGGCAATTATCATTGACAAACTAGGTGTAGAAGAGTCAGAAGTGACTGCAGAAGCAAGTTTCACCAATGATTTAGGAGCAGATTCACTTGATACAGTGGAATTGATTATGGAATTCGAAAAGGAATTCAATATCTCTATTCCAGATGATCAAGCAGAAAACATTGGTACTGTAGGTCAGGCCATTTCTTACTTAGAAGAAAACGTAAAATAATTTAATAGCTCATAATTCATTTATGAATTTAAAAAGGGTAGTTGTAACGGGACTGGGTGCTTTAACACCCATTGGTAATTCTGTCGAAGAATATTGGGAGAACTTGGCTAAGGGTACAAGCGGAGCCGGTCCCATTACTAAATTTGATGCATCCAAATTCAAAACTCAGTTTGCTTGCGAAGTAAAGAACTTCAAAGCTGAGGATTATCTTGATCGCAAGGAAGCCAGGAAAATGGATCCTTTTACTCAGTATGGTATGATTACCGCTGAGCAGGCAATCCAAGATTCTAAGCTGGATTTATCTAAAATTAATTTAGATAGAGCAGGAGTAATCTGGGGTTCTGGTATTGGAGGCTTAAAAACTTTTCAAGACGAGGTAGATAATTTTGTTTCTAATGACAGAAATCCTCGCTTCAATCCATTTTTCATCCCTAAGATGATTTCTGATATCTGTGCAGGGCTCATTTCTATAAAATACGGTTTTAGAGGACCGAATTTTGTAACGGTATCGGCTTGTGCATCAGCAACAAATGCATTGATTGATGCATATAATTACATTAGATTAGGTAAGGCAGATATTTTTATTTCTGGCGGTTCAGAAGCTTCAGTTACTGAAGCTGGAATTGGTGGATTTAACGCAATGAAGGCTTTATCGGAAAGAAATGATGATCCTTCTACTGCATCTAGACCATTTGACAAAGACAGAGATGGTTTTGTATTAGGTGAAGGAGGAGCTGCACTAATTTTAGAGGAATATGAACATGCAGTAGCCAGAGGAGCAAAGATTTATGCTGAAGTAATAGGTGGAGGAATGTCTGCTGATGCTTATCATATGACAGCTCCACATCCAGAAGGACTAGGTGCTACTAATGTGATGAAATATGCATTGGAAGATGCTAATATTGATCCCACTGAAGTTGATTATATCAATGTTCATGGTACATCAACTCCATTAGGAGATTTGAGTGAGTCACAAGCCATTAAGAAAGTATTTGGTGATCATGCTTATAACTTAAATATTAGCTCTACTAAATCAATGACAGGCCACTTATTAGGAGCAGCTGGAGCTATCGAAGCATTAGCTTGTATTTTCGCTTTGGAAAAACAAATAGTACCTCCTACTATTAACCATTTCACTGATGATGATCAATTCGATTCAAAATTGAATTTCACATTTAACAAAGCGCAAAAAAGAGAAGTAAAGACAGTATTAAGTAATACTTTTGGCTTTGGAGGTCATAATACTTCAATTGTTTTAAGAAAGTTAGATTAATTTCCAACTTTGATCAGACGCGTTCTTTCTTCTCTCAAAAAATTAAATAAAAATGATAAAAGGCTTGTAGCTGCAGTTAAATCTATTGTCGGCTACAAGCCTTTTCGTTTAGAGCTATTCCGTCTTGTTACTCAACATTCAAGTGTAGCCAAAACATTACCAAATGGATTTAAAGCTTCAAATGAAAGACTGGAGTATTTAGGTGATGCAGTGCTAGGTGCAGTTGTAGCAGATTACCTTTTTAAAAAATATCCTTTTAAAGATGAAGGCTTTCTTACTGAAATCCGATCTCGTATTGTTAACAGAGAATCTTTAAGTTTACTGGCAAAGAAAATAGGAATTGGTCAGATGCTTGAGGCTGATTTTTCTAAAAGCAAATATCACTTTAAGTCGATTTATGGTGATATGATGGAAGCTTTCATTGGTGCGGTTTACATAGATAGAGGATATAAATACTGTAAAAAGTTTATCATCAATAAACTAATTATTCCCCATTTCGATTTAGATGAGATAATTGAAAACAATACTAATTATAAAAGTATTCTCATTGAATGGTCTCAAAAGAAAAATAGATCTTTACGCTTTGATATAGAAGACCACAAACAAGAAGGGATGAAAAGAGAATTCAAAGCCGTGATCATTATTGATGGAGAAAAAATAGCAAAAGGAGCTGGTCTTAATAAAAAGAAAGCAGAGCAAAATGCTGCCTTTAAAGCTTGCCAAAAATTAAAACTGTCTTAGAATTATAATTCTAAGCAGCAATTCTAAAATTATTATTATGAAAATTGCTGGTGCAACTCTTAATCAAATTCCATTAGACTGGACAGGTAACACTCTAAATATATTGGGTGCATTAAAAGAAGCTAAATCTCAAAGGGTTGAACTTTTATGTTTTCCTGAATTAACTATTTGTGGGTACGGTTGCCAAGACGTTTTCTTATCTGATTGGATGTGGCAAAAGGCTTTACATATATTAGTAAGCAGAATATTACCTGAAGCACCTGACATGGCATTTGTTGTGGGACTTCCTATTAAATTTGAAGGTGATTTATATAATTGTGCTGCCTTTTGCGATCATAATGAAATACAATATATCATTCCAAAACAAAACTTAGCAAAAGATGGTGTGCATTATGAACCAAGGTGGTTTATGGAATGGCCAGTTGGAAAGCAAACGGAAATCAAAATAGACGATAGAATTATTCCTATTGGAGATTATACTGTTGATTACAAAGGTTTCACGATAGGACTAGAGATATGTGAAGATGCCTGGAGGGAGGATCGTCCAGCCAATAGATTATGTAAAAGAGGAGTTGATATAATTTTAAACCCCTCGGCTAGTCACTTTGCACTTAATAAGACTAAAAGCAGAAACGACTTAGTTTTAGATAGTTCTAAAAACTATAACTGTATATATGTTTATGCTAATTTATTAGGCAATGAGGCAGGTAGAATGATCTATGATGGGGAATTGATAATAGCAAGTCACGGAGAATTAAAATTCAAAAATGAGTTGCTTTCTTTTCAAAATTTTCAAATAGGAACATGGGATACCGATGATGAGAAATCAATTTCTATTCCTGAAGTAGATATAAATCAAGAATTTAGAAGAGCTGTTAGCCTGGCTCTATATGATTATTTAAGAAAAAGTTATAGCAATGGTTTTGTACTGTCGTTGAGTGGTGGTGCAGATTCCTCTTCAACTGCAGTTTTGGTAGCTGAAATGATAAAACTGGGACTTAAGGAATTGAGCCTATCAGTTTTTCTCGAAAGAATCCATAAAATTGAATGGTACGAGGGAATTAAAGATTCAAAAGCTCCAGAAAAGGAGATAGCTAAAAGACTTTTCACAACCGCCTACCAAAGTACGGTCAATTCAGGAGAAGCTACTTTTAAATCAGCAAAGGAATTGGCAAATGAAATAGGAGCTGTTTTTTATAATTGGTCCATCGATGATGAGGTAGAAGGGTATACTCAAAAGATATCTAAAAGTATTGGAAGACAGCTGAATTGGGACCAAGACGATATTGCTTTACAAAATATTCAAGCAAGGGCTAGATCTCCAATTATTTGGATTTTAGCTAATATAAATAATGCTTTATTACTTACTACCTCTAATAGAAGCGAAGGAAGTGTGGGTTATACCACCATGGATGGTGATACAAGTGGCAGTATCGCACCAATTGCTGCAATTGATAAGCCTTTCATTATTCAATGGTTAAAGTGGGCGGAAAAAGAGTTAGGCTATGCTAGTTTAAGTTATGTAAATAGTCTTCGGCCTACAGCCGAATTAAGACCTTCCGAAAAATCGCAATCTGATGAAAGTGATTTAATGCCCTACCCATTACTGCAATCTATAGAAGAATTAGCCATCAGAGATCGTTATTCACCTTTAGAAATATATGAAAAATTAAGATTAACTTGGAATGGTGAAAAATCTATACTTAAGCCCTCTATTCAAAAGTTTTTTAAATTATGGTCAAGAAATCAGTGGAAAAGAGAAAGAATAGCGGTTTCTTTCCATCTAGATGATTATAATGTAGATCCTAAAACCTGGTGTAGGTTTCCTATTTTGTCTTCTTCATTTAAAGAAGAATTGGAAGAGCTTGAAAAAGCAGAATAAATCATTGAGATTTCTCTTTTTACCCTAATTTTGTGTTAAACTAAAATAAATATGCTTAGCTATATTGTATGGTCGCCCAAGCCTTATATTGTTGATTTGGGATTTACTGAATTAAGATGGTATGGATTACTCTTCGCATTGGGATTTATTATTTCTCAGCAAGTAATGTTCTACATTTTCAAAAAAGAAGGTAAGAAAGAAAAGCAAGTTGAAATTCTGACCTTATATATGGTTTTAGCCACTATCATAGGGGCAAGATTGGGACATGTATTATTCTATGAGCCCACAAGATACTTAAGTAACCCTCTGGATATTCTCAAAATTTGGGAAGGTGGATTAGCAAGTCATGGTGGAGCAGCGGGGATATTAATTGCTCTTTATCTTTTCTCACGTAAGTATAAGCATATAAGCTATTTATGGATTTTGGATAGAATCGTTATTGTTGTGGCGATAACTGGGGCGTTGATTAGGACTGGTAATTTTATGAATTCCGAAATCATTGGCGAGCCAACAGATAAACCATATGGAGTTGTTTTTGGCCGTGAAGTTGAATTGAGAGTGAATTATTTAACATCTGCAATAGAAGATGTAGAGGTGGAAAAAGTAAAGAGATCGAATTTGATAGAAGGATCAAATGAAAGCAGATATGAGTATCCAGTTAAGTTGCAAATTGCCTTCAATAGTAAAAATAAATTGGAAGATGTGAAAAGATTTTCTGAAAATCAGCTTCTTGATAAACTGCAAGAGCAAAGTATTACTCAGCATTTGATAGTTCCTAAAGATGCAGTTTTCGATTATAATGAAAAAGGCGGATTTATATATGCAACCACCTATGGAAATGGAGTGCCAAGGCATGCAGCACAATTATACGAAGCGATTTCATGTGTATTTATATTTCTAGTATTATTCTATTTATGGAATAAAAACAGAAGTGGGTTGGCAGATGGAAGGCTTTTTGGTATCTTCCTGATTGCTTGTTTTGGGTTAAGATTTTTATATGAGTTTATAAAAGAAAATCAAGTAGCTTTTGAAGATGATTTAAGCTTAAATATGGGGCAGTGGTTAAGTATTCCACTTGTTTTGGCAGGAGTATATTTCATTTTTCAATCATTAAAAGCTGAAAATAGAATTTAAGGAACAGGGTCATAACCTGACCCTCCCCATGGGTGACATTTTGAAATTCTTTTTGCTGATAATTTTGAACCCTTAAGTAAACCATGTTTTAAAATTGCTTGTTTGGTGTATTCTGAACAGGTAGGAGTGAAGCGACAAGCAGAAGGAAAAAAAGGAGAAATCCCATATTGATAAAAGAGAATAGGCCAAGTGGCTACTTTTCGTATGGTTTTTGTAACAGTATTTTTTCTGGAATTAGACAATTGATTAAAACTAAATTTAAAGATTATAAAATTAACTAATCTAAATATTGAATTACTAAAACACTTAAGATTTAATTTAATCTTTAAGTATATTATATATTTAGGTATAGTAACCCTGATCTTTCTACCTAACGCAAAAAGTCAGGTTTCAGTTAATTTAAATTCCGATAATAAAAGCATTGAAAATAAGCTTAAAGATAGTCTTCAAAATCAAATACTATATCTTGAAAAAATTGAAATTAGAGGTAATAAAAAAACTAAACGAAAGATTATTACCAGAGAAATTGATTTACAGACTAATGTAAGTTATCCTTTTAAAGAATTAAAGGACTTAATCAAGCTTGATGAGAATAAGATTTTTAACACCGGACTTTTTAATTCTGTAAGGGCAGAAATAGAGTTTATTGAAAATTCAGATGAAAATCATATTCAAGTAATTTTCTTTGTGGAAGAAAGATGGTATATCTGGCCTAGTGTGATATTTAAATTAGCAGACAGAAATTTTAGTGATTGGCTTTTTAATCAGAATGCAGCAACTGATCGATTTGAATATGGATTTAAATTTGATCAGTTTAATGTAAGAGGATTAAATGAACGCCTTTCCGCAATGGCTCAATTTGGATTTAAAAGGAGGTTTAATTTTGCTTATAATATTCCATATTTGAATAAAGCTCAAACGTTTGGCATGGGGCTTGGTTTTTCATACAGTGAATTTGATCAGGTTGATTACTCAAATGTAGAGAATAAACGTTTATTCATTGATGCGGATAGCATTTTTGGTGATGATAGTGAACGGCAAATCATCTCTAACTCGATGAATAGCTTTCTTTTCTTTAACTACAGGGAATCTTATTATAATACTCACTCATTAAATTTGGTATACTCCAGAACAACCATAATTGATGAGGTATTACAGTTTAATAGTGAGTATTTGGGTCAAAATCAAGATGTTGAACAAGATTATATAGGCTTATCCTATAGGTTTAGAAGAGATTTTAGAGATAGGAATAATTACCCTTTAAAAGGGTTTCTTATTGATGCCAGATTCACAAAAATTGGATTAGGTATTTTTAAAGATATAGACCAAGGAAATTTTAGAGGATTATTAGCTTACTATAAACCTTTGAAGTACAATTTTAATATTGCCTCGTCATTTACTGCTTACACTAGTTACCCTAAATTTCAACCCTATAATAACTTTGAGGGTTTAGGCTTTTCAAATAATTTACTAAAAGGATATGAACTATACGTAATCCAGGGTCAACATTACGTAATGCATAAAACTGAATTGAAAAAAGAACTGTTTTCAATTGAAGCAAATTTGGGCAGGCTTATGCCATTGAAACAATTTAGAAAAGTACCTTTTGCAGCTTACTTTAAAGTGTTTTTTGATCATGGCTATGTACAAAATAATATTAGTGATAGAAGTAGAATATCAGTTAGTCCATTATTATCAAATAGATACATATACAGCTATGGTGCTGGGCTTGATTTGGTTACTTTTTATGATGCAGTCTTAAGGTTAGAATATTCAATTAATGCATTAAATGAGACTGGCTTCTTTATTAATGTAAAATCTGGTATTTAATCTATTTTATTTTTATCAACTAATTTCTTTTTCCCAAATCTATTGAAGTAGTACCAATCCCCAATTTTTTCTCCCATTTCGTAATTTCCTTCATAAGTTTTACGACCCTTATTGTCATAATAAACCCAATGATCATTTTCTTTACCTTCGGTATAGCTACCAGATTGAATGATTTGACCGTCTTCATTATAAAATTTCCATGGACCGTCAGGAAGCCCCTTCTCATAGTTGCCAGCTTGTCTTAGCTTTCCATTTTTATGATAAAATTCCCATAATCCATCATAGTTGCTATTTAAATATTCTCCCTGCTTCTCAATTCTTCCGCTCCTATAATAGTAAGTAGCTTTCCCCTCTAAATCTCCATTAACCCAATTTTCTTCGGCATTTAAATTTCCGTTTTCATGAAATTTTATCAATTTACCATGAAGCTCACCTGATTTATAATGCTCAATAGAATTGATTTCTCCATTTGGAAAATAGTAGATCCATTCATTCTCCTTAATACCCTTTTTTGCTTCTCCAACAGCTTTTATCTTGCCTGAATCATAATAACTTGTGTCAATTTGAGAATTTGCTGTTCCATATTTGAATAAACAAATTGTCAAAATTGTGTAAAAGCAATATTTAATATTATTAATCAAATTTATTTCTATATATTTATTATCTAAATTAAATACTTTTGTTTTCTTATTCAAAAACATGAAGTTTTTAACTATCAGCCTAACCTTACTTCTTATAGTCGTTCAATTACAAGCGCAATCCATTTATTCGCCCGTATCAGCTAAAGTGATTGGTCTTGCCGATGCTACTGTAGCAATGGAAGGATATTGGTCCTCCTACAGGAATATCGCTGGTATAACCTCAACAAGTGGAATTGAAGTTGGAGCTTCTTATGAAAATAAATATTCATTGCCCTCCATGAATATTATGGCTGTAGGAATTACCAGTAAATTACCATTTGGATATACGGCTATTAACGTAATGAGATTTGGTGGAGATATTTACAATGAGCATAAAGCTACATTGGGCTATGCAACCGAAATTGGAATAATTAAAATCGGTCTCAATGTTAATTACCTTCAAGTAAGTGTACTTGATTTTGGAGTTAGAAATGCATTTTCATTTGATTTTGGCGGAATAGCAAGCCTTACACCAAAATTAAAAATAGGAGCGCAAGCTTTGAATATATCTCAATCCAAGTTGGGTTCAGTTTCAGCACAAAGAATTCCAACCCTATTAAAAATGGGAGTTTCTTATACTCCACAGGAATACATTCTTTTCAATGTGGAACTTGAAAAAGATATATTATTTCCTACTCAATTAAAAATAGGAGCGGAATATAATTTTCTTAAAAAGTTTTACTTAAGAGCGGGCATGAGAAGCGCATCATATCAAACCTTTTACGGACTTGGAATTGAATTTATAGATATTAATTGGGATTATGCTTTAAGTAATCATGCCGAGCTAGGCATTTCCCATAGTATTTCAATTCATTACAGTTTAAAAAGAAGATGATACTCAAGAATTACATATTGAGTATTTTAATTCTGATTCAATTATTTTCAATAAACATAATTAATGCGCAACAACAGGACTTTGACTTAGAAGATTTCATTGAAAGAAACTTTCCAATTCAGGATTCTGAGCTTAATTATGAAGATGTATATGAATCTTTATTTCAAATTTATCAATCACCCATAAACTTAAATAAGGCTAATAGACAAGATTTACAATCATTATTGATATTAAGTAATATTCAGATAAATGAATTTTTAGCTTATCGTGCAAAAAATGGAGATTTTCTTTCTATTTATGAACTGCAAGCTGTCCCTGAATTTGATTTGCAAACCATAAAATCAATCTTACCCTTTATAAGTATTATTGATGACGGTTTACAATCAGATAATAGATATTTATTGAGAAGAATATTAGAGGAAGAAAATAATTATTTGATTATTCGGTCAGATAGGGTAATAGAGCCTAAGGCTGGGTATGATATTGAAACAGATAATCCATATTTAGGTAGCCCCAATAGAGTTTATACGCGCTTTAGGATAAGTCATAATGATGATTTTAGCTTTGGGTTTACTGCCGAGAAGGATGCAGGAGAAAAATTGTCATGGAATCCAGGCCAGAGCCAATATGGTATGGATTATTGGTCTTTTCATGCCCAATTAGAAAATATTGGGAAATTGAAAAATATAATTTTAGGTGATTATCAATTGCAATTAGGTCAGTCTTTACTTTTTGGTGCAGGTTTTTCTGTAGGAAAAGGTAGCCAAACAGTAGCTACTGCCAGAAGAAGTAATTTAGGGGCCTTGCCTTACACTTCTGTTTTGGAAACCAATTTTTTTAGAGGAATAGCTGCTACCTACTCAATTCATAGTAATTTAGATTTCACTTCATTTTACAGTTATAATTCAATAGATGCCAGCACCGAAATAGATTCGGCACTAAGCCAAGAAGAATATTTTTCATCCATAAGATTAAATGGGTTTCATAGAACAAATTCAGAATTGGAAGCAAAGAATGCTATCAATGCGCAGAATTTTGGTGGAAATCTACTTTTCACAACTACAGATCAAAAATTAAATGTGGGTTTAAATTTTATTCAAACTATTTATGATAGGCCCTATTTTCGTCAAAACACTAAATACAATCAATTTGAATTTAGTGGAGATCAAAACTCTAATTATGGCTTATTTGTAAATTACTATTGGCGAAATTTTCATTTTTTTGGAGAATCAGCCATGAGTTCATCAAAGGGAATTGGTAGTGTTGGTGGTTTTATAGCTTCTCTTGCATCTAATGTGCAAACTAGTATTGTTCTTAGGCATTATCAAAAAGATTTTCATTCATTTTATGGAAATGCATTTGGTGAGAATACCAGGAATATAAATGAAAAGGGAGTTTATTGGGGGCTTGAATACCAGCCGTTTAGAAAGTTAAGTATATCAGCATACCATGATCAATTTATTTTTCCATGGTTAAAATTTCGTGCAGATGCTCCTTCGAAAGGGAATGAATCATTGATTAGATTTAATTATAAATTCAACAGACAAATTAATTTCTATTCACAATTTCGCATCGAAAATAAAGAGAGAAATGTAGAAACTTTAGATGAGTCAAATCTTTATGGATTGGCAAATGGTCAAAAAAGAAATTATATAGTGAATTTAGATCTCAGGCCTAAAAGTATTATTTCTTTTAAAATGAGAGCTCAGTTTTCAGAGTATTTAATTGAGGAATCTTACACAAATGGAATGGCTATAATTCAAGATATTAATTTTGATTTGGGTAATTTCAGATTGAGTACACGCTATTCTATTTTCGATACGGATGATTATGAAAATAGGCAATATGTTTATGAGAAAGATGTTTTATATGCGTTTTCAATTCCAGCATATCAAAATACTGGTACTAGAAATTACGTATTAGCTCAATATAAATTTTCTAAAAATCTACAGCTGTGGGCTAGATATTCTCAGTTTCGATATTTAGATCTGGATTCTATCGGTTCAGGAAATGAGGAAATAAATGGAAATACAAAGTCTGAAGTTAAATTTCAAATGATGCTCAAAATCTGATTTTTCCTGAAATTATTTTAAGTTGAACGGAAACATTTTAAATTTATAATTTGTAGTGATAAAAAAATATTGAATGCGTTCCTTAAAACTGATTCCTTTATTACTTATAATCTTTTTTATAACATCCTGTAATTATACCACCCCACCAGAAATGTTATTTGGTAATTGGTATATAGCTTCAGTGAAAGCTAATGGGCATAACATGACAAGTGACTATTTAGATGAAAATACAAGGTATCTGGTTTTCGAAGAAGAAGGAACATATCAGATTGGTTTATTAGATACTGCAAGTGAGAAGAGTTGGTTGATTCATCCTGATAAAAATGAATTGGTTATGATGCAAGGGACACCATTTGATGACACTAAGACATGGAAAGTAAAAGCTGCTGATAATTTAGTTTTTTTAAATGATAAGCATAATCATTTCCAAATTGAGTTAAAGCGTAAAAAGGAGTTGCCAAAACTTGAAATTATGCAAGAGGAGGCTCTTGTTGGGAAGTGGATTATTGATAAAGTAACTGTGAACGGTTATAACAATACGGATAAATATGCTTTTCCTAACCGGTGGATTTTGCTCGCAGATGATGGTAGATTTTATAATGGGAATGAAAAAGGGGATCAAAATGTTGGCTTTTGGAAAGCAAATAGTTCTCTAACTAAATTAGATTTCTTCGATCAAAAGACTAAGCAAAACTCTTTTATAAGTTTCAATATTGCAAATAATACTATTTGGTACGAAAAGCAGCGAGAAGATAGGAACCAACCTCAAGTCAGAGTTTATTTCAAAAAGTCCGAATAATTATGTTTATAATTTATATACATAGTATTTGAAAACACATATTATCCAGTTTTTTATCCGATTATATATTTTAATTTAATTTTCTCCTTTTAATATTCGATATTCGGTTCATACTAAAACTAAAACTATGAAACGAATATTCACTTCTATCATCCTATTGATGGTTTCATATCTTTCTTGGGCTCAAGTTCAGCCAACAGAAGCATCTTCTATTTTGAAAGGTATTGAAAACAGAAAACAGTTAGCGAATAACTCACTTTTAAAAAATTATCCAGCTAGAAATGTTGGACCTGTAATTCAAGGAGCAAGAATTGTAGATATTGCGGTTAATCATGAAAATATAAAAGAATTTTATATCGCTTATGCATCAGGAGGTTTGTATCATACTGAAAATAATGGAATAAGTTTTAAGTCGATTTTCGATAATGTAGGGGCCTTAACTATTGGAGATATTGCATTGGCCCCTTCGAATGAGAATATTATATATGTAGGTACAGGTGAGAATAACTCTAGTAGAAGTAGTTATGCAGGTTCTGGAATCTATAAATCAACAAACAAAGGAGAGAGTTGGGAATTTATAGGTTTGCCTGCGAGTCAGCATATCGGAAGAATAATTGTACATCCTAAAGACCCAAATACAGTATGGGTAGCTGCAATGGGAGGTTTGTATTCAGATAATGAGGAGAGAGGAGTTTTTAAAACTACAGATGGTGGTGAAAACTGGAATAAAGTACTTTATGTAGATGAAAAGACGGGAGCTATAGACTTAATTATTCATCCTGAAAATTCTGATATGCTTTGGGCGAGTATGTGGCAAAGAAAAAGATATGCTTGGGATTTTGAAGGCAATGGTGAAGGTTCAGGTGTTTATATGTCTACTGATGGAGGTGATAATTGGACACTTTCAATGAATGGGATTGATGATAATGAGTTTACTGGTAGAATTGGTTTAGATATTTCTCTGTCTAATCCTGATATCATGTATGCCTTAATGGATTATCAAAAAGAAGAAAAAAGGGAAAAAAAATCTGGTGAAGAAGGTTTAACTCAAGCAGACTTTTTGGAAATGTCTGTTAAGGATTTTTTAAAATTAGATAATAAAGCTTTAGATGAGTTCTTAGATAGCAATAATTTCCCTAAAAGATATACTGCTGTTAATGTTAAGAATGATGTTGAAAAAGGTGTTTATCAACCTAAAGCATTAAGTGATTACTTAGGCGATGCAAATGCAGCTTTGTTTGATACTGATGTGAAAGGTGCCGTAGTGTATAAATCGGTAGATCAGGGAAAAACATGGCAGAAGACCCATGATTATGATTTATCAGGTGTTTATTATACCTATGGTTATTATTTCGGTGAAATTCGTGTAGCCACCGAAAATCCAGAAACGATTTATGCATTAGGTGTTCCGTTAGTAGTTTCTAGAGATGGTGGTAAAACATTTAATAGAACCGATACTATAGGAGATGTTCATGCTGATCATCATGCTATGTGGATTAATCCTGTGGATGATGATCACATCATATTAGGAAATGATGGAGGGTTATATATTTCATATGATGGCGGAGCTACCTGGGATCATAAAAATAGTATGTCTGTTGGGCAATTTTATACTGTGAATGTGGATATGGAAAAACCATACAATATTTATGGTGGTCTTCAAGATAATGGAACTATGGTAGGTAGTTCCCGAACTATTCCTAATGAAAGAGGTCAATGGGAGAGACTTTTTGGTGGAGACGGTATGTACGTTTCAGCTGATCCTAGAAATTCAGATCTTGTATATGTCGGATTCCAATTTGGTAATTACTACAGAATTAATAGATCTACTGGTGATAGAAAGTATATAACTCCAAAGCATAATATAGGAGAAGATAGATTGCGATTTAATTGGAGAACGCCAGTTGTAATGAGTCATCATAATCCAGACATTATCTACATAGGAGCTCAGAAAGTGTATAGAAGTTTAAATCAAGGTGATAGCTGGTCAGCCATTACAAACGATTTAACCAATGGTCCGAAAGAAGGAAATGTTCCTTTTGCAACGGTTACTGAAATTGCTGAATCACCATTAGATTTTGGTACATTATATTTTGGTACTGATGATGGTAACGTCTGGTTATTAAAAGAAGGACAAAGTATTAAAAAGCTAAATAATGGAATTCCTGATGATTTATGGGTTTCAAGTATTCATCCATCTCAACATGATTTAGGTACCGTTTACCTGTCTTTAACGGCATATCGTAATGATAATTTCCAGAATTATGTGTATAAAAGCACAGATTTTGGAGAAAACTGGAAGTCAATTAGTGGCGATTTACCCGAAGAATCAGTTAATGTGATATACGAAGATCCGAAAGTTGCAGGTTTGTTATATATAGGAACTGATCATGGTTTATATACCAGTATTAATGATGGAGAAAACTGGATGCATATGGGAGCAATTCCTAACGTTGCTACTTACGATTTAATTGTTCACCCAAGAGATCTTGAATTGGTCGTGGCCACTCATGGAAGAAGTATGTATGTGTTGGATGTAAAGCCGATTCAAAAAATTGCTGAAAAATCTGATTCACAAGAATTAATAACATTTGATTTAGATAATATTCGTTACAGCGAAAGATGGGGTGAGAAAACACATCCTTATTCTAAAGAATATGTTCCAAGTTTAGAATTACCATTATATAATAATTCTTCTAAAGAAGCGGCTGTAAAATTTGAATTAATTAATGAAGAAGGGAATTCTATTCATTCATGGACTGAGACCTCTCAGAAAGGCTTTAATTCATATACATGGGATTGTAAATTGAATAATAGCTTTATTGGAAAAGGAAAATATAAGTTTAAGATATCAATGGCTAAAGAATCCTATGAGCAAGCTTTTGAAGTGAAGTAATTATAAATTCTTAGGATATTGAAAAAATTGGAGTGTGGCATTTTTATTAGATGTGGCACTCCATTTTTTTACTTCAAAGTCAAAATGTAAGATTCCACAAGTTGGCACATTCTCTTGAAATCCCGAATTTAAATAATGCACCAAATCATTTATTCCGGGATTGTGACTCACTATCATTAAAGAATTAATTTCATCATCAACACTTTTAATAATTGAAAGAAGCTGTTTAGAGCTAGCATGATATAATTTATCATCTATTTCTAATGGGCTATGAAGCGTTGCTTGAAATGCCTTTGCTGTATCCAAAGCTCTTCTTGCACCACTCGATAGAATCAAGTCAACATTAGCTTTTTTCGATAACCAAAAACTCATTTTAGGGGCATCTCTTTTTCCTCTATCATTCAAAGGTCTGTCATAATCATTTAAGGAAGGATTATCCCAGCTTGACTTAGCATGTCTAACTATTAACAATTTTTTCATATAAAATAAATATGCTACAATAGTAACGATACAGATCAAAAAATGTATATTGCCTCAAATTTTAATTACTAACAATTTATTTATGAGTACTGGAACAGTAAAGTTCTTCAATGAAGACAAAGGTTTTGGATTTATCATTGAAGACGAAACAGAGAACGAAATCTTCGTTCACGTAAGTGGTTTAGAGGACGATATCGAGAAAAACGATAAAGTTACTTTCGAAACTACTGATGGAAAAAAAGGCTTAAATGCCATTGGTGTCAGAAGAGTATAATTTTAAATAATTTATAAATTCTGAATTTAAAGCTGATTGTTGTTCAATCGGCTTTTTTTGTGCCCATATTTTAATCCTTCAAACAATTCTTTTCATTTTAAATTATTTTATAGCAGTATATTTCAATTAATTTTGAGAAATAAAAATTATAAAAATGCAGAATTTAGATATAGAGTTATTATCCAAAATATGTGAGACTCCTGGAGCCCCGGGTCATGAAAAAAGAATCAGAGAACTTGTAATTGAGCAAGTAAAACCATTGGTTGATGAAGTGGAGGTCGACAATATGGGTAATGTGCATGCAATAAAAAAGGCATCTACCAATCCTGAAGGCAAAAAAGTGATGGTAGCTGCCCATATGGATGAAATTGGCTTTATGGTTACCCATATTGATGATAATGGCTTTTTGAGGTTTACTACTTTAGGAGGCTTCGATCCTAAAACTTTGACTGCACAAAGAGTAATTGTTCATGGTAAGAAGGATGTAATTGGGGTTATGGGATCCAAACCTATTCACGTAATGACTCCAGAAGAACGAAATAAAGTGTCTAAAACTACAGATTACTTTATTGATTTAGGGATGAAGAAAGAGGAGGTTGAGAAAATAGTGTCAGTAGGAGATACTGTAACCAGAGAACGTGAGTTGATTGAAATGGGGGATTGTGTAAACTGTAAATCAATTGATAACCGCGTTTCAGTATTTGTATTAATTGAAGCATTAAAAACCTTGAAAGACCACCCGTATGATGTTTATGCGGTATTTACAGTTCAAGAGGAAGTAGGATTGAGAGGTGCTAATGTAGCTTCGCATAAAATCAATCCTGATTTTGGTATTGCTTTAGATACTACTATTGCTTTTGATTTACCAGGTGCTCAATCACACGAAAAAGTTACCTCTCTAGGAGAGGGTACCGCTATAAAAGTTTTAGATGCCATGACCATTTGTGATTACAGAATGGTAGAATTCATGAAACAAACAGCGGATAGAAATAGCATTAAATGGCAACCTGAAATTTTAACTGCAGGTGGGACAGATACCGCTGGATTGCAAAGAATGGGTAAAAATGGAGCGATTGCAGGAGCGATCTCTATTCCCACTCGTAATTTACATCAAGTAATTGAAATGGCCCATAAACAAGATATTATGGATTCCGTTCAATTACTAAATGCTTGTTTAGAAACCTTAGATAAATATAACTGGGATCATTAATTTTTAATTTTATGAGAAATAGTCTTTTTTTAGCTGTCATTTTTTTTCTGTTTATTTTTGGCGCATCTGCTCAAAAGGATGACCCAATTAATATTACTGGAGTCGTTTTAGATGCTGAAAATATGGAAGCAATACCTTTTACCACAATCCTGATGGGAGATGGTAAATCTGGAACGGTTGCTGATAACTCAGGCTATTTCTCATTTCTAGCGTTTCCTGGAGATACCATAGTTTTTAGAAGTGTTGGATACCAGACGTCTACATTTATCATTCCAGAATTATTGGAGGGTAAAACGTATTCTTTAATAGAATTAATGGTAAGAGAAAATGTATTACTAGATGAGGTAACAGTTTATCCATTACCTGATGCAGATTATTTTACGGATACTATTGTTAAAAAGGAACTAACGGATGTTCAACAATATCAATTAAACAATTTTAAAAGAGAACTCAATCTTTTATTAGAAAAACAATACGATCAGAATAGTCCTTATTATGATCAATGGAGATATGCCCGCCTTTATGAAATGACAGGCATAGTTCCTCCTAATAATTTCTTAAATCCTATGACCTGGACTGATTTTATTCGTGATTGGAAGAAATACAATAAGGATTAATCACTTACTTATAACCCAATCATAACGAATGCACCCCAGTAGATTGGGTCTTTGTATTCATTACGGATTTCCTTTTTAGCATCAATAAAAGCATTTCTTTTATCACCAGTTTCTAGCCATTTTTCATAAAATGAAACCATCAGTTTTTGTGTGGCTTCATCTGAAACTTTGAATAAACTCATGATAAGAGTTTCAGCTCCTGCTACTAAGAAGGATCTTTGTAATCCATATACTCCTTCGCCTCCGTGTACCTCACCAAGCCCTGTTTCACAAGCCGACAAAACGACTAAATCCGTTTTATCAAAATTAAGATTCATGGCTTCATAAGCCGTTAAAATCCCGGGTTCTAAATTATAGTTATATCTTGTTTTAGCTAATAAATCTCCAGAACCTTTAAGCATTAAACCTGTATTAAGTAACGGGTTTTGATTCATTTGATTATTTTCAAAACTATTATCCGGATTTCGATCTTCTTTTTCAGTGAAAAATCCATGGGTTGCAATATGAAATACATTTGGGCTTTTGGTATTTTTTACTGTTTCTTCTGCAGCTTCTGTTTTAGTATATCTTGAGGTTTTCCATCCATTTTTCTGGAATAATTCTGTAAGCGCATTAATTTCTTTTTGGGTTCCCGGTAAATCACTTATTTGAGTAGCTCCAGATCTAAATTCACTTATGTAGTCATTTCTAGAGGCTATATAAAACTTTGGATCACCAAATAAGAGAGCTGATTTTTGTTCTTGATTATTTTCTTTTTCAGACTTTTTTAGGTACAAATCTTTGGTATTGCTAAGTAGTACTATGTTAGCTTTATCAATCAAGTATTGATTATTTTGAAGAGGAATAGCTTCTAGGTTTATTTGATTATAAACACCATCAGCTGAAATATAAATTGTTTTATTTTCCCCTATTTTTTGTTCAATTGGTTCCCAAAAATTACGGTACGAGAAGCTATCCTTTACTCTGTATTTAATAGCATTTCTGTAGTTGTTGAAAAATTTGGACTCCATATCATTTCCATTTTCCATCACTACATATTCAGGCTTACTTTCTGTGTCATTTTTTAGAATTAACATAAGATAAACAACAGAATCGGTAACATAATGGTCGAAATATCTAAATCTTACCATTTCAATTGCTACTTCATTAGGCTGTAAAGTCTGTCTAATCTTTTTCCAATCAAGATCTTCTTGCGTTATACCTTCACTGAATAAATCCGACTGCTGACTTAATGATTTTTCAATTAATTCTACTTCTCTTGATAGCTGTCCTACATTTATACCTTCATTATCCAGTTGTTCCGAACTCATAGAAATGGCATTAGATAGAAGTTCTTTCTTATCTAACCAATTAAAATATTGCTGTTTAAGAGTGGAATCATTACTATTAAGAATTCTTTCTCGCATCTTTATAGAACTGCTCAACAATAATCCTTTTGTTTTAAGTGCATTGTTATACACTGATTCAATCATTTCTGGATAGCGATCATAAAATTTTAAAGCAATGGTATTAAAGTAGTTGTAGTCATTTTTAATAGTATTCCAATATTTTGTCTTCTCTCTTTCACTTAAGGCAGGGAAATATTCTTTAATAAATCGATTGTAATTAAACATTACCTCATCAATGTATTGCTTTGCTTTTCTTTCATCACCGTTCATAAAGTAAACCTTACTCAATCTTGAAGTAGCTTTTACATATTCTGGGTGCTTATCGTTAAAGAATTTTTCATTTACTTTTTGGCTTTCTTCATACTCATTTTCAGCTTCTCTCCATTTTCTTTGTTTATAATATATATCACCTCTTAAAATGTGTATATCTGCTGCTTTAATGTTATTTCTTCTTCCTGCCTTTTCAATCCATATTTCTTCGGATTGAGCTAAATAATCTAGGGCTTCATCTAGCTTATTTTCGGATATGAAGAAACGAGCCATGTCTTTTAATAAATCAGCATAAAGAGGGCTTTTTGTTGAAAATCTTTTTCCAATAATTTCTTTCGCTTCAAATAGTAGCTTTTGGATTTCATCATCATTTTCTTCGCCTCCTTCATAAAACATTACGATTGCCAATTTTGAAATAGTTGTTGCTACATCCACATGATCTCTTCCAAACTGTTTTTCTAAAATAGTAATAGCTCTACTATAGTATTCTTCAGATTTGTCGAAATCACCTAATGTTTCGTATAACTCACCCAACAATAATACAGCAGGTGCATTTTTAGTAGATTCTATTCCGAAAATCTTCTCAGATATTTCTAAGGCTCTTCTCGCTAATTCTTCGGTTTTGGTATAGTTTCCTTTAATGAGCTCCAGTCTACCAAAATCAGTCAAAGGGAGTATTAGTTTTCTGCTGTCTTTTCCATAAAGCGTTACATAATTCTTTAAAGCTGGAGTTAAAATCTCTTCAGTTTCTGAATATTTACCAACTTGCATATAAACAGAAGCTAATTCTAATGAAGAAGTCAAAGGATTATATTCCGGACTAGGGACTGACTTTGAATATAATTTTTGGGAAAGTTCTAAAGCCTCTTCTGATTCATCAAAGAAACCTTTTATAGACATTAATTTCGCATAGGTTTCTAGCGCCATTATATAATGTACTATATTAAAATCACTATTGAAGTTTTCTAAAATTTTTAGTGATTCATTTATATTTTCACCTGCTTTTTCATACTCTCCAATTTTTATTTGAAGGTCTGCAATCAGGTTCAATTCTTTTCCAAAATCTATATCTTGATTATCATATTTTTCTCTTGTCACCAAAAGCGCTTCATCCAACATTTTTGAAGCTTTTTCATAATCATCATCAATTTGATATGCTGAAGCAAGGTGATTCAAGAGTGGAACATATTTATAATGTTTAGATGTGATTTCATTCTCTACTTTTCCGAAAAATTCTTTTTCATAAATCCCAACTGCCTCTTCAAAATTATCACTATAGTCTAATAAATGATGAGCTAAGTCAATTCTACTTAATGCAGTGTTTATACTTGTATCTCCGTATAATTGTGATTTTAATTTTACAATTTCTTTTAGATACTGTTGGGCATTTTGATATTGATTCTTGGCACTTGCCACATCTTTCAAAGTATATAGCAAGTCTATATTAATCGGATGATCAGAGGGAAGTAAATTTTTATCTTCAGTAAGCTTTTGAGCTGCTTTTTCAACTTTTTCTATTTTCCCTTTTTTAAGATCAGATATAAATGAGATGGAAGCAAGCTTTACAAAATGAGAACTGCTTTTTTCAAAATTTAATTTTAATATTTTATCTAAATCTTTATAGTAAGCTAATGCTCTATTGATGTTATCTTCATTAATTGTGTTTATAATTAACTTTTCTAAATATTTTAAGGTTTGAGGATGGTGATCTCCATTTGAGGAGATAGAAAAAACGTAAGCATCACTATAGTAGCTAAATGGTAATTCTCTAGTTCCATTTTCTTCTAAGAATTCTGCAAACAGATAAAGGTGTTCTGCAAAATATTTATTTCTTCTATTGAGCTTATCTTTTATCCAGTTCTCACCAACAGAAAAAGCAGAATCAGCTCGTCTGATTTCTCCCTTATGTCTTAAAACGTTACTTTTTAAAGTGATAAGCCTTGCAGCATCTTGATACCGTCTTTCTAATTCATCCTTATCAACATTACCATCTTTATTTAAGGTTCTTTGTAAATAAAAGGGCTCTTCCTGATTAATTAATTTCAATGCTTGATTGTATTGTCCAATTGCTGTTAATATTTCTGCTTTTCTGAGTTTTAAATCACTCATATAAGCTTCTCCAGCTTCAGGTGATTTTTCAAATATTTCAATTGCTTGAATCAAGTAATCATAGGCTAAAACATAATTACCATAATTCACCATATTTTGTGAAGCATCAATCAAATTGATTCCATGGCTAATAGATTTGTCACCATTTGCTGCTTTGCTGATTTCAATGGCTTCATCATTTAGCTTATAATAGTTAGTAAATTGACCTAAGGCCCAATTGTATTTTGCTTGTTTAAGTTTAGCTACCGCTATAAATTGATTTTGATTGCCGAATTTCTCTGTGCTTTTCTGCTCAAGCTTTTTTGAAAGGCTGAGTGCTTTTTCATACTTACCTTTTTCAAAGCTTTTTGCTGCTTTTTCTATGTATTTATTATACTTTTTTACACTTTGACCTAGGCTACAATTAATCTGAATTGAGGAAACCAGAATAGTAAAAAATATAAAGCTTAGAAATATACTTAATGAGCGCATAGTAATTGAATTATTACAAAAAAATATAAGATAAAGATAATAAAAATATTATGGATTCCTCTTTATTTTCTTCCTTAAATACAGTTTTATATGCTTAGTTTTGCGTTCCAAATTGAATTGAATGAAAGCTCGAGATTTTAAAGAACACTTCAAGCGCAACTATTTATTAGCCTATCCTGTTGTTTTGAGCCAATTGGGCCATGTTTTAGTAGGAGCGGCTGATTCTGTTATGGTTGGGAGAGTAGGTACAAATGAGCTAGCAGCGGTATCAATAGCGAATGCAGTTTTTAGTGTTACGATGATGTTTGGAATTGGCGTTTCTTTTGGATTAACACCTTTGGTAGCTCAAGCAGACGGAGAAGGAAACCATAGGGCTTCAATGCGGTTTTTAAAGCACAGTTTCGTGATCAATTTTATATTTGGATTACTTCTTTTCATTTTATTATTATTTGGAGGCTATATATTAGATATTCTTAATCAGCCTAAAGAGGTTATTATATTGGCTAAGCCCTATCTTGCCATAATAGGATTTTCTTTGCTTCCTTTTATGATTTTTCAAACCTTTAAGCAATTTGCAGAAGGCTTATCTATGACAAAGCAGGCTATGTATATTACTTTGTCCGCAAATGTCATTAATATCATTTTAAATTATATTTTAATATTTGGGAAAATTGGGTTTGAACCATTAGGATTGGTAGGAGCTGGTTGGGCTACCTTAATATCAAGAGTTTTGATGGCAATTGGAATGATTATATTTGTTTTATATTTCCATCAATTTAAAAAGTATTGGACACATTTTAAAGTTACAGTTTGGAATAAAAAATCATTCAAACAATTGTTAAATCTTGGTGTCCCAACTGGTTTTCAGTATATATTTGAAGTAGGTGCATTTGCTTCAGCTGCTGTTATGATTGGCTGGATGGGAGCCACACCATTGGCTGCTCATCAAGTAGCAATGAATTTAGCTTCTATAAGTTATATGATGGCAACGGGAATTTCAGCAGCAGCAACGGTAAGAGTTGGCAATCAATTAGGACAAAGAGATATTCCTACCTTGAGAATTGCTGCTTTCACCTGTTTTTTGATGGCTATAATTTTCATGAGTTTTACTGGAATTCTTTTTATGAGCATGAATGATTTACTGCCTTTTCTATATACTTCAGATCAAAGTGTAATTCAAATCGCCTCATCATTGTTAATCATAGCTGCTTTGTTTCAACTATCTGATGGTATTCAGGTAGTGGGTTTGGGCGCATTAAGAGGTATGGGGGATGTTAAATTACCTACTGCTGTTACCTTTATGGCGTATTGGGTGATTGGACTCCCTTCAGGTTACTTATTAGCTTTTGTTTTTGATTTTCAGGAAAAAGGAATTTGGTATGGTTTATTAATTGGACTTAGTGTAACGGCTATAATTTTATTTGTTAGGTTTAATAATAAAACCCGTTTATTAGCACATAAATTTAATCAAGAAATAACTGGATGATAAATCCAACCTTCATTTTTGCAGATATCAAGGTATTTAGAAGGAATGGTTGTTTCAAGATTAGGAATGGATTTTATATGGCCATTTAAACCCAATCCGTACAAGGCACATATTACCGCGTCTGCAACATCTGTTTTTACTTTAGCCTCACCAAAATAATATTCAAACCCTTCTATATTTTGAAACTGGCTTTCCCTTAAAATCTTCTGATAAACATTAAATGCTAAACTACTTTTGATCTTTTTGCTCTTCAATAGTCCTGGATAAACCTCAATTGCATTTATAGAGCTGATTTTATCAAAGGGCAAAATAGATAAATCTATTCCTTTTGATTTTAATTCACCTAATAGGGTAATGGCAACGGTAGCATTGCTAGTTAAAAAACTAAAGGATGGACTTAATGGAGTTTTCCCAAATTCTTTTTTAATAAATAAGTCAGTTTGCCTCCAAGCAATAGGATTTTCCTTTTGAGTTGGATTAGATTGAAAAATATTAATGGGATTACTTTTTATAATCTCTTGAAATAATTTTGGAAACTGTAGGGGAGCATCAATTCCTAGTGTAATTTTATGTGTATCCGATTTTTCTGCTATAATTTTTTCAATTTCTTCTTTTATTGCATAAATAGTGAGTTTTTCAGCCATAGTAAGCCTTAATTCACCATTAAATGTTTCTAAAATACAAAGTCCATGATTTTTTCCACTCCAACCACCAACATCCCAGCCAATGGATATTTCCTGATTTTTTAGTTCTTTTGTCATTTGCTAATTTTAGCCTTTACGCATGCGAAACTTTTTCAAGAAAATATACACTTTTTGGTGTGCAATTGTTTTTGTAGGATTATTCATAATCTTATTTCCTTTTTATTTGATTATAATTTTCAATAAAAATTGGCATCGTCATTGTATCGTTGTCAATAGAATTTGGGCGAATATCGCATTGTTTTTAGTAGGGATTAAAAAAGAATTTAAGGGAAAAGAATATATTGATGTAAAGCAGCAATATGTATATTGTGCAAATCATTTTTCATTATTGGATATTGTAAGCTTTGGTTTTGCCCCTCAATCAGTAGTGTATGTAGGCAAAAGTTCTTTAGCTAAAATACCTTTATTCGGTTATATGTTTAAGAAGCTGCATGTTACGGTAAATAGGGCAAGTAAAACGCATTCCTACAAAGCATTTCAATTAGCATTAAAAAAAATGGGAGAGGATCGATCCTTAGTGATGTTTCCTGAAGGTGGGATTTTGTCAAGGAAAATTCCTGAAATGGCTCGATTTAAAGATGGCGCGTTTAGAGCAGCAATTATAAAACAAATTCCAATTGTACCTGTGACGCTTCCAGATAATTGGATAATTTTACCAGACGAAAAAATTCCATTGATTTCAAGAAGAAAAATGAGGATGGTTTATCATGAACCAATTTCTACCGAGGGGCTCAATATGGAGGATGTACCAGCGTTAAAAGAAAAGGTTTTTGATATTATTTCTGAGGAATTAAAAACTCAAATTGAGTATGAGTATCAATAAAGAAACATTAGAGAAAATAGCACATTTAGCGAGATTAGAATTTGAGGAAGATTCAAAGGATAAAATGCTTGCTGACATGAATAATATGCTTTCTTTTGTAGAGAAACTTCAAGAGTTAGATACGGATAATGTGGAACCATTAGATTCTATGTCATTTGAAGTTAATCAAATGAGAGATGATGAAGTAAAAAATCAACTTTCTCATGAACAGGGATTAAAAAATGCTCCTAAAAAGGATGCTAACTATATTAGAGTACCAAAAGTAATTGAATAATTACCTTATGAATAATATTAATTTTTGGAAAAACTGGAGAAATAAATACAGGAGCATTTATCAGGTGCTCCTTTTTCTTTTTGTCATTACAATGGCTTTTAGTTTTTACTCTCAGGTGAATAGCTATGATATAGCTTTTCCTAAAGAAGTGGTAAGAAAGACTCAAAGTATAGAATTGTCATTACAAAACGTACATAACTTTGTATTTGACTTAGCGGTTCCAGCCAGAAGTTATATAGTATTTCAATCTTTTTTATCATTAGGAAATGGCTTTCAAGTATCAGATACCTATTTATTAACAGCTATAATATTTTTAGCTTTTTCTATCCTAATGACCGCTTCAACATACCTAAGCAGATGGTGGTTTATTATTCTTCAATCAGTTTTTGTGATATGGATTATCACACTGAAAATACAATTCCTCGGATTGTTTGGTTTTGAAAATCAGTTATTTACTTTCGTTTTTGTAACTCTGATTTTAGCAGTGGGTTATTACTTTCATGCTTTTAATGAAGAAGCTAGTTTATTTAAAAGATGGTTATTTTTTGCAGTTTTATTAACTGCAATATTGATTTTGATTAATACAGCTTCAACCGTAGAAGCACCAATAGTATTTATTACTCACCATGGTATTATAGTTCCTGTGATACTTGCTATCATTTTTATTTTCAATGTAGCTTATGATATAATTCTACATATTCTTTACTTGTTGGCAGCAAAGAAGAATCGAGATGGTAGTTCAAATTTAGTGCACTTCATCATCATTTCAATGCTCTATTTAATTTATGTAGGCTTAACATTTGCTAAAAATGATGGCTTGCTCAGTATTGAAATTATTTATTTGGATGAGTTCGTACTTCTAGGAATATCTGCAATACTAGGGATTTGGGGATTTAGAAAAAGAAGCGAATTAATTGAAAAGCAATTAATATTCAGGCCACTAGGTGGATATGTGTATTTAGCCATGGGAATTATGGCTTTTGCTGTCTTGATCTGGATTTTTAGAACTGGAAATGATCCCTTGATTGATACTTTTGAAGATATGATCATCTTCTCTCATATTGGATTTGGCGTTTTATTTTTCTTTTATGTCCTCTATAATTTTGTAGCATTACTAAATTCTGGATTAGGAATATATCCTGTAGTATTCAGACCAGTTAATATTCCTTACAATTTGGTTAGAGCGGTTGGTTTTGGAATTGTTGCAGTGTTAATTTTAAGAGTTTCTTATTTACCTTACTATCAGGCAATATCAGGATATTATAATGGCCTTGCAGATTATTATGAATACATAGGAGAGGAGGAGAAAGCTCTCACTACTTATAAAATTGCGAGACAATATGCGGTAACTTCTCACAAGCATAACTTTGAGATAGGTAAAAGTGAATATGAGAAGAAAAACTGGGCGGAAGCATCATCTTATTTTTCACAAGCAAATTATAAAAGACCGAGTGTTCAAGCTTATTTGAATAAAGTGCAAGCGCAGTTAAATGCAAATTTAATATTCGAGTCCTTATTTACGTTAGAAGAGGCTCAAAAAGACTTTCCTGATAATGCATATTTGCATAACATGAGAGGCTTAGTTTACGAACGTCTTAATAAAACCGACTCCTCCTTTATTTATTTTGATGCAGCAAATAGAGCTGCCTCAGATAGTGAAATTGAAGAAGTGTCTAGTGTAAATAGATTGGCTTTATTCACTAAAAAAGGTATTGACGAAGATTTACCTGAAACTGGTATTTTAAATGAAAAAAGTGTCCCGTATAAGGCTAATTACTTTGCTTTAGCAAATAGAAAGCGAAAGTATATTGACACTGTTGTACTTTCAGCTTCTGATATGCCTGAAGTTTTAACTTACAATGATTTTTCTTTAATTTTTAATCAATCCTTAAATAAAACGATCGAAAATAAACCATTCAGTTCTGATTCAATCAACTGGTTGATTAGTAAAGCTGAGAATAAGGATTTCGCAAAATCTTTAAAATATGTTTCCTCAGCTCGTTTAAATTATTCTGGTCAAATAAATGATGCTTATAGTTACATTTATGAACTAGAAAATGAAAACATTGCCGATGCCGGCTTTTATTATTTACTTCATGGATTATGGTATTTAGATCAAAAGGCTTACAGTGAAGCAGAAAATCATTTTGCTAAAGCAGCAGATTTAAAAATGAGTAAAGCCAATACGTATAGAACAATAGCTTTAATTTTGAATCAACAACTATTTGAAGCGGCTCAATTGTATCAAAAACAAGTAAATGCGGAGTCTATTTCTGATGATTTATTAGATAATGATCCACTTTATCAAATGCTATTGGGAAATGTAGACCAATTACCTGACAGTTTTAAATACTTGTGGTTGAAAACTAATACTTCATTACAACAAGAATCAATTGATTCAATTAAAAATAGCTTAACTAATTCTCCATTCTTATCCTTATTACGTTTAAATGAAGCTGAATCTCATATCAAAAATGCTCGATTCAAGCAAGCTAAGGATATATTGCAGAATTTGAATATACCAATTAGTGAAGAAGGCTTATCGATATATAAAAATAACTTAATCGCACTTTTAGTTACTTTTACTGATGATGAGAGTTTGGTTAATCAAGTAAAGGAGTCTAAATTACAAGTTTATCCTTATAACTATAAATTAGTGTGGGAAGCTTATAAATTGAAAAATACTAATGATAGAAAATCATTAGATAAAGTGATGAATAAGCTAGGACATGAGAATGCATTTTTTGAGTCCGCAGTTATTTTGAGTACTAAGTATTTTAATAAACAGGAGAAATTAGAAAAAGCTTATGAAATTTTAGTAGAAGCTAGCCGTTTGAATTCAGGGAATAGTAATATTTTAAAATTATATGCTTTACAAGCACTTCAATTAAATTTGAGTTCTTATGCTGAAGATTCTTATGAAGAACTAGCAACCATGTTAAGTACTGACGAATGGGAGAATTTTTCTTCTCAATACGATTCAATTAAAAATAAAATGGAACAAATGCCGTGGTAAAATTCCGTTCATCAAATTTAATTTGAGGAATTGATGCTTCTGTCATAAATTTCACTAAATAACTATCAATTAATTTAAAATAAATGGGACAAGCCGTTATAAAAACACAAGATATTGCAAAGATCTACAGAATGGGGACTGAAACTGTGGAGGCTTTAAAATCTGTATCTATCAATATCGAAAAGGGAGAATATGTGGCATTCATGGGACCTTCCGGATCAGGAAAATCTACACTAATGAATATCATTGGCTGCTTAGATACTCCTACAAGAGGAAAATATGAATTGGCAGGTCAAGATGTAAGTGAAACTTCCGAAAATGATTTAGCAGAAATTCGGAATAAGGAAATCGGCTTTGTTTTTCAAACTTTTAATTTATTACCAAGACAATCATCATTAGAAAATGTAGCGCTGCCTTTAGTATATGCGGGTTATAGCAAGTCTGAAAGAGAAGAAAGAGCATTAGAGGTTTTAGGAAGTGTTGGCTTAGCTGAAAGAGCGTATCACAAACCCAATGAGTTATCGGGTGGTCAGAGACAGCGTGTAGCTATTGCAAGAGCCCTTGTAAACAATCCTAGTATCATTCTTGCAGATGAACCAACAGGAAACTTAGATACCAAAACATCTTATGAAATCATGGAATTATTTCAATTATTACATGATCAGGGCAACACAATTGTGATGGTAACGCATGAGGATGATATTGCTCAATACGCTCATAGAATTATCAGAATGCGTGATGGATTAGTTGAAAGTGATAATGTTAATGATAACATCACGAGAGTTGGAACACAGGCGGTTTAAATTCTACTTTTTACAATTCTTATTTTACTTATAATCAAGGATTCATTATTGGATAGTTGAAATCATTCAATTATCCTTATTATTGCACAATTCTAATTAAGATTGCTTAATTTTAATATTGATTATGACTGAGATATCTTACCCAATAAAAATATTGATTGCGGATGATCACGAAATACTAGCCAGTGGTATGTCATCAATATTATCTGCAAAAGAGGAGTTGTCAATAGTTGGAACGGTTTCAAATGGAAAGGAAGTATTAGATTTTCTTGCTAAAAATCCTGTTGATGTAGTCATCATGGATTTAAATATGCCTGTCTTAAATGGTATTGAAGCTACTGAAGAAATTAAGAAAAAATTTCCTGAAACTAAAATATTGATCCTTTCCATGTTTGATAGAGAAGGATATATTCAAAATGCACTAGATGTTGGAGTGGACGGTTATGTTCTCAAAAATGTTAGTGAAACAGAAATATTATCGGCTGTAAAACGATTAATGGAAGGGAAGACCTATTTTTCTCAGGATGTAATGGCAAAAATGGCCATGAAAATGAGAGTATATGGAGAATCTGATGGTGGTGTTAAATTAACCGATACAGAACGAAAAATATTGCAACTGCTCAGTGAAGGAGATACATCCGGTGAAATTTCAGATAAACTTGACCTTTCTCCCAATACTATTACTTCTTATAGAAAATTATTACTTCAAAAATTTGAAGCTAAGAACGTTTCTCATATGGTGAAAATGGCGTATGAGAAAGGTTATTTAGGCTAAATCTAGAATTATGAAGTATTACATAATAGCAGGGGAGCGGTCTGGAGATTTACATGGAGGAAACTTAATTCAAGCCCTCAAATCAATTGATACTAATTCTGACGTTCGTTGCTGGGGCGGAGATAAAATGCAAAAAGCTGGAGGGGATTTAGTAGTCCATTATAAAGAAATGGCCTATATGGGTTTCTGGGAGGTACTTAAAAATTATGGTAAAATCAGTAAGAAAATTCAATTCTGTAAAAAGGATTTGCTGGATTATAAACCAGATGCCTTAATTCTTATTGATTATGCTGGCTTTAATATGCGAATTGCCAAATTTGCCAAAGAAAATAATATTGCGGTTCATTATTATATTTCCCCAAAAATATGGGCCTGGAATCAAAAAAGAGCTTTTAACATTAAGCGCAATGTTGACCATATGTACGTAATTCTTCCTTTCGAAAAGGAATTTTACAAACGTTTTCATTTTGATGTTGATTATGTAGGCAATCCTCTTTTAGATGCTATTAGAGCTTTTGAGCCCAATCCTGAGTTTAAATATAGAAATAAGGAAGTGATAGCAGTTTTACCAGGTAGCAGAGAGCAGGAGGTTTTACATATGCTTGCTAACCTTAAGGAGGTCACAAAAAAATTCCCTAAAGAGCAATTTGTAATTGCTGGTGTTAATAATCTGGATTCAGAATTATATGGAAATGTAGAAAATGAAGCAAACATTGATATATTATTTGAACAAACCTATGACTTATTAAGTCATGCAAAAGCTGCGATTGTGACATCTGGTACCGCAACTCTTGAAACTGCTTTATTTAAAGTGCCTCAAGTAGTCGTTTATAAAGCAGGTAAGATCTCCTTTGCAATTGCGAAGAGAGTAGTTAAAGTAAAGTTTATATCTCTGGTAAACCTTATCATGGGTAAGGAGGTAGTTAAAGAGTTAATTCAGGAGGATTTTACGGTAGAAAAAATTGCAAATGAATTACAAATGATATTACCTCAAGGTGAAAAATTTAAAAAACAAAAAACTGAATATGAAGAACTGAGAAGTATTCTAGGTTCTGAAAATACTTCTCAGAATACAGCTGAGTTAATCATTAAAAATATCCAGCAAGATTCTTTATAATTTATTTCCTCTGAAAAAATCAGCGGTTGGCATCTTCTTTTTACCTTCAGGTTGAATATTCTCTAATGAAATAATACCAGGATTGCATTGAATATGTAAATAGCTTTTATGATCGCTTATAATTTCTCCAATATTTCCCGTCTTATTTTTATCAACTATTGAAGAGGAATGAATTTTATATTTTTTATCATTTATAATTGCCCATGCACTAGGAAAAGGATTTAATCCCCGGATGTAGTTGTAGAGTTTTTCTGCAGGCTGATCCCATTTCAATTCAGTATTTTCTTTGAATAATTTAGGAGCATGCTTCAATTTTTGATTCTCATCTTGCGGAGTAAGCGCATAATCATCATTTTCGATAGCTTGAACCGTTTTTAATACTAGATCAGCTCCCTTTTTCATAAGTCTTTCGTAAACTTCTCCCGTGGTATCCACATCTGAAATAGATTCTTTTTCTTGCATAATTATGCTCCCTGTATCTATTTCATGTTTTAAAAAGAATGTAGTTAAACCAGTTTCTTTTTCTCCATTCATAACCGCCCAATGGATAGGAGCTGCTCCTCTATATTGTGGCAGGAGGGATGCATGTAAATTAAATGTACCAATTTCAGGCATTGACCATACCGCTTCTGGAAGCATCCTAAAAGCAACTACTACTTGTAGATTAGCATTCAAGTCTTTAAGTTCTTTTTGAAAGTTCGGGTCTTTTAAATTGGTCGGCTGTAATATTTTTAAACCTACAGACTGTGCATATTCCTTCACTGGAGAAATTGACATTTTTTGACCTCTACCTTTAGGCTTATCTGGAGCAGTAATTACTGCTGCTATATCATATTTATTTTCAACTAATATTTTTAATGAAGGTACCGCAAAATCAGGAGTACCCATATATACAATTCTTAATTTATTCATATCACAAAGATAGGAATGTAGATATGAATTATTAAGAGGAACTAGTGATTAAGTTAAAATTGGAGGAGTTAATTTTAAGCAAGTTTGCTTTTGTAATTTTGACTTTTAATGTTTTCTTCCACCTCTTTTACAGGGATATTCATGACAACATTAATACCTTGTCCAGGTTTTGAATTAAAATAAACAGCACCATTAATAGTATTAATACGAGCGTAAATACTTCTCATACCTAAGCCTGAATCTACAACATTTTGTACATCAAATCCTTTACCATCATCCTCATAAAACAAATTAATTTCATCATCTACCAAGCTTATCTGAATAGAAATCTGTTGAGCTTCAGCATGTTTGATAGTATTATTAATTAATTCTAAAACTATATGGTAGATATTCCTTTCTATTTCCAGACTCAAGCGTTTTTGTAAACCGTATATTGATAAATCAGCATTTATTTTCTCTGCATCATTTATAGTTCTAACAATGTCTTTTAAGGCTGTTTCAAGTCCAAAACGACTTAACATATCGGTAGATAAATTGTGGGAGATCTCTCGGGTTTCTTTTATGGCTTCATTAATATTGATTAGCAATTTTTCCCTTAAGCTTTCAGAATCTCCATTTTGACCTGATTGAAATAATAATTTTATTGAGGATAGTCGAGCACCCAATCTGTCATGCAGATCACTAGCAATTCTATTCCTTTCTTCTTCCTGGCCGTGCATCATAGCATTAAGCTCTTTTAATTCCTGTTCTGTCTTCATGTTTGCAATTTCCTCATTCTTCAATTTTTTAAGGTAATCTTGCTTTTGAAGGAAGAACCATATAGTAGATATGACCAATAATACTAAGAAGAAACTGAGGCCAAGGAATAAATTTTTCTGAAAGTTTTTCTGCTCAATAGCCTTTTGCTGTTCTTTAATTTCAGCTTCTTTGAGTTCGGTTTCGTATTTAGTTTCCAGGTTTTTAACCTCTTTCATTCTTTCGGTACTATATAAAGAGTCTCTGAGGTTATTAAATTTTTCAAAAAAATTAGATGCTTCTTGAACTTCACCTAATTGCATTTTCACTTTAACAATATTTGAATATAAGTGCATTTTTCTATATTCATCTCCAACCTTTTTTGCCAATTGAAGACTTTTTTCATATTTATCCAGGCTCTCTTGGTATTTTTTTTCTTTTAATAAAATATTACCAACAGACATATATTCTTGGGCAACCATGTAATCATTATCTAAAAATTTAGATAATTCTAATGCTTTGTTATAACTTTTGATAGATGCATCTAAATTTTCTTCATTTTCATACAAGACACCTAAATTATGATAAATGGAAGCAATATTAAATGTGTCCTTTATTTTATTAAATGATTGGAGTGAATTTAAATAATAATAAATTGCTGAATCATTATTAGAGAAAATAGTATCTTTAGAGGCATAAATAGTACCAATATTCATATTTATTATTGCCTTTCTTCTATCTTTAGTATTCCCTATTAATTTATTTGCAGCTTTATAATATTCAAGTGCTAATTTTATATTGGAAGGATTATAGTAATTACCTAGATTATTATAATTACTAACTAAACCTCTATCGTAATTTAATTTTTTATTAATTCTTATGGCATCATAATAATAATTTAGAGCTAATTCTTTATTTTCTGTTTGATTATAATTGATTCCTAAATAATTGTATGATTTTGAGATCCCCAATGAATCATTATTTGATTTGAATAATTCAACCGCCTTTAAAAAATAATTTATTGATGAATCATATTCTTTTCTAGATCGTAAAGATTTAGCTTTTTCATAAAATGTATTTTCTGACTTTTGGCAAATGGTATTCAGAGAATAGATGAAAAGTAACCAGATTATTATTAATGATCTCATTATTCTAAGATACTATAATGAGATTACAAAAAAAATTACTCTTCGATATCAGTATTTGTAGATTCACTACATCCTGAAGTACATTCAGTAGTATCAAAATTTGGTTCTTCGATTAATTCACAAGCTGAGAATGTAAATATTGAAGCTAATATTAATGCGTATTTGATTGTTTTTAAAGTCTTCATAATCCTATTGTTTAGTGTTGTTAATGATTTTACAATATTAGGACTATTTAACTAATTGGAAAACACTAGTTTAGAGGTTATTTAAATTATTATTTGGGCTTATATTTATTACCTATTCTTATTCTATCCAATAAAAAAGGGGTGAAATTAAAATAAAAATGGGGTTTTTAATCGACTTTAATCTTTATAATAAAATAATAATGTAGATTTTTAAATTGTTGAAAATCAATGGTAAAGCTGGGTTTTAACTATTTCTTAGGCTTTTCATTAGTATTATATCATCAGATTAAAATTAAATTATTAACCACCAAATTGAAATAGAACTACCCCTAAAATAGTTTAAAATACCCCATTTATGGTGTTTGACAGAAGTTCTCACTGTGCTACCTTTGAAATGTCGTTAATCAATTATGCTTTAGGCATTCAACCAAGACCTTTAATTATATAGCGACATCACCCGATAAGATGGGACATATTAAAAGTGATAGATAACTTCTCCCCTATTGTTGTTAAGATATCATTTGTTCCATCTTAGAGGGTTTTTTTAGCTTTAATAAAAAATATACATATGTAGCATAGGGGCTATCATTAAAACCGCATAAGATGACATACTCCAGTACTACATCCATAAAGAGTACCTTTCTAGCCAAGCATCATCTATTGCAAAAGAAAATGAATCCTGCATTAAAAATGCTTGCAGAAGTTACAGATTCTACACGTTCATTTTTGGTATTATGGGATGAAGATTTCCAACAAATTTATTCTGTTGAAAATGATCAACATACTGAAATAACTTTAGATATAAATTCATTTAAGTCTAAAATAGCTCGATTACAACAAGAAGTTATTTATGTGCCAGATTTTAAACTGCACACATTATTTAATAAAATTGATATTTTTAATGATTTTGAAGAGGGTAGACAATTACTTATTTATCCTTTAGTAGATGATGATCAGCAAATTAAGGGTATGCTAGGAATTATGTTGCCTGATCATCATAAAAATGATTTTGATCAATTATTTCAAAAGATGGAATCATTAGGTGAATATATTAATTCAATATTTCATTCCTATTTAGATGAACTAATTAATCATTCACTTTACCAATTGAATTTTGATAATTTACCCTCTTCTTTTTTTGAATCAGAAATTAACCAGGATTCGGAAATATTAGATGTTAAATTTAGTAAGCACCTTATGAGAAAGCACCCTGCTTTTGAATTTGAGGAATCAAAAAGTAAAAGGCTTAGTAAGCTATTGAGCATGCCTCTATCTGATTTTTATGAAAATATCAGACAAGTAGGAGGAGATCATAATATGGAATATGTTTATGGTTGTACTAACAAAACAATGGAGAAAAGATACTATTTGATTAAGCTTTATATCAAAAGAATTGAAGATGGTAGATTTAAATTCTTTGGAGTCCTTGAAGATTTCAATCTACAAAAGGCTTACTCTACTTTGCTTGATCAAATTATATTTGATATTTCCCATATCATGAGAAGACCTGTAGTAACTATGAAAGGTCTTACTAATTTAATTGACATTGAAAAATTCGATCGAAATGATCTTCAAGAAATATCTTCTAAAATAAAGACAGTTTCTGAAGAGATGGAAGATTATATAAGATCGATGTTTAGGATATATGAGGCCAAACAAGATTCCATATATCACTTAGGTTAATGATAAAACCGGAGCAATATTGCTCCGGTTTTTATACTTATATAATTCCTAATTCTTTTCCAACTCTTGTAAACGCATCAATTGCCATATCCAAATGTTCCTTTTCATGAGCAGCTGATAACTGCACTCTGATTCTTGCCTGCTCTTTTGGTACTACAGGATAGAAAAATCCAATGACATAAATTCCTTCTTCCAACAATCTGTCTGCAAATTTTTGTGATAATGCAGCATCATAAACCATAATAGGAACAATTGCTGAATCACCATCCTTTATATCAAAACCTGCGCTTTTAATGTTCTCTTTAAAGTAATTAACATTATTTTCTAACTTATCTCTAAGTTCAGTAGAGCTACTTAATAAATCAAAAACAGCTATAGATGCTCCTACAATTGCAGGAGCTAAGGAATTGGAGAATAAATAAGGTCTTGATTTTTGGCGTAGCATATCAATGATTTCTTTTCTACCAGAAGTAAATCCACCCATAGCACCGCCCAATGCTTTTCCTAAAGTACCAGTAATAATATCCACTCTACCCATAACATTGTTGAGTTCGTGGGTACCTCTACCTGTCTTACCAATAAAACCAGTAGCATGACAATCATCTACCATAACAAGGGCATCATATTTTTCAGCTAAATCGCAAATCTTATCTAATTGAGCCACATAGCCATCCATAGAGAATACACCGTCAGTCACTATAATTTTACTATTAGCTCCCTCAGCTTTCTTTAATTGCTCTTCTAAATCATCCATATCATTATTTTGGTAACGATATCTTGCCGCTTTACATAATCTCACACCATCAATAATTGAAGCGTGATTTAAAGAGTCGGATATGATAGCATCTTCCGGGCCTAAAATTGGTTCGAAAACTCCACCATTAGCGTCAAATGCTGCAGCATATAATATGGTATCTTCTGTGCCTAAGAAATCTGCTATTTTTTGCTCTAGTTCTTTATGGATATCTTGTGTACCGCAAATGAACCTTACCGAGGACATTCCAAATCCATGAGTATCTAAGGTTTTTTTTGCAGCTTCTAATACCTTTGGATGAGATGATAAACCTAAATAATTATTAGAACAAAAGTTTAGTACTTCTTTTCCAGTATCAGTTTTAATAGCTGCTCCCTGTGGAGTAGTAATAATTCTTTCCTTTTTATAAAGGCCATCTTTTTCTAGCTGTTCAAGTTCACCTTGTAATTTACTTTGAAGATTTCCGTACATATTGTTTTCTTTTTGACTTTAAGCAAAGATAAGTTTCATTGGATTATTCTCCAGTAAAACTTTAATAATAAAACTGTATTATTTATTCCTTTTTTTAATGTTTTCTGAATGTAAGCTAAGTGAAATTACAGTTTTTAATAACTGATCAATAAGTAATTCCACTTACTTTTATCTTAATAACCCAAATAAAAGGCACTATTTTTATTTTCAATTCAATTTATACAACTGTAATGTATTTCGATTAAGCCATTTTTTTATACTATGAATCGGGTATAAATTTGAAATATGATTGAACATTTAGACCATAAACTGATTAAGAATCTTAATGTTCCCTTTTCCGTAAATCAAGATATGGATAAGAGCTTTATCGCTTTTGCAGATGTATTTGAAAATTGTAATGATCCAATGTTTATCATTGATCTGGATTCTTGCAAAATTTTAAAAATAAACGATGAATTTTTAAAAAATAAAGAACTTTTATCTGATGCTTTAGATTATTTTAAAAATAAAGTTGAAGAGTTTGGACTCAATCAAACTATTAATTTTCAAGCTGATGGGTTTAAAATTTACTTTAATAAATTATATAATTCAGATGGTAAGGCTCTTGTACAAATATTAAATCTAGAAAAATTTAACCTAGAGAATAAAGCAACTAAATCAGAAAATCACTTTTTAGCCTCATTAAACAAAAACAAATTACTTAACAAAATCCCTAGTGGCATAATTTTCACCAATGATGAATTTGAATCCATTTGGTATAATGAAAGAATAAAACAGTTATTTGGTCGTGAGTTTGAAAATAGATTTAAGTTTATAGATGCCATTTATATAAAGGATATTTCTGCGTTTTGGAACAAAATTAATAAGCTTAAATCTGGCCTTCAGGAAATTAGTTTCTCTTGTGTCATCAGGAATTTTAGTAAATCAAAAGAAATATTCATTGATGCTACAGTTGTAAAAGTTGACTCAATTGAAAAATCGGATAATGGTTATGTTTTTATTCTAAAAGATGTAACTGAAAACATTCATTTTTCGGAAGAGATTACAAAACAGAATTTAGCTTTAAATCAGATTAACCACGAATTAGATAAGTTTTTGTACAGTGTATCTCATAACATACGAGGTCCTGTTGCTTCTTTAGAAGGACTATTGAAGGTAATTGAGATTTCAGACGTTCAAACAGTTAACGAACTTAAACATCATTTAAGATTGAATTTAAGGCTGTTAAATGGCTTTGTGAATGATATAAGTAATGTAGCAACAAATATTCATACACATGTTAATTTAAAAGAAGTTAACCTCAGAGATTTGGTTGAGCAATTAATATTATTTGTTAATAATATTTATAATCTTAAGCCAAAAGTAACACTAAAAATACCTAATGATTATAGCATTAGAACTGATGATGATAGATTAGAAATTATCATTAAATACATACTTAAAAATAGTTTTCAATACAGAGATACAGGGAAAGATGCTTTTAAAATTGAGGTTTCTGTTACCCAAAATGAAGATTTCCATTTAATTGAAATTACTGATAATGGAATTGGAATCCCTGAAAAGGTTAAACCTCACATATTTGATATGTTCTATAGAGGAACAGAATTATCAAATGGAAATGGAATGGGTTTATATAACAGTAGAGAGATACTGAAAAAGATAGGAGGGACTATGAATGTGGAAAGTAAAGATAGAGAATGGACCACAGCAAAAATTTACCTTCCAATTAATAATAAAGAATAAAGCCTCATCAAAATTTAGATGAGGCTTTATCAATATTTTATTTAAAATTAGTTTCAGAGAATATAAAAAAGACCAAAAGTAGGTGTGAAAGTATTTGGTCCTAAAACTATTTCATTTGATATAGCACTCGTATTGCTTCCTGCCGGTGTATTCGAAACTCTTCTATAAGTAAATAAATTCAATTCAAAATTGAAACCTATTTTAGATCCAGGTGTAAATAAAATTCCTGGATTTAGGTTAAATGAAAAAGTTGATAAATCATTTAGGTCTGTATTGCTATTACCAGTAATAGCATTTGATCCACCAAAGCCAAGTCCAATTCTTCCGGCTCCATAGAAAAATAAGCTTTCTCCTAATTCCATATAATATCGAGCTTCAGGACCTATCGAAAATGTATTAGTCCTTACAAAATCGTTAGCACCAATATTATTTCTTTGGGTATTGTACCCTAAAGTACCACCAAAAGAAATATTATCATTAATGAAATAATGAATATTGGGTGAAATCGTAATGCTTTGAATATCAGCATTATCAGAGCTTCTAAATTGAGCACTTCCGCCAATTAATAAGTTCCCAGAGCTGATTTGGGTATAGCCAGTATGTGCTATAACTATAAGGGCAATAATTAATAATTTACTTTTCATTTTAGTTGATTTTAAATTTCAGATGCAATTATAACTTAAAAAATATTCATTTAATTGTTAAACGTGTATTATGGTAATAAACAAAAAAGCTCAGATCAAAAATTTTGATCTGAGCTTTTTTGTTATTTTTTCTTTTTAACGGATATTTAATCCTAATCCAACAGATAAAGTGTTGTATTTTTGGATAGTATAATCAACATTTAAAGCTAAAACCCATAAAATTTTCACTCTAGCTCCAACAGTAAATCTTGGGCCACCAGCTCCATCGAAAGCAATGTCAACTGGATCAGTAACATCTATTTCTTCAGGAGTACCTTGGTTGAATACATAATCGCCTTTCATAGCGAAGTTAGAATTCACAATATTTACACCTAAACCAGCATAAGGAGTGAAGAATAATAATTTTTTAGAGATTATAGCTTGAACAGTAGTAGCACTCGCATTGAACTCAGCAAATTGATCAGCTGCTTGATCAATTTGGTAGGTAGTAGTAATTCTATTAAAGCCTACTAAAGCTGATAAATCAAACGGTAATAACTTCATTCCAGGAATCCACTGTTTGAAATCATGCTTAACACCTAATCCGAATGATCTAAAACTTAAATCACCTACATTAACTTCAGGAGTTAATCTTAAGATTAAATCTGTATTCTTTACAATGCCAACACCTAACTGCACAGTAGGAGTCGGAACTGCTAGAGGACCAGGTAAATCACTTAAACCGAAACCATCAGGTGCACCAATTGCTTGTTCGAAATCATAAGTTTGACCATCAATTTCTCTAGATCCAAAAATCTCTAATTGTGCTTCGGTAGATCCACCAGTAAAAGTAGGAAGCATATTATCAGATGAATTAATTAGTCTTAAATTATTATATTCAGAAGCAACAAATTCAAACTGAGAAGCGGCATCTGGTATTACAGCAAAATTCATATTCACAGTTAAATCAAAACCTAATGTTTTGTGTGGTTTTGCAGTATTGTACCAACCATTTGCTAATCCATTACCTAATGAAGCAGCGAATGGATTCATATAGTCTTTTAAATAAGTATTGGCATCACCTAAACTACTTTGAATCAAAGATTCAAATTCTTGAGCTTTAGTGGTTTGAATATTAGCAATACAAAAAATCGCTAATGAAAGTATTGTAATTATTCTTTTCATATTATTTAATTTTAGTAGAAACGTATGTAAAAGTATTGATTTTATATTTAAAAGTTAAATTTAGTTTATTAATCAAATAATTTCAGAAAGTTTTCAGTATTAGATTTGACAGAGTAGTGGTTTTGAATATACTTCCGTCCTCTTTTACCTAATTCATTTCTTAAGTCATTATTATCCAATAATTTTTTCAAACCATTTATCCATTCAGAATCATTTGAAGCTATTATACCAGCATTACTCTCCTCTAATATTTTTTGATTGACACCTACAGGAGAAGCAATGACAGCCTTATTTATACTCATATATTGAAGCATCTTAAAACCACATTTCCCTTTACTCCATATATCATCGGATAATGGCATAATTCCGATATCAATCTGATTCAAGTCTTCAATTTCAGAAGTTTTACTCCATTTTATAAATCGTATGTAATTGACATTAAAATCTGGCTTTTGGTTGGAAATAATTAATAACTCAAAGTCATATTTTTGATTAAGCTGATCTAAAATAGGAATTAGGGGAGATAGATATTGTAAGGTAGAATGCGTTCCAGTCCATCCAATAGTGATTTTTTCATTTTCTTTTTGGATTACTTTATTTTCATGATAGCCAGTGTCTATGGTTGTAGGGTTTATAATTACATTTTGATTGTATCTTTTTGCATAATCAGCTAAATATTGATTCCCTGCACTTACCTTATAACTCCATTTACAAATACTTCTGACTTTCCTTTTCCATTTTAAAATTGCTTTTAAGGATCCTTTTTCATTAGGATCATCTAACCAAATCGCATCATCAAAATCATAAATGATTTTCTTTTTCAGAACTTTAACGCTAAACCATTCAAAAAATGCAGGCCCAATTGGAGATGCTTCCCTATGTATAAAAATTCGGTCATATTTTCTAATAAAAAATAAAAGTGCAATTCTCTTGAAATAAGATAATAGTATCCAAATTGACTTTTGGATTGATGAACCATTTTTATATAAAATATTCCATGCTTTTATATTAAGAAAGGGTGCAATGTCGTATTTATAGCCATACGATTTTAAAATTTCGAAATATTGTTCAAATCTAAATCGCTGACTAGGAGCTTCATCAGTTGGGTAAGGACAAACAAATAATATTTGCTTTTTACTCATTTATTTGAGGTATAATGATTTCACCACTACCAACATGTACACATGATCCACCAACCAATACTTTTGAAATTTTACCTGCTTCTTGTACAATTTTCATTTTTATCTGACTAGGCCTTTGCATAGTATAGCCTTGTTCGCCTATTCTGATGGTACTCAAATCAGCCATATTGTAATTATGTAAATATGAAGCCAATGGGCCATGTGCGCTGCCCGTTGCAGGATCTTCAGGTACTCCTATATGTGGAGCAAACATTCGGCTGTAGGTCAAATTATTTTTATTAACTGTTTCTAATGAAAAAGCCATTACTCCTGTAATAAATATTTCATCTAAGATTTCGCTGAAAAGCTCATTATTTAACTTCATATTATCAATTGCAGCTTTTGATTTTAATGGGATAATTAGAAATGGATTACCACAATTCACAATTCTGCATGGAAAATCTTCTTCAATATCATCTTCTTTAACAGATATTAAAGAAGACACTAATTTTTTATCTTTAAAGGTTTGTTCAAATTTCGGTAGTGGTTGTTCCATTAATATTTTTGAGATTTCACTCTCTTCTTTCTGGAACTGAACCTTTAAATCTCCAATATTTTGTTCTAAAATTAGCTCTAAATCATTTTTAGGTATTATATCTTTTATTTTCAACAAATAGAATGCAGTTCCAATAGTAGGGTGGCCCGCTGTTGGCAATTCCATACCTGGCGTAAAGATTCTCATTTTTACATCACCATCATGAGCAGGCTTATTCAAAAAAACTGATTCCGAAAGATTTAATTCTTTAGCAATTTTAAGCATCTGTTCTGAGGATAAATTATCAGCATCATCAAAAATAGCTAGAGGATTTCCTCCGAAAGGTTCAGATGTAAAAACATCAATTATTTGAAATTGTATAGTTTCGCTCATGCTCTAAATTAGTAAAAAAGATTGAACAAAATAGCATAATAAAGTATCCGAAAAGCATAAAAAAGGCTCATTTTTTTAAAAAATGAGCCTTTAAATTAATTGTTAATTATTGTCTATTTATCGTCTCCTTTTTTACCACCAGAAGATTTTTTTCCTGAACTAGTTCCTTTGTCATTGCCAGAAATAGACTCTCTCATATCAGTATCAGCTTGAATATTCTGCATTCTGTAATAATCCATTATCCCTAGATTTCCACTTCTGAATGACTCTGCTATAGCTTGAGGTACTTCTGCTTCCGCCTGAATTACATTTGCTCTTGCTTCCTGAGCTTTAGCTCTCATTTCTTGTTCTTCAGCAACGGCCATAGCTCTTCTTTCCTCTGCTTTTGCCTCAGCAACTTTTAAGTCTGCTGATGCTTGGTCAGTTTGAAGTTTGGCGCCAATGTTTGCCCCAACGTCCACATCCGCAATATCAATTGAAAGTATTTCAAATGCAGTACCTGCATCTAATCCTCTTTGTAATACTAATTTAGAAATCTTATCAGGGTTTTCTAATACATTTTTATGTGAGTTAGCAGAACCGATAGAAGTAACTATACCTTCACCTACTCGAGCTAAGATTGTATCTTCACCGGCACCCCCAACTAATTGTTGGATGTTTGCTCTAACGGTTACTCTTGCAATGGCAATTAATTGTATACCATCTGCAGCAACCGCTGCAACTTTAGGTGTTGTAATTACTTTCGGATTAACTGATATTTGAACAGCTTCAAACACATCTCTACCCGCAAGATCAATAGCGGTTGCCTGCTTAAACCCTAAAGTAATATTTGCTTTATCTGCTGAAATCAATGCTTTAATTACATTAGGGACATTACCACCTGCCAAGTAGTGTGTCTCTAATTCATTGGTAGTAACTTCTAGTCCTGCTTTTGTAGCGGTAATCATAGATTCCACTATAATTCTTGGCGGAACCTTCCTGATTCTCATAAAAACAAGCTCGAATAAACCTACTTTAACACCAGAAAATATCGCGGTTATCCAAAGGTTGATAGGTACAAAATACAGGAATACAAAAAATAATACTATTCCTGCGATTACAATAAAGATTAATGATGTGTCCATATTATTTAATTGGTTCTACAAATATTCGTTTATGATCTATTTTTATAATTTGAATTTCTTGTCCTGCACCTATCCATTCCCCCTTACTTCTTACTTCGTAAACTTTACCAAATATTTCAGCTTTTCCAATAGGTTTTAAATCAGAAATAGTTTTACCTTTTTCGCCAACCTGAAATGTATAAACATCTGAATCATTTACTTTGCTTTTAATACTAGATTTTAAAGAAAATCTATCCCAAGATGCTGATTTAAAACTAAAGATAATAGCTGCTACAGTAACAATTCCAGTGATTCCAACTGTCCAATAACCAGCTATATTTCCATAATCATCAAAAACGATGAAGATACCTACTATGGTAAGTAAAAGGCCGATCACTCCAACAAATGTAGTGCCTGGAACAAAAATAAGCTCAGCTATAATTAATGCTAAGCCAGCTAAAATAAGAAATATTATACCTACCATATGATGCAAATAAAACTAAAAATAATTAAAATTAGTAAGCTTTTGCAAAAAGCACTCTTTTATTTGACGGTTTTCCAGTATAAATACATGTACCTGCTTCCTCTTCAGCATCAAGAGGAATACACCTGATAGTAGCCTTCGTTTCTTCTTTTATTTTTTCTTCTGTTTCAGCAGTTCCATCCCAGTGAGCACTTACAAATCCTCCTTTATTTTCAATAATATTTTTGAACTCTTCATATGTATCAACTTTTACTGTATTCTCAGTTCTAAAGTCTTTGGCTTTTTTGTAAATATTATTTTGAATTGCTTCTAAAGTATCCTCAATAATTGATTCAATACCTTCAATATTCACTGTATTCTTCTCTTTAGTATCTCTTCTAGCTAATTCAACAGTTCCATTTTCTAAATCTCTCGGCCCAATTGCAATTCTTAAAGGCACTCCTTTCAATTCCCATTCTGCAAATTTAAATCCAGGCTTATGGGTATCTCTATTGTCGAATTTCACAGTAATCCTTTTTTTCTTCAAGCTTTTTCTTAGCTTTTCTGCTACTTCAGCAATTCTGTTCTGATCTTCTTCTGATTTAAAAATAGGAACAATTACTACTTGAATTGGAGCTAATCTAGGAGGTAAGACAAGCCCGTCATCATCTGAGTGAGCCATTACTAAGGCCCCCATTAATCTGGTACTAACGCCCCAGGAAGTTCCCCAAACATATTCTTGTTTTCCACCATCCTTTGTGGCAAATTTTACATCAAAAGCTTTAGCAAAATTCTGGCCTAAAAAGTGCGATGTTCCAGCTTGTAATGCTTTTCCATCTTGCATAAGTCCTTCAATACAATACGTTTCTAGAGCCCCAGCAAATCTTTCACTTTCAGATTTCAATCCTTTTATTACTGGTAATGCCATGAATTCTTCAGCAAATTCAGCATAGATATTGATCATTCTTTCGGTTTCTTCAATAGCTTCGTGCTTAGTAGCATGAGCAGTGTGTCCTTCTTGCCAAAGAAATTCTGCTGTTCTAAGAAAAAGACGAGTACGCATTTCCCATCTTACTACATTTGCCCACTGATTGATTAAAAGAGGTAAATCCCGATAGGATTGAATCCAATTTCTATAAGTATTCCAAATGATAGTTTCAGAGGTAGGTCTTACAATTAATTCTTCCTCTAATTTAGCATCTGGATCTACAATTATACCTTTACCATTTTCATCGTTTTTCAATCGATAATGGGTAACAACTGCACATTCTTTTGCAAAACCTTCAACATGAGCGGCCTCTTTACTAAGATATGATTTTGGAATGAATAAAGGAAAATACGCATTCTGATGACCTGTTTCCTTAAACATATCGTCCAATTGTCTTTGCATTTTTTCCCAAATGGAAAAACCATAGGGCTTGATGATCATACTTCCTCTAACTGCTGAATTCTCAGCTAAATCCGCTCTTTTTACTAATTCGTTGTACCAAAGCGAGTAATCTTCACTTCTTTTTGGTAATCCTTTCGCCATTTTATATAATTTGGTATGAAGTTTGTATCAATATTTAATGTTAATTATCACAAAGAGATTTCATATATTGGAAATCAATTTGCGATGATAAACGTTGTAAAATTAGAAACATTAAATTATGTAGCCATGAAAACCTTAAGCTTTATACTATTTATTAGCATATTTTTTATGCCGAACATAGGTTTTTCTCAATCTGATTTAAAAGTTGAGAATGATGACCTTTATTTTAATTCCAAAGATAGAAAAGTATTGAATGAAAAGATTGCTTTGGAAGAGAAACGCAGAGCAGAGCAATTAAAAAAATCGGGCTATGATTATGATCAATTTGAATCGGATTCAGATTTTCGTGATTTAAAAAATAATGAAAAAGAAAATAATGCAGAGCTAAATCAAGCGCCACCAGTTGCTGAAAACACTGAGGAAGGCTGGTATTATGATGAAAGTGCAGCCAGACAAGGGAGAAACCCCCAAACTGGGAATCGTATGGCTCAAACTCAGATCTATAATTATTATGGTATGAATTCATGGATGTATGGATGGAATGATCCGTGGATGTTTAATTCATGGGCTAATAGAGGTTTTTACGACCCTTTCTTTTATCGTCCAGGTTTCAATGTTGGATTTGGTTGGAATTCATGGGGTGGTTCTTATTGGTCTGTAGGATACGGAAGAGGTTTCTACGATCCATTTTTCTATGACCCATTCTGGGGTAATCCATATGCCTATGGGAATCCATGGAGAAACCCTTACTGGGGAGGAAATTCTTTATGGGCTTATCATAATGGTTATAGAAATGGCTTCTACGATGGTTATTATACTGGCTTATATCAAAACAGATTTTATGGTGATTACAGCAATAGCAGAAGAAACAGAACTTATACTAGTAGGCCAAGAATTACTAGATCTGTAGATAATACAAGAGTGGCAAGTACAAGAAGCAGAAATGTTAATTCGTATAATGCAAGTAGAAATGTTGGTACGGACAGAAGCAGAACTGCATTAAGAAGTACCAACACAGCTGATAGATCATCAAGATTAGCTGCAACTTCTGCAAGAACTGCAAGCAGTAGAGTTTCTACACCTAGAAGTTCAAATAATCCAGTTTACAGTAGATCATCTAGGACAGCAGAATATGCGAGAACTGCATCTACTTCTGATAGAGGAGCAAGAACTGCAGTTTACAATGGAGATAGAACTAGGTCTTCTTACACGAGTAGTAGAACAGGTAGATCTAATAATGCTGTAGATAATTCAATATACTACAATAGTTCTAGAACTAATAGAACTACATATTCTTCAGGAAGAAGCTCTAATTCTGATAGATCGAGTGGTTTCGGTTCCAGTTCCAGAAGTAGCAGCTCGTTTGGTAGATCTACTGGCGCAAGTAGAAGTAGTTCTTCGTTTGGAAGATCATCCGGTTCGAGTAGAAGTTCTTCTTCATTTGGAAGATCATCTTCTTCTTCAAGATCAAGTAGCTCTTACAACAGATCTTCATCAAGTAGTAGATCATCTTCTAGCAGCAGGTCCTCTAGTAGTAGTTCAAGAGGAAGCAGCTCTTCCCGAGGAGGAAGAGGTGGTAGATAATATTTAAGAGCACCTGTTAAAGGGTGCTTTTTTTAAATTAACCCTTACTTTTCAGAGTATTTACAATACAACTACGTCTAAACTTCAACTTTTTAAATTTAGTAAAATGAAAACGTCCGTTTATATATTTGCGGTTTTTGCGAGTGTAATGATGGCTTTTGATTCATCAGCTCAAGTGCCTTTATACACTGCTGACGCTGTTAGGTTCAGTCAGACCGATGGAGGAGGTTCAGCTCGCTTTGTCGGCTTAGGTGGAGCTAATGTTTCTTTAGGTGGTGACATCAGTAGTATTTCAGCTAACCCCGCTGGTTTAGGATTTTATAATCGATCTTCATGGGCTATTTCTCCTGTTTTAAGACTAGGACAATTCAACTCAACCTATGAAGGGAATAATACTTTTAATGTGGGAGGGAATTTTCAAATTCCTAATTTGGGATTTGTTTTGCAAAACCGATTTGAGGAATATGCAGATTCGAAATGGATTTCTGGAGCTTTTGGATTAGCAATAAATCAAAAGCAAAGTTTCTATAATAACATTAATTATAACGGAACTGTAAGTCAAAATGAAAACGGAATTGCTTATGATTTTACTGAAAATGCCCTAACTCCTTTTTTAAGTGACAATGGTTTCAGAGAATTTAATACACAAAATGAAATTGATGATGTAGCTAATTCAAATGCTTATACCTACTTAGCTTATCAAACTTATTTATTACAGACTTTTAACACTGAGAATAATACATTTTTAATAGATCGATATGATTTTGATGGGGATACGGGTGGTTATTTAACACAATCAGCAGATCAGAGAGAAAATATTGACACCTATAGTGGAATTACTACTTTGGATGTTTCCTACGGTGCAAACTATAATGACAAGATATATATAGGAGCAGCACTTAATGTGAATTTTCTTAATTATAGAATGGTACGGAGTTTTAGAGAGACCCCAGATAATTCATTTCTTAACTACATGGATTTAAATGAAGAAACTATGATTACTGGTGCTGGAGCTGCTTTTACTTTAGGAGCTATTTATAAACCCATAAACATTTTAAATGTAGGCTTCTCTTATACTAGTCCAACTTTTATTTCCATGAACGAAACACAAGACATAGCTATGGAAACTTTCTTTTTCTTTAATCCTGAAACAGGTGAAGAGAATATTAGCTATGAAGAAGAAATAATTAATGAAGTCCCGTCTTATAGCCTAAGATTACCCCAAAAAGTGTCTGTTGGTGCTACTACTTTCATATCAAAATATGGGTTTATAACAGCAGATTTGGAATATGTTGATTATGCTTCGGCAAGATATAGTAGTACAAATGGAGCATTTGATGGAGATGTCCCTGAGGTTGGAAATAATTTGAATAGTACTTTTAATTTAAAAGTTGGGGCAGAAGGAAGGCTTAATATTTTTCGGGCCAGAGTAGGTTACGCTTATTTTGATAATCCTTATAAAAATTTCAATCTTAATAGACAATCAATTTCTGCTGGAATTGGTATAATGAAAAAGAATGGATTTTTTATTGATGCAACATACCGATTGAGCAGTTTTGATAATCCTGATTTTGTTGCTTATTCTAGTAGTGATATGAGTAGTGACGTAATAAGATCGGAATCAGATATTTCAAATTTCAGGCTAACAATAGGTAAGAGTTTATAATTAAAATAGGCCAGTACTGAACTGGCCTTCTATTACTTTATTTTTTTTATTATAGTCTCATCCCAACTTTCTAGTATTATTTCAGCCTGTTCGTAGTATCTAATTCTTTTAGTTTTTAAATCTTCTAATAATCTAAAAGCTTCTTGTTTAGACTTGCATTGATTGAACATTGGCCTCACATTAGTTTCAGGTTTCCATACTCTTGAAGCAATATCCTCAATGGGTGGATTTAGGAAAATTGTTTTTCCTGCACTGGCCATAAGTTTTAAATTTTCATTGAAACAAGGAGTACCACCTCCGGTTGATAGAACTAATCCATGATAATTATCTATTAATTTATTAAGATAAAAGCTTTCTAAGTTTCTAAAATGGTCTTCACCCTCGGTTTTAAAAATATTTTTTATGCTCTCTCCTTCATTATTCTCAATTACCTCGTCTAAGTCAAAAAATGAATTTCTAGTTTCACGGGCCCAAATCTTTCCCCAGTGGCTTTTACCACTTCCTGGAAGCCCTAAAAGAAAATATCGCATTAATTATAAGTTTTCTCTGACATCAATTGGGTTAGGTACATCATTAAAATGCCATTTATCTAAAATAGTTCCATCTTTAACTAAAACTAAGCCAGGATTAGACCGAATAATAGTTTTTAAAACTGTAGCATCTGCATAATAGAAATTAGCTTTTAGCCCTCGCAATGCTTTAATTCTGAGTACATCCTCCGCTGAAGAAGAAGTTAATATGATGGGTTCAATACCTGGGCCTAATCTTGATAAAAGATCATTGACTTCTATTAAGCCACCAGTATTAGCATTAGCAATATCATATGCAATTATCAAAAGTTTCTGCCCATTCAAAAGATATTGTGTTTTATCACCTGATTCATCCCACGAAGCAAAATCAGTTATTTTAGGAGTAGAGGCTTCTGGGTTTGTAATTTCATGTCCCACTAGTTTATAGCCCTCTTCCTCAGACATATACTCATAAGACTTGATTTCTTCTCCATCCTTTTCAAAAGTATATTGAAATTTTGGGTTTTCTTTCGCTTTCATAGCATCAGGAATATTAGTCCCAATTTTGTAAGCTCTAAAATCGATAATAGGAAGGTGCTTTACAGAATAGATACATAAAAGTAAGCTAATTGCAGTAACGCAGACTACTATTACATTTTTAGGCCCAAATGTACTTTCTTTTATTTTATCAATATTAAAATATAAGAACCCTATTAGAACTAATAGAATTACATCTTTTGTGAAGGATTGCCAAGGAGTTAAAGTAATGGCATCTCCAAAACATCCGCAGTCTGTTACTTTATTAAAGTATGCCGTATAAAAGGTCAGAAAAGTGAAGAATACAATCATGATGCTTAGCAAATTCATTGTGTATCTTACTCTCCACCTAATCATTAGGGCAATTCCTAATGTTACTTCTAACACATTTAAAACGATTCCTATAACTAAAGCATAAGGCTCAAAAATTGAAAAGAATGAAGCAATATCCCCAGCAAAAACCGCAAAATATTCTTCTAGTTTTATGGCTGTTCCCACAGGGTCTACAACCTTTACTAAACCACTAAATACGAATAAACCTCCAACTATATATCTAACAATATCAATAACTGTTCTCATATTATTTTTTTTCTTTTAATTTGATTAAACAGAAAACGGCATAATTAATCATATCCTGATAATTTGCTTTTACAGGCTCAGATATCAAAGTTTTACCTTGATTATCTTCAATTTGTTTCACTCTATAAAGTTTCATTAAAATGATGTCTGTTATAGAACTGATTCTCATATCACGCCATGCTTCTCCATAATCATGATTTTTATCAAGTAATAATGCTAAGGTCTCGTCAGCCACTGCCTGATATTTGGGCATTAATTCATCTGCAGAAATTTCCAGGGGAGCTTTTTCATCTAAGGATTCTTGAATAATGGCTATTATAGAGTAGTTAATAATTCCGATAAATTCATTTTTTATATCCTCTTCAATTTTTTGAGTACCTTTTTCCTGAATTGATCTTATTCGCTGAGCTTTAATAAATAATTGGTCAGTTATGGAGGGTAATCTTAAAATTCTCCATGCCGTACCGTAATCTTTTGTCTTCTTTTCAAAAACATCTTTACACAGCGCAATAACTTCCTTATATTCGCTCTCGGTTTGGGTCATCAAATAGCGTTTTAATTTAAAATTCTACTTTAAAAATATTTGGAAGCGAAAGATAAAGCATTTTCTCATAAAAAAACACTTCTTGTAAAAGGGAACTTAATGGATTTGTCAGATCCCAAAGTGATGGGGATTTTGAATACTACTCCCGATTCCTTTTATGATGGCGGAAAAAACTTAAAATTGGATCATGCGCTTCACACAGTAGAGAAAATGCTTGATGATGGTTTAGATATTTTGGATGTAGGTGGATATTCGACTAGACCAAACGCTAAAGACGTTGCTGTTGATGAGGAAAAGCAAAGAGTTTTACCTTTAATTGAATCCGTAAACAAGAGATTCCCTGATTTAGTTATTTCAATAGATACTTTTAGATCTGATGTAGCAAAAGAGGCTATTGAATCCGGGGCATCTATAATAAATGATGTTTCTGGAGGTAATTTAGATGATCAAATGTTTCAAAGGGTGGCAGATTTGAATGTCCCCTACATATTGATGCACATGAGAGGAACACCTGCCACAATGCAGAAACTGAATCAATATGATCACCTTATAAAAGATGTAACCTTTGAATTAAGTCAGAAGCTTAATAAACTTCGAAAGTTAGCAATAAATGATGTAATCATTGATCCTGGCTTTGGCTTTGCAAAAAGTCGAGAGCAGAATTATGAAATACTTGATAATTTAACCTATTTTGAAGTATTAGATTGTCCTATTTTAGTTGGAGTATCTCGAAAGTCAATGATTTATAAAACTTTAGAGACTAATGCTGAGAATGCTTTAAACGGGACAACGGCTTTAAATATGGTTGCATTAATGAATGGAGCTAGTATATTAAGGGTTCATGATGTGAAAGAGGCGAAAGAAACGATAAAATTATATAATCAACTGAAAAATTGATATTTGGATTTAACATAGGGTTTTTAGAAGTCAGTTTTGTCGATGTTTTGGATATCGCCTTAGTGAGTTTTCTTTTATTTCAGGTTTATAGCCTGATGAGAGGAAGTGTTGCGGTACGTATTTTTGTAGGCTTCCTATCACTATATTTAATCTATTTGGTTGTTCGTGCAGCAGAAATGGAACTGCTCTCTGCTATTTTAGGACAATTTATGGGGGTTGGGGTGATTGCAGCCATAATCCTTTTCCAGCAAGAAATTAGGAAATTCCTGTTACTCTTAGGGAAAACTACTTCTTTTAATTCCGAAAACGGATTCTTATCTAATTTACCTTGGAAAAAACGTAAAAGAGGGGATGAATTTAATATTACACCTTTGATAGAAGCTTCTAAATCTCTTGGAGGTACTAATACAGGTGCTTTGATTGTATTATCAAAAGGATCAGAATTGAAGTTTTATGCAGAATCAGGTGATTCAATTGATGCTATTGTCTCAAAAAGATTATTAATTTCAATTTTTAATAAAACCAGTCCTTTGCACGATGGGGCTGTAATAATACATAAAGGAAGAATAACTGCAGCAAGATGCGTTTTACCAGTGACAGAGAAAGACGTTCCTGCTCAATTTGGATTAAGACATAAAGCTGCAATTGGAATGTCGGAAGCTACTGATACCATTATTTTGATTGTTTCAGAAGAAACCGGACAATTATCAGTTGCCAGAAACGGTACAATATTCCATAATCTTTCCAACCAAGAAATACGATCTAAAATAAATGAGTACCTATCTGAAGACACTAAGGAAAAATCTAAAGATTCTAAAAATGAATCTTCACCTCAAGAGGTAGTTCAATAGATTTTATAAAATCATTGTAATTGATAATCAATTAGTTATATTTTATTTCAGATAAAATTCAAAAAAGTTTTCAGACAGGGGTTACTTTTTTATTGCGAACAGTATATACCTATACAAACACAAATTTTATTCATACACCTGTTTAACACGAAAAGCCTTCTTTGAAAAAAGAAGGTTTTTCTTTTTTATACCCCACTGCTTTTTGATATTTACATTATGGAATTTATCAAAGTAAATAATCAATATAGAAAGCATATAGCGCTAATAAATCTTAATCGACCAAAAGAATTAAATGCATTAAATCTGCAATTGATGACAGAATTGAAAAATGCATTACAAACTTTAGATGAAGATGACAGCGTTAGAGTAATCATACTAACTGGAAACGAAAAGGCCTTTGCGGCAGGAGCAGATATCAAGCAAATGGCAGGAAAAACTGCAATTGATATGCTCAATGTTGATCAATTCAGTACCTGGGATCAAATTAAAAAAACAAAGAAGCCTTTAATTGCGGCAGTGTCAGGTTTCGCATTAGGCGGTGGTTGTGAATTAGCCATGACTTGCGACATGATAGTAGCATCTGAAACCGCTAAATTTGGTCAGCCAGAGATCAAAATCGGAGTAATGCCAGGAGCTGGAGGAACTCAAAGACTTACTCGTGCTATAGGAAAAGCTAAAGCAATGGAGTTAGTTTTAACAGGTAACTTTATTAGTGCTGAAGAAGCTATGAGTTATGGCTTGGTAAATAAAGTTGTTCCTACTGAGATGTATTTAGAAGCAGCTTCAGATTTAGCAGAACAAATAGCTCAGATGTCTCCAGTAGCCGCAAAATTAGCTAAAGAATCAGTAAATAGAGCCTTTGAAACGCATTTGGATGAAGGCTTACATTTCGAACGTAAAAACTTTTATTTAACATTTGCTTCTGAAGATCAAACGGAAGGTATGAATGCATTTGTTGAAAAAAGAAAGCCTGATTTTAAAGGGAAATAATCCGAATAATGAATTATAATTTTTATCCAGGACCTTCCAAAGTCTATCCTCAAATCGCAACATATTTTCAAGAGGCGATGGATTTGGGTATTTTGGAGAAAAATCATAGATCAGATTCATTCCATGAGCTTTTTGCTTCTACTAAAACCTTATTAAAATCAAAATTAAATATCCCATTAGATTATGAGATTGTAATGGTTTCCTCAGCAACGGAATGCTGGGAAATCATTGCACAATCTTTTGTTAAGAATGCCTCAATGCATCATTATAATGGTGCTTTTGGGGAAAAGTGGTTTAATTATACATCTAAGATTCATCCTTCATCTGAAGGGCAGGAATTTAACATTTCCGAAGTTCCTGAATTTAAAAACCCAACACATTCTCCTGAATTAATTGCTTTAACGCATAACGAAACTTCCAATGGTTATGCAATTCCTGAAAGCTATCAAAAATACATACGGAATCTTTTTCCAGATAGCTTAATAGCTTATGATGCAACGTCTTCTATGGCTGGCTATGACTTAAACTGGGATTTAGGAGATATTTGGTATGCTTCAGTTCAAAAATGTTTTGGCTTGCCCTCGGGAATGGCCATTATGGTTGTAAGCCCAAAAGCAATAGGGGTAGCAAAAGAAATTGGTGATAATAAATTTTATAATTCATTTAATTTCGTTTTAAAAAATGCCCGCAAGAATGAAACGCATTACACTCCTAACATTAGTAACATCTTTCTTTTAAATAGATTGATGCAAAATGTTGAAAATATCAGAGCGATTTATAAGAACTTGATTGAGCGTAAAGAAGTATTTTTCAATCAATTAAATGACATAGATTATTTAACTCCCATTATAACAAATCCTGAATTTCAATCTGATACTGTTTTTTGCCTGTCTACGGATGAAAGTAAACTAAAAAGTATAAAGCAAGTTGCTGATAAAAAGGGTTTTATCTTAGGGAATGGTTATGGGGAATTAAAAGATACAACCCTTAGAATTGCAAATTTCCCAGCTATTCCAAACCAACATTATATTGAATTAATTAATTTCTTTCAGCAAGTATAAATTTTTAGTAAGAAGCTAATTATTTATTGTACTTTTGCGCAAAATTTTTAGACATGCTGAATTTTAAAGAAATTATTTCAGTATCACTTATCCTATTTTCGGTAATTGATATTTTGGGTTCTGTGCCAATTGTTATGGATCTAAGGAAAAAATTAGGTCACATACAGTCGGGTAAAGCTACAATTGTGGCTGGTATTATAATGATTGTATTTCTTTTTTTAGGGGAATCTATTCTTAAATTATTTGGATTAGATGTAGCGTCTTTCGCCATTGCTGGTGCGATTGTAATGTTTTTGATTGGTATGGAAATGGTGCTTGGTATAGTGCTATTTAAGCATGAAGACAGCTCTGCTTCAAGTGCCTCTATTATGCCAATAGCTTTTCCCCTTATAGCAGGAGCAGGTACGATGACTACATTAATATCTTTAAAGGCAGAATATCAAACTTTAAATATCATTATTGGAGTAGTCATTAATTTACTTTTAGTTTTTGTAGTTTTGAAAACTTGTGGATGGTTGGAAAGAAAAATTGGTCAAGCAGGCTTCAGTATTTTAAGAAAGGTGTTTGGTATAATCTTATTAGCTATTTCAATAAAACTATTTAAAAACTTCTTTTAATGATTGTAATACATACAGATGGTTCTGCTTTAGGAAATCCTGGCCCTGGTGGCTATGGTATTGTGCTTCGTTTTGGAGACAAAGTAAAAGAGCTATCTGCTGGTTTTAGAAATACTACTAATAATAGAATGGAATTATTAGCTATTATTGTAGCTATTAAAAGTTTAAAAACTAAAAAATATCCTGTTCATATTTATAGTGATTCCAAATACGTTGTGGATTCCATTACAAAAGGATGGCTGTCTAACTGGGTTAAGAAAGGCTTCAAAGGAAAGAAAAATGTGGACCTATGGAAGCAATATCTTGAAGTAAGCCAAGGCTATGATTTGAAGTTTCACTGGGTGAAAGGACATGCTGGAAATCCTGATAACGAAAGGTGCGATCAACTAGCAGTGTTTAAAGCTGAAAATGGCCCACATGCTATTGATGAAGGATTTGAAAAAAATATATAAGCTTAATTTGATATAAGCTTTTTGATTTCAAGGTGATATGAATAAAATAGGTTTTTTAATAATCAGTATCTTTATTTTAAGCGTTTCTATTTCTAAAGCTCAAAATTATAAAACAGCTGTAGGAGTAAGAGGTGGATTTCCTACCGGTTTAAATGCTAAGTATTTTTTTACTAAAAAGGATGCTGTAGAAGCAATAGTTTCAGCCTATAGAGGAGGTTTTGAAATTACTGCTTTGTATGAAAAACAATCAAATGCTTTTGATATACCATATTTAGAATGGTATTATGGAGGTGGTTTTCATGCAGGTTTTTTTAATGCTGATATTGCACGTCCAGGCTATTATTTCGAAGGCAGAGGAAGAGGATTTACAATAGGCTTAGATGGAGTTATTGGATTGGAATATGTATTCACTAATATTCCTTGGGTGTTGGGGATAGACTTAAAACCAACCTATGATTTTACTCCTAATCCTGGTATTTGGTTTGGAGGCGGAATTTCATTTAGATTTTACTTCTAATTTAACTTACAGTTGTGTCTGAATTTATATTCAAAAAGTTTTCTGTGAAGCAAAAAGACAATGCAGCAAAAATAACCACAGACGCAACCGTTTTTGCAACACAATTAGAAATTCCTGATAAGGTAAATCGTGTATTAGAAATCGGAACTGGTACTGGTGTATTATCATTAATACTCGCTCAGAGATTTGAAAATATACATATTGATGCAATTGATATTAATGAAAAAGCTTCCAATGAGGCTAGCTATAATTTTGATAATTCAGTTTGGCATGAAAGGCTAAATGCTATAAATGTAGACTTTAGGCAATATAATATTGGTTCAAAATATGACTTAATATTTACTAATCCTCCTTTTTTCAATAACCATCTACAGTCCAAGTTAAATCAAGCTAAAAATACAGCATATCATACTGACCAATTATCTTTTCAGGATTTAGCAAAAGGAATAGAATTGAATATAGCTGATGGGGGAGAGCTTCATATTATGCTTCCGGAATTTGAAATGAAGCTCTTTGAAATGGAAATCAATAAATTAGGATTTAACTGTTTTAAAAGTATTTGCTTAATGCATAAGCCTAATTCGAAGACAATTAGGTTATTTAAATCTTTTAAAAGAGAAGAGATTAGTACAAAAATCCAAAATGGGAAGATATATATAAGGGATGAAAATAATAATTTCCACCCCTTTTATATATCACTAATGAAAGATTTCTTAACTATATTTTAGTCTTCAATCTCAATTATATTTTCATTGAATTGTACACCCATTGTATTCAATTCTTTTAAAATGGGTTCGTAAATTTCTTTCTTTGTTGGGATTTGAACACCTCTTAGATTGATGTTATGATTAAGAATGTTTTTGATAGCAATTCCCATTGGCCAACCAACAGTTTTCGACATAGCGGTTTCTAACTGATCATCTCCTTTTGAAACTATTGATGAGTCCAGTCTATATTTCTTGCCATCAAGTTCGTATTCAAACTGATGCTGCATAACAATCATGTCTTTGTCCTCAGGCTCTAAACTCATCTTTGCTTCCATAATAGCTTGCATCACTTGTGCAGGACTTCCTTCCATAATGGGTACTTTCTTGTCTTCGAAAATGCCTAACCACTTAAGTTTTTTAAAGGTTTCAGAGTTCATTTCTAAACCTAAATAATCACATAGTTTTTCTTCTATAGGCTTAACTTTATCATAGGGTAAGAAAGCATTAAAGAAATCACGAATTGTCATCTCATCAAGGGCCTCCATTTTGTAAGTGTCATCTGTTACCCCTAATTGCACAAATACATCCCAAGCATCGCAGAATCCTGCTTTTCTGAATGTCCCTCTAATAAGAGTAGGGATTTCTTCAATACCATAGACTTTTCTATATTTAAGTGAGTTTCTATTCGGATAGCCTTCAAAATCTCCTAATCCATTTACTTCAATCTTTTCATATCGGCTAAATAATTTATGGTAGGGTATGTATTTGTATTTCCCATTTCTTATAAACTGCGCTGTTCCCTGTCCTGCTAATACCACATTTCGAGGATTCCATGAGAATTTATAGTGCCATGGATTATTATCGCTTTCTGGCGCTACTAATCCTCCTGTATAGGATTTAAAAGAAGTTAATTTCGCGCCTTGCTCATGAATTTTGTCCATTGCTTCCATTGCAGTCATATGATCGATACCCGGATCTAAACCACATTCCATCAGAATGAGAATGTTTTTACTTTTTGCAATGTCAGATAAATCTTCAATATCCTGACTATTATAAGAAGCTGTTACCATATGTTTTCCAGAATCAACACAAGCAGTAGCTACTTTTGGGTGAAATCTTGCAGGCAACATAGAAATAACTAAATCAGCTTTAGCGATTTCATCCTGAGTTTGTATTTCATTTAATATATCGAATTGGATAAAAGAGGTATTCGGATGATTTCCGGCTTTTTCCTCAGCTAGTTTGATATCAAAATCTCCTATTTTAATATGCCAATTTTCTTTTTCAGCATTAGATTTTAAATAATTGATAAGTGAAGTTGCAGAGCGACCCGCCCCTAAAAGTAAGATGTTTTGCATAGTTTTTTTAGTTTCCACAACGACAAAGTTATTAATATGAAAAGCACAAAAAACTCAGATGAGTAAAAAATATTGAAATATGTTATTTCCATAACAATTTGTAAGAACAATGCTTAATTATTGCAGATATAATTAATTAATCTTAATATTAAATGACATTTTATTATTTTTAAGCTAATCGAAGTATTGACTAGATTTTCAAAGAAATTAATATAAAATCATACATCTAGCATATTTTTTAAGATGATTTTTATTAATTGGGATGAGATATAGTTTTAAAGTAGAATTGATGTAATTCAAATGAATAGACAGGATATAGAAATATCGGATTTGAGGCGCATAACTGAGTTGGTGAAAGAACAGTACAGATATGATTTCACCAATTATGCCATGTCCTCATTTCGAAGAAGGATACTCAGAATTATGGAGCTCTATAAATTTGGGTCTGCAGATTTGTTAATCAAAAGACTAAAAGATGATAGATCCTTTTTCGATGAATTTATTGCTGAGATCACAGTAAATGTGACTGAGATGTTCCGAGATCCTCCATTTTGGAGAGAATTACGTGATAACGTAATTCCCAATATACTATTAAATCATAACACTATTAGTATATGGCACGCTGGCTGCTCCTCTGGTGAAGAAGTTTTTTCTATGGCCATTTTACTAAAGGAAATGGGTATTTTACATAAAGCAAAAATTATTGCAACCGATATTGATAAAGTAATACTGGAAAAAGCTAAAAAAGGTCATTACTCCATGAAAAATATGGAGCTAAATGAAAAAAACTATATCCGATTCGAAGGGAAGAATAATTTCAAAGATTATTTCAAGGAAGAAAACGGTAAAGCCGTAATGGATAAATCACTTATAGAAAATGTATCTTTTAGGGAACATGATTTAGTTCAAGGTGTGGTTTTCAATAAATTTGACTTAATTCTTTGTAGAAATGTGATGATTTACTTCAATCAAAACCTGCAAAATGAAGTATTAAAGAAACATCATGAAAGCTTATTTAAATATGGCTATTTGGTCATTGGCTCTAAAGAATCTTTAATATGGTGTGAAATTGCCAATAAGTTTATCGTAGTTAATAACGAAGAAAAAATTTATAAGAAAATTAAAGACTGAGGTCTGTACAAAAAAGTACTCAATGGCTCGATTTAATCTCGATAATAAATATAAGGCTATAGTAATCGGTGGATCTGCAGGTAGTTTTCAAGGGATAACTCAAATACTATCTTCAATTCCTGCTGATTTCAGCTTACCTATTATCCTATGTTTGCACAGACTAAAACATGTGCGAAATGGGTTTGTTGAGGCATTATCTATTAAAAGTATTAAGCCAGTTGTTGAGCCATATGATAAGGAAAACATTAAAAGAGGGAAGGTATATTTAGCACCGGCTAACTATCACTTATCCGTTGAGTTAGGAAACTCTTTTGCTTTATCGACCGAAGAAATGTTTAATAATTCAAGACCTGCAATTGATATTACTTTAGAGACTGCAGCCTATAATTATAGAGATAAATTAATCGGTATTTTGCTATCTGGAGCAAATAAAGATGGAGCTTTAGGAATGAAAAGAATAAAAGACCGAAAAGGTTTGACCATTATCCAAGATCCTGAAGAATGTATGATTGATACTATGCCAACAGCAGCAAAAAAGATTACAGAAATAGATTATGTTTTAAAAGTCCAAGAGATCGTTCAATTCCTTAAAGAATTGGACAAAATGTATAAATGATTTTTAATTTATTGCCTTAAAAGCAATACAATTATATATATTTGGTAATGTTTGTTTTTTAACAAACGTAATTTATTTAGAATTCAACAATTTGAAAAAGTTGATTGTAAGATGTAGTTACTTTCTGATGATAGTTTAATAATTAGATTTCAGAAAATAATGTTACATTTTCATTAACAGAGTTGTGATTATATGAAAGCATTATATAGAAATTTAGCGCTTATTACTTCTTTACTTTTTACCCTGAGCATCATAGGGTTAGCTTACTATCTGTTTATTTTTCCTGAAAGAATAGCAAATGTTACGCATTTAATCAGTTTAGATGAGGTATCAGAAATGAAGCCAATACTGAATGAGTTGTATTTATTTGCTGGTGTTTCAGTTTTACTGGGATTTTTAGCTATTTTACTTCACTTATTCAATAAAAGCTCTGATAATGACAATAATGTAGTCTACATTGAGAAATTTAAAGAGAAGAAGGAAAACAAGAAGAATGAGCAATCACAAGATGATGATTCCAATATTGATGATGATTTAAAAGAAATCAATGCTACCCTCAAGAAGATTTCTGATGTTAAAGCCAAAGCCGAAAAGCTATTATCTCATTTAGCAGATGAATTGGAAGCGAGTCAAGCGGCCATTTATTTAGCAGATAAACTGGATGGTAAAAATGTAATCAAATTATTTGCTGCATATGCTTTCGTGTTACCTGAAAGTCAAACAGTATCATACGAATTTGGTGAAGGCCTTGCAGGTCAAGTAGCTAAAGAACAAAAATTAATTAATATTACAGATATTCCGAAAGGCTACATCAAGATATTATCTGGTTTGGGAGAATCTAATCCTGCTCATCTTATTTTATGTCCTATCATGAAGGATGATAAATTATTAGGTGTTGCTGAAATAGCTTCTTTCAAAGCTTTTAACAATACTCAAGAAGTTTTAGTGGAAAGATCTTTAGCATTGCTTGCAAATGATTTAGATAAAGCTAAACCAAAAGAAACAGAGGAAAAATAATTCATTTTTTAGTATCAAAGAATTCAATATGTTTAAAAACATAAAAATCGGGACTAAAATTACTGCAATTCTACTTTTTGTGGTATTAGTGAGTGTTATCACGGTTAGTTTTATTACCTATAACATGAATCGAGATTCAATCGAAAAATTGAATTTTGATAAATTAATGTCTCATACTAATCAGAAGGCTGATAAGATTGATAATATATTTGAAGGGATTCAAAATAATGCCAATCACATATCAGGTTTGATTTCAATTCAAAGCGGGGTTAGAAAATATCAGGAAGAAGACACAACCTTAAATGTTGATAGCCTTCAATCAGCAATATTATATGAAATAGAAACTGATATCAGATCATTTGTTGAAAATTACTCTATTGATGCAGTAATGATTACTGATTTAAGTGGTGATATTATTTTCAATTCTAATAACTCTATTGAACAACTTAATACAGGTTCAAACATTAAGGATTTAAATGAATCATTCTACAAACTAGCTATTAATTCAGCTACTTTTAATACTCCTGAAAATTTCGGTGATACAGAGTATGTTTTATATGGTATGCCATTAATTGATGATTATAATAGTCCTGCAGGATTATTAATAATGGCAAAGAAAATGGAATCCATTTATGAAATAGTGAATTCTAATCAAACCAATTTCAAATCATTTGAGAGCATCCTAACTGCTCAAGAAGATAACAAAGCGCTTTATTTATCTAAACTAAAGCATAAAAATGACAGTTTAGCTCCATCATTTGTAATGCTAAAGGATAATAATTCTGTTGGAGTTCAAAAGGCAGCACTGGGTCAGAAAGGATATTCGAAAGATGTTAATTATATGGATGAGGATGTCCTTTCTGCCTGGACTTCAATTCCAACAGTGGGGTGGGGGATTTCATCCTTTATTACGCAGGAGGAGGTCAATAAGCAATTATCTGGCTTAATAAGCAAATTTGTATATACTGGAATTATCATTCTCATATTATCACTTATTATTTCAGTTATTTTCTCAAGAGTTTTATTAAACCCTATTTTATCATTAAAAGAAACTTTAAAACTATTAGGAAAAGGTATACTTCCGAATAATGTACCTAAAAATTCAGATGATGAAATTGGTGAAATGGCTACCATTTTAGATGGTTATGTTTCATCATTAAAGAATACTGCAAATTTTGCAAAGCAAATTGGAGAAGGTGATTTTAAAGCTGACTTCAAACCTATATCTGAGGAAGATACATTAGGTAATTCATTAATTAACATGCGTAACTCTATTCAGGAAGCTGAAATTAGAGATAAGGAACGTAACTGGATTGTTACCGGTGTTGCTGAAATTGGCGAAATCCTAAGAAGTAATGATGATTTAGAGCAGCTTGGTGACGAAATTTTGATGTATGTTACTAAGAAGATTGATGCTATTCAAGGTGCATTTTATGTGCTTAATGATGATGATTCAGATAATCATTTCCTTGAAATGAAATCAAGCTACGCTTACAATAAAAAGAAATATCTAAAGGCTCAATTCAAATTTGCCGAAGGACTTGTAGGGCAATCAGCTATTGAACAAGATACATTATTAAGAACTGAAATTCCTTATGACTATATAAGTGTTACTTCAGGTTTGCTAGGGGATAAAAGACCAAGCTGTATACTAATTGTACCATTAATTACAGATGAAAAAGTATATGGTGTTTTAGAATTTGCTGGATTCCATAGATTCGATTCTAGTCAAATAAAGTTTGTTGAAGAAATTAGTTTGATTATTGCCAGAACGGTATTCAACATAAAAGTAAATGAAAGAACGCGTAAATTATTGGCTGAGTCTCAAACCATGAGTCAGGAGCTTCAAGAACAACAAGAAGTTTTAAGACAAAACGCAGAAGAGATGGAAGCTACTCAAGAAGAGTTGAAGCGTACTAACCAAAGGTTAGAGGATCAGATCGAAGAGGTAAATAGAACTCAGAAACGTATGCAGTTGCTTCTTGAAAATGCTTCTGAGGTTATTACAATTTATGAAAAGGACGGTACGGTTCGATATATTTCTCCTTCAGTAGAGAAGATTTTAGGATACAAACAGGAAGATATTATCGATACCACGGAGCTTGATAAAGTTCATCCAGATTCTAAAGATGAAGTACATCAGCAATTCTTGCATTTGGTTGATAATCCTGATGAATCAATCACTATGCAGCATCAGTATTTAAACAGTGATAATGAATATGTATGGGTAGAGGTTACAGGAACTAATCAATTAGAAGACCCTGCCATCCAAGGTATTATATTCAATACCAGAGATATTACTGAAAGAAGAAGGGCTGAGCAGGAAGAGCGCATGAGAAGTAAAATGCAGGCGCTTTCTGAAAACTCAATAGATTTAATTACCAGAATTGATAATGAAGGTAAGTTCTTCTATGTGAACCCGATGATTGAACGTTATACAGGTAAAAGGCCTGATGAAGTAATTCAAAAGGGATTGCATGAAGCTGATATTGAGCCGAAAATCGTTGAGGCTTGGGCTGAATTACTAAATAGAGTTAGAGAAGAAAACGAAAAAGTAACTGAAGAGGTAGATTTCCCTTCTGAAATGGGAGATAGGGTCATGCAGGTAAATGCTATTCCTGAATATGACGAAGAGAAAGTATTAGAGTCTGTATTAGTAGTTTCTCATGATATTACAGATCGTAAAGCCATTGAATTAGAAATTGCTTCTAAGAATAAAAAGATTACGGAATCTATCAATTATGCGAAGAGGATTCAAGGTGCAATCTTGCCTAACAATCAAGTGATTAGACAACAGCTACCTGATTCATTTATCCTGTATAAAGCTAAGGATGTGGTAAGTGGTGACTTCCCATGGTACATAGAGGTAGATGATGTAATTTACATAGCAGCTGTGGATTGTACAGGACACGGTGTGCCGGGTGCCTTAATATCATTAATTGGATACTTCTTGTTAAATGATATTGTTCGCTCTCAAAAAATCACTGATCCTGGTGTGATTTTAGATAAGTTAGATGCAGGAGTTACATCAACTTTAAGACAGGATAGAGATGATTCCACTACAAAAGATGGTATGGATATCGCATTCTGTAAAATAGATAAGAAGAAAAATCAAATTGAATACTCCGGAGCTCATAGGCCTTTATATTATTTACATGCCAATGGTGAGTTAGATGAAATTAAAGGTAATAAATTCCCAATTGGTGGTGGTATTTATCGTAACCAAACCAATTTTGATAATCATAAGATTAAGTATAAAACAGGAGATTCAATTTATTTCTGTTCAGATGGATTCCCAGATCAATTTGGTGGGCCACAAAATAGAAAATTTGGACCTAAGCGTTTGAGAAAGACTATAGTCGATAATCATGGTAAAAACATGGATGAAATGCATGTAATATTTGATGAAGCTTGGGAAAACTGGAAAGCTGATTATAAACAGACAGATGATGTGTTGTTAATCGGTATTAGATTTTAACTAGTAAAAGTTTAATTATTAATAAAATTATTTAATTTAAGGCTTGAAATAAATTTAGCTGTTATTTAAATCGGCTTTTTAACCTATTAACAACATGAAGTATATATACGACCTACATAAAACCATGCTGTCTAGAAACCTTATTTTGGTATATGAGGGTGAGTTCACCCAGGAAATTACCAAGTCAGTTTTGGCAATGGCAGAAAGAAACATGGATTCTATGGGTGAGGAGTCTAGCATTAAACGGAAAGTATTTAATGTAATGGTAGAGTGTTTACAAAATATTGTAAAACATTCTGATGATTTTAATCCACTTTCAGCAAAAAGAAATGCTGCAATTTTTATTATTGGTAAAGAAGACGATAGATATGTAGTGACTAGTGGTAATCCAGTTGATAAGGAAACAGCAGATTCTCTGAAAGAGAGAATTGATAGCATAAATAAACTAGATAAAGATGGATTAAAGGCTATGTATAAGGATATTATTAAATCAAATAGCTTATCCGATAAAGGTGGTGCTGGCTTAGGATTTGTTGATATGGCGCGTAAGTCTGGTCAAAAATTAGAATATGATTTTGAAGACATGGGAGAAGGATTTTATTTCTTTTCTTTAACCACTACGATTTTGAGATTTTAAAATCTAAATTTTAGTTTAACTTTAAATTATAAAATATAAAATTAAATATGGAAATCATTAACCTAGAAGGAACAGAAGATACCCCCAAAATATTATTAGATAAAGGAAATGGTATATTTGAAATTTCAGGACGCTCTTTACCTGAAGATTCAGCTGAGTTTTATCAACCAATACTAGATTGGATTTCTGCTTACGGAGAAGATCCTAATCCTGAAACTTTATTTACTTTTAAACTAGAATATTTTAATACGGCTTCTTCAAAATTAATTTTGGATGTGCTTTCATCTCTAGAGGATATTGATGGGGTTACTATTGATTGGTATTTCCATGAAGATGATGAAGATATGGAAGAAGCAGGAGAGGAATTTTCAGAATTGGTTGAAATTCCATTCGAATTTAAAACGTATTAATTCTAGATAAATTTATTTATCATTTATAGGCCATAGATAAGAATGGCCTATTGTTTTTTATCAATAATTAGTAAAAACCGTCTTTTTATATGAGTGAAGAGATACTCAAAGCCTTAACTCAACTATTTGGAATTATCACCAAGCAGGATGGAGGGGTAACCGAAAAAGAAAGAAATTTTGTTATCGGTTTCTTCCAGCAAGAGCTCGACCAAGACTCTATTAAAGAATATTTAGAGCTTTACGATAAGTTAGTAGGCTGGGGTGTTGAACCTGAAAAAGAGGAAGAAGATGGAAAAGCTAAAAAGAAAAAACTCACCTCAGTAAGAGACTCTGTTCGTACTCTTGCAATCTGTAAAAAGATCAATAAAACTCTAACCCAAAAGCAGAAAGTTGTTGTACTTATAAAGCTTTTGGAAATGGTTTCTGCTGACAAAAACTTTACTCCTCAAAGAATGGAAATCATTGATACGGTTTCCAATGTCTTTAACATTGTTAAAGATGAGTTTAAGCTAATTGAAAGTTTTGTAATCAAGTCTGATTCAAAAGAACTTGTTCAATTTGAGGATATCTTAGCTGTTAATAATGATACTCCGGCTGAAGATGCACTTCATGTTCATGCTGATATAGACGGAGAGATACTATTCTTGAATGTTAGAAGTGTCGATATGTATTTTGTAAAATACACTGGCACTGAAGAAATAAATTTAAATGGTTTTATCATGAAAACAGATTCTGTTTATCTGTTTTCTCATGGTAGTACTATTAAAACACCTAAAGGTGCAGCCTTATACTATTCTGAATTAATTCGAAAGTTCTTATCCGATGCTGAACAGGTTAATTTATCTTTTAATGCAGAAGATATTGTGCTTCAGTTTCCAAATGGGGAACTAGGATTAAGAAACGTTAATGTTTTTGAAGGGCCTGGAGAATTAGTCGGAATAATGGGAGCTTCAGGAGCTGGTAAGACCACTCTAATGAATGTGTTGGCTGGAATTCATCCTCCAACTAGCGGCCATATTAAAATTAACGGTTTAGATCTAAATGAAGATAAAGAGGAGCTTCAAGGGATCATAGGATATGTATCTCAGGATGATTTACTAATTGAAGAGCTTACAGTTTACCAGAACTTGTATTATAATGCTAAGCTTTGCTTTGCTAATATGTCTGAAGAAGATATTCATCAAAGAGTGATGGATACTTTAGAGAATCTTGGACTGGAACAAAGAAAAGATTTAAGAGTAGGAGGAGTTTTAGATAAAACTATTTCTGGTGGACAAAGGAAAAGACTAAATATTGCACTGGAGCTAATTAGAGAGCCTGCCGTAATGTTTGTGGATGAACCAACTTCAGGTTTGTCATCAAGAGATTCAGAAAATGTAATTGATTTACTGAAAGAGTTAACCTTGAAAGGTAAACTTATATTTGTAGTAATCCACCAACCATCATCTGACATTTATAAAATGTTTGATAAGATGGTTATAATGGATACAGGAGGTTACCAGATATTCTATGGACATCCAGTTGAAGCCGTAACCTATTTTAAGAAAACAACTAATCAAGTTGATGCGGATAGGGGAGTATGTCCAACATGTGGTAATGTTAACCCGGAACAAATTTTTAATATAGTTGAGGCGAAAGTTGTAGATGAATATGGTCAGCTAACCAATAAAAGAAAAGTTAATCCAACTCAGTGGAGAGAATTTTATCATGATCATTTTGATCATAAACCAGTTAAAGAAGAAGAAAAAGCCCCACCATCTACTTTAGCTATTCCTAATAAATTAAAGCAAACTGTAATTTTCACGGTTCGGGATACGCTTTCTAAATTAAGCAATAAACAGTATTTATTTATTAACTTATTAGAAGCTCCATTTCTTGCTCTATTACTTGCATTCATTATTAAATACAGAAGTGCACCTACAGGGGATGATTATATCTACAGATTTAATGATAATTTACCTGCATTTTTATTGATGAGTATCATTGTGGCCTTATTTATGGGGCTAACAGTTAGTGCGGAAGAGATTATTAGGGATAGAAAAATTCTTAAACGTGAGTCATTCTTGAATTTAAGCTGGAATAGCTATTTGCTATCTAAAATCACCATTTTATTTACGTTATCAGCTATTCAAACTTTAACTTATGTTATAATAGGTGTGTTAGTACTGGAAATACGAGACGCCACCATTAGTATGTGGGCTATTTTATTTACCACCTCATGCTTTGCCAATGTTTTAGGTCTGAACGTAAGTGCAGCATTTAAATCAGCTGTTACAGTCTACATCCTAATTCCTTTATTATTAATACCTCAAATGATTTTGAGTGGTTTATTATTTAGTTTTGATAAGCTAAATGATTTCATAAGTACAAAAGGTAAGGTGCCTATTGTAGCTGATTTAATGACGTCAAGATGGGCATATGAAGCGTTAGCGGTTGACATGTTTAAAAATAATGGATATCAGGAATATTTTTATGATATCGAGTCTGATGAAAAGACGGCTGATTTTAAATCTTCTTTCTTAACTAAAAAAATCAGGGAAAAACTTAGAGTGATTGAAAATAATCTTGGTTCTGATGAAATAAAAGCGAAGGAAGAGACAGAAAATGCAATTGAGATTATCTATAATGCAATCAATAAAGAGCCTTTCAAAGGTAGTTTAGAAGGCAAGGACTTAGAGCAATTGCTAAATCCAGAATCTATCAATAAGGAGAAAATATCAATGATCAGTAGCTATACCGATGAATTGAGAGATCATTATATAAATGAATTTAATTTAGCAGTTAAAAAGAAAGAGACCTTACAATTCCATTTAGAAAATGATTCAGCTTATCAGTTTAATCTAAATGAAGCTAAAGATCTATATTTTAATGAAAGTTTATCTGATTTAGTAAGAAACCTCACAGTTGAGGATAGGGTTATTGAATTTAAAGGTGAATTGATTCAACAGATTGATCCTGTTTTCAATACACCGGAAAAACCCAATAATCCATTAAATTATAGGACACATTTCTTTGCTCCTGAAAAGTATTTTGCAGGGATTTACATGGATACTTTTTATTTTAACATACTTGTTATATGGTTCATGTCTTTAATTTTATATATTACGCTATATTTTGAGCTGTTTAGAAAAGCTTTAGAGTTTTTTGGTAATATTAAATTGAAGAAAAAAGATTCCTAAGTTGAGTGCGACTTGCTAGCTTCAGTTAAAGATGGATTTATAGCAAGAGTTAAAAAAATAAATATTTTAAAAAAGGAGAATTTGTATTAACTAAGGGAATTTCTATTTTTGTTATGATAAAAAAGAATTATATGAAAAACATACTCTTAGGACTGTTGGCTATCCTTACAGTTCTTTCTTCTTGTGACTCGAAGAAAAAACCTTCCGCAGATGAAATATCCGGTGTGTTGGATTCTGTTAAAATAGAAGAACCATCTATTTCTGAGGATGTCATATCTGATATCATTCAGCAGATTCCGTCTCCTTTGGAAATTTCAACCTTATTAAAAGAATCTGAGACAAAATACGATAAAGAATATCTGAACGATCCGGAAAAGATTTCAGATTATAACAGTAACTATAAAAAAGCATTAGCGCTTGGTGTTTATGGTACTGATTTAGGTTATACAAATATTTATGAGCAAAATCAAGATGCTTTATTTTATTTGAATTCAATCAAATCACTAGCAGATGATTTAAGCATCGGACAATTCTTTGATATTGGTACTATCAAAAGGTTGGCTACTAATAGTAAAAACTTAGATTCTTTATTGCTAATCACAACTAAGAACTTCAATAACATCAACAATTACTTACAAGAGCAAAAACGTTCTAACCTTAGTATTTTGTTGTTATCAGGTGGCTGGCTAGAGGCATTATATATAGTTTCTAGGGTGTCTGAAAAAAATCCTGATAATGAAGAATTAAAAGAGACAATAGCTGAACAAAAAGTAATTATGGATAACGTAGTGCTTTTGATGTCATTTTACAAAGATAATGATCCAAACATCAAGCAGTTATCTGATCGATTTACTAAACTACAGGAGGAATTTAATAAAATAGAAATTAAAACTGTTTATCGTGAACCTACATATGAAGTTGTAGATGGCATGCTTGTTGTTAAGGACAACAGTACAAGTGAAATTATAATGAAGGACGAGAATATTGAGTCTATCAGAAATCAGGTTTACGAAATTAGAAAGAACATTATTAACTAAGAAATTATATGAAAAAGCTAATCTTTGCATTAGGAATTATATTTGTAACTGCTTCTGTACAACAATCGTTTGCTCAGTGTAATACTGAAAAACATGTTGAAGCATGTATTCCTAAATTACAATCAGGCTTTACTTTTTTGAAGAGCTATAATATCGATGGTCAAGGTGGAGCAAAAGATAAGGTAGAATACTCTTACGTATTCACTAAAGGAGCTACATATCAAGTAATGATTTGTAATGAAGGTTCTGGTACAGATGGAATCGTTTTAACATTATATGATTCAAATAGAAATAAAGTAGCTTCCACTAAATATGAGGGGTCAACTTTATCTAGTATAGCATTTCCGTGCCAGGTAACAGGCATTTATTATATAACTTTTACTTTTGAAGGAAGCTCCAATTATTGTGGTGGTAGTGTCCTCGGATTTAAGCGTTAATAGTGACTACATTATAATTTAAAAGCAGGTTTTACCTGCTTTTTTTATTTATAATCTTTTTTATTGAATCATAATGCGACAAACAGTAAGTTTTCAACATAAAGCAGTTTATTATCAAACTGGAGAAATAACAGATCACACAAAAGAATTATGGTTTGTTTTACATGGCTATGGTCAATTGCCTCAATACTTTATTAGGAAGTTTAAGGATATTGAAAATGAGAAAAGGGTTATAATAGCACCAGGAGGGTTATCAAAATTTTATTTAGAAGGCTTTTATGGCAGAGTTGGGTCATCATGGATGACAAAAGAAGAAAGGCTTTTAGATATTGAAAATTACATAGTTTATTTAAATGCTCTAGCAGATCAACTATTAGAAAAGGTAAACTCAAATATGAAAATCACTTTATTAGGCTTTTCACAAGGAACTGCTACTGTCTGCAGATGGGCAGAGAAGTTAGATTTTCAATTTGAGAAACTCATTTTACATTCAGGTGCTTTTCCACCAGATGTTAGCTTTAAACACTTAGGAGATATACTTAAAGATAAGCAAGTGTATATGTTAAGAGGAGATCAGGATGAGTTTATAAATGAAGAAAGGGAAAGAGAACAAGAGGAATTGATTAATAAACTAAATTTAAAAGTGAATCATATTGAATTTAAAGGGAAACATGATATTCACATTGATTCATTAAAAGATATTATTAAGCAGTAGCATTTTGACGTGTTTTTAATTCGGAGGCTGGTTTATATTTTTTAAACCAGCTTTTTATTTTCATTTGTATTACGCCAAAAATAGCTTCTTTAAATATCTTTTTTGACATTTTAGAAACCCCTTTACTTCTATCTGTGAAAATTATTGGGACTTCCTCAATTCCAAATCCGTATTTCCAGGCAGTAAACTTCATTTCAATTTGAAATGCATAACCAATAAACTTTATCTCTTCAAGTTTAATGGTTTCTAAAATTGACCTGTGATAACAGATGAAACCAGCGGTAGCATCATAAACAGGAAGACCTGTTATGAATTTCACATATTTGCTAGCCATATAAGACATGAGAACTCTTCCCATCGGCCAATTCACTACATTTACTCCTGTTTTGTAACGAGAACCTATAGTTAATTGTATATCTGGTTTTTTACATGCTTTAAGCAATTCTAAGAGATCTAATGGATTATGAGAGAAGTCAGCATCCATTTCAAATATGTATTCGTAATTATGCTTTAAAGCGTATTTAAAACCTTCTATATAAGCTGTACCTAGTCCTAGCTTACCAAGCCTTTCTATGATGTGTAACTGTCCAGAGTATTCTTCTTGTAATGACTTTACAATTTCAGCTGTTCCATCTGGTGAATTATCATCAATAATTAATATCTCAAATCTTTCTGACAGAAGAAAAACTGCGCGAATGATGTCCTCAATATTTTCACGCTCATTGTAAGTCGGTATGATTACTAAATTCTCTTTCATAAAACGCTATGAACTTCAAAACTAAAAAATCTTTTCTGATATTGCCGATCAATTACACAAAAGAATTTTATGACTGGTAGAAAATGTATTTTTTTAGATCGAGATGGAGTTTTAAATGAAGAAAGAGGAGAATATACATATAAATTAAATGACTTTAATATATTAAATGGTGTTCCTGATGCTTTAAAAATGCTAAAGGAAAACGGATATTTATTGATAGTTATTACAAACCAGGCAGGAATTGCGAAAGGGCTATATTCAGCCGAAGATGTTATGAATTGTCATAATTATTTACAAGGCCAAACGGGAAGTTTTATTGATGATCTTTATTATTGTCCACATCATCCAATTACCACTCAATCCTTATTACGGAAACCTGATAGCCTAATGCTTGAAAAGGCTATGGCAAAATGGAATATCGATCCAAATGCTTCATTTATGGTAGGAGATTCAAAAAGGGATATTGAGGCTGCTGAGCGAGTTGGTGTAAAAGGTATACTTATCGGAGATAAAGAAAGCCCTGAAAAAGAAACACCCCATGAAGAAAATCTATGGGGTGCAGTTCAAAATATTATATTGATATGATTAAATACCGGTATAATTAAAAGGAGTTATATCTTTTAATTCATTTTTTATCGTATCTGAAACATCAAGCTGATCAATAAATTCAGAGATTGTATTCTGTGTAATCTTCTCATTCTTCCTTGTCAAAGCTTTTAAAGCCTCATAAGGAGATGGATAAGCTTCTCTTCTTAAAATAGTTTGAATAGCCTCAGCTACTACAGCCCAGTTTTCATTTAAATCAGATTTGATAGCACCTTGATTTAACTCCAGTTTATTTAATCCTTTTTTAAGCGATTCAAACGCAATGACTCCATGCGCTAAAGGAACTCCTATATTTCTTAAAACGGTAGAATCCGTTAAATCTCTTTGCAATCTTGATATTGGAAGTTTTGCTGCTAAATGCTCTAAAAGTGCATTGGCAATTCCCAAATTACCTTCTGCGTTTTCAAAATCGATCGGATTTACTTTATGTGGCATCGCAGATGAACCAACCTCATTTTTAGAAATCTTTTGTTTAAAATAGTTCATGCTAATGTATTGCCATACATCTTTACTTAAATCTAATAGAATCGTATTAATTCTTTTAAAATTATCGAATAAAGCTGCTAAATGGTCGTAATGTTCTATTTGAGTAGTGGGTTCAGATCGTTTTAAACCCAAATATTTTTCACAAAAGTTATCACCAAATTCTTTCCAATTGATATTAGGATAGGCAACATGATGCGCATTAAAATTACCAGTAGCGCCACCAAATTTGGCTGCAAAAGGTATTGTATTATATAAATTTAGTTGTTCTTCAATCCTTGTTGCAAATACATGAATTTCTTTTCCTAGTCGCGTAGGGGAAGCAGGTTGCCCGTGTGTTTTAGCCAGCATAGGAACACCTTTCCACTCATTTGAATATTTACTTACGATCTCTTTAACTTCTCCTAAGAGCGGTAAATATACTTTTTCAGTAGCCTCTTTTAATAATAAAGGAGTGGCGGTATTGTTGATGTCTTGTGAAGTTAAACCAAAGTGAATAAATTCTTTTTGGCCTCCAATTCCTAAATCATCAAATTTTTGTTTTAAAAAATATTCGACTGCTTTTACATCATGATTTGTAGTCTTTTCAATTTCCTTAATGACTAATGCATCTTTTTCCGAAAAATCAGAGACCAAGGATCTCATTTTAGGAAACAAGCTTTTATCAAAATCCTTTAACTGAGGTAATGGTAGCTCACATAATGCAATGAAATATTCTACCTCAATATGCACTCTATATCTTATCAAACCCCATTCTGAGAAGAATTCAGCAAGGTTTTGTGTTTTATTTCTGTAGCGTCCATCTATTGGAGATATAGCAGTTAAAGTAGTTAATTTCATGGTTATAAATTTAAAGGGCAAAGATAAGTAATTTAGATTCGAGGCAGAAGCGAATGTTGACTAAGCTTTTATAGTTCTAAACCATTTCCAGTCAGCATAGAAAGTTCCAAATGGTATTAAGGAAGCAAGTAAAGATAAAAAGCTAAGTTTCAAATTCCATTTATATTTGCTAGCCACAATGATTACCAATGAACAGTAAGCAATAAATAATACTCCATGAGCCATACCCACAAAATAATTAGGTTGGGGCATATTCATTGAATATTTTAGCGGCATAGTAATTCCTAGTAATAAATATGAAATTCCTTCTAATATGGCGGTTATTCTAAGTGCCTGAAGCATAATTGTTAATTATTATATTGAAATGCAAAGAAAGTCGCTAGTTTAGTTTTAACCAATGTTTTTTACATAAATAACTATTGTAATTAGGTGGGTGTTATAATATTTAACATTTTTGTATTTTGAATAAATTAGTAGAATAAATGGAGTTAAAAGGAAAAGTTATTGACATTCTTCCTGAAGAAAAGGGACAAGGAAAGAATGGAGAGTGGAGAAAACAATCTTATATAATTGAAACTCAAGAACAATATCCTAAAAAAGTATGTGCAGAGGCTTGGGGTGATAAAATAGATGGTTTCAATATCAAGAAAGGGGAAGAGCTAACGGCAAAAATAAATATTGATAGCAGAGAATATAATGGCAAGTGGTATACAAATGTAAAAATTTGGTCAGTAGAAAAAGCTTCTGATGGGAATTTAGGTGGAATTCCAAATGCATCTACACCACCTCCTGCGGGCCCACCAGCTTCCGGAGCTCAAGATACTCCACCACCTCCAAGTGAAGATGATGAATTACCATTTTAATTAAAGAAATTGTCTTCCTATTTACCTTGATAAATAGGAAGGCAATTAGTAGCCCCTTTCAGTATCTACCATTAGGTTATTTGATTTACCTTTGATTACAGCTTCATAAGCTATTTTAAAACTTTGTTTCACATCTTCAAGCAAAGTTATTCCAGAAATATGAGGTGTAATTATGCACTTAGAATGCTCCCAAAGCTTGGAGCTTTTTGGTAAAGGCTCTTCTTTGAATACATCCAAAACGGCATTTCGTAGTTGATTTTTGTCTAAAGCAATTAATAAGTCATCTTCATTTACAGAATGGCCTCTACCAATATTAATAAAAAATGCATTTTGAAGAGAGGAAAAGAATGAAGAGTCAAAAATGTTATAGGTGTTTTCGGTAGCAGGTAGCGTATTAATTATGATTGCTTCAGGATCAATATTATCAATTTCAAATTTCTCAATTGGGACGCATACATCAAAAAATTCCTTGTTCTTTCCGCTGGTGTTTACCCCCACAATATTTTTAACCAACGGTTGTAGAACTTGGGCTATGTCTGTACTGATATTTCCCGTTCCAAAAATGATAACACTTTGCTTTGAGAGGGATTTAGGCACTACTTGGTCCCATGTTTTAGTTGATTGATTTACATTATATAAATTAGATTTATTTAAATCTTCAAGTATGTAGGTTAAACAATATTCAGCCATTCTCTGGCCCATTTTACCTTTTGTTTTGGTCAGTTTTAAGTTTTCTGGAAGGTTTAATCTCATGAAACTATCAACTCCTGCTCCAAAAGAGTGTATCCATTCTAAATGGTCTATGCTTTGATCTTTTAAAAAATTGAATCCTCCTATGTACTGACAATCAGGAAGTAGAGTACTGATTTCATCCTTGTTTTGTGCAACTAAGCAATTCAATTCTTCATATTCTTCTTTTATGAAATCATGAAAGCCTTCAGCTAGTTTCCCGTAAGTAAGTATATTCTTTTTAGCCATAATTTTTGATTATGCCTTCGCAACTAAATTACGAAAGTTTGAAGGGGGAACTAGTTCAAACTTTAAATGTTCCCCAGTTATGGGGTGCTTTAATTCAATAAGATTTGCATGTAAAGCCACTCTACCCAAAGGATTTTTCTTGGCTGTATATTTTTTATCACCGGTTACGGGATGTCCGAAGTGAGCCATCTGAACCCTAATTTGGTTTTTAAAACCCGTATTTAATCTAAATTCAAGCATTGAATATGCATTAGATTGTTTTAAGACATGGAAATGACTAATGGCTTCAGTGGCATTATTTGGAGTGTCCACTACAAATACTCGATTGTTTTTATTGCTTCTTAGATAATTTTTCAAGGTTCCATTTGCTTGCTTCACTTTACCCTCTACTACCGCAACATACTTTCTATCAATTACATAATCTTCCCAAGAGTTTTGAAGCAGCTCTTGTACTTTTTTACTTTTAGCAAATAATAATATTCCAGAAGCCTCCCTTTCCAACCTATGGATAATGTATACTCTGCTATTTGGACCAACAGCTTCAACATGTTCTTTTAAAATCTGAACTGCATTTTTCTTTTTTTCCTTTAAAGAGGCAACAGATAATAAACCTGCTTCTTTTTCAATTACAATTAAATCTTGGTCTTCATAAATAATATTTAACTTTTGAAGCTTTACCTTTTTTGATGGTTTAGACCAATTGATTTCCATTGTATCACCCTTTTTTAAAGGATGATTAAACTGAGTAATTACATCCCCATTTATTCGGATTTGACCACCTCCCATTATTGATTTTAGTAAAGGCTTTTTTTTACTAGAAAAGAATTCGATAAGATACTTAAATAATTCACTATCTTTTTCAATTTTATAGCGCTTAAGCTCTTGATTAGCAGGCATTGACTTTTTGTTCATAGATGCAAAATTCTATATAAGTAGCGGTCTTTACAAATATGCAGACCATATTCAATTAAAAAGCCCTTCAAAATCTTTTGAAGGGCTTTCTTAAATTTTTATTTAATACTTGTTATGCTTATTCAATTCCAGAAAATATACGCTCCCATCTTATTTTATTGAAAAATGACTGATTAGGATCCATACTCATCCAGATAAACAATGCTTTTCCCACAACGTGATCTTTAGGAACAAATCCCCAATAGCGACTATCCCATGAATTGTGACGATTATCTCCCATCATAAAGAAGTAATCTTGAGAGAATGTATATTCATTTACTTGTTGGCCTTCAATGAATAATTTATCGTCTTTAATTTGCACATCTTCAAGGTGTTCGTAATACCTAAGTACATCACCGTACATTAATAGGTTTTTATGATTTATTTTTATGGTTTGCCCTTCTTTCGGAACATAAATAGGGCCGTAAAAATCTTTATTCCAATTTGTTTCCGGTGTTTTAGGGAAAGTAGATGGATCTACATCTGTGCTGTCTGTAGAAAGGATTTGACCATTTTTATAGGTAGGAGAAAATATGATATCATCAATAAAATTTAATGATTTCATTCTTTCTATATCTTTTGGTTCAGCATGTACTCGATATCCATACCCTGGTTCATACACCTTGTCCCATATATTATAATCTTCAAAAACCCTGTCTCTAATGGTTTGCTTAGTTTTTATAAAGTAACTAAACTGTATATCTTCAGGTACATAAGCTTTTTCATCATTTATGTATAAAGTTGCATCAATAACCTGCACTTTATCTCCTGGGATTCCAACACATCTTTTAATGTAGTATTCTCTTAAATCTAATGGATATTGGAGTTCCTCAGGATAATTAAAAACTACTGCATCATTTCTTTTTACCTCACTGAACCCGGGAATTCTCACTTGAGGAAGTTGAATCCAGTCTAAATAGGCAGGCACATTTTCAGTTCCATAAAATCTTCTATGAGTTAAAGGTAATTGAAGTGGTGTTCTAGGTGTTCTTGGTCCATAGTGTAATTTACTTACAAACAAATAATCACCAACTAGTAATGTTCCTTCCATTGATGGCGTAGGAATCACAAAAGCTTCAAGAGTAGCCCATCTTATTATTGTAGCTGCAATTACAGCAAAAATTAATGCATCTACCCATTCTCTTAATTTAGATTTGGGCTTAGCAGGTTTCTTTTTTTTATTGAAAAAAGGAATTTTCATATCTTATAATTTTAAGAAGTCATCAATTTTAACAACTCCTTTTTGAGCTGGTAACCACTCGGCTACTAAAACAGCACCTTGAACAAAGCCATCTCGGCTATAAGCTTCATGTTCTATGCTAATTTGATCCACTTCTGACTTGTAAGTTATTTTGTGTGTACCTGGTATTTCTCCAATTCTTTCTGAAGTAATTGGAACCTCATTATCTTTTACATTGCTATCGTTTTTCCACGATGAATATCCTATATGTTCTTCAATTACACCTTCAGCTAAAGTAATAGCAGTGCCACTAGGCGCATCTTTCTTATGAGTATGATGTACTTCTACCATAGAGGGCTTATAGAGGTCGTGAGGACTCATAAGCTTAGCTAAGAACTTATTCAGTTTGAAAAATAAATTTACACCTATTGAAAAATTGGATGCATATAAGAATGTTCCATCATTTTCCTGACATATTTTTTCGATTTCGGATAATTTATCTAACCAGCCGGTAGTTCCTGATAAAACAGGTAAATTATGCTCCAAACAGAATTTTATGTTTTCAAAAGCAGCTTCAGGGTGGGTGAATTCTATCGCCACATCGGCTTGTTCAGCTAAAGTAGGCATCAGCGTATCGTTTACATCAACTGTGGCTACTAGGCTATGTCCTCTTTGAATGGCATATTCCTCTATAGCTTTTCCCATTTTACCGTGACCAATTAGAAGTATTTTCATTATTTCAATCTAAAATTTAGCGTTAAACCTGCAGTCATATTATTGTAAGGATTTCTTTTAACTTCAGGCTGTACATTTAAACTTAAATCGGGATTTATATTAAATTCCCTTAAATGGGCATCAACCGTAGCATCAACAATATTTAGTATATAGAAAAGGCCCGAAAGGATTATCCAGTAATCTCTATCTCTCTTGTATCGGTCAATTGTACGATTACTTCTTTCCAAATCGAATCCTATGTCAATGTAATTTTGAATTTGATCATTATTTTCTGCTATACCATCATTCAAGTTGATGTATATATTCCGGAACAATAAGTAATTTTGATGATTTTGTTTGATTTGATTAATCGCTAAGGCTCCTAATGCATAAACGATTGGTATTTTCCAATATTTTTCATTGTAAAACTGACCCATTCCCGGAATAATAGCCGAATACAAGGCTGCTCTTCTTGGGGAATGGATAGTATCTTGAGATTGAAATTGCTGTATTTCTTTATTTTCATTTGCTAACCGTAGGTTTGAAGAATCAGCTCTTTGTAACTCTTGACCTTTTGCAAATACAGATGCAAATAAAAATATGAAAACGAATAAAGATTTTTGCATTTTAAAGTTCTACTGAAAGAATGTCTAAAATTCTATTTAAATCATCCTTAGATAAGAAAGGAATTTTAATTTCTCCTTTGTTATTTTTATCAATTTTCATACCAACTTTAGTGCCAAAATGTGAAGAAAGTTTAGTTTGAACTTGTTTTGCTTCATATGGCATCTCAGCTTTTGCTTGCTTATCTTTTTCTTTGCCTTCACCACTTGTGAGTTCACGAACTAATGCTTCAACTTTTCTTACAGAAAGATCATCTTTCAATATTTTATTGAAAACATCCAGCTGTTTATATATATCATCAATATTGATTATAGCACGAGCATGCCCCATACTAATTTTTTTATCTCTGATAGCTGATTGTATATCAGGTGGAAGTTTTAACAATCTTAAATAATTATTAACGGTTGATCTATTTTTACCTACCCTATCACCTAATTGCTCTTGTTTTAAATCACATTCTGTTAGTAATCGCTGATAACTAAGTGCTATTTCAATAGAATTAAGATTTTCTCTTTGAATATTCTCAATTAAAGCCATTTCAAGCATCTGCTGATCATCAGCAGTTCTTATGTAGGCTGGAATGCTTTTTAGTCCTGCTAATTTTGAAGCTTGGGTTCTTCTTTCACCTGATATTAGCTGGTAACTATCTTTACTTAATTTTCTAACCGTAATGGGTTGAATAATTCCTTGAACTTTTATTGACTCCGCTAATTCTTCTAATGCTTGTTTGTCAAAATCAGTTCTTGGTTGAAAAGGATTTACTTCAATATCCTCAATTGAAATTTCGTTAATAGAAGCTCCGCCTGAGAAATCTGTAATATCCTGATTACCTTTTTTTGAAGATTCCTTATTAGAATCCGAATCTTCTAAAAGAGCGCCTAAGCCTCTTCCTAATGCTTTTCTGGGTTTCTTTGCCATCCGCTATTTACCTAATCCGTTATTGTTAATGATTTCTTTTGCTAAATTTAAATAACTTATTGCTCCTTTACTTTCAGCATCATGAGCAATTGCAGGCAATCCAAAACTTGGTGATTCACTCAATTTAATATTTCGAGGGATCAAAGTCTCAAATACCATTTTGTTAAAATGCTGTTTTACCTCATCTACAACCTGATTTGATAAGTTCAAACGAACATCATACATGGTTAACAATATTCCTTCAATTTCTAAATCTTTATTCAAGCGAGTTTGAATAATTTTAATTGTATTCAATAATTTACCAAGACCTTCAAGGGCAAAGTATTCGCACTGTACAGGGATAATTACGGAATCAGCAGCAGTAAGGGCATTAATCGTAATTAAACCTAATGAAGGAGAACAATCAATGATAATGAAGTCGTACTTTTTCCGCACTTTTTTCAATGCCTCTTTCATACGCTCTTCTCTATTCTTGATGTTTACCATTTCAACTTCGGCACCTACTAGGTTAATATGCGAAGGTAAAATGTGTAAATAATCTAAATCAGTCTCAACGATGATGTCTTGGGCATCAACCTCATCCACCATACATTCATAAATACTGCTTTCTATCTCTTTTGGGTTATATCCTATACCAGAGGTAGAATTGGCTTGTGGATCAGCATCAACAATTAATGTTTTATACTCCAATGCGGCTAAACTTGCTGCCAAATTGATAGCTGATGTTGTTTTACCTACTCCCCCTTTTTGATTAGCAATTGAAATTACTTTACCCATATGATTTTTAAATTTTAGCTTTAAAAAAGTTATTCAGTAAGCTGACTTTTCATTTAGGCTTGCGTAAAATATTGGAGAACCGAGCAAGTTTCTATTTCAGCTACTAAATTTTTTAGCGAACCACAAAGATAAAATTTTATATGAGAAATTGAATGGATTTTTCATATTGCTTTTATCAGAATCTATATAAAATCTACATCCACATTCAGAGGATATTTCATTAAATACTGCACAGCTTCTTCCATTGTAAGTCCTTCAAATAATACACGATGAAGTATTTCGGTTATAGGAGCTCTAACTTTAAAACTTTCTGCTATTCTTTTGGCAATCATGATGGTATTTACTCCTTCTGCCACCTCAGCCATGTCTGTTAAAATTGCATTAAGATTTTCTCCTTCTGCTAATCTTTTTCCTACCGTAAAGTTTCTACTTAAGGTAGAGTGGGAGGTAGCCATCAAATCACCAATACCGGCTAATCCTATAAATGAACGTACATTTCCGCCTAGTGCTTTCCCCAAGTAGATCATCTCAGCCATTCCTCTGCTGATAAGAAGAGATCGGGCATTTTCTCCTAATCCTAGACCTGATAATGCCCCTGATGCGATAGCAATTATATTTTTGAGTACACCACAAAGTTCAATACCAATTAAGTCGGGGTTTCCATAAACTTGAAAGCGATCGCTTCTTAATAATTGTTGCCCTATTTGAATTACTTCATTAAAATGACTCGCTACCACAGTGGCTGCAGGCATTCCTTGCGAGATTTCTTTGGCGAGGTTTGGTCCTGCTAGGCAACCCACCCTTACTACAACACTTTCATCCATTATTACTTCACTCATGGTTTTGATATGGTGCCTTTCGAGCATCTTCATATCTTGTAAGCTTTTACCTTCAGGAAGGTTAAGGTTTAAACCTTTTGTACCGTGAATTAATATATGGTAGGGATGTAAAAAAGGGGATAAGCTTTTAATCATTTCCCGGAAATTGGCCGATGGAACCACTGGAAAAATAATATCACAACTTTTGGCTAGGTGTTCTAAATCATCCGTAGCTTCAATTTTTTTATTAATTTGATAACTGTTCCATTCTCCAGTTTCATTTATACTTTTTAATGTTTCCTGATTTCTTGCATAAAGAATAACATCAGTATTTTCAGCCAACAGATTTGCAACCGCCAAGCCGAAACTTCCAGCGCCAATAACTCCAATCGGTTTATTAAATATATTTTTCGAGGCCATACCCATCTAATCTGTTTCTGTAAAAATATAATAGATTGATATCCATAGTGGTGATATCACCTTCCTTGGTTTTTATGAGTGGTCTTTTTGAATGATACATTCCTAAGTTTAAAAGACCGTGTTGAATAATATTGTCAATATCTTCATTCATATGTTCTGCCTGAGACATTCTCCCTTCTGAAACTCTATCATCAATTTTATTTTTTATTCTCAGACAAGTATTTCTGAATTCATTAAAATTGATGACTAAGTCTTCATCAGGAAGTCTTAATAAAGAGAATAGATCTAACTTCTTATTTCGTTTTTTAATCATTTCAAAAGCAGTAAATGCAATTAGATGACTTGAAAAAACTCTAGCTATTATACTGTATTGCTCTACTATTTTATCTGCGAGCATTCTTGTATACTCTGACTCTCTTTGCTTGTTTACTGTTATTTGATCTTGGAAAATAAAGTATTCTTTAGGTGATATTGCTTTGCCTGTTGAATCAAAACTTTCACCTTCCCAATTTACTTTATTGCCTAATATATCCATAGGCTCACCAATTGATACTGAAATATCGGAACCTTTGGTAAAGAATTTAAATAAGAAGGTTATGATTTTGTAGGAAGAAGAAAACTCATCATTTTCCACATAATAACGCTCTTGCCCTCTTTTTTCTAAGTATTGCCTAATCAAGCTAGGTGCTTCTAAAACAAAGTGGTAGTTCAAACTTACAGGAACAATAAAAATCTTTTCTGCCTTATCTCCATGTTCTTGATAATTAGATCTTTGAGCTTCTATAGCAGTGCCTAGTAATCCTAATTTCAAATCTTTTTCAACTCTGCCATCTCTCGATCTAGTACCACCAGGAAAGAATAAACTCTGACAACCTTTTTTTAAGGCTAATGCTGAATATGATTTTAGGGTTTCTAAATAAATCATATTCTTTTTTCTTCTATCTACCTTATAGGCTCCTAAACTATTCATGAAATAGGCAATGATACTAATGTTGAATAGGTTAAGGCCAGCACCATAAATAACTGGAGGTAATCCTAAAGTATAAATTACCCATCCAATTAATATGGAATCAAGATTACTAGAATGTGTAGGCACTATAACAACAGTGCCTTTTTTTGCTAATTCTCTTAATTTTTCAACTTCACCATTGATTTGTATTTTATCATTCATGGTAAGTTGATTACTCCAAAAGCCGCCTAATTTCTTAACTCGAGCAGCATTCAAAAGTCTGTTAAAACCAAAGGTAGCTAAGCCTCTTGCGAATCTATAATGGCTCGTATTGAAATTCCCAGCGATCTCTTCAGCATATCTTTCAATTATCTTGTAAAGGATTTCATTTGCTTTTTTCTCATCTTTCGTTTTCTGTTGAGAAATTTCTAATAAATCGTGCTTTACCTTAGCCCAAAACTCATATTCATCATCTGGGTCTACCTTCCAGGGGGTTTGTCTGATTCTGGTTTTTTCTTTATATAAAGTAGTTTCTAACTCTTCAATTAAAGCTGTCTTATTTCGAGTGTTGCTTTTTATTCTCTCGTAAGCTTCATCAATAACCTCCTTTATGAATTTTTTTCGGTTACGACTGAGCTGTACCACTGGCCATTCCCTGGGGCCGGGAAGAATAGGTTCATATTTACGTTTACTTCTATATCGCTTTAATTTCATTTCGATTTATCCTAATGCCTGCTTTAAATCCTGAATTAAATCTTCTATATCTTCTACTCCTACACTTAGTCTAATGAGTGAATCGGTTAATCCTATCTTCTCTCTTTCAGCTTTGGGGATGCTTGAATGTGTCATGCTAGCAGGGTGACCACATAATGACTCTACACCTCCTAATGATTCAGCTAATGCGAAAACTTCAAATTTCTCTAAAATTTCAATTGCAGCTTTTTGAGTATCATCCTTCAATGAAAAGGAAATCATTCCTCCAAAGTCATGCATTTGTTTGCTTGCAATATCATGATTTGGATGGCTTTTAAATCCTGGCCAATACACCTTATTAACTTTAGGATGGGTTTTTAGAAAATTAGCCACTGTCACGCCATTTTCACAATGTCTTTGCATCCGAAGATGTAAAGTTTTTATACCTCTCAATACTAAAAAACAATCCTGAGGCCCTGGAACTGCACCACTTGCTTTTTGTATAAACCCTAATTTTTCTGATAAGGCTTTATTGTTTGTTGCAAGCGCACCCATAATTACATCGGAATGACCTGCAATATATTTTGTGATAGAATGCATTACAAGGTCTGCTCCTAAATCTAATGGGTTTTGAAGATAAGGAGTTGAAAAGGTGTTATCTACACATAACACTATATTATTGTGCTTTTTAGCAATGTTTGCAGCGGTTTTTATGTCAATTATGTTCATCATTGGGTTGGTAGGAGTTTCAACCCAAATCAATTTTGTATTATCATTAATATATTTTTCGATTTCATTGGCATCACTCATATCGATAAAGTGAAACTTGATTCCTAACCCCTCAAATATTTGAGTGAATATTCTGTAGGTACCACCGTATAAATCATTAGTACTTATTACTTCATCCCCTGCTTTTAGCGTTTTTAAAACAGCATCAATGGCAGCTAAGCCCGAACCAAAAGTATGTCCGTAATCAGCATTTTCTAAAGCAGCAATGCTTTTTTCTAAAGCTTTTCGTGTGGGGTTATTAGATCGGCTATATTCATACCCCTTATGTTTACCGGGTGATGATTGAACGTAAGTCGAAGTTTGGTAAATGGGAGTCATTATAGCACCAGTTGCAGAATCGGGTTCTACCCCAGCGTGAATTGCTTTAGTTCCAAATCTGTAATTCTTTGACTTACTCATGACATTAAATTTAATTCAGATTTAAAAATAACCTTATTTTGGATTAGAAGAACCGAAAAAGTCATTTAACTTTTTTGAAATCTCATTCTGATCTTGGTATTGCGGAGACAACGATGACTGCCCAGGGAAGTTTTCCATATGCAGAGTTTGTGTTGGGAACGCAAAATTAATTCCTAATTTCTCTGCCAATTTCATAATACTGAATAATAGTTCTTCTTTATATTTTAACTCTTCTCCCCAAGTAGGTACATCTAAGAAGACATAAAACATGATATCAAGAGAGTAGGCAGACATGTTATTAAAATAAATATGGTAAAAGTCTTTCCAGGTGTAAGGATGATCTTCAACAATTCTTTTTAGACCTTTAGTAAATGCTTCAATCAGATGTGGAGGTGTATCATAAGTGATCGTAATAGTCGTATAAAACCTTCTGTATTTCCGTAAACCATGATTATCCACGGCCATGTCGGCAAGTTTTCCATTCGGAACTGTAATTAAAGAATTTCTAAAAGTTCTTATTCTTGTAGATCTGAAACCTACCTCTTCTACAGTTCCATCTATATCTCCTGCTGTAACCCAATCTCCAATTTGAAATGGTTTGTCAAATAGGATCATTAGTGATCCAAAGAAATTCTTAATTGTATCCTGAGCAGCTAAAGCAAAGGCTAAACCACCTATAGAAATACCTGCAAGTAAGGCCGTTATGTCAAATCTTAAATTGTTAAGGATGTATAAGAAACCGATAATGATCACGAATATCTTTAATACCCTTTTCAGAATAGGTACAATCTGATCATCCATTGTAGTTTCTGTCTGAGCTGCTTTTTTAAGCATATATTCGCCCAAAATGTCCACTATCTTATACGCCATTATGGTGCCAAATAATGGTAATAGTGCGTTTAAAAGAAGAATAAAGTAATGATTGAATGTAATGGGTAATTGTAGAACTGGAACTAGAATTATCAAAATGCCTACAATAATCAATAAACTGAATGGTCTGGCTACTGGTAGTATATAATCATGAGCGATATTTCCGAATCCTTTATTTTTTAGCAATTGAAAAAAGAGCCAGTCAAAAAACCAGCTTAATACCTTATGAATCAATACGCATATAATAATTAGGATTAATATGCTTATATATTGCCAGGTATGTAAACCTAATATACGCTGTGATCCCATTTTAGGAAGGATGTTCATCAGTTTATCCGTTCCAAATGGGTATATTTTTTGATGAAGTTCAGGAACTTTTTGTATTGTTCTTTTACTGAAGTACCATCTACTTTTTTGTTTTTCAATATAGATATCGGGAAACTCAATTTCAGTTAGATAGTATCTATTTTGACCCGTAGAGTCTGAGTAATCAGGATTATCTGGAATTTCATCTGCCTCAATCAATACACCTGCACCATCCAGTACTTGTTTTAATTGCGTGATGATTAACTCTTTATCAATCCCTTTAACATAATTGGGGTTTAATGTTTTAGCTGCTTCCTCAGGTTTGAAGTTGTCTTCTTGAAGGTTTTTTAAGAAGGTATTTACGGTTGCTTTTGGACTATTAAGCTTTGTGGAAGCATTATTCTGTCCTAATGCATTATGAATTAAGAATATGAAAGCAATTAAAAAGTATCTCATTCTTAAATATTAAATTTTAGTATGCTAAATGTATTGTCATGGCACTTATAGACATGAACTTCATTATCTTTGTTGTAGTAAATCATGGCTATTTTTGCTACACTTTCGATAGGTTGCTGATTAATCAATTGTCCTTCGCTGGTGTATAAATAAGTGAAATTTTGCTTTTTATCTGTTATAGCAATAATTTGTTTGTTAGCTGTTAATTCATAATACTGAATTTCCATTTCCTCCTGATTTATGTAGTCCTTTTCAAACATGGTTTCACCAGTAGGTTTTAACAGACTAACTCTACTCAAGTCTTGTCGTGCTAATAAATAATTACGCTCAGTAGCATTTTTAACAATTTTAAAAAGTGTTTCTTTATTAGGCATATACAATTGGTCTTTTTCCTTTATCTGACCTGTAAAACTAACTTTAACCAACGCACCACCATTTGTGATGGTAGCTAAGTAGCTACTTTCAAAGTTATTGCCTACTTCAAAAAATAAGTTACCGGATAATCTATCCTTAATGTCAATCGGAAAATTGGGTTTCATTTCTCCATTCCTACTCATGACATTTATTAAGCCATTTTCCTGCAAAACTACCATGAAGTCCTTGCTTCTAATTCGGATATGTTCTGGTCTAGCCGCTATTTTATCATTTATTTTTAATGGATCCCAAATACCTAAAGGATCACCATATTTGCTAACTAAATAAATGTCGCCATTTTCTTTAGCAACCAATAATCTGTAAGTCTTACTTTTATCATAATCAATTAGATTAAAATATTGATTTTCAACTTTTTCGTCTCCATATGACTTAGGAAAATACTCAAGTGCAATCCCATTTCTATCTAATATATAAACCTTCTCAGTGGTTGCGAATGCATATTGTAACTTGTTGTTTTGGTAGTAATCCATCTGGAATACATCTCCAATAATAGGGGCACTCAAAGGTTCTGACCATAATATATCCCCTTGAGAAGAGATTAAATGTAGATTGTAAGCTGAATCTTGGACTAAAGTTTCGAATAGGCCAGTATTGTGATTTCTGACTACAAATGGTTTGCTAATAATTGGAGCTGGAATTTCAGCTGTTAATACCTCGTCAAAATACTTTAGCTCATTGTTGACCTTATTGTTAGAATGGATAATTTCTACATTGCTATAATATCTTTCATTTTCATTGCTGAATTGAAAGGCGAGCATATCAAAGTTTTTTAAAGGGTACTCATTCTCTTGTAGGTTCTTTTTCCATTTATCATTTAAATTTTTGAGAATGATTGACCATACTTGAGGTAGATTAATGAAAATATTCAGGTTCGACTCTTGCAGAGAGGATTCTATAAATTGGTTTTCCTTTATTGATTTTCCCCAGGTATTTTCAGTTTCAATATCTAGTATTAATTCTTTGAGTGACTGAATATCGTTGCTGATAACAATGTTATCTTCAATAGTGGTAAAGAATGAGGTCTTAAAACCGTCAAAATTCTTACCCAATAGAAAATATGGGAATTCTTCAATGGCTAATTCTCTAATCTCATTTTCTGCGTAGTTTTCATAGTATAAAGTATCTTGATTTAGAATAGCAGCTTGTTCAGATAGCTTGTTAAATTTGTTAAGCCCTTCGTTTTTATCATTCATCTTAATGAAAACCAGCTTTTTATTTTCATTGATAAATTGTGAGCTATTTAATATTACTTGAGCATTTTCCCCAGCCATAAACTGATGAAATTCTCTGAAATCAGTTTCGTATAGTTGAGCTATTTGATCCCTTTCCTTGGAATACTGTTCATCAATCCTATTCCAATAATTGACTTTCGCTTTATCGAATATTGCCGGATTACTGAAGCGCTCATGAATCACAAAAGCAGTTTTAGATGGGAAAAAGTTTTCCAGAGTCACTTCTCCTCCTTTTTGATTTTGATATGTGTTTAAGAAGCTAAGAGAATCTTGTGGAATAGTATAGCCATTTAAGTACAATTCATCTCCATCTAAAAACAAATCAAGAAAAGCACCTTCAGAAAAATTAGATAATACCTGGTAAAAGGTGCTTTCATTACTTTTGGTGAAAATTTTCACAAAACGATCTAAGCGTTCGAAATTGATATATAAATTCCCAAGATCATCTTGAAAATTTGCTATTTTGAATACCTCATCAATACTTTCTTGAAAATTAACTTCATCTTTTTCAAGATTTCTAATTACATCTTCAACCAGAATAGGAGAGAAGCTACCCACGAAATTGCCACGCAATAGCACATAGCTGAATAGCTTATCCGATGATTTACTTTTTAATTCGTAGATCGTGTTTTTATTAAATACACGCTCAGTTTTATCAAATTCATTAAACTTAGATTCTATGCTTTTAATAATTTGAATTTGCTCGGTATTCTTTAAAGTTTGATAGAATACAAAATCAAAATCATCATTGGCTACTACATTCATTCCAATCAAAAGCTGATTATTTCGGAACACTTCATCGAGCATTCCATTATTTCCAGATAGACTATCCAATGCCTCAAAATTTTCTTTTAAGGAATTAAAGTATTCTATTTTAAGTAAATCTTGCCAGATTGGGTTTTCCTGAAGATCGTTCCAGGAAGATACAAGGTTTTTATTTTCGTAAACTAGAAATGTGTTTTCTGGTACTAGTGACCAAGCGTCTAAACTTTTTTGCTTGTCCCAGTAGTAATAAATTCCATACCCACTAGCCAAAATAATAATGAATAGAGATAGTATGATTAAAATTCTTCTCAAATGTAAAAGCCTTTATTTTGTTACTATGCAAATATAGGATTATTAATCACTATGGCTGTATCATCAGCTAAATATATTGAAGGTAATATCTCTGTATTTTACACTAATGTTACTTCAATTCCTTTTGACTCTAAAGCTGAAATATATTGTTTAGAAGCACTTTTATTTGTTATGATTTGATCAACGTCTTCTAGGTTGCATATTTTACCAAATCCCTTTTTACCAAATTTACTAGCATCCGCTAAAACGATAGTTTTTTGTACAGCAGCAATCATTTTGGCATTTAAGTGAGCTTCCATCATATTTGATGTAGTGAAACCATGTTCTAAGCTTATTCCATCAACACTCAGGTAAAGTTTACTACATGCGAAATTTTGCATCATTTCTTCAGCATAATGACCTACCACTGAAGAACTACCCTTTCGAACCACTCCACCTAACTGCACAATTTCTATGTCTTTGCAATCCAAAAGATCCATAGTAACGTTCATCGCAGAAGTCAAAACTGTTAGTTCAATGTTTCTTGGTATGGCTCTAGCGAAGGCATTTACGGTAGTTCCTGAACCAATTATGATAGCCTCATTCATGTTGAGCGATTCTGCAGCAGCTCTAGCTATCGCTTGTTTTTCCTCTACATTAACCAACTCTTTTTCATCTACAGGTTTTTCGTTTACATAGGGAGAAACAAGTGTAGCGCTACCATGAGACCGAAACAATAATCCTTTTTCTTCTAATAATCTAAGGTCTTTTCTTATGGTTACTCTGGTAACATTTAACTCTGCACTTAAATTATTTACACTTACAAAACCATCTTCCTGTAATTGATTTAGAATGTATTTATGTCTTTCAGCTATTGTCATATCGGTTCCAAAAATATAATTATTAGGAATAAAAAGAAATTAAAACAAAGATATAGAAACTAAAATACTTTCATATATCTATTTTATGCTTTTGAAAGTTTTCTTTTTGTTATATATTTGAAACAAACGAAAGGAAATGAAAAGAAAAGAAAATATAAAGCAGATATCTAATCAAGAAAAGGTATGGGATGTAGCTGTCATTGGCGGAGGATCCTCGGGCTTGGGTGTAGCGCTTGATGCACTGTCAAGAGGTTTGAGTGTTGCTTTATTTGAAAAAGCTGATTTTGCTAAAGGAACAAGTAGTAGAAGTACTAAGCTTGTTCATGGCGGAGTTCGGTATTTAGCACAAGGAGATGTTTTCTTAGTATTAGAAGCTTTAAAGGAGAGGGGTAGGTTATTAAAAAATGCTCCGCATTTAGCGCATAATCAAGCTTTCGTTATTCCTATTTATTCATTTTTTGATCGAATGAAATATTCTATTGGTTTAAAAATGTATGACTGGATGGCTGGTAAACTTAGCTTAGGGAAATCAACTTTTATTTCAAAATCCAAAACGATTGAGAAACTACCTACAATTAAACAAGAAGGATTAATAGGCGGGGTTGTTTATCATGATGGTCAATTTGATGATGCACGATTAGCGTTAAATGTTGCGCAAACTTGTGATCAAAAAGGAGGTGCTGTTTTGAATTATTTTAAAGTTGATGCGCTTCATAAAAATTCAGAAGGTAAAATCACTGGCTTATCAGTATGTGATAGGTTAAGCAAAAAGAACTATGATATTCAAGCGAAAATGGTGGTGAATGCTACTGGTGTATTTGCAGATAAAATACTTCAATTAGATAATCCTGAAGCTAAGAAAATGATCAGACCGAGCCAGGGTATTCATTTGGTTTTGGATCGATCATTCTTATCGGGTAATGATGCGCTTATGATACCAGAAACAAGTGATGGGAGAGTTCTATTTGCGGTTCCTTGGCATGATAAAATAGTGGTAGGGACTACGGATACCATGCGAAAAAAACCTAAACTAGAGCCAGCAGCTTTAGAAAAGGAAATTGATTTTGTGTTAAAAACTGCTCAGGAATATTTGACTAAAAAACCCGAAAGAAAAGATGTTCAGTCTGTTTATGCAGGATTACGACCATTGGCTGCTCCCTCTGATGATAGTGAAAAAACGAAAGAGATTTCCCGAAGCCATAAAGTAATTTTATCGGATAGTAATCTGGTAACATTAACTGGGGGAAAATGGACTACCTTCAGAAAAATGGGAGAAGATACAGTAGAATATTTTACAAAAATCACGGGAGAAAAATTACAGAAAAGCACTTCCTCAGATTTAAAAATTCATGGGTTTACCAACGATAAGCCGATTGATTATTTAGGAGTATATGGAAGTGATAGAGTTGATATAAAATCATTGCAAGATTCTGATTCAAAAATGAATGAGCGACTGCACCCTAATTATCACTATACTGCTGCAGAAGTGGTTTGGGCTTGTAGAAATGAAATAGCAATGAAGGTAGAGGACATTTTAGCCAGAAGAATTAGAATATTATTTTTAGATGCCCAATCAAGCATTGAAATGGCACCTAAAGTGGCGGAAATAATGGCTGCAGAATTAGGAAAAGATCAAGAATGGGTTGATAAGCAATTAAAAGATTTTAATAAATTGGCAAAACGTTATTTAATTGAACCTTAATATTATTATGGATAAATCTCAATATATTTTGTCCCTTGATCAGGGAACAACAAGTTCTCGGGCTATACTTTTTAATGAAAAAGCTGAAATTGTAGCAGTAGCTCAAAAAGAATTTGAACAGTTTTTCCCTCAATCAGGATGGGTAGAGCATGATGCAAATGAAATTTGGACTTCTCAAGCTTCAGTAGCTACGGAAGCAATTACAAAAGCCAATATTACTCCAACCCAAATTGCAGGAATTGGGATAACTAATCAAAGAGAAACCACTATTGTATGGGACAGAAATACGGGAAAGCCAATACATAAGGCGATCGTTTGGCAAGATAGAAGAACTGCTGCATATTGTAATGAATTAAAAAAGAAAGGCTTATCCGATAAAATAAATGATAAGACAGGTCTTATTATTGATGCATATTTTTCAGCAACTAAAATAAAGTGGATATTAGATAATGTAGAAGGCGCTAGAGAAAAAGCTGAAAAGGGTGAACTATGTTTCGGAACTGTTGATAGTTGGTTAGTATATAAACTTACTAGTGGAAAAACTCATATAACAGATATTTCCAACGCTAGTAGAACTATGATTTACAATATCCATGAGAAGAAATGGGACAAAGAGCTATTAGATTTATTTGAGATTCCTGCCTCTATGTTGCCAGAAGTAAAGCCGAGTAGTGAGCAGTATTGTACAACAGCTGGAGATTTATTTTCTCATAAAATTCCAATTGCAGGCATAGCTGGAGACCAGCAAGCAGCACTTTTTGGTCAACTATGTTCTGAACCAGGAATGGCAAAAACAACTTACGGAACGGGATGCTTCTTAGTAATGAATACCGGGGATAAGCCTGTTAAATCTAATAATAAATTATTAACAACTGTAGCCTGGCAAATAGGTGATAAAGTGCAATATGCATTAGAAGGTAGTGTCTTTATTGGAGGAGCCGCTATTCAGTGGTTAAGAGATGGGCTTGAATTATTTAGAAAAGCAAGTGAGTCAGAAGATCTAGCTACATCTTTAGAAAATAATGAAGGCGTTTATTTCGTGCCTGCTTTAACAGGACTTGGTGCTCCACATTGGAATCAGGATGCAAGAGGCACATTTTTCGGAATTACAAGAGGAACCACAAAAGCACATATGGCAAGAGCCGCTTTAGAAGCTATCGCTTATCAAGTTAATGATGTCCTTTCTGCAATGGAAAAAGATGCTGGTCAAAAAACTCAGGAAATGAGAGTTGATGGAGGGGCTTCTGAAAATAATTTTTTAATGCAATTCCAAGCGGATTTGGTAGATTGCACTATTACAAGACCAAAAATTACCGAGACAACCGCTTTAGGCGCTGCTTTCTTGGCGGGATTAGCAGTAGGATACTGGAAGGGTATGGATGATTTACAATCTTTATGGGAAGCAGATCAATCATATGAACCAGCGATGGATAGAGAAGAAGTCAAAAAAATATTACATTTTTGGAATAAGGCAGTTGAACGAAGCAAAGATTGGCTAGAATCATAAAATCATGACAAATTATTTTATAGCAGAGTTTTTAGGAACATTTTTACTGATTTTGATGGGTTCAGGAGTAGTAGCTAACGTTGTACTTCCCAAAACTAAGGGAAGTCAGTCTGGTTGGATGGTAATTACAACGGCATGGGCATTTGGTGTTTTTATAGCCGTGGTGGTTGCGGGCCCGTATAGTGGGGCACACATAAATCCTGCTGTTAGTTTAGCCTTAGCTATTACGGGAGATTTTGCCTGGGATTTACTTTGGATCTATATACCGGCTCAAATTCTTGGGGCGGCAGTTGGTTCTTTTGTAGCATGGTTAATCTACCAGAAACATTTTCTTGAAACGGATGATCAAGGGCTCTTATTTGCTCCATTTGCAACTGCACCCGCAATCAGAGATGTAAAGACTAATTTTATTTCCGAGTTTGTTGGGACCTTTGTTTTGATTATCGTGATTTTATTTTCAACACCCGCTCAGCTCATGAATCATGATGAAACTCCCATTGGATTAGGTGATTTAGGAGCTTTACCTGTGGCTATTTTAGTATGGGTAATTGGTTTGGCATTAGGAGGGACAACTGGTTATGCAATCAATCCAGCTAGAGATTTAGGTCCAAGGATAATGCATCAGCTTTTGCCTATTAAAGGAAAAGGAAGCAGTGATTGGTCTTATAGTTGGATTCCTATTGTGGGCCCACTTTCAGGTGCTGCTTTTGCTGCCTTCATTTTTTTAATTCTAAAATAACATTCATGATTCCTAAAATAAATCATTTCCATACTTCGGATAATTTAAAATTAGAAACTCAGGAATACTTTCATTCTGAGAATCCTGATTCCATAATATTAATTATACATGGACACGGTGAACACGCTGGACGCTTTAGTAAAGTAGCTAATTACTTCAATGAGAAAAATATTGCAGTATGTGCTCTAACATTAAGAGGACATGGAAATTCTGAAGGTAAAAAGGGGCATGCACCTAGTTTAGATCAGCTTTTGACAGATGTTGAATATTTTATAAGATCAGTAAGGGTCCGCTTTTTAGAAGCTGATCTATACCTGTATGGTCATAGTATGGGAGGTAATATTGTGCTGAATTATATGGTAAATGATCAGTCAGACGAACTTACAGCAGGAATCGTAACTTCACCCTGGATTAAATTAGCATTTGAACCTCCAAAATGGAAGGTGAATTTAGGAAATTGGGTGGCTGATATTATACCTGCCTTAATTCAATCAACAGAGTTGGATGCAAATGATATCTCAAGTATTGAGGAGGAGGTAAAGAAATACCAGAATGATCCATTAATTCATAGTAAAATTTCGGCAAAGCTGTTTTCTTCCATTTCAAAAGGGGGTGAGTACCTGATTCATAATACCGGTAAATTTAAACATCCTATTTTTATGGCTCATGGGCAAAAGGATAATATAATTTCCCACGATGCTACTGAAAGTTTATCTAAGGATAATAAATTGTTTTCTTTTAAAAGTTATCCTGAATCTAAGCATGAGATTCATCATGATGTTGATTTTGAGAACTTAATGCAAGATGTTTTAGAATGGATGCAAAAAATAAAAACCTCATAATCGTATGGCTATGAGGTTTTTTGCTTTTTAAATATTTGTTAGACTTGTGATTCTCCAGTGGATTCAATTCCATGAAGTTTGCCTAGTTCAATATCAATATGCCATAATCCCATACCCTCTTCACCAATAATATCAAATATTTCTAAGGCTCTTCTTGAGATGGTTTCTTCCTCTCTTTGCTCAGTGATAAACCATTGTAGAAAATTAAAAGTTGTAAAATCTTTAGTTGTGAAACAGTGATCAGCTAGTTCATGAATTGATTTAGTTACTTTTATTTCATGCTCTAGTATCAACTCAAAAACTTCTCTTAAGCTGTTAAATTCATGTCTTATGTCTGTGATGGCAGGTTGTAAAGCATGTCCACCTGCTTCATTTATGTAGCTAAATAATTTAAGCATATGACCTCTTTCTTCATCAGAATGTTCATACAAAAATTTAGCTGAATTTTCATAGCCTTTAGTTTCGCACCAAGAGGCCATAGATAGATAGTAGGCAGAAGATTTTCCCTCCATTACTATCTGTTCATTTAATCTCTTTTCAGTTTCTTCTGTTAATGAACGTTTAGGTGTAATTATATCTTTCATGATTTTTTTCTTTTTCTTTATGCATTATACATAATATAAACCAATTTAGTTGACCTAAATCCTAATATGAAATTGGATTGTATCTAAATATAGATTGAGTTTAAATAGGGTATAAAAAAAGGCTATCATATTAAATGATAACCTTTTCAATTTGGAGTTTATTAAATGATTAAGCTTTTGCAGCTTCTTCCTTAATTTTATTTAAAGCAGAGCCCGCTTTAAACCAACCTATTTGAGTGTCATTATATGTATGGTTTGCTTTGATTACATCTTTGCTTCCATCAGCATGAACTACCTCGATAGTGATTGGCTTTTCTGGAGCAAATGATTCTAAGTCAGTAAAGTTGAATGTATCATCTTCCCGAATTATATCGTAATCTGCTTCGTTTTCAAATGTTAAAGCAAGCATACCTTGTTTCTTCAAGTTGGTCTCATGAATACGAGCAAATGATTTAACTAATACCGCCTTAACACCTAAGTGTCTTGGCTCCATTGCAGCATGTTCTCGAGAAGAACCTTCACCATAATTGTGGTCACCCACTACAATTGTTGGGATTCCTTTTGCTTTATACTCTCTTTGAGTAGCAGGAACCGCACCATATTCGCCAGTAATCTGGCTTTTTACTTTGTTAGTTTCTTCGTTGAAAGCATTTACAGCTCCAATTAAGCAGTTGTCAGAGATGTTATCTAAGTGACCTCTGAATCTTAACCAAGGACCAGCCATAGAAATATGGTCGGTAGTACATTTACCTAAAGCTTTAATTAATAATTTAGCACCGGAGATATTCTTACCATCCCATGCATCAAATCCTTCTAATAATTGTAGCCTTTTTGAATCCGGAGCAACTTTAACTTCAACATTGCTACCATCTTTAGCAGGCTCTTGGTAACCATTATCTTCTACTGCGAAACCTTCCTCAGGTAGCTCAGCACCAAAAGGAGGATCTAATTTTACTTGTTCACCTTTTTCATTAGTTAAGGTATCAGTTAAAGGGTTAAATCCTAAATCACCACTTATTGCAATTGCAGCCACCATTTCCGGTGATGTTACAAATGCATGTGTATTAGGGTTTCCATCAGCTCTTTTTGAGAAGTTTCTGTTGAAAGAGTGTACAATAGTATTTTTCTCACCTTTATCCGCACCTGTTCTCGCCCACTGACCAATACACGGTCCACAAGCATTAGTGAAAATAGTGGCGTCTAAATCTTCAAATATTTTTAGTAAACCATCTCTTTCTGCCGTATATCTAACTTGTTCAGAACCAGGGTTGATACCAAATTCTGATTTAGTTTTTAATCCTTTCTCAACCGCTTGTTTTGCTATAGATGAAGCTCTTGATAAATCTTCATATGAAGAATTGGTACATGATCCGATTAATCCCCACTCCACTTTAGTAGGCCAACCGTTTTTCTCAGCTTCAGCTTTTAATTCTGAAATAGGAGTTGCTCTGTCTGGAGTAAATGGACCGTTTACGTGAGGCTCTAAGGTAGATAAATCGATTTCAATTACTTGATCGAAATATTGCTCAGGATTAGCATATACTTCATCGTCACCAGTTAAATGTTCTCTAACTTCATTTGCAGCATCTGCAACATCATTTCTATCTGTAGATCTTAAATAACGCTCCATTGCATCATCATATCCGAAAGTAGAGGTAGTAGCACCGATTTCAGCGCCCATATTACAGATAGTCCCTTTTCCAGTAGCAGATAATGACTGAGCACCAGGGCCAAAGTATTCTACAATAGATCCTGTTCCACCTTTTACGGTTAAGATTCCAGCCACTTTTAGAATAACATCTTTAGCTGAAGTCCAACCGTTCATTTTACCCGTTAATTTAACACCGATTAATTTTGGGAATTTCAGCTCCCAAGGCATACCCGCCATTACATCTACAGCATCAGCACCACCAACACCAATGGCTACCATGCCTAAACCACCAGCATTTACGGTATGAGAATCAGTACCTATCATCATACCGCCAGGGAATGCGTAATTTTCTAAAACTACTTGGTGAATAATACCAGCTCCTGGTTTCCAAAAACCAATTCCATATTTGTTTGAAACGGATTCTAAAAAGTTGAATACCTCACCAGAAGCGGTTAATGAACTTCTTAAATCTTCTTTTGCTCCTTCTTTAGCTAATATTAAGTGATCGCAATGTACAGTTGAGGGAACCGCTGCTTTATCTTTTCCAGCTTGCATAAACTGTAATAATGCCATTTGTGCAGTGGCATCTTGCATTGCTACTCTATCTGGAGCAAAATCCACATAAGATTTCCCTCTTTCAAATGCCGTTTTAGCATTTCCATCCCATAAGTGAGAATAAAGAATTTTTTCAGATAAAGTTAAAGGTTTGTTGACTACCTGTCTTGCTGCCTGAATTTTCTCACTCATCCCAGCATAAACAGCTTTAATCATGTCTATATCAAAAGCCATATTTTGTATGTTTAATTTTTAAAAATTGATCAATTTTCTGCAAAGATATAAAATTGAACCTGCTAATTGAAGTAGAAACATTAATTAATATATATTTGTAAAAATTCTAATTATCGATATAAAATACTGTTTTATAGAAAGTTAAGTTGTAGTACTTAAAGTTTTACTTGTTTTTTATTGTTTATATTATTGGATCACTTATATTTGAATTGATAAAAAATCTAGTTGGGGAATTGTCTCCGTATGTATCTAATCTTAAGGAATTATATTATTCTTTCGATAAAATTATGATACATGTACCAAAAGGGTTTAGATTTGTAGTTTAAAAAGAAATTCTTTTTTTACTTTTGAAATTAAATGTGTTTAAAATGCGAAGTAAATTAACTCATATATGCCTTTTAATAGTGGCTTTTTTCTTTCTTTCAAGTTTTAGTAATAATCCATGCAATTCTAAACTTGAATTAAAAGAGATAAAAGAATCAAGCTTTCTCGTTGAAATTGAAGCATCCGGACAATTTTCGGCCGAGTTATTATATATTGAAAATGGAGAGTATTTCTCTCAAGAGAAAAAAAGTGGGAATGGTAATTCTCAATTGGAATTCTTAAATATAGAAGAAGGTAAGGTTTATAAAATTTTGGTTAAATATTCAAATGCTGAACCTCTCTGTAGTACAAGACAATTATCTGGATTAACATTATAAGTATGAGAAAGAATTACGCGGCAATATTAATTTTATTTTTCAGCATAGCAGCTGCTTTTTCTCCAAAGAGCACATATGCTCAATTAAGCATTAATGCTTCTGTAACCCAAAATGTAAGTTGTTTTGATGGAGGCGATGGCGAAATAACTTTAAATATAACTTCAGGAACCGCACCTTTTACAGTAGAATTTTCATTGACGGATGGATTTTCAGATGTTCCTATTGCAACAATTTCAGGTACAACTGATACAAATATTGTTCTTAATGATGCAATTTCAACTTCTGATGGTTCTGTTACTTATCAACCACCTTTTCCAGGCTTTGGTATTAGAGCTAATGATAATCCAACTTTGGTTTCAGGTTTAGGTCCTGGATATACATATAAAATCAGAGTAACTTCTGCAATTGCTGATGCACCATTCCGTATTAGGGAAGTTTCAAATCTTAATATTACTGAGCCAACGCAATTAGTCGCTAGTGTAAATACTGTTACAGATGATTGTGATAATCTTGGGAGTGGATCCATAGATATAGATGTTTCAGGCGGGACACCTGATGGAGGAGGTAATTATTTCTATTCATGGAGCAATGCAGCCACAACACAAGATATTTCTGGATTATCTCCAGGATCATACGATGTTACAATCACTGATGATAATGGTTGTACCACTACTATCACAGGAATTACGGTTGACCCGGGACCAAACTCAGGAGTAGCCTTAGCACCAGTAACAGAATGTAATACAACTTCGAGTTTTGATTTATTCAGTTTATTAGACGGCAGTCAAGATGGAGGCGGAAGCTGGGCACAGGCGACTGGTACTACAGCGGTTACGGTAGACGGTTTAACCGGAGAGGTAGATTTCAGTGGCGCGGTAGCGGATAGTTATACCTTTGAGTATACGGTAACCGGAGCTGGGGCATGTTTAGATGCGGTAACCACGGTACAAGTAGATATAGTAGAAGGCCCGAATTCAGGGGTAGCGCAACCTGCAGCGGATGTATGTAATACGACTTCGAGTTTTGATTTATTCAGTTTATTAGATGGCAGTCAAGATGCAGGCGGAAGCTGGGCACAGGCGACTGGTACTACAGCGGTTACGGTAACAGCCTTAACTGGAGATGTGGATTTCAGCGGAGCGGCAGCGGATGTTTATACTTTTGAATATACAGTAAGCGGAACGGCACCATGTGTGGATGCAGTAACGACCGTAACGGTCAATGTATCAGAGGATGCCAACTCAGGAGTAGCCTTAGCACCAGTAACAGAATGTAATACGACTTCGAGTTTTGATTTATTCAGTTTATTAGACGGCAGCCAAGATGCAGGCGGAAGCTGGGCACAGGCGACTGGTACTACAGCGGTTACAGTAGACGGTTTAACCGGAGAGGTAGATTTCAGTGGCGCGGTAGCGGATAGTTATACCTTTGAGTATACGGTAACCGGAGCTGGGGCATGTTTAGATGCGGTAACCACGGTACAAGTAGATATAGTAGAAGGCCCGAATTCAGGGGTAGCGCAACCTGCAGCGGATGTATGTAATACGACTTCAAGTTTTGATTTATTCAGTTTATTAGATGGCAGCCAAGATGGAGGCGGAAGCTGGGCGCAGGCGACTGGTACTACAGCGGTTACGGTAACAGCCTTAACTGGAGATGTAGATTTCAGCGGAGCGGCAGCGGATGTTTATACTTTTGAATATACAGTAAGCGGAACGGCACCATGTGTGGATGCAGTAACGACCGTAACGGTCAATGTATCAGAGGATGCCAACTCAGGAGTAGCCTTAGCACCAGTAACAGAATGTAATACGACTTCGAGTTTTGATTTATTCAGTTTATTAGACGGCAGTCAAGATGGAGGCGGAAGCTGGGCACAGGCGACTGGTACTACAGCGGTTACGGTAGACGGTTTAACCGGAGATGTAGATTTCAGTGGCGCGGTAGCGGATAGTTATACCTTTGAGTATACAGTAACCGGAGCTGGGGCATGTTTAGATGCGGTAACCACGGTACAAGTAGATATAGTAGAAGGCCCGAATTCAGGGGTAGCGCAACCTGCAGCGGATGTATGTAATACGACTTCGAGTTTTGATTTATTCAGTTTATTAGATGGCAGCCAAGATGGAGGCGGAAGCTGGGCGCAGGCGACTGGTACTACAGCGGTTACGGTAACAGCCTTAACTGGAGATGTAGATTTCAGCGGAGCGGCAGCGGATGTTTATACTTTTGAATATACAGTAAGCGGAACGGCACCATGTGTGGATGCAGTAACGACCGTAACGGTCAATGTATCAGAGGATGCCAACTCAGGAGTAGCCTTAGCACCAGTAACAGAATGTAATACGACTTCGAGTTTTGATTTATTCAGTTTATTAGACGGCAGCCAAGATGGAGGCGGAAGCTGGGCACAGGCGACTGGTACTACAGCGGTTACGGTAGACGGTTTAACCGGAGATGTAGATTTCAGTGGCGCGGTAGCGGATAGTTATACCTTTGAGTATACGGTAACCGGAGCTGGGGCATGTTTAGATGCGGTAACCACGGTACAAGTAGATATAGTAGAAGGCCCGAATTCAGGGGTAGCGCAACCTGCAGCGGATGTATGTAATACGACTTCAAGTTTTGATTTATTCAGTTTATTGGATGGCAGTCAAGATGGAGGCGGAAGCTGGGCACAGGCGACTGGCACGACAGCGGTGACGGTAACAGCCTTAACCGGAGATGTAGATTTCAGCGGAGCGGTAGCAGACGTTTATACGTTTGAGTATACAGTAAGTGGCACGGCACCATGTGTGGATGCAGTAACGACCGTAACGGTCAATGTATCAGAGGATGCCAACTCAGGAGTAGCCTTAGCACCAGTAACAGAATGTAATACGACTTCGAGTTTTGATTTATTCAGTTTATTAGACGGCAGCCAAGATGGAGGCGGAAGCTGGGCACAGGCGACTGGTACTACAGCGGTTACAGTAGACGGTTTAACCGGAGAGGTAGATTTCAGTGGCGCGGTAGCGGATAGTTATACCTTTGAGTATACGGTAACCGGAGCTGGGGCATGTTTAGATGCGGTAACCACGGTACAAGTAGATATAGTAGAAGGCCCGAATTCAGGGGTAGCGCAACCTGCAGCGGATGTATGTAATACGACTTCAAGTTTTGATTTATTCAGTTTATTAGACGGCAGTCAAGATGGAGGCGGAAGCTGGGCACAGGCGACTGGTACTACAGCGGTGACGGTAACAGCCTTAACTGGAGATGTAGATTTCAGCGGAGCGGTAGCGGATGTTTATACTTTTGAGTATACAGTAAGCGGAACGGCACCATGTGTGGATGCAGTAACGACCGTAACGGTCAATGTATCAGAGGATGCCAACTCAGGAGTAGCCTTAGCACCAGTAACAGAATGTAATACGACTTCGAGTTTTGATTTATTCAGTTTATTAGACGGCAGCCAAGATGGAGGCGGAAGCTGGGCACAGGCGACTGGTACTACAGCGGTTACAGTAGACGGTTTAACCGGAGAGGTAGATTTCAGTGGCGCGGTAGCGGATAGTTATACCTTTGAGTATACGGTAACCGGAGCTGGGGCATGTTTAGATGCGGTAACCACGGTACAAGTAGATATAGTAGAAGGCCCGAATTCAGGGGTAGCGCAACCTGCAGCGGATGTATGTAATACGACTTCAAGTTTTGATTTATTCAGTTTATTAGATGGCAGCCAAGATGCAGGCGGAAGCTGGGCACAGGCGACTGGTACTACAGCGGTTACGGTAACAGCCTTAACTGGAGATGTAGATTTCAGCGGAGCGGTAGCGGATGTTTATACTTTTGAGTATACAGTAAGCGGAACGGCACCATGTGTGGATGCAGTAACGACCGTAACGGTCAATGTATCAGAGGATGCCAACTCAGGAGTAGCCTTAGCACCAGTAACAGAATGTAATACGACTTCGAGTTTTGATTTATTCAGTTTATTAGACGGCAGCCAAGATGGAGGCGGAAGCTGGGCACAGGCGACTGGTACTACAGCGGTTACAGTAGACGGTTTAACCGGAGAGGTAGATTTCAGTGGCGCGGTAGCGGATAGTTATACCTTTGAGTATACGGTAACCGGAGCTGGGGCATGTTTAGATGCGGTAACCACGGTACAAGTAGATATAGTAGAAGGCCCGAATTCAGGGGTAGCGCAACCTGCAGCGGATGTATGTAATACGACTTCAAGTTTTGATTTATTCAGTTTATTAGATGGCAGCCAAGATGGAGGCGGAAGCTGGGCGCAGGCGACTGGTACTACAGCGGTTACGGTAACAGCCTTAACTGGAGATGTAGATTTCAGCGGAGCGGCAGCGGATGTTTATACTTTTGAATATACAGTAAGCGGAACGGCACCATGTGTGGATGCAGTAACGACCGTAACGGTCAATGTATCAGAGGATGCCAACTCAGGAGTAGCCTTAGCACCAGTAACAGAATGTAATACGACTTCGAGTTTTGATTTATTCAGTTTATTAGACGGCAGTCAAGATGGAGGCGGAAGCTGGGCACAGGCGACTGGTACTACAGCGGTTACGGTAGACGGTTTAACCGGAGATGTAGATTTCAGTGGCGCGGTAGCGGATAGTTATACCTTTGAGTATACAGTAACCGGAGCTGGGGCATGTTTAGATGCGGTAACCACGGTACAAGTAGATATAGTAGAAGGCCCGAATTCAGGGGTAGCGCAACCTGCAGCGGATGTATGTAATACGACTTCGAGTTTTGATTTATTCAGTTTATTAGATGGCAGCCAAGATGGAGGCGGAAGCTGGGCGCAGGCGACTGGTACTACAGCGGTTACGGTAACAGCCTTAACTGGAGATGTAGATTTCAGCGGAGCGGCAGCGGATGTTTATACTTTTGAATATACAGTAAGCGGAACGGCACCATGTGTGGATGCAGTAACGACCGTAACGGTCAATGTATCAGAGGATGCCAACTCAGGAGTAGCCTTAGCACCAGTAACAGAATGTAATACGACTTCGAGTTTTGATTTATTCAGTTTATTAGACGGCAGCCAAGATGGAGGCGGAAGCTGGGCACAGGCGACTGGTACTACAGCGGTTACGGTAGACGGTTTAACCGGAGATGTAGATTTCAGTGGCGCGGTAGCGGATAGTTATACCTTTGAGTATACGGTAACCGGAGCTGGGGCATGTTTAGATGCGGTAACCACGGTACAAGTAGATATAGTAGAAGGCCCGAATTCAGGGGTAGCGCAACCTGCAGCGGATGTATGTAATACGACTTCAAGTTTTGATTTATTCAGTTTATTGGATGGCAGTCAAGATGGAGGCGGAAGCTGGGCACAGGCGACTGGCACGACAGCGGTGACGGTAACAGCCTTAACCGGAGATGTAGATTTCAGCGGAGCGGTAGCAGACGTTTATACGTTTGAGTATACAGTAAGTGGCACGGCACCATGTGTGGATGCCGTAACGACAGTAACGGTGAATGTATCAGAGGATGCCAACTCAGGAGTAGCCTTAGCTCCAGTAACAGAATGTAATACGACTTCAAGTTTTGATTTATTCAGTTTATTAGACGGCAGTCAAGATGCAGGCGGAAGCTGGGCACAGGCGACTGGTACTACAGCGGTGACGGTAGACGGCCTAACTGGAGAAGTAGATTTCAGTGGAGCGGTAGCGGATACTTATACCTTTGACTATACAGTAACAGGAGCAGGCGCCTGTTTAGATGCGGTAACCACCGTACAAGTAGATATAGTAGAAGGCCCGAATTCAGGGGTAGCGCAACCGGCAGCAGATGTATGTAATACGACTTCAAGTTTTGATTTATTCAGTTTATTGGATGGCAGTCAAGATGGAGGCGGAAGCTGGGCACAGGCGACTGGCACGACAGCGGTGACGGTAACAGCCTTAACCGGAGATGTAGATTTCAGCGGAGCGGTAGCAGACGTTTATACGTTTGAGTATACAGTAAGTGGTACGGCACCATGTGTGGATGCCGTAACGACAGTAACGGTGAATGTATCAGAGGATGCCAACTCAGGAGTAGCCTTAGCTCCAGTAACAGAATGTAATACGACTTCAAGTTTTGATTTATTCAGTTTATTAGACGGCAGCCAGGATGGAGGCGGAAGCTGGGCACAGGCGACTGGTACTACAGCGGTGACGGTAGACGGCCTAACTGGAGAAGTAGATTTCAGTGGAGCGGTAGCGGATACTTATACCTTTGACTATACAGTAACAGGAGCAGGCGCCTGTTTAGATGCGGTAACCACCGTACAAGTAGATATAGTAGAAGGCCCGAATTCAGGGGTAGCGCAACCGGCAGCAGATGTATGTAATACGACTTCAAGTTTTGATTTATTCAGTTTATTAGACGGCAGCCAGGATGGAGGCGGAAGCTGGGCACAGGCGACTGGCACGACAGCGGTGACGGTAACAGCCTTAACCGGAGATGTAGATTTCAGCGGAGCGGTAGCAGACGTTTATACGTTTGAGTATACAGTAAGTGGCACGGCACCATGTGTGGATGCCGTAACGACAGTAACGGTGAATGTATCAGAATCAGCACCAAACTCAGGAGTAGCCTTAGCTCCAGTAACAGAATGTAATACGACTTCAAGTTTTGATTTATTCAGTTTATTAGACGGCAGCCAGGATGCAGGCGGAAGCTGGTCACAGGCGACTGGTACTACAGCGGTGACGGTAGACGGCCTAACTGGAGAAGTAGATTTCAGTGGAGCGGTAGCGGATACTTATACCTTTGAATATGCTGTTAACAATGCTTGTGGACCTGGATCAATAACCACCGTACAAGTAGATATAGTAGAAGGTCCGAATTCAGGGGTAGCGCAACCGGCAGCAGATGTATGTAATACGACTTCAAGTTTTGATTTATTCAGTTTATTAGACGGCAGCCAGGATGGAGGCGGAAGCTGGGCACAGGCGACTGGCACGACAGCGGTGACGGTAACAGCCTTAACCGGAGATGTAGATTTCAGCGGAGCGGTAGCAGACGTTTATACGTTTGAGTATACAGTAAGTGGCACGGCACCATGTGTGGATGCCGTAACGACAGTAACGGTCAATGTTAGCGAACCACTAAGTGCAGGAACATTTAATAGTTCACCTGCTGCAAATTTAACATCTATTAACAGTCCTTTTGATTTATTTACTCTATTGGATGACGAGGATGCTGGAGGAAGTTGGTCTCAAATAAGTGGATTAACAAGCGTGACGGTTGACGGTGTAACAGGGAATGTAGATTTCAGTGGAGCGGCAACTGGTACTTATGAATTCACTTATACAGTTAATACTACTGTAGGAGTGTGTTCTGGTTCTACAGATTCTGAAACAGTTGTAATAAATTTCTTAAATTTTGAATGCGAAGACACTAAATTCTCATTTATTACAGAAGATGCAACTTGTTCAGGTGTTCAAGACGGTTTAGTATTCTTATTTCTTCAAAATGTAAGTAATGCACCGAATTTACAAGCAGTAATTAATACTACTGATACTTTATCATTTGCAAACCCAGGTAATGGAGGATTAGTAGAGTTAGATACTACTTTCTTCTCGGGAAGTTATGATATCACTTTGTATGACCCATTAACAGGTTGTGATAGCGCTAAATCTGTATTGGTTGGTCAAAAACAATCTATAACTCCATTAGTCAATACTTCTGATGCAACCTGTGATAACCCAGTTGGACAGATTCAAGTAACGATAGATGGAACATTTGACTTTGTATTATTAGATTCAACAGATACGCAGATTGAAACGAATACAACAGGATTGTTTACTGATTTAGCTCCGGCTAAATATGGTATTGCATTTAATAATACTGGAGGATGTCAGGTTGATACTGTTAAGAACATTATAATAAATGAACCTACTCAGGTTTCTAATAGTGCTCTTGATTTAACAGTAGTAGAACCAAGTTGTAATACAACAACTGCTCAAATCTTAATCAATTTTGAGTTAGAAGGGGAGTATTTCTATCAAATTTTGGATACCGCTGGAATAGTTATTGACTCCATAACAACTGACTCTGGAGAATGGACATTAGAGTTGGATACACTAGGTCTGTTTGAATTAGTAGTTACTAATATTGATAATCCTGGAGTATGTGAGCCAAATAGTAGAAACTTTAATATCGAAAGATCTGGAGGATTTACTGCCACTGTCGTAGATAAAACTGATGTGGTTTGCTTTGGTGATAATACTGGTTCAGTTACGATTGAATTGGATGGTATTGGAAGTGGTTTTTATTCGTTAGATGGATTTATTTGGAATGAATTTATATCTGGAGAACCAATCACAGGTTTAACAGCACAAAGAAGTATTCTTGTGAGTGATCAAGGAGGTACTTCAGAATGTGAACAATCCATAACTATCGATATTCAACATCTAAGTCAACCTATTGAATTTGTAGGTAATGCAAATATTACTTTGGTAACTCAAGCGAGTTGTACAACAGCAGAAGAAGTTGGAGTAATTAAAGTACCTGAGGTTACAGGTGGGGTGGCGCCTTATGTATATTCAATTGATGGTGACGTAGTTGAATTAGATGGCGAAAGAAATATTTCAGGATTGGCAAGGAACGCTAATGAATTGACTATTACGGATAACACGGGTTGTTCTGAAACATTTGATATTAGATCAATTGTTTCTCCGAATGAGATCAGAGCGGAAGTTGTTGAAATAAATCCTACTAATAATTGTGTGGATGATCCTGAAGGAATTTCAGTAACCATTGATCAAGCTACAATTGATAATGTTCCTGGCCCATATAACTTAATATTAAATAAAGTAAATGATACTACCACTTCAGAATATGTGTTAAATATCAATACAAATGGAAGTAGAGAATTTATCATTTCTCAATTTGATTTAGATAATAATATTCCATTCGAGAAGGGGGCAAGATATCGTTGGACAATAAGAGCGACTGATGATGATCAAGCTTGTTCAGCAGATAATTTTGTAACCATAAATGGTGGCGCCATTATCCCTACTTTTGATATTCAATCGAATGATGTAGCTTGTTTCCAAGAGTCTGGTTCAATTGAAATATCAAATATTGTGGCTGACGAAACTATTCCATTGAATATTGAAGTGTATGAAGGGAATGATGTTGATCCGGCTCAAACTTTTACGTTGAATTCAATTCCTGAAAGCAGAATGTTCTTGATAGATCAAAGTATCTACGGAATGATTGCAAGAGGAGATTATATAATTAAATTGACTCAGCAGCCTGACAATTGTAATAGTGTAATTGAGTCTGATAATGCAGCGATCTTTATTGATGCACCAGTAAATCAATTGAATGTAGAGCTTGTACCTGAACCAAACTTGCCTCCAGGTATAGAAAGGGAAAGATCGGATATGAATCCTATGCCTACTACAAGGCCAGATCAAGCGAATGGTTCAATCAGTATTAGGTTAGTTGAGCCTACTTCAGGCGCAAATGGATACTCTGCTCAGATATTCTTATTAACTCCATTAGGTGGTAATAACAGTGCGGATTATATTTTACCCGAAGAGCCAATAGAATTCGGTTCTGATCAAACTATTACTTTCGATAACCTATTACCAGGTGTTTATGAAATCGAGTATTATGATTCATTCGGATGTGGTACTGACGGTAGTAAACTAGTATTTGACGGAGAAGGTTCTTCTGATATCACAGTTGATTTCGACAGAAGTCCATTTATCCCGAACGTATTTACGCCTAACAATGATGGTAAGAATGATTTCTTTAGAATCTTGAATTTACCAGATAATGGTGCTGAATTAGTTGTAACAAACAGAAATGGTACTATCGTGTATAGAGATAGTAATTATAGAAATAGTAATCTTTGGGATGGTGGAGATAACCCAGATGGAGTTTATTTCTATCAATTAACCGTAGATGGTAATACTCAAAGTGGATGGGTTGAAATCATAAGAGGTCGAAGATAATTTCTCAATAAAATTTTCAGTAGAAATGCCAAGCTTAAGCAAGCTTGGCATTTTTTATTTAAGCTCTTCTGCAGTTTTTAGATAATGTATTTTAAGTCTGATCGTTTGATGAGCATGAAATTTTATCTAACTCTCATCTTACTTTTAATTAGCACGAACCTATTAGGACAGAAATATGGATCCGCTTTAGGGGGCAGAATAGGAGAGGGTCAATATGGAATAAGCTTAAAGCAGAAAGTCTACAATAAGATTAGTGCAGAGGCGATTACTGAGTTTAAAGCAAACTCTTACCAGTTCTCCATCTTACCAAAATACCATATTCCAGTTTTGGGAAAAGGCCTTAATTTATTCATTGGATTAGGTATACATTATGGAAATGAAAAAGAATTGGGCCCCTACTATGGCTATGATTTAATAGGAGGATTGGAATTAAAATTACCTACACTACCTATTACAATTTCTACAGATGTAAAACCTTCTTATCATATTAACCATACAGACTGGTTTGATTTTTCAGCCGCAGTTTCAATCCATTATGTATTAAGTAAAGAAACAAAACAGAAAAGGCAGAAAGCTAGAAAAAAGAGAAATAGACGTAAGCTCAGACAAGAAAGGAGAGAGGAACGAAGAGAAAACAGAAATCAGTGGCTAAATGGTTTTTCTGATTCAAAAAATTGAAAAATTAATTTAATATTTTCTTGTTATTATTAATTAATTCAATGTACTTTGAAATACAAAGTAAAATAATGGATCAGGAAAAATATATTCAGGACATAAAAGAGATTAAAGAAATGATGGATCGATCTGGTCGATTTGTTTCTTTAAGTGGAATATCTGGTGTTGTCGCAGGTGTGATAGCTTTAATTTCTGCTTATATAGCTTATGAGCTAATATATGTAGAAAGCAGCTTTTATAGCTATAAAATGATCAGCTACTCAAATTATACAATTCAAAATATTTTAACTCTTGCCTTTATAACGATAGTATTAGCTGTCACTTCTGTTATATTTTTAACTCATAAAACCAGTAAAAAGAAGAATCAGAAATTATGGAATAAACACTCTAAATTACTCTTAATTAATTTAGCTATTCCTTTATTTACTGGCGGCATTGTATGCATTATTTTAATGACAAATGGCTTCATAGGAATCATAGCGCCACTTACTTTGATCTTTTATGGATTAGCCTTAGTAAATGCGGGTAAATATACTTTAGATGATATAAGAAGCTTAGGTATTGCTCAGATATTACTAGGCCTAATTGGTTTGTATTTTATAGGATATGGACTGCTTCTGTGGGCTCTTGGCTTTGGAGTTTTACATATTGTGTATGGAATTAGAATGCGCTTGAAGTACGGATCGTGAAAAAGATATTAGATAAACTTGATAAAGCATTCGAAAATAAAGTGCGACTTGGTATTATGTCGGCTTTAATGGTAAATGATAAAGTTGATTTTAACTCATTAAAGGAGTTGTTGGGGGTTACGGATGGGAACTTAGCGAGTCATTTGAAAAATTTAGAAAAGAAAAATTATATACTATATGAAAAGGAATTTATAGAAAGAAAGCCAAGTACAAGCTACAAAGCTACTGAACAAGGAAAAAGTGCTTTTAAGGCTCACATTAATGCAATTGAAAATTTACTAAAATAATATTTTTTTAACCTATTACTTTGAAATACAAAGTACTCTTAAAAATATAAACTATGCAAAATGAAAACACATTATTCGACAAAATGACAAACTGGTTGAAAAATTCAGTTATGTTAAAACTTCTAACGATTACAATTTTAATGTTGCTTTTATTAATTCCAACCGCAATGATTCAAGATGTAATTCGTGAAAGACAGGCTTTACAAACAGAAGCCATAAATGAAGTCAGTGCTAAATGGGCGAATAGTCAGCAGGTAAATGGTCCTGTATTGGTAATTCCACTTTTATATGAATTTAAGGAAGATGATAAATTAGTTGAAACTACAGTTTATCATTATGTTTTACCTAAAGATTTAAATATTAAAGGTGTTTTAAATCCTCAGAAGTTAAGACGTGGAATATATGAAGTAGTAGTTTATGATTCCAAAATTGATGTCAAGGGTTCTTTTGGCTTTGATTTAAATATTGATGAAAATCATCTTAAAGAAATTCAATATAATAAAGCCTTTTTAACTATTGGGTTTTCTGATTTAAGGGGGATTGGAAATAACATTAAATTTAAATGGGGAGACAAAATTCTTAAAGTAGAATCTGGCAGTAAAATTCCTGAATTGATTAATTCTGGAATTACCATGTATCCTCAAAATCTAGATACATCTAATACCATCAATTTTAATTTTTCCGTTGATTTGCAAGGAAGTCAAGATTTAACCTTTATTCCATTAGGTTCAACTACTGAAGTATCTTTAAAATCAGAATGGAGTTCCCCAAGCTTTACGGGTAATTTCTTACCAAAAGAAAGAGAGCTGAATGAAAATGGCTTTAATGCAAAATGGAATGTATTAGAGTTAAATAGAAATTATCCTCAAAGTTGGTCCAACAGAAATATGTTGAGCAAAATGGAAGCCTCTTCATTTGGTGTTAACCTTTTAAATGAAGTGGATGATTATAAGAAATCAGAACGTTCTGCCAAATATGCGGTAATGACGATTGCATTAACTTTTCTAGTTTTCTTTTTAGTAGAGGTTATTAATAAGAAAAAGATTCACCCATTTCAATATATTTTGGTAGGCCTTGCACTTAGTTTGTTTTACATTCTTCTCGTATCCATTTCAGAACATTCAAATTTCGATTTAGCATATATTATATCTACATTCAGTATAGTCGGAATGATCTCTTTTTATGCACTTTATATCATCAAAGCTCCTAAAATGGTTACTATTTTGGTAATAACGCTAATTGCTATCTACGGATTTGTATATGTTACTTTACAACTTGCGGATTATTCTTTATTAATTGGAAGTATAGGATTGGCTTTAATTTTAGCTTTAACTATGTATTTTACAAGAAAAATTGACTGGTATAATATTCAGTCTTCAAAAGAAGAATAGATAATGATATTATGAATAATTTATCAAAAATAGACCAATTCTACTTAGAAGTGAAAAGCAATAGGTGGTATTGGTTATTTTCAATATTCTGTAGACTGGCTCTATCATATGCCTTTATAGTAGCAGGTATTGTAAAAATAGTAGGAGAGAGGTTTGCAAGCGGTCTTTCCGTAATTCATCCCATGGGAGCCTATTTGGAGGCTTTACATCAGACCGGGTTTTATTACACTTTCATTGGCTATGCTCAAGTTATTGCAGCTATTTTACTTCTAATACCAAGAACTGTTTTATTAGGAGCACTCATTTATCTTCCTATTATTTTAAATATTATGGTTTTAAGTATTGCTGTTAGATTTGAAGGCTCTTTTATTACTTCACCACTTATGGTTTTAGCTAACTTATACATTTTAGCATGGCATTATGATAAATTAAGATTCATTTTACCTTTTAAAAACTTTGTAAAATATCCTGAGAAATTAAAACCGCTAAAATATAATAACAGCTTTCCCTATATATTTTTTTCAATCGTATTTCTTTCTGTAGCAATTACTATTATTGTTTTCTTGAAAGGCTTTGAATTAATGCCAAGAAATTCCCTAAAGGATTGTAAAAAACAGTTCGAGAATACTGATAATGAGAAGAAAGGATTTGAATTTTGTGAGTGTATCCATGTTAAAGGCAACTCATTAAATGAATGCATAGATAATTATGAAACTTTAAATACTTATTGAATCAATATGAAAAGGACATTTCACAGTAGAGATGTCCTTTTTATTTTCCTCTTTCCAGTAGGGTGAACAATAATAAAAATTAGGACTTGTAACTTTATTACTCCATTCGTTATGAAAAACATCCAATGCAGCTCCTGACATCGGAGGAACTAGCCAACTCCAATCTGCAGTAACTTCTCTTCCATTTTTATTTTCCAGACTGACAAACTGCATAAATTGCTCTGATGCAGAATGATGGTCAACAATTTGAACACCAGCTTTTTCAAATGAATAAAGTACTGCTTCATTTAAAACTAATAAAGCATGATCTTTCCATAAACTTTTATTTTTAGAAATGTCTAAATTTAAAAATTTGGCTATTAAAGGTAGTTTATTATACCTAAAACTATCAGCTAAGTTTCTTGATGCAATTTCTGTTGACATATACCACCCACTAAATGGTGCAGCTTGATATTGAATACCTCCAATTTCTAGAACCATATTGGAGATAATGGGAACAGCATACCATTTCAAATTTAAATCTTTAAACCAGGAGTGAGTTGGGTGTTCCAATTTCACTTCAGGTATTAAGTCATCAGGTAACTGAAATAGTTGAGGCTTTTCATTTCGTATTTGAATCACGATCGGTAATACATCAAAATCTCCAAATAAAGGTTTCCATCCTAATTCAACACAGTATTCAGTAAATTCGAGCATATCAGGATCTCCCTTTATGCTTTCATTCTCCAGTTTATAACCCGCATATCTTATCAGTTGCTGATTGTAAATCTTGACATTCTCAGGATTAAATACAGAAATTACGGATTTTATTTTGCCTTTATTAAAAGCAAATTTTATATGTTCTTTTAAGGATTGGAAAACTTCTTCAGCAGTATTGATTTTCCTTTTATCCTTCACCTTCAAGCTATTCCAAAAAAGCCTTCCAATGCATCTATTACTATTTCGCCAGGCTAGCTTACAGCCGTATTCTAATTCTGATTTGGTTAAAGTGTAAGATGACTTTAAAGATAGTTCATTTTGAATTTCTTGAAGTCTTTTATCAACACCTTCAAGCTTATTTTCTTCATAATATTGATGGATATACTGAGATGCTTTATTGTAATCTGTCTCCATTAGAATTGTTCTGACTAATAATTATTACGAATAAATAATTGAAGCGGATTTTGTTTATAAAAAAAGCTTTCCTGTGCTTAATACAAGAAAGCTCTTCAGGAAAATATGAGTTAGTATTAGTTACTTACTCTTTTAAATTTTTCAAAATTAGGTTTTCTCTTTTCTAAAAATGCATTTCTACCTTCTTTAGCTTCTTCAGTCATATAAGCTAAGCGAGTTGCTTCGCCAGCAAAAACTTGTTGCCCCACCATACCGTCATCGGTAGCATTAAAGGCAAATTTCAGCATTCGGATTGAAAGTGGTGATTTTCCTAATACTTCTTGAGCCCATTCATAAGCAGTATCTTCTAATTCATCATGAGGTATAACAGCATTTACCATACCCATTTCATAGGCTTCTTGTGCAGAATAATTTCTTCCTAGAAAAAAGATTTCTCTTGCTCTTTTTTGACCTACCATTTTAGCCAAATAAGCAGAGCCATAACCACCATCAAAACTGGTTACATCAGCATCTGTTTGCTTAAAGATAGCATGCTCTTTACTGGCTAAAGTCATATCACATACTACATGTAAACTATGACCACCGCCAACTGCCCAACCGGGTACTACTGCAATTACAACTTTAGGCATGAAGCGTATTAAGCGCTGCACTTCTAATATGTTTAAGCGCGCTACTCCATCATCACCCACATAGCCTTGCTCTCCTCTGGCTTTTTGGTCACCACCACTGCAAAAGGCATATTTTCCATCTTTAGGAGATGGTCCTTCAGCAGAAAGCAGTACTACACCTATGTCATCATCTTCTCTTGCATGCAATAAGGCGTCAAAAAGCTCCGCAGTAGTTTTAGGGCGGAAAGCGTTTCTTACTTCAGGTCTATTAAAAGCAATTCTTGCCACATGATTTGCCTTTTTATAGGTGATGTCATTGTATTCTTTTACAGTCGTCCAGTTTATTTTACTCATGATTTAAATTGATTTTTAAAGTCTTCAAATATTTTTTGGTTGATTTTGCTGTCGGATTTAATTTCCAATAAAGCAGACTGAGGATAGCTTATAAATCTATCTTTAATAGTATTAAAACTTTCTTCATCTTCAGCTGTAAAATGTGCAATACCAAATTCATTGCATAGATTTTTGGCTTCTAGCCTTTGTTCTGTCTCAAAGAATTCTTCCAATTCTTGCTGTTCTTTAGGCCCTTTAATCATTCTGAAAATTGAACCCCCATGATTGTTTAACAGAATGATTTTAAGATTTGGATAAGGGTATTTGTGCCAAAATGCATTTCTATCATAAAAGAAAGCCACATCTCCTGTGATTAAATAATGAGCTTCTTTTTCTTTTGAAATAGCATGTCCTACAGCACTGCTTGTAGAACCATCTATACCACTTGTTCCACGATTTGCCCAAACTTTAATTGCAGTTCTGTTTTTAAGGCCAATAAAATTGGCATAACGTACGCTTAAACTATTGGCTAAGTGCAAATTACTTTTATCAGGGATTTTATCTATTAAATCTGCTAGAATGGAAAATTCATTGAATTTTTGAGTTGCTAAAAATTTATTAGTTATAGTCGATACCTGATCATTTTGATCTTTCCAATCTTTTAAAAACTGCTGAGAAGATTCTTTATTCAATACAGCTAAAAAATATTGTGGATTGATTTCAATTTGTTTTGTTATGGCTTGAAAAGGATCAGCTATGAAAGCATTATGTTCTTTTATATGCCATTGCGTGTTGACATTCTTTCTTAGAAATAACTTTAGGTTTTTGGATATTATACTTTTTCCAAAACTAATCACTAATTCTGGAATTAAATCATGATTTCCTTCTTTAAGGATTCTCAAGCCGATGGTATCAGTAAAATGAATAGCATTTTTTAAGCGGTGTCCATTGGAGATGATATCTGCATAGATGGGTATATTGAGCTTTTGGGTAATATGATCTAATTCAATTAAAAATTCGTTTTCATATTGCTCCTGACCTAAAACAATGGCTATTTTTGAATATTGCTTTAACTCATCTTGAATGGATTTAATCTCTGAAGTTAATAATGATTTTGTACCGCTAAACTTTTTAATCAGAGGTACTTCATTATCATATTTCCATGGCGCATCCTTTTCAGGATAAAAGGGCTCACGAAATGGAATATTGATATGAACAGGCCCATGCACATTTGAACTGCTTTCTATAATAGCTTCATTTACAAATCTGTAAGTTTGATGCTGTGCATCTTTGTGGGTTAAATCGACTGGAAGATTAAAGCTTTTTTTTACATGTTTACCATAAATGTTTTCTTGTCGAATAGTTTGTCCATCCCATTGATCAATCCATTCAGGTGGTCGGTCTGCTGTAATAATTAAAAGTGGTATTTCTTGAAAATAGGCTTCAGCTATAGCTGGAGCATAATTTAGAGCAGCTGATCCAGAAGTGCAAATCAGAGCTACAGTTTTACGATCTGCTTGAGCCATACCCATTCCAATAAAGGCGGCTGATCTTTCATCACTTATGGAATAACATTGAATTTTAGGGTGACGTGCAAAAGCCAAGGTAAGTGGAGCGTTTCGACTACCAGGGGATATAATGGCTTTTTCTATACCATGTTGATGACAAATTTCTGCTATATTATTAATAATTTGCTGTTCCATAATCAGACTGCAATTTAGGGATTGAGAGGAGTAATATCACCATATTTCAACCCTTTTGTCTTTTTAAGAAAGGCTTTTACCCAACCTACCTGAATTTTTGCTTGAACTTTAAGTGGTATTTTGTTTTGGTCATCAGTCACCCATACTGTCATGTCTTCTCCTCCATCAAAAATAGTCCCATCAACCAAAAGAGCGCTAAACTTTATAGTATTATAGACTTTTTCATCTGGCATTTCCAATTGCTCTTTTCCTAGATATCGAACAAACAGGTTATGAACTTTTCCATCTACTATGAGATTGAAGGGTATTTTTTGATCGGTATTATAGTTTGTAAAGTCTAAATTTCTTGCATAATAGATTGCTGAAAGTACGTCCCAAATACAGTCATCATAGCTGACCGTTTTTGTTGTGGTTTCTTCCGCATCAGAATTGTAAACTTCTGTCTTAATGACGTTTTTTTCTTTTTCGAACCAATATTTATTATTGACTTTATAGCTCCCTTCACTAGTGTTTCTATGAAAATAAAGAGGTTTTAATTGTTCAAGGGTACCAATAGCATCAAAGGTATCCCTTACCTTATATACCCAATCCCATTTTGGCATGCTTCTACCATAGCCTTTAAACCAATGAGCATCATAACCTTCCCACTTTGCGTCTTCTACTGCAAACATCACCTCACCTGCATCTACCCAAATAATTCCCCAATTATATTTTACATCATACCAGATTTCTTCGCCTGCTTTATAGGCTTGATTTTGCTCCAAGCACTGTGCTTGAATAAGATTTGGTACTAAAAAGACTGTGAGGACAAGTAGATACTTCTTCATAAAATGAATAAACGATTTTAACCACTTTTGTTAAGGTGATTTTAATTTATTTTGTTTTTTGAGGTTTTCATTGAAACTTCATATCTAATTTAAGGATGCATTTGCTTTGCAAAGGCTTCTATTGGTTTTACAAATTAAATAGGTTTCTATAAAAGTCTATATTAGTATCAATTTTTCAACAATCTGTATGCACCCTATTGTATTGAAAAGAAATAGAACATCTAATTCTTTTTTTTCTTTAAGGTCATTTATTTCAATGAAAATAAGTTTGCTTTATTAAATAAGAAACACTTCCTGCAATGAAATACTTTATTTTCGTTTAATTCAAACGGTGGATTGCTAAGATTTAATTGATTAGTTTTATTCTTTAAATGATGCATAATCCAATTCGTTTATTATCACAATGTCTGATTTTTCACTAACAAAAAGATATCCTTGGATTTACAAATTAAGACTGCGTTTAGCTATCAGTCTAGTATTAACCATTTTAGTTATTTTTATTCTATTATTTTTAAAACCATTTGATACGGGCGAAAAATATTTACCATTTAAAAATTTAATGTTAGCGGGTTATGGAATGTGCATTTTTATAGCAGATTTATTACTGTTGACAGCAGAGAGGTTAATAGTGTTCAAACTGAAAAAATATTGGATTTTTATTTTTGAACTACTGTACTTTCTCAGTCTTTTTTTGTTATCATCAATTTTGGTTTACTCCTATGATATTATAGTAACTAAGCAAATTGCTATCTCTTGGGACTATTTATTTACTTTTTCATATCAATTTATACTTCCTATAGCTTTGCTATTGCTACCCTTACTCGCATATGTTAGGTATACTAAGGGTGAAATAATATCCCATGAAGAAATTAAAAACCCCGAAGTTTTATTAATAGGCAAAAATCAAAATGACACATTAAAAATAAAACTCACTCAATTAATTTTTATAAAAGCTGAAGATAATTACGTTAGAATAGTTTTTTTAAACGAAAAAAGTGATGTTGAGGAAATACTTATGAGAAGTACTTTATCAAGTATGAAAAAGCAAGTAAAGCACTTACACTATTGTCATCGGTCCTATCTTATTGCTCCCTGGTATATTCAACAGTTGAAAGGTCATAGACAAAAAGCTAGTTTGGTTCTTAAGTATTATAATTCAGAGATACCTCTATCAGGAAAGTATTATACAGCAATTTCTGGCTTAAAGAAGGAATAATTCGCCCCTACAAAAATACAATTTCGTCCCAAATCTCCATTTTTGACCATAATGAAATAGTGTTTAACCACTTTGATTTATTTGGAAAAGTAGCTTTTAATAACTTTTAAGAAGTATTTAAAGCAACTCTCATTTAAATTTTATGTTATGAACGTTTACACCTATATCACACCGATAGTGGTTTTACTCTTTTTAATTGAAATTATAATCACCTTACGTTTTCAGAAGAAAAATTACCCCTTTCAGGATACAATTACCAATTTGGGAACTGGAATTGGGAATCAATGTATTAATCTGGCAGTCGCTTTCTTTGTCTATAAGTGGTACGGCTTTTTATTCGAGTTAACACCATTCCGGATAGAAGTTACTTGGTATACTATGGTACTTTTATTATTGCTGCAAGATTTTATATTCTATTGGTTTCATCGTTTGGGTCACTCTATTAATATTTTCTGGGCAGCGCATATGGCTCACCATTCTTCTGAGGAAATGAATTTATCTGTAGGGATAAGGGCTAGTTTTACTCAAAGACTTTTTCAGTTTTTGTTTTTTGATTGGGTATTAGTAGTAATAGGGTTTTCGCCTGAAATAGTTTATGCAATGGCTGCTGTTCATCTATTATTAGCTTATTGGCATCATACTTCACTTATTAAAAAAATGGGATGGTTTGAGAAATTTTTTGTAACTCCATCTCATCACCGTGTGCATCACGGTGTAAATCCACAATATATTGATAAGAACTTCTCCGAATTCCTTATTATTTGGGATAAACTATTTGGTTCTTTTGAACCTGAGGAAGAAGAAGTATGCTATGGAGTTACTCACCCTCCCAGAACATGGCATCCTATTAATTTAAATTTTCAGTTTTGGAAGCAGTTATGGGATGATGCCAAAAACACAAAAAGTTTTAAGGATAAATTAAGGATTTGGTTTATGCCTACTGGTTGGAGACCTGCGGATTTAGTAGACGAGCCATTACCATCTGTAATAGGATACAACAAATCTGAGCAAGTAAAGTATAAAAGTTCTTCTCTTGAGAATAGTAAAAATTATTTAATCGTACAGCTTATTATAGGGCTTGCTTTTATGTCTTTTACTATCAATATGAATCTACCGCTTAGATTTTGGGAAAGATTCATCCTCTCATCAGGTTTATTCATGATGATTATCAGTTGGAGCGGTATTCTAGAATCTAAAAGATGGGCATTAGGAATGGAAGTGGTTAGAATTTTATTTATGGCCTTTTCTTTAATTTTTGTTCTTCATCAGGCTGAAATCATGTCCTTTACCAGTTGGTCTACCTTCTTTATTTTAATCGTTAGTGGTTTAAGTATAAGCTATGCAGGGTATCATTTTAATCATAAGAATCAAAAGCTGCATCAGGAGGCGATATAATTAAAGCTGATGAATTCACTCCATATTTCATAGAACAATAATCAGAAAAGCAGAAAGAATGAATTAGATTATATTATTAATAATCAACTATTCTTATTCGCTTTTCTGATTTTATTCATCTTCTTTTTTATCATTTTCATTTGGTAGCGGGAAACCTATTTTCCGACTTAACATTTTTTGAATAGCTTTCTCATTTTTTCTCAGTTTAAGAGAATTTCCCAGCAGTTCAATTTGACCATTGCTCATAAAACTATCATATGGGCAAAGCCTTATAAATTGTAAGTTTTGATCTTTACTATATAAATCCAGGCAGTAGTTTGCGATTGCAATGAGTTTCCAACCAGAACTCCCATTATCGCCAAAGTAACCTGGCTCCTCAGAGTTGCCAAAAATATCCTTTGCAAGCTTATGATCCCAAATTCCTTTTACTAAGCCTCCTTTATATGCTTCTTTTTCTTTTGACCTGCAATAGCTTCGCCATTTTTGAATATCCATAAATGGGATCTTATCATAAATTATGTTCCTTAAGGTTTTCAATCTGTAGCGGTTGAAATGATATTCAGGATCTAAAAATAGATTCATATTGCTAGGCTGCAGATTTAGTAATTCAAATTTGAACTTTAAATCTTTATTTAAAAGATCCTTTAAACTAAAATCAAGATCATCAGCTAATTCTTCAAATTCTTCTCCATGATGCTCATAAAGTTTATTAACAGAAATTTCTTGTAGTTCAAAATCTGTTCTTACTTCAACATTTTCAAGATATTGTTGCAATTGAGAAATTAGTGAGCTCTGCTCTATATTCATTTGATTCATGTAACAAAAGTATAAAAACCTTTATTACAGTATAAAGTATAAACTGATTTTATAATTGATGATTTACCTTTATTTTAGAGATGATTAATCATCCTTTACATTGAAAATATTTTGGTCTTTAGCTCTTCTGTTTTTAATCTATTAACAGCTCTCTGTATTATTACTCAAGAAATGAATTGTTACGATATTCAAAATAGTACTAAAAATGAATAATCTTTCCCTGACCATGATTGTGAAGAACCTTCTTCACCGTTTTTACTTACGGTAACTGTGTTAGCTCAATTATTATAAATAAGTATATATAGATCTGGCAGGCATTATAAAGTAACTACAAATGCACTTTTTATTTAAGTGCTATATTTAAATGATTTTCGGCTTTAGCTGTTGAAATCACTCAAAATATTCATTAAATCCATTGCAACTTATTCCAACAACTTTTCAGTTTGAATTTTTACAGTCTTTAGGTTTTATAGGTTCGGAAGGAGAGGAGTTATATTTGAAATGGGATTATCACGATTTTAAACTTTTACGCGTTTTACTCTTGTTGATGGTTATCAGTTAAGATAAAGTACTATTACTGAGATCCCTTTTGAAGCTAATCATTGGCTTAATAAAGTATAGATGTATAAGAAGCAATGGAATTTTTAGCTAGGTTCAGAAGCGAATTAATTTAATCTTGAGTAATTGAATGATGGTGAGTTATGACAATCTGTATACGACTTTTGAATTGATGCTTGGAAAGCGATGTATAAAAGTATTTTCGGTGTTTTTAATCTTTGAAAACTTTACCGACACTTGACAATCAGCCTTTTATACTAGCTATAGAAGGGAGTATTGAAGACCCTAAGATTCGATATATATTTATGAACCGATTGATGGCTTTGTGCCTCAAAAGGGCCGGTGAAAGGTTTAAAAAAAACCGACCCCCGAGGACTTTAGTCAATCGATTTATTTAATTGAGTTTAACTTTAAAAATGAATTACTTCATTGATAGCCTTTGATCACTATCTAAGTATTTCTGAATTACTACTTTGATTTCAGTTTGCGCTTTTTGGCTATCGTAATCATTTGCTAGTAGTTCATCTTGCAAAGCAAATAGCTGCATGAATAATACTTTATCGTCTACTCGCTTCTTGATTTTCACCGTTTCTTTTGAAGCAAATAATTCATCCCAAACGGCTCTAACATCGGCCCAGTATATTTCATGCTCTTCCCACCAATCTGCTGCAACTTGGCATTTTCCATCTTCCGTTTTAGTGTAGGTGTTCCATCCTTTTTCCCAGGCGATAAGTTCGTCATTTTCACCTCTAACCACTTTTTGGTTGTCTTGCTCATGTAGCCAACCGTATTCAGTGATTTCATGTCTATTTTCTCTTACCATTACGTTGTAATCATCTCTTTTAGAGAATTCCCTTCTTGGAAGTGGTGCATCAGCCACAGATTCCCAATAGCTTTTTCCATCAACATGAACCCATGAAGCAGTTCCTTCATATCGTGGTCCATCATCTACCTGATACACTTTCTGAGTCCATTGACCCTCAACTTCTTTTTTATCTAATCCATTGTATTTCCATGTGTTGTCTTTCTGGAATGTGTAAAGATCAGTGTTTTCATACAGCCAATCCTGACGCCAGTGCTTGATGATCATTGTATCACCTACTATTAATAAATGCTGTAATACAATTTTATCCTTAGATTTTTTCACAGGAAATACATATTCAAGGCCAGCAGAGCGATAGTTCTCATGCTGTTCGTAATCTTTGATCGGGGAGAAGGTCTCTGCAAAATTGAACTCTACTTCATAACAGCCACACATATCCATGATGGCTTTTACGTCATCTGCTTTTTTCTTTTTCTGCGCTTGAGCACTCATCACGAATACAACAAGCATGAGTAATAGACTTATTCTTTTCATAATTGAAAGGGTTTTTTAGTGTAAATTAAATTTGTAATTGTTTTATGTTTTCTTAAAATGATTAGGATGGACCCTAAGAGGTAAAGTCCTGACATAATTCCTCCCGTTACATCATCGGGTTTCAGGAAAATGTGAAATAAGAATATATTTAAAGTAATAGGAGTTAGCAGAATAGCGCCCCCTACTGCAAAAAATTGACTCACCAATAGCAAACCAGCTATGATTTCAACTACTCCTAAAAATGGCCAGAAGTAGGTGTTGGCTTTCAATCCTGTGATGAATTGAATCATTTGATCCTTTGTGCTGCCTTTTACAATTTCGGTATTAGATGATTTGCGGTCAGGGCTCGGAATAAATTTCCGAACACCTGCATACACAAATAAACTACCTAAACCTAACTGCACAATAATGAAGAATATGCTGATGAACTTTCCCATCTTTATTTCAAAATTTTATATTCAAAAGTGGTCAAGCCTCTTTCATTGTTTTCATCAGTCAGACTAATAAATCTGATTTTGTAATAATTTCCCTGGCTATCTTGAATCACGAAGAACCGATCATCAAATACAGCAGGAGAGCTTCCTGGCCCGCCTCCTTGTCGCCACGAAGAACCAATGGAATTGATTTCGCTCTTAAACTCTAAATTTTCTGCTTGCTGAAGATTGAAGCCTTCATAAGTAGTATTTCCTTCTAGCATTACCAAAGCTGCTGAAGTATTATGGCGGTTTATGATGATAAAATCATTAAAACTGTAGGGAATACTAGATCCCATGAAAGGGAATTTCTCAGTGTAGGTTCCATACATTAAATCCCAATTTTCTTTCTCAGGAGCATAGTCCACGATTCCATTATCCAAATCAAAATGGACAAAGTTGTGGCTATCAGATTTGCTGATTTGAGCCGTTTCGAAATTTGTATCACCTATATTTGCATAAGCGATAGTATAACCATCTCCATCTTGAGTGATTTTTACTTTCTTCCAAGCTTCATTTTCCCCTGTTCTTTTGATGATGTATACTTTGTTTTCCTCTTCATTTGATGCTATGGGTGCTATAGCGGTTTGTGAAAGATCCCCATTTGGTTCATCAATCCAAGCTGCTGCTGGCGGTGTTGCGGTAAATCCAATTTGCATTTCATTGGCAAAACCTACCGTATCTTCCGCAGTAACGGCAGCTAAATCTGTTTTATCAAGAGGGCGAGCCATCAGCTGAGCGGTGGAATTAAGCCTAACATGATGTCCTGATCCATTGTAAAAACCTAGGTCCCAAATTGATTTATCTAGCGAGTTAGATTGAAGTTTGCTTAAATCAACAAAGGCTTGTTGTGTAAAATCAGGACCACCTGCATTCATTTTTATTGTGCCTGATTGTGCTATAAAATTCTCTGAAAATGCTACTTCTATAGAAGCATTCTGTCCAATTTGAAAAGCTTCAGTTGAATTAATCAAAAATTCTATATTTTCATCATTGTTAATGTTAAGGCCACTACCCGCTTTAACAGTAAAAGTTAATTCGCTCTGTCCTGATTCATAGTTAAGAATCATTTGATTACCTTCTGCTGCCGGTTCAGTATAGAAATCATTATCTGCTCCATAAACTAAGTTGGGGCTTTCAATACTCAGTGAAATACTTCCGGCTTCAGTGGTGGCTCTGGAAAACACTAATGAAATTTGGGCCTCTTGATTCTCCTCATTTATATTGAGACTGCTACTGTTAAAATTGAGGTTAATAGGGGCAATTTGCTCCTCTTCCTTACACCCGGAAATCGCAATTATGAAGCTTAAGAGCATTAAAGAAATGGTACTTATTTTATTCATCTTTATTTATTTTTATTGATTAAACTGATAATTAATTCTTAGGAAATAGCTTCTTCCGTAGGCCATGGCTGTTTGTCCAGTATTATTGCCACTGTGCGCCCCACCGCCAGTAAAGTTATTTTGGATACTTGTGATATTGGTCAGATTTTTTATCCCGCTAGAAATTTGAATCCCATGCTTAAATGCTTTTGACAGGGTGAAGTCTAGCCAGTGAAAAGCATCCATTTGTTGGAGCTCCACAATGGTATTATTTTCTTCATTTATAGTTTCTCGATAAGCTTGATTTGCTCCAGTGAATTTGTAGAACAGTCCAAAATTAATTCCAGGATTTTGCCAATTATAAGTAAGATTGGCATTTGCTTCAGGAGAGTAAAGCATTTCGTTCACCTGATATTCGTCAGATAGTCTTTGGTATCGACCAATATAGGCTACTCCTAAATTAGAAGTGAAGTTACTGTATGTGTAATTCCATCTCGCATTAATTCCGTTGGTTCTGAAATTTTCTAAATTCCTATAAGTTGTTGCAGCCGTAGCCTGTTGTGGAATAAAATATGTAATCATATTATTAATATCGTTGTAGAAAGCACTGATATTAAATTCCTGCTTTCCACTTATCGTAAAGTTGAAATCAGCATTGAAATTGTGCGAAGTTTCAGGCTGTAGATTCGCATTCCCCAATATGTTATGATTGGCATCAATAAATTCGTGATATAGTTCACGAATTGATGGAGCTCTAAATCCTCTACCGTAGCCAACTCTCAGTTGAAGGTTATCACTTATATTATATTTCAAGTTTAGAGCAGGAGTCGGTAGCGTTTCAAAGAGGCTATTTAAAGTATATCTTACTCCCGGCCTTATTTTTAGAGACTCGCCTATTTCGATTTCTGTAGAAGCAAAGAAGGCAGTATTCCATAAGTCTTTACTTCCATCAGAAAGTGTGGTGCCACCTGCTTGCTCATATTGAATTTCAGCACCGAATTGTCCACTCACTTTCCAGTTTCCAACCTGTAGAATATTGCCTTGAACAGTATTTCGACTAAACCAGTCTTTGTAAAAAATGGTATCCTGTTGATTTTCGGAAGTAAGACTTTCTTCCTGTGTAATGGCGTTGGTTCGGAACTCTTTGCTTAGTCTTTCATAATCCGTAAATGAATTAGCCGATTGAAGATTCCATTTTCCCAGGTCAAAATTAGCTTGAATTTGATGCATCCATCGATTGGCATTATAACTTTCATCTATTGAAAATGGATCTCTTAATGGATTATTGTTATTGACAGGGCCAAGATTTAAGATTTCCTCCTGCATCTTCTGGGTAGAATAGGTGATATCGAATTTTTCGGAAGTATAATTCAGCTTGGCATTATGAAGCCACTGGTTTTTGGGATACCACTCTCGGTCTCTTTCACTTCCATTTCCTACCCATCCTCCAAACGAGTATCTCCTTGTACTCGCCATAGCGCTGATATGTTCACTAATTTTCCCGTTTACTGACAATGAAGGAGAATGTATACCTTCTGAAAAAAAGGAATAATTGTCTCCAACGGATTCTTCATGTAATGTGATTCCAAGCGCTAGCTTATCTTGATTAGTCTTTTTAGTAATGATATTGATGACACCTGCAAGAGCGTCCGCACCATAATTTACGGCCATGGGACCTTCCACTAGTTCTATTCTTTCAATATTATTAATATCAATTTGATTGAGATCAATAGCATTATTGGTCCCACTTTTTCCAGTGAGGGGAATCCCATCAACCAAAACCTTTACATACTGGCCGCTTAAACCCTGCATTTGAAAATTGGCATTTCCTGTTGCATTATCTCTACTAAAACGGATATTCAGTTCCTGAGAAAGTACTGTCTGTATATCATTTGCAGCTTGTTGTTCAAAGCGTTCTTTACCAATACTTCTCACTTTATAGACTGCATTTTTTGCAGATTCTGGTTCGTATTGACCCGTCACTACCACCTCTTTGAGATTTTGATTTTTTGGTGAAAGTCGATATTGATAATTTCCAGTAATAGAAATGGTATCGATCAATGTTTTATAATCCAAATGCGAAATGCTTAAAATGACTGGGCTGCTAATAGATGTTTTGATGATCCCATTTTTATCAGTCCATTTTAGATATTGTTTAGAAGAGTTTATTTCCGTAACAGCAACTAATACTTCCTCTATTCCCTTATTATTTGGGTCAGTAATTTCAATTCTAAGCTGAGCCTGCAAATTGATTGCAAATAGGATAGAAAATAGGGTAGTACTAATTGCTTTCATTTAAGTCTATTTAGATTGATTAAAAATAATAGCACAAACATATCCACTATTTATAATCAATCCAAATAAAAATAATTTATGTGTTTTATAAATTTGATTGATAATAGCAATTAAAGGTCTTTGCTTTAATATCAGAATGGGCCAAAAAGTATGTTTAGATTGAATATTGAAAGAAATATAAAATAAGAATCTTCATTTCTATTCTTCATTTCTTTACTACTTTAGCAAATCATAGATTTTAAGGTAAATGACATTAAAAGAGATATTAGTTGGTTTTGGCAACGTAATGTGGGGAACACCACTCTTATTACTATTAATGGGAGGTGGTTTATTTTTCCTGCTTTATTCAAGGTTTATCCCATTTCGCTATTTTAAACATGCTGTCCAAATTTTAAGAGGGAAGTATGATGGAGAGAAGGGAGAAGGCGATATTAACCATTATCAGGCCCTATCAACAGCACTAGCAGCTACAGTGGGAATGGGGAATATTAGTGGTGTAGCAGTAGCCATTACCATGGGAGGGCCAGGAGCGATTTTCTGGATGTGGGTGAGTGCTTTTGTAGGAATGGCTACTAAATTTTTCACCTGCACTTTGGCTGTAATGTATAGAGGTAAAGATTCTTTAGGACACTTACAAGGTGGACCCATGTACGTAATTAGAGAAGGATTAGGTAAAAAATGGCAGCCTTTAGCAGTTCTATTTTGTATAGCTGGAATGTTTGGTACCATTCCAAGCTTTCAATCCAATCAACTTACAGCTGCAATAGGAGAGGGTTTACTTTTACCATTAGGGATTGAATTAACTTTTGGAATTAAATTAGCTATCGGTATTGTATTGGCGATAATCGTTGCATTAGTAATTCTAGGAGGTATAAAAAGAATTGGTAATGTAGCGGGTAGCATGGTCCCCGCTATGGTTGCAGTGTATGTAATTGCTGTAGTGGCAATTTTAGTGTTGAATTATGAATTAGTGCCTCAATACATCAAGCTTATTTTCGTTGATGCATTTACCGCAAATTCAGTTTTAGGTGGTGCAGTAGGCGCTATAGTGGTTGCAGGAGCAAGAAGAGCTGCTTTCTCTAATGAAGCAGGAATAGGTACAGCGCCTATGGCACATGGTGCAGCCAAAACAAATGAACCTGTTAGAGAAGGTTTAGTAGCAATGATGGGGCCTGCAATAGATACTATTGTTGTATGTACGATGACCGCATTAGCCATTCTCATCACTGGAATTTGGCAAGACCATACAGAAGGAATTAGCGGTGTTACCTTAACAATAAAGGCCTTTGATGATTCGCTCTGGGGAGGAAGATATTTGCTAGTATTAGCGCTATTTGTGTTCGCCATTACCTCTTTATTTAGCTATTCCTACTATGGAGGTAAATGTTTTGCTTATCTATTCGGAGCCAAACATATTCGATGGTACCAGTACTTTTATATTGGTATGGTAGTCTGGGGTTCTGTTGCTTCATTAGGAGCAGTAATAGGCTTAATTGATGGCATGTATGCGCTAATGGCTTTTCCAACTATGATCTCAGCTTTTATTTTAGCTCCAAAAGTGATGAAAGCTGCAAAAGTTTATTTTGCTAGGGAGGATTTATAAGCTTTTTCTCAGGTTTTGATAGATTTCAAAATCAAAACTACTAAAGATACCGAAGGCAGATTTTTGGTCAACAACTACATGACTGATTCTGCCTTCTGACATATTTCCATGTTTGTGAAAATTATCCATGGTTGACAGTACAATGCCACCTACTCCTTTATAAAGAGCTTCCCTCTCCAACTTAGTAAATTTTTCCTGATTAAGAATTGGATTGAGAGACTTCCCATTATGCTGATAATATAAACGATTATCTGGCCTTACACTTAAAACGGCATCGGATTTAAATAAAGTTAATGTATCCACAGCTTCATCTATGGTTTCAGCATTTAAAAACGGATACTCAATAGCCAAAGTCATTATCGCTTCGTAGGCTCGATCATTTTCCAGTTCAAATTGTAAAGCCTGCTTGATCGTATCGTTCAAACTTTGGTTTTTCTCTGCAAAAGCTTTAGGTCTTTGAATAATACCTACTTTATTCTTGTCGCGGAATTTGTTGGTGATGTACCCAAGAATTTCCTCATCAGCACTGGAAATTATTACTCTTTTTAGTTTTTTACTTTCAAGGGCAGATTCTACTTTCTGTTCGATGAGACTTTTTCCATTTATTTCAAAGAGTGGAAGATTTATATTTCCTATAAAAGTGTTTCTTACGGGGATGATGGCAAGGGTAGCTGGGGATTTAAAATGCTCATCAACGAATGCAGACTTAATTTGCTTTCGCGTTTTTAGGATTTTGTCTTCATTAGTTGTTAAATTCTGGCCATGCCTTCTATAAGAAAATAAAGGGATATTAATATTACTTACTTTGTGATGAGTGATGAATTTTATCCATAAATCATAACCGTCTTGACAAGTAAAGCTTTCGTTATACCCACCTAAATTTCTTAGGAATTCAAGTCTTATCATGGTGCAGGCCCCGTGAGCAGGCTGGTCATACAAAGAGACTTCTTTTTCAAAATTATGTCTTTTTTCGATCCCGGTTCTGTTGCCTTCTGCATCTACATAATAGTAGTCAGGAAATATTAATCCTAATTCATCATCGCTCTCTAAAACATCACTCATCTCTGCGAGAGCTTCTTTTTCTAAAAAGTCATCTGCATCAAGTCGCATCAAATATTTACCTTTAGCAGCCCTCATTGCGATATTATTGGTAATATTCAGACCTTTGTTCTGCTGATAAATCACAGATATTTTCTCATGGGCCCTATATTGTTCAATAATATCTTTGCTATTATCTGTTGAGCCATCATCTATAATCAACAATTCAAAATTTTGAAAGCTTTGATGTAATACACTTTCTATTGATTGCTTTAAATAAGCATCATAATTGTGATTAGTTATATATACCGTTATTAGTGGATTTAAAACCATAAATTGAATTTAACTGACTTCACAAAATGCAAAGATGGTGTTTTTCCCGCTAGCTTCCATGATCACCTCTATTTCCAGGTTTTTTAATCCGGCTTTGTTGATCAAGAAGTTAATTGAAGGTTCATTATAGATGGCCAGATGTTCTACAAAAAATTCAGCCCTTTCTTTTTCTTTTCCCTCTGAAATAATTAAGTCTGAGTAGGGAAGTTCAATATAAATGATACCGCCCATCTTGAGATAAGAAACAGATGTTTTTAGTAATTGTATAGGATTTTCAACGTGCTCCAATACTTTATTAAAACTGATAAAATCAAATTTACTTTCGTCAGGAATATCATTAACTGAACCAATCCAGGCATTTTCGACCTGCACTTGCTGTTTCACTAACCTTATAGAATGAGGGTCAGGATCAACGCAGTTTACCTTATTAATATATTTTTTTAATTCGTGAACAAAAACCCCAGTACCAGTCCCAACATCCAATGTTTCTACTTCCTCAAAATCAAAACTTGTATTGTTAGATAGAAAATTAATAATTCTACTTACACGTTGTTTATTGTCCGATTGTTCAATTGGCAAAGAGGTGATTCTATTGAATCTTTCAATTAATTTTCCTGAATCTATGGAGTTATTGTAGAAGCCTGTATAGAAATTCTCAGGTAGTAATTCAGGAGCATAAGAATTAAAATAAACTCCACAGTTTAAGCAATGGCAGATTTTTCTGGAATATTGCTGAGCAGCTATTCCATAATCCGTTTCAAGCTTAGGCTTTTCTGTGACTTCAGAAATAATTTTGAAATTGTTTGTGCTGCCACACAGATTACATGCATCTTCCTTATTCATTGCTTAGATCATTAAAAGAGAGTTTCTGATTTTTTTGTAATGATGTCCGGGCTTTTTTGCCTATCACCTTGTCCCAGTCACGAGGATCAATACCATGTGCTGGTCGCAATACTGTTAGGTTTTCTGCGCTTAACACCTGACCCTTTTCAATATCTCGCGAAGGGTAAATAGCTCTTCTAAAAGATTTATCATGGCCATTATCTATCTCTATGGGTAGCGCTTTCTTTTCGGAAGAGCCCTGTAATTCTTTTATCAACTGCACTTTTTGAATCAGCTCTTTAACCTCATCTTTAGTTAATGATACTTTATGATCACGGAAGGTCTTATCAGTCCTATCATCAGTAAAATGAAATTCCAGTATTTCTGCTCCCATAGCAACTGCTATTTCCATAGCATAACTTCCCTCAGTATGATCAGAATACCCTACTCTGCAATCGAGCAATTCCCTGAATCTATCCATTACATTCAGATTAGCATCTGAAGCCTTAATAGGATACATGGAAGTGCACTGCAGAACTGCTATGCTGTCTTTATCTTTATAAAATTCATTTTGTGATCGAATAAATTCCACACAATCAATCACCTCTTTCTCACTTGCTAAGCCTGTAGAAATTAAAATTGGTTTTTTAAACTTCGCCAATTCTGCCAGCATAGGGTAGGCTGTTAGGTCACCTGATCCCACTTTGAAAAAATCCATATAGGGATTTATCCAGTCAAGAGCATCGAAATTCCAAACTGAAGCAGTATAACCTACGCTCTGATCTAAACACATTTTCGCTAGTTCAATATGTTGCTCTTTACTGAGCTCGAACTTTTTGAAGTGCTTATTTCTATCAGGGCTTTCTAATTTGCTTACCAATCCATCGCCTGTGTAAATCTGAAATTTCACATAATCGGCTCCGGAATCAATAGCGAGCTGAGTCAATTTTTTTGCATACTCGAAGTCACCCTCATGGTTTCCTCCGATTTCTGCTATTAATAAAGGTCCGTGTTTACCAGTCCAGTTATTTTGCATTCAAATATATTTTTGTGATTGCTTTCCAATCATAAGTAAAATGGGCTTGATCCATTTTGCTAATAATAGATCTTACAAAGTTAAAATCATTTTGTGTATCGACCGCCATTTTTAAGCCTTTTGCTTCTTCCATTTCTTCATTAGTGAAAAAATACATCTGACCCTCTTCCTCATGATCATAGAAAAAAAGAGTAACATGCTCTAAATAACGATCTTCATTAAAATTGACTATCTGCTTTTGGTAGAACTCAGAAGAAACCACTTCTACACTCATGCCAGTAGGAAATGTTCGGCCTTTCACATTTGAAACAAAATCATATTGCTCAGATAAGGCTATTTTTATAGCCTGGTCAACCAGTTTATGGTCGGTGAAAATGTTGTCACCGTTAATTCTAACACCATAGTCAAAATTGAAGTGTTTCATACAATTTGCAAACCTCTGGCTTACATTAATCAAATCCCCTCTGAAGTAAGGGATTTGATGGTTCTTACAGTATTCTACTATAGGTTCATCGGTGGCTTGATCAGAAGTGGCTACCACTATATTTTCGCTGTACTTTGATTGTTCCAGTCTTTCAAGAATATAGGCTAACAGAGGCTTTCCTTCTATTGATTTGAGGATTTTTCCCGGCAGACGTGATGAATTATAACGACAAACTACAATAATACCAACCTTCATTTTCTCTCACTTATTTTCTTGGCTGGTATACCACCGTAAATTTCATTGCTCTTCACATGTCCCGAAACAATCGCTCCTGCAGCAATTATGGCTCCGTCCTCAATGATAGTTCCTTTTAAAATTTTTGCCCCTGTACCGATCCAAACATCATTTCCAATGGAGACTTCAGCCGTTACATTTCCCTGCTGATTAATTAGTGTTCCCTTTTTTGAAGAATGGTCACTATCGACTACGTAAACAAAAGGGGCAATCAGGCAATTATCACCTATGCTGATTTTCTTAGAGGCGAAAATAAAAGTGTGGAATCCAACAGTGGTGTTTTCACCTATTGAAACAGTAGCTGTTTCATTGCACGCACATATCCTACAGCCTTCTTTAAGCACTGCATTATTATCGACCGAAATATTCTTTGGAAATCGCTGTAATTCTACATTTTTGTCGATAAAAACATCCTTACCAAGATGCTTTAAACGCTTTCTTTCTACAAAAATCCTCCATCGATTTTTCCAGCTGAATTTCAGATGTTTTCTAAGTTGATTAGCCATTTCAAGTCTGCTTCAAGAAATTTAAAGACAAGATCGATTCCCAATCTCTTGCTTTTAATTTTTCTTTAATATGGTGTTTTTTGTAGAAATTATCGATGTCGGAGCGTACTTCTTTTCTCCTCTCTTTCAATCCGGATAAATACATACTTTCAAAAACATATATAGTTTTGCGGAAGTAGGGGAGCTTTTCAAAAATGGATTTGTTATAGAAATACTTACCCATATGCATCAAGAAATACAGTCTCAGAGCACGTAAATTTAATTTAGGCTGGGAATGACCAGGCTCAATAGAATCAAATGTCTTAAGCAAAAAATACAGTACTCTGAGGTGATTTTTACCATCAGCATAGCCAATGGTGTCGCTCACTAAAAGCTCTCTGTTTTTCTTGAATTCTGGCTGATTAAAGATTTCAATATCTTGCTTTTTATAATATTCATTGATTATCTCCTGTAACTTGGGATAGCTGGATATTTTTGGGGAACCGATGTGAAGATTATTCCTTGGGAAATCTGTATCATCATTGATTAATATGGTTTGTTTTCCCAGCATCCATGCTTCTAGGGCAGTAGTTGTTTCAAAGCCCATCCAGAAATCAGAAACATTTATTAGATCATGAATTTGTTCATCCTGACGAAAATAGAGCACATTGTCATAGTTCAGTAACTCATTCATTTCATTTGGCCCTTCAGATAAATCAGATTCAAAGGCCTCTTTTGGATGTCTTTTAAAAAGGAATAAAACATCCGGATTGTTCTCTATGGCTTGCTTTAAGATATTTCGTACAAATAGCCGGTATTTCTCCACCCATTCATATCTTTTTTGGATATCATCAGGAAAAATGTGGGTGAGCGCTTCTTTTTTATGGGCACTATGAATTTTACCGAATGCCCAACCGGCATAACCTATGATTTTGCTATACTTTTCTTTATTATATTTCTTTAAAAACTCATTCTTGCTGATAAATTTTCCGAATACATAGCGATCGAAGCCGGTTGCTCCGGTAAGCACAACTTTATCTTTTTGCTCAGCAGGGGCAATATTCTTGATATATTTTAGTGTTCGTGGTGACCAGGCCGTAACCCAGTCCTGATAGAAGAATTGATCTTTATTGTAGCCCCAATAGGGAAAACTTCCATCTGTTCTGAAATTGCCCTCAGATTCCAGGGCGAAGACTTTGATGTCTGATTGATAGGCATACTTGGCAATTTCAAAATACATATGATGGCCCTTGGCGTTTGGCAATATGATTAGATCAGGTTTCTCTATTTCTATTTTATAGATATCCCAGATAAATAATATTTGCAATTCGCAAGCCACGGCTGTTTCCAGTCCATGCAAGACGGGTAACATTATTTCTGTATCTCGTCCTAAGGCCTTATCAAGAAAGCAAAATACCTTTAGTTTTTTAGAATTGCGGCTCATAAATTTCATTCAGATATTGAGAAAGCTTTCTTGTTTGATTTTCGTTCGAAAATGTTTCTATAACACTTTTATCGATCTTTATGGAATTAGGTTGACTCAGCAATGTTTCCACGAAGTTTTTTATTCCGGTTAAATCTTCATATTCAAAACTGTTTCCAATCTGGCAATCTTGAATAATTTTTGCTGCATCCCCATTTGATTTTCCTAAACATAAAATAGGATTGTATGTCCTTAAATATTCGTATAGCTTGCCAGGCAGACGGCCAGCGGCATTATCAGCTTTATTTAATGGTAATAAAAGTAGATGAGCGTTCATTGCCAGCTGCAGAGATTCCTTCCGTGATATTATACCTTTATAAATGACTTCAACCGATTTGTTTGCGCTCAGTTCTTTTTTTACCTGTTGATCAACTTGACCAGCTAAAATAATCCTAATTTTTCTCGAGGATTTAATCTGTGATAAAGTTTCTAATAAACCCTCAGGATTTCTATCTATGCCTAGTAGCCCAATATGGACAATGTCAAAAAAGTTGTTGTCATGATCTCTTTTTAAGTCTTTGAAATCGTCCTCATCATATCCATAATAGATAACGTCCACGTTTTTTGCTCCAATTGATTCTAAGTCTTTTTTCCAGGAAGGACTCGCAATGGTTATTTTTTTAGCCTTACGGAAGATGTCCTGCTCCATCTTAGAATGAATTTTATGAGCAAAATTCGTGATATACATCATCTGATAATAATCAGCTTGTGTCCATGGATCTTGAAAGTCAGCAAGCCAGGGTAGATTTAAATCTTTAGCAAGATGATAAGCAATCCTATTATTGGTATGTGGTGGGCCATCAGAAAAAATAGCATCAATTTTATTTTCTTTAAGGTATTTTTTCAAATATCGAACTGAAGGTTTGATCCAGAGACTTCGAGCGTCAGGTATAAAGAAATTTCCCCTTATCCAGATTCCCAATTTGTCCAAGAAATTTTGTTTTTTATCTCTTACCTGAACTATTGAATTCAGCGAGTCCTCTTTTTTTCTACCCGTTAACCATTTAAAAATCTTAAATGGTTCTACTATTGGTTGTTTTAGCACATTGATGCCTTGTGGTATATCTTTGAAGCCACTTTCGTCATAGTAGGGGTAATGGGCATTTTCTGCTGTGAATACTATTGGTTCCCAGCCAAATTGCCGGAGATATTTGGCGATTTTTAAAGATCTTAATACACTAATACCTCCGGATGGAGGCCAGTAGTAGGTAATAATCAGGACTCTTTTCATATGGATTTCTTGATCTGATAAGCTAAGCCTCCGATGAATAGAACTAAAATCAAAATAGAACAAACCATCATCACCTTATTACTTATAAAGTAAGCATCCGGTTTAAATTCAAATGTTATTTTATGATTTCCTGGAGGAATCTTTAAAGCCCTCAAAACATAATTTGCTTGAAGTATTTTTGCTTCTTTACCATCAATATATGCTTTCCAGCCTTCCGGATAGTAGATTTCAGAAAATACAGCCAAGCCTTCAGACTTACTCACGCTTTCATAAATCAGTTCATTTGGTTTGTATGAAACTAATTCAATACTTCCTGCGGTAAACTGATTTTGAGATAGTTCAAATCTATTCGTATTGATAACAGCCTCTTGTTTGGTATCTACATTTGACAAGGCTGCAATTTCTTCATCCGGATTAGAAGCGGTCACAACTTCCTGCACAAACCAGGCATTTCCGTTTGCCGATTGATTATCAATTACCTGACCGGCCTGATTTCCAAATTTGATGTATTTGGTATTCAGCATATTTATCACACTGAAATCTGAAAAGTTTGTGCTACCACTTCGCAATCTTTCAATCACCTGGCTAATTTCTCCCTGAAGATGGTTTTCAATCAAGTCTTGATATCTTCTCATTTTCGCACCATGATAGCCCCCAATTGAGGAATGATAATAAGATGTTCTTGCCTCATTGAAAGGGTTGTTGAGATTCAGTACACGATAATGTCCCTCTTCCTGGAGTATTTTTTTATCGGCTTCAGTTTTCTGAACTAATTCATCTCTACTCTCTTTAACGAAATTTTCATCGTTCAAATACCTTTTGGATACGGGTACTAGATCAACCACTAGAATACCTACTATTAGTCCTATAGCAACACTTTTTTTTATTCTGTTTTCTTTCCAAAAGTAAAGTACCCCCGCTGCTGCAATAATAAAAGCAAAAGACCTGAAAGCATCGGTTCTAAACATATCTGCTCTATGTTCTCGAATCAAATCAATTAACCAGGCTTGATCTCCTAATTGAGCATCAACATCACCGCGGAACCCCATTAAAAAAGAAGCTAGTACAAAAAGCAAGCACAGGCCTGCTTCTATTGCAACTGCCGTCAAAAACTGTTTTTTAACAGCCGGCCAATTAGCTTGGGCTATGTCTCGTAATCCTAGGAAAGCAAGTAGCGGCATACACAAGAAAGGCATAGCTACAGTCATGGAAACAGCCCTAAATTTATTGTAGCCAGGGAAGTAGTCAAACATAAAATAATTGAATAGCTCGAAGTTTTTCCCCCATGATAATATGATGCCCAGGGCTGAGGCAGATATCAACCACCACTTAATGTGACCTTTAACAAATATAGCTCCCAGAATAAAGAAAAATACAATAACAGCACCCATATAGTAAGGACCGCTAGTAAAGGGTTGATCACCCCAATAGGTAGGTACATTTTTCACAAATGACCTGACTTGTCCTTTATTGACTCCTCGTGACTCAAGTCCTTTGGCTAAATCTGAGGTCATTGACACTTCTTCCTGACTTGCTCCTCCGTAGAAATTAGGAACCATAAATGTGAATGGTTCCCAGATTCCGTTGCTCCAGGCGAAGGCGTAACTTCTATCTAGTCCGCCTGATGATTCAGTATTGGTGCTTAATTCTGCTTTCCCCCTAATTGAATACTGACCATATTCATAAGCAGTCCAGACTTTCCCGAGATTTGCTCCTAGTCCTAAAAGAACAGCAACGGTCAAGACGCCTATCGCTTTAGCAAAATCAGGCAAAGTATTGTTTTTAATAGCGTTAATTAGCTGGAATAAACCAAACACCAATACCACTAATAATAAATAGTAGGTAATTTGAAGGTGGTTGGATCGGATCTCTAAAGCCATTGTGAGGGCTGTTAATACAAACGCCCATAAATACTTCTTCCTAAAAGCTAAAACTATTCCGGCTAATACGGCTGGCATCCAGCTGATGGCAGCTACTTTCCAAATGTGCCCAGCTTCAACTGATATAAGAAAAAAACTATTGAGCCCGTAGGTTAATCCACCTCCGATTGCCAGGTAAGGATTTACTTTAAATACCAGCAGCAGAATATAAAAAGCTACCATTGCAATAAATGTGTGGCTGGCAGGTGTCGGTATTATTTTTTCTATAGTTCGTGGAATGTATTTTAATAGTTCACCCGACCACTGCGTGTTTATTAAGTAAGCGGGCATTCCACTGAACATACTATTTGTCCATAATGCTTCCTCGCCTGTTTTTTCTCTAAACTCATTAATTTCTTGGTTAGCACTTTTGCCCTGAATCACATCATTTTGATTGAGGACTTTATTTTCCATGAAAAGAGGCCAGTACATTACCATATTTAAAATGATAAAAATAAGGACAGCAATAATATGAGGAGCGATATTTTTAATATTCATGCTTTTTGTGTTTTGGAATTACAATAATAGTTATTTCTTGATCCTAGGCCAAGATCATGACTTTTAAAGCTTCATTTTTATTGTGTTTTTAGCTTGATTTAGATAATATCTACTAATTGCTTAACTTGTCTAATAAGTTAGACCAATTAACATACTCATGAAACAACTTTTTTTAATCCCGATTTTTTTAATAAGCTTAATTTCTTGTGATGCTCAGATTCCTGATAAAGAAGGGCAGATAGCAGCAGCTGTTCAGGCTGCTCCACCTGAAAAGCAGGAGGGAGCCACGGTTTATGGATTTGATTCTGATGGTAAAAAAGTACTTTTAAGAGAAGGTACAAATGAGCAGATTTGTGTGGCTGATGATCCTAATAAAGAAGGTTTTAGTGTTGCTTGCTACCATAAGGATTTACAACCTTTTATGAAAAGAGGAGATGAATTACGTGCAGAAGGAAAGGAGAGGGGCGAGATATTTGAAATAAGAGAAAAGGAAGCAAAGGCAGGAACACTCAAAATGCCTGACCACCCGAGTACATTACATGTTTTATCTGGAGTAAATGCCAGTTATAATAAAGAAACAGGAGAAGTAGAAAATGCAAGTTTACGATATGTAGTATATATTCCTTTTGCTACGGCTGAGTCAACAGGATTGCCAACTAAGCCTATGGTGCCAGGTGGTGCCTGGATTATGGATCCGGGTACACATAGAGCTCATATCATGATAACTCCAGTTAATAAATAATTAGCAAAAAAAGAAAAGGCGAATCGATTGATTCGCCTTTTTAACTCTATAGATTATTTGAAATTATCCTTTGTAGCTTACTTTATATATAACTCCTTTAAGGTCATCAGAGATTAACATATCTCCTGCATCATTTAATAATACATCAACTGGTCTACCCCAAGCTTCTTGTTTTTCATGATCTAACCAGCCGTTAATGAATGTTTCATATGTTGGTTCACCTTCATCAGTATTGCTTACCATTTGAATTCTATATCCGATCTTTTTTGATCTATTCCAGCTCCCATGTTCTGCTATGAAAATTTGATTGTGATATTTCTCTGGGAACTGATTAGCTGTATAAAACTTTAATCCTAATGGGGCTACATGAGGACCTAAGTTTCTGTATGGCTTTTTAAATTCATCGCAAGATCTCATGTCACCAAACTCAGGATCTTTAATTGTTCCTCCGTGACAGAATGGGTACCCAAAATGCTGTCCTTTTTCTGTGACTACATTCAACTCACAGGGAGGAATATCATCCCCTAACATATCTCTACCATTATCCGTAAAGTATAAATCTTGAGTTTCCGGATGCCATGTAAAGCCTACCGTATTTCTAACTCCATGTGCATATACTTCCATATTAGTTCCATCAGGATTCATTCTCGTAATACTTGCATATACAGGTTTGTCTGGATTATTACAGATGTTACAAGGAGCTCCTACTGGTACATATAATTTACCATCTGGTCCAAACGCAATATATTTCCAACCATGGTGTTTGTCTGTTGGATATTCATCATAAATAACTTCATATGATGGACTTTCAAGAGAATTCTCTATATCAGCGAATTTCAAAATACGGCTAACCTCTGCTACATAAAGATCACCATCTTTTAATGCAACACCATTAGGCATATTTAACCCTTCAGCTAAAATATATTTCTTATCTGCTGTTCCGTCTCCATCAGTATCTTTTACTGCGTAAACTTTATCTTCTTGTCTGTTCCCCACATATAAAGTTCCAGATTCAGATAAAGCCATCGAACGAGCATTTGGCACTTCTGCATAAACCGATATTTCAAATCCTTCAGGAAGATTTAAAGTTGATAATAAGCTATCCATCTCAGTTGATGGTTTTGCTTCTACTTTTTCCTCACTAGTTGATTCCTCAGCTTTATTTTCTTTTGAATTGCCACCACAGGCAATTAGGAAACTAGCGGCTAAGACTGGTATTATAAATTTTAACAATTTCATATTCATTTGTTTTATGTGTATTCAATTAAAGATATAAAATACCTAAATGTTTAATTATTTATTCGAATTATATTCACTTATGTTTAATTGATTGAAGGTAAAATGTTAATTATCGTTTTCTAATTCATCTACTTCCATAAGCTTTTGTAATATTTGAATTGCAGCCTTTGCTATATTAGTTCCAGGTCCGAATACTGCTGAAACTCCAGCCTCGTAAAGGAAATCATAATCCTTTGGTGGAATAACACCACCAGCAATAACCATAATATCCTCTCTACCGATTTTCTTAAGCTCATTAATCAATTTAGGGATTAACATTTTATGCCCTGCAGCTAAACTAGAAGCTCCAACTATATGAACATCATTCTCAGCAGCTTGCATAGCAGACTCTTCAGGAGTTTGGAATAAAGGTCCTATATCAACATCAAATCCTAAGTCAGCAAAACTAGTGGCTATTACTTTAGCTCCTCTGTCATGGCCATCTTGACCCATTTTAGCAATTAGAATTCTAGGTCTTCTTCCTTCTAATTCAGCAAATTCATTCGCTAATTTTTGAGCTTGTTTGAATTCATCACTATTCCCCGCTTCACCAGAATATACACCCTGAATTGATCGAATAGTAGCTTTATGTCTTCCAAATGATTCTTCCATAGCATCTGATATTTCACCTAAAGTTGCTCTCTTTCTAGCTGCTTCAACTGCAAATTCTAATAAATTCCCTTTTCCAGATTTAGCACACTCAGCTAAATTATTTAAGGCGACTTTAGTATCCTCTTCATTTCGTTCGTCCTTTAACTTTTCAAGTCTTTTAATTTGAGACTTTAAAACAGCAGTATTGTCAACTTCTCTCAATTCGATATCACTCTCTTCATCAGTTTGGTAACGATTAATTCCTACAATAACTTCTCGTCCTGAGTCAATTCCCGCTTGCTTTTTAGCAGAGGCTTCCTCAATTCTCATTTTGGGTAGGCCAGATTCTATAGCTTTGGTCATGCCGCCCATTTCTTCAACTTCCTCAATTAATTTCCAAGCTTTTTGAACCAATTGATCGGTTAAGTATTCAACGTAATAAGAGCCACCCCATGGATCAACAGTTTTAGTGATCTGCGTTTCATTTTGCAAGAATAACTGAGTATTTCTAGCGATTCTAGCTGAAAAGTCTGTTGGTAATGCAATAGCTTCATCCAGAGCATTTGTATGTAGGGATTGAGTATGGCCTAATGCAGCTGCTTTTGCCTCAATGTAAGTTCTGGCTACATTATTATAAGGATCCTGCTCAGTTAAACTATAGCCTGATGTTTGGCTATGAGTTCTTAATGCCAAAGATTTTGGGTTTTGAGGATTGAATTGCTTTACAATTTTAGCCCATAGTAATCTTCCAGCTCTCAATTTGGCAATTTCCATAAAATGATTCATACCTATTGCCCAGAAGAAAGATAGGCGAGGAGCAAACTCATCAATCTTTAATCCAGACTTAATACCAGCTCTAATGTATTCTAATCCATCCGCTAAGGTATAAGCCAATTCTAAATCAGCCGTAGCACCCGCTTCATGCATATGGTATCCACTTATACTGATTGAATTAAATTTTGGCATATTTCTACTGGTATATTCAAAAATATCTGAAATGATGCGCATTGAAGGTTTAGGTGGATAGATATAGGTATTTCTCACCATAAACTCCTTTAGAATATCATTTTGAATAGTACCAGATAATTGTTCTGGTTTCACTCCTTGTTCTTCAGCTGCAACAATGTAAAAGGCCATAACTGGAATTACAGCTCCATTCATGGTCATTGAAACCGACATTTTATCAAGAGGAATTTGATCAAAGAGTACTTTCATATCTAAAATGCTATCAATTGCTACTCCCGCTTTTCCCACATCTCCTTCAACTCTTGGGTGGTCGGAATCATAACCTCTGTGAGTAGCTAAATCAAAAGCAACTGAAAGTCCTTTTTGGCCCGCTGCTAAGTTTCTTCTGTAGAAAGCATTCGATTCTTCTGCAGTAGAAAAACCTGCATATTGTCGAATAGTCCAAGGTCTCTTTACATACATAGTACTGTAAGGTCCTCTTAAATAAGGTGCTTTACCAGCGATAAAACCTAAATGTTCAGCTTCTTGTATGTTACTTTTATCAGTAACTGGTGGAATAACAATTTTCTCAGCTGTTTTCCATTCAGTTCTGCCTTCTGCTTTCTTATGTTCAGCAGTTATGTTTTTTGATTGAATTTTTGAAAAATCAGGTCTCATATAAGTGCTATTCCTAAGTCTTTTAATAAATTATCTAAAAATCTTTTAGTATCTACATTTCTGTTGATACATCCATATAAACCAAGTTTTTTCAGTTGCTCTTCATCTTCTTCTTGCCCAGCAATCAATATGATTTTATTTTGATTAGTAATGAAATCATTTAAATCAGAAGGCTTGTCAGAATAGCATAAAACACTAATTGAAACCTCTTCATTTGAATCCTTTACTTGGCTTAATTCTTTTTCAATTTTCTCAGAGGCTATACCAATACCTGCAATACCTAAAAAGCTATAGGCAAAATCAGCTTTTGCTTTTGTTACTGGATCAGTGCCCAAAGAAATGATTTCAGCCATTGGTCTTGAATTTTCACCTTTCTCTTTCACTAATTTTTCAATACGATATCTCATATGTTCGATTGTGGCAGTAAGTCTTTTGGCTTCTAAACTTTTACCACTTTCTTCAGTATCTAGATATTCGCTTACATTCTCTCCAATTAGTTGGAAGGTATTTGCTCCAATTACTACATCCTTTCTAGACCATAATTTTTGTTCAGCCTTACCAGCATCAGTGTCAATTAATTGATGGATATTACCATTCTCATAGTGATGATTGTACGAGCCATCTTCCTCAAATTCTAAGAATATTTTCCACGAATTTTCAGCAATTTCATTGATCAAGTTCTCAATATAATAGCTTCCTTGTGTTGGGTCTACTATTTTATCAAGATGGCTTTCTTCTTTTAAAATGCTTGAGATATTTAAAGCAATTCTTTTGAAAGTTTCACTAGATGGTTTTCCAGCCGCTTCATCATGTGGTTGAATCCATAAACTATTACATCCTCCCACAATAGCAGCCATTGCCTCATTAGTATTTCTCAAAAGGTTTACATTGAAATCTAATGCAGATTTTGTCCTGATACTGGTGTCACAGTGAATACTTATATCATCAGCATCAATTTTACTTTCGTATGCTTCTGCGATTTTTAGAAGATTTAGCTTTAATGCCTTTAGTTTAGCAATTTCAAAGAAATAATTTTTACCAACTGCAATTGAGAAAACGGTTGATTTGAGAATACTGCTTGCTTTTAAATCTTGATCAGTTAATTTATCTAAAAACTCTACTGACTTTGTTAAAGTTAGTCCCAACTCATGAGTTATATTAGCACCCGAATTGTGAAATAGATTACTACTTATGCATAATGGTTTAAAGTTAGGGTATTCATCGGCATGCTTAATTAGCTCGGCAATGCTTTCATAATCTTTATCATTTAAACCGATGTTTCCAGCATCTCTACATTCTATAATATCACATAAATAAAACCCACTTAATTTATGGCTATCGATATTGTGAGAATTTATGTAGTTAATATATTTTTTTATAAATGAATAAAAGGGTTCGTCCGATTGAAATGAAATGCTGCAATATTCAGCTTTAATATCTTTAAGAAGTATTTCAAGATCGTAATCCACTTTAGAAATTTTAAAGATGATGCCATCAGCACCTTGATTTAAAACTTGTAGAGCTTTTTGATTGGCTGATTTTTCATCTTCTATGACAATCTTAGCTTGATTAACCCAAAAGCGTGGAGGCAATGCTTCATGCTGATTTTGTATCGGATTTTGAATGTTTAGATAATTAAAATCTGAATTATCTTGATGGTAAAAAGGCTGTATCGAAATTCCTTCAACTGTTTTAGTCACAAGACTTTCGAAAGGCTTGTCTTTTAGCTCCTTAATGATCTGATTTTTCCAGTCAATAGCTGAACTTTTTCCAAAATCTTCGAATAGCTTTTTTCTGCTCATTTACTTCATTTAGTCGTTTAAATGTTAAAGTTAATATTTTTCCTGCTATACCTAAATGATATTAATATAAAAGGTGAATTAGGGATATGGCTTAATTCAGTTATGAATAACTTAGCTATTTAAAACAGAAGATTATATCTTGAGTTAGATTTATTAATTATATTAAACGTTGGTCAGGTTTTTGAATTGGATAATTGTCTCCAAATCTTTTAATCAAATAAAAAATGTTAATTTTTAAAGAAAATTTAACTTATATAATATCATATATTGACTGAAATGTATTTAACGCTATGTCAAGTAAAAATCCATTTTTTTCTTACCTATTTTTTTATCATTTTTGTCAGCCCCGATTTAAAAAGGGCTTCAAATTTGAAATCCGCCAATTATTAATGTGAATGGTTAAAGACTGTAAATCAGTATGGAATAATTGTCTTCACTCCATTAAAGAGAGTGTAGGAGAACAAAGTTTTAATACTTGGTTTTCTCCTATTGAGCCTGTGAAACTTGAAAATAATATTCTAACGATTCAAGTTCCCAGTCAATTCTTTTATGAATGGTTAGAGGAGCACTATGTTCATATTTTGAGAAAAGTGATTCACCAGGAGCTAGGGCCGGAGGGAAGACTTGAATATTCTGTTATTGTAGATAAAGGTAACGAACAGTATAAGCCCTTTACAATCAATCTTCCAAATAATAATAAATCCAATAAACCAAAGGAACAAGAGAGACCAGAGCCTTTGAATCCATTTGCATTAAATGGTGTAGATTTAAGTCAGCAGAACTCACAACTTAATCCTAATTATACTTTTGATACCTTTATTGAAGGAGATTGTAATAGATTGGCGCGTTCGGCCGGATATGCAGTGGCTAAAAAACCTGGAATTACTTCTTTCAATCCCTTAATGATTTATGGGGGTGTTGGACTGGGTAAAACACATTTAGTGCAAGCAATCGGAAATGAGATTAAGGATACTTTAAATGGGAAATTTGTTCTTTATGTCTCGTCTGAGAAATTTACAAATCAATTTATTGATGCTCTTCGAAATAATAAGATTCAAGATTTCTCAAATTACTATCTTCATATAGATGCATTAATCATTGATGATGTTCAATTTTTAGGAGGTAAAGAGCGGACACAAGAAATATTCTTCCATATCTTCAACCATTTACATCAAAATGGTAAGCAAATCATAATGACTTCCGATAGACCGCCAAGAGATTTGAAGGGCTTAGAAGATAGATTACTTTCGAGATTTAAATGGGGTTTAACTGCTGATTTACAACAACCGGATTTAGAAACAAGAATTGCCATTATTCAAAATAAAATGGAAAGTGATGGGATACACATTCCAGAAGATGTTATTGAATATTTGGCGTATTCAGTAGATACTAATATTAGAGAATTAGAAGGGGTTTTGATTTCTTTAATTGCTCATGCTTCACTAAATAGAAAAGAAATAGATCTAGAATTAGCGAAGCAGACACTCAAAAATATTGTTCACGATATTGAATCAGAAGTTGGAATAGATTTCATTCAAAAGACTGTTTCAGAACACTTTGCTGTAAAAATTGATGATTTAAAAGCGAAAACAAGAAAGAAAGAAATAGTTATCGCTAGACAAGTCTCAATGTATTTCTGTAAAGAACATACCAATCACTCCTTAAAATCTATCGGTTACCATTTTGGAGGAAGAGACCACTCTACTGTTATTCATGCTGTGCAATCAGTAAATGATATGATGCAAGTAGATAAAAGGTTTAGAGAAGAAATGGAAGAGCTTAAAAAGAGATTTAAAATGAAAAAGGTTTAAATTTTTTCAACCTTACTTTTAAAAGCATCCTTCTTAATCTTTTTGTAGTGTTTTGTGGCGTGTTCACTATTTAAAATCTTATTTATTTCCGGATGGTCAGGATATTGTATCAAATATTTTTTGAATTCATTCCAGGCTGAGATAGATTCATCTTGATCGAAAAAGCCAAAGCCTTGATAGTTCCCGTTTTCAACTAATACAAACGCTTTCTCACTAAGGGTTCTGCCATCACCCATTAATAAATAATCACTCTTTTCGATATTGCAGATCTCAATGAATTTTTCGATTTTTTCATTGTGATCCTCTAATGATTCATCTCCAATACAAGCTCCTTCGCATAAACCAAGTTTTAAATCAAAGCAGGCATCTGGGCTTGACTGTATTCCAGCCATTTTTGGGCAAATATTTAATTTTTTACTCATTTCATTGAGAAAACTAAAACCTGATGCATGATTCGGAAATCGTATTATACTTTTCATTCCAGTTTGCTTTCTACCTAATTGTAGTCTTTTATACCCCCTTCTATCTTCGTATAAATAAATAGAATAACCAGGATTATTGCTTTTTTGAGCTCTATTATATCTAGGCCAATTTTTTCTTATTTCATGTGATTCGTGAAGTAATGCTATTAATTCATTGCCAGTCAAGTAGTAATCTACATGATGAATTTGACTTTGAAAGGCTTGTTTTGCGACTTCTAATTTCGTTCCACCAAAATGATTGCTGACTCTTTTTTTGATGTTTTTAGCCTTTCCTACATATATAATTTGATTTTTTTGATTTAGGAAATAGTAAACCCCTGGAGATTCTGGCAATTCTTCAAAAACTTTCCGGTCTAAGTTTTCAGGAATATTCACTACAGAAGCATTTTTCTTTAAGGATTTCTCAATAATTCCTTCACTATCATTTTCAACTAATTGAGTAAAAAGCTCGGCAGTAGCGATAGCATCACCAAAAGCTCTGTGCCTATCATGAATCTGTATGCCTCTGTCGTCACAAATATTTCCTAAGCTGTAGCTTTTTAAGCCAGGAAATATTTTCCTGCTTAAGCGGACTGTACAAAGTTTTTTTAATTTCAGATCATAACCTAAATCTTGAAATGCAGCTCTCACAAAGGAATAATCAAAATTCACGCTATGTGCAACGAAAATATTACCGTCTAATAATTCATGAATAGTTTTAGCTTCCTCATAAAATTTTGGTGCTTCAGCCACCATCTGATCATTAATGCCATGAATCGCAGATAGTTGAGGAGGGATGTGGCGTTCTGGATTTATTAAAGATTGATATTCCTTAACAACTTTTTGCCCATCATGAAGAATAATAGCAATTTCGCAAATGCGATTTCTTGCTGCATATCCTCCTGTAGTTTCTATATCAACAATTGCGTACTTCATTGTTGCTTCTTCAGTTCACATACGCATCTAAAACCAATTATATTGCTAGGCTCTTTGTATTTCACGTTTGTAAAAACACCTATTTCTTCTTGTGATGTTTTCCAGTTTCCACCTTTTGCAATTCCATTGATAGTAGTCATTTCACTCACATTGCCTCTAAGATCATAAGGTATCTTCTCCAAAGATTGATAATCTTTTCTCCCCCAAATTTCATTCAGATTTAGGACATAATTTAAATATTCATCTTTGCCTTTATAAACTAAGTTTTCTATAATAAATACTGGATTTTTTTTCAGGTATATCTGAATTTTATCCTCATACTCGTCAGCAGAAATACGTAGATTATTCTTATTAATTATGTCTTGTAGTTCCGATCTGTCTTGATCCGATCCTGCTATACTTTCCAACCAAGGTGTTCTTTTAAGTACATAGTCATATCTGATTGCCATTTTTACCCATTCTTCAATGGTTGGTAATCTGACATCTAAATTATATTCTTCTTCACTTATTTCCTCATTATCCATCATTCTTTGATTCAATATATCTTCTAACCACTCGCAATAATTCGTAGCTTGCTCGTAGTTTACATATACTACAGGATAATATCTAGTTTTAATGTTTCTGAAATACTTTTGCTCATTATAAACAGTATCCGTGGGATCAAATTTTAGTAATTGTGACTCATGAAATTCCGTTGAGGAATCCTTTTTCACATAATATAAATACTCTAGATAGTTGATATTTTGGACCTCAGTTTTAAAAGTATAGAGGTTGTTTCCTAATGGAACCTGAAATCCAACTAATATATCATCATTTTGGGCAAAAACTCCTACCATATAGAGGTACAAGTGTGAAAATAAAAAAAATCTAATCATAGTGCTACTCTGTCCAACTCATAGGATATTTCTTATCCATAAAGTCTTTTCCTTCTTCGGTAACATAAAGTGGTTTAAACGTATCAAGCATTACCGCAATTTCTTCAGTTTCTTTTGCGCCTATACTTTTTTCAACTGTACCAGGATGAGGGCCATGTGGTAATCCTCCAGGATGTAAAGTAAATGAACCTCTATCAATTCCTTTTCTACTCATAAAGTTGCCTTCAACATAATAAAGTACTTCATCTGAATCTATATTACTATGATTATAAGGAGCAGGAATTGCTTGCGGATGATAATCAAATAGTCGAGGTACAAATGAGCAAATCACATAATTGTGAGCCTGAAAAGTTTGATGTACTGGAGGTGGCTGATGAATTCTACCCGTAATGGGTTCAAAATCATGAATTGATAGAGTATAAGGATATAAAAAGCCATCCCAACCTACTAAATCAAAAGGACTATGATCATATACATAATGATGTATGTAACCTCCTTTTTTAATTTTCACATGATAATCGCCTTTTGTTTCTTCTGTGATTAATTCTTGAGGAGGATGAATGTCTCTTTCACAATAAGGGGAATGCTCTAATAATTGTCCTAACTGATTTCTATAACGACTTACAGTCTCTATTGGGCTAGCTGATTCAATTGTTAAATATCTTACATCACTGCTTTCCCATTCTAATTTGTATATAGTAGTTCTAGGGATTACCACATAATCACCCGCCTGGATTTTCAATTTACCGAACTGTGAATACATATATCCACTGCCATCGTGGATAAAGAGTAATTCATCAGCTTCAGCATTTTTATAATAATAATCCATACTTTTTCTAGATGGCATACACAAAGCCATGGATACATCATCATTCATTAAAAGAACTTTTCTACTATCAAGGAAATCACTACCTGTGTTTTTCACACCTGAAGTATTAAGATGTATTTGCTGTAGGGTTAAATCCTTATCAGGTTTAGTACCATAGGCAACTGATTTTTTAATTTCTTTTATCCTTGTAGGAGGGTTTATGTGGTATAAGTTTGAATAAATACCTGAAAATCCCAATGAACTTACCAACTCCTCAGCATACAAGCTCCCGTCTGGTTGACGAAATTGTGTATGTCTTTTTGGAGGGATGTTTCCTTTCTTTACGTAATATGCCATTTTAAAAAGTTATTTTTTTGCTAATCTTTCGGCTTGATCAAAAAGTTTTAGCGCTTCCTTAAAGATTTCGTTTTGTTGATTAAAGATAGGGTAGAAGCCTTTGTTATTCCAAACATTTCTTGCAATGTATGCCTTACAATAAAGCTTAATTAGTTCTTTTGATTTATTAAACCCTTCTTTATCAAATTGAACATCATTTTTTTTGCCCAATGAAATTAAGTCATCAAGCATTTTATCTGATATTTCAAATTCTGAATTATATTTCTCAAATCCCATCTTCTCCAGTCTTGACTTATTCTTTTCATAGTAAGAGAAAGTATATTGTCTTAATGAGTTGCTTAAGAATAATCGGTTTAAATAAGTGGAATTTTGAGTTGTGTCTAGAGGAACAAAATAATCAGGCATGATGCCCCCACCGCCATAAACCACTCTTCCATTAGCAGTTGTGTATTTTAGTGAATCATTAAATTCTATACTGTCTGCAACAAAATACTCTCCATGCTCATATCTAGAACTCATTTCCTGTCTGTATTCATCAGGATTTTCACCAAACGGTTTTTGAATCGATCTTCCAGATGGAGTATAATATCTAGAAATGGTTAATCGTAATTCAGAGCCATCTTTTAAAGGAACAGGCATTTGCACTAAACCTTTACCAAAAGATCTTCTGCCAACTATTAAGCCTCTATCATTATCTTGAATAGCACCAGAAACTATCTCAGAAGCTGAAGCACTGCCTTCATTTATTAATACTATTAATGGACTTTCTTCAAACTTTCCGTCTTTTATAGCTCTAGCTTCAGAATTATATCTCTTTTCTTTCCCTTTGGTGTAAACAATCATGGCATTGTCTTTTAAGAATTCGTCAGCCATATTAATAGCCTTATCCATATAACCACCAGGATTGTCCTGTAAGTCTAATATTAATTTTTTAAGCCCTTGCTCTTTAAGGCCATTTAAAGCCTCCATGAATTCGTTATAAGTGGTAGCCGAAAAGCGACTGACTTTAATGTAGCCGATTTCATCATCCACCATATAGCTTACATCAACTGAATATTGAGGAATTTTATCCCTGATGATAGTGTATTCTACTATTTCGTTTAAGCCAGACCTCATAATTTCTAACTTTACCTCACTGCCTTTTTCACCTCTCAGGTTTTCATGTACTTGTCGGTTAGTTAATCCAACACCTGCAATGTTTTTACCATCTACACTAATGATTTTATCTCCAGATTGTAGGCCAGCTTCTTCTGATGGCCCACCACTTAAGGGAGCTACTACATAAAGGGTGTCATTAAAAATATTAAATTCAATTCCAATACCTTCAAAATTACCTTTTAAGTCGGCCGAAACCATTTCTAAATCTTTTGAAGGGATATAAGAAGTATGGGGATCTAATTCTTTGATGATACCATTGATAGCACTGTTTACTAATTTTTCTGTATCTACCTCTTCAACATAATTTTGATCTACCTGTAAAAGAATTTCTTTTATTCTGGTAATTCCTTCAAGCACAGTGTCCTTATTAGCTGAAGGATTGGCCATGGTAGCACCAATTAATATACCAGCTGCCAGAGTTGTAAAAACAATAATTGGCAATTTTATTTGAAATGAACTATTTTTATTCTGATTCACGTTTAAGAATTTTTATTTTCATAAATAACGCACGAAATTAATAAATCGTTGGGTTGAAAAGCCCCAATTTTAAATTACATTTGTCATTTACCTAAATTAGTTAAAGTGAAATACTCTCAAAAGAAAATAAAGGAATTAGTTGCTGATAATTACGTTTTTGCGTCAGTCCTTTATTATTTGGGTATAGAATATTATGAGTTTGAAGAAGACACACTTGAAAAAGTATGTCAAAACAAAGGTGTTGATGTTAAATATGTAATTGCTGAGTTGGAAAAAATTAATCGTAATGAAGAGATTGAAAATATTAAATTATTGTCATTCCCGATTGATTTGGTGATTACTTATTTAAAGCATGCGCACTTTATTTTCATTAAGAAAGATTTACCTTTTTTGGTAAAATTGGTGAATAAACTGAATACCACTGAAAATCATCTTGCTACTGTAGAAAAAGAGATTAAGGATGTGTTTCCTCTCTTTGTTGAGGACTTTGTTCACCATATATATGAGGAGGAGGATACATTATTTGATTACATTACTCAATTAAAAGCAATTGAAGATCGTAAAAATAACCCATCAGCCTTTTTCTATAAATACCCTAATTTCAATATGCAAAAATTTGCAATCGATCATGAGGTTCATGACGATGAAATGAAGGGAATCCGCTATTTAATGGATCAATATCCTGTGGAGGAAAGCTCTCCATTAAATGTTAAAGTTTTGTTTTCAGAATTGACTCGCTTTGAAGAGAAATTGAAAGTTCATGCTAAAATTGAAAATGAAGTTTTATTTCCGAAAGCCTTAATGTTAGAGAAATCAGTAAGAAAGCAATACGATTCTCTAATTAGATTGAATTAATAAAATGCCTAGGGTTTTATCAATAGATTATGGTACTAAACGGGTTGGTTTAGCGGTCACTGATCCATTAAAAATCATAGCTTCCCCACTAGATACCGTTCATTCCAAAGATGTAATTCAATATTTACAGGATTATTTTCAAAATGAGGAGGTAGAAGCCGTGGTATGCGGTTACCCAACTAATGAAGAGGGTGAAGAAACGGATGCAACTAGACATGTAAATGCATTTATTAATTTTTTTAGAAAGAAATTCCCCACAATGCCCTTACATTTGCAGGATGAAAGCTTCAGTTCGCAAGAAGCTTTACAAGCAATGATTAATTCTGGTTCCAAACGGAAACAAAGGAGTAAGAAATCAGGTAATATAGATAAGGTTAGCGCAGCTATCATTTTACAACAATTTTTAGAAGATTATTAAAGTATGATATATCCTATTGTAGCGTACGGGCATCCGGTCTTGAAGAAAAAAGGAAAAGACTTGGAAAAAGGGGAGGTTGATGTTAAAACATTGGTGGAAGACATGTTTGAAACCATGTATAATGCAAATGGAGTGGGATTAGCAGCTCCACAGATAGGTAAAAGTTTAAGAGTATTTGTAATTGATACTGATCCTATTGATGATGGTGATGAACCTAAAATTAAGCAAGCATTCATTAATCCACAGATTTTAGATGAAGAAGGAGAAGAGTGGGCATTTGAAGAAGGTTGTCTTAGCATTCCTAACATTCGTGAAGATGTAGAAAGAAAACCAAATATCAGAATCAAGTATTTTGATGAGAATTGGGATGAGCATGAAAAGGAATTTGATGGTTTTGTGGCGAGAGTTATTCAGCATGAATATGATCATATAGAAGGAGTTTTATTTACAGACCATGTTTCAGCTTTTAAGAAAAGATTATTGAAAGGGAAATTAGCGAATATTAGTAAAGGAAAGGTTAAGGCCGATTATAAAATGCTGTTTCCAATGAAAAAATAAATTATGTAAGTTCAGCTTGAAATTAGGTGAATTTTTAAGTAAACTTATAATTAGTTTTGTTAATCAAAGAATATATTAACAATCTATAAAATTGTGGCAGAGTTATTGCGATGATTGCAATAGAACATTTTCTCAAAAGATATGAATCAATTATTTAGAGTATTTATTATAGCCTTTATTACAGTATTCAGCTTTTCATTTGCAGAAGCTCAATCAAAAAAAGCTTCTGAATTTATTGAGAACGGAATTAAGAAGTTCGAAAATAAAGAATATATGGAAGCGATAGTAAGCTTCAATGAAGCAATAAAGCTTGATGAAAATGCTTATCAAGCCTATTATATGAGAGGTAATATTAAGCAAAAATTTGCTGATGTACATGGTGCTATGAAAGATTATAATAAAGCGATTGAGGCAAATGCTGAATTTTCAGAAGCTTATTTTGAAAGAGGTAATATAAAATATCTTCTTCAAGATTATTACGGAGCCATCAACGATTATTCAAAGACTATCGAGATAAATGAGAATAATCTAGATGCATATTATAAAAGAGGTCAGGCGAAACAGCAACTAGAAGCATACCAAGATGCAATTAATGACTGTACAAAGATCATTGAAAAAGATAAGGACAATGTAGATGCTTATTACTTAAGAGGAGTTTTAAGAATTGAATACGGTCAATTATCAGAAGGATGTTTAGACCTTAGTAAAGCTGGAGAGTTAGGGGACTTGAAAGCGTATGAGATGATCAGAGAAAGATGTAATGATGTTAAATGTTATCCATCAGAATTTGAATAAAATTTGTTAGATAAATTTAAAACCGCAAATGATTCATTTGCGTTTTTTTTTTGTGCCTATAATTTAGTTCTTACTTTATCCCAAGGCTTAATTTGCCAATAAATAGTTCCAGTGCTTAAATGATTCTGTTTTTTATCATATAGTTTTAGCTCACAAGGTATCACAACTGAATCATTTGTTTTCAATGGCTCTTCAACCTGATTCTTTACCCAATTATCATCTATACTAAATTCTGCTACTGCATCCATTTTTGCTTGGAAGTGATAATCCATTTCTAATTTCTGCATGATGATTCTGTATTTTTTAACATCCAATTTATATAAAATCATCAATCCTGTAGTGTATTCTGAAATTGTAGCCATAGCACAGGCATGAATTCCTTTTATGTGATTCAGATTTCTCCTTTTATAGGGTAATAATGTTTGAATTTTTTCTTCATTTATAGATGTAATTTTAAATCCGTGGGGTTTGTTAAAAGGAATCATTCTATCTAAACCTTGATTAAGTAACCATAAATAGAATTTTGAATGCTGAGCTTTATTTACAATTGAATTTAAGTTCATAAAATTGATTGTTTAGCAGATTGAATTGAATTTGAATTGGATAATTATTAAATACTTCCTGTTTCATTGGGCAATCTCGCTTAATTCGAATTATTTTTCAACTATTGTTCTAAAATAAATCATGATGTTAAGTTTCTGGGAAAGAGAAAGTCTATCAAAATATAATTACATAATCATAGGTGGAGGAATTGTAGGTTGCTCAACTGCGTACCATCTTAAAAGGAAATATCCGAAAGCTGATATTGCTATTGTTGAAAGAGGGATTTTTCCAAGTGGTGCTAGTTCAAAAAATGCAGGTTTTGCATGCTTTGGAAGTATTACCGAGCTGGTAGATGATAGAAAGGGTCTATCTGAAAATGAACAGGTAGCATTAGTTGAAAAACGCTGGAAGGGATTACAATTACTTCAAAATATTTTAGGAAATAAAAACATTGGATTAGAAGAGAACGGTGGGTTTGAATTGATTAGAAAGGCAGAATTGCCTGCTCTTGAATATATAGATCATTATAATAGTTTACTTAAGGGTATATTCAAGAAAGATGTATACAGTTTAGACTCATCCCTCATTAATAATTTTGGTTTTAATAAGGATGAATTAGAAACCATTGTAGTAAATTCATTTGAAGGTCAAATCAATACTGGTGAGATGATTAAAAGTTGGTGGTCTGCTTGTAGTGAATTGGGGATAAAATTCTTCACTGCATCTGAGGTTGAAGAAATAAATGAGCACGATCATCACGTGTCTTTAAAATGTAAAACAAGTTTTGATTCGATCGATCTAATAGCCGAAAAAGTAGCAATTTGCACGAATGCATTTGCTCATAAATGGTTGAAGGAAGAAGATATAAATCCTGGAAGAGGAATGGTAATGATTTCTAAACCAATAGAGGATCTGAAGTTTAAAGGTGTTTTTCATTATGATGAAGGTTATTTTTATTTCAGAAATGTTGGAAATAGAGTGTTGATTGGAGGAGGAAGAAATTTAGATAAAGAAACAGAAAACACTACCAGTTTTGGAATCAATCCTAAAATTAAATCATCAATTCTAGATGATTTAAACAATCTAATACTACCCAATCAAAATTTTACTATTGATATGGAATGGTCAGGTATTATGGCTTTTGGCAGAAATAAATCACCGATTATCAAAAAAACATCAGATAGAATAGCTGTTGGTGTGCGTTTAGGAGGAATGGGAGTCGCCATTGGTACTCAGGTAGGAGAGGAATTACATCATTTGCTTGCTGACTGATGACTTATTTTTATTATATTTCGAATTCAATTTAAATTAATATATTGATTTAACTTACATGACGGACAAGCAGATCAGGCCTAGCCTAATTCAATCACTAATTCCTATACTATTTTTAATCACATTATTAAGTTTAAACGTTTACTTTTTTGGAGACGCCACATTAGACGGATCAAATCAAATAGCGTTAATTTTATCTGCTGGTGTAGCATCAGTCATTGCTTTAAAAGTTGGATTTAGGTGGTCAACCATGTTGGATGGTATAGTAAGCAGTATAAGTTCTGCAATGTCATCAATTTTAATTTTATTGTTGATAGGTTCGCTTGCTGGTACTTGGTTATTGAGCGGAATTGTTCCAGCCATGATTTATTATGGCTTAAATATTTTAAATCCTACAATATTTTTATTTGCTGCTTGTGTGGTAAGTGCAATAGTATCGGTTGCAACCGGAAGTTCATGGAGTACCATCGCCACTTTAGGATTAGCTCTTTTAGGAATTGGACAGACTTTAGGGATGAGTGAAGGGGTTGTGGCTGGTGCAATTATTTCGGGCGCTTATTTTGGGGATAAAATGTCGCCTCTTAGTGATACCACCAACCTTGCCCCAGCAATGGCAGGAACAGATTTGTTCACTCATATTCGGTATATGGCATACACTACCATTCCTTCAATTGCAATAGCTTTAATTATATTTTTAGTTTTAGGATTCATGAATAGTTCTGAAACAGACATAGAACAGGTAGGTCAGGTTCAAGCAGCAATTCAAGATAAATTCAATATCAATTTATGGTTGTTTTTAGTGCCTGCAGCTGTAATTTTTATGATTGTTAAAAAGATTTCTGCAATTCCTGCTTTATTAATCGGTACTTTGTTAGGTGGAGTATTTGCAATAGTTTTTCAACCGCAAATCATCGAAATTATTTCAGGTGGAACGGGAAACTTCTTTGAGCAATCTTATAGAGCAGTAATGGTTTCTATGTATGGAGACATTAGTATTACAACATCTAACCAAATGGTTAATGACCTCTTATCTACAGGAGGAATGTATGGCATGTTGAATACAATTTGGTTAATCATTTGTGCTATGGTTTTTGGCGGAGTTATGGAATCAACTAAGATGCTTCAGGTGATTACTGGATCCATTATAAAATTAGCTAATTCAACTGGCTCTTTGGTTACTTCAACTGCTACCACTTGTGTTTTCTTCAATGTAACGGCTTCAGATCAATATTTAGCTATAGTGGTTCCAGGAAGGATGTTTGCTGATACCTATAAGGAGAGGGGGTTGAAACCAGAAGTATTAAGTAGAACTTTAGAAGATTCTGGTACCGTGACCAGTGTTTTAATTCCTTGGAATACATGTGGGGCAACGCAGTCCTCGGTGTTAGGAGTTTCAACTTGGACTTATGCTCCATATGCATTCTTTAATATTATAAGTCCATTCATGACTATTCTTTTTGCTTATCTAAATATAAAAATTAGAAGAATTTCGGATAAATGAACATTGTAAAGGAGATTTCGAAAGAAGAAATCAAGGATTTACCGCTTTGGAAATTTGAAGGTCAAATCACCTTGGTTGAGAAAGATGAAGATTGGGATGAAGTTATTCCCAAATTGTGGAGAGCTGAAATTTTAGGTTTTGATACCGAAGCAAAACCTGTTTTTAGAAAAGGTCAATACAATCCAGTTTCTTTAATTCAACTAGCAACTGATGATGAAGTATTTTTGATTAGAAATTTACTTTGTGGATTTCCTGGAGATCTAATTCGAATTTTTGAAGATCCTGCGATTATAAAAGTAGGAGCTGCCATACATGATGATTTAAAAGATTTACAGAAATTAAGGAAATTCAAACCTGCTGGTTTTGAAGATATAGGCGTTATTGCAAGAGAAAATGGTATGCTACAAAGTGGAGCTAAAAATCTCACTGCAATCTTTTTAAAGAAAAGAATTTCAAAGGCTCAACAAACTTCAAATTGGGAAAAAGCTGAATTAACTGAGGCCCAAATGGATTATGCTGCTACTGATGCCTATTTAGGCCTGAAAGTATATGAAGTATTTGAGGAAATTGGCTGGGTATAATCTCCTTAACCTCACCTTAAAGCATTAAAATTAATAATTAAATATAGTTGTTATACTAACAATTTGTTTACTTTGAAGTTTAAATGATGGAAGTAAACATATATGGAAATCTCAACTAATAAATTTCAGAAGTATTGTAATAGCTTAGTTTCTTATAAGAGAAGAAAAACTATTCCCGTAAAAATAGGAGACATCATTATAGGAGGTGATAATCCCATAGTTCTACAATCCATGACTACGGTTGATACAATGGATACAGAAGGCTCAATTGAGCAATCCATCAGAATGATTGATGCGGGATGTCAATTAGTAAGAATTACAGCACCTTCCATAAAAGAAGCTGAGAATCTAAGAAATATTAAAGAGGGATTAAGAAAAAGATGTTACAATACACCTTTAGTTGCGGATATCCATTTCACACCCAACGCAGCCGAATTAGCCGCAAAAATAGTTGAAAAGGTTAGAGTAAATCCTGGCAATTATGCCGATAAAAAGAAATTCGAAAATATAGAATATACAGATGATAGCTATAAGGCTGAATTAGACAGGATTAAGAAACGATTTAAACCTCTTGTTCAGATTTGTAAAGAGCATGGTACTGCAATAAGAATTGGTACCAATCATGGTTCCCTATCAGATAGAATTATGAGTCGGTATGGTGATACACCATTTGGCATGGTTGAATCCGCACTAGAATTTATAAGAATTTGTGAAGAGATGGATTTTTATGATATAGTAGTTTCTATGAAATCCAGTAACCCACAGGTAATGGTTCAAGCCTATCGTTTATTAGTTCAGAAATTGGATGAGGAAGGTTTAAAACCCTATCCTTTGCATTTGGGAGTAACAGAAGCTGGGGAAGCAGAGGATGGTAGAATTAAAAGTTCAGTTGGTATAGGTACTTTATTGGAAGATGGTTTAGGTGATACCATAAGAGTTTCATTAACAGAGGAACCAGAGGAAGAGATACCAGTTGCTAAAATATTAGCTGATCGATATTCAAACAGGGAAGGCCATGAGGAAATCCCAAGCATTGAAAATTGCCATTTCAACCCTTATGAATATGAGAAAAGACAAACAAGGCAAACAGAAAACATAGGAGGTAAAGAGGTTCCGGTTGTAATAGCTGATTTTTCAACTAAAGAAAAAATTACACCTGCATCTTTCTTTGGTGTTGGTTATAATTACTCAGTTCCTTTAGATAAATGGTCAATCTCAGACTTTGCATGTGATTATATTTTTACAAATCATAAGAAGGTAGATTTTGAAATCCCTGGTACTTTGGGGATAATCCATTCTCATGAAACTTGGTTAAAAGAAAAAAATAAAGACAGAAGATTTCCATTTATAAAACCAGACCAATATTTAGGTGGAGTAGAAACGCATCCTTCTTTGAACTTCATTTACGCTTGTTTAAGTGATTTGAATCAAGAATTCATCCAAAGATTAAAAAGTGATAAAACAGCGGTGCTGCTAATTGATACCTACAATAAACATGGTATGGCAGAGCAAAGAAGACTATTCTTAGAGCTGTCTGAAAGCAATTGTGATATTCCAGTCGTAATTGGAAGAGCATACAAAGATTTACCGATTGAGTCGCTTCAACTATATTCAGCTACTGACATGGGAGGTTTGCTTATTGATGGTTTTGGTGATGGAATCTTTATTGCAGCAGAAAACTGTGGAGGAGACAAAGCTATAAATGAAACGGCTTTCAATATATTGCAAGCAAGTAGAACTAGGATTTCTAAAACAGAATATATTTCGTGTCCTTCCTGCGGAAGAACCTTGTTTGATTTACAAGAAACAACTGCAATGATTAGATCTAGAACTAATCATTTGAAAGGAGTGAAGATTGGGATTATGGGATGTATCGTAAATGGGCCAGGGGAAATGGCGGATGCAGATTATGGATATGTAGGTTCCGGAAAAGGAAAGATAACTTTATATAAAGGACAAGAAGTAATGAAAAGAGGGGTTCCTTTTGAAAAAGCGGTTGATGAATTAATTGATATTATTAGAGAAGATGGTAATTGGATTGAACCTGAAACTGTTTAGTTTGGTTACAATACCGAATTCAATAAATATTTATGAAAGAGCAGAAAGATTTAGAAGATTTAAATAAAGAGACAAATCAAGATTGGAAAAGATATTTTCAATTAGGAGAAGTTACTACTTATTTTGCCAGGCTTTTTGGTAAAAAAGATCCAGATGCACCCAATAACTTTAACCTTAAAATGATGCATGGCATTAATAAAATATCCATTGTCATGTTCCTAATTGCATTAATCATTATGGTTACTAGAGCGATCATTAGATAATTTTATCATTATTTAAAACTGAAGTTTTAATAATTAGAGATGAATATTGAAGACTTTAGAGACTTCTGCCTTCAAAAATATGGGGTAACGGAAAGTTTCCCTTTTGATGAAGATACATTGGTTTTTAAAGTAATAGGGAAAATATTTGCCCTGATTGATGTTGAGCTTTTTCAAAGTGTAAACCTAAAATGTGATCCTAATGAAGCAATAAAGTTGAGGGAAAAATACGAAGCGGTTAAACCCGGTTATCACATGAATAAAAAGCATTGGAATACAATTGAGTTTGATGGGAGTTTAACTGATAATGAAATATATCACTGGATAAATCACAGCTACGATTTGGTTGTATCAAAACTTCCCAAAAAACTAAGAGATGAAGTAAATCAAAATAGATAAAATTCTACTCTTCTATTTAATTCTCTACCTTCAAATTCATCATCATTAGTTGCAATTGGCCTTTCTTTACCTTCACAACTAATTTCAATTCTGTATTGATTTATTCCACGTTCGATTAATGCTTCCTTCACATTATTAGATCTTTTACATGATAAGTCTATATTAATATCCTCACCTCCAATTGCATCAGTATGTCCTTCAAGTAAGATTTTTAATTGAGGTTTCTCCTCAAGAATAGCAGTAATTTCATCTAATAACATGTCGAATTTACTTAGAACTTTTTCGGAGTCAAATTTGAAATAAATATTTCTATTGATTTTTTGACCTTTTGCACCAGCGTCAATCAAATTAATCTCTTCATCCTCACCAAAACCTAATTTATTACCTAAAGTCGATAGAAACCCTTTATTATTTCTCTCTTGTTCTTTTACATAATCCATCTCTCTGTCAATTTTAACGGAAATAGGAACTGGATTTTCAGCAATTACCTCTTCTGTTTCCACAGGCGGTTGTTGCACTTCATCAGTTTTGGTAATTTCTTCCTGAGTATCATTGGAAGTTTCATCAAGGTTATTTTCAGTTAAACTAGTTTCTGCTTCTGGCTCTTGGATTGGTTTTTCCTGTTTTGTAACAGGAGGAGGGGCTGGCTTATTTTGTTTTCTTTCTTTTGCTGCGGTTATTTTATTTTTTATTTCATCTGAAAGTGTCGCTCTCCATATATTTCTATTAGATGCTCCTGGAGGGTAAGAATCATAATATAAATAGTTAAAGCTTGGATCAATAGAAACATATGTTTCTTCAAATTTAGTATTAATTACATTTCCTAAGTTTTCAGGTTCAGACCAATCGTCCCAGCCTCCTGTTCTATGTGACATGAATAAGTCTGCAGATCCTTGTCCACCATGGCCATAACTAGCAAAAAAGATAGTGTATCCGTCATTCGTTAGGAAAGGAGCAAAGTCAGCTTTTTCACTATTCAATGCTTTCCCCATGGATTTAGGTGTGGTAAATCTACCTGTTGTTTCATCATAAATGCTGAAATATAAATCCTGATCTCCTTCAGTATCGCTTCTTTCAACCGCCATGATGATAATGTTGTTTTTAAAGTTGTAGTCGTAGTCTACATAATTACTTTTATTGTAAAATCCATCTATTGGCAGTTCAATAGGGTCTGATTTTCCTTTTTTAAATAATGCTAATTCTGAGTTAATTCCTTTGTATCTAGAATTAACAAAAATCAAAGAATCATCATTTTTGCTAGCTCTCACTAAATCATTTGGGCGTTTATCATTATATTTCTCTCCCATGTTTTTGGGTTTGGTCCATATGCCACGAGAATCCAATTGACTAACCCATACATCTTGAAAGTCTTTATCTCCTCTGATGTTTTCAGGATGAAATCTTCGGGTTAGGTATATTTTTTTTCCATCATCAGAAATTACTGGCCGTACATCTTGGGTACTACTATTTACCGAACCTGGCAGGCCTTCAGTCGTGATTTTATCTTGAGTAAAAGCGAAAAAAGGAAGTAATATATATGTAGCGATTAAAAAGAGTCTCAATAATTATCGTGTTAAAGTCAAATCAACTATTCGAATTTTATTACATTTATAAAAAAAAGGAAAATTTATGGAATGAAATAAGTTTTTTCGATAAACCTATACTTATAGGTCATGAATTTAGCTTTTCATCCACTAAAACCATCAAATTTTCATTAATATGAACTTTTGTACAATTCTAATGCATGAACAGTACATAATTTTCGACAATTGAATAGTAATTAATACTGTAAGTTCATATCAAGATTGTTTCCATTCTAATAAATATATTTTAATTTGCATTTTATTTATATTAATAACAATGAAAATCATTAAATCAGCCCTTATCGTATTTATAGTATTTTCGATTAGCATGAAATCAATGTCACAAGATAAATATTCCTATTTAGCATTAGGTGATTCCTACACTATTGGTGAGTTAGTTGAAGAAGAAGAAAGATGGCCAGTTGTGCTTTCCAAAAAACTTAATGATCGTGGGATTGAAATAGAAGTGGAAAAAATAATAGCGACCACTGGATGGACAACGGATGAATTAATAGAGGCGATCAATAAAGATAAATCATTAGAAAACACTACTTATGATATTGTTAGTCTTCTTATTGGTGTTAATAATCAATATAGAGGTTATGGGATAATTCAATATGAAGAAGAGTTTGAAGAGTTATTAAAGAAAGCGATCACTTTAGCAGACAAGAAAGCTAAAAATGTATTCGTTGTAAGTATTCCAGATTATGGAGTTACTCCTTTTGTTAAAAATAATAATAAAAATGGAGCTATAATTGCTAAAGAACTTAAAAAATACAATAAGGTTGCAAGAAACATATGTGAAGAATACGGTGTCGAGTTTTTTGATATAACTCCCTTATCTTTAAAGGCTATTTGGAATACAGATTATGTTGCTAAAGATGATTTACATCCATCAGCCAAAATGTATGAAGAATGGGCGGATTATATTGAACCTGGTTTGTATCAGCTATTAAATAAATAATGAAGAAGTATATCCCTATATTTTTTATCCTAGTTTTTGTCTTTACGGCTTGTAAAGATAAAATGGTATGTGCTGCATTTCAGAGTAGCTACATTCTAGATGAGGAAGAACAAAGGAAGAGATTTTCCTTGTTTCAAGGGGATTCTTTGGTTTTAACAGCTTCAACATCTACAGGTCACTATAAAACCAATATCTATGGTATTTCTGAAAAGAAATACGGCTATTGGAAGGAACAAGGATTGCTACAAGTCGATCAGAAGAATGTATATAGCGAAGAGGTTGATTCATTATTAAATGTGAGTGAAAATGGATTGCCTGAAATTGCTGAAGGGGGAGATGCTCCAGAAAAAGTGCCTTTTACACCTGAATTAGATTCTGCACAGTTGGCACAAGGTGCTGATCCCTGGGATAATACAAAACGCTTTCACTACAATGTTGATTTTGTGAATTATATGTTATTAGTAGGAAATGATATTCTAATTCAACAATCTGCTGAAAGAGACTCAGCGCAAGCCAAACAAGAAAAGAGATTAGAAGGAGGTAAGGGAAATCAACAGGCAAGTGATTCAACCTCAAATGATAAGAAAAAAATATTCGGGAATCTGTTCAATAAAAAGGATAAGAAAGAAAATCAATCTGAACAGAAAAATGAAGAAAATTAAAAGCTGTTTCATTATTGAAACAGCTTTTTTTATTATCTATTAGGCTCAGTTCTTAATAATGAAGATTTCTTCAAAGCCTTTAACACTAAATATAAAATGATTGAAATGCCTGCTGCAATCAATAAATAATTATTAAAATTTTTAGATCCTTTTAATAACTCCCCAGCAATATCAAATGCTGCAAATATTATAAATATTGCTGCAAACCCATTTTTTTCCTTTTTTAGAACCTTTTTCCAACTGTATGGTAAATTAGGTTTTACAAAGTTCTTAAATGAAGGAATGAATGCAGGTGTTTTTTCTGCCCATTTTAAATAAGTTTCTCCAAATTTTCTCCTTAAGAATTGTTCTTCAGCGAACATAATTCTTTCATAATACACCCAATAGAATAATATGAAGGCAATATTGAACCATATATTTTCTGTTAAAAGAGCAGGTCCAAACCACATGAAAAAATTGCCAACATATAACGGATGTCGAACAGTAGAATAAATCCCCGTTGTATTTAATGAATCTGCTAGTTGTTTTTCGGTGTTTCTTCCAGAAGTGTTTTTTGGAGTATGACCGACCGTGTATGCTCTTATGTATTGACCAAATAAACTAACAGCGATACAGAATATTAAATAATAAGATTTTATTTGTGAATCTTGAATTATGAATGTTTCAGGGTTTAAAACAGAATAAAGATATACTGCTAAACCAATCAATAATATTAATACAGGTAAAGTTCCTCTGTATTTGAATAACCAAACTCCTTGTTTTTCAAATTCTTCTTGTAAAGCCATTAATTGTTTATATCAAAATTTATGGTCGCAAAGTAACTACTAAATCGTGAAATAATTAAGCCAATTAAGAGAAAAAGACAATTGTTTTCAATTTTCTCAATAAGTATACAGAATTAAAGTAAATTCATCTTATTTTTAGCTTATAAAATCGCACTAAAATGAAACATAAATTACTAATACTTTCCCTATTAATATCTTTAAGTTACTCCAGTATATTAGCTCAAGAAGCACAACATCCTATTGTGAAAGGATATGGTGGTATTTATGAAATTGAGGATCCTGTTGAATTAGTTCAGCCCGATAAAGAATATAAGATTCTTATTGAATTAGTATCTGAAAATAAAAATCCTGAAGAACATTCCTTTTGGATCAATAATGTTGCTCGCTTAATGAATTTACATGGAATTCAAGGAGTGCCAAAAGAAAATTTGAAAGTAAAGGTAGTAGTTCATGGACCTGCAGTATTAGATATTTTATCAAACGGTAATTATTTCGAAAAATTTAGAATTGCAAAAAATCCTAATATTCCAGTTTTGGAAGCTCTGGATGAGGCCGGTGCTGAAGTGATTGTGTGCGGTCAATCTTTATTGGCTCGGGATTTAGCAAGAGATGAAATATGGTCTAAAACTAAAGTGGCTACATCCGCACTCACTACAATTTCTAAAAATGTTTCAGAGGGCTATGTACTCTTTAAGTTTTAACTAAAGGTTAAACCAATAATTAAGTTTTAAAACGATGGCTCTGCTTTTTGTGTCCTCACCAGGTACAAAATCTATCGGGCCACCAGGGGCAAAGTTTTCTGTATAAACGAGGAAGACATCTGAAACCGGTGCAAATCTCCACTGGAATCTTAAATTATAGTTTACATTATCGAATCGGTTATTGTATTGAGCAAATCCTGTGAAAAATACTTTGTCCGTCATAGTAAAGTCAAGCCTTGGACCTAGGAGATAAAAGTTAGCATTTTCAAAGCCTTCAGAGAGTTGAATTGCATTGTAATCATAAGTAATAGCAAATGAACCGTAAGGTTGGAATCTATATGCTAACTGACCTCCTGCATTAAAACGAGTTCCTGTGTAGAATCCACCATAGGTAAGAGATCCGTCTATATTTAAAAGTTTTCTTCTATCAGATTGATAATTTAATCTCATGGAATTCCAATTGTAATCACTTCCCTGCGGTAAAATTCTATTTCCTATTGGAGCAATAGGGTTAAAATCAAAGAACATATATTGGTATGTTCTTGACCATTGTGCGGAAATGGAAGATGTATTGGTAAAGGATACACCATAATCTACACTGAAAGATCGATCAGTATTTTTCGAAAAATCATTATTGTAAGTGTAAGATATATCAAAGCTTATTTCTTGGTTTATAATAGCATCACTTTTGGGGTAATGAATGTATTTGGGACTAAAAGATCCCTGATTATATCCCACTCTTGGTACAAATCCCATTTCTGCATTAAAACCATCTCCAATAGCTGTGTGTACCCATCTTATTGAAAAATTTCTTTCTTGGTATCTTAAAAATGCTCCATGGTTATAGGTATTATCATCATTCCAGGTATCGAATGATTTTTGATAATAAAAGTCACCTGCCCAGCGCGTGTCTTCAGAGAATAAATTATATTCTAAGCCTACAACTCTATTGTAACTCTTGAATTCTACAGTTGTGTCTGAATTTTGAACTATCCTTCTGGCTACTGTAGGGTTATAAGAACTGAATTCTCTACTTTTATCTATATTTATATTTTGCTTGTTCGCAAAAACGAATGCCACATTTGATCTACTAAATATATTTTGTTGCAATGCCAAAACACTATAATTTTGAAAAGGTATACCTAATTCATTATTTTCAGCAGTACTCATGTTTAGTAAACCTAGCCTTAGTTTTTCATTTAATTTCCCACTTAATCTGGCTCCACCTACTATAGGTACCTGTCTAGTTCTTCCTAATGTATCGGTACTAATTCCTATCCTTCTTGAGAAAAATGCTCTGCTTTGAGGGAAGCCAAATTTGCTAAAAAGGTCTGCATTTTCCAGAAAGAATTGTCTTCTCTCTGGAAAGCTCACTTCAAATCGACTTAAATTTATGACTTGCCTATCAACTTCAACTTGTGAGAAATCTGGATTAACCGTTAAATCAAGATTTAAGCCAGGAGTAATTCCAATTTTAGCATCGAAACCAGCATTCGCTTTTTTAGAATAATTGGTTTCATTGGCTGCATAATTCCTTGATAAATCTCCCAATACATAAGGAATGAAGGATATATTACTACCTGTTTTTGGAGGATCCTCTGGCCACAATACTTTACCACTAAATGTAAGGGCGGAAGGTGTATATTGTTGTTCTACTGCTATCCAGCTACTTCTTTCATTTCTTTTTAAATGATTTCTAAAAAATTGGATATTCCAATTTCGATTACCTTCTGCATATCTGATAGATTTAAATGGAATAGCGATTTCAGCTATCCATCTATCATCATATTTCTTTACATTTGAACTCCATTTGTTATCCCAATCTTCATTAACATTTGTTCCTTCATCTATAGTACCCTCTCTTTGGACACCGTAAGGTGTTATTCCAAATGAAAAGCCATTAGTGAAATCATTATAAGGGTCTATATATATGCTGAAATTTTCATTTAAGGGCCAGTCCCAATCTCTTCTTAAGGATTGTACTACATAGCCGTCCTGTCCATCAAAACAAGTAATGGCAAAATAGAAGTTTTCATTATCGTAGGTCATTCTTACTTCCGATTCCAATTCCGCAGATCTATTATCATCTGGAATTACCATATAAAAATCAGTAGCTACTTCTGTTTCTTGCCAGATTAATTCATTCAAAATTCCATCAAGTACAATCTTCTCAGTTGTTTTTTGAAGGTTATAAACTGTTTCCTGAGCTACATTTTGAGCAAAGGAAGTAATTATTGAGGCAAAGAAAAATGCAATAGTAAGATATATTGATCGTACATTCATAAGAGGCAATACTACAAATTAATGCGATCGCATGTTTGAACAATTTTATAGACGGACTTATAATTTTTTACAACTTTATTTTCTTAGGAATACTAAAAAAGAAACTGCTTCCTTCTCCAACTTTTGATTCCACCCATATATCACCCCCATATTTCTTAAGAATTTTTTTACATATTGCTAATCCTAAACCTGTGCCTGAATAGCTTGATTTTGAATGTAGTCTTTGGAAAATCTGAAAGATTTTATCATGATATTTTTCATCTATGCCAATGCCATTATCTTGAATTCTAAATATAAAAAACCTTTTATCTTCTTTCCATGAGATGTCAATTTTTATGGATTGATCTTTAAGGGTGTATTTAATGGCATTACCTATTAAATTATGAAAAACTTGTCTTATCGCTGTTTTGCTAAATAAAACTGAAGGTAGTTCATCAACATTTAAATCAACTGTTTTCTCAGTTAAACTAGTATGCAATAAGCTTAAAACTTCGGATAGCTCTTCATTAAAATCAAGTTGTTCTAAATTTTCTTCCTGATTACCTGCTCTGGAGTATTCCAATAAATCAATAATTATTTGCCGCATTCTTTTAGCACCATCAACTGCAAAGTTTATATATGTTTGTGCTTTATCATCTAATTGACCTTCATATTTATTTTGCAATTGTTCCATGAAACTCGAGACCATTCTTAGCGGTTCCTGTAAATCATGTGAAGCTATGTAGGCGAATTGCTCTAATTCTTGATTGCTTTCTTCCAGCTTTTTTGTGTATTTCTTAAGCTTAAGGTTTAAAGCTTCTAATTTTTTTTGATGCTCCTTTTCATGTGTGATATCCGTAAAATAAATAGATAATCCATTTTTGGAAGGATAAGCTCTGATGTTAAACCACACTTTTAATACATCATTATAAAAGTCAAAAGAGCGAGTTTCATTGTTTTTAATTGCTAGATTATATTCTTTTGCAGCAATACTATCTTTAGTATAGTCAAAAATATCCCACATATTTCTACCAATGGCATTTGTTTTCTGAAGATTTAGGAGTTTTTCAGCTTTTTTATTGAGATATATAAAATTATAATCATTATCAACTGCTAAAAAAGCATCCGAAATGCTTTCTAATATTTCGTTTTCTTTCTCATACGCATTTTCTAGCTCTTCTTGTATTATTTTTCTTTCGGTTATGTCTTTGAAGTAAATGGAAAATCCTTCCTTACTAGGATAAATACACTCATCAAACCAAATTTTGAATGGAGGGAAATAAAACTCAAACTGTGCTAATTTTGATGATTTTTTTACTTTTTCTAGATAACCTTTAAAAACGGTTTCGCTTAATTCCGGAAATTCTTTGAATAAGTTTTTACCTAATAATTCGTTCTCATTTCTATTAAGTAATTTTTGAGCGCTCTTGTTAAGGTAAGTGAAATTATAATCTTTATCTAATGCGTAAAAGGCATCTGAAATACTTTCTAGAATATTTTTCTTATCGGCTAGTGCTTTTTGAATTTCAAATTTAGTTTTAACCTTTTCTGTTACGTCTTGTACAGTTGAAATCATTAAATCTAATTCTGAGAGCGGAATATTCTTTGCATCTATATATTTAGTATCTCCAGTTTTAGTGGTAACCCTGATTTCATTCCACTGCATTTTATTTACATCTCCTGTTGCAATATCACCCATTACTTTGGCAATCATTTCATGCCTATAAGTTGGATCAGGATATACTTTTTCAAAGAAAGCATTTACATCCTTTAAATCTTTTTCTTCCCAGCCATAAGTCTCACTAAACTTTTTATTCATCATAACTTGCTGTCCTGTACTTATTATGTTCACAGCAACTCCCAAGGGAATATGGTCAATTATATTTTGAATTAGTTCATACCTTTTAAATTGTTCGTTTTCTATTTGCTTTTTATGGGTAATATCAGTGGAATGACAAACTAAGCCAATTATGTTCTTGTCTTCATAGATAGGGGTAAGATTAGCAAGAATCCAAGCTTCCTCTATTTCAGGATTTCCGTTAGGAGCAATCTCAACATTAATTTCTTCACCCTTGAAACATCTATCATAAAGATCCTTCCAAATCTTTAAATATTCCTCAGTTAGATGAGGTATCTCAAGCATATTAACTCCAACACTTAAATCATAATACAAATTTGATTTAAATCTGTCTTTCATGCTTTTATTAAAGGCTAATAGCTTATAATCCTTATCAATACTCCATATCAGATTGTTTGTATTGTTTATTAAGGAGATAGGGGATTGTAGAATTTGAGATTTATTGATATTGTCAGGGTCTTCAAACTCCTCTTTTCTGGCTAGGCAGTATATAATCTCAGTATTTTTATCAAATTGAATCTTTGTTTTTAATGGGAGCCTATTTTCATTTTTATGGATAAATAAAAATGAATAATTTTTTACAGATTTAGAATTCTGAATTTCTTTTAGTAATTCAACAATTTCATTTTTATTATTTGCAGTGAATTTGGAAATGTTGCGGTGAATTAATTCATCAGCTTTATAGCCTAATAATTCTTCGCAATTCTCATAAACGAATATGAAATTTCCTGATATGTCAAGTGTAAAAGCAATATCTTGGCTTAAAGCCATAATTTTATTTAATGATATTGCCTTTTCTTCAACCATTTTAAAAAATTTAAATCAGCAAAAAATACTTAGTTTTATCTTACTAAAATTACATGATTACAAGTTTTTTTGCAATTTTAATTGGTGCGAAAAGGTACACGAACATATAGAATAAGTTATGCTCTCTCATATACTTTATATGTAAAGTCAAATTGATGTTTCTCATCTGTTGGGTGATGCTCACTACTTACTTCTTTCCAATTTGATTTGTCAAAATCCGGAAAAAAAGCATCTGCATCAGGAAATTTTGCATTTACTTCAGTTATGTAAAGCCTGTCAGCAAATTGTAAGCCTTGCTCGTAAATTTGGCCACCTCCGATTATGAATAATTCTTCTTCCTTATTTTCTTTTGCGTATTGTATTCCTTCTTCAATATTGTGAAATACAATGGTGCCGTCATGTTCCCATTCTTTATTTCTGGTAATGACTATATTTATTCTGTTGGGTAATGGCTGGAACTTCTCGCCTAATGAATCGAAATTTTTCCGACCCATCAAAATGTGGTGGTTACGTGTTTTATCTTTAAAGTATTTGAGATCATCTGGAAGGTGCCATATCATGTCATTATTCTTTCCTATTGCATTATTAATGGCTCTTGCGACTATCATTGATATTATCATAGAATCAAATTTATAGTATTAATTTGTATTCAAAATTAAGGTTTAAAATTCTTTTATGAATTAAACACAATTTATTCATTTACTCAGGTTTTAAAATACTAATTTATTAAGGGTTTTATCTTTTTTGATTTTTAATCAAATTTTATCTTCTTCAATGGGTTCATCAAATAATTTATTGCTATGATTCCTAATGCTATAAGAGCTTTTATATCTGATTTTCATCAAGCAAGCGTAAATAATTTTATTACCGTAGGAGGAGGGAGTATCAATGAAGCTTATAAGTATTCATTAAATGATACAAGTTATTTCGTAAAGTTTAATAATCAAATAGAGGGGATAATTGAAAAGGAAGTGGAGGCTTTAAATGCTATAGATAATTTGAATTGTATAGCAACTCCTCAAATCATATGTTTTAAAAAACTGAATGGCTATGAAATATTAATTTTAGAGTTCATCAATTCAGGAATAAAAAGTCATCAGTCTTGGGAAAATTTTGGAAGGCAATTAGCTAATATGCATAAGGAGCCAGCACCATTTTATGGGTGGGAAGAAAATAACTTTATTGGAGCTTTAGAACAATCAAATAAGCCGCAAGATAATTTTCGTGATTTTTTTATACACCAAAGACTTTCTCCACAATTAGGGTTAGCAAAAAAGAAGAATCTACTGAGTAGGAATGAACTTAAATTGTTTGACAAACTATTTTTAAACTTACCTTCAATTTTACCAGATACTAAACCCTCCTTAGTACATGGCGATTTATGGAGTGGTAATTTCATAATAGGAGAAAATGATAGACCTTATTTAATAGATCCTGCGGTTCATTACAGTTTTCGAGAAATTGATTTGGCATTCACTCATTTATTTGGTGGTTTTGATAGCACGTTTTATGATAGTTATCAAAATCAATATCGGTTAGAGCCAAATTTTAATGAAAGAATAGATTTATATAACTTATATCCCTTATTAGTCCATTTGAATTTATTTGGTACTGGGTATTACCATTCCGTGATAAGTAGTTTGAAAAAATATGTATGAAAATGTACGAAAGTGAATGAAAATGTGTTCGATTTCGAACTATTTTACATTTGTATAAAATCAAAAAGCCTGTTTAATTCATTTAAATGCATATCTGCAACTATTGTAATTTTGGCAGCGTCTTAGATATAGAAACAATAACAAAATAATAAATTCACAAAAAATCTAAGAAAATGAAAACTGTTAAAACCACCGCCAGAATGATTGCTTTAAGCTTAATTTTTAGCTTAGCCTTTAGTGTAACTGCCTTTGCTGATCCGAAGGAAAAATCAGAAACTCCTTCCTATTCAGATACTGAAATGATTGAAATGTTAGAGTTAGATTATGAATTTTCTAATATTGAAAATGATTTAAGAAGAGAAGGGATTTTAGAATGTGCTAATGCAGAGATTATTGTAGTATTAGGAGAGAATGATGAGATTGTTTATCAAGGATCCCATCAATTAGAAGATGAAAATAATGCGTTTTTAACAAGATTGTTAACTAAAGCTGATTATTTAATGTCTTCAGGAAACAAAAACTTTTACAAAGTATTTTAAAATGAATTTCTAAAATGTGAAAATAAAATTTTATGGAATATCTATAAAAAAGGCTGCCTCATGAGGACAGCCTTTATTATTTATAGTATTTTTAATTATTTCTATTTGAATTTAGGGTGATCTTCACCAGGGAAATTTTCTTCAAAGAAATCACCATATTCAGAAATGGTTCGCTTCATATCCTTCCTTAACCATAAAATACCAACTAAGTTAGGAAGTGTCATTAATGCAATGGTAATCGCAGATAATGTCCAGATAATAGTAGTATCTTGAAATGCTGCAAAGAAAAAGGCTACAACATATACAATTCTATAATAAATAACCGATTTAGGCCCAAATAGATATGTCATTGCTCTGTCGCCATAATATGACCAGCTAATCGCTGTACTAAATGCGAATAATAACAAACCAATTGAAACTATATATTGACCAAAGTCACCAAAAAATCCTCTTTTAAATGCCAAAGCTGTTAATGGCGCACTATGTACCAAAGATTCACCAATAAACTTAATTGGTCGATCATCAGAAATCTTTCCGTTTGTAACGGCTACAGATCCTGTAAACACTTCATCGGTTAATAAATCTTCATCTTTATAAACTGTAATGTTATCGGCAAAACTTCTACTATGAATGAAAGTAAAGTCATCATTTTGAATTTTTCCGTCTACTACCTTTAACTCACCTGTATAAGTAGGAAGCTTCTCTACATCATTAATGTGCATGTAGATTTTATTTTTATGCCCCTCATTTGACTCAACATATTCTTTTTCAAGAATTTCAATTTCAGCATATTCAAATTGATTCACATGCTTTTCATTCCACGCACCAGATGATAATAAAACTAATCCAGTTACAGTACAGATAATGATAGTATCGATAAAAGGCTCTAAAATTGCCACCATACCTTCGGATAAAGGTTCATTTGCTTTTGCAGATGCGTGCGCAATTGGGGCAGAACCTTGTCCAGCCTCATTTGAGAATAATCCTCTGTTTACTCCTCTGTTAAATGCGTATGCTATATTAGCTCCAATAAAACCGCCAGTAGCTGCAGATCCAGTGAATACATCTCCGAAAATAGCGATGAATGAAGGAATAATATTTTCATAATTAAATAGAATAACTGCAAATGCACCAATGAAATATATAATTGCCATTCCTGGTACAAGCTTAGAAGTTACAGCTGCAATTCTTTTAATACCTCCAATAATCACCAAACCTAAAAGTACTGCTAATACGGCTCCTGTTAAAACTTGGTCGATTCCGAAAGTAGCCAATAATGTGCTAGAGATACTATTGATTTGAGGTAAACTACCTGTTCCAAAGGAAGATAAAACAGTTGCAAATGCAAAGATTGCAGCTAACCATTTTAAGTTTACTTTTTTACCATTGAATGTGAAGTTTGCATTCTTCATGTAGTACATCGGACCACCTGCCATTGTACCATCATCTAGTTTTGTTCTATATTTATGAGAAAGTGAAACTTCAACAAATTTTGTACACATACCGATTGCAGCGGTTACAAGCATCCAGAATAATGCAGCGGGTCCACCTAAGTGAATTGCAAATGCAACACCGGCAATATTACCAGTTCCTACTGTACCTGATAATGCTGTAGCTAAAGCTTGAAAGTGAGAGGTATCTCCAGGTAAATCTTTACGGTCAAATTTACCAGATACAATTTTTACAGCGTGCTTAAAAAATCGTATTTGAGGAAATTTAAGATAAAACGTGAAAAATAAACCCGTTCCTAATAGCGCGTATGGAAACCAAGTTGCACTACCAATAAAGCTATCAATTAAAATCAGAAAATTATTTACTTCTTGCATAAAGCTATAGTTCAGTTAGTGTACTTTTTTTAGAATGGTGACAAAACTAACAAAAATTACATTAGATAAATGATTTGATCCTACTGTTTTTATGATTGGTTTGTAGAAATGATAAATTTCTAAGACATAAATGGTTTTAAACGAACCAAGCCAAAGTGGATTTTAACTCTACTATTTTTTACTATTTAGGGATTTGCCTTTATCTTTGACTTGATCTTAAAATTTCACCTATTTATCATGCGTAAAATACTACTCACATTCCTATTCAGCTGTATATCCATCTTTTCAATACAAGCACAGTTTGAATTAGACAGCTTAAAACAGAAATGGATAAATGTTGGCAGAGAACCAATTGAAGGAGTTTACTCTTTATCTGGAAATAGCAGGTCTTATTCAATTGCATTAGCTAAAAATGACGATGTTTTTAAATTAGTTTATTTACAAGGTGGATTAGATAGTTGGGTTTATGGCGACCTAAAAGGAATGATAGCTAAATCTGGTGAGATGTACGAAGGAAGATGGAATGCTGGTAAACCAACAAAGCCAAATCTGGAGGATATTAAAATCGTTTTTGGGAACAAAAAATTTATTTTGTACTGGTCGGATTGGTCAATTGATGAGTTCAAAATGATATATCCTGAAAAAGCAGAAGAGCCAACTAATATGGATAAGGTTTTTATGGATGAGGCTTTTAAAAGGGATGAGATTTCAATTCCTATTCAATTGAGTGATTCAGGTGAAGTTGAAATTCCTGTGATGGTTAATGATGTATTAAAAATATACATTGGTTTAGAGAAAACTTCACAGGAGGTAATTGTTTCTCGAGATATTGCCAAGACCTTAATTCAGACCAAAACATTGGGATATAAAGAATGGAAACAAGGAAATTATTATCACTTTATTGATGATAAGAAAGAATTTGAACCCCCTCATGTTTTTAATTTAAATTCATTAGGATTAGGAGAACAACAATTAAATGATCTGGAAGCCGTTGTTTCAAAAGACTTGACAAGATCTATGCTAATCAGTTTTGATGTATTGGAAAGATTTGGAAAAGTAAATATTGATTTAGAAAATAAACTTTTAACCATTAAGCCATGATTATTAATTCATTTATCCCATTATTATTTGCATTAGTATCCTTCCATTTAGATACACAAACCCAATTAGAGATTGAAATAGGTGAATTTAGAAATGAAAAAGGCCATATATTATTATCGGTATTTGATAATGCTGAGGACTTCCCAAGAAATGCCGAAAATGCAGTGGTCAATAAAAAAGTTAAGGTGAATCAAAAAATTCATACGATATCTATAGACAATCTTCCGGAAGGAGATTATGCCATTGTTTTTTTACATGATGAAAATGGAAATGAAGAAATGGATACCAATTTTGTAGGTGCTCCTGAAGAAGGATATGGTGCTAGTAATGATGCTGTGAATATGTTCAGTGCACCAAAATATGAAGAAGCAAAATTCACTTTGGGGACAGAACCTCTTAAAATCAAAATGAAAATATTTTATTAGTTCAATGATGTACACTAAATATTTAGCATTAGCATTTGTATTATTTATTTTCTCATGCTCACAAAAATCTGATCAAAATGAAACTCAAGATCCTTTATGGGATTTAGAAGAACAAGTATTTGAAAAAGGTGAAAATATTAAAATAGATGAAATCAATAAGTCTATTGAAAAGGCAAGTAGCATGCGTCTTAGTTGGGCATATAGCCCTATTACGATTGCTATTAGAATAGCAGGACAGCAAATGATAGGGCCAAATGTGAAAATCTTAGCAAAAAGTTTATCAGGTAATGAACTTATAACTCATGTGGTAGTGATGGTTGAAAAGAAAAGTATACCAGATGATTCCATTGCAGATGAGTATTACAGGGTTGAATTAAAATTAGGAGGAAGCATTTGGCAGGTCGTAGATATTAAGAATGCTTGGAGCTGCAGAACCAATAGAGGTCATTCTGAGGTTAGCGCTGTATTGTGTAAATAAAAATTAATGGCTTCACGGTATAAGTTTTTTTACTTAATTGAAATTCAATATTTAGGATTTAGATATCATGGCTGGCAATTTCAAAAGGAAGTGAAAACGCTTCAAGGAATGCTAGAAAGGACTTTTAAATTTCTCTTCGAACAGCAGACATTTAAAATATTAGCATCTGGCAGGACTGACGCTATGGTATCTGCTGAAAGTTCTTATTTTGAGCTTTTTACAAATCATGAGCTTGAGCTCGATAGTTTTATTCAAGAGCTTGATTATAACTTACCCCCTGATATTAAAGTGAAAAATATATCAGTTGTTGACGCTAAATTCAATGTTATTCAAGATGTTGAACTCAAAACCTATCATTATTATTTTGCTTCAGTTCAAGAAAAATATCCTTTTGCCTCGCCATTAATGAATTGTATTCAAGCACCTTTAGATATTGAGGCCATGATAAGTGCAGCCAGCATATATAAAGGCTTACATGACTTCAAATTTTTTATGACAGGAGATGCTGAAAATAAAAATACAGAGCGATACATTGAGGATAGTAAGATAGAGCCTAATCAAGAATTAACTGCTAGTTTTTTTCCAGAGGACAGTTACGTTTTTTCTGTTACCGGAAAAGGGTTTATGCGTTATCAAGTTCGATATATGATGGGCGCCTTAATTAAAATTGGGATGGGGGAGATTTCTATAAAAGATTTAGAAAACACCTTAAAAGGAAAAGAAGCTGCTTTTGAAAAATTCAATGCTGCAGCTTCAGGTTTAATGGTGAAAAATGTAAAGTTTAAATAATTATACTTTAAATAAGCCTGAGCTTAAATAGCGATCTCCTCTGTCACAGGTAATGCATACAATCACACCTGAATCTATTTCTTTGGCAATTTCTAATGCAGCATAAAGAGCTCCTCCACTGCTCATACCTGCTAAAATACCTTCCTCTTTTGCCATTCTTCTGGTCATGTCAGTTGCGTTTTCTTCACTAACATCAATGGTTCTATTCACTCTTTCTGCTTCAAATATTTTCGGTAAAAATTCAGGAGACCATCTTCTAATTCCTGGAATTTTTGAACCATCAGTTGGCTGTGTTCCCACAATTTGAACATCAGGATTTTGCTCTTTCAAATATCTCGATACTCCCATTATTGTACCTGTAGTACCCATAGCAGAAACAAAATGGGTGATTTTGCCTTGAGTATCATTCCAGATTTCAGGTCCTGTAGTTTTATAATGCTGCTTATAGTTATCAGCATTTCCAAATTGATTAAGCATATAATACTTACCGCTTGCAGCCATTTCTTCTGCAACTGTTCGGGAATATTCAATAGTGCCTTCAGCTTTAGTTAATATTACCTCAGCACCATAAGCTTCCATTGTTTGAATTCTTTCTGCTGTAGAGTTCTCAGGCATTATTAGAGTCATATGTAAGCCCTTAAGCTTAGCAATCATGGCAAGCGCAATACCCGTATTTCCACTAGTTGCTTCTACTAATTTATCTCCTGCTTTTATATCACCTCTTTCTAAGGCAGCACTAATCATCCCTAAAGCAGCTCTATCTTTTACACTACCACCTGGATTTTGCCCTTCAAGTTTACAATAAATTTTTACGTTTTTATTTGTGGGAATATTCTTTAATTCTACAATTGGAGTATTTCCCACTAAGTCTTCTACAAACATATTATCCTAATGATTTTTTGTGTAAATGTTTATTTTCAGAATCATAATATAATCTGGAATTAGGCTCTATGCTTTTGGTAATCCAACTGTTACCACCGATAATACAATTATCACCTATTATTGTTTTACCACCAAGAATGGTGGCATTAGCATAAATCACAACATTATTGCCTATAGTAGGATGTCTTTTTTGGCTAGCGTTTTCTTTTTTAACGCTTGTTGCTCCTAAGGTAACACCTTGGTAAATTTTTACATTATCACCAATTTCAGTGGTTTCACCTATTACAATTCCCGTTGCATGGTCAATACAGAAATTTGCCCCAATTTTTGCAGCTGGATGTATGTCTACACCAGTTTTACTGTGAGCATGCTCGCTAATTATTCTGGCAATTAATACGAAGCCAGCATTGTATATACAGTGCGCAATTCGATAGGCAGCAATAGCTTTAAACCCAGGATAAGTTTTAATGACTTCTAACCTGTTTTTTGCTGCCGGATCACCTTCAAATATTGCAGTCACATCTTTTTCAAGAGCATATTTGATATTCAATAAATCATCAAATAGAAGCGCTTCTTCACCTGGAAACTCTTCTTTTAATTTTTTACATCGCTTTTCAAGTAAAGAGTGCCATTCATTTTTCAGATGACTATATTTCTCTTCTATTTGAGATATCTCTAATAATTTCTCGTTTCCATAATCAGGAAAAATAAAGCCTAAAAGTGATTCATAAAAAGCAATGATGCTATCTGGTGAAGGACAGCCTAAAGCATTTCTATGTTCTTGATGTAAAGCGTTTAAAAATTCCTGTTGCATTAATCTTTGATTTCTTCTTTACCGTCTGCATGAATTGCAAACCTTCCTCTTAATCGGTCATGAGTATGTTCATATGAAGGCCATGGCCATCCTCCAAATTCAGTCTTTTGAAATTCCATTATCGTTTCTCTCACTTCAGCTGGATAATTAAGAACAAATGGTCCATGCTGAACGACTGGTTCATTAATAGGGTTTCCTTGAAGTAATAATAAACGTGCTTCTTCATTGCCATTCTTTAATGTGATATCGGCTCTTGGATCAATATCAGCGCCATGATAATGAGGAAAGTCAGTATCATTTAATTTGAAACTTTCACCTTTAAAAAAGTATAGGTTTCTATTGATCTTATTTTCGGATGTTGGCAAAGTAAACTCAGCCCCAGGCTCCATTTTAATATGCCAAATTGCGACTTCATTTTCAGGATTTGCTGCCCAAGAATTTGGAGCTGGATTTGGTGCAGTTTTATCTCCAAGCTTTCCAGCCATAACTTCTACCTCTGTTAATTTTCCATTAGCATCTTCATGCTTGTAAATTGGAATAGTATCTTTCCATAACATGGAGAAGTGAGGTTCAACTTTTTTACTGTCTCTTGGAAGGTTTAGCCAAATCTGAAATAGCTCCAATGGATTTTCTTCCTCTTCTTTTAATAATGGAAACATTTCAGAATGTTGCACTCCTTTACCAGCTGTCATCCATTGTACATCTCCATTACCAAATCTTCCTGCAGCACCTAATGAATCTGAGTGATCGACTAAGCCTTTTCTTACTGCAGTTACGGTTTCAAATCCACAATGAGGATGTGCGGGAAAGCCTGGAACTTTACTTCCATGATACATCCTCCATCCATCTTTTATTGTAAAATCTTGGCCAATCATTCGCCCATCCAGAGAGGCAGCTGGCCCTAAATCCTTATTACCCTTGGGAAAAAAATCTTCATGATGAACACAAAACAAGAACGGATCTTGAGTTTGCCAAGGGAAGCTTAATTTTTCTATTTTATTTATTCCTGAATTTTCCATGTAGGTACAACGAATAACCCTATAATTATGTTGACAGAATTTTCATTACATTTTTAATCAGATTGTAATTTTTTTCCACATTTATAACAAAATAGGGCATCTGTACTGTGATTTTTAGCTTGGCAATGCGGACATGAAATATTCATGCTTTCATATCTTGATTTGTTAAGTTCCGAAGTAACAATCCCTGTAGGAACTGCGATAATGCCATAGCCCAAAATCATAACTAATGATGCAATCATTTGACCAATAGGAGTGATTGGTGCAATATCTCCATAACCAACAGTGGTAAGGGTAACAATTGACCAATAAATTCCTTTAGGGATATTCGTGAAACCGCTCTCTGGTGGTTCAATTAAATACATAACAGCCCCTAATATTGAGACTAATATTAGCACTGTTCCAATAAACAGAGTTATTTTTTTTCGACTTGCTAATAAAGCATCCGATAATTGTGAAGCCTCCCCTAAATACTGAGTTAATTTAAATACTCTGAAAACCCTTATTAACCTTAAGCTTCTTATAATCATTAAAGATTGCGCTCCAACAAAAAAAAATGCTAAAATTGAGGGTAAAATTGAAAGTAGATCAACAATTCCAAAAAAGCTCTTAATATAATGCCAGGAATATTTTACAATAACAATTCTAAAAATATATTCAATTAGGAAGAAGCCAGTAAATATCCATTCTGCCCACAGAAAATAAATTCCATATTTAAATCTAATTTCTGCAACGCTTTCTAATACAACAGCCAGAACACTTAAAAATATTACAATAAGTAATACAGCATCGAATAATTTCCCATAAAAACTATCCGCTTTAAATACGATATCAAAGGCCTTAACCTTCCATTTAGCATTTGTATTTGCAGTTTCTTCCATTTTGAAGATTACCTATATATTAAACTATAACAAAATTATATAATAAGGGTTTCTAATATTGTATTTATACTATATAGTTTATAAATTAATTGTTAAAACTAGATAGTTAAGAAACCTAATCAACCTTTAGTGAAGCTACCAATTATCATAACATATATATTATTGACATTACCTTCTTTTTCTAATGGTCAAGCTAAAAGTAACAATACTTTGCCAGAAAAATCAATCAATTATGGAATAGATAAATCTTATGAGCCTTATGAATACTTAAATAATAAGGGTGAATTTCAAGGTTTTAATATTGATGTCATAAGGGCAATAGGGACTGAGTTAAATTGGAATGTAAAGATATATGCGGATAGGTGGAGTATCATCAGAAATAGATTAGAAGTTGAAAATGAATTGGATATTGCAGCCTATTTTAAGACTTCTGATCGTGAGAAGAAGATATTATTTTCAAAGCCTTTTAGCTTAGTGTACTATTCAATTTTTACTAGATCAGATAAAAATCCTGTGGAGGATTTGTTTAGTTTATCAGGTAAAAAAGTTGCCATTCAAGAGGCTTCAATCATAGAAGAATATTTTGACCAAATTGGTTTTTTAGATTTAAAGGAATTAAAAACTTATGCCTCTGAATCAGACGCAATAGATGCAGTAGTAAAAGGTGAAGCTGATTGTGCAATCACTTCTTTTATGACAACCAATTATAAAATGGAGTCTGAAAATATTACCAATGTTCAATCTTCTAGTGATCCTGTTTTTATTACCGAGTATTGTTTTGTGGCAAATAAAAAAGATTCACTATTGCTAGACTCACTTAATTGGGGGTTACGATTAATTAAAGCATCTGGTGAATATGACAGAATTTATCAAAAATGGCTTAGCCCTAATGTTAGTTGGTGGGAAAAAAATAAAGAATTAGTAAACATAATTTCCTTGGTCATTCTTGTTTTAATTTTATTAGCCATGCTTTATATCTATTCACTTCAAAAATTAATTCAGAAGAAGTCAATTCTTATTGAAAAAGAAATTGAAATCCGAAATAAAGCGGAATTAGAATTAATAGAAAGTGAAAATCTAAGGAAGAAAATTGAAGATTTTACATCAGTCATGCTGATTGAAACAGATCTTGAAAATCATATAGTAAGGGCATCCTCTTTATTTTATTCCATTATTGGTTTTAAAGAAGAAGAAATTCTTGGTGTAAATATTCACCAATTAATGTCAATTGAATCTTCAAAGAAGGATAAAGAAATTAAAAACTTAATTCTTAATAAGGAAGTAGTTTTTCTTGATGCTGAGTATGAATTTAAAACTAATACTAGTACTACCTCTTTTTTCGCTTCTAGCACTTCCTTACAGTATGATAAAAATAAAAGAATAGTAGGCTACAAACAGTTTATGCAAGATATTACGCCTTTGATGCAAGCAAATCTCAATTTGAAAGATATGAATGCAGAATTATCAAACTTTATGTATAAAACTTCACATGATGTAAGAGGCCCCATTGCTAATGTATTAGGATTAGTTAGCCTTGGTCAAATGACTACTGATAATTTAGAGGTTGTTAATTATTTCAAATTGATTAATAAGAGTATTCAAAAATTAGAACGAATATTTAATGATTTCAAGGAGGTAAGCTTTATTCTTCATGGAGATGTAAATATCACCACATTTGATTTTGAAGAATTAATTAATGAAGTGATGGAATCTGTATTTCTCAAAAGAAATAAGGATTTGAAAAGAGCTCAAATTAAGATAGAAATATTATCTGATTCTAACTTTATAAGTTCTGATAGAGCATTGATAAAACGCTTATTCTTTCAGTTGATTGAAAACGTTTTTGAGCATAATAATTATTATGACACAAAACTAAGTATCACTTTTGAGAAAGAAAATTCAAGTATATATAGATTTTGCTTCAATGATAATGGAGTTGGAATTCCGGAAGAAATGCAGAAAAAAGTATTTGAAGTATTTTTTAAGGGAAAGAGAAGTGATGTTAATATCGGAATGGGGCTTTACATGGCTAAAAAAGTGGTCTTTCGTCTTAATGGAGAACTAAATATTTTAAATAAGGAAGATAAAGGGACACTAATTGAAGTGGTTATACCCGTTAATAGTTACAGTGATGCAGTATCGCTAAATTAATTATTTAGGGATTGAGAAAGAGAAGATTGTACCTTTTCCTTCTTCACTCTTTACCCATATTTGACCACCGTTTTTCTCAACGAACTCTTTGCAAAGAATAAGTCCTAGACCGGTTCCCTTTTCTTTTGCAGTTCCCTGTGTAGAATGTTTTGTGTCTAGCCTAAATATCTTACTCGCAACCTCTTTTGGCATGCCCACACCATTATCTGCTATTTTAACTACAAATTGATTTTCCTCTTCAACCACTCCCATTTTAATCTGACCGCCATCTTCTGTAAATTTAATAGCATTAGAAAGCAAATTTCTGATTACTGTAGTAATTGAATTTGGATGAGCTTTTGCTTTAACTGATTTAGTGTTTTTTACCTCTATTTGAATGTTTTTATTGTCAGCTTGCTTTTCAAGTAACTTCTTATTTTCATTTAACATTTCAGTCAAGTCAATTTCCTCAGCTTTAAATTCAATATTACCCGTTTGTGATCTTGACCATTGTAATAAGTTCTCAAGTAAGGCAAATAAGTTTTTTAAGGATTTATCTAGATCCTTAGCCAGCATTTGAATTTCTTCAGTGCTTAAACTGCTGGTATGATTCATAAGTAAACCAGAGAATGAAGTTAGAGAGTTTAAAGGTCCTTTAAGGTCATGACTTATGATAGAGAAGAATTTGTCTTTTGTATTGTTTAAGTCTTCTAATTCCTGATTTTGCGTTTTTACTTTTTCATTAGCAGTCTTAAGTTTTGCATTACTTCTACGTTGAGATATAAATAGAATAAAAATCAAAATCATTATGATAGCAGCTAAAACCACCATTATCGCCAGGAAGTTTTTGAATTTTCTTTCTTCTTCTAATTCAAACTCCTTTTGAATTTTATTTAACTCTAACTGATCAATTTGATTCTGTTTTTGAGTAATGGTATACCTACTCTGTATCTTTAAAATATTTCTATCATTCTTTTCTTTCTGCAAAAAGTCATCTAAAGCTTTGTAAAGCTCACTGTATTCTAATGCTTTTTGATAGTTATTTAATTTTTTGTAAGCTTTACTTAATATAGCATAGGTCTCTTGTATCAGTAATTGATTTTGGGATTTTTGAGCTAATCGATTTGAAATAGCTAGATTTTCTACAGCTTTTCCAGGATTGTTTTCTTTTAGATAATAATTTGCAACTGAATTATAAACTGATGCTCTGTTAGCTTCTACATTTGATAGATCATTTAAAATATCTAATGCTACAATGTAGTTCTCGTATGCTCTTTTACTGTCATTTCGAATCAGATAAAGGTCCCCAATTTCATTCAAACATTTCGCTTCTTCAACTGGAGATTTGATTCTGCGGTAAATTGATAGAGCATTTTTATAATGTTCTAAGGCCTTATCAAGAGAGCTAATATCTTTATATATGTTAGCTAAATCTGTATTTGCTTTTGCTTCTACTTTAGGAATTCGTTCTTTTTGAGCGTATTGTAAAATATTTTGATGCTCCTCAATTGATTTGCCTGTCTCACCGGTTGACCAATAGCTATAACCTAATTTTTGATTAATAAATATTCGAACAGGAGGAAAATTATAATTTCTTAGTAGGGTAGAGGCTTTATTAAGAAATTCCTTACCATAATAATAGTCTTCAACCTTTTCGAATAAACTATAAAATCCTAAGTAGGTAAAAATCAAACTAATTTCATCTTCAGAAGCTTCATCTATTTCCATAGCCCTTATTAAAAGAGGCATGGCTTCTTCTAAATTGTTGGTTTTATAAATATGGATTAAGGCTAATTCTTTGGCAATCTTACTCTCTAATTCTTTATTCTCAATATCTTTTGCAGCTTGGAGCTTTTCTTCCTTATTGATTAATAAATCTTCGGCAGTATTATTTTCTATTTCTTCAATGTAATTTGTAAACCATTCCCACTCAGTAGCAATTTGGCTATTCTGGGCCATTAGTATTAATGGTGAGATCAATATCAAAAAGAGTATTTGAATTGTCTTTTTTAACATTATTAGGTTACTTATTGCAAATTTGATCTTAAAGAGAATCGAATATGGTTTATAATTTTTTATTATTGAAGCTTCCCATTGAACTTTTTGGAGGAAGCTATAAAATTTGATGTGAGAATATATTTAATATGTAATTTTTTAAAATCTATATTTCCAAAATATGAGCATTAATTAATAAATAATGTAATTAAATTTATAATAGATTTTAAAATTTAGATTAATGGACTTATATTTGAATGTAATGTATTTCAATTTTTGATATGAAGAAATTTTTATTAATCATTTTATCCGCTCTATTTATTGGTGCTTGTGCACAAAAAACTTGCCCTACGTATTCTTATAATGATTTGGATACTATAAATGAAGTAACAGTAGAAGATCAATCTGTTTAATAACAGATCAATCTACATATTTCTTTACATCTGTGGCTGTGATTTTATCAGCTCCTAATATTATCAGCCTTTCCACTACATTTCTCAATTCACGAATATTTCCGCTCCAATCATAATTCTTTAGTTGATTAAGCGCTTCCTTGTCCATGCTTTTCTTTTTAGAACCATGTTCTTCTGCAATATCACTAAGAAATTTTTCAACTAATTCAGGAATATCATCTTTTCGATCCTTAAGAGGAGGTACATTAATTCTTATTACACTTAATCTATGGAATAAATCTTCACGGAATTCATTGTTTTCTATTGCCTCCTTCAAGTTCTTGTTTGTTGCGGCAATAATTCTAACATCAACTTTAATGTCCTTATCTCCACCGACCCTATTAATTCTATTTTCTTGAAGAGCTCTTAATACTTTTGCTTGAGCAGCTAAAGGCATATCGCCAATTTCATCTAAAAATAATGTTCCACCATTAGCTTGTTCGAACTTACCAATTCGTTGTTTTACTGCTGAAGTAAAAGCTCCTTTTTCATGTCCAAAAAGCTCACTTTCAATTAGTTCAGATGGAATAGCAGCACAATTCACTTCCACCATTGGTGCTTTAGCTCTTTCACTTTGTTCGTGAATTTGTCGAGCAACTAGTTCTTTTCCAGTACCATTTTCACCTATTATAAGCACTCTGGCATCAGTAGGAGCTACTTTTAAAATAGTATCTTTAACTTCTCCTAATTGCTTAGAAGAGCCGATCATTTCATATTTTTTAGATACTTTCTTTCTAAGCGTTTTAGTTTCCGCAATTAGATTTGATTTATCTAATGCATTACGTACAGAAACCAATAATCTGTTTAAATCAGGTGGTTTTGATATAAAGTCAAAGGCTCCTTTTTTGGTAGCCTCTACAGCATTATCGATGGTGCCATGTGCAGAAATCATGATAAATGGAATTTCAATTCCTTTATCATAAACGGCATTTAGCAATTCCATTCCATCCATTTTAGGCATTTTGATATCACATAAAACCAAATCAAAATGCTGGCTTTCTATTTTTTTTAATCCTTCCTCACCATTTGCAACTTCCTCAACTTGATATTTTTCATATTCTAGTATTTCCTTTAAGGTCTGGCGGATACTAGCTTCATCATCTATTAATAAAATTTTAGACATAGCTTTTTAATTAGTGAATAAATGTCTCACAATTTAAATTTTGAGATAAAAGAAATAAAAATGCAAGCCTATAAGCCGAGTTCTGTCCATTTTCAAATGAATGAAAATGCTCTTATCATTTATCTAACGCAGTCTACCCCTTTTTACCATCCTTAAGGATTTTCGGACGAGCAGCCCTTATTCCGATAAATCGGAAGCAAAAATATATGTGACCTTACAACCCGAAAGGTTTTCCGTGCACCCGAATATTACTATTCAGTACGGTGAGCTCTTACCTCACCTTTTCACTATGACCTATAAGCAAGCTTAAAGGCTACCTGTTTTCTGTGGCACTATCTGTTCCTGATATCATCAAGACCCTTGGTTTCTCAAGGTACGGTGCTCTATGTTGCTCGGACTTTCCTCCCTTCGATTATACGAAGAGCGATAAGACAGCTTGCAATTTCAAAAATCTTTTAAACAAAAATAAGACCAAAAAATGGAATGAAGAATGGGTTTATGGATTAACTTCTAATTATTAGAGAAAAGAATTAATGAACATCTTGACCGGTAAGTTTATGTTCCCAAGCATCAGCAACAGTGGCAACCTCTTCGATAATGTCTTTCAATACATTTTCAGTAGCACTTTCTTCAAGAATAGCAGCCTCAACTCTGATAAAATCTTCTACTAAAACAAACCGTGCGGTACAAAAAGTAGCGTTTGCTCTAATTAAACTTTCTAAATTTATAGAAGAGTCATATTCACATACCTTAGAAGTAAATTCTATACTGGGTTTACCCGTTATGTCACTCTTTTTTAAAGTACCTAATACCGCTTGATATCTGTTTCCTCCCAACGGATAAATAACAACAGATTTGTTAGTGTCATATTCTTGAAACTGTCCGCCTACTTCGTTGGCATATGACTCCATAAATTCGTTAAAGTTCATACGGCTATTCTTTAAGGTTAAAAGATTTTATAATTCTGTAGCGTATTAAATAATTATAGTATCAAATTTAGTAAATTATTGTATAAAATTAAGAAATAATTTTATTTAATCTTTACTAATGTGGCGCCATATCCAAATTTTTCTTTGTGGGTATCTTTAAAGAATTGAATGTTATCGTGCTGAGATAGTTGTTTATGTATTTTATTTCTTAAAACGCCATTTCCAACTCCATGAATGAAAATTATATCATCTAATCCAGCCATGATAGCTTCATTTAACTTTTGCTCAAATTTCTGAAGCTGTATATTTAGAATATCCTCTTTTGGAAGTTTTTCATAATTAGGATCAATTGATTCTATATGTAGATCAATTTCTGGAATATTTGAATTATTATTTTTTTTGAATTGAAATTCCGGCTTCTCATTTCCTTCAAAAAAGCTATTCTTTAACTTTTCAGGATCTATTTTGTCAGGTTGTATGGACTCAGAACTTTTTTGAAATAGAGGGATCAAGTATCCTTTTTTATTAAGAAATGGGATATCTATCAGTTCTTTTTGAAAATCCTTTGCTCTGATTTTTAAAGTGATTTTTTCTGGTCTAATAGGAATCGACCACTTTGGATTTTCAACCAAGATTGTAAAAGTAAATGGGCTCCAAGTATTAAGATGGTCTAAATCTCTTTCAGTTATTTTGGAATAATTTTCACTTAAAACTTTATCAATCAGAATCGTTTTTTCCTCATTTTTCCCATTCACCTCATTTGCTAATAAAACAATATCCTCTTTTAGTGGATTAATGAAATATAGACTATGCAGATGATCATTAAGAGGAATAATAGCTAAATGGTAGCCTTTTAATTGGGGTTTAGGACTGGTGCTTTCTTTTTTATGGGTTGTTTTTTTAGGTTGTGTTTGTGGTCTGTCAAAAGCTGAGCTTTCATCAGACGAAACCACCACCAATTCAGATTGTAAAACAGGAATTGCGAATCCGTCCTCAATTTCAACTTCTACTAAAGATTTATCTAGTAGCTTTACTACCACACCCTCTTCAGTTCCTTTCATTAACCTTACTCTATCGCCTATTTTCATTACTATTTTTTTTAACTAAAAATAAATGGGATGCAAAATTACAGTTTTTCCATTCCATTCAACTGTTGGGAACGGTATTTTAATAATATTGATTACTGCAAGAGCAGTTTTTACCCACTTTTTATTTGATTCTATTTTTTCAAGATTAAGATCCAAACTTAGAAACCACTGTCTGTTAGCCAGATAGCCATTTTCTAGATTTTGATCAGGATTTCCATACAACATATTATTGCCACTATAGCCAATTGAAAATTGTAACCAATTTGGGAATCGGTTTTGGCTGCTAAATAGATTAAAATCAGTACTTAACCAATAAGTTTGACCATTATAATCCTTTAAAATATTTTCTATATAATTACTGCCCAATGTATTAGGCCTTAAATCAGCATAATTTGTACGAGAGAATGAAAATTTGGGATAAATATAATTTTGATTAAAAAGTAGCTGCTGATAGGGTAAAAATGCACCAATGGTATTGGCTACAGCATCTCCCACGGATGCACCATAGGCTGTTGAAAAGCCATCAAAGATTTCTATTGGAAGCATCATCAAGCTAGCACTAATACTACTAAAGAGCATAGCTTTTTTCGGAGTATAGCCTGATTTTTGTAGTAAATTAAAGTTAAGGTTTGATATATGATAGGCTGAATAAATATGACCTGCTTTATCCATTTGTAGCCACTGTTGATTGTCATTGAAGAATTGAAATTTTTGATTTTCATTCCCCTGATACCAAACTGCACCAAGGCCAATCATACTTACGGAATACAAAGATGCCTCAGTTATTATGACTCTATTTAAAAATTTATTGTTAATGGAATCTGATTGAGATTGGCTGAAGGAAGCATTTATAATGCCGAAATAAACCCCTAAGAAAATTAGAATTGACTTCATAAATCAAAATTAGGGATTATATCCTTCTAAGCATTGTCTAAAGCTGATTTATAGGTGTCAAGAGCTCTTTGTCTTGCTTCTTTGTGATCAACTATTGGTTTTGGATACTGATCAGTATTTAATTCAGGAATCCATTTTTTAATGTAATTATTTTGCTTGTCAAATTTATCAGTTTGGCTATAGGGATTAAATATTCTAAAGTAGGGTTGAGCATCAGTTCCAGTTCCTGCGGCCCATTGCCATCCTCCATTATTTGAAGCTAACTCATAATCTAATAATTTTTCTGCGAAGTAAGCTTCACCCCATCTCCAGTCTATCAATAAATGCTTTGTTAGAAAGCTGGCTGTAATCATTCTCACCCTATTGTGCATATAGCCAGTTTCATTCAATTCTCTCATGCCCGCATCTACAATAGGATAACCCGTTTTACCGTCACACCACTTTTGGAAATCTTCCTTATTATTTCTCCACGGCACAGCATCATATTTTTCTTTAAAAGCTTTACTCACTACATGAGGGAAATTAGCCAATATCATGCTGTAGAAATCTCTCCATATTAATTCATTTAGCCAAGTGTCATTGGTTTCTTTCGCTATACTTACTGCCTCTCGAATACTTATAGTACCAAACCTCAAATGAATGCCTAATCTACTCGTGCCATTTTTAGCCGGGAAGTCTCTATCCTTATCGTAATTATTTATAATATCTCGATCATATTTTTTTTCAGGTATTTCAATACTTGATCTTTCAAATCCTATATCATTTAGTGTTGGTACAGATGGGAAGAAGGAATGAAATTTATTTTTAACTAATTTAATTTCAAACGGATGCAAATGGCCTGTTTCTAGTTTCTCAAGCCATTTATTTTTGAATGGAGTAAAAACTTTATAGGGCTCATTTGATCCCGTTAGAATTTCATCTTTTTCAAAAATCACATGATCTTTGAAATCATAAAATCCGATTCCGTGATGTTTTAATATATTATCAATTTTTTCATCTCTTTCTAGAGCATAAGGTTCGTAATCCCTATTGGTAAATACAGATTGAATGTCGAAGTTTTCAATCAGATCTTTAAAAATATCTTCCGGCTTCCCATTTTTCACTACTATACCTGAACCTATTTCTTTTAATTGATCATTTATTTTGGAGATTTGATTATGGATAAAAGTTACTCTCGCATCTTTTTTATCTTTTAAATCATCTAAGATTTCAGTATCAAAAATAAATAGGGGAAGAACAGGATTATCTTCTTGGAGTGCATAATATAATCCTGTGTTGTCGTATAATCTTAAATCTCTTCTGAACCAGAAAATTGATATTTTATTCACGCTTAATTGGTTTAATTTGAGTTTTTAACCAATGAATTTAGCTTTGGTTTTATATTATTAAGAATTTTCGTCTTCTTCTCTTAATGCAGCATCCTGATTTGAAGGGTTTTCTTTTTCGGGTTGGTCATTAGAGCTTTGATTTTGTTGTTTTTTATTTCTTTCAAAGATTTCTTTGATCTGATTAAAACTGGTTACGTGAACTAAACTCACTCCTGTACTTGTAGTAGCCGTATTTGTAAACTGATCTAGCGTATTAAAATTGGTTCTATTATATATTTTTGCTCTAAGCTTTCCATCAGGTGTTAAAAGATATTCAACAGACCAATCTCCCAGAATTCCGAGAATTTCTTGGTTTACGTTATCTGTTTCACCTTGTGTAAAACCACCGTCTCTAGTTATTCTCAGGCGTCCTCCTAAGAAGCTGTAGGAAAGCCTCAGTTGGAAAGTGTTAAATTGATCTTCATCAAAAGACCCTAAATCCACATCGATTTCCAGATTTTCATCTATCTGTGTTACCCAGTAGCTTAGTTGATTGGATAAAAACTCACTCACAGAATTACCTACAGAACCACTCACTGCGAAGGATGATCTTGGTGATAATCTTCTTAAGATAATTAAACTGAATACCTGTCTTTTAAGCTCTTGCTCATCAGCTTCTAATTCAGATTCAAATGCAATAATGCTAGTTCTAAGTGGAATCTGACCATTATTAGTGGTCACATAATCAGGGAAATTTGAAAACTCTATATCAAAATCAACTTCTGGTTGTAATAAATCTCCTTGCAAATCCAATAACACTTTCGCAGGATACCTTCTTTTCAATTCAGGAGAACTAGCCAAGGTCGAATCTTGGCCAATATCAATTATTGGAAGTAAGGATACATTTTGCTCGTAAACGGCTTGGATATCAAGATTAGCACGATATGGATCACCATCCCAAGTGATTTGACTACCAGGCTGGATGCTAAACTCTTTGTTGATGATGTTGTACAAAGTGAAATTATAGCCACCTTCTGTTAAGGTGTAATCTCCAATCATTGTAAAGGCACCATTCGTATCGATATTCATACTGAGCTTTCCATTTCCTCTACCTCTGATGATATCACCTGCTTTAATATCAAAGATAATTTCTGCATATGCGTCAGGAGTTATTTCTAAATCGAAATTCATGGTCACTCCTTTAATATCAACCTCATCTACAGTATTGATTTCTTGAGTTGTATTGTTGGCAGTATCTTTTACATTTATGAAATGGATATATTCTTCCTGCTCTACAGATGAAGTGCTTTCTACGGGTATAAATATTCTCGTGCCTTTTTCTGATTTAGCTTGGGCATCAATCGTAAGATTCCCCACACTGCCTAGAAATGCTACTGTTCCACTTGCATAGGCAGTTCCGTAATAAAGCTCATTATCTTTAGCCGAGGTATTCAAAACTTTAAGGCTATTCATTTCTCCTTTTAAGTCTAGTCTTAGGTCAGTAAAACCATCATGAAGCAAATCACCAGAGAGGAATCCTTTATTTCCCATTTCATCGGTAAGTTGCATATTTTCGAATGTCACTTTCTCCTGATCAAATCGGATACTTCCTGTATAATCATAGTAGGTGTTTAAGTAATTTACTCTTATTCCTCCGTTAGAAATTTTACCAATTCCATTGATAACAGGTCTTCTTAAATTTCCTGTGATCTTAAATTGTCCATCTACAAATCCTCTCATCTCAGAAAAGATATCATTTATAAAAGGCTCAACAATCACAAGATTTGTTTTTCTTAATGTAGCAGAAAGATCTAGTGAATTTTCTGCTACAGCGGGTTGATAGGCCCCCTCAACTTTTATAATGTCTTTGTCTTCACGAGTTACCAGATAATCCATCAAAAGTTTTTTCTGGCTTGGCTGCCAATTTGAAAAGCCGTTTATATCACCGATTAGGAATTCATCAAGATAGAAATCAACTAGACTCAATTCAGTGTTAAGAAGGAATTCATTCTCGAAATTTTGAATTTCAATAAAACCATTTGCAGTTCCCTTAAAATCATGTTCTTCAACTAGTTCATTGATGTTTGCAACACTAAAACTATCAATATCAATTAAAAGTGATTTTGTTGAATCAGTAGATAGTTGACCGTTCGCTATGATGTGCTCATTAGATGCAATAATTCCAAAATCTTCAAATTGATAATTATTATCAGCTATTTTTAAACTATTGTTATCAACAAAGCTCCAGTTTTTACTTAATATCCTAATGTTGGATTGCTCAATATTCAAATCTAAGGTGTCTTCTAAAAATTCTAACTTTCCTGATAAATCTATATGGTTTTCGTTATCGAATTGTTTAATGAAAGTGCTAAAATTTATTTCACGACCAGTCCAAAATAATTCAGTTGATAAATTTTCTGTCTTTAATTTATCAAATTTTTGTGTTTGAGAATTAACGAAACCAATACCTAATACATCCTGACTTAGGTGGTATTTACTGAAGTTCAAATCAATATCATTTTGAAGAAATACATTGCTTTCGTATTGTACCGAATCAAAATGAGACTTTATAAATAGGGTGCTGTTTTTGCCATTTTGAAATTGACCTGCTATTGTGGCACCTTCTTTAATATGCAATTCGGGTACAAATAAATTAATAAGCGGATCAATCTCCTTTATTATAAAATCAAAAGTCACATCATACTCTTCGAGAATTGTTGATGAGTCTAACTTACTATAATATTCCTCAATATTTTTTTGATCATTTTCGATGTTTAATCGGTACTCTTTAACAGTCCGAATTAAATCAGTCTCCAACTGACTAAACTGATAAGCGCCATTAATATTAGCCCTAAATAAATCGGAATTGATATTAAGTTTTCGAACCCCATCATTTTTTGAAGTTTGAATAACTAAGGAATCGAGTTGTAAGGTGTTACCTTTATATGCTGCATAAATTTTTTGCAGAGATGTGTTTCCTACTATACTATCAAGTACAATACCTTTGCCATTCAAATTTCCTCTAGCAGTAAGAATAAAATCATCTTGAGTTATATTTAATTCTTTAAAGTTTATAGTATCTAAATCAGCATTAACATTAATTAAGTTTGCTTTATTTCGAAGATCAATAGAACCATCCATTTTGAATTTCAAAAGTGGATCGTTGACAGTTATTGTACCATTAAAAAATTCTGATGCCAACTCAGCATTAGTTTTTATATTTTGATATTCATATCCATTAATTCCTATTAAACTAATATTCGCATTCAGTTTCAACTTCGCGGTTTTAACAGTAAACCCAGTTCCTTCTATATTTCCATTCATTTGCACCTTTTGGAAGATAGAATCTGCATCCAAGAATTTCCCAAGGTCAAAATTATAAGTGGCTAGAGCCCCTTTGTAACTAGAGGTTTTTGAATCTGGTGATATTTTTAAATTTAAGTCGGATTCCACTCTTCCTAATGGTGACGTAAATACACCGTTGGCTACGAAATCAGTAGGGAATCCAATAAAATTCCCTCTAAAATTGGTTAAACCTACATTTTGAACTCTTTCAAAAACAATACTATCGTTAATGTATTGCTGTAAATCTGCTGGTAGTAATGAGGAATTAGTTAAATCTAGATTGATAAAGGACTCATCAAAATATGGTAAACCGTCTATTCTTAAATTTCCTTCGATAAAGCTTGATTCACCAAACTCTAGGTTTAAATCTTTAGCCTTAAATCGTTTTACCTTACCGCTAAATTGCCCGCTTAGATTTATTTTATCCTTATATCTATTGACATAAGGAGCGAAATAAGCCAAATCCTTTGCGTAAATAATTGAGTTTTTAATATTAGCTTTAATATCAACGGAATCAATAATGTAAGATAAATCACTAATGCTGTTATAATTGAATACAATAGAATCTTTAACTGTACTATTGTTGAGGTGCAAATCTAGGTTTGTTAAAGCCATTCTGCTCTGAGATATTTCAAAGTTAGTCATGAGCTTATTAATTGCCATGTCAGTTACTGAATCATGAGCGGTTAAGCTTTGAACCTGCATTTGGATTGTGTCTGCTTTACTAGAGAAATTCTTCAGCCTTGCATTTAAATCATGAAGTACAAATTGATTATAATTAAATCCTTCTTTAATAGAATCTGCATTTAAATTAGCAACACCTAGAATAATATTATCAAGATTAGCATTTCTAATTAGAAGCTTTTTAGCTGGTTTTGAGCTACTGTCATTTTCTGAGGAAGATAAATTCCGAATGGCATACGCTAATTCATCTATATTAAAATAAATACTCCCTTTTTCTCGAATCAGCATTACTCTTCCATTTTTAAGATCTAATTGATCGAAAAGGACGCTTTCATCATTTATCAGTTGCTTAATATCATAATCAATAGAAATAGATTCAATATCTATAAACGGACTATTGTCTTTATTTTTAACGTTTAAACCACTTAGTGAAATTTGATCGAACCACTCAATATTGATTTTTTCAATAGTAATTTCAAAGCCTAATTTTTTGCTTAAATAATCACTTCCATATTTGGCTACCGAAGTTTGTATTCGTGAGGATTGCATAGCCAAGACCAATACACTCATGGAAAAAAATATGATAAGGAAGGTCCATAATATTGCTTTTGCAATACCTTTTTTAATACCTTGCGTTATATTATTCTCCTCTTTCAAATTTTTATGGATATCAATATTTTAGCGATCGAATCTTCCTGCGATGAAACTTCAGCTTCAGTAATTCAGAACGGAAATGTAATCAACAATATTATTGCCACACAATCTGTTCACGAAAAATACGGAGGTGTAGTTCCGGAATTAGCCTCACGTGCTCATCAACAAAATATCGTGCCAGTTGTAGAGCAAGCCTTATCTGCTGCAAATATAAGTAAGAAGGATTTAAATGCAGTAGCTTTTACGCAAGGCCCTGGATTATTAGGTGCACTTTTAGTAGGGAGCAGTTTTGCAAAATCACTTTCTTCCGCTTTAAAAATTCCATTAATCGGGGTAAATCATATGCAAGCCCACATTTTGGCTCATTTCATTGAAGATCCTAAGCCAAACTTCCCATTCTTATGCTTAACTGTGAGTGGAGGGCATACTCAAATAGTAAAGGTAAATGACTATTTAGATATGGAAATTTTAGGTGAAACAAAAGATGATGCAGTAGGAGAGGCCTTTGATAAAATCGCCAAGATAATTGGTTTACCATATCCTGGAGGACCAATGATCGATAAACATGCTAAAAATGGAGATCCTGAAAAGTTTAAATTTCCAGAAACAGAGATGCCTGGATTTAATTATTCTTTTAGTGGTATTAAAACAGCAGTGCTTTACTTCCTACAAAATAATAGTCAAAAAGATAATAACTTTGTTAAAGATAACCTTGATGATATTTGTGCAAGTGTTCAGCATAGGCTAATTACCACTTTACTTCAAAAATTAAAAAAAGCTTCAAAACATACTGGAATTAAAGAAGTAGCAATAGCAGGTGGAGTATCAGCAAACTCATATTTGAGGGAAGTTTTAGCAAAAACTGGTGAAGAATTAAAATGGAATACTTATATCCCAAAATTTGAGTTTTGTACTGATAATGCTGGAATGATTGCTATGACAGCTCATTTCAAATATCAAAACCAAGAATTTTTGGACATGAATGCTGCACCAATTCCTAGAATGAAATTTACAGCTGAAAAGAAATGAAATCAGTTTTTAGAAAGGGAGATATTAAAAGGCACAGTTTTATTGTAACTGAAAAAGATGTTGCTCATTTTGAAAAGCAAGCTGTTCATGATGTATGTGCTACTTTTACTTTAGCTAGAGAAATTGAATGGGCCACTCGCTTATTTGTACTGGATATGCTTGAAGCAGGAGAGGAAGGAATAGGTACACATCTTAACATTCAACATGTAGCTCCAGCTTTAATAGGAGAGGAAGTAAACATTATAGCTGAGTTTAACGATATAGTAGATAAGGAAATTATTTGTTCCTATACTGCAAAAGTAGGAGATAGGATTGTGAGTAAGGGAACTACAGGGCAAAAGATATTACCTAAAGAGAAATTAAATCATATTTTTAATAACTTATCGAAATAAAGTATTCAATTTTGCTTGAATAGTAGATTATGAGTGATAAAAAAGATTTTAGTAAATCAGTAACTGTTAAAAACAAAAAAGCCAGGTTTGAATATGAGTGGTTAGACACTTATCAAGCGGGGCTTGTTTTGCAAGGTACTGAAATTAAGGCTATTAGATTGAATAAAGTCAGTTTGCAAGAGGCGTACTGCTATATCCATAGAGGAGAAGTTTTTGTGAAGGGTATGCACATAGGTCTTTATGAACTAGGAACTCACTATAATCATGAAGAAAAGCGGGAAAGAAAACTTTTGCTTAAAAAGCAAGAAATAGAAAAGTTGAAAAAGAGAATGGAAGAAAAGGGTTTAACCTTAATTCCAACCAAATTATATATTAATAGTAGAGGTCTTGCGAAAATTGAGATCGCATTAGCAAAAGGTAAAAAACTGCACGATAAAAGGGACAGTATCAAAGAGAAAGATGTGAAAAGAGAACTGTCTAAAATGAAATTGTAATATGACATCAATCGGGCAAAAGGGTATTTCTAGATTAAGTATAATTCCTGTAAGAGCGGAGCCTTCTGATGCTGCTGAAATGGTAACACAATTGTTATTTGGAGACCATTACAGTGTAATTGATATATCAAAAGATCAAAAATGGGTAAAGATAGAGATCTACTTTGACCATTATCAGGGTTGGATTGACAGTAAACAATTCCATTATATTTCTGAAGAGTATTTCGATCAAATAAATAATTCAGATTATAAAATTTGCACAGATTTAACGGCATCCATTTTATATCAAAAAAACTTAATTTCAGTTACACTTGGCTCAGTAATTCCTATTTCAACTAATGAGATTTTTGCAATAGAGGAACACTTAGGCTTTAATGGAGAGGCTAAATCATTAAGTGCAAAAAGAGATTTTGAATACCTGAAAGGGGTAGTTAAAAAATATTTAAATGCACCCTATTTATGGGGAGGTAAATCTCCATTTGGAATAGATTGTTCTGGCTTTACCCAAATGGTTTTCAAAATTTGTGGTTATAATTTGAAAAGAGATGCCTCTCAACAAGTGCAACAAGGTAAGCTGGTGGATGGCCTAGTGAACGCTCTTCCAGGTGACTTAGCATTCTTTAGAAATGAAGATAAAAAAGTAACTCATGTGGGTATTTTGCTTGAGAATCAGGAGATTATTCATGCATCTGGGCGAGTAAAAATTGATTTTCTTGATGAAAATGGTATCTTCAATGCTGAACAAAAAGGTTACACACATTATTTAACCGATATTAAAAGAATATTAGCATGATAAGATAAAGATTGATTTTCATGCTACATAAAATTTTTGAAAGCATGAAAATTAGTACAAGAAGAGCATTGGTTTTGAATCAGGATTATAGTCCGATTACAGTGTGTAGCATTCCAAAAGCCTTTCTGCTACTTTATTTGCAAAAAGCTGAATTGATTGAAAAAACTGATGATTTAAAACTACGATCAGTAGATAAATCCTATCCTTTTCCCTCGGTAATACGTCTTATCAATTATGTAACTATGCCTTATAAAGGTGTAATGTTAACTCGTCAGAACGTGTTCAAAAGAGATGGTCATGAATGTCAATATTGTGGCACCTCTAAAGATTTAACCCTAGACCATTTAATTCCAAGATCGAAAGGAGGTAAATCTAAATGGACGAATCTGGTAACAGCATGTAAAAGATGTAATACCAGAAAGGGTAATAGTACGCCAGAAGAAAGTGATATGAAATTGAAAAGAATGCCTTTTAAGCCTAATTATGTGATGTTTATTAGAGATTTTTCTGGAAATATTGATGAAAAGTGGATGCCCTTTTTGAAAACCAAACAGTTAAGTGCATAAAAAAAACCGCTCTTTTTAAAGAACGGTTTTTAATAAAGTGAATAGTTGGTTTAGATTATTATCTCAAAAATAATAATTCTCTGTATTTAGCCAATGGCCAAAGCTCATCATCCACATATAATTCTAATTTATCTGCAGCATATCTGATTTTATCAAAATAAGCTTCTTTTACCTCATCACAGTATTTGATAGCTCTTTCGTTGATATCGTCTATTTTATTAAGCTCTTTTCTTTTTTCGATCATTTCATGAACTAAGCTTCTTAAGTCTTTAGTATATCCGCTGATTAATTCAATATTTTTCAATATTTCTGAATTGTCTAACTTAAGTGTACTCAAGTTTTTAGCATTTTGAGCTAATGTGTTTTGATATTTTACTGCTGTAGGGATAATTTGATTTAAAGCAATGTCACCCATTAAACGAGATTCGATCTGGATTTTCATCATGTAGTTCTCCAAATAAATTTCGTTTCTAGCCTCTAACTCTTCAGGAGTCATTACATTATGCTTTGAGAAAAGCTTTTTAGTTTCTTCTTTTACAAATGATTGTAGTGCTCTTGGAGTATTTTTAATATTAGGCAATCCTCTTTTCTCTGCTTCTTTTTCCCATTCTTCAGAGTAACCATCACCTTCGAATCTTACTTTCTTAGATTCTTTAATGTAATCTCTTAATATATTTACGATAGCAATTTTCTTATCAGTTCCTTTATCCATTTCAGCTTTCACGGCCGCATAGAAGTCGTTTAATTGTTCAGCAACAATTAAGTTAAGGATTGACATAGGTTGTGCAACATTTTGATCAGAACCCACCGCTCTGAACTCAAATTTGTTACCAGTAAATGCAAATGGAGAGGTTCTGTTTCTATCTGTATTATCAAGGATAATTTGAGGAATTTTATCAATGCCCAATTTCATGTACATATTTTCCCCTTTGTCAATCTTGATGTTCCCTTTTTCTTCTAACTCATCTAATACAGCAGTTAACTGAGAACCAATGAAAACAGACATTACTGCTGGTGGCGCTTCATTAGCACCTAATCTGTGGTCATTACTTGCTGAAGCAATAGAAGCTCTTAAAAGCTCGCCACGATCAGCAACTGCTTTAATAGTGTTCACTAAGAAAACTAAGAATAATAAGTTTTCTCTTGCGCTATTGCTTGGCTGGAATAAATTAACACCTGTATTTGTGATTAGTGACCAGTTGTTGTGTTTACCGCTACCATTTAACCCTGCGAAAGGCTTTTCATGGAATAATATTTGTAAGTTATGTCTTTCGGCTACACGTCTCATAACATCCATCATCAAGCTATTATGATCTGTTGCTACGTTTATATCTTCGAAAAGAGGAGCTGCTTCAAATTGGCTAGGGGCCACTTCATTGTGACGAGTTGAAATTGGAATTCCTAGTTTTAAGCATTCAATTTCAAAGTCTTTCATGTAGTTATATATTCTACTTGGGATAGAACCAAAATAGTGATCATCTAACTGTTGCCCTCTAGCTGGGTTATGACCAAATAATGTTCTTCCTGACATTACTAAGTCTGGTCTTGAATTGAATAAGGCCTTATCTACAACAAAGTACTCTTGTTCACATCCTAATGATGCATTTACCTTGTTTACGTTTCTATCGAATAATTGAACCACCTTAGTAGCTGCTTTATCTACAGCTTCAACGGCTTTTAAAAGAGGAGCTTTATGGTCTAAAGCCTCACCAGTATAGGCTACAAAAATGGTAGGAATACATAATGTTCTGCCCCAAACAAACATAGGAGATGAAGGATCCCATGCAGTATACCCTCTAGCTTCGAAAGTAGTTCTTAAACCACCATTAGGAAATGATGATGCATCTGGTTCTTGTTGTACAAGCATAGAACCTGCAAAAACTTCAATTTTCTTTTGTGCGTTGAAAAATGAATCATGTTTTTCAGCAGTTGAACCTGTTAATGGCTGGAACCAGTGTGTATAGTGAGTCACACCTTTTGAAATTGCCCATGATTTTGCTGCAGAAGCAATTTGATCTGCAGTATCCATATCAATTTTCTTACCCTTGTCTATAGCCTCACTGACTTTTTTGAAAACGTCAGGAGCTAATGTTGCTTTCATTTCGTCAAGAGTGAATACATCCTGTGCAAAATAGTCAGATATTTTGTTGGAAGGAGCCTCGATTCTTTCTGTTGTTCTTCTGGAAACGATATCAAGGGCATTAAATCTTAAATGAGCCATTTTTATGATTTTTGGTTTAAATTCAATGCAAATTTAATTAAAAATATGTAGAATTAATTATTTGAGGTTGCAGAATATTTATGATTTTCTGAAAAATATGATAAAAACATATTTTTAGGTTAAAAAATAGAGGTAATTACGTAGCTTGTTCAGTAATCTTCAATTTTTAATCCTCGATAAGATATATTTAATTGAAAATCTGCTATTTCTGTTAAAATTAACCCTCACATTTTATAATTGTTAAATATTTATTCACTAAGTAAGGCTATAGTTAAAAAAGATTTACATTCACAGATATAAAGCTTAACTTTGCACCTCATTTTGCAAAATCAAGAGCATGAATAAAAAAGTTGCTTTTTATACGCTAGGCTGTAAGTTGAATTTTTCAGAGACCTCTTCCATATCAAGAATGTTTGAAGACAGAGGTTATGAAAAAGTGGAGTTTCAAGCCAATCCTGATATATTTATTATCAATACTTGTTCTGTAACAGAAAACGCAGACAAGAAATGTAAAAAGGTGGTAAAGGAAGCAAAGAAGATAAATCCTGATGCTTTTATTACCATAATTGGCTGTTATGCTCAGCTTAAGCCAAAAGAAATATCTGAAATAAAAGGTGTTGATGCCGTTTTAGGTGCTGCAGAAAAATTTCAATTGATAGATAAACTAGATGGTTTTACTAAAAAGGATAAACCTCAAGTAATAGCTTCTGATATAAAGGAGGCGAAAAGCTTTAATAATGCTTTCTCAATTAATGATAGAACCAGAACTTTTCTTAAAGTTCAGGATGGATGTAATTATCACTGTGCTTTCTGTACTATTCCATTGGCAAGAGGGAAAAGTAGAAGCGATAGTATTGAAAATATTATAGAAAGTGCTAAGAAAATTGCTCAGGAAGAAGTAAAGGAGATTGTATTAACAGGTGTGAATACTGGTGATTTTGGTATTCAGGATGGAAAGCGAAAAGAAAGGTTTGTAGATTTAGTAAAAGAGCTAGATGAGGTGGAGGGGATTGAAAGATTTAGAATTTCGAGTATTGAACCCAATCTCCTTACAAATGAGATTATTGAATTTGTAAGCCAATCAAAAAGATTTGTTCCTCATTTTCATGTTCCGTTGCAAAGTGGTAGCAATAAAATATTAAGAAAAATGAGAAGAAGGTATCTTCGTGAGCTATACGAAGACAGGGTAGCTAAAATCAAGCAATTAATGCCAAACTGTTGCATAGGAGTAGATGTAATTGTGGGCTTCCCTGGTGAAAGTGATGATGATTTCTTAGATACTTATCACTTCTTAAAAGATTTACCTATTTCTTATTTGCATGTATTTACCTATTCGGAAAGAGCCAATACAGATGCCCCTGAAATGGATGGTGTAGTTCCGATGGAAATAAGAAATGAACGTTCTAAAATGCTTAGAAGTCTTTCAGAAAAGAAAAAGAGAGCTTTTTATGAAGAAAATGTGGGTAGGGAAGAGGTCGTTTTATTTGAAAAAGATATTCACGATGGTTTGATGGAAGGCTTTACTGATAATTATGTTAGGGTAGTGGCCAAATATGATCCGATATTGATTAATGAATTGAAGAAAGTAAAACTGACTTCAATTAATGAACAAGGATTAATGGAAATTGATGAAGTTGAAACGGAGGTTTTAACTCATTGAAAATAAATGGGATGCAGTTTCTGCATCCCTTCTTTAAAATCTTAAATGATTTTTAAAATCAATTAATTCTTCTTTTAAGCTTTTTGTATTTTCTGGAATTTCGATGTATTCACTAAGTTTAGTCTCCGGGTTAACCAGAAGTTCTCTCAGCTTTAGGTGCTGATTTATAAAAGTAAATTCCATTTCAGGATAAATTTCTTTCAAAGCATCTACAATATCTAGTACTTGTAAATTGCGATCAACCACATTATAAAATCCCGAAGGGATCCCCTTACTCATGCTTACTTGCTTGATGATATCACTAACCTTTTGAATAGAAATGAAAGGTCTGTGTTGTTTACCATCTCCATTAATGGCAATTCTTTTATTAAAGTTTGCGTCAAACATGAAACGGTTTATCACCGCATCAAAACGGACTGCATTAGCATACCCGTAAACATTACCTAATCTTAATATTTGAGTATTGATTTTATCGGAAAGTCGAGCAACGTGTTCCTCTCCTCTCAATTTTGATATTCCATAAATGGTTCTAGGATTGGCTGGATGATCTTCATTTACCATATCGTTTGATGAACCGAATACAGAAATACTACTCGCAAAAATAAATTGTTGAACATTTGATTCTTCTACGGCATAAACTAGTTCAGCTGTGCCCCAATGGTTACTTTGCTCAAAATAATGAGGATCAGCATCGGCAAAGGGAGTTGTTACTTTTGCAGCTAAATGAATTACAGTATCTATACCATTTAAAGCTTTAGAGAGCTTTCGAGTATCCAATAATTCTCCTTGGATAAATTCTATTTTTTCGTGCTTTGGTAATTTGCTACCTAGAAAGAAATGGTAATTGTTTCTACTGAGGTTGTCGTAAATAACAATTTTATTGATTTTCTCATCTGGAAGAAGTTGTTCAATTAAGGCTGAACCTATATAGCCAGCTCCACCCGTAATTAATATGTTCATAGGATTGATGTTTCTTTTGCAAGTTGCAAAAGTAAGTGATTAATGATTGTTGTAAAAATTAGAATACTGAAAATACTCTTTTAAATTTTATAAACTTCCTTGGTTTAAATATGAATAAACGGATATGTTATTGTGATAATTTTACATTTTTTATTTTGTTTTTAGAATCGTATAAAATATTTTAGTTGAAAAATCAACAAACCAAAACCTAAAATTATGTTATTGAATAAGAATTCATATGTTATACATTCTCGTATTTCACATGCTAAATTGACTTTTAAAGAATTAGAAGTTTTATCTCTTTGTAAAAAAGGTTTAAGCTGTCAGGAAATCAGCGACCTTCTTTTCATTAGCTTAGAAACCGTCAAAACTCATAGAAAAAGGATTATTAAAAAACTTGGTTTAAGAGGAAAGCAAGAGTTTAGACAATTTATCATCGAATTACTTAAAGAAGATTTAATAAGGGAATTTTCAATATCACCCTAAAATCACCCTTTGGGGTGATTCATTTTAAATTTTTGGTTTCCAAATTTAATCTGTGATCACAATAAATAAATTTTCTAAACTAAAATTCAAAAATTATGATTCAGAAATTCAAAAATTCAGTCTTGGCTTCAGTAGCAGCAGCTGCTATGCTGTTTGTAGTAAGCGTAAATGCTGAAGCAACAGAAGTATCAACTGTTGATTCTGTAGAAAATTATGAAATTGCTAAATGTACAGTAAAAGATCCCGGTGGTTTTTATGCAACTGGAAATTGCCGAGCCGTAATGAAACATTACCAGCAATGGAAATCTATGCAATAAATTAAATTAAAATCCAGGCTTCAAAGAGCCTGGGTTTTCTTATTAAATAACTCAACTATCGTATGACCTCTAAATATTTGATATGAAAAGCTTAAAAATGACCCTCCTTTTTATTTTGCTTTATTTTCCGTTCAATTATTTGCTGATAGCTCAGGAATTTAACGGACTTGCAAAATATAAAGTAAGATTAGCCGAAGATAAGTTCGACTTCGATGCTTCACTTTTCTTTAATGAGAAATTTTCCAAATTTATTTATAAAGAAAATGACAAAAAGAAATGGGTTGTTGACTCCGATGATCCTATGGGCCCTATACAAGTAGTCTACACTGATAACCAAGGATATATAGTATGGAGATCGATTTTGGACCCTAATATGTATGTAAGAGAATTTTGCGGCTCCGAAAGACCAGAGGTCTATTTGGATCCAATAAAATTTGATTGGACCTTGGTTAACGAAGAGAAAGAGGTTGCTGGTCTATCCTGTCAAAAAGCTACAACCTCTTTTCGTGGCAGAGAATATACAGTTTGGTATACGACCTCTATACCCATAAGTGTTGGTCCTTGGAAATTTAATGGATTACCTGGCCTGATTGTAAGTGTAACAGACAATAAAAATGAAGTGCATATTAGATTAGTTGATTTGAATTTATCCGCTTCAATAACTGATCTATCTAATCCGTTTCAAAACACTACTATTACTAGAGAGAAATTTATAGAATGCTTAGATTCTGAATATGAAAAATATTACCGAAGAAATCAGGCGATAATAGCGCAGTTGCAGGCCCAAGCTCAGGCTGACGGAGATGATATAGAGATTTCAGATGGTGGTTTAAGCAAAGAAAGAAAGAGTACAGAACTCAACTAGCGGACTATGAGGAAGTTCCTGATTATCCAAATGATCATGAATTTGATCATCGTCCTTTCAGTCTTTTCTCAAGAGCCAATATCTGATCCTGAAAATACTATTACTTTAAAAGGGCGAGTCCTTTCTGAAGACTCTAGCGCAGTTGATTTTGCTTACGTGATAGCGCAGGAAGTTGTGAGTGGAAAAGTATGTAATTATACCTTTAGTTCTGATAAAGGATATTTTTCTCTGGATTTGGTCTCAAAAAATGATAGCGTAGTATTGACCTTTTCCAGACTAGGATATGTTAAAAAGGAGCTTACGGTACATAGTAATAATGACTCATTATTAGTTGTTCTTTCGATGGATTCATCAAATTTCTTGAAGGAGGTCAAAGTTATACCGGATGTAATAACCTCATCTGAGGATAGCGATACAATTTCTTATTTTGCTAATTCCTTCATCGATGGCACTGAAAGTAATGTTGAAGATTTGTTAGAGAAAATGCCTGGATTTTCGATAAATAATGAAACAGGTGAAATTAAATATCAGGGTAAAACTATAAAGAAAATTCTCCTTGATGGAGATGATTTGACGGGCACAAATTATAAAGTTATAAGTAAAAACTTGTCTGCTGATCTAATAGAAGAAATAGAAGTGCTTAAAAATTTTTCTGATCTAAGATTACTTAAGGGTATTAAAAAGTCAGAAGATGTAGCAATAAATCTAAAAATAAAAGATGAACTAAAATCACCTTTTTTCGGGAATGCAAAACTTGGAGGTGGTACAAATAGTCGCTACTCGGGAGATGCTGATATATTATCCTATAATAAAGCCATGAAGCTATACTTTATTGCTTCAGCAAATAATACTGGATATGATTTAGAGAGCTATGATTTGGAAACTTATATGGATATCAATATGGCGGAATATAAAGGTTTCTTTGGATCTAGTGAAATTTTAGAAGGACGTTTGGAGGCTCCGCCATTTTTTCCAGAGGATAAATTTACATTCCACCAAGGTCAATTTTTATCTAATACTATGTTGGTAAATCTATCCGAGCGTTCGAGTCTTAGATCTACTTCAACTTTCTATAATAATGACATAAATTTTAATTTTAGAGATTCAATTAACTATCTGATTGATGAGGAAAATTTCTTCATTTTTGAGCAGGAAAGGCTTCAAAATATAAAACCATTAGAATTTTTTCAGGGTATAGAATATACTTCTCAATTATCCAAAAAAGAAGACCTAAAAGCAAAAATTCAATTTCGAAAAAGTATTGAAGATATTTCTTCCATAAATCTTAATAGCTTCAATACAATTGAAGATCAGATGTTGGTTCAGAAAGATTTATTGTATTCTAATGTGAGTTATCAACGTCAATTAAATTCTAAATGGGTTTTTACTACAGAAGTTGAAGGGAATTTTGATAATCTGACTGAGGAAATATCGATACAAAATGATCAACTTGACATCGTAGATTCTTCACTACAACAAAAATCAAGTCAGGCATTATATAATGTAGGAGCAACCTCATCTTTTATTGGACTACTAAAAAATAACTGGCAAACAAATTTGTCTGTTTCCTTTATTCACTCATCATCTCAAATAGACATTGGTGATGGTCAAGATTTTTTCTATCCGAGTTCAGAGCTAACAGTAAATAATTCTTCTGTTGAAACTGAAATCCTTAAGCGGTTTAAGAACCATAAAGTTTTTTTTAGACCAAAATTCAAAAACTTAAATTATACAAAAGATGGATCAAATTATTCTAATTTTTTGGTAGAACCTCAAATCGGGGCAGTTTTCAAGGATAAGTTTTTTCAAAATTTAAATGCTGAAATGAAAGTTTTGGGTCATAGAGAATTCAATTTACTAGAGCCTACTCAATTACTATCCACGAGTTTATTAATTGATAATAGAACTACAGCAACTTATCAAGCTGAGGTCGAAGATTTAGTCAAAAGGGATGTAATAGCTGCTAATATTGCTTTAAGTGATATGAATAATACTTTCATCAGCGGAAGTCTTGAGGCTGGATTAGTCAGAGCAGAAAATGAATTATTTAGTAGAATATCCTTTGAAGATGAAATTGTTTCAATCGAATATTCTCAGGCAGATAATGTTGAGCAATCCTTTTTTTCTTCCTCTTTAGATAAATATTGGCCATCAATTAAAAGTACGTTTAAATTCATTTATGAATATAAAACGAGTAGTACTCCATTGGTAATCGAAGATATTGAAGCCTCTAGTATTCTTTCCCAAAAAGCCTTAAGCTTTACCTCTGGATCATCACTAACCTCTTCTATTAATTTAAGCTTAGGTGTTAAATACAATTCAATTCTGAATATTTGGGGAGAGCGTGATGTACGAATGACTTACAATAATTATAATTCGAAATTAAATTTAAAATTTTTGCCTAGAACCTTATTTTCTTTTGAATTTATGTCTTTACATTTTCAAAATCTGCAAGATGGGTTTAATCCAATATTGAATAGTTTAGTTAGAACTGAATCAGAAAATGGTAAATTTACGTTTGAGCTAAGAGCAAATAACATTCTCAATAACAATAATCTTGCTGTCAACAATATCGAGTTGACTAGTTTTTCAGCTAATATCTTTCCTTTGATGAATAATTTCTATCTTTTTTCAATTAAATATAGCTTTTGAAATAATCTTTGATCCAAAAAATGGGTTTAATTGAGTCCATTTAGATTATATATATGGGCTAGTATCAATTTAGTTAATTTATATTATGAAGGCTATGATGCTTGCTAGCTTATTATAGGTTAGGTAGAGATAAAGTAAAGGTTGTACCTTTTCCATAGGTACTTATGAAGGTTATGGTTCCACTTAATTGCTCTACTAAAGTTTTCACTATTGATAAGCCTAAGCCAGTACTGCTTTCTCCAGCAGTTGGCTTATTACTCATTTTTTGAAATTTCTGGAATAATTTATCCTTTTCTTCCTCTCTAATCCCAATTCCTTGATCCTCAATCTCGATTTTAATATCACTATTTTTATTAGAAACTTTAATGAAAATTGATTTATTATGGTGGGTAAATTTTATGGCATTAGAAACCAGATTATTCATGATGCGATGAAGTTTTTTCACATCTGTCTTAAACTTTTTTGCCTCAGTTGATATATCACATATTAGATTCACTTTTTTTAGACGTGCATTATCCTCATGTAAATGAATTACTTCCTCAAAAAAATAATCAATATTGATCTCTTCAATTTCTAAATCAGGTTGACTTTCAATTTTATATAATTGAAGTAAGTCTTCAATTAACTGAAGACCTTGTTGGTTAGATTTTTGAAGTTTACTAATATAATTTTCTACTTGAGGATTTAATGAATCATCCATTTTAATAAGGTTGATCAAGCCATTATTATTATTTAAAGGTGACTTTAAATCATGAGCTAAAACGTGAGTTAAACCATTTTTTTCATCATTTATTCGCTTCAATTCTTCATTTTTTTGAATCAAATCAGAATTTTTTGTATTTAATTCTTCAGTTCTTTCATTCACCGTTTTTTCTAAAAGGGAATTGTAGGATTTTAATTCTTCACTGAGCTCTAAGTTTTTCACATAGGTATTGTTTTGACGATTTGCTAAGATTATAACATGACTAAAGAGATAAAAGAAAACACCCAATGCAAAAACAGTTTCACTCACTAGTTGAGAGTGATGAATTAAGATTTCTACCATGGTAGCTGCAAAAAGTAGTAAGAAGCCGATTAATGCGATTAGGATTTCTTTATTCTTTCCACAACAAGCTTTTAATAGAAAATATAATATTCCAAATGATACTATAACGGTTATTGTCTGCATAATCGGTACTAAGAAAGAGGAATAGTAAATCGGAGAAAAAACCGTAATTACTGAAGCAACAATACCTACCACATATGTAATGCTTGATAACTTATTAGGGATATTTTCAGGGAATAAATAGTAAATAAAGCGAACTGTAAATGCTAATAATAAATAGAAACTGATAAGTTCTACTCGAGTGCTCAACCACCATGGGAAATGCAAATATTCTATTAAAATATATTCATTTACGCTTAAGGTTCTCAGGATTGTAAATAAACATACTAATATGAAGTATGTATTCATTTTGCTGCGTGTTCTGAAAAGATTGGCACCTAAATGATATAGTCCCATAAAGAATATAGATCCAATTAGGAAAAAAGCTAGTACAATATTTTGACCTTTCTCCTCAATTAAGTTAATGTAGCTGCTAATTTTTGGAGCCATGGTCATACCGCCTTTTCTGTAATGGTAATTAGATACTTGAATGATAATTTCCAATGTATCTGCTTTAGGAAGCGGATAAATTTTGGTTTGATAATTAGATTCTGCCTCTTCTTTTGATTTACCTACCTTGCCAACTCCACCTAATACAATATCATTAACTATAATTTTATAATTAGTACTGATTATATTACCATTTATGGCTAATTGATTTACATTTTGATCAGGAATTACTTTAGTGTAGTAGGTGGCAAAACCGGTGGAAGGAAAATCTATTCCTTTTTGATCAATATTTGACCAGCTATGTGGAATACCAACATATATTGCTGAATCGATATTAGCCATTTGTTTTGCCGATAATAATTTTCCAAATTCAATTTGCCAATTTCCAGTTAATGAAATAACATTTTCATTCAATTTGGAATCTCTTAAATCAAAAACAGCATTCTGTGCTATCAATGAAAAAGATAGAATGAATGTTAGAATAAAAATGGAAAAAAACCTATTGGCCATGCTATATCTTATTACTAAGTAAATTTACCTAAATGCAAAATTACTTATTGAAACAGAGAATCAAGATCACATTTTAGGACAAACAGTACAAGATAAAGAAATAGTCCAATATTGCTGATATAATGGTGAATAGCTTAAATTATTGTAAGTATAAATAAATCATGTATGCATATATTATAGATTAATACAATATATTTTTATTTAAAACCAATGATTTATTAGATGAGCCTTTATTATATCATAATAGGGGAGATGTTTTAATATAGAATGGTATTAGTAAGTTGAATAAAAAAATTGGTTAAAATCATCCAAAAGCCTTTGAAATATTATGCATACATAATAAAAATCACTTCAAACTAAATTTTTAAACTTAGATAAGTTATAATTTGAGTTCAGGGTTATTGTAATTTTAGCCTGTTTATATATTATTTAATCAGGTCAGTGTGTAAACCACATTCAGTTTTATTCATGCCATACCATCTGCTTTCTCTTTCCTGCATATCAAGATCAAACTTTCTGGTGCAAGGCTCACACCCAATGCTGAAATATCCTTTTGCTTCTAAAGGGTGATTAGGTAAATGATTTGCTTTGCGATAATCATGGATCATTTTAGAATTCCAATCTAACATTGGATGTAAACGAGTACTTCCATGTGGGGCAGCTTGTTCAACTTTCATGGAGGAACGTGTTTTACTTTGATCAGCTCTTACCCCATTAATCCAAATGTCATGCTTCATTAAAATGGCATCCATTGGTTGTGTTTTGTTTAAATAGCAGCAATAATCCGGATCAGAAGTGAAAAACATTTTTCCATCAGCATCCCTTTGCATGTTCTTAGGAGTAAGTGGTTTCAAATCGACTAGATTAGTAAGCCCAAAATCATTCATGATTTTATCACGAAAAGCCACTGTTTCAGGAAAATGATAGCCGGTGTTGATAAAGTAAACTGGAATATCAGCATCAATTTCACTTAGCATATGTAATAATACTAAGCTATGTGATTGAAAAGAAGATGTTGTGAAATATTTCTTCCCATCTTTCTGAAATTGGTTGAGTTTTTTATCCAGTTCTTTAAAAGTCATGTTTAAGTATTTGGTTGTAAGTAGTAGGTTGTAAGTATAAACTTATATCTATGGACTTAAAACCTACTACTATTTAAACTTTACGATATCGTACTTCCAGGATTCACTTTATTTCCTGGTTGCACAAACTGCAAATTTCCTTCTGCATCTTCGGCCATTAACACCATACCTTCAGAAACTTCTCCCATCATAGGGCGTGGTGCTAAGTTTACCAATACAGTTACTTGCTTTCCTTCTACTTCTTCAGGAGTAAAATGTTTTGCAATACCGCTTAAAATGGTTCTTGTATCTAAGCCAGTGTCAATAGTTAGTTTTAAAAGTTTGTTAGATTTTTTAATCTTTTCTGCCTTTACTACAGTGCCAACACGCATATCCATTTTCATGAAATCATCAAATTTGATTTCATCTTTTATTGGAGCTACTTCTATATCCTTATCAGTCATTTTATTTTCTTTTTTGGAGTTTTCAAGTTTTTGAACTTGCTTTTCAACTACCTCATCTTCTATCTTTTCAAAAAGTAATTCTGCTTTATTGATCGTGTGATTTGCTTCCAATAAATCAATACTACCTGCTAAATCCCAGGCAAAAGCTTCGATATTAAGCATTTTCCTCAATTTTTCAGCAGTGAAGGGTAAAAATGGTTCACACACTATACTTAGATTAGCCGCAATCTGTAGGGCAATATTCATGATGGTTTTTACACGCTCAGGATTTTCCTTTTGTAGCTTCCAAGGTTCAGTTTCCGCTAAATATTTATTTCCTAGTCTGGCAAATTCCATCATTGCACTTAAAGCCTCTCTGAATTTGTAGTTTGTTATCTTTTCTTCAATAACATCAGGGAAACTTTTCAATTCATTTATCACCTCATGATCGTAATCAAAAAGTTCATTTCTTGCAGGTACTTTACCTTCGTAGTATTTGTGTGTAAGGACTACTGCACGGTTGATGAAGTTTCCAAAAATCCCTACTAGCTCACTGTTATTTCTTGTTTGGAAATCTTTCCAAGTGAATTCATTGTCTTTGGTTTCTGGTAGTGTTGCGGCTAATGCATAACGTAAAACATCTTCCTTGCCCGGGAATTCTTCAATGTATTCATGAAGCCAAACCGCCCAGTTTCTACTAGTTGAAAGTTTATCTCCTTCGAGATTTAAGAATTCATTCGCAGGGACATTTTCAGGAAGAATATAGTCTCCGTGCGCATGTAGAATGACTGGAAATATTATACAATGGAATACAATATTATCTTTTCCTATGAAATGGATTAAAGTAGAATTGTCTTCTGGGTTTTCCTGTTTTTTCCAGTATTTCTCCCAATCAGTTCCATTTTCTTCTGCCCACTGTTGTGTTGAAGAAATATATCCTATTGGAGCATCCAACCAAACATATAGCTTTTTACCTTCAGCACCTTTTAAGGGAACATCAACACCCCAATCTAAATCTCTGGTCATTGCTCTTGGCCTCAAACCTTCTTTCAACCATGAACTGCATTGACCATAAACATTAGGTTTCCATTTTCCTTTTTTACCCTCAATCAACCATTTTTCCATCCATTCCTGGTATTTGTCAAGTGGTAAAAACCAATGTTTAGTAGTTTTTAATTCTGGAGTCTTACCACTTAAGGTAGATATGGGATTTATTAAGTCAGTTGGATTTAAAGAGCTTCCACATTTTTCACATTGATCACCGTAGGCTCCATCATTACCACATTTTGGGCATGTTCCAGTTATATATCGGTCTGCTAAAAACTGTTTGAAATCTTCATCATAATATTGCTCACTTTCTTTTTCTACAAACTCACCATTTTCATAGAGTTTTAAGAAAAATTCTTGAGAAAGCTTGTGATGATTTTCCGCTGAGGTACGGTGATACATATCAAAGTTAATACCTAATTTTTTAAAGGTATTTTTATTGAGCTCATGATATTTATCTATGATTTCATTAGGCGTAATCCCCTCTTTCTTTGCTCTTATTGTTATAGCTGCACCATGTTCATCGCTACCACATATGTAAACAACATCCTTATTTCTCAATTTTAAATACCGTACAAAAATGTCTGAAGGTAAATATGCACCCGCTATATGGCCAATATGTAGAGGGCCATTCGCATAGGGTAAGGCCGCAGTTACAGTATATCTATTATTAAGTTTTTGCATTACGATAATTTTGCTGCAAATATAGGAAGAATATAAGGAGAACTATATTTCAACTTATTAATTTGGTTTATTTTTACCTACTATATTTACTATATCTAAATCAAAAGTCAAAATTGGGAATAGGCAGAATTTGTCCAGAAGAACCACTATCGCTTTACATAAAAGAGATTTATCATGCTTCCTTCACAAATGAAGATAGAATACCTGTTTTGGATGATTGTTGTCACGATTTGGTGCTTTTTAGAGAAGCAGACGCTCGTTTATATTGTGCTGAATTTACAGAAGGCATAGATATCAATCATCACATATTTAGCATTTCTAATATTTCTCCTCCCTTTTCAATTGAGTTTCCTAAATCTTTAAATTTTATTACCGTAAAATTCCAGCCATGGTGTAATAAATTGTTTTTTGGTGGAAAATGGAAACCTGGAATAAATGATGTTTCTCAACACTTTAAGCCGATTTTTAAAACAAACGATGCTAGTGAATTTTTTGAAATGGACGATCCATTTGAAGTAATGCAGCTGAAGCTAAAAGATTATATTAAGACCTTTAATTTGAGCGATAAACTGAGATTATTAAAGCAAATTATTGAATTAATCTATCAGCACTCAGGGCAATTAAAAGTAAATGATATAGAAAAAAGATTTGATCTAAGCAGACAGTATTTAAATAAATTATTTAAAGAAGAAGTTCAATACTCCATTAAGCATTTCATTGGAATGGTTAGAGTAATGAATGCAGTAAAAACCCAACTTCACAATCCTAAGATTTCCATGACGAAATTAGCCTATGAAGTGGGATATTATGACCAAGCTCATTTTGTTAGAGATTTTCAGAAGGTGGCAGGAATGTCACCCAAAAAGTTCTTTAATCTCAATGGAGCTTTTTTTAAAAGGCATAAGGTATAAACTATTAATCAACTAAAACGCCTTCCCATCTTACCCCTTGAAAATCCATCAGGGCAATAGGATTACCATTTGCATCAGTAGTGAAAACAAACGACTCTTTACTTTTCGGATCCCAGAAAAAAGTAGAATCATTTTCAGGAATTAGTTCGCCTGCAAAATTTCCTTTTTGATAGCCATTCAGTTGATCTTCTTCCAATTTTACTTCTATAACGATATGACCCGCATCTATGAAATCATAAGTGCCTACATATTTTTCTAATATTGATGATGGAACTTCAATAGCTTTTCTGTTCACTTCCTTTGGTATTTCCACTTCATCTCCATTCATTATTGCGATCAGATCTTTCGTAAGTCTTGAAAAAGGAATGTTGTCATAATTGGCTAAGAATATAATTTTATATCCTTTTTGTAAATCTGTATAAACCCATGCTCTTTTACCTTTGGTTCCTCCGGCATGAGTGATGATGTTATCTTCAGCTAACTCATTATAGAGCCTATGTTCTGTAATGAAGTCAAGAAATTTTTTCATGTCTTCCACCGTTGAAAAAGTATGTCCTTGTTGCATATCAGATTCATTTTCCCCTACAAATTGAATAGAATCATTCTTTTCAGTATGTCCAAAAGCATATTTATTTAATTGACCTTTGGGATCTAAATAATGGCTGCCGGAATTTTTCATTTTAAGAGGATCGAAAAAATTATTTCTTAAATAGTCTGCGTAGGTTCCCCCATTTACGTCACCAATAATCTTATATAGAAGTTGAAAGCCTGAATTTGAATATCGGGTATCAGTGCCAGGTTCAAATTCTAATTTTTCTTGCTTAATTAATTCCACAACTTCTTCTGGAGATAATTCAGCAGTATTTCCATCGAAATTGGAGAGTTCTCGACCTAAACCTGACTGATGATGCATCAAATGACTTATTGTAATTTCATCCCCTCTAGGAAAGTCCGGAAAAAAGTCAGAAAGCTTTTGATCAAATGCTAATTTTCCTTCATGTTCTAGTTTTACTAGGGAAGCTTTTGCAAATAGTTTTGCTATAGATCGAAGGTCAAATTGATGCTGCACACTTATTTTTAAAGTAGGAATTTCCGCTTCTATATTGTATGCCTTTGAGAAAACATGGCCTGCACTGTCTTCAACTAAAAGTACACCGTTAAACTGCTTTAGTTGAGTCAGTGCAGTCATATATTGATTTAGTAATTCAAAACCTTGCTCTTGACCTTTTAGAGATAAATTTGATTGCTTTTTAATTGAATCACACCCCACTAAAACAATATTTGTAACTGTAAGTAGAACTAAAAATTTAATTTTCATACTTTGTGCTTTTTACAAAATTGGGGATAGGCTGGGATAAAAAATTGTAAAAATGGAAAGTGCTGAAAATATATTGGAGATAAATAGAATAAAGACAGTATTTTTCTTTAATCATTATATTCTATATAAAGAATTTTCTGCTTCTTAAATGTTCTCGTACTGTTGATTTATTACTATCAGTAATTTCAACCAAAATAAAGAACTTATACAAACCACATTATTTCTCGCTCTGAATTATTGTCTTTAATAAAAATTAATAAGTACCTATTTCTTAATTAATGGTGCTTTTTCTTCCCTTTCTCGTCTTAGCTTTTTAAATTCAGCATCCTAAAAAAACTGATCTAATTTATTATAAAACATCAATATGACAACGAAACTTTTTGAAATTAATAAACTACTTGTAGCTAATAGAGGAGAAATTGCTATACGTGTTTTAAGAGCCGCATCAGAGCTCAGGATCCGTACTGTAGCAGTTTACACTTATGAGGATCGATATTCGTTGCATCGTTATAAAGCTGATGAGGCTTATCAAATTGGTAAAGATGATGATCCTTTAAAACCTTATCTTGATATAGAAGAAATTATAAGTCTGGCTAAAAATAAAGGAGTGGATGCAATTCATCCAGGTTATGGCTTTTTATCAGAGAATGTAAAGTTAGCAAGAAGATGTAGAGAAGAGGGGATTATTTTTGTTGGCCCTGAACCTGAAGTGATGAATGCCCTGGGAGATAAGGTTCGTGCAAAAGACATTGCCATAAAAGCAAATGTTCCAATTATTGAGGATAGTAAGATTGAATTAATAGATACTGAAACTGCAGTTAAAGAAGCCAATAGAATTGGTTATCCTATCATGGTGAAAGCTGCTGCCGGAGGTGGTGGAAGAGGGATGAGAGTCGTTCAAAATGAATCACAATTAAAAACTGCTTTTATTGACTCCAAAAGTGAAGCAGGAAATGCCTTTGGAGATGATACCATTTTCTTAGAAAGATATATTGATCACCCTAAGCATATTGAGGTGCAGATAATGGGTGATAATTATGGAAATATTGTCCATTTATTTGAACGTGACTGCTCAGTTCAAAGGCGATTTCAAAAAGTGGTGGAGGTAGCACCATCTGCTAACTTATCTCAGGAAACCAAAGATAAACTCTATGAATATGCATTAGCCATAACTAGAGAAGTAAACTACAATAATGTTGGTACGGTTGAATTCCTAGTTGATAAGGATGAAAATATATTCTTTATTGAAGTAAATCCTAGAATTCAAGTTGAGCATACCATTACAGAAGAAATTACGGGAGTTGATATTGTCCGTTCTCAGATTTTGATTGCCAAGGGACATGCTTTAAAAGATCCAAGAATATATATAAAAGATCAATCTGATGTGCATTGTAATGGCTATGCCATTCAATGTAGAATTACCACTGAAGACCCTGAAAATGGATTTAAACCTGATTATGGTACTATTATAGCGTATAGAAATGCGGGTGGTTTTGGAATAAGAATTGACGAAGGAAGTTCTTATGCGGGTGTAAATATTTCACCTTTCTTTGATTCCATGTTAGTGAAAGTGTCTTCTCATGGCCGAACTTTGAGAGGTGCAGCTCAAAGACTTCACCGTGCTTTACGAGAATTCAGAATTAGAGGGGTGAAAACCAATATTGGGTTCCTTGAAAACGTAATTTCTCATCCAACATTTTATAATGGTGAGTGTAATGTGAAATTTATTGATGAGAATCCTGATTTATTTAAAATCACTCAGAAATTCGATAGAGGAACCAAGACCTTACGCTTTATAGCAGATGTAAGTGTAAATGGTCATCCTGATGTGAAATTTAAGGATGAAAATAAGAAATTTAGGCATCCCGTGATCCCTGATTATGATAAGTACGGGACTTTTCCAAAGGGCACTAAAAATTTATTGACAGAATTAGGCCCTGAAAAATTTTCAGAATGGCTTAAAAAGGAAAAGGCAATCCATTATACGGATACTACTTTCAGAGATGCGCATCAGTCATTGCTTGCCACTCGAATGAGAGGTATTGATATGATGAAAGTTGCAGAAGGCTACGCAAAAAATAATCCTGAGATATTCTCTATGGAGGTTTGGGGAGGAGCTACCTTTGACGTTTGTATGCGGTTTTTACATGAGAACCCATGGGAGAGATTAGCTAAGTTCAGAAGAGCTATGCCTAATATTCTTCTACAAATGTTACTAAGAGGTTCTAATGCTGTAGGGTATAAAGCTTATCCTGATAATTTGATTGAGAAGTTTATTGAAAAATCTGCTGAAACTGGAATTGACGTATTCAGAATTTTTGACTCTCTGAACTGGCTTGAGGCTATGAAAGTGAGTATTAAAACCGTTCGCGAAAGGACCAATTCAATTGCCGAAGCATCGGTGTGTTATACAGGGGATATTTTGGATCCAAATCAGGACAAATACACTTTAGAATATTATGTTGATTTTGCTAAGCAATTGGAAAATGAAGGGGCTCATATCATTGCAATTAAAGATATGGCAGGATTACTTAAACCTTATGCAGCAAAAGAGCTGATTTCAGCTTTAAAATCAGAAATAAATCTCCCAATTCACTTACATACGCACGATACATCTTCTGTTCAATCCGCTACTTATTTACAAGCCATTGAAGCAGGGGTGGATGTGGTGGATGTTGCTTTAGGTAGCATGTCGGGTTTAACCTCGCAGCCTAACTTTAATTCTGTTGCTAGTTATATGCAAGGGCATGAAAGAGAACAAAAGATCAATATAAAATCATTAAATGATTATTCTACATATTGGGAGTATGTCCGCGAATATTATTATCCATTTGAGTCAGGATTAAAAGCTGGTACTGCTGAAATTTATGATAATGAAATTCCAGGTGGTCAATATTCTAACTTGCGTCCGCAGGCTGAGGCATTAGGATTAGGGGATAAATTTGAGACTATCAAACATAATTATGCGCTGGTAAATAAAATGTTTGGAGACTTGGTTAAAGTAACGCCATCTTCTAAAGTAGTGGGGGATATGGCTTTATATATGACCTCAAATAATTTAACTCCTAATGACATTTTCGAAAAAGGACATACTTTATCATTCCCAGATTCAGTAGTGGATTTATTTAGAGGAGAATTAGGACAGCCAGCTGGAGGTTTTCCTCAAGATTTAAGTAAAATAATTTTAAAAGGTGAAAAGCCTTTCACGGACAGACCAAATAAACATTTAACTCCTGTTGATTTTGACCATGAATTAGAAGAATTCAAAAAGAAATTTGATGGGCATGATGATGAACTTGATTTAATAGCTTATTTACTTTATCCAAAGGTATACGAAGAGTTTTATAAGCATCAGCAAAAATTTGGTGAAGTAGGCTACATTCCAACTTTAGCCTTTTTCTATGGAATGAAAAATGGTGAGGAAATTTTGGTTGAAATTTCTGAGGGTAAAACAATTATCATAAAGCTTCTTTATATTTCTGAACCTAATGATGAAGGATTAAGAACCGTTTCCTTTGAATTAAACGGTCAAACCCGAAGAGTGAAAATCAAAGATAATTCTGCAAAAGTAGATAAGGTTACGAATCAGAAAGTATCGAATGAAAATGAAGTAGGGGCTCCTTTACAAGGAAAGCTTGCTTCTATAAAAGTAAAACCTGGAGATGAGGTGACAGAGAACACGGCATTGTTTGTAATCGAGGCAATGAAAATGGAATCTTCCATTACAGCCCCTATGGCCGGAGTTGTAAAATCTGTTCATCTTAAAGCAGGTGATATGGTGGAACAAGATGATCTGGTTATAAGCCTTGAGTAACATTTTGTAATAAAATGGGTTAATAAAGGAGGTTATGAAGAGTTATAACCTCCTTTTTTATTATCAACTTTTAAACTAAAACTTTTTCACTATGCATAAAGACCCATTTAAAATTGTTAAAGAACTTGATAGTCAGAAGGGTAAGCTTAAATACTACAGTTTACAAGAACTTCAAAATCAAGGTTATGATATTGATAAACTACCTTTCTCAATAAGAATCCTTCTTGAAAATGCCTTAAGAAATTATGATGATTTTGCGATAACTAAAGAAAATATAGAAACCCTATTAAACTGGAAGCCAGAAGCTTCTGATAAGGATATACCTTATAAGCCAGCTAGGGTTTTAATGCAAGACTTTACTGGAGTACCAGCAGTAGTTGATATAGCTTCTTTAAGAGCAGAGGCAGTAAGAAAGGGTAAAGACCCGCAAAAGATAAATCCTCTCATTCCTGTTGATTTAGTAATTGACCATTCTGTTCAAGTAGATTATTTTGGTACCAATTATTCTTATGCTAAAAATGTAGATAAAGAATATGAAAGAAATGGTGAACGCTATCAGTTCTTAAAATGGGCTCAAAAGGCATTTAACAATTTTTCTGTTGTGCCTCCTGGTATGGGGATTTGCCACCAAGTTAACTTAGAGTATTTAGCTCAAGGGGCAATCGCTAGAGATGGGTACGTTTTTCCTGATACTTTAGTAGGAACAGATTCACATACCCCTATGGTAAATGGAATCGGAGTTGTAGGCTGGGGTGTAGGTGGAATTGAAGCAGAAGCGGCAATATTAGGCCAGCCTATTTATTTCATCATGCCAGAAGTGATTGGTTTAAAACTGAATGGTGAATTACCATTAGGAACTACCGCAACTGATTTAGTTTTAACCATTACACATTTACTCAGAAGTCATGGAGTAGTAGGCAAGTTTGTGGAGGTATTCGGTCCTGGATTAGATAAGCTAACCATTCCTGATAGAGCTACAATTTCAAATATGTCGCCTGAATTTGGCTGTACGGTTACCTATTTCCCAATAGATGATCAAACTTTGTCTTACATGGACAAAACTAATCGTTCAAAAGATCAAATAGATTTGGTGGAACAATACACAAAATCAAATATGCTATGGAGGGAAAATGAAGATAAAATCAATTATTCTACTGTATTAGAATTAGACTTAAGTACTGTAGAACCTACAGTTTCTGGGCCTAAGAGACCTCAAGATAAAATTTTAGTAAGAGAGTTTGAAGATAAATTCAAAGACCTTCTTAAAACCGAACATGGTAGAGATTACCTAGGAATGTACGAGAGACCAGTCAGCAGATGGTATTCTGAAGGAGGATCACAACCAGTTCAACAACCAATTGCTGATGATGTAGCAATAGAAACGGAACAGGAAAATGGTTTAAAAACTGTTAAAATTAAGACCCATAATGATGAGTTTAGCTTAAGTGACGGATCAATCGTGATTGCTGCCATTACTAGTTGTACGAATACTTCTAATCCAAGCGTAATGTTAGGAGCTGGCCTAGTAGCACAGAAAGCAATTGAAAGAGGGATAGATGTAAAACCATGGGTTAAAACAAGTTTAGCCCCTGGTTCAAAAGTGGTAACCGATTATTTAGAAGCTGCAGGATTATTAGATGATTTGGAAGCATTAAAATTCCACGTTGTAGGGTACGGTTGTACTTCATGTATAGGGAATTCAGGACCACTTCCACCTCATATTGCAAAAGCAGTTAAGGAAAATGATTTAGTGGTTTCTTCAGTATTATCAGGAAATAGAAACTTTGAAGCTAGGGTTCATCCAGATGTAAAAATGAATTTCTTGATGTCACCAATGTTAGTTGTGGCATATGCTATAGCAGGTAGAGTTGATATTGATCTCAACAATGATCCATTAAGTTATGATGTAAATGGGGAACCCGTTTATTTAAAAGATATCTGGCCTAGTCAGGATGAGATCTTTGAAGTGATGCGAAAGGTTCTTTCTCCTGATTCTTACAAAAAGAACTATGGCGAGATTTTCGATGGAAATGAACAATGGAAGTCTATGAAAGCTCCAGATTCTAAAGATTACGAATGGGATGATGCATCAACCTATATAAAGGAGGCGCCATTTTTTAAAGATATAACAGAGGAGGCTGAAGATTTTGAGGACATAAAAGATGCGAATGTTTTATTAAAACTCGGAGATTCGATTACTACAGACCATATATCTCCAGCTGGTGCATTTGCAGAGGATAGCCCTGCGGGTAAATATTTAAAAGGGAGAGGAGTTGAGAGGAAAGACTTTAACTCATATGGTTCTAGAAGAGGTAATGATGAAATTATGACTCGAGGAACATTTGCAAATGTTAGAATCAAGAATCAGTTAGCTGAAAAAGAAGGAGGTTATACTCAGTATATCCCAACAGGAGAGGAGATGACAGTCTTTGATGCAGCCCAAAAATATAAAGAGAATAATATCCCTCTTGTTGTTTTAGGTGGGAAAGAATATGGTAGTGGTTCCTCAAGAGACTGGGCCGCTAAAGGAACCTATTTATTAGGAGTAAAAGCAGTTATAGCTGAAAGCTATGAAAGAATTCACAGAAGTAATCTGGTTGGAATGGGAGTTTTACCATTACAGTATAGCGAGGGTGAATCAGCAGAGAGTCTAGGTTTGGATGGTTCTGAAAAAATTTCAATAACTGGCATATCAAAAGGACTAACTCCATCTAAAAAGTTATCTGCTAAAGCTATGAAATCTGACGGAACTGAAATCAAATTTGAAGTCTTAGCAAGATTGGATTCTCAAATTGAGGTTGAATACTATAAGAATAAAGGGATTCTTCAATATGTACTCAGAGACTTTTTAAGAAAATAAATCTAGTTTTATTTACGGTTAAAACCGGTTTAGCATATTATGTGCTATTCCGGTTTTTTTTGTTTTAAAAGTTAAAACAAAGCTTATTCATTAAAGTTTTCCAGTTATATCCTCGGTATTTTTAATGAAGCAACCCATTTCCATAGTCTGGCTCAAAAGAGATTTACGTTTAGAAGATCATGCTCCTCTTCAAAAAGCAGCTGAACTGCAATTACCTACTTTAATTTTTTATGCATGGGAACCAGAATTGTTATTTGCTCAGGATTACAGTAATCGGCATTGGCAATTTATTTCCGAATCTTTAGCTGAATTAAGCGATCAGCTAAAAACCTATGATATTCATTTAATTCAAATTCATGGAAAACCTACAGATTTTTTAAATGAGATTAGTGAGAAATATCATATCAAATATCTACTATCCCATGAAGAGACTGGGATAGAACTGACTTTCCACCGAGATGTAGAAGTGAAGAAATTTTGTAACCAACATAATATTGTTTGGAAAGAGTTTCCTCAATTTGGTGTACAGAGGGGTAGAAGAAATCGAGATAATTGGTCTAAAGCATGGTATGCTTTCATGGAAAGCGGTTTAATTAAGAATCAAATTGCTGAAATTAATCCACTTCACATAAGTGATTTATCAAAAGTTCCAATAGTTAATTCGTCCAAGGATTTAGGAATTAAAAAAGAAGCTGGAGTTACTCAGAAAGGTGGAAGCATAAATTCAAAACGATATTTAAATGGGTTTCTTTCAGAGCGTCATTTTCAGTACAGTAAAAATATTAGTAAGCCTTCAGCTGCTAGAACTTCTTGCAGCCGTTTATCACCTTATCTAGCATATGGTAATGTCAGTATGAGATTGGTATACCAGTCTATGAAGAAGGCCAAGGAGAATGGAAATAAAAGTGCTTTAAATAATTTTGCTTCTCGATTAAGATGGCATTGTCATTTCATACAGAAATTTGAAATGGAAGACCGCTATGAATTTGAAAATATTAATAGAGGATACAACTCAATTAGAACGGATGAAAATGATATTTTATATACTTCCTGGGAAGAGGGCGAAACTGGGTTTCCTCTAATAGATGCTTGTATGAGATGTGTGAACTCAACGGGTTATCTTAACTTCCGAATGCGTGCTATGCTGGTTTCTTTTTTATCTTACCATTTATGGCAACCTTGGAAAAGAGGGGCTATGCATTTAGGTAGGATGTTTTTAGATTTCGAACCTGGAATACATTATCCGCAATTTCAAATGCAATCAGGGGTTACCGGTATTAATACTATCAGAATGTATAATCCTGTAAAACAATCAATTGATCATGATCCTGATGGTGATTTTATAAAATCATGGATTCCGGAGTTAAAAGATGTTCCCAAAAACTTTATTCATGAACCATGGAAATTAAGCTACATTGAACAGAAGGATCTTAACATTGAGATCGGAAAAGATTATCCTCAACCTATTGTTGATCTTGAAGAAGCAGGGAAGAAAGCAAGAACAGTAATCTGGGATATGAGGAAAGATCCATTAGTTAAAAAGGAATCTAAAAGAATATTAGCTAAACATACAGTAGAAAATAGAAATCCATAATTTTTAAATCTGTTTCTGCACTTTTTCTCGTTATTAAATGCATCAGTCAAAAACCTTAATTTTTTGAAAAAAATAATCAGCAACTACTATAATAATTTTAAGGATAAAGAATTTAGGGTGATGCTATATGCGGTATGGATTATCAGTTTAGCATTTTTTATTTCGCAATTTCCTAAATTGAGTGTAAGTTTTGAATTTGAAAAATTCTTTGCTGAGGGAAATGAGGACAGAGTATTTTTTGAGCAGCATGTTGAAAAATTTGGATATGATAATGATTACTTGCTAGTAGCAATTCAAAATTCACCTTCAATATTTCAATCATCTTTTTTGCAAAAACTAGAACATTGGACGAATTCCATAGATTCCATTGAAGGGATTCAAAGCGCTCGATCTCTTTTTGAACTAAAACATATTATTAAAGCTCCCTTTGGTTATAATGCAATTCCGTTACTCCATGTTGATGATGAGAAACGTCTTAAGGGAGATAGTATAAGAATATCTTCTCATGATTTATATTCTAAATTTATTTCCAATGATGCTCAATCCACTATAATTCAGCTCAATCATAGACATTTTACTACTCCCAAAGAAGAATTTCAATTCTTCAATAAATTGAAAGTATCTCTTCAAGAAAATAATCTAAGCAATTATAGAATAGTTGGGAAGTTAGTAGCTCAGCAGAGTTTTGTTGATCATATAAAATCGGATTTTAGTATTTTCTTAGCTGCAGGGATAGGAGTTACTATCCTCTTACTTTTACTTATTTATCGTTCTTTTAACATTATGCTTCTACCATTAATGATGAGCATTTCATCATTAATTTATCTTTTAGGATTTATGGCAATGTTTCAAGTGGAGCTCAGTATTTTAAGCGTATTGATTCCACCTATTATATTGTTTGTTTCAACCTCAGATGCCATTCATTTAATAAATGCTTACCGACAAAATCCAGAGCAGGATTTTATAAGACGTTTAAAGTTATCTATTAAAAAAGTGTTTTCAGCTACGCTTTTAACCTCTATTACCACCGCAGTGGGTTTCTTTAGCTTACTGGTTTTACCAACTGAACCTATAAATGAATTGGGACTATTTGCCGGTATCGGAGTTTTAATAGCTTTTGTTGTCAATTTTGCAATCGGTCCTTTATTAATTAGAAAGAACTATCGAAATCAACAAATTAAATTACCCTTTAGAAAATGGACCGTTAAAATTTTAAAAAATCGAAGAGCTATTATTCTAGTTTATTTATTGATTGTAGTAGTATCATTTTTTGGGGTTTTTAAACTGAAAACTGATGCATATCTATTGAAGGATTTACCTAAAAATTCTCAGGTTCGAGATGATTTTACCTTCATGGATAGATTTTACGGGGGTTCAAAACCATGGGAAATGGCTATTTATCCAGCTGATAAAAATGAAACAATATTCAATTATGATGTATTAGTTGAGTTGTTAAAAATTGAACAGTACTTAAAAGATTCCTTTAAAATTGAAAATGTTGTATCTCCTCTTGAGCTAGTAAAATATGCTAATCAAATTGAAAATGGAGGAGTATTCAATCAATACAAATTACCCAATGAATTAAACTATGATAAGCAAAAATCCACTAGTAAATTTCTATTACAGAAGGGTATAGCAAATAATGTTGTAGATTCAAGCTTAAAATATGGTAGGTTCACTGGATTTATTCCTGAATGGGGTTCAAATGCTACTCAAAAGCGGAATGAAAAGCTAAGAGAATTTATTAAATCCAATATTGATTCTAAGGTATTAGACACTAAATTAACAGGGACCACCTATTTAATTGATAAAAGTAATGAGAACTTATCCATTGAATTAATTAAGGGATTAGTGTTTGCAATTTTTATAATAGCATTGTTTATCGCTATCTATTTCAAATCTTTTAAAATGCTATTGATTAGTCTTATACCTAATGTAATTCCTCTAATATTAACTGCAGGACTGATGGGATTCATGGAAGTGCCTTTAAAGTTAACAACAGCTATTATTTTTGTAGTGTCTTTTGGTATAGCCGTTGATGATACTATTCACTTTTTAGGTAGTTATAAAAAGCAAACTGCACGCTCACCCATTTGGCGAATCATAAAAACCTTAAGATCAGCTGGCTTAGCAATCTTAATCACCTCAATCTTAATTATTGGAGGCTTTGTTTTATTCACTTTCTCATCATTTGCCACTACTTTTTATTTGGGGCTCTTTTTATCTTTTGGTATGCTAACCGCTGTTTTAACAGACCTTATTCTTTTGCCTGTTTTGTTAAAATGAATCAGTTAATCAAACCTTATTCTTACTATCCAAAATAATGGTTACTGGTCCATCATTAACTAAGCTCACTTTCATATCTGCTCCAAATTCACCACTTTGAATTTCAGTAGTAATTTGTTGGTCTAATTCATTCAACATTTTTTCATACAAGGGAATAGCAATATCAGGCTTTGCGGCTTTGATGTAAGAAGGGCGATTTCCTTTTTTTGTACTAGCATGCAAGGTGAATTGACTAATTAATAAAATCTCACCATTTACATCTAATAAACTTTTATTCATGACCCCATTATCATCATTAAATATCCTCATATTAATAATTTTTCGAGTAAGCCACTCTATATCTTCTTGATTATCGTCTTCTTCAATTCCTAATAAAATCATTAGGCCATAGTTAATATTTCCCTTGATTTCATTTTCAATTTTTACAGAAGCTTCAGAAACTCTTTGTATTACTGCAATCATTTTTATCCAATTTCATTGATTTCATCAGACAACAATACTTTGAAAGTCGAATTATTGGAGTGAGCCATTTTTATCATACTACTTGCAATTTTTGAAGCATCAACTGCAGCATATTTTTTCAATGGCCCTGAGAATATAAAGTCAAGTTTATCAGCAAACCAAAGGGCAGCTTTTTCAGCAGTTCTTTTTTCGGTTCTTTCGCCTGCAATAAATGAAGGCCTGTAGATAAATGCTTTATTTAGCTTCATTGATTTAATCGCATCCTCAGTTTCACCTTTTACCTTATTATAGAATATAAATGAATTTGAATCAGCTCCCATTGCAGAAATAAGATGAAAAGAAGAAGCATTATTTTCTCTGGCAATTGCAGCTAGGCTTACAGGATATTCAAAATCTACTTTTTTAAAAGCTGCCTTACTACCGGCTTTTTTCATGGTAGTGCCCAAACAACAGAAGTAATCATCAGCTTGAAGCTCACTAATATGATCCTCTAACTTGTCAAAATCTTTTATAATGCACTCTTTAAGTTTTCCGTCATCACCGCCTAAGCTTCTTCTACTTAATACAATAACTTTTGAATATTGCTCATCTTCTAAGATTTGATCTAATAAATGACCTCCTACTAATCCTGTAGCTCCTGCAATTAGTGCTGTTTTCGACATATTAAAAGTTATTTATAATGTTATTATACTCTTCCATTAATGTTTTACATTTATCTACCGCATACCATTTATGCAGTTTTTCAATCACTTTAGCTTGTTCTGTATCATGATTGTTTTTAGCATCCATGATCATATTTTGAACAGGCTGAGGTCTTGGTCCCCAGGTAGAAAGATCTCGATAATGTTGATCCATAAAAACAATTATGGGAATTGATCTTGATCCATTAGTTAAATATTGATCCATAATTTGAGGATTCTCATCTCTCATGATAAATCTTAAATCGATATTATCATTTAAATCAGCCAATTTTGCAATTAAAGGTATATTCTGAGCTGCATCTCCACACCATGCTTCAGTTATAACTAGCCAATTCATGCGGTCTAATTTTTTTACTTTCTGAATGATTTCATCTGCTAAGCTTAATGTTTTGTCAAGCCTATCCATTCTTTTATCATTCATTAAGGTATAACCTATCATGGCGTCTGAATGATTGGCTCCGGTAGTTTTGTTATCCGCTAGTAATGATTTTATTAATGCTCTGTACTCAGTGTAATTCAATGCTTGAGAGAATACTTTTTCTTTCTCTTCCTGTATCGTTTCTGTCATTTTAATGTGCTTTCTCTTGCTTACTCTCCCAAGCTGTAAATTGTTTCAATTCCTTACCTAAATGATTGTAAAGCCAAATCAATAATGAAGCATCATCAACAAAGCCTGATACAGGAATGAAATCAGGAATTACATCTGTTGGGGTAATAAAATATATTAACACACCAACGGTGTAAAGCATGCTTTTTTTTGAGATCTGTCTGTAATTTCCTTTTGTGTATTCTTTTACAAGCCTAATGAGAGTTTGAAATTTACCTTTTAGCTTAGCTATTTTTTCTGATCTATCAGCTCTACTAGTTAAGGTTGATTTAGCCTCATCAACTAATTTACTACTAAGTCTTCTATCATTTAAGACTTTGATAGCTCTATTAAAAGCTTGTTTATAATTCGTTTTTTTACTCATTATCCGAATCTCTCAACTTTTTGTTTTTTTGAATTGGTACTAGTATATACGCAAAAAGAGTGTATAAGGTAAATGCTCCAATAAGAATTAAGTATAAATCGTGTAATAAGTTCTTATATATAAAAAGCGACCAAGCAACAATTAAACTAATTACACCTACCCAAAGTCTAATATTATTTGCTTTAATTTGACTGTTTCTATGTGGATTATCCATAATACTTGTATTATTTAAACGTTTGTTAAAATTACAATAATTGAACTATTAATCATTTTTTAGATGAAAAAACTCAACCTTATTTTTTCACTTTTATTGTTATTAGCCAATCTGTCTAATGCTCAAATAGAAGATCCAAAAATCGAAAATAATAAAGAAGTTTCTAGATCAAGAATAAAAGTTTATACTAAAACTGGAGAAGAGATAGTAGGATACTTTTTATCTCAAAATAAAGATTTTTTAACAATTGAGACTCTTGAGGGTAATACGAAGAGAGTACCAACACAAAGAATTAAAAAAGTAGAGTCTTTAGGTGAGGATAGTGGTGATTTTGGCCTATCAGAAAAGTCATATAGTAATTTAAATAGTATGAGATATATGATAGGAACTAGTGCTTTCAATTATGAAAAAGGTGTCAATTATATAAGAAATAATCCATTTACTTTTCACAGGGGATTAACAGAAAATTTTTCAATAGGAGTAGGGACAAGTTTTTTTACAATGGTTATAGGAGCTCCTTTAATTTACTTAAATCCAAAATATACAGTACAATTAGGCGAATATGTACATTACAAAATTGGAGTAGATGCATTTGCAGTAACCTTAGTTGATTCTTTTGATGGGGCTGCAGGTGCTTTTGTTAATACAGGTTTTACGGTAGGTATTCCCGATTTAAACGTGACAGGAACGGCTTATTTCGGTACTATTTCTGATGTTGAAAGAATTAATCCGTTTTATTCTTTGTCAGCTATGGCAAGAATATCTAAACGTTTAATGGTTTTGTCAGAAGGATTTTATGTTACAACCGAATTTAATGATAGATATACTTTTTTATTATATGGGGGACGATTGCTAACCGATTTTGGATCATACGACCTAGGATTGATTTATAATACCGAAATCGCCAGATTCGTACCAATTGGTATTCCTTTTTTTGCGGCAACAATAAAATTAAATTGATTCAATTAAATTATAAAGATTTATCTATCTTGAATTAAAAATTTAATAAGATAAAAATCACATGAAATATACTTTGCTTTTAATCTTTATTTTTTTCTCAGTTGATTCGTTTGGTCAAACGAAAACAACGGAAGTAAATCAATTTATGGATAGTTGGCATAAAGCAGCAGCTACTGCTGATGAAGAGGTGTTTTTTGGTAGTATGACTAAAGATGGGGTTTATTTAGGAACTGATAAAACTGAGAAATGGACTAGAGATGAAATGGCAGTATGGGCTAAAGAGTATTTTGAAAGAGAATCAGCATGGTCATTTACAGCCACTAGTAGAGATATTTATTTTTATGAAAACGGAAAAGTAGCTTGGCTTAATGAAAAGCTTGATACTTGGATGGGAGTATGTAAAGGTACAGCAGTTTTAGAATTGACAAACGAAGGATGGAAAATAGCACTTTATGATCTATCAGTAACGATTGATAACGATAAAATCCAGAAATTTATAGAATTAATTGAGGAAGAATAACTTAAAATTCTTGATGGATTTCATTTTTTAGGAAGCTTAATCCATACTCAATGCTGTCAATATTTTTGTCTAAAGATTCTTCGTAAATCTTTTTAACTAACTCAATGCTTTTAGCTTCAGGATCCAAACTTTTTGCTGATTGGTTAACAAGCATAATTAATTCCTCTTTCGCATTTCTAATAATTTTCCAAGCATCATCACTCATATAAACTTGTTGCGATAGGTTATGGTTAAATTCTTCTCTAATTTCGTTTAATAATAAATACTGCAATTCAGCTACATTTTGATTATTTTGCTGAACTCTCTTTATAAGCTGATCTGGTGAAATTCTTTCTAAGAATAGACTCATTCTTTCATAAGCTTGTAGTCTTATAGGTAGAACGATTTCCTTATTTTTTGCTTTTATTTCTATGATCTTAGCTTCATTCTGCTTTTGAAGCATTGTTTTAACTGTTAAATACATTGCATACAAGACTATGCCAGCAGGGATGATGATTTTTATTAAGTCCCAAATCGGTTCCATAAATTTTCTTTTTTGATTTTCAAATTTAGTTAAATTCGCGTCAAATAAAAGCAATAAAATCATTCAAACTTTTGCTTTTATTCAACCGTTAATTCAGAAAAATAAGTTTTATGATTCCAGTTAAAATATCAGAAGAGGCATTAAAGGAAGTAAAGAATATAATGGAAAATAAAAATATTCCTGAAGGCTATGGATTAAGAGTTGGTGTTCGTGGAGGAGGAGGTTGCAGTGCTGCTGGTATGAATTACATGCTAGGATTTGATAAAGCTAAGGAATCAGATAAAACTTTTGAAATTGAAGGTATTCCTATCTATATAGATAAAGGACATGTAATGTATATTATAGGAATGGAAGTCCGCTTCCATGAAGGCAATGATGCTCGTGGCTTTATCTTCGTAAATCCAGAAACAGAGGAGGAATTGAAATAATACTATTGCCCTTCTTTATTATTCATTATATTTTTCACTTAATAATTAACCTTATTTACTGAGTAGTATTGCTATATACTTAAGTAGGTAAACTCTATGAATAGTATTAAAACAGGGGTAATATTAATATTTTATTACCCTAATGTTAATATTTTAGTTGAAGATGCTAAAAACTGATATGATCTTTTAAATATTTAGTTGAAGAATTGTAACAATAACCGTTTGGTTGAATAATTGTCTCCAGATTTCTTGTCTATTCCTTTTTATAAAACATATATTAGTGTTCTAACTAATTTATAACCTAAACATAATATGATGAAGAGACTATTACTTATGCTAAGTTTCTTCCTGATTGCCTCACATTCATGGGCTCAGGATAGAATAGTATCGGGTACGGTAACGGATGAAAATGGTCCATTACCAGGAGTAAATGTAATTGTGAAAGGTACTACTAATGGTATCACTACAGATCTTGATGGTAATTACAAACTACCTTTACCATCAAATGCCGAGGTACTTGTATTTACCTATATTGGATATGAGAAAACCGAAGTGACAATTGGATCTAAATCCCAAATCAACGTAACAATGGTGCCAGATGTTCAACAACTAGGTGAAGTGGTTGTTACAGCTTTAGGGATTGAAAGAGAACAAAAGTCTTTAGGATATTCTGTTCAAGAAGTTGGCGGAGATGAAATCATAAAAGCTGGAGAGACTAACATTGTAAACTCATTGCAAGGTAAGATTGCTGGGGTTCAAATTGGAGGTAACTCGGGTGCTTTAGGTGGATCATCTAGAATCTTAATTAGAGGTGCAAATTCAATTGCAGGTAATAATCAGCCACTATTTGTAGTTGATGGAACCCCAATTGATAATTCTAACTTTAATACTACTGGTCAATCAAGAGGTGCTAGTGGTTATGATTATGGTAACGCTGCACAGGATATTAACCCAGAAGATATTGAGAGCATGTCAGTATTGAAAGGTGCTAGTGCTGCTGCTTTGTATGGAAACAGGGCATCTAACGGTGTAATTATAATCACTACCAAAAAGGGTAAAAAAGGTAAAGGTATTGGTGTTAGCGTGAACTCTGGAGTCACATTCGCTACACCTTTAGTGCTACCTGAATATCAGAATGAATATGGTGGTGGATTTGGTCCATTTGCAACGAATAGCAATGGTCAAGATGTAGTTAGTTTTGCTGTTGATCAGAGTTGGGGACCTAAATTAGATGGAAGACCTGTTCGTCAATGGTATAGTTATTATGAGGATCATCCAAATTTTGGAGAAGAAACACCTTGGGAAGCACATCCAGATAACATTAAAAACTTCTATCAAACTCAAGTAACTTTAAATAACAATGTTTCTTTTTCTGGTGCAAATGACAATGGTTCATTCAGAATGTCCTTTACTAATTTAGATCAAAAAGGTATTATGCCGAATAGTGAAATGACTCGTAACACAGTTAATTTTAATGGTTCATACTTTTTGACAGATAAATTGAGTGCGAATGCAAATGTAAATTATGTACAATCAAGAGCTTTAGGAAGACCGCAACAGGGATATGGTGATTTAATTGTACAATTTAACCACTTTGGTCAGAGACAGCTTGATTTTGATGAATTAAAAAATTATAAAGTTGAAGCTACAGGAGCACAAAGGTCTTGGAATAGAATAAGTGAAAGTACAGCATTTCCACTTTATGCCGATAACCCTTACTGGATTAGAAATGAAAATTTCCAAAATGATGGGAGAGACAGAATATTTGGTAATATAGGTTTAAATTATGATTTCACTGAAAATTTATCATTATCAGGTAGAGTGCTAACCGATTTTTATACTGATAGAAGAGAAGGAAGAGTTGCAGAAGGATCTGTAGGACAGTCTTTCTACAGTGAAGATGTTCGTCAAGTTTCAGAAACGAATATGGATATGATGTTAAAATATGATGGTGAAATAAATGATCAAATTTCTTTATCTACATTCATTGGAGGTAACATCAGAATGGATAAGTATAATAGAAACTACGGGCAAACACAAGGAGGCTTAAGTGTTCCAGGTTTCTACAATTTAGAAAATTCTATTGATAGAAATGTACTTTCAGATTTCACTTCTGAAAGACAAATAAATAGTTGGTTTGCTTCCTTAACTATGGGATACGAAGATTTAGTATTCCTAGATGCTACCTTAAGAAATGATGTTTCCTCTACTTTACCAGATGGAGATAACTCATATTTCTATCCCTCTGTTAGTGGTACCTTTATTTTCTCAGAGCTAGATGCCTTAAACGGTGGAGATATTTTCACATTTGGTAAGTTGAGAGGTAGTGTTGCACAAGTAGGTAATGACACAGATCCATATAGAATATCAACTGTATATGCTCCAGGTCAAAATTTTGGTGTTAATCCAGCGTATTCATTGCCAGGGACTTTAAATAATCCAAATTTAAGACCAGAACAAACAAACAGTTATGAAATTGGAACTGAGTTAAGGTTTTTAAATGATAGGCTAACTTTTGATGCAACCTATTATAATAATGTTTCAACTGATCAAATTTTCGAAGTAGATGTTTCAGCTGCCTCTGGTTATAATGCACAAATTATTAATGCAGGTAGAATGGTAAATCAAGGAGCAGAGATAAGCCTTTCAGGAGCAGTTATTCAAGCCGATGACTTTCAATGGAATGTCTTAGTTAACTGGGCTAAAAATGATAACCGAGTGGAAGAATTAGCAGAAGGGATTGATAATTACCGTTTAGCTAATGAACTATTTGGCGTAGTGAGTTTAGATGCTAGAGTGGGAGAAAGATATGGAACAATCTACGGAAATGATTTCCTAAGAGATGATAATGGAAGAAAAGTTATTGGTTCAAATGGTAATTATTTAGCCACTAGTAGCCCAGTAGCATTAGGCTCTGTATTAGCTGATTTTACAGGAGGAGTAAGAAATAGCTTTAATTATAAAGGAGTTAATCTTAGCTTTTTAGTTGATTTTCAGAAGGGAGGAGCATTGCATTCAGTAACAAATCTATTTGCAAAATACTCAGGAATGACACAAGAAACTGTGGAAGGAAACATAAGACAGGTTGGATTAATAGCAGATGGTGTAACCGAAGGAGGCGAGGAAAATACTACAGTTATAGACCCTATTTCATTTTTCCAAGGCCATTTTGGATTAGGAGGGGCTCATGTGTATGATGCAAGTTTTGTCAAATTGAGAGAAGTTGTATTAAGCTATTCATTACCAAACAGCATCATTGGGAATACTCCGTTTACTAAAATTAATCTTGCTGTGGAAGGAAGAAATTTAGCAATTATTTCTAAAAAAATACCACACCTTGATCCAGAAAATGTTACTAATTCAGGTAATATTCAAGGACTTGAAGGTGGTGCACTTCCAAGTTTAAGATCTTATGGTTTTAAAGTAAGTTTAGGATTTTAATAATTAAAAAGTCGAAACATGAAGAATTTAAATAAACTATATATCTTATTATTCGCTGTATTAGTATTCGCTACATCTTGCGAAGATCTTACAGAGATTAATGAAGATCCTAATAGACCTACTGAGGTACCTGTTGAATACCTTTTAACTTCAGCAGAACGTCAATTAGGTAATCGATTATACGGAGGCTTCGATAATGTAGCTTTTGGTATGACAGTATCACAGTATTGGGCACAAAACGAGTACTCTGATGAAACAAGATATCAATTCAGAGCCAACACAAATAATACATTTTGGTCTGATTTTTACACTGCAATTAATGACTTGCAGGAGATAAAAAAAGTAAATACAACAATTGATAAAGGCCAACAAGGCATAAATCAAAATGCAGTCGCTACAATATTACAGTCTTGGGCGTATCATTCAATGGTTGATATTTATGGTGATATTCCATTTGAAGAAGCCTTGCAAGGTGTTGATATACCTTCTCCAGCTTATTCAGATCAGGAATTAATTTATTCTGCATTGATTGATTCTGTTTCAAGCGCAGTTGCTGCTATTGATCCGTCTGCTCCTGGCTTCCCTGGTGGAGATGTAATTTTTGATGGGGATTTGTCTAAATGGCAAAAATTTGGTAATTCATTATTATTAAGAATTGGAATTAGATTGTCAGATGTAAATCCATCTTTAGCTGAACAAACTATTTCTGCTGCAGCGGAAGGTGCAATGAAATCGAATGCTGATAACGCAGCTATTCAATATATAACTGCACAACCTAATGTTAATCCATTATATGTTTCTTATGTGGTAAACGGTCGTCAAGATTATTGTGCTACAGAGAACTTTATTGAATTATTGAATGGATTAGGGGATCCTCGTATTGGAGAATATTTCGTTCCAGCAGCAAATACAGGTACTTTTGAGGGGCTTCCTTATGGAGTTACAAGTGCAGTTGCTGCAGGTATCAGTAGAGATGCTGTTTCACAATTAAATCCTCAAGTATATGCTGCCGATTTCCCAGGTACTTTAATGGGGTTTGTTGAAACATCTTTTATTTTGGCTGAAGCTGCATCAAATGGATGGATTGGTGGTTCAGCTGCTGATTATTATGCTCAAGCAATCACAGCAAGTATGAATTATTGGAATATTACTGATGGGAATGCTATTGGTGATTACATTGCTGCTAATCCATACACAGAAGATAATTTAAAGGTTCAGAAATACATAGCTATGTATTACGAGGGATGGCAATCATGGGCTGAGATTAGGAGATTGGATTTAGAAAGTTTGCCTGCTGCCAACTTAGTTGAGATTGATCCTGCTGTGAATTTTGTTGACGTTTCAAACATTTTGAATCGTAGGCTATATCCTCAAGATGAACAAAATCTGAACGGTGCTAATTATCAAAATGCAGCAAGTAATATTGGTTCAGATGCTTATGACACTAACTTATTTTGGGACTTAGATTAATTAGAAATTTATGAAAAAATTAAATAATATATTCTTTATTGCTTTATTCTTTTTATCACTTGGCTTTGTTTCTTGTGATTCAGAAGAGGAGCAGATTAGTTTCAAACCTGGAGAGAATCTTTTGATTTCTGGTCCAGGATCAATTTTAACTTATGAAGCAGGAACATTCAATGTAGAAGGTTATACGATAGACGAATCTTATAGCTGGTCAGTTTCTGGTGACGGAAACGCTACTTTACAAGAAGTTGCTGGTAGAGGGGGTGAATTTGTATCGATTGTAGCTGAAGACGAGGGAACTTATACAGTTCAAGTTTCAAATGATGTTGGACTAGAAGGATCAGTTACTTTCTCAGTAGAAACAGTTAATGAGTTTTTAGGTGTTGGTCAAGACACTTTAAGGTTAACTGAAAATCAATATGTTTCTGGAGGAGATACTTTGTTTTTGCCTATAAATATTTCCGAAAGAAATATTTTTGAAACAACTGCTGACTTTAATGTAGTGAATGGAACAGCTGTAGAAGGTACTGACTTTGAGGTATTAAATCCAACTAATGTATTAACTTTTCCAGCTGGTGAAACTCAAGCCTTTGTACAAATTTTGTTAAATGATAATACATCTTTAGATGGTGTTAGAGACTTTTCTATTACATTAAATAACATTCTGACTACTGGTACTAAATCTGCAGCTGTAGAGTTAGCTCCTGATTCACTAGAATTAGGTCAGTCTGTTATATATATATCAGATAATACAAAGCAGGCTAATTTAACAGTTGAAGGTGAAGAAGTAGAAATTAGTAGTGCTGGAAATTTCTTTATAGATGTTGATTTAACAGCTGCTGCTGAAGATGATGTAACTATTGGTTATTCTGTTACAGATGCTAATGGTACTCCAATTCCTTTAGCAGATAAAACTGGAGGTGTTCTTCAAATATTTGAAGGTGAAACTTCTAGTGAAATTGTTTTAGATATTGACGAAGCTTGGATTGAAGAAGGCGCTACACCTACTGAATTAAATGTAGAATTGACTTCAATTACTTCTGGTGATGAAGAAGTATTATTAGGTTCTCTTACTTCATTTAAAGTAATTGCTGGACCTACAGAGTAGCAAACTGGCAAACAAAATTTGCTTTAATTAACTCAGGCAAATTAAGTTTAGAGCGTTTAAATATATTTAAAAAACCTGTGGAGTTTTCTTCACAGGTTTTTTTAAATCTTTTGATTATTAATTGATTCTTTAATCATTTAAAAGTATGTAAAATCTTTTTTGCATTCTTAGAGCCATAACTTTTTTCTTTGATTCAATTTTCAATTGTAGTTCTACTTTTATTAATAACAGTACTAAAAGTTATGGAATTCGGTTTTATCCTAATCTTGTCTTGAATTCTATGTGTTAAGTGGAAAGATAGTTTATCAAATTTGCATATTTTGGAGCTATATCAGATTGACATATAAAGTCATAATTATTTTTTTCTTTATCTTATTAGAAAGACATACTGTTAAGTTTAATTACATCATTTAGTAATAGTTTATAATGTTAACCTCATGTAAAATACTTAATAATTATACCTAATACTTAATAGTATATTTTTCTAATTTACTTTCCATGGGTTACGTTATTCTATTTCTTTGTTTAGATCAATTGATAACTGGATATTTTATCCATTTAGTAGAAAATTCATACATCTGTAGCGTAATAGAATTTGTAATTTGATAATTTAACAGGTTAATGAGATTTAATTTGATTTTTTTGTTTAGCTAAGAATTTAATTCATCGGGAATTTTATGATGTAATATTTTGTAGTAGTTTTGTAAAAAACATAATCTTAATGAGAAATAATTATCTAACCCCCATTATCTTACTCTTATCGTTAGGAGTTTTATTTGTTTATATCCAACATTCTTCTAAACTAGACCAAATTTCTAATTATGATAGTGAATCATTGTGGTCAGTAAAAAAGACTAAAATAAAATCTGGAAAAGATGAATACATGAAACCAGATGGATTTATTGAATATTATAATTCAATATCAAAAAGAATAAATGAAGAGTCATCATCTTATACAAAAGGATATAGGTATCAAGAATTAGAAAAATCAAAGGCTGACCTAAGAAGTAAAAGAATCAGATCCTTAGATGCAGAATTTATATCTAGAGGCCCCGGTAATGTTGGAGGAAGAACTAGAGCAATAGCTGTAGATCCAGAAGATAATTCCAACTGTACTTGGATCGCTGGAGCAGCTAGTGGAGGCATTTGGAAAACTACTGACTGTGGTGACAGTTGGACTAATTTATCTCCTGATATTCCAAACTTATCAACTAATTCAATTGCTCAATCTCCTTCAAATCCAGATATTCTTTACGTTGGTACTGGAGAGGTGTTTGCTGGTAATTCAACATTTGTAAGAGGTGATGGTATCTACAAATCTGAGGACAGGGGGGAGAATTGGTTTTTGTTGCCTTCGACTGTTAATAATAATGACTTTGAGTCTGTAAATAGAATTAAAATTGACCCTTCAAATTCAGATATTGTTGTCATAGCTACGAATGAGGGAATTTTTAAATCATTAGATGGGGGTGAAACTTGGGTGGAGAAATATACTTCTCAAATTGGCAATAATACAAGGTCAGTGCAAGACCTTCAGGTAGACCCGTTAGATTTTAATATCCAATATGCAGCAGTTAATAGTCTTGGGATTGTTAAATCAGTTGATGCTGGTGATACTTGGAACTTGTCATCAAATGGAATAAATGGTGGTGCAAGGTTTGAAATAGCTATATCTCCGTCCAATCCTAATTTTATTTATACTTCTACTTATCAAAGCATAGCAGGGTCTGAAACACCTGCAACAGTTCTTTATTTAAGTAGAGATAAAGGTGAGAATTGGTACAGAGTAAGGTCTCAGGAAGGTTATGATGATTCTTTCCTCGGTAACCAGGGTTGGTATGATAACAGTATTGCAGTAAACCCATATGACGAAAATGAGGTTTTCGTTGGGGGAGTTAGTATTGGAAAATTTAATATAGATCCAGCTTTATCAAGTGAGAGTACATTTAAAGGGGTAGACATTGAGGGGGCTGATTTAGTTGCCTTTGTTTCATTTGGTGCTGAATTCAATGCAGGTACAATAGACGTTTCAAGTGGTTCAAATAGCCCATCAAATAATCCTGTAACTGTTGAAATAAGGTTTGGAGGAGATAATACACAGAAAGCACATAGATTTACTATTCCAGAAGGTGAAACCTCAGGAGTACCTATTTCTGATTATACATATCAAGATTATGTAGATGTTCCTTTTGAAGTTTGGGATACTGAGAATCAAAGACAACTGATGGTCTCTTTTAGAGATCAGGAGAACAATGGTGTTTTTAATTTGAATAAAAGAAGTGAATCAGATGATGCTTTAAGCAATGCTCGTGAATATTTTTACATACATGATATTACTTATGATGCAAATTCTCCAAATCAAAATATAGGTATTAATGGCGGAGTAGAGTATGCAAATATGTATTATTTCTGGCCTGTACTATCAGAAGAAGCAACATGGGAGCCTTCCAATATACCGAACTCCACTATCAGATTAAACTATGGTCAACAAGATTTAGCACTATCTACAACTTCAGCAGTTTATGATGCTTATGGAAACTGGGAAAACCAAAATACTAATAATCTACATCCAGATCATCATAATCTCACTTTTATAAAAACCGATGATGAAAATGAAACTTTCATGATTATTAACGGTAATGATGGTGGATTTGGATTTTCGACAGATAATGGTGAAACATTTGTAGAAAAAGAATCTGGTTATGTTACTTCTCAATTTTATGGAGCTGATAAAAAACCAGGAGAAGAACAGTATATTGGTGGGATGCAAGATAACGGAACTTATATATCAAGTGGATCCGATGTAGATGAGACAAATGAATATGATTTTAAAATAGGAGGAGATGGTTTTGAAGTAATATGGCATGCGACTGATCCAAACAAGGTTATAGGTGGATCTCAATTTAATGGATTAAGAAGATCTACTAATGGTGGCGTATCATTTTCACCTGCTAACACAGGAGTTACTGATGGCCCTTTTATTACTCGTCTTGCAGGTTCAACAACAGATCCTGATGTGATTTATGCAATTGGTGAGGCTGGAGTTTATAAAAGTACAAATTTTGGTCAATCATGGACGATGAAAACTATCGATAGCGATTTATGGGGAGGTACAGCTAGTGCCAGTGATGTTGAGGTATCACTAGCAAATGATCAAATTGTATGGGCAGGTGCTGGTATGGCAGAAGGCGTATTAAATTTATTTGTATCAACAGATGGAGGAGAAACTTACAATCCTGTAAATAATTATGAAAATGATCCAAGTGCTTTTTATACTGGAATATATACCCATCCAACTGATGAAAATACTGCCTATGCACTTTTTAGTATCGCTGGATTTCCAAAGATTTTAAAAACTACAGACTTGGGCGCTACATGGAATGATATATCCGGATTCGAAGGTAATAATGGTGAAAGTGATAGAGGGTTTCCAGATGTTTTTGTTCATAGTTTGTTAGTCATGCCTTTCAATACAGATATTATTTGGGTAGGTACTGAAATTGGTCTTTATGAATCTTTAGATGGTGGACAAAGCTGGAATATTAGGAATGAGATACCTTCTGTTTCTATTTGGTCAATGAAGCTTGTTGATGATGAGGTTGTACTGGGGACTCACGGAAGAGGGATATGGTCTGCCAAATTAGGTGAGTTAGCTGCCACTACATTAAAAATAAGTCAATTTGATTATTTGGGATATGGTAAGGCAGAATTAAGTTTGGATCTTCCAGTTGCTTATGATGAAGTTAGGATTCTAGTAAATGATTTTGAAATAGCAAAAATTGATAACCCAACTGTAGGGAACAATACTATTTCATTGACGAATTTCGTAACTTTTGATGGAGCGTATTTTAAAATTACTGGCTTAGTTGATGGAACGGAATATAATTCAACAAGATTTAATATAAAATCTATTGATGTAACTCCTGAGATTTATAATTTTGAATCTTCAGTTAATGGAAATGTATATCCTGTTTCTATTGAAATCGAAAATAATGAGCCATTTGATAAGGTGGAAGTTCTATTTAATTCTGAAGTAGTCTATACGGATGATAGAACTTTTACTGAAGAAGATGGTAATAGAATTATTGAATTTGATTATGATCAAGCAGGAATAAATGACTTAAAGATAAATTCATATATTAATAATCAGGTATTTACATCCACAGCTGAAGAAAGACTCATTACTTCAAATGCTGAGCAGATAAATGCTGAATTTAATATCTATCCTAACCCAGTAAATGATATTATTAATATATCAAAAGCTAATAATATTAGTTCATTAAAGATTTACAGCTCAAAAGGTGTTTTGGTTAAACAAATAAATATTTCTGATTTGAACCAAATTGATGTTTCAGATTTAAAACAGGGTATATATTTATTCCAAATGTCTGATGCAAAGGGTAAATTATTCACAAGAAGAATTATAAAACAATAATGAAATATATTTACAGTATAGCATTTGTATTATTGGCATTTGCTTGTACCAATAAAAATATGGCATCTCAATCAGATGATTCCTATAAGGAATTAGCGCAAGAGTATTTTGAGCATGAAGCAGATGAACTTATTTTAAATGAAAATGAAGAGTTCATTTTGGCGGTGTTCAATGATAATGTAGGCGATAAGTCAGGAAATGATATATTGAAGTATGCTGTAATTAATAAGGCTTCAAATGAAATTGTCCTGAAAGAATCGATTGCAAACGGAAAGGTAAAATGGGTTTCTACTTATGAAATTGAAGTAGTCAGGCCACCAGGAATACTTAAAAATGATTCTGAAACCATAGAAGATTATACTTCAATAATTGATGTTAAAACAGGTAAGAAATCAAATAAAAAAGCTGCTCAAAACTGAGCAGCTTTTTTTACTTTAAAAATCTCTCTATTTCGTTCAAAATATTTTCGAAAGTTTGTGGAAGTTTATTCTCCTTCCATGGATGAGCTGCTCCAAACACATGATTCTCATTTTCGTATATTATTAATTCTGTATCTGGTTTCATCTCTTTTATTTGATAAGCCATTTCAATTGGTAGTGTCTCATCCTTTGTTCCATGAAAAGCTAAAAGAGGCTGTTTCATTTCTTTGATAGCATTGGGGATTGATAATCTATCAGGATTCTCTAAAACGTCATCATATAATTGAACATAAAGTGGCATAAGCTGATTTGTTCTCTTATTTTCTATGTATTGAACTCCTTTGTCTCTCCATTCTTTTAAGAAGCTCTCAGGCCATCTTTTGCTTAAATCACTAATAGCTGCTAAAGTTATTACTTTTTTGATTCTATCGTCCTCTCTGGCTTTTAATATAACCAGTCCACCACCTCTGCTATGCCCAGCCAGGTTTAATTGATTATAATCAATTTCGTCATTTGGGATTATATTATTCTCAGAATATAAATAATCTATACTATCTTTTAGATCATGTAATTCAATAGTGAAGTTATTATTTCCAAAGGCTTCCAGATCTTTAAAATCTGATAAATTTTCCGGAGTAGTTCCATTATGACTTAAATTTATTTTCATAAAAATAAATCCTCTATTAGCCATTTCATTAGCAAAAAGATTGAATACTCCCCAATCTTTAAATCCTTTAAAACCGTGAACAAAAAGTATTAACGGTTTCTTATCCTTAGAAGGAATATATTTAATATCTGCAGTAATTGGCTTTTCGTGAAGCGAACTATTAATAATTATATTTTCTTGAATCATTTTGTTTGATTGCATTGCTTAGATATTCATTTGGTAGTAATATTGCACACTCATGAGTAGTAAAATTAGAGAAATACAATCACCCATAAAAAATGAAATGGCTGAATTTGAAATAAAATTCCGTCAGTTCATGAAAAGTAAGGTTTATTTGCTTGATAAAATCATGGGTTATATTGTAAAGAGGAAAGGAAAACAGATGCGTCCTATGTTTGTTTTTCTTTCTGCAGGCGTACATGGTGAAATAAATGAGGCTACCTATAGAGGTGCTGCCCTTATTGAATTATTGCATACGGCTACTCTTGTTCATGATGATGTTGTGGATGATGCTAATTATCGTAGAGGATTTTTCTCAATCAATGCATTATGGAAAAATAAGATCGCTATTCTGGTGGGTGATTATCTTTTGTCTCGTGGATTACTATTATCTGTAGATAATGAGGATTATGATTTGCTTAAAATTGTTTCCGAGGCCGTGAGAGAAATGAGTGAGGGAGAGTTACTTCAAATTGAAAAGGCTAGAAAGCTTAATATTACAGAGGATATTTATTATGATATTATTAGACAAAAAACGGCATCTTTAATTGCTTCATGCTGTGCAGTTGGAAGTCGTTCTGTAATTAAGGATGATGAAGTAAGTGAGAAAATGAAACTCTTTGGTGAGAAGGTGGGTATGGCTTTTCAAATTAAAGATGACTTATTTGATTATGGTACTAATGAAATAGGGAAACCATTAGGAATTGATATCAAAGAAAAGAAGATGACTCTGCCTTTGATTTACGCTTTAAACAATTCTGATAAATCCGAACAAAAACAAATTCTTAAGTTAATCAAGAATAAGAGTGAGAAGAATTCCACTGTAAAAACGGTGGTGTCTTTTGTTAAGGAAAAAAATGGGATAGACTATGCAACTGAGGTAATGCATAACTATTATGATGAAGCGATGAAAATCATTAAAGACTTTCCAGATTCGAACTATCGTAAATCATTAATGGATTTAGTACAGTATACGATTGAGAGGAAAAAATAATCTAATCTAATTTATATTCTTGAATGTGAGTACTAGCTTGTGGTTTTTCAGAAAACAGTGCCTTTGTAGCTGGCCATACCAAACCGAATATTTCTGAACCTCTATAATTGTTCAAATATTCTTCTGAGTCCCATATACTGTAAGTACTGAAGGTATTGGTATTATTTTTATCTCTCCAAAGCTCTAAATGATTACAACCTTTCTGATTGCGAATTGCTGATTTGTATTTATTGAATATTTCAAGAAAATCATCAACTTTTCCTTCTTTAAAGGTCATTTTAACAATTCTGATTACCATAATTAGAAATTAAAAAGCCTGCTATATTTTTCATATAACAGGCTTTGATTATCGGTATTATTTCCTTTTTATAACTTTTTCTACTGCTGAAACAATATGTTCAGCATCTAAGCCATATTTTTTCATTAATTCAGCAGGAGTTCCACTTTCTCCAAACTTATCATTCACAGCAACATATTCTTGTGGGCTTGGTAATTGTTCTGTTAATACTTGCGCTACAGCATCCCCTAAACCACCGTTTTTCTGATGCTCTTCAGCGGTAACCACGCAGCCAGTCTTTTTAACAGATTCTAAAATAGCTTTCACATCTAGAGGCTTTATTGTATGGATATTAATTAGTTCAACACTAATACCTTTTTCTCTTAGAATTGCTTCAGCTTCAACAGCTTCCCATACTAAATGACCGGTAGCAAAAATAGTAACATCTGAACCCTCAATCATTTTTATTGCTTTTCCAATCTCAAATTTTTGATCTGCAGGAGTGAATACAGGAACTTTAGGTCTACCAAATCTTAAGTATACAGGTCCCTCATGATCTGTTATAGCTAAAGTAGCCGCTTTAGTTTGATTGTAGTCGCACGGATTTATAACAGTCATATTAGGAAGCATTCTCATCATTCCTACATCCTCCAAAATTTGGTGAGTTGCTCCATCCTCCCCAAGAGTTACTCCTGCATGAGATGCACATATTTTCACATCCTTTTCAGAATAAGCGATAGATTGACGAATCTGATCATATACTCTTCCTGTAGAGAAATTGGCAAATGTTCCGGTAAAAGGAATTTTCCCTCCAATTGTCATTCCAGCCGCAAGCCCCATCATGTTAGCTTCTGCAATACCTGTTTGGAAAAATCTGTCAGGAAATTCCTTTTGAAATGCTCCCATTTTCAGAGATCCAATTAAATCTGCACATAAGCCAACAACCTTATCATTTTTCTTGCCTGCTTCTAAAAGACCATCACCAAAACCAGAGCGAGTATCTTTTTTTTCTGTAAACGTAAATTTAGTTTCTGCCATTTTACTCTTATTAGTATATTTTAATATTAAGGGTTTGTCCTGATTTTACTACAAATTCTTTTATTTGAGTGTATTTACTTCCCATAGCTCTATCTGAGCGGTAAACATATTTATATCTTCCTGGCTGTATACCAAAACTGGTTTTTCCTCCATCTAAATCTAATTTTTTAATCCAGGTTTGCCTTCCGTCTTCATCTACTGAATATAAGCTTCCTTTACCTTTACTACTATAAATGATATTGATTCTACCTGGTGCTGGAATGTTGATATTCCTTTTTTTACCTTGACTAATGTTGATGTTTTTAATGTTAATTCTTGGCAAGGTTAATATTTCGATGTCATAATTCCCGATTAAATATTTCTCTTCTGCCTTTATAGCTTGAGTATTAACGATTTCGCTTCCGGAAGATCTTTTAATAATTACTTGAACGTCTTTATCGTATTCAAAAGAATTATCTTGGTTTACTCTTAAGGATCCTTGGGGGCTTTTTATTCTAATTACATTGTGTGTACCGCCTTTTAAATATACATTTCGTTTTACAACAGGAGGAACAGTGTTCACCACTACATCATAACTCAAAACTGGATCAACTTCCACGGTATCAGGTTTACCATTTTTATCTCTAAAGTGAATAAAGTCAAATTCAGATATACCAGTAAAAGTATTAATAAAAGAGACATTTACATCTTTTTCTACCGGCCTATTCTTTTCATCTAATAGCTCAACACTTGCAGTAGTTTTACTTAAGGATTGGTTTAAGATTCCATTTAAAACACTTCTAAAGGCATTAATATTTTTAGCGTTAAAATACTCACCTAAACAATCAAATTCGGCTTCAAATTTTTCTTCCATTCCTAAACCAATGACGAAGGGCCTAAGGAATATGGCTTTCTTTTGTAGTGCTAATGAAACAGCACAAGGATCACCATCACATGATTCTATACCGTCTGTTATAATTATGATGATGTTCCTATAATTATCATCTTGTGGAAAGTCTGTGGCTGATTGCTCTAATGAATAGGCAATAGGAGTGGTTCCCCTAGGATAGATGTATTTTAATCGATTAATTATATCATCATTATTATCTGGGCCAAAAGGGATTTCCAGTTTAGTATCTTTACAATTTCTTTCTTTGGCAGGTGTTAAATGGCCATATGGCCTAAGAGCTAATTCTACCTTATCATTTACTCTAAGAGAATCTACTAAGTCTGTTAATACTCTTTTTGCAGCATCGATACGTAGTTCATTTCCCCAAGGAGCCAACATACTACCTGATGCATCAAAAAGAAATAATATTCTTGTTTTTTCAGGAATACTCTGCTCTACTCTCTGTGCTTTTGCAAAATGGATCACAAAGAGTAAAAATATGAACGATATGGTATATTTAATTTTCATTAAAAGATGCGTTAGGAAATTTTCCTAACGCATAATTTTATATTTTAATAGTCTCCTAATGTTTCTTCTAATTGAGATAGTGCATCAGTAAGTTGTTCATCATTTGGAGCAACACCATGCCATTTGTGTGTGCCTTGCATGAAATCTACACCATAACCCATTTCGGTTTTCATTAGATTTAGAATAGGCTTACCTTTTCCGGTAAGGCTTTTAGCATGTTCTAATGATTTAATGATTTCAGACATGTCATTACCTTCACTTTCAATAACTTCCCATCCAAAAGCTTGCCATTTTGCTTTCAGGTCTTTTAAGTCCATTACCTCTGATATAGGGCCATCAATTTGCTGTCCATTATAATCAATGGTAGCAATTATATTATCCACTTTATGATGGGCTCCATACATGGCAGCTTCCCAGATTTGCCCTTCTTGTACCTCTCCATCACCCATTAATACATAAACTAATTGATCATCATTATTGAGCTTTTTGGTCTGAGCAGCGCCCAATGCAGCAGATAATCCTTGGCCTAATGATCCAGATGCAATTCTAACTCCTGGAAGTTTTTCTTCTGTTGTAGGGTGGCCTTGAAGTCTGCTGTTAATTTTTCTGAAGGTGCTTAATTCTGAAACTTCAAAGTAACCACTTCTTGCTAAAACACTGTACCATACCGGTGAAATGTGACCATTAGACAAAAAGAAAATGTCTTCATTAATTCCGTCCATATTAAAGTCTTTATTGTGCTTTAATATGTGGAAATATAAAGCCACAAAAAAATCAGTACATCCCAAAGATCCTCCAGGATGACCTGAATTAACTGCGTGTACCATTCTAACGATGTCTCTTCTAACCTGAGAAGCTATTTTTTCCAGTTCTGGAATGTTTGCCTGACTTGCCATTGATTATTATTTTAAAATTTGTGCTGTGTGTTCTTTTGTTTTTACTTTATTAATGATGTCTTCAATATTACCTTCTTCATCAATAATGAAAGTGGTTCTTAATGTACCCATATAGGTTTTACCATACATTTTTTTCTCGCCCCAAGTACCATATAAATTATGCACTGTGTGATCTCCATCTGAAATTAACGGAAAAGGCAAGTTTTGCTTTTCTATAAATTTTTGATGTGATTTCTCAGAATCTTGACTTACACCTAGAACTACATAACCTTTTTCCTGTAAGGCTTCATAATTATCTCTCAAATTACAAGCTTGAGCCGTGCAACCCGGTGTATTGTCTTTAGGGTAAAAGTATAAAACTACTTTTTTACCTTTGAAATCACTTAATTTAACTTCATTTCCATCCTGATCCTTGGCATTGAAATCAGGTGCTTTATCTCCTATATTTAAGTCCATAGTATTTATAATTTAGTGATATATTCTGTTTCGTTTCCAGCATTATCAATGACCTTTAACACAAATTCACCGTTTTTTTCAATCGGTGTGTCTGGCCATTCAACCCATATTAAATCATCTTTTGGCTCATATTTCATAAGAATCCATTCTCCATTTAAATGAGCTTCATAAGATGCTATTCCTGATAAATTATCTATAATAATATAACTAAGATTTCCATTTGGTTTAATAGTAGGTAGAGCAGTGTCAGATAAAATGGTATAATTCGCTAATTCTCTTGTACTAAACTTTAATTTACCATTATTCCATTCTCCGCCTTCAAATGAGAAGTTCCCAGTATCATCTGTTTTGTAAACATGACTTTTCTCTTCATCATAGTGATTTAATTGAGGACTCAATTCTATTTCTATATAACTCTTTAAAGGTGAAGTTCTAGGATTCAATGAAAATATTTCTAGTGAGTCCTTAGTTATGATTTCATAATCTGTTTGAAAGTAAATGGTATCAAATAATGAGTATTTACTGAAGCTAATATCCATATTTGATTCTGAAATGGAAGTTTCGCTATATGGAACAATTTGTTTAATTGGATTGATTGACATTCCTTTTTCACAATTTAAAATTGAGGTAGGTATACCTTTTTTTAAACTCCAAATATAAACTGCCACGCTATCTAAATAATAAGAAGGGTTTATGCTTTTGATTTTTTTATCGAAGTTGAGATTCAATTCTTCTGCATCATCATTACAATTGGACTGAGCATAAATTTTTAGATAATCATCATCTACCATGTATTCCAACTCATCTAATTCAAAATCAATCGATTTATCTAATCGGCTCCTAGCTTGCTCTCCTTTGATTACCATTTCAAGCTTACTAGTATTTCCATACGGGTCTAACATTTTTATGCTAATATTATACACCTCTCCATTTTTAATATTTAGCGTGCCGTTTTCATTTTTGGTATCATAATATTTTAGGCTATTTCCATCATCAACATAAAGCTTATGATACCGTGCCCCTGATGTTACTTTTACATCATATGGGTAATGAACCAAAATATGGCGTTGTAAGCCAAAGCTCATCACATCAATATTCTGTCTGTATTGAAGTTCATTATTTACATTCACTTCAATTATGCTAATTCCATTTTTATTTGCGGATCCATTTAATTTATCATGGCCCCATAGTTCTAATCCAATTTTACCTATTGCACTAATTGTATCTTCTACTGTATAATTAAAACCCGTTCTATTGTAGGGTATATTTTGCCTTTTGAATTCATTTTCAACTTTTGAATCTTCATTCATTGGCCTAATGACAAAACCTTGTAAAATAGGAGGGATATTATCTCTAATTTCTTTAAAACCGTAATGTAGTGGGTTTAAAACTCTTTGTTGAGAATCTCTAATTTCAAAATGCAAATGAGGCCCCATTGAACCTCCTGTATTACCAGAAACACCTATCACTTCCTGAGTTTTATAGGAAAATTGATAAGGTTCAGGAAATAATTCGATTTCAAATGTTTGTTGTTTGTATTGTTCTTCTTTTACGTATTTCTGGATCTCCTCATCAAACTCATGTAAATGAGCATAAACTGAAGTGTTACCATCAGGATGAAGCATATACAATGCATTTCCATATCCTGCAGTAGAAACCTTTATTCGGGTTATATATCCTCGTTTAGTTGCATGAACAGCTTCTCCAATTTTTCCACCCGTTTTAATATCTATACCAGCATGAAAGTGAGAGGAACGTAATTCTCCCATTGTACCGGATAAGAAATTTGTTTTATTTGGACGTATTGGGAAAGTGTAGGGGTCAGAATTTTGTGCTTTAAGCGTGAAAGCTAAGCTTAGGATGAAAAGGGTAAATGTTATTTTATAATTATTTAATTTCAAAATCAAGTAATTTTTTATCTTCAATATAACCTTCAAGTCTATCTCCAATGTTAATAGGACCTACACCTTTCGGAGTACCAGTGAATATTATGTCTCCAGTTTTTAAAGTAAAAAACTTTGATAAATAAGAAATAATATAATCAATTGAAAAAAGCATCAATTCCGAATTACCAGATTGCTTTAATTCTCCGTTAACTTTAAGTGAAAAATTGATATTTTGAATATCCTCAAATTCTCCTTTCTCTATCCAGTCTGAAATAGGAGCTGAACCATTAAAGCCCTTAGCAATCGCCCATGGTAATCCTTTTTCTTTTGCTTTAGTTTGAAGATCACGAGCAGTGAAATCAATACCTAAACCTATCTTATCGTAATATTTATGTGAATGTTCCTCCTTTACAAATTTACCTTCTTTACAAATTCTGACCACTAATTCTACTTCATGATGAATATCATTTGAATAAGGCGGGTAATAAAAAGGATCATTATTTTTAAGAATGGCAGTATCGGGTTTTGTGAAAATTACAGGCTCATCAGGTCGCTCGTTCTTAAGCTCTTTAATGTGATCTCCATAATTTCTTCCAATTGCCAGTATCTTCATGAGATGAAATTTTATGCAAAAATATAGTTTCTTTTAACTATAAAAATGAAAGTTTCGTTAAATTATAAAAGATTTCTTTTCAATGGTACTTAAGCGATTTTAAACTGTAATTTTACCATTTGTATTTAAACATTGAAATATGAAAAAGTTATTAAGTCTATTCTTATTGTTATTAATTGTAATTGCATGTAAAAAGGTGCCTTTAACGGATAGAAGGCAGTTTAATGCAATCCCTAATAGTCAATTAAATGCATCAAGCTTTAGTTCATATAATCAGGTGCTAAAAGAAAGTCAGCTTTCTTCTAATGCTGCACAAACTGCTATGGTTAAAAAGGTAGGAAATAGAATTAAGAATGCTGTAGAAGAGTATTTAAAGGAAAACGACTTGTCAAGTGCTACTGAGGGTTTTGAATGGGAGTTTAACCTGATTGCAGAAAATATTGTGAATGCGTGGTGTATGCCAGGTGGTAAAGTTGCTTTTTATGAAGGGATACTTCCAGTTTGTGAAAACGAAGCTGGAATTGCAGTAGTAATGGGACATGAAGTGGCCCATGCAGTGGCAAAGCACGGTGGAGAAAGAATGAGTCAGGCCTTAGCTCAACAAGGAGGAGGGGTTCTATTAAGTGTTTTAATGAGAGAGCAACCAGAAAAAGCTCAAGCTCTTGCTATGACAGCTTATACCGGAGTAAGTACAGTAGGAGCTATGTTGCCATTTAGTAGACTTCATGAATCTGAAGCTGACGAACTTGGCATTAAATTCATGGCATTAGCGGGTTATGATCCTGCAGAAGCTCCTGAATTTTGGAAAAGAATGAAAGCTAAATCAGCGGGTGCTCCGCCTGAATTTTTAAGTACCCACCCAAGTAGTGATACAAGAATAAATGATTTAAAGAAATTGTTACCCGAAGCTAAGAAATATTATGCTAGAAGTAGAAAAGCAGGAAATGATCCAATTCCTAATTTAGAAAATGTTTCAACTTCATCAACTAATAAGACTAACACAAAAACTCAGATGAAAATGAAGATTGGTAATTAAATTAATTCAGTTTAAACGATTCATAAGCACATGGTTCTTAATCATGTGCTTTTTTATTGTGAGCCTATTAATCTAATGGGGTCAGTGGTGATGGTATTACTTTTATTTCCTGCTCTATCTAAAATATAGACTTGTAAATACATTGGATAATCACGAAATATTGATCGAAAACCAGCACTTCTCATTTCATAGGTTAAAGATCCGTTCAGCGGTCTTTCATAGCTTTCCGTATTCAGAATAGGAAATCTACCATGAAATGATTGATAAAATCTTGGTTCTCTTTCCCAATCAAACTGACGATAATCAGAATCCCCTGGTCTCTTATAGAAAAATGATATATAGATATTAAAATGCCTCTCATTAAATCTAACATATAATGTATCATTTGACAGTACTGTACCATTTATTGTTAAAGAATCAGATACTATTAAATAATCATAAAAATTATATGGTGGTAAATCAGGAGAGTCGCCAAAAAAGATAAGATCTCCATTTTCATCTAAAGGGATGTCAAAATTCTGATAAGGAGGTTCAATCTCACTTGATCGTAAACCTAAATCCCCATCACCGTCTTCAAAATTTATGGTAACACTGATTACATCTTGGTTTAAAGGTTGGCCACTAGGGGATTGTTCTGTTTCTTGACGAAACTGAATATCTTCAAATTCTATAGTAGGTTCATCTGGAAATTCTGGCGGAGTAGGACATCCGGTTAAAAAAACTAATATTCCAATAATTAAGAAGGAATTTAATATGAGATGCGATGCCTTATTTTTAATATTGTATTGCATAATTTAAAACTAATGTCAGATAGAGAACGCTTAATAAAGCAATTTGATGCCCTAAATGTTGAAAATTTTACGGAATTTGCTTTATCTCTTTTCAGATATCAAAGTAAATATAATTTACTGTATAAAAAATTCATAAAAGCTCTTAAAATTGATCCTTTAGTTATCGAGAATATATCAGATATTCCATTTCTACCCATTGATTTTTTTAAAAGGCATCAAGTTGTAACTACTTCTGAAGCAACTGTAAATTTTGAGGCTGTTTTTGAGAGTAGTGGTACGGGTTCTGGTACAACTAGTAAGCATTATTTACCTTCCTTAAATCATTATATTAAAAATGCTGAAAAGATTTTTCAGCAAGAATATGGGGAGCTTCATGATTATATTATTTTAGCCTTATTGCCATCCTATTTAGAAAGAACAGGTTCTTCATTGGTAGTCATGGTTGATGATTTTATTAAAAAGACTGAATCACCACATTCAGGCTTTTATTTAAATGATTTGAACAGCTTAGTTAATAAAGTAAAACAGTTGAAAAGTGAGAATACAAGAAAAAAGATTATCATCTGGGGGGTAAGCTTTGCACTTTTAGATTTAGCTGAAAATTATAAGTGTGATTTTTCAGATTGTATCATCATGGAAACAGGAGGGATGAAAGGACGCAGGAAAGAGATAGTAAGGGAGGAGTTACATAGTATTTTATGTGAAGGATTAAAAGTGAACGAAATTCATTCTGAATATGGTATGACGGAACTATTATCACAAAGCTATAGTACAGGAAATGGGATTTTTAAACCCTCAAATTCTATGAAAATCCTTATCCGTGAAGTAAATGATCCATTTGATATTAAAGAATATGCTACTCGAACTGGAGGTATTAATGTGATTGACCTTGCCAACATTGATAGCTGTGCATTTATCGAGACTCAGGATGTAGGAAAAGTGAATCCGGATGGTAGTTTTCAGGTTTTAGGTCGTTTTGATAATTCAGATATTAGGGGTTGTAATTTGATGGTTCAATAAATTAGACAGCCAACAATTCTTTTGCACTCTGGATTGCTGATTCACTAGGGTTTTTACCTCCAATCATCTTTGCAATTTCCATAGACCTTTCATCCTTAGTGAGTAATTTAATTTTACTTACTGATTTTTCTGACGAGTTGTCTTTATAAACAAAGTAATGCTGATGTCCTTTAGCTGCAATCTGTGGTAGATGACTAATGGTGATAACTTGATGGTTTTCTGACATTTTAAGCATCATATTTACCATTTTTATGGCAATTTCACCTGAAATTCCTGTGTCTATTTCATCAAAAATAATGGTTGGCATGGCAATTTTATCTGCCATAATATATTTTATTGAAAACATTAATCTTGAAAATTCACCACCGGAGGCAACATTTTTAAGGTTTTGAGGAGCAATACCTTTGTTGGCACTGAATAGAATTTTTATATCATCTATGCCTGTTTTGTCATGATCTTTTGGCTGGTTATCAATTTTCACAATTGCATTTTCCATTCCTAAATCAGCTAACAGATCAATTAACTCATTTTCTAATTTGTTGAAATGTTGTATTCTTTTTTTACTTATCTCTTGAGCTTTTTTATTCATATTCTCAAAAGTTTGATCTACTGCTTGCTGGAGTTTCTGTTCACTTCCTTCGGCATCTTGAACAGATAAGAGCTTATCTTCTAACTCATCTTTAACTTTTATTAAATCAACTACTTTATCAACCTTATGCTTTTGCTGTAAGGAGTATATTAGGCTAAGTCTTTCCTGTGTATATTGAAGCTCTTCTGGCTGGTGTTCAAATTCATTTGCGGTTATTTCTAGCTCTTTAGCTATATCCTGAATTTCAATAAAAGTACTGTTAAGTCTATCAGAAAGTTCTTGAAAATCTTTGCCATAGGTCTGAATACTTTTTAGACTTTCAACCGCTTGATGTAAATTTTGAATAGCAGAAAATTCAGATCCATCTACCAACTCATAAGCTTCAGATAGTTTCAGTTTTATTTGTTCTCCATTCTCTAATATTTCCAGCTTATTTTCTAGATCATCTTGTTCGTCAGCTTTTAATTTAGCCTTATCTAATTCATCAAACTGAAATTGATTGAATTCTTTTTCTTGTTGAAGCTGAGCTGAGTTTTCTTTGAATGATTTTAGTTTTCTATGGGCCTCAACATATGATTTGTATAATGCTTGATATTCCGAAAGGCTATCGAGAGTATTTGAATAGGCATCTATAATCCGTAATTGAAAATCTTGATCCCCTAATAATAGAGTCTCATGTTGAGAATGAACATCCATTAAATAAGCTCCGAGGTTTTTTAATACATCTAAAGTTACTGGAGTGTCATTAATGAAAGCTCTTGATTTACCACTTGCGCTTATTTCTCTTCTTATTACACATTCTTCATCGTAATCTAAGTCCTCATTTTCAAAAAATGATTTTAGATTATATTCTTTGATATTGAATATACCTTCAACTATACATTTTTTCTCTGATGAGTAAAGAACTTTAGTATCAGCTCTTTTTCCAATTAATAAACCCACTGCACCTAACATAATAGATTTACCAGCTCCCGTTTCACCTGTTATAGTGTTTAAATTTGGAGAAGGTTCAATATTTAGTTCTTGTATTAATGCGTAGTTTTTAATTAAGAGCTTTTGAAGCATATTCGCTAAATCTTTAAATAATTAGGGCTAATTTACTTAAAAATTACGGATTGATTAATCTATAATTTCTTCTTATTCAAAATAGCTTGATTTGTTGAAAAGCAGTAATTTCTAATCTATCATCACTTCATATCGTTCAGAATTAGAGGGAGCTATTTCTCTCATAATTTCATAGGCTTTTCTTCTCTGAGCTAGATCTCCTTCTGTAAATATTTGAACTATTTCATCCGCTTTACTCTGAATCAGTAAAGTGATAAAAGGTGAATTAGGATTAAGTTTATTTGCTTTTTGAATATTTTCCAAAGCTTGCAGAATTGAAGCACGAGCAGCCTCAGGGTTCTCTTCCATCAAGTCTAACCCTTTTCTGTAATATAAATACAAACTTTGTCTAACGGGTTCTAATTGAGAGTTTAAAGCCGATTGAATTAAGGAGTATTTACTTTCCAAGTTACCAAATTGTTCCCAGCCTGGTTTAAAACCTTGCTGTTGAGCAGATCTTGCTATATTCAATGCTTCATCATAGTATTTTTGTCCTCCTAATTCTGAAAAGCTGTCGAAGTCCATGGCTAAAAGAAAATTTGCATAAAAGGCTAAAATACTCACTAAATTATCATTGAAGCTATTCTGAGTATAAATTAAAGGTTGCGATTCAGTATAATCGAAATTAAAGTTTCTATCAGCAATATTGATCATAACTGATTCATAGTTGCTATTATATATAGGTCTTATTGATTGGATCTGCATTTGAGCTTGAAACCTTCCTGTTCTCGGGATTTCAGTTATGTTTATGGCTATAATGCCTTTTATTCTTTCAAACAATTCAATATTTTGATCCATCCATTTGGTTTCATTAATAAATTGCTTGAAGGAATTCTCCATATTTATAAAAACTCTGGTTTCAGAGGTGTTTGCAGTTGATGCGTCAACTTTCACATCAAAGAATAAATCTTGAGATAATACTGCTGATGAAGAAAAAAGGAAAAGAATAATTGTGAATAAATATCGATTCATTTCTAGTTGCTCAAATTATAAACTTGATGTAAAATGATTTTAGCTACCTCTTTTTTTGATAGTAATGGAGATTCTTCCACCAATCCATCACTACTATAAATTTTAACTTTATTGGTATCATGACCGAAAGCAGCTTTTTCATCTCTTAGACTATTAAGAACGACTAAATCAAAGTTTTTATTTTCTAATTTCTTTTGAGCGTTTTGTTCTTCATTTTCTGTTTCAAGAGCAAAACCAATATTGATTTGATTTGATTTTTTCTTTTGTCCTAAAGATTTAGCAATGTCCACTGTTTTTTCCATATCAATGGTCATGCCGTTTTCTTTTTTCTTAATTTTTTCTTTAGCTACGGTTTTAGGTCTGTAATCTGCTACTGCAGCAGCAAAAATTGCAATATCTGAGTTTGTATAAGCTTGGTCTGCCTTTTCATACATATCTTGAGCAGATTTTACAGAAATGAATTCTGATAGGTTTTGAGGTGCCTTTAGGCTGGAAGGTCCAGAGATAAGAGTTACTTCAGCGCCTTCAGAAGCAAATTCTTCTGCTAAAGCATAACCCATCTTACCGCTTGAATGGTTTCCAACAAACCTTACTGGATCAATCGCTTCATGAGTAGGGCCTGCTGTAATAACTACTTTCTTTCCCTTAAACTTTTTTTTTAAGTCTAATATTTTTTTGATCTCCTCAACTAAAACTTCTGGCTCTTGCATTCTGCCTTGGCCTTCAAGTCCACTTGCTAATTCACCTGATTCAGCTTCAATAATCTTGTTACCAAAGGATTCCAGCTTTTTGATATTACTTAGGGTGGTGGGATGTTTGTACATATCTAAATCCATTGCAGGGGCAAAAGCTACAGGACATTTTGCAGATAGATATGTGGCTAAAAGGAGATTATCACAAATTCCATTGGCACATTTCCCTAATGTATTTGCAGATGCAGGAGCAATCAATAATAAATCAGCCCATATCCCTAAGTCAACATGGTTGTTCCATTCACCAGTTTCTTTATTTGAAAAGATGGATAAGACTGGATTATTGCTTAATGTGCTTAGCGTTAAAGGTGTGATAAATTCTTTGGCATCTTCCGTCATGATGACCTGAACTTCAGCACCCTCTTTAACCAACAAACGGGTAAGTATTGCAGTTTTGTAAGCTGCAATGCTACCCGTTATGCCTAAAATTATTTTCTTACCTTGGAGCATCTCCAGGATTATTTATCCTCCTCTTCTTCTCTTTTTCTATAATATACTTTACCTTCCAAGAATTCTTCCATAGCCAAAATGGTTGGCTTAGGCATTCTTTCATAGAATTTTGAGATTTCAATTTGCTCTCTGTTTTCAAAAATTTCCTCTAAGTTATCAACAGTTGAAGCAAATTCAGCAAGCTTGTTACTCAATTCTTCTTTCATATTACTTGAGATCTGACGAGCTCTTTTTGATGCTACAACAACTGTTTGGTAGATATTATCAGTATCCTTTACCAATTCAGCAGTATCTCTAGTAGTGATTGATGGATTTGCCATATTTATTTATGAATTTAATTTTCTTACTTTTTCTAAACAATCTTCGTAAATTTTTTCAGCTTTTTTAAGGTATTTGCTGTTTTCATAGTTTTCTATAAAACTCTCATAAAAACTTATAGTTTCCAAATACCTTTCTTTTTTAACTGAATATATACTCACCTCAGCTAAGTTGTACATAGCTTCGATTTCTAAATATTGAATTTCCTCAGTGTATTTTGAGCCAGGAAAGTCATCTTGAAAATTACCAAATTCTACTAATGCAGCTTTAAGATATTCACCTGTCATGAATTTTTTTAAATCATAATATAATAAAGCTTTTTCATATGCCTTTCTCTCTAATTTATCTCTTAAATCAACTAAAGCTTCATCTGCCTTTTGTGCAAACTTTGACTTTGGATATAAATTAATGAAACCTTGTAAGGCAGTAATTGCTTCTTTTGAACTTGTTTGATCAAGGTTATATCTTGGTGAATCCTTGTATAAGGAATAGCCAAACATGAACCTAGCTTCTTCAGCAAACTTACTTCTATTGAAAGTATCATAAAATACTTTAAAATAGTGAGAAGCTAATAAATACTGTTCCTGATAAAAATAAGTGTATCCGTAGTAGAAATTAGCAATTTCTGCTTTCTCCGAACCTTTTATGATAGGGAGTATTTGTTCTAATAGCACATTAGCTTTATAATATTCACCTATGTCATAATAATTTATAGCAGCATCATATTTCTTTTCCCAATCATCGCTTTTTTGTAGTTTTCTGAAATCACTACAAGAGCTGAATAGGATGGTAACTATGAATGTAAAAAGTAAATTTCTGTACGAATTTCGCATAAGGGTGCAAATATACATTTGTTTTGTGGAATGAACAATTTTTTATTGCTAACGAAGCAATACTATTAAGATTGGATTGAAGATTATTTTTTTACGATTAATTTTCTTGTTGCTAAACCTTCATCTCTAATTGATAAAGTATAGAAGTATACTCCAGGATTTAAATTTTCTGTATTAATGTTGAGTTTGTTTTCATCTGGACTTAGCTCATAGGTTTCAATTATACTTCCTAAAACATTTTGAAGGGTTATTTTAGCTTCCGTTTCATATGGATTAATATTGTATTCTAATATGGCGTTTTTAACAGATGGGTTTGGAAAAAAGCTACTAACTATTATGTCTCCTTTTTCAAAGAAGATGTCTTTTTGCTTTTCTTCATTGATTTTAAGTGATAGCTCTTTTTTAATCACATTATCAATTTGTAAATCAATAAATTCTAAATAAGTTATAGTATTTAAGTTTGAAAGACCCCCAGTCAATGTTAATTCAATATCATTAGTAATACTGTTCGCTGGAATATTGATGATTAAAAATTCGTTATCGGTATTACAAATATCATCGTAGCAAATTGTAAAATTACCGCCACCTTGAATTTTATCTAAGCTATGCTTTATTCTGATTGATTTGCTACTATTACTGAAATTCTGAATCTTGAAAGTGGTGGTTTTTGATGTTTGAAAACCTGTGATAATTTCGCCTCTAAAGTCTTTAACCATAAAATCCTGACTCAGTAAAACTGAATGGATTAAAAAGGATAAAAATATGGTAAAAACTAGTTTCATTAGACTTTAGTATAATGCATAGTAAAAATAGGATTTATTTATTATAAAGTCTAATGATTCATTAAAAAAAAAATAGAAGCTAGAATAATATTTAATACAGCAATGCGTTTAAGGTCTCTTATTCTCTGTTTCGAGTTTTACATCATCAGGAAGGACAGCTTTATCATCTTCTAATATTTGTTCTTTATTTGCATGTTTTCCTAAAACCTCAATTTTAGTTGGCTTTTTCTCAATATGCCATTTGAAGTCTTTTAACCTTGTTTCCGGTTCCTCAATTTCATGTGGTGGAATAAATCTTCCCTCTGGATCTTTATAAAATGTAATATCATTCATTTCTCCATTTAGAAACTGAATTTTCATAGAACTGCACAGTACCTTATTCATTCCAATGAGCTCTAAAGTGTTTTCATCCACAGCAAAATATATACTTTCTCCATTGCCTTCAACTAAAATCTTATCCATCTCATCATTTTTCAAATAGGCAGTCATATTCCTTCCCTTAATTTGATTGAAATTACTAACAGTATCTTGATTAATGGTAAAAGCCTTATTTCTCATATTTAGCTTATCCATTTTACCATTTTTAATTTCCATGGAGATTGTATCCGCTACTATTTGATTGCCCTCGCTCCATAAAATAGGATCTTTATAGAAGAAAATCATGGAGTCCTGAAGCATATATGCCATTGAATCTGATACTCCTTGCATATCAGATTTGAAGATTTTAACATTATTGAAAGCAAGTAATCTACTTAAGGAATCATATTCAGAATCGATAGAAATTAGCGTATCGGCTGATAAATACAAAGTGTCATTTTCAACTGCTTGCTTCAATACAGGATTACCCCATATTTTGGTAATACCTTCTTCCTTTTTTGTAGCAGCTTCATTACCTAAAATGATAATATTGTTTTCCTCTGAAATAACTTTAACATTTCCCTGTGCTCTGGATTCTTGTCTTAAATCATCGAAAAATAAATTATCTCCAAAGATTTCATAGGACTCTGTTGTAATTTTCCCAGCGGTATATTGGGCATTCTTTTTATCTGTGTAGAATTTACCTCCTTTGTCAGCATCCACGACTTCACCATTTTTCATAATGGTTTTAGTTGGACCGTAAGTTGTGGCTATTTTAGTGGTTCTATGATAAAATAAAGTATCCGTTAATAATTGATATTCTGGATTTGTCAAATCAACATCTTCGTAAAACTTTATTAGATCTTCTGCATTAACCACATAACCTTCCTCTGCTATTAAAGTGGTTTCCCCATCTACTAATTTACCTCCATTGAAAAAGTGGCCATCTTCAGAATTCATATAGTAATCAAGATAATTAGTAGTCATTCTCATATCACCATCATCATATACTACATTATTTCTTAACTCAGCTTTATTTTCAGTTACATAATAATTTAAACGCTTAGAAGTAATATCAATAGAGTCGTTTTTGGTGATGGTTACATCTCCAAAAACTATCATGATTCCTTGTTTATCGTAGTAAAGGGCAGAATCTCCTTTTATATAGATGTTCTCTTTTTTTATCTCAAACCAAACCTTTTCTACTAGTCGTGTAAAGCTGTCTTTACCTTTGTTAATAGTTTCAGAATATCCTTTTGATCCATATCTCACCCCATTTCTTTGAGCTTTTACCCCAATAGATAAGATTAGAAGAAAACTAAGGATTATAATTCGTTGGAAGTTCATACATTTACTTTTGATAGCTTCGATAAGCAAATTCTGTGCAAATCTAAGTAATTTCATAAAGAAATATGTTAAGCGAATCATTTTTAGATTATATAAAGAAGGAATCTCTTTTTGAAAGAAATGAACATTTGCTTTTAGCAATCAGTGGCGGAGTAGATTCAGTGGTACTAGCTCACCTTCTAAGACACATTGGGTTTCATTTTTCTTTGGCGCATATGAATTTTCAACTCAGAGGAGAAGAATCTGACAAAGATCAAGAATATGTTGAATCATTAGCTTCTGAATTGGGAGTTCCTATTCACGTAAAAAAAGTTGAGATCCAAAAAGAAAAAGGTTCTACCCAATTACAAGCTAGAAATTTAAGGTATAAATGGTTTGAGGAATTGATGCTTTGTCATTCATATGATAAATTATTAACGGCTCATCATGCAAATGATCAATTTGAAACTGTATTATTTAATTTAAGTAGAGGGAGTGGAATAAAGGGTTTTAGAGGAATGTTACCCCTTCAAAATAAAATTGCACGACCATTACTTTTTGCCAGTAAAAAGGAGATTATAGAATATGCTGAAAATGAAGAAATTGACTGGAGGGAGGATGCTTCAAATGAAACCGATCATTATAATAGAAATAAAATTAGGCATCACATAATTCCACAATTTGAAAATCTAAATCCTAATGTAATTAAAGGCTTTCAACAAACCTCATTAAAAATGAGAGCAGCTGAGCAAGCTTATAATAATAAATTAGACCAGCTTAAAACGAAATTTTTTATCCTAACTGATGGTGAGGTGAAAATCAAAAGATCAATTTTAGACATAGATTTCCCAATCGTTTATTTATCAGATTTGCTTAGTGATTTTGATTTCAGTTTAAATCAATTGCAATCTTTTGATTTCGATAGGGTTGGGGCTCAGTTATATTCCAATTCTCATATGCTAATTGTAGATAGAAAATTTATTTTCGTAAATATTAGGGGTGAAAAAACTAAGCAAGAATTTCCGCAGGAATTGAAAATAGAGTCTAAGTTGATTCATACTTCTATCGGAAAGTTTAAAATTAATATTCTTGATAAAGAAGAAGTTGATTTTGCAAAGAATCAAAAGCTAGTTTTTATAGATTTGGAATCCATAAATGGTACCCTTGAACTGGATTATTGGCAGGAGGGCGACAAAATTCAACCCTTAGGAATGAAGGGTAAGAAAAAAATTAGTGATATATTGATAGATCAAAAAGTACCTTTGCATCAAAAGGAAAATAAATTGGTTTTAAAATCTGAAGGAGAGGTAGTTTGGTTGGTAGGACATAAATTTTCAGATTTATTTAAGGTTAAAGACAGTACTAAAAAAGTATTACGAATAGAACATTATGAAAATTCTTAATCCCTTCAAAAAATCTTATGACCATAAACAGCTGGTCTTATTTCGGTTTTTGAAAGAAATAAAAATATTCGAGCAACTGAGTTTTGAGCAATTATCTCATTTTCTTCCTTTTATGCATATGAGAGTATATAAAAAGAATGAGGTAGTGTTTTTTAGAGATGATCCAAGCCACGCGTTGTATTTAACTCAAAGAGGTGAGATTTCTTTAACCATTGATATAGAAGATAGATTTGAAAGCTTAGGCAAGCTATCTGAAAATATGTCTTTTGGAGATAATGCATTAATCCCTGAAGCAAGGAGAATTTATAATGCGGTTGTTCAGTCAGAGAAGGCTCAAATCTATGTAATTCCGCAAATTAATATATTTGAGATATTTGATCACTATCCGAAAATAAAAGCAAAAGTTTTAGAGTCCTACACACAGCAACAAAATGACTATATGGCCCGTTTGTTTTCAACATATAAAACAAATTTTGGTTTTTTTGATTTAGGTCATGTGTATAATAATAATATTTAAATTCTGAATTATTGAACCTATAAGTATCAAAGCAGAATAATATTATTTTTTGTAGTTTTGTAATCGAATTCAAGATTGTTTAACCTTTAAAATAAATAAAATGAAAGTTACCGTAGTAGGAGCTGGTGCAGTAGGTGCAAGTTGTGCTGAATACATTGCCATTAAAGATTTTGCTGAAGAAGTAGTATTAGTTGACATTAAAGAAGGTTTTGCTGAAGGTAAAGCTATGGATTTGATGCAGACTGCTTCTTTAAATGGTTTTGACACTAAAATCACTGGTGTTACCAACGATTACAGTAAAACAGCTGATAGTGATGTTGCAGTAATTACATCAGGTATTCCTAGAAAACCTGGTATGACAAGAGAGGAATTAATCTCAACTAATGCAGGAATTGTTAAGCAGGTTGCAGAGAATTTAATTAAAAATTCACCTAATGTAACAATCATTGTAGTATCTAACCCAATGGATACTATGACTTACTTAGCTCACAAAGCGACTAACTTACCTAAAAATAGAATTATTGGAATGGGTGGAGCATTAGATTCAGCTCGTTTCAAATATAGATTAGCAGAAGCTTTAGGATGTCCTGCATCAGATGTTGATGGTATGGTTATAGGTGGTCATAGCGATACAGGTATGATTCCATTAACAAGATTAGCTACAAGAAATAGTGTACCTGTTTCAAAATTCATTTCTGAAGAAAAAATGGATTATGTAAGAGAGGAAACTAAAGTAGGTGGAGCTACATTAACGAAATTATTAGGTACTTCTGCTTGGTATGCACCAGGTGCTGCAGTTTCAGCTATGGTTCAAGCTATTGCTTGCGATTCTAAGAAAATGTTCCCTTGTTCTTGCTTATTAGAAGGTGAATATGGATTGAATGATATTTCTATAGGTGTTCCTGCTATAATTGGTAAAAACGGAATTGAAGAGATTGTTGAAATTGAATTAGATGACGCAGAAAAAGCGAAATTAAATGAAAGTGCGGAAGCTGTAAGAAAAACTAACGGTCTTCTTTAATTATTATTTATAAATTATTTAAAAGCATCTGTTATTAGCAGATGCTTTTTTTATGCCCAATTTTTACAAGTAGAATTTTCAGTTGAATCTACATCTTAAATATTTCAAGATATTTTATGAATTTAGAATGAAATTTTAGATTTTAGTACAGAACTACCAAAACCTAAATGAAATTACTCCCCAAAACTAGCCTTTTAAGCATTCTTTTATTCCTTCTTTTTCAATCGATTTTATTAGCTCAAACAGCATGGATTAATGAGTTTCATTATGATAATGAAGGATCCGATGTTAATGAATTTGTAGAAATAGTGATTAAAGATGTGTCTTCTTATGATTTGAGTTTATTCCAGTTTTATCTTTTTAATGGTTCCAATGGTGAAACATATGGAAATACTTATAATTTAACTGAATTTACACCTGTTGATGTAGAAAATGGCTTTTCAATTTTTTATTTAGAGATATCAGGAATTCAAAATGGGCCAGATGGCTTTGCTTTGGAATATGATGGCTCATTACTTCAATTTATAAGCTATGAAGGTTCATTTTTAGGGGTAGGAGGTCCTGCTGACAATATTGAATCAATTGATGTTGGAGTTTCAGAGAGTAATTCTTCAACATTATTGAATCAATCTTTACAATTGACTGGTGATGGTGTAGAATATAGTGATTTTTCATGGCTGGAGCCAAATAGCGCAACTATGGGGCAAGTAAATGTGGGTCAAAGCTTTATGTTGCCTTGCAATGCACCGGATGAGCAAGCAATTTTCTTAACTGTTGAGGAAGAAGATATTAGTGAAAATCAAATTCAGTTAAATTGGCAAAGGGGAAATGGGGATGCGGTATTAGTATTACTAAAAGAATCCCAACCAGTAGATGCGATTCCAGAAAATGGTGTAACATATAATGCAGATGCAGATTTAAGCAATGAATTAGCGGATGAAATTGGTAATGGGAATTATGTGGTATATAGTGGGACAGGAGATTTTGTAAATCTTAGTGGTTTAAATTCTAATACGGAGTATCACTTTTCAATATTTGAATATTTTGATGATACTTATTGCTATTCATTAATAGATGAAGTTTTAGTTGTTAACACAAATATAAATATCAATTCTGATAGTGATATTCAAAACCCTGAACAACCATTAGAATCAGGAATTATCACTATTAATAATTCATCAGAAAGCAGTTCTATAGATGTATTTAAGTTTAATATTATAGATTTTGGAAGTGGAGATGGATTACCTACTACAATTGAAAAGATGGTAATTGAGAAAGGACCTGAAAATACTGTTTTGGATTGGTCAGAAATTATAAAAAGTGCTAAGCTGATTAATGATGGAACTGAAATAGAGACCATTCAAACTGTTATATATGAAGATAGTTTACTATTCAATTTTGAAAATCAGCAACTTGAAATTGCTGATGGAGATACTGCTGAAATAGTACTTAGTGTTTGGATAGAAGAAATATTTGAGGATGAATTATTAATGGATTTTTCAATTCCTAATTTTCACTCATTTGAAGTCTATTCAACAGGTAGTTTTTTATTAGATACACTTTCAAATCAAATACTTTCAAATTCCTTTCAATTAGATGTTCAAGCAGATCAATTATTAATTGAATCAACTACCGATCATTACTACGTAAATGATACTTTTAGTATAGGAATTTCAGCACTCGATAGTTTTGAGAATTTAGATGTTATGGATAGAACTATCACTATCAGTCATGGTGGAAGTGGTACATTATCTATTCCATCAAATGTGGAACTTATTGATGGTAAACTATTATTATCAAATCTGAAGTATAATCAAGAAGAGGAAATTACTATAACATTTACTGATGGTGTATTGTCATCTGATTACATTATTGAATTTAAAGAGACAACTATAGAAATTGATAGCTCTGATTTTAATAATGATTTTGGTCTAATTTATTATCCCAATAATTCAAATGCCAGTTCATTTACATTAAGTGCACAAAATTTACAGGATAGTCTTTTAATCATATCCCCACCACATTTTGAGTTATCTCTAAATGAAGAATTTACTCAGGCATTCGATACTATCTTTTTTTCAGATTATTTGATTGAGGATCAAGAAATCTTAGTCCGATTTTCTCCTGAGAGCGCCATAGGTGATCAGATTCTGGATTCATTGAAAATTAGTACTAAGGGAGCAGATCAGTTGTATTTAATTTTAAGTGCTGAAGAAGCCACCTTAGAAACAGAATCTATAAAAAATATTAAAAATTATGATTTGGGGAGTAGAGTTAAGTTTAATGCTAGAGTCATTGGAGGAGCCAGTCATTTTGATTTTTTGAGAGCAGTTCAGGATAGCACTGATGGTATTTTAATTCAGGGAGATGAAGTATCCCAATTGGCCTTTGGTGATAGTGTTCAATTAGTGGGGACGCTTATTAAAAGTAAATATGGAGCCACAATTACTATTGAAGAGCCAATTAACATACTTTCTCAGGATTCTTCGTCAATAGCTGCAATTGATATACATGAGAAGGATTTTCTACAATTTGAATTCATGAGAATCAAGCTTGATAGCTTGAATTTTATAGAAGAAGGATTATTTAAAAATAAAAGTTATGAAGTATTAGCGAAGTCTGGGGATACATTAAAACTTGTTTTATCTAATAAACTGGGATTGATAAGTGAATTAATTCCTTACGGGTACTTCGATTTCCAAGGATTATTAATGCACTTAGATAGGCAACTGTATCTATACCCTGAATTTGAAAATGATCTAATTGAACTTAAAAGAGAATCTAAAATAATAATAGAATCAACTGACAGTATTGAATTTGAATCGGTTCAAATTTATGATTATTCCGAACCTCAATTTTATGCTTTAAAAGTTGAAAACGTAAGCAGTGATTTATTAATTGAATGTACTGATAATTTTCAAGTCAGTTTGTTTGAGAAATCAAATTATGATAAGAGCATACAATTACCTGTAGATATATATGGTAACCTACCTAGAATAAAAGTATATGTTCGATTCGCACCAGAAAGCGGCAATCAAGGTAAAATTCTTGGTCAAATTATTCATTCTTCAAAAGATCAAAAACAGATTATTAATTTAATGGGAGTGGAGACTTTAATTACTTCAAATGATCGATCTTCAGCTAATAATTTGAAAGTTTATCCTAATCCTGCTAATTCATATTTAATTATAGAGGATAGGTCGGACAAATATCAAGCTTATAAAATTTTAAATATAGAAGGTAAAGAAGTTCTAAAGGGGAAATTTAAAAGTAGAGTAGATATATCTAAACTTGAGATTGGTGTTTATAAATTAATTTTACTCAATGAAAATGAAATTGTGTTAAAGAAATTTATAAAAAAATAAAGCCAAGTGGCAGTACTTGGCTTAAAACTCTTGAGGAGGATTGTATTTTCTAAAATGGCCATTCATCTTTATCAACTCCTTAGATCTTTGCAAATCTCTTAATTTAGGTAATAAGACCTTTAAATGATCTAGAACGAAACGTTGTCTTTGTCGCTCCTCATTAATTTGAATCAATTCATATTCAGCATCTTTTGAAAGGCCAATTTGATGTGCAATATCATATATTTGAAAATCCATTGAAAGTTTTCTTTCGTCAACCTCAACTAAATCATACATTTCTTGTACAGCCTCAAATATTTCTTCTTTCATGATTATATCAGGATTATTTTTATTTGATATTTCTTCTATTGATCCAACGGCATATTTTTTATCCTTAAAGGGGTTATCCATTTTTAGGACTTTTATAATCCTAATTCCTCTAGTTTTGATATCAAACCTACCATCATCATATTTCTTGCTTACTTCCCGAATTTCCATTTCAGTCCCATACTCAACCTTGTTTTTAACATAAGAAGGGATAGCAAATGTGCTGTTATTTTCAATACAATCTGCAATCAATTCCTTGTAGCGGGGCTCAAAGATGTGCAAGTTTAAATTTTGAAAAGGAAACGCTACCAAATTTAATGGGAAAAGTGGTAAAGTTCTACTCATTACTTCAGATCATTGATTCAATTATTTTAAAGTTTTGTTTAATGTTGAAGTTTCATTAATCTTAAATAATTTACGATATGTATTGAAAAATAATATAAAATATTTGAATAATTAAATATCTATTCGTTTTGATTAAAGTATTTCAGGAAATGCTATTAATATCGATTCTTATACAGTCCTTTAAAAAATGAATCAAAAAAAGGCTAGAAACCCAGCCTTTTTAATTTGAAATGCTTGCATGACTACAAAGTTAATTTAGTAGGATGCAAAAGTTTTAATTACGCTGGCCATACAGACCAAGGTATTCTAGATAATATTAAGATTAAGCCAATTGCATAAAACAAAACGATTTTTTTGTATTTGCTCTTATCATCCTCAGCTCGTTTCGATTTAGAGTACCCGATTGTTATTAAAACAATTGCTATTATCATAGTAAGAGGGTGTTCAAGAGCATAAAGTCTTGACATAGAATCACTCATGGTTTCACCACTTAAATTTGATAGACCTAAAGGTGAAACAAAATATAATATTAAACCTAATAGTAATTGAAGATGACTTGAAATGAAGCCGATTAAAGCAGCAATTTTATTACCTTTTGTGAAAGCTTTATTTCCTGCCCATCCAATTATATTATAGACAAGAGCAATGACCAAAGCTAATAATAGTAAATAGGCTATGCCTGAATGCGCGTGTTTTAAAATATTGTACATTTAAATGATTTTTAAGTTTAATTTAATGACAAAGAAAATACATAAATTCAATTCTTAATAGTATATAATAGTTTATTAGATTACTTGTTTTCCAATTCTGGTAAATTAAACTGCTCAAAGGCACTAGTTTCTTTCATAAGTTTTTCAATTTCATCACTTTTTCTTGGAGCATCATCAGATAATAATTCGGCACTTTCTTTTTTGATGAGATAATCATCTTCAATTCTAACCGGAATATCCCACCATTTTTCATCACATGGGCTACCTTCTGGTATGTAAATTCCTGGTTCAATCGTTATGACCATATTTTCTTCTAATTTTCCGTATTCTCCTAAATCATGAACATCCAAACCGATGTGGTGGCAGCAGCCGTGAGGGTAATAGCGATGTCTGCCAGTAGTGGGATCGATTAAATCTTCTTCCTTTAAACTTTTTACTATACCTAGTTCTAATAGTCCTTTATTGATAATGGTCAAAGTGGTATCATACAAATCTGAAAACGGAACTCCAGCTTTTGCAATTGAAGCGGCAGCTTCTTGAGCCTCATAAACCAAATCATATATTGCCTTTTGTTCTTTTGTGAATTTTCCATTTACAGGTATAGTTCTGGTAACATCAGCAGTATAACCATGGTATTCTGCACCTAGGTCCATAAGGATTAATTCTCCATCTTCAATTTCTGGTTTGTAATTTTCAATATAATGCAAAACACAACCATTATGTCCTGCGCCTACAATACTAGGATATCCTTCATATTCTGCCTTGTATTTCTTGAATATAAATTCATGCATGCCTTGAACCTCTAATTCGGACATGCCGGGTTTAATTGCTTTCATTACTTCAGCTTGACCAAGTGCAGAGATTTTTACTGCTTTTTCAAGTAATTCAAGTTCTTCTTCAGTTTTTATACCGCGCATTGGTCTTAGCAATTCTTCTAGCAACTTAGTGTTTAAGTTGTTTTCTTGAGGTTCAGGTGTAATGTCTAAATTATTTTGATCTGGATAATTGACTTTTTCCTTAAACTGTTCAATCAAATCATAGAGATCTCCTTCTTCATTAGTTTGTCTTACATCATTCTTAAAATCATAAAATAATACTTGGTCAAATTTTGAAAAATCAATTGGGAAGTTTTTAAATTCTGGTGTTTCCAAAGAAGCAGTTAATTTCAATTGATTTACAGCTTCAGCAGTACTAATCCTACCTCCATCATACAATTCTGCCAAGGCATTCCTTCCTCTTACAAACATGATTTCATCAAAGGAAGTATTGTTAATATTTTGTTCTTCCTTAAATATCATCAATAAGGCATGAGGTTGTTTATGACCGGTTAAATAATAAAAGTTTGGATCTTGATGGTATTTGAAATTTACATCATTCGCTCTGTTCCTTATGGGGTTAGAAAAGAAAACAGCAACAGAATTTTTAGGCATTTTTTCTCTTAATACTTCCCGTCTTTCTTCATGAAATTCACTGGATAAGAAATCTTGTGGTCGATTTTGTGCAATTGTACTTTGGCTTGTAATTACAATTAGAAATATTGATAATATAATTTTCATGCGTACTATTTTTTTTGAAAGCTAATGAATAAAAATGGCTTTTTTAAAAGAATTTATTTCAGTGGTTATGGGTTTCGATGAAGAGAAGCAATTTTGCAATTAGTTATATTTTTTAAACTATTTTGCTCCGAATTAACGTTTACTAATTGTTTAATTACATGATTGCCAAATGACTAAAATATTTTATTTGATTGTTATAACGGGTTTGTTAATCGGCTGCAATCCTAAAGAAACTAATATTGACCCTAATTCTGAAAGGGAATTAAATCCACCTGAGTATTTTGGGAGTTATAGCAATCGAATACCTGATGATAACCCTATTACCCGAAAAGGATTTGAATTAGGTAGAATGCTTTTTTATGAAAAGAAGTTATCAGGCGATAATAGTATGTCATGTGCCAGCTGTCATCAACAGAAGAAAGCGTTTACCGATGGATTAGCTACTAGTCCTGGTATAGATGGTGTTAATGGAAAAGTGAGCAGCATGTCCTTGGTAAATTTAATGTGGGCAGAGCATTTTACTTGGAATGGTAAATTTGAGCAAATAGAATCTCAATCCATTGAGCCTATTCGAAACCCAATTGAAATGCATGAATCGTTTGATCACGCAATTCAAGAACTAGAGGAAGAAGGGTATACCACATTATTTCAGGAAGCTTTTAATGCTGAAGAGATCACTGAAGATTTAATAGGGAAAGCCTTAGCGCAATTTCAGCGTTCTTTAATTTCCTCCAATTCAAAATACGATCAATATTTGAGGGGAGAGTATGAACCTTCACCCTCAGAGAAAAGAGGTGAAAGATTATTTTTTACACATCCTATTCCTGGTCAATTGAGAGGAGGGAACTGTGGAGATTGCCATTTGGGGCCCTTAACTTCTGGTGCTATTGATGGTTTTCAGGGCTTTCATAATAATGGCCTTGATACAGATGAAAATATAGATGAAGGCTTAATGGCGGTAACTGGTGATCCTAAAGATAAAGGTCGTTTCAAGACTCCTAGCCTTCGAAATATTGCTTTAACAGCTCCTTATATGCATGATGGTAGATTTGAAACGCTTGAAGAGGTAATAGAGCATTACGATAATGGAATCCATCAATCTTCTACTTTAGATATTTTGATAATTGAAGGAAGCAATGAAAATCAAGACGCTGGTGAAAGACCACGACTGTTTTTAACAGAACAGGAAAAGGAAGATATAATTGCATTTCTTCATATGCTAACTGACGAAGACTTTATTTCAAATCCTGACTTTTCTAATCCATTCGAAAATGAAAATAATTAACTATCTATTTTATATTTTGCCTCTATTCATTTTTGCTTGTGGTGGAAATGAAGAAAGTACCGCTGATTTAGATTTAGAATTCATCCATATGGCTGATGAAGAGAGTTTTAATTATGAATCATTATACCAAAATGAAGCCGGAAATGAGTTTTCAGTACGTTTATGGAGAACGTACATCAGCAAAATTGAACTGATCAATTCAAATGGAGAAGTTTATGCTGTTCCAGAAAGTTACCATCTTATTGAGCCTCAAAACGATAATAAGTACACTTTAAACTTAAAAAATATTCCATCGGCCACTTATAATTCAATCCAGTTTTACTTAGGGGTAAAGGGTGAGGAAAATCTATCGGGTACGGCAATTGGTGATCTGGATCCTTCGAACAATATGGCCTGGAACTGGACTACTGGTTATAAATTTATTAGAATTGATGGTGAATTTAAAGATAAAGCAGGAAATAGGAGAGGGGTTGTAGTTCATATTGGAACTGAAAAGAATCTTAAAAAACAAGAGTTTACCTTTAACACTCCTTTAGTTTTAAACCAAAATACATCAAAGTTAAATTTTGAATTGGATTTGCTAGAACTGTTTAAAGGACCTAACACAATAGATTTTGAAATCCTGAGTGATTTCCAATTTAATAATGAAGCAGATTTAATCGGTGATAATTATGCTGATGGCTTTATCGATTTAAGATAATCAATATTAATAAGTACTCTACATTTCGTCCTTTTAATTCTACATTTCATCTTTTATAAAGGCTGATTCAACCTAAAAGGGTGTACCTACAAATAATTTTTTCTGTTTATGAAGCAAACAAAAAAAATTATACTATGAGAAATTTATGGAGATTATTCGTTTTGATACCCTTGATGTTTATCGGGTTCGCATGTGAGGATGAGATGGATGAGGATGATATGACGCCAGCACCAACTTTAGTTGAAGCAGCACAAGATGCAGGGTTAACTACATTATTGGACGCAGTTGGCGCTGTTGATGGTTTGGATCAAACATTATTGAATGCTGAGGCAATTACTGTCTTTGCACCTTCAAACGCTGCCTTTGCTGCGGCATTAGAAGCATTTAATGCAGCGGATTTAAATGAATTGGTTGCGGCAATAGGCGGGATAGGAAACCTTGAGATTGTCCTAGGATTTCATGTAGTTCCTGCGGTTGCTTTTGCTGAAGATTTGAATGAAGGAGAGAATACTTTCACTACTTTAGCTAATCAGGAACTCTTAGTGAATTTATCAGGTGGTGCAGTAACCATTACTGATGCAGCTGGTAATACAGTAAATGTTCAGACTGCCGATGTAGAAATCGAAAATGGAGTTGTTCATGTAATCGATGGAGTTTTACTTCCTACATTACCTGAAACAGAAGAACCAGAGGAAGAACTTCCAAATTTAGTTGATGCAGCTACTGAAGCTGGTTTAACAACGCTTTTAGACGCAGTTGGCGCTGTTAATGGATTAGCAGACAACCTACTAGCAGCGGAGGCAATTACTGTATTTGCACCAACTAATGAAGCTTTTGGAAATGCATTGGAAGCATACGGTGTAAATTCCCTCAACGAATTAGTAGCAGAATTAGGCGGGGTCGATAATCTAGAAACTGTATTAGGTTTTCATGTAGTACCTGCAACTGCTTTTGCTGAGGATTTAGCAGAAGGAGAACAAAGCTTCTCTACTCTAGCAGGGCAGGATTTAACAGTAACAAGAACAGGTACTAATGTTACGGTGACGGATGCCGCTGGCAATACATTTAATGTAATTACAGCTGATGTAGCAATTGATAATGGAGTGGTTCATGTTATAGATGGTGTTCTATTACCTGAGATTGAATTACCGACAGTTGTTGAAGCAGCAACTTCTGCAGAACTTACCACCTTACTTGATGCAATAGGAGCAGTAGAAGGTTTAGATCAAACCTTATTAGATTCAGATGCCATTACAGTATTTGCACCAACAAACGAAGCATTTGGTGATGCACTTGAAGCATATGGTGTAAGCACATTAGATCAATTAGTAGCTGAATTAGGAGGTGTTGATAATTTGGAAGCAGTGTTAGGTTTCCATGTTGTACCTGCTGTTGCATTCTCTCATGATTTAGAAGATGGTGCAACTTTTGAGACACTTCAAGGAGGTACTTTAACTGTTAATGTTACGGAAAATGGTGTAACCGTTACAGATTTCAATGGTACTGTTTATAATGTAGTTACTGCTGATGTAGCAATAGATAATGGTGTTGTTCATGTAATTGATGGTGTATTATTGCCAGAAATCACTTTACCGTCTGTTGTTGATGCTGCAACTGATGCAGGATTGTCTACTTTGATAGATGCATTGGTAGCAGCTGAATTGGATGATGATGTTTCCAATGCTGAAGCGATTACTGTTTTTGCTCCAACCAACGCTGCTTTTGCTGATTTATTAGCAGCTCAGGAAGTAGATGATTTAGATGGTTTAATTGCTAAGTTAGGAGCTGAAGCAGTTGCAGCTGTTTTACAATTTCATGTAGTTCCTGCGGTAGCATTTTCTCACGATTTAACAGATGGTGATACATTTGAAACTCTTCAGGGAGAAAGCTTAACGGTTAATGTTTCGGAAGATGGAGTAACGGTAACAGATGTTAATAATAACACTTTCAATGTAACCACCGCTGATGTAGCAATTGAAAACGGTGTAGTACATGTAATTGATGGAGTTTTATTACCAACTTTATAATTATTGATACTGTTAAAAGGGTGAACTCATATTCACCCTTTTTTAGTATATTCACAACGCTCTTAAGATTCTTAATTACAAGGCCATGTTTCAGCACAAAAGAAAGTTTCTCTTTATTACGCTACTTGCAATATATTCATTCGTGAATATTATAGTGCTGGAAGGAGACCGATTATACCAAGCTGCTCTACCCTACCATCTGCTATTCATTACGATTTTTGGTTTATCTTTTTCAGTATGGATGGCCAATCTTTTTATTCAGAATTATTTAATCAAGAGTATAAAAAGTATTCATCCGCTTTTACAGCAGTTTTTGATAAGTATAATAGCTACTGTTTTGATTAGTCTGTTATCGGTTGAATTGACTTCTTTAACATTAGGGGACCCCTTTACTCTGACTCAGAAAAATTTTATGTTGACATTTGGATTTACTTCCAGAATAAACCTATTCTTAAATACTGTCAATGCAATTTATTTTTTCAATAAGAAATTCAGAGAAAAAGAATTGGAAACTGAGAAATTGAAAAATGCAACAATTGGTAGTCAATATGAAAGATTAAACCACCAGCTAAATCCGCATTTTCTTTTTAATAATCTTAATGCATTATCTTCATTGATGCACACTGATTTAGAAAAAGCAGATATTTTTCTGCAAAAACTATCCTCGATGTATAGGTATATATCTTTGAACGTAAATGAAGAATTGGTTCCAGTTGAACAAGAATTAAATTTTCTTAAAGATTATATTTCACTTCTTGAAATCAGATTTAAAAACTCACTTATCATTTCATTAAATATTAATCCTGATTTATCTAAATTATTTATTCCTCCCGTAGTTCTTCAATTACTAATTGAAAATGTAGTAAAGCATAACTATTTTACACAAGAGGCACCCGTTAAGGTAGATATAACTGGCGAAAATGGTCATCTATTCATTAAAAATACTATCCAATTAAAAAAAGAAGATATAGATTCTATTGGGATAGGATTAAAAAACATTTCTGAGAGATATAGGTTTTTAGGAGAACAAATCTCGATAAATAAAACTGAAGAATTTTTTGAGGTATCAGTTCCATTAATCAATATAAAATGAAAATTTTAATTTTTGAAGACGAGCCATTAGCTCAAGAGAGAATAAAACAAATTATTGATAAATTTCGGCCAAATTGGGAAATAGTAGGCACATCACAGAGTATAAAAGATTCAAGACTATTACTGCAGAATAATCAAAGTATAGATTTAATTATCAGCGACATTCATTTGGCAGATGGTAATTGCTTTGATGTATTTGAAAATCAAAATAGAAAAATACCCATTATTTTTTTAACAGCTTATGATCAACATGCCTTACAATCATTTGATCATTACTGTATTGACTACGTTTTAAAACCACTTCAGGAAAAGAGGTTGATTGATGCATTTGAAAAATTTGAAGAATTATGCGTTAGTCAAGAAGGCAAGAGTAATGAAAATGCACTTCTTAATCAGGTTATCGAAAAGTTGAATGGTAAAAAGTTTAAGAAGCGATTTCTTACTAAAGTAGGCAATAAAATGCTATTTAAAGAGGTAGATGAAATTGCTTATTTCTATGCTGAAGATAAAATTGTTTATCTTAAAGAAATTGGATCCTCAAAAAAATACATAGTTAATTTCAGTTTAGAGGAATTAGAAAATCAACTTTTAGATCCTTCAATTTTTTATAGGATTAACAGATCCGTCATTATTAACTTAGAGGCGCTAATTGAAATGAAGAGTTACCATAATGGTAGATTGAAACTAATCGTTCAATCATCTGATGATATGGATTTAATAGTAGCTAGAGAACGAGTGGGACACTTTAAAGACTGGATTAATCAATAAAAGGATAAGCATGAAGTACTTTTTTACAATTTTAACGATTCTACTTAGTTTTAATTCACTTTCTTTTGCGCAAGAATTTTCTAAACAAGAATTAGATTCTATAAAATCTCATATTTTTAATATACAGAATGAAGTAAATACGATCCAGTTAAATTTGAATAATGCGAAAAAAACACTTAAAACTGGAATTTTTGTCGCTACTTTAGGTTATACTGTAACAATAATTGGCGGACAACTTTTGGGTACAAATCCCCAGCTGGGAGAAGCTTTGCTATACACAGGCGGAGCAATAGGCATAGGGGGTACTATTGTATTAGTTAATGGCTTCAATAAGATAAGTTTAGAAAGAAAGCAAACAGATTTCAATCCAACGCAATAGATCCCCAATCTTTATGCATTTCATCAAATCTAACCATTACTTTTTTTATAAATTCATCAGAAATTAAGCTTTTAAGTTCTTCCACATCGGCTACCTCGTATTCGTCAATTTTATAAGTTTGTTCGTACAAACCTAATTCAAACTTTACTAAATATTTTTCATTCCATTGAAACAAGGTAGTTTTACAATAGTTGTTTGGTAGTTCTCCTATTACGCGCATAATTAAAATATTTTTTCAAAATTAAGTTCTATTTTTTGTATGGCAGAATTAAATGAAAGATTTTACGATTATTTAATCGAAGAAGATGAACCTAGAGCCTGTAGAGCGATTCCTGATGATGCTTGCACCAATGTTCCCAAAAATTTCACTTTAAACATTGCAAATGGTACCTTGACCAAGCTGGCTGAAAAAATCATTAGTCCTAATCTTACTTTGGCTTGGATTATGCATTTTTTTGGAGCTTCATCAGCGATGGTAGGAGCTTTGGTACCCATAAAGGATGCCGGTTCACTATTACCTCAACTGGCTGTTTCAGGAAAAATAAGATCATATTCTATTCGAAAGAACTTTTGGGTTATAAGTGGTTTAGTCCAAGCATTTTGCTGGCTAGCGGCAGCAGGTCATATATTTTTTGGAAATCAGGATACTGTACCTCTAATTATTCTTATTTTATTGGCTGTATTTAGTATAGCAAGTGGAGTAGCATCTGTTGCCTATAAAGATGTGATTGGTAAAACGATTCCTAAAAACACCCGAGGCCAAATGTTAAGCTACAGATCTACCTTTGGTGGGGTTTTAAGCTTGATTGCCGGAGTTTTATTAGTGTTCTTCATTCAAGAGAACGCAGATAAAACGATTTATGGATTTATGTTTCTGTTTGCCTCTATCTTATGGCTGATTGCATCTTTGTTGTTTTTTAACATTAAAGAAGAAAAGGGAGCTACTGAAGGAGGTAGGAATCCTTTTCAGGAAATAAAAGAAGGTGTGAGTTTAATTAAGGATGAAAAGGATTTTAGAAATTTTCTTTTTACTAGAGCGCTCCTAATGGCGGTGCCTTTGTTACAACCCTTTTATGTATTGGTTGCGAAAGATATAGATGATACCACTTGGAGTCTGCTTGGATATTTGATTATTGTAAATGGTTTAGCTAACGTACTTAGTAGTCCCTTCTGGGGAAAAATTGCAGATCAATCATCCACTCGATTGATGAGAATTTCTTCTGTCATAGCCATAGCAGGTGGAATTTACGCTCTGCTCTTCTACTTCGTATCGGATTGGAATTTGGGTTTTTATTATTTTATTCCAGTATTCTTTATTAACGGAATAGCATACAGTGGGGCACGACTTAGCAGAAAAACGTATTTGGTAGATTATGCCCCAAGCGAAAACAAAGCTACTTATGTTTCTGTAGCGAATACATTTATAGGTTTATTTACTCTGATTGCTGCAGGTTTTGGTTTAGTTGCTGAGTATTTCGGTCTTCCAGCACAGATTTTATTTTTTATGAGCTTATTAGTGGGAGCAATCGTTTTAAGCTATCGATTAAAAAAAGTGTGATAAAGAAGTCTAAAAGATAGATTTCTCTATATGCGTGGTAAAAAGCTCTAAAGCATGCATTCCTTTAGCGGAGTTCCCTTTCTCGTTTAGTTTGGGACTCCATACAGCTATGCTATATTCTCCTGGATGAACAGCGACAATTCCACCTCCAACACCACTTTTACCGGGTAAGCCAACGCGGAAAGCAAATTCACCCGATTCATCATAAAAACCACAAGTAAGCATTATGGCATTTATTCTTTTGATCTGATTAGGATCAAGAAATAAAGTGCCATCTGCAGCTTGTTTCCCATGTTGGGCAAACAATTGAAAACACCAGGCTAGCTCTACACAACTCATATCGATCGAGCAAGTGTAAAAATAGAAATCCAAAACATCTTCAGGGTCATTATCTAAATTTTTAAAACTTTTGATAAAGTTGGCCATTGCAATATTTCGATATCCTTTACTTTTTTCAGATTTGTAGATCAACTCATTGTACTTAATTTTATCGGATCCATTTAGCTCATGGATAAATTTTAAATATTCCTCTTTCGGATTATCTAATTCCGATAATAAAATATCACATATCACAATGGCCCCTGAGTTGATAAATGGATTTCTCGGAATACCTTCTTCATGTTCTAACTGCACTAAAGAGTTAAAGGGATCACCTGAAGGTTCCACATCCACTCTATCCCATACTTTGTCCCCAATGGATTGGATAGCCATACTCAGAGTAAATACTTTTGAAATACTTTGAATAGAGAACCTTTCATTATAATCACCAGCATTATAGGTTTCCCCGTTCACAAATTGTAAGGATATACCAAATTTATCAGGATCTATTTTAGCTAATTCTGGTATATAGGAAGCAACCGAACCAGGATGTTTTACAGAATTTACTGTGTTTAATATATCGTCTAATAATCTATTGTAGTCTTTCAAATTAAAGTTTTTCTATGCCAACGGTAATTAACTGGTCAAGATACAATAATCTTAAATCAAAAGAACTAAATCTTAATTGGCATGTAATCTAAACTGTTTTTGAAAAGAAGATGGAGATAAACCAGTTTCTTTTTTGAAAGTACTAGTAAAGTGCGATAGGTTTTCAAAACCTGAATTAAAACAAGCTTCGGTTATACTGCAATTTGATTTTTTTAACCATTGTTTTGCTAATTTAATCCTTTCAGATAATACATATTGACCTGGAGTGTAACCAAAAGTTTCTTTAAATTTTTTAAAGAATGATGCTCTACTCATGCATGCAGCATTAGCTAATTTATCGAAATCTATTTTTTCGGTGATTTTACTATGTATAATTTCAATAGCGTAGGCCAAAGGATGATGATTTGATAAAGTCTGCGTAGAGGAAGTAAAAACATGACGAGCCTGAGTTTGCATCAACCTAATAATCATTTCTTTCATTGCCAGATCTATATATAAATCTTTAGTAACGCTGTTTTCAGATTTTGAAATCTTAATAATTCTATTGACTGTATTAATTAATTCTTGATTATTAATTATATGGTGAATACTAGGGTCAATTTCCCACTTTTCTTGATCTAAAACTTTAGGGTGTTTTTCATTTAACATTTCTAAAGTGAAGTCAATTAGATGTTGTGAAATAGCCAGAGCTATGCATTGTGTCGGTTGATCTTCTTTAGCTTCAGGAAAATCAATTTCCATGATTTCATTCGGGCCCACTATAACAGATTCACCAGGTAAATATTCAAATGACTCTTTATTTTCTAAGTGCATTATTTTTTTTCCTCTCAACATGGAAGTGAAAACAAAGTCATTGAATACCAATTTCACGTCCTCTGCTTTTTGATGGGTCTCAAATACATTGAGTTCACAGCTATCATAAGTGTAAGCTGTTCTGTTTTCTACTAAAGTAAATAATGAATTCTCAGTTTTAAGAGGTATTTGATAAGGTTTTATTAAATCATTCATAATTTAACTTAGTAATTTGATTGTAGTCTATTCCATATTTATACTGTTATAAATCAGTGATTTACTCAATTTTTCACTTGTTTTCACAGTCTTTCAATTTAGTAAATTTTAATTAATTCTGAAAATTAGATTCATAGCAAAATGATTGATACTCATAACAAAATATTTAGGGATATAATAATGCATATTGAGAGAATATAAAAATTAAAACTATATACTATGGAAACATTAGAAATGACTCACAAAACAGTGGAGCGTCCAACTTTCAAGGCGCAGTACGAACACTTTATTGGAGGAGAATGGGTAAAACCAACCAAAGGCGAATACTTTGACAATATCAGCCCTGTTGATGGAAAGCCTTTTACAAAGGCAGCAAGAGGAACAAAAGAAGATATAAATTTGGCTTTAGATGCTGCTCACAAGGCTTTTGAAAGCTGGTCAAAAACCCCTGCTGCTGCGAGGGCTAACGTTTTACTAAAAATTGCTGATATTATTGAAGAGAATCTAGAAATGCTTGCGCGAGTTGAGACTATTGATAATGGTAAGGCATTAAGAGAAACAAGAGCGGCAGACTTACCACTTTGCGTAGATCACTTCCGTTATTTTGCTGGGGCAATTAGAGCGGATGAAAGTACCATGTCTGAGCATGATGAACATACCGTAAGTATTAACTTACAAGAACCTTTAGGTGTAGTAGGACAAATTATTCCTTGGAACTTCCCTCTGTTAATGGCAACTTGGAAAATTGCACCCGCACTAGCAGCAGGCTGCTGCACGGTAGTGAAACCTGCTGAGCAAACTCCTACTTCCATTATGGTTTTAATGGAGTTAATAAAAGATGTTGTCCCTGCTGGAGTATTAAATGTAGTGACAGGTTTTGGACCCGAAGCTGGTAAGCCATTAGCACAATCTGACAGAGTAGCAAAGGTTGCCTTTACGGGTGAAACTACCACAGGTAGATTGATTATGCAGTATGCTTCTGAAAACTTGATACCAGTGACGATGGAATTAGGGGGTAAATCTCCAAATGTTTTTATGAAATCTGTAATGGATAAAGACGATGAATTTTTAGATAAATGTATTGAAGGTGCCGTAATGTTCGCATTAAATCAGGGTGAGGTGTGTACTTGTCCATCCAGAATATTAGTTCATGAGGATATAGCCGATGACTTCTTAAAAAGAGTGGTTGAAAGAACTAAAGCTATTAAAATGGGACATCCGCTTGCTGAAGATACTATGATGGGTGCTCAAGCTTCGAATGATCAATTTGAGAAAATATTATCTTACCTTGAAATTGGTAAACAAGAAGGTGCTGAAGTATTATGTGGAGGAGTGAAAGCAGGTTTAAACTCAGGCTTAGAAAATGGTTATTATATTGAACCTACTATTTTTAAAGGCCATAATAAGATGAGAGTATTCCAGGAAGAAATCTTTGGCCCTGTTACATCAGCAACTACATTTAAAGATGTAGATGAAGCTATTGAAATAGCAAATGATACTATGTATGGATTAGGTGCGGGATTATGGAGTAGAGATGCTCATGAGTTATATCAAGTACCTAGAGCGATTAAAGCGGGTCGTGTATGGGTAAATTGTTACCACGCTTATCCTGCGCATGCTCCATTCGGAGGCTATAAAAAATCTGGATTTGGTAGAGAAACGCATAAAATGATGTTAAATCACTATCGCCAGACTAAGAATATGTTGATCTCATATGATAAAAATAAATTAGGATTCTTTTAGTAGATTCTTTTAAGTAGAAAGTTATAGGTTTTAAGTAAGGAGATTCATTTACAACCTATTCTTTTATACTATCATTAAGAAAACAAACCTGTCAGGTTTAAACTACTTGATCACTACAAAATTAGGTCATTTTTATCATCTAAATTTTAGAAAACCTGACAGGTTTTTCAATACTAGAACAGCAGTAAATTATGGAAAGAGTATCAATTACTGACAGAGCAATAGAAACAATAGATGAATTAAGAGATCGCTTTGGAGAATTAATGTTTCATCAGAGTGGAGGATGCTGTGATGGTTCTTCTCCCATGTGTTTTGAAAAAGGAGACTTCAAAGTAGGAGGTGGAGATGTATGGTTAGGTCAAGTATACGGTTGCGATTTCTTCATGAGCAAAGACCAATTCGAATATTGGAAGCATACCCATTTAACCCTGGATGTAACAGAAGGAAGAGGCTCAAGCTTTTCGTTGGAAATCCCAATGGGCATTCGTTTTATAATCCGATCTCGCATTTTCACCATGGAAGAATTAGAAAATTTAAATCCTGTGATGACTGGTGAAGAATATTTAGAAAAAGAACGTATTTGAGAAAAAACTTACCTACAAACAGATGTTATTAATCTAAGATAAATATGATTTAATTAATAATTTTTAAAATTATTACATAATATCTGCTTCTTTTCATTTTTTTTTTTTTAATTCAGGTATTCAACTCAGTAATACTATAAAATGTAGTACCTGATTCGAAACAGTACCCGCTAGCAAAAGCTGTTTTGAGCAAAACCTGCAAAGTGAAGAATTTTGACTTGTCCCACCTTATTAGGCCTTTGGTAGTTCAAGTAAGAATTGATTTCATGATTTAGTGATATTCGGGTTGAAATTTAATTTATTTAAAACCTTAAAATTTAAAGATTATGAAAAAATTATTTTTCGGTACTATAGGTGCCCTATCATTAATTTTCACAATATCATCTTCAATTGCAACACCTACCTCAGATTTAAAAAGTGAAGACTTTAGAAGAGTCTGTGCTCATGTTACTTTGGAATGCGGTGTTTCCGGTGATTTGTGTGGTGAAAATCAAGCCAATTTTGAAAGAAATCTTGATTGGGCAATTGATTATTGGTGTAATGGAGGGAGACAATCTTTATTGTAATATGTTCAAACATACTGATAAAGTTTTATCAGTATGTTTTTTTTCTTAACACCTAATTTTAAATAAATGAAATATATACTTTCCATAAATTTACTTATAATATCATTTTTAAGTTTCAAAGCTGATGCTCAAAGTGGCTTCAAAGCAACTTATGAATTAAACTTTCAAGCCGATTCTACCAATGATAAAAATATAGAATCAGAAATTTTTTTGCTGTATGTTAATAATGATTTATCTCAGTTTTTGAGTTACAACAATGCTTTGAGAGATTCAATTAGGCTGGAAATCAAAAAAGGTAATATGACTACTGAAGAAATAGTAGAGCAAACAATGAATAGACCTAGAACAAAGTTTTATGTTAAAATTAATAAGATTTTTCAGGAATCTAGAATTGAAAATTTGCATCAGATTACAACCGAATTGTATAGTTATTATCAGCCGTTAAAATTGATGGATTGGACGCTAAGCAATGAAACTAAAAATATTAATGGATATAGTTGTCAAAAAGCTACCACCTCATACGCTGGCAGAAATTACATTGCTTGGTATGATGCTGAAATTCCTATAAGTGACGGACCATATAAATTCTATGGTTTACCGGGTTTAATTATTTCAATTTATGATACTAAGGAGCACTATAAATTTGATTTGGTCGGTTTGGAAAAAGGGAATTATGAAATCAAGAGAAATCTACTAAATGAGGATTATCAATTAATAACAGAAGACGAATACAAACAAATGAGAGCAAATTATAAAGCCAATGCAGAAGCGATGGCTGAAAGAGTATTTTCACAAATGGACGGTAATAAAAAGCCAAAGAAATCCACAGCCAATAATCCCATTGAGCTAGAATGAGAATATGCCTTGCCATATTATTTTTTTTATTCAATCTCGGATTATGCAATGCATATGCGCAATTTAAAATTTTTGGTAAAGTTAAAAATAGTAAAGAAGAGCTGCTCATTGGGGCATCTGTGGTTTTAAAAAATAATAGCGCTAAAATTTTAGATTTTAGTATTTCAGACAAGGATGGTAAGTATCAACTCTCTATAAATGAGAAGGATAGTTTAATAATAGAAGTTTCTTATATCGGATATAAAAAGATCAAAAAGTCTATTTTTGTTGATGCTTCAAGAGAGCTCAATTTTGAAATGACAGAAGATGTGGTGGAATTAGATGAGGTCAAACTAAAAGCACCTCCCATCATTGATTTTGGAGATACCATTAATTATTCTGTCAATGCGTTTAAAAGTCAGCAGGATAGAGTAATTGCTGACGTGCTAAGGAAATTGCCTGGTATTTCTGTGGATGGTGATGGTCGAGTAAGCTACATGGGCGAACCTATTGAAAAATACTATATCGATGGGCTCGACCTTTTAGAAGGAAGATATAATTTGGCCAACAATAATTTACCGGCAGGAGCAGTTACTGATGTGCAAATATTGGAGAATCATCAACCGATCAGAATTTATGATAGCCTGGTTTTTTCTAATAAAACTTCATTAAATATTAAGCTGAATAAAAATGTCACAATTACCGGAAGTGGAAAATTGGGCGGAGGTTTTAGTCCGGGATTATGGGAAGCTAACATTAGTCCGATGCTCTTCAATAAGAAGCAACAACTGATTGCTTCTTTTCAATCCAATAATACGGGCAATAATCTAGAAAGAGAATTGCAATCCTTTCGTTCTTCAAATTTTAACTTTGGTAGAAAAGATTATTTACTTGAAGTCCAATCTATTAATCAACCTCCATTTAATGAAAAATTTTGGCTAGATAATCAGTCGCATTTAGGAAGCATTAATTATTTAAGAAAAGTCAATGAAAAATGGCAGATAAAAGGAAATATTAATTATTTGGATGCAGGAAAAGTGCTCAATGGGAGCACAGAGACTCAAATTTTTATACCGAATGATAGCATTCAATTATCAGAGATTAAGCGAAATGAAATTAATTCAAACGTGATAAAAGGGGAGCTCTTTTTAGAGAAAAATATTATTGACAGTTATTATAAACAGAGCATTTCTATTAATTCTACCCTAGATAATAAAGTAGGAGCCTTAAATCTTTCGAATCAGTCCGATTTTAATCAGGATATAGATCAGTCTCATTTTTGGGCTCAAAATGAAATTTTAGCGATTAAAAAGATTTTCAATTCCTTGATCACTTTTAAATCTAGTTCCAATTATATTAGGAACAATGAATTACTTAGCATAACTCCCCCCGTTTTTTCAAATGCAATTGGGAATACTGGAAACGCAATTCAGCATCTAAATAAAAATATACTGGATACGCAAAATAAAATAAGCATGTCCAAAAAGTTCGGGAGGGTGTTAGTGAATCCTGAAATGGGATTTAACCTATTATCAGAGGACTTAATTTCGGAAATTAACCCCGAAAATGAAGGGTCTTCAGATTCCTTAAGATCTAATGATTTGAGCTTAATTAATCTTTCTCCCTATTTAAATATTAAGTCAGAATATGCATATAAAAAATGGATTGCGACTTTTAACCTCCCTTTGTTTTACAGGAACTTCTGGATGAAAGACAATGGTATGGCTACTCAAGAAAATAATTTTACCCGTTTAAACCTCGAGCCTGAATTCAATGCGCACTATAAAGTCAACAACTTTTGGAAAGCGAATTTTAATGCAGAAATCAAAAATGAATTTGGCAATGTTAACAGAATTCACAATGGCTATATTTTAAGATCTTATCGAAATCTACTGAGATTTGAAACGCCCTTGGAAGAAATCCAATCAAAATCAATTGGCGGAAATATTCAATATAGAAATCCTATTAAAGCATTTTTCTGGACTTTACGCTACAAATATGGCCTGATGACTTCTAATATTCAAGAGAGTTATAGTTATTCTCAGCAAGGAGCTTCCATTGTCAATACAGTAGAAGAGGAGATCAATTCGACTCGGCAGATGCTATCCATGGACATAAGCAAGTATTTCAACGTCATTAAAACAACTTTTTTCGTTAATTCTACTGCCATGCAAATGCTGAGTCCGAGAATTTTGAATGGTAGTTTGTCAGATATAGAAAATAAAAACTTCAATTATAGTTTAGGAGCAAGGGGAGTAGTGACTTCTTTTATAGAATATGATTATGCTTTTCGACAAGACTTCTTATCTAATGAAATTAACGAAGTTGGAGTCAATTTTTTAAGAAGAGATAAGCACGAGCTTCTATTGGACTTTTCATTAAATGATAGTCAATATTTTGGAGTTCAATTTCAAGCCAATAATAATTTTATTTCGGGTGAGAATACAGGCTTTAATCAATTTTTGAATTTGTCATACAATTACATTTTTAGCAAGTTAGGGCTCGATTTAACTTTAGACTGTAGGAATCTAATGAATAATCAAGATTATATTTCAGTATTTGCAGATGCTAATAATTATGTGCTTAACCAATTTCAAATGAGACCAAGACAGTTTTTATTAACTGCTCAATTTTCCTTGGGTAAATTTGAGTAATACCTTCCTTAAGTTAATAGTATTTAAACTAAATCTAGTAACGATATTGATAGAGTATCTTGATACGGAAATAAGCTAATCTACCAAGACCTAACGTAACAATACCTTTTCTAAACGGTTCAATAAGCAAAAGTATTTTTAGAAATGGGAAAAGATAATATACCAAGTATAAAAAACGAAGAACAATACGAAGCTTTACGAGATAAAGGTATGAGTAAAGAGAAGGCTGCTCGGATAGCAAATACCCCTGATTCTGGTAAAAAAGGAGGGAAGTCTGCTGCTTATGAGGAATGGACAGTTGATGAATTAAAAGATCAGGCTCAAAAAGTAGGAATCGAAGGGCGATCTAAAATGAATAAAAAGGAACTTATTGATTCGTTAAGAAATCACTGATTTTGATGTTTATTTTTAAGAAAAAGGTTCTCATAATCAGTGTTATAATCCTTTCGGATTGTACCGAAAACTCTATCCCAAAGTAGTGTATATAATCCGTAGTTTCCATGAAATTTTTTATGATGCATATTATGGGCTACTGAAGTATTTACGAATCTCCCGATCCAAGTCTTGTGGAAGTTTTTTGGCCACAATTCATAGCCGGTATGTCCATATACGTTATAAATTATCTGAAAAATGAAAAATATAGCAATTGCACTTCTATGAGCTGGAATTGTAAAAGCGATTAAAGTAATAATACCTGCTTCAATAATTGCCTCTAAGGGATGAAAAGCATAAGCTGTCCAAGGTGAAGGGTTTGTAGAGGTGTGGTGAACTTTGTGAATGTATCTATACAGTTTTGGATGGTGCATAATTCTATGCATCCAATAAAAATAGAAATCATGAAGGATAAACATTAGGCCTAAAGAAGTGAAATAGTACCATTTTGGCATATCCGAAATGGAATCGTAAATCAAAGAGTATTCTGCAAAGGTTTTTAAGCTGAGAACTGCAATTACTGTAAAAATGAAAATGGTAAGTGTTGAATATCCAATATCACGTCCGTAGTCATTCAATTTTGGAAACTTATCTTGAATTTTTCGACTTGCAACTAACTTTCTGAATATGATATAAAAGCTAACAAAAGCTATGCTGGCAGTTATGAAGTATCGATAAGAGATATTCCAAAATGCTCGAGAGAAATAATCATAAATGAACTCCATCCATTCTATCATTGTGTAATATCAATAAATGATGGTTAAAAAACAATAACAATGTTATTGAAGCAGTAAATGATAGAGTTTAGGAGTGTTGTTAAAATTTAGCTACTAATTTCCCAAACTGTTTACCTTCTTTCATTTTATCGAAGGCTTCTACTATATTTTCAAAAGGTCTAATGGAATCAATTATAGGTTCAATTCTGTTTTTCTTGACAAAAGTAAGCATAGCTTTGAATTCATCATCATTAGCCATTGTGCTTCCCTGAAGGGTTATCTGGTTCCAAAACATTCTGAAAACATCTATATCTTTTGGCTTCCCATTGGTAGCCCCATAAAAAACGATCCGTCCTGCTGGGTTCATTAATTTAATAAGGTCATTCAAACCATCTCCAACTGCACTGTCAATCACTATATCAAAACCTCCTGATTTCTCTTTTGCTTCTTTTGTCCAATTCTCATCTTTGTAATTAAATGCTGCTGATGCACCAAGTTCTATGGCTTTAGATCTTTTATTTTCATCACTTGAAGTTACGAAGACTTCAGCCCCTTTTGCTAAGGCGAACTGAAAAGCAAATTGAGCTACACCACCGCCAACACCAGAAATTAAAACTTTACTTCCTGCTTCACATTTCCCATGATGAAATAATGCTCTATAGGCTGTCATACCGCCTAAAGGTAATGCTGCTGCGATCTCAGCATCAAGGTGTGTAGGTTTTTCAGCTATTTTATTGACATCTATAGCGACATATTCACAGAACAAACCATCGGTTGGGGTTCCTAATATATGGTAATCTGGAGCTTGTACGTTAGGGTTTTCACCCCATCCCACATTAGGATTGATTAATACATCCATTCCTTTCCATACTTCATCAACTTTTTCTCCTGTTTCAATAACCCGTCCGCATGCATCAGAACCTAAAGTAGTTCCAATTTTTATTCCAGGGTATTTGCCTTCTCTTATAAATTGATCTCTATGATTAAGGGCGACTGCCTGAATTTTAATAAGTACTTGGTTTTCTTTTAATGCAGGAGTTTCTTTTTCTCTAAATTCTAATTTGTGATTATCTGCTATTACAAGTGCTTTCATTAATCCGAGATTTTTTAATAGTAGCTTAGTAAAATTTAAATCTAATTGGACAAATACATAATACCAAAGCTAAATATGAATAATTACGTTAAAATGGAGCTTCGTCAGAATCCTGAGAAGTATCATTACCGGTAGCCTTACTAGGCATAGTTACTGCACTAGGGGTGTCAAAATCAGAAGGTACACCTGCTTGAGATGGGAATGTACTTCCATACGGAACCGCTTCTCCTCCTGTGCCGGGTGCATCCAAGTCAGAGAATTTGGTAAATCTACCGATAAATTTAAGAGGTACAGTTTCTAAAGAACCATTTCTGTGCTTGGCTATAATAACTTCACCTACATTTGAGGTTGGCATGCCGTTTTCATCTTCAGTTATTCCATAATATTCCGGTCGGTAAAGGAACATTACCATATCGGCATCTTGCTCAATTGATCCTGACTCCCTCAAATCGGAAAGTTGAGGTCTTTTATCTCCACCCCGTGTTTCAACAGCACGACTTAACTGAGAAAGGGCAATTACTGGTACATTCAATTCTTTTGCAATATTCTTCAATGCCCTTGATATAGAAGCGATTTCCTGCTCACGGTTTCCTGATCCACCTCCTGATTTTGTGCTATCACCTGACATTAACTGCAAATAATCAATTACCACTAATTGAATATCATGCTGCTGTTTTAACCTTCTACACTTTGCTCGTAATTCTAATATCGAAAGGGCAGGAGTGTCATCAATGAAGATAGGGGCTTCTGTTAATGCAGCAGTTTTATGTACTAGCTGCTGCCATTCATAATCCTTCAAATCTCCCTTTTTGATTTTTTCTGAATCCAATTCTGCTTCTGCCGATATCAATCTGTTTACCAGCTGTACTGAACTCATCTCTAGTGAGAAAATCGCAACAGGCTGCTTGAAATCAACAGCGGCATTTCTCAATGCAGAAACCACGAATGCTGTTTTACCCATACCAGGTCGGGCTGCAATAATCACCATATCTGATTTTTGCCAGCCAGACGTAACTCTATCTAATGCAGAAAAACCAGTTGGTACACCCGTTAATCCATCAGTATGATTTTTACGCTCTTCTAACTCAACAAAGGCTTGTTTCATTAAAGAGGACATATCAGCATAATTCTTTTTGATGTTTGAGTTGGTTACATCAAAAAGTTCTTGTTCTGTTTTGTCTAATAAATCAAAAACATCAGTAGTGTCTTCATAAGCATCCTCCTGAATTTCTCTTGAAATTTTAATCAGTTGTCTTTTAATTGCTTGTTCTGCAATGATTCTTGCATGGTACTCAATATTGGCAGCTGAGTTAACTCTAGATGTTAAGGATGTGATATAATATGAACCGCCAACTAATTCTAATTTCCCGTTTTTTCTTAACTGATTCGTAACCGTCATAAGGTCAACTGGTTCCGAATTGTTGAAAAGTTGGATGATGGCTTTATATATTTCTTCATGTGCTTCTCTGTAGAAGCTTTCTGGTTTTAAAATATCAATAACATTCGTTAATGCATCTTTTTCAAGCATTAATGCTCCCAAAACAACCTCTTCTAATTCAACCGCTTGAGGTGGTATTTTGCCCATATTGTCGCTTAAATCGACTTTTTTGTTTTTCTGACCAATTCTCAATGCGGATGATTTCCTTTGTTCCATATGTTCCCCTACTTAATTTTGAAATTTCAAAAGCTAACAAAACTAAATTATTATTTTCGTTATCTTTAACGAAAACCGACCAAGTTTCCGACAACTTATCAACAGCTTATCAACAGCTAAAAATAAAAGATAATTTGCCACGCGCTAAACTTTATTCTATTTTTGACTAACTAACAAAAACCAAATGAATTTAGATCAAATAAATAAAATACATTTTATAGCAATAGGTGGAAGTGTGATGCATAATTTAGCTATCGCCCTTCATAAAAAAAATATTCATGTTACAGGTTCTGATGATGAAATTTACGAACCTGCAAAAGGTAAATTAAAAGCTGCTGGTTTAACTCCTTCTATTGGTTGGGATGATAGTTGTATTACTTCTGATTTAGATGCAGTGATTTTGGGAATGCATGCTAAGGAAGATAATCCTGAATTAAAGAAAGCTAAAGAGTTAGGATTAAAAATCTATTCGTTTCCAGAATTCATCAGGGAAGTTTCTAGCAATAAACAAAGAATTGTAATAGGCGGTAGTCATGGAAAGAGTACAATTACTGCCATGATTATGCATGTTCTAAAATCTATCGGGAAGCCATTTGATTATTTGGTTGGGGCTGAATTGGAAGGTTTTGATTTAACAGTTCAGCTTTCTGATGCCCCCATCATCATTATAGAAGGTGATGAGTATTTATCATCTAAACTAGACCTTACTCCTAAGTTTTTAAAATATGATCATCATATAGGAGTGATTTCAGGGATTAAATGGGACCATAAAAATGTATTTCCTAATCTTGAAGATTATACAAAACAGTTTGATCTTTTTGCCGATAAAACTCCTAAAGCTGGATCTCTTGTTTATTGTGAAGAAGATAACTTAGCAAATATTGTAGGGGCTAAAGATAGAGAAGATGTACGTAAGGTGGCTTATGCAGCGCATGATGCTGAAGTAGTCAATGGGAAAACCTTTTTGAAAACAAAGGATCATGGTAAAGTGGAAGTAGCTGTTTTTGGAAAACACAATCTTCAAAATATTAAAGCAGCCCAAGAAGTATGTTCAATTTTAGGTGTGCCTTCTGATAAATTTTATGAGGCCATAAAGTCATTTAAAGGAGCTAAAAATAGACTAGAATTAATTGCTGAAACCTCTGAAGTAAAAGTATATAAGGATTATGCACATGCACCTTCAAAACTAAGAGCAACTGTAAATGCATTACATTATCAATTTCCTGATAAGAAATTGTGTGTTGCTTATGAGCTTCATACTTTTAGTAGTCTTGATAAAGACTTTCTAAAGGAGTATAAAGATTCTCTAAAGCATTCAGATATTTCTTTTTTATATATTAATCCTGATAATCTAAAAATTGATGGAGGCGCAGACATAAATGAAGATTTACTCAAAAATGCATTTAATGATTCTGAATTGAGATTTTTCAATGATGATGAAAAATTGAAAGAAGCTATATTAGCTCAAAAAGGAAAAGCGTCAACTTTTACTTTTTTAAGTTCTGGCCATTTTGGACGATTAGATCTTGAGCAGTTAGCAAAAGAAATAGTTTCTTAAATATCCATTTGAAAAACCATCTTAACACCCATTTAATTTTTTTAATTTATTTATGTTTTTAAAGCTTAAAAATCCACTCGTAATATTCGATTTAGAGACTACAGGTACAAATGTTGTGAATGATAGGATCGTAGAATACTCGTTCGTTAAAGTAATGCCTGATGGTTCAACCATTAAAAATACTGATAAGGTAAATCCTGAAAGGCCAATTCCAGTAGAAAGTAGTCTAATTCATGGAATTTATGATAAAGATGTGAAAGAAAAGCCCACATTTAAGCAAGTAGCTAAAGAGTTATCATCATTTCTTCATGGGTGTGATTTAGCAGGCTTTAACATATTGAAATTTGATGTTCCAGTATTGGTAGAAGAATTTTTGCGAGCAGACGTTGACTTTGATATCTCGAAGCGAAAGCTACTAGATGCTCAAAAAATCTTCCATATGATGGAAAAGAGAACTTTGTCAGCAGCCTATAAATTTTATTGTGATAAAGAATTAGTAAATGCTCACTCTGCAGAAGCGGATACTCTAGCTACTTTGGAGGTATTAGATGCGCAGATTAAAAGATATGAAGGTGAAAGTTTGAAAGACTTAAAAGGTAAGGTTTTGGGCACAATTGAGAATAATGTAGAAACCTTACATCAAATAACAAATGATAATATGGTTGATTTGGCGGGTCGATTTGTGTTTAATGATGACGGTATAGAAGTATTCAATTTCGGAAAGCATAAAGGCCAAGCGGTTGAAAATGTATTGAAAAAGGAGTCTGGCTATTATGATTGGATGATGAAAGGCGATTTTCCAATGGATACAAAGCGAAAATTAACCGAAATTAAGTTAAGAGGTTTTCAGAATTAGTAAACATTCAAAATATCAAAAGCCCAATTAATTTATGAATTGGGCTTTTTTGTTTCTTAATTATTTCAATAACTACACTCCGTTTTTAATACAGTATAATCATAGATTTTTGGTTTATCCTACATCATATATAAAACTTATAAAGAGAGCATTTTATAATATTAATTTTAGTTAATTTTAAAATATTCAAAATATTTTAAATATTAACAGGGTTGAATACCGAATATCTTAATGAAATAACTGGGCTTTTGAATAATCAAAAGTATCAATACCAGTTATTAGATGATTTAAACATAACCAGATATGCCAATTATAAGTGTTTTTATCTCCTTATAGAGAATAAAATACTGTATGTAATGCCTATTGGTGAAACTGATGGTGATAAATCTCAGCAATTCTTTAAAAATTTACATCAAGCGTCTGGTTTGGGCAATGGTCAAAAATTAAGTATTATTTTAGATACTACTCAATTAAGCAATATACCTTCTTCAACAAGAAAGGAAGTGAATTATTTTAACTTATCACTTAGGAAATATTGGTCCGACATTCTTTTTATAAATCAAGGTATAGGTAAGCTAATTATTGATATGTATGAACTTCACAAGCCAGAACATGTAGAGGGCATAACTCGGGTAAATGAACCAAAAGAAGCAGTTAAATATGTTTTAGAAGGTTTTCGAAGCACTGTAAAGGATGATGATTTAGAAAGTCTTTCTAAGGAAGAATTAATTGCAGAAGTTAGAAGGCTAAGAAAATCAAAAGAAAATTCAAGTACGCCTGAAATTAGTGATTTAGTACAATCCATTAGCAATTTAGCTTGGGAGAAAGAGAAAACGCAATATATAGAGCCTAAAGGAGGTGAAGAGTTAAAAGCAATTTGTGGATTGCTAAACTCGATTATTTTTGATTTTAAAGAGCTACATAAAGAACATACTAGCCTGCAAGATGAATTTTATAATAAGTTAAAGTTTCAAGTAGGTGAAGTCATGCATCAAGAAGCAAGTCTAAGGTCAATATTTGATAGTTTAGACTCAATTATTTGGATGGTGGATGCTGACTTTAACCTAATGGCTTTTAATAATAAGTTTTATCATCATTTAAAAACAATGTATGGTATTACTCCTGAAATTGGGATGAATGTACTTGATTACAAGGAGCTAAAAGAGACTTATGATAAAACATATGAAAGAATTAGTAAGGCTCTTGATGGTAAGGAAGAAAGCTATATAGATTTTTATAGAGACGGAGAGCAGATTGTAAAGGTAGTAGATTCAAAAATCTTCCCTGTAGTATTAAATGAAAAGATATTTGGTGTGGCTTGTCTTACAAAAGACATTACAGAAAGCTTTGAGGCAGAAGAAAAAATTAAAAGCAACGAAAGAATAATTGCCTCTGTTAATAAAAATATTTCAGAAGCCATTTATAGAAGTTCACACGAAAAAGGATTGATTTTTATAAATCAAGCTTTTGTAAAAATGTTTGGTTTCGAATCAAAAGAAGAGTTATATGAGAATAACCAACTTCAAAATATTTATGCAAACCCAGAGGATCGAGAGAGACTAGGAAAGCTTTTAATAGAGTCAAAAGAAATGACCAATATTGAAGTCCAGTTCAGGAAAAAGAATGGTGAAGTATTTACCGGGCTATTAAGTAGTATGGTCAGTGAAGATGAAAACGGGATAAGATACTTTGACGGAGCCATTCGTGATGTTACCGCTTTAAAGAATGTACAGGAAAAGTTAAAAAGGCAGAACCGGGAGTTGAAAAAGCTGAATACTGAATTGGATAGCTTTGTTTACAGTGCTTCTCACGATTTAAAAGCACCGCTTAGTTCGGTAAAGGGATTAATTAACTTAGCGAAGACCGAATCAAATAAAGATCAATTAGCTCATTATCTGCAACTAGCGGATAAAAGTATTGATAAGTTAGATGACTTCATTCGTGATATTGTTGATTTATCAAGAAATGCAAGACAGACAATTAAATCAGAGGTTCTCAATTTTGAAGAACTGGTTCAGGATACTTTTGACAACTATCAATACCTAGATAATTTTAGTAAAATTGAGCGAAAAATTGAGGTAAAGTGTGATGTTGACTTTTATTCTGATAAAAGAAGGTTGAAAGTCATTTTTAATAATTTAGTATCAAATGCAATTCGATACTATAATCCATATTTGTTTAATCCATATGTGAATATTAAAATTAAGGCTGATAAAAAGAGGGCTGTCATAGAGATATCTGATAATGGCTTAGGAATTGAGGAACAATACCTTGATAAGATATTTGAAATGTTTTATCGAGCATCAAATCACAGTAAGGGTACAGGAATTGGTCTTTACATTGTGAAAGAAACTCTTCAGAAAATGAAAGGTGAGATAAAGGTTGAATCTATTCCAAAAGAAGGGACAAAGTTCACGGTTGTTTTACCAAATTTAGCTAAGTAATTGCCTAGTTTTCTGATGATACATTACGCATTATCAGACTCGATTTCTCTAACTAATTCTTCATACCACTCTTTACTGTAATTTCTAATAAGGGCGTCCTTAGTGAATTTATAGATTGGAGTTCCTAGCTTATCACCTAATTCACAAGCTGGATCACATATGTGCCATCTGTCATAATTTAGAGCATCATAATCATCGTATTTTGTAATACGAATAGGATATAAATGACAAGAAACTGGCTTGATAAAATCAATTTCACCATCGTTGTAGGCTTGCTCAATTCCACATTTTAAAATTCCCTTTTCATCATAGATAGCATAGGCACATTCTTTTTCATTTATAGTAGTAGTGCTGTAATCCCCTTCCCAGTCTTCAATGTATTCTCCTTGTTCTTCAATGGCTTTAATGCCTTCTTTTGATAGGTAAGGTTTTACCTTAGGATATATTTTTTTCATGATGGGTAATTCCTCATCCGTTAGAGGTGCTCCTAAATCACCTTCTACACAACAAGCACCCTTGCATTTCTCAATATTACAAACGAAGTTCTTTTCTTTAATGTCATCAGAGATGACAGTATTTCCTACTAATATCATATTACAAAATTAATTGATTTCGTGGAATTGACTCTAATAGAAGCTTGATGATTTTGAGATTCTTTTTGCTTTTATTAAAAAGCTTCTAATGAAAGGCATAGTTATAACTTAATGAGTGGTAATACTATTTTAAATGTAGTGCCTTCTCCTAAGGTGCTTTCTACTGAAACTTCACCATCATTCAATTCTATAAATTCTTTTACTAATAATAATCCTATTCCTGCTCCACTGGCATCTGAAGTACCAATTAATGTTTCATTATTGATGTGAAAAAGGTTTTTCAACTTCTTAGGGCTCATCCCCATCCCTGTGTCTTTTATGCAAATAGATATTTTGTCTTCAGCTTCTGGCTTTGACTTTACTGTGATTTCACCTCCATGTGGAGTGAATTTTATAGCATTGGATATAATATTTCTAAAGGCAATTTGAATAGTTTCCCGGTCAGCAAAAACTTTGTCATTTTCATTAATGTCAATACTAATGAATAAGTTTTTTGATTTAAGTTGATTTTTGAACAGTTTCTTTAAGTTCTCAAACTTCTTAAATAGATTAATCTCAGTTTTTTTAATTTCTAAGCCTTGAAGCTGACTTTTTGACCATGCTAATAAATTGTCTAATAAAATGGAGGAATTATTTAAATTTTCTTCTAAATCTTTAGTAATCGATTTAAATTCATTCTCAGTGAGTGAATTACTTTGGTATAAATTTAATATCCCTTTTAATGATACTATAGGCGCCCTCAAATCATGACTAATGATAGAAAATAGTTTGTTTTTAACAGTATTGAGGGATTCTACTTTTTTAACTTCAAGATCTAATTCATTCTTATTAATGAAGGATAACATTTTTTGGCGTTCCAAAATGTATGAAGCTAAAATACCTACCATGTACACAACAAAAAGCTGCGATATTTGTCTTTCCGCAATCATGGAATAATTAAAATTCTCTATATATAGGATATAGCCTAAAAAGTTGATCGAATTCACCAATAAGGCATATCTAAATCTCATTCCCATTATGGTTGAAATAATAAAAATAAGAACCATTAATATGTTGGACAAGAAAATATCAAAAGTAGGATCATCGTTAAAATGATAGTGTAAAAAGAATAAAGAAGACACGAAAAGAGCGATCAATATTCCCATATACTGAGTGAGCTTGTATCTTTCAGGTTTGAATAAAAACGTAAGACCTCCAAGCATTAATAAAACAATTCCCATCCCACCTCTGAATAAAATGGAAATGAAATCTGGTTCATAACGGATGATATCAACAAATATAAATATGATACTAAGTGCTGTTCCCAGAATGATAACAAAGCGCAAGGAATAAAGGTCTTCTTTAAAACAGCTTAAGTTGAATTTTTCCTCAGTTTTTGGTTTTTTGAACCACAGTAAGAATAAATTGTATTGATATAATTTTTTCAAAAATTTATATGTTTAAACTAATATATTAAATAAATCTAAATTAAAGCAATTGTTCCGATGAGTGAGGATTCTACATCATGTAAGATTGAAGATTGATTATGAATAATTTTAATCTTCAATATGAATGAAATCATAAAGATTTAGGTTAATTAAACTTTCTTTAATATTTCCACCTACTTTCTAATGGCAAATGGCAATTAGATTATAAATTTGCTTTATGGATTATTTAAGTCATTTAAATCCCCCACAGAGAGAAGGCGTTGAGAATTTAGAGGGGCCAACGATGATTATCGCTGGTGCAGGTTCTGGAAAAACAAGAGTACTTACCTATAGAATTGCTCATTTAATCACTTCTAAAAATGTAGATCCTTTCAGCATTTTAGCTTTAACTTTTACTAATAAAGCGGCTAAAGAAATGCGTGAAAGAATTGAGCGAGTTGTAGGCACTGATGCAAGAAATTTATGGATGGGAACCTTTCACTCTGTATTTGCTAGAATTCTAAGAGCTGAGGCAGATAAATTAGGTTACCCAAGTAACTTTACTATCTACGACACTGAAGATTCTAAATCTCTGATCAGAACCATTGTAAGAGAAATGGGGCTTGATGATAAGGTGTACAAACAAAATGTGGTATACAACCGAATTTCCGGGGCTAAAAACAATCTTGTTTCTTGGCAAAATTATATCAATAATCCAGTTTACATTTCGGATGATGAACAAGCCCAAAAGCCGAAAATGGGCGCTATCTATAAAGAATATGTTCAGCGTTGTTTCCGTTCTGGTGCAATGGATTTTGATGACTTGTTATTTAATACCAATGTTTTGTTTAGAGATCATTTAGATGTTTTAAATAAATACCAGCAGCGCTTTAAATATGTGATGATAGATGAGTTTCAGGATACTAATATCTCTCAGTATCTAATAACAAAACGCTTATCAGCAGTTCATCAAAATATTTGTGTAGTAGGTGATGATGCGCAAAGTATTTACGCATTTAGAGGGGCTAATATTCAAAACATATTAAATTTTGAGAAGGATTATCCTGATTTAAGAGTAATTAAATTAGAGCAAAATTATAGAAGTACTCAAAATATAGTAAATGCTGCTAATTCCGTAATTCTAAAGAATTCTGCTCAGCTAAAAAAGAATGTTTGGACTCAAAATGATGATGGTGAATTAATACATCTTATTAAGTCTACATCAGATAATGAAGAAGGACGATTAGTGGCTTCTTCAATTTTTGAAGATAAGAATAATAAAAAGTTAGAGAATAAGGATTTTGCAATTCTTTATAGAACCAATAGCCAGTCTCGTGCGATGGAGGAAGCGCTTAGGAAAAGCAATATTCCATATCGCATTTTTGGTGGGCTGTCATTCTATCAACGTAAAGAAATCAAGGACTTATTAGCTTATCTAAGGTTTACCATAAATCATAATGATGAGCAATCCTTTAGGAGAATAATCAACTTACCTAAAAGAGGTATAGGAGCTTCTTCAGTTGATAAATTGGTGGTAACTGCCTTTGAAAATGATTTGGGGATTTGGGAAGTATTGCAGAAAAGTCAAAGAGTATTGCCAAGCAGAGCGGCTAATGCGGTTGATAATTTCGTGACTATGATCAAGTCTTTCAAAATAAGATTAGATCAGGCAGATGCCTATGAAACTGCAGCTTTTATTGCAAAGCAAAGTGGGTTATTAAAAGAGCTTTATGATGATAAAACTATTGAAGGACTCAACCGATATGAAAACGTTCAGGAATTACTAAATGCGATTAAAGAGTTTGTTGATGATGAGCAACAAGAAGATAAATCTTTAGAAGCTTTTATTGCTGATGTGGCTTTATTGACAGATGCTGATAATGAGGATGTTGAAAATACCGATTATGTAAACCTTATGACGATTCACTCTGCTAAAGGATTAGAGTTTAAGCATGTTTACATAGTAGGACTTGAGGAGGATTTATTCCCCTCTCAAATGATGCTAAACAGTAGAGCGGATTTAGAAGAGGAGAGAAGGCTTTTTTATGTAGCTATAACTAGAGCCATGGAAAAAGTAACTCTAAGTTATGCCCTTACTCGTTATAGGTTTGGTAGACTTAAGAATTGTGAACCAAGCAGGTTTATTGAAGAAATAGACCCAGCTTTCATTAAAGTAGATAGGAAGTTTAATAGATCTGAGCCTATGGGAGCTTTAAACAATGGTACTTCCAATAGCATTTATGCTAAAAACCTTGTGGCACAACGAAAGACAGAAAGAAAAGCAGTTCCTCCAGGTAAAAAACTACATACTCCTTCGCCTGATTTTGCTCCAAGCGATACTCGAGACTTGGATACTGGAATGCGAGTAGAGCATCCTAAATTTGGTTTTGGAGAGGTGAAAAAGATGGACATTCAAGGAGCAAACAGAAAAGCAACTATTGAATTTGAAAACTTTGGGGAAAAGACTTTGCTTTTAACTTTTGCGAAGCTGAGAATTTTGTAAAATCAAGAGGGATTGCTAGCGATCCACCATGCTTCTGGTTTTACCAAAATAGTATCTTCTTTATCTACATGAACCATGCCTGGAGGTAATCCCTTAGGTTTGCGGACATACTTTTTAGGCGTCACGATTACGGGGCTCAAACTGTCTGATTTACGTTTTGAATAAAAGGCTGCTGTCTGTGCTGCATGCTCGATTACATCTTGTGGAAACGGTTTATTACTTTGTTGTTTTAATACGACATGTGAGCCAGTTACATCTTTTGCATGTAACCATAAATCATTCTTTTTTGCATATTTAAGCGTAAGCTCATCATTCTCTCTAGCACCTTTTCCAACTAAAATAATGAAGCCACCGTATTCAAATTTTTTATAAGGTACTTTTAATTCTACCTGTGCTCGTTCCTGTTTAGGGTTTTGCTTAATTAACTTTTTAAGAGATTTTATATCTTCAGTATTGTTTACTTCAGCAAGTTTGTGCTCTATTTCCTCTAATTCCTGCTCTTTTTGCTTGATAGAAGCTTCTAATTGTTGTAATTCAATCTTTTGGTTTTTTGATTTTCTATACAAATTTTCAGCATTCTTCTGCGGACTCAAATTTGATTTTAGAGGTATTTTTACCATTTCGTTAGTATAGAAATTCATCAAATCAACTTCCTTAGCGTGTGGTGGGATTTGATGCATATTTGCCATTAAAATATCGGCTAATTGGTTGTAACCTGGTTTTTCAATTACTTCTTCTAGCTTTTGATTAGATTTCTTGATGTAATTGATGGTTTGGTTTCTTTGTTTTTCAAGCTGTTTGCTAAGTCTTTTTTTCTCTTTCCTAATAAAGTTTTCTTTGGCATAGGTGTAGAAAAACTGAGTAATTCCCTCTAAACAACTTTTTTCTTCTTTAATGACTTCTCCAATAGGAATTAATGAAAAGTGAATTTCTTCATTCCAAATAATAGTGTAAAAGCTCTTAGGAGAGCTTATATCTTCAGCTAAGATTGAAATGATTTCCCATTGTTCTTCTAAGTTTTTTTCCTGAAGATGTATGCTTTTAAAATATTGCTTGATAAGCTTACCGAATGTTGGGAATAGCTTTTGATAATTTCCATCATATTTAAAAAAGGCTTCTTTAGATTGATCTAAAGTACGATCTAGAGAGTCTAATTCTAATTCAATATCTTGAGGGAAACTATTTCTGAATAGTTTTGTAGCTTTTTGATTTTTGTAACCAATAATATTGGATCGATTACCATGCATTTTAAACAGTAAACTCAAATCATTTTCAAAATGAATAGTAAAGCATCTTTCATTTTCATATTGTTGAATTGAAGTTACTTTTTGATTTATATACTCTGTGAATAAATCAATACTATTGCTTTTAGTCCTTGCGAATTGATTAGGAAAGCTTAAACATGAAAACTCAGGTTTTAAAGAAGCTTTGATGTAGAATTCTTCTTTTTGAAGCCCAAATCCTAAAATTAATTCATCCTTACTCTGGCTAAAACATTCTAATAGTTCAAAGCCTAAAATCTTGCTCTCTAATTCTTGAGATAATTGCCTGAATACATAATAGTTATTATGCATCTTAAATTTCTATTTGTAGTCCATCATAGGCTAAATTCATACCCTCAGGAAGTTCTTCTTCAATATCTCGATGAAGTCCCATTTTATGTCCCATATGAATAAAATAAGCTTGAGGAATTTCTAATTCTTTAACTACCTCCATGGCTTGTTCCAAATTGAAATGTGATAGATGAGAGAATTTTTGTAAGGCGCTTAATACTAATACTTTACTCCCTCTAATTTTATGTTTTTCTTCCTCAGGAATATGGTTTACATCGGTGATATAGGTAAAATCACCAAATCGATAACCAAAAACTGGTAGTTTATAATGTAGTACATTGATAGGAGTAATCTCTATCTCATCAATTTTGAATGGCTTATTTTCTATTTCGTTCAGTTCAACTTTTGGTATCCCTGGATATTTATTGGCTGCAAAAATGTAAGCAAACTCCCTTTGTATTTGTTCTAGCACAGATTTTCTACCATATACTGGCATATCCATATCCTGCTTAAAGTTGTAGGATCTCACATCATCCAAGCCTGCTGTATGATCTTTATGCTCATGTGTATAAATCACAGCATCCAAATGATTGATTCTTTCCCTTAGCATTTGTTCCCGAAAATCAGGACCTGTATCAATTACAATACTTTTCCCTTCTATTTCTAGATGGATGCTAGTTCTAGTTCTATTATCTCTATAGTCCAAAGAGCTGCAAACTTCACAGTCGCATGCTATTACGGGTACTCCTTGAGATGTGCCTGTTCCTAGAAATGTTACCTTCAAAGTGCCAATTCGGTTTGTTGAAGTTCTAAAAAGAATGATTTGTTTTTATCGCTTAGTGTTTTGGTATCTAATTCTACATTTTTTAAGATATCTACTAAGCAGTTGATTTTTCCTTCCGTATCGAAGAATTTATTTATGATTACAATACCCTGATCTTTTAATACACAATATCCTGATTTGAAATTTCCTTTTTCATACCGTAATACATATTCTGATTCTGCGAATACGTCTTCCAATTTGTTGAGGAATGATTTAGTGTATTTTATCTGCATAATGATTATTTTAAATTATATCATCACTATTTAGTAATGATAATTAAAGTAAAATGTTTTCAGATGCTGAAAATTAAAAGAAAATTAGTTGGTTAACTTTTTTACAGTTTCAACTAATTGATCAAAGTTTAAAGGCTTTTGCAAGTATTCGTTTATGCCAGCTTCTTTAAATTCTTCATTAGTATAATTTTTCGCATTACCGGTAATGGCAATAATCGGAATAGATGATTTTTGTTCATCATCTAATGCTCTTATAGCTCTTGTGCATTCCATGCCATCCATTTTAGGCATGTTGATATCCATTAAAATGATATCGAAAGATTCTTTTTCTAACGCTTTTAAAACCTGCTCTCCATTTTTAGCTGAATGAATGCTATAGTTTTGCATCATTAAAATCTTTTTGGTCAAGTTCTGTATTACTGAACTATCTTCTGCTATAAGTACTTTTTTGTTTTCTGCCATTTTACTTCAATATTGACTGGTAATTGTCTGTAAATTTATTAAAATTATCTAATAAATGATTCAAGTCTTTTATAAGCTTTTCAGTTTTTTGATTTTTTAAATTTTCCTCTATCTTTTTTGCTTGATTTTCTAATGATCGAATTCCCAGCGTTCCTGCGTTTCCTTTTAAAGTATGTAAATTACTTTTGATTTTATCTAAATCTGAAGTTTTTTCAGCATTAATACTTTCCAATATCAAACTTTTTGCTTCAATTTCAAACTCTTCAAAGAATGATTTTATAGTCGGTTTATCAGCGTATTTGCTTAATTGTTTTAAAGTGGTTTTATCGATTAATTCTGATTCGAGATTATGCTTTGCAGGTTGAGCAGTTGAGCTTTTACTGATATTCCTCGCACTTTTTTTATGTTCAGGAAGATTCTTTTGAATTACTTCCAATAATAGATTAGAAACAATGGGTTTGGATAAGTAATCATCCATTCCTTTATCTAAAAACTTTTGACGGTCTTCTTTCATGGAATAAGCCGTCATAGCAATAATAGGAGGTATGTTTTTATTGAGTTTTCTGATTTCTTGAGTAGCTGTAACCCCATCCATGGTGGGCATTTGAATATCCATCAAGATTAAATCATAATCATTTTGACTAACCTTTTCAATTGCAGCAGCTCCACTAAAGGCAAGATCTGTTTTAAATCCTGATTTTAATAATATTTGACTCGCAACTTGGCGATTTATTGTATTGTCATCCACAATTAAAATATGTGGCGGGTTTTCATTGCTAATGTGGAATTCCTTAGGTTCTGCTAATTTCTTTTTGTTCTTATTGAATTCTTCAATTTCATCTTGAGTAGGTTGTTCACCAATTAGTGTGAACCAGAAAACGCTACCTTCATCTGGCTCAGAACTTACCCCTATTTGGCCACCCATTAAACTACTTAGTTGCTTTGAAATGGCTAAACCTAATCCAGTCCCACTATAGGCTTTTGTGCTCGAATTATCAACTTGAGTGAATAACTTAAATAAGTGATGTTGATCATTCTCAGAAATACCAATTCCAGTATCTTCTACAGCTATGCGATATAAGTCTTCTTTAATTTCCTTTGATATATGAAGCAACACTTTTCCACCTTTTTCAGTGAATTTTAAAGCATTAGAAGTTAAATTCGATACGATTTGGATGATTCTTGTTTCATCAATTTTTAGGTAGGTAGGAACATCATTATCTATTTTGAAATTTAAGTCGATTGCTTTGCTTTTTGCCTGTTGGCTGAATAGATTTAAAGCTTTTTCAAAAACACTTTTCACCTCAGAAACATGAGGTTGAATTTTCATCTTACCTGCTTCTATTTTACTTAAATCAAGTATATCATTTAATATAGTTAATAGCGTTTCGGATGAGCGTTTAATGGTTTGAACAAAATTTTGCTGCTCAGGATTTAACTGAGTTTGTGATAAAAGATCCACCATTCCTATTACTCCATTCATGGGGGTTCTGATCTCATGACTCATATTAGCAAGAAATTGCTCTTTTACCTTTAAGGAGTTTTCGGCTACATTTTTAGCATGTAATAATTCTCTATTGGCTTGCTTAAGTTTGGTAATGTCACGGGCTACACCTTCTATGGTAACTTCTCTGCTATCTTTATCGCGCACCAATCGGACGTTACAAATACAGTTTATTAATCGTCCATCCCTAGTAATGAGCGTGGCCTCAAAGTTTTGAACTCTTCTTCTTGAAACCAGTTTTTTAAGTAAATCCTTGGTTTTTTTAGTGTATAAATAATAATTCGTGATATTGTTACCAGTCACTTCATCTTGTTTGTAGCCAATATTCTCTTTAACAGACGGACTAATTAATATGATTTCACCGTTGAATCTACAGTTAAAATAAATATCCTGGAAAGATTCGAATATATTTCTAAATCGCCATTCACTTTTTTGAATATTTAAGGCATTAATCTTCTTTTCTGTAATATCATGGGCAATTCCAGATAGTCCTGTGATTTCTCCACCTTCAGTATAAATTGGGTTGAGGAATATTTCTTTCCATACTGTTGAGTTATCTAATGGGTTTTGAAATTCAATTTCAAAATTCAAAGCATTTCCATCTAAACAATTTTCAAATTTTTGTCCCCAAAATTTAAAGGCATCTTTAGAGAAAAACTCCGATATAGCTTTTCCTCTCAAATCAATATCAACTTTAGGTTTAAAATTGAAATATTTCAAAAATTCATACTCAAAGTTCTCATTAAATGAGGTGAGTAAATAGTCCTTATCTATTGACCATATAATATGATTGCTACTATTAAATATTGATTGCAAACGAGCCGCTTGATTGCTAATTTTTTCTTCAATGAATTTGCGTTCAACGGAAAGCAAAACTTGATTCGATATGAAGTTTAAAAGCTTAAGGTCTCTGTTTTTAAAAGCGTTTTCATCATTATAACTTTGAACACCAATAACTCCTGGAATTCCTTTTTCAGTTTGAAACGGAACCCCCATAAAAACCTTAGGAATAGTACCGTACTGGTGGATTTTGCCTTGTAAAATCAAATCCATGATTTCTGACTCCTTTAGTAAAACAGATTTCTTCTGATGGTATATGTACTCACAAAGCCCCTTTTTGTATTTGAATATCATGGATCTTGGAGCACCAGAAATTATCTCATCATTTATGTAAGGAAAATATAATTCTTGTTGATCAAATTTAAATTGGGCTATGAAGAAGTTTTTTGCATCCATTGCCTCATTCAGCTTATCATGGATACCTCTAAAAAGCCCATCTAAATCCGTACTCTTTAAAGTAAGATTTGTAATCTCATAAAACAGGTTTTGTGCTTTTTGAGCATGTATTTGATCAGTAATATCTTGGAAGTTAGCGATAAAATTTTGACTGTTTATACTTATCAGAATAATACCAGTAACGTAGATTTTATCATTGTTTTTAGAGCTAAGTCTGACTTCTAATAATTCTTGAACTTTACTTGCTTTTGCATTAGAGCAAGCTTCCTTGAATTTATGCCAGTCATCGGAATATATTATATCTCGAATGAAAATGTGTTTAAGATCAATTGTGGAATACCCAAGAGTTTTACGCCAGTTTTTATTCGTTTTCAGAATTTTACCATCTTCGGTAAATTCCATGCTCAAATCAATACCTTCTTCTAAGAATTTAGTACTCTCGAAACTTCTTGAGTTCTTTAGAAGGTACTTTTTTTGATAGATAGCTAAACGTAATCTTTCTACCTCTTTTATAAGTTGATCTTTATCGTAATTTTGTAGCTCCAAAACATTTATTTTAATAGCTCAATTTAATCTTTTCAGCTCAAATTCTATATCTAATTTGACTAAATATTCTAAAACTATCGTGATTTTAGCGGGGCCTACTGCAGTAGGAAAAACCTCTTTGTCAATTGAATTAGCTAAACAATTTAATACGGAAATCATTTCGGCTGATTCACGGCAGTTTTATCGAGAAATGGAATTAGGTACTGCTAAACCTTCAAAGCGTGAAATGGATGGAATAGTTCACCATTTTATTAATTCGCACAGTATTCATGATGAATATAATGTTGGTGATTTTGAGAAGGATAGTTTAACTTTATTAAGTGAGCTGTTTTTAAAACATGATGTTGTTTTTGTGGTAGGGGGCTCAGGCTTATATGTTAAAGCACTTTGTGAAGGTATTGATGAAATGCCCAAGATCCCTCAAGAACTAAGAGCTCAATTAAATGATGAATATCTAAAGTTTGGTTTGGAATACCTTCAAAATGAGCTTCAAGCAGTTGATCCAGAATATTATTCCATTGTGGATCAGCAAAACCCTCAAAGATTGATTAGAGCCCTAGAACTTTTTAGAGCTACGGGCAAGAATATGACCTATTACAGAGCCCAAACCAGTAAAATAGAACGGCCTTTTAATATCATAAAAATTGGTTTAGAAAGACCAAGGGAAGAATTATACCAAAGAATAAATTTAAGAATGGACCAAATGATTGCAGCTGGTTTATTTGAAGAGGCAAACAAACTTTATCCGTTTAAAAATTTGAATGCATTGCAAACAGTAGGCTATTCAGAGATATTTGGATATTTGGATGGGGATTATGATAAAGAGGAAGCGATAAGATTGTTAAAACGAAATAGCCGTAGATATGCAAAAAGGCAAATGACTTGGTTTAAAAAAGATACCGAGTTTAAATGGTTTTCACCCATTGATGAAAATTTTATTCGTGAGTATATAAAGAACTCCCTTAACAAAATTTAATTTTCTGCATTTTGAGCTTGATTTTTCCTAAAATGACCCCAAGCAATTTTTATATCATCATAGGTAAATTCATCTCCCAATCTTGCTTTCACATCTGCGCTGCCTTTTACTTCATCTAAAGCCATAACTTGACAAATTTGGTCTAATTTGACAGGATCAATTAATTCTGTTGCATCTATATCCCCACTCTCAATATATTTAGATAAATGTCCTAAAATAGTACCTTCTACAAAACCTCTTTTGCTTGCAATTTGATCAATGCTATTTCCCTCTTTATACAAGTTAAATGAAATCTCAGCTGTGGGAGTTTTATCCTTTTTTGGCTTTGATTTTTTTGAATTCTTTTTCGCATCAGCATATTCCGCAGATTGATTTAAATCCGATTTAGTTAAAACACGATTGTCAACAGCTGAATTAACCAGTAGACCAGTTTTACTTATTTGTAAAATTTTAGACTTAAGTAATTCAGTGATTGATTCTATTTCTTTTAAATAACTTTTTACTTTATCCTGTTTAGAAGTCTCAATCAAATGAGCTTTAAATGCATCATATAGGTCCTTTAGCTTAGGTTTAAAATAGGATTCAGCACTATGCACTCTGTCTTCTAATTCCTGAAGATATTCTGATTTTGCCTCATAATGAGCTAGTGAGCTTTGGAATTTTAAACCGATTTTATTGATTTCATTTAGGCTTTCTAGTTTTTCGTGCGTCCACTTTGCATACTGTTGTTTTAATGAGCGGTTCTCATTTTTATTAAAACTTTTGAAATGGTGACTAAGCTCATTTTTTAATTCTTGAAAATTATAAGCTTCTCGAACATGCTCAAATAAGAATCTTTTTTGATCGGAAGCTAGATTTTTTTTCAGCTCAGAGGAATCTACCTTTTTTTGTTCAAAATTCTTTAAAGTATCTGCTAAGTTTAAGGAAATATTATGGACAGGTTTTGAGAGTATCAAGCCATCTAAACTTGTGAGTCTAGATAAAGCAACATACATTTGACCAGGCGCAAAACTATCGGACAAGTCTAATATTGCTTTTTCAAAAGTTAAACCTTGTGATTTGTGTACTGTAATGGCCCAAGCTAATTTTAAAGGGAATTGCTTAAAAGTACCCAGCCACTTCTCTTCTAATTCATTAGTGGCTTTATCCAAACTATAACGTTGGTTCAGCCATTCGTATCTTTCCACCGTAACCTCATCTTCCGGATCTTTCAGTTTTACTTTTATAGTGTCCTCATTGAGCTCTGATATTTCTCCGATTTTACCATTAAAATATCGTGCATCACCACTTGAGTCATTTTTAATAAACATTACTTGTGCGCCTAGTTTGAAATTTAATTGCGCAGGTATTGGGTACATGTTTTCAGGAAAATCTCCTTCTATTTCGGCCGTATAGTTAGTTGCATCCTCACTTAATGATTTTAACGCCTTTTCATTTATAAGATCAGCTTTGTTATTGTGAGTGGTAATATGGATGTAACCATTCTTTGTAGATTCTTCTGCATCTTCTACATAATGCTCATTTAATTTTTTCAGATCTTGCTGTGTTAAATGATTGTCCCTTAATCGGTTTAATATTGAAGTAAATTCCGGATCTGATTGGCGAAATATTTTATCAAGTTCAATGTAAACCATTTCTGATTTTTGAATAGCTAAGGCTTCAAAAAAGTATCCAGTATTATAGAAATGATTCAAATACTGCCATTCATATTGTTTAATAACTGGAGGAAGCTGATTTAAATCTCCAATAAACATGATTTGTAATCCTCCAAAGGGACTAGGATTTTTACGAACAGTTCTTAATACTAAATCCATGCAATCTAAAATGTCAGCTCTTAACATACTGACTTCATCTATAATCAATAATTCCAGATTTCTAATAATCTGTCTTTTATTGCCATACATTTTAAATTGTTGTAGAAATGTCCGTGGAGTATGAATTTGCTCACTAGCACTGCCGAAATCAACTGCATTATCATCTGGAATAAAAGTACCAAATGGTAACTGTAATAAAGAGTGTAATGTGACTCCTTTTGCATTTATTGCAGCAATACCGGTTGGGGCTGCTACTGCAACATTTTTGTAGGTATTTTTTATAATATGCCTTAATAATGTGGTTTTACCGCTACCTGCTTTACCAGTTAGAAATATTAATCTATTAGTAGTATTGACATATTTAACGGCTAGATTTGCGAGTTCAGTTAGTTTCTGTTGAGGCATATTTTGAAGGGATTTTGGTTTAGAATTGTAAATCTAGTTAAAAACCTACTTTATGAAAAGAGACGGGATGAAACTCATTTCATTATAATGGAATAGCAGTGGTATCTGTGATTTTCTTCATAACAAAAGAACTTTGAATATTCGTTAAGTTCTGATTTGTGGATAGTTTATTGACAATGAAATCCTGAAAAGCGTTCATATCTTTTACTAGAATTTTAAGGTGATAATCGTATTGACCTGCTAAGTGGTAACATTCTGTAACTTCGGGGATTTTAGAGATATGATCTTCAAATTGAGCTAGCTTGTCTTTAGTGTGTTTTTCTAAACGCAGCATACATAATGCCATCAGCCCTTTACCAGTTTTATCTGCATCTATTAATGCTACATATTGCCTTATAACCTTCGTTTTCTCTAATCTTTTAACTCGCTCATAAATAGGAGTGATAGTTAAGTCTAGTTTAGCAGCAAGTTCCTTATTGGTCATTCTTGCATTCTGTTGAAGCAGTTTTAAAATTTCTATATCTGTTCGATCCAGTCTTAGTGTAGAATTATTTTCCATTTATTGAGATTAAAAGATTGCTAAATAGATGATATTTCTTATTAAATGTAAAAAGTAGTTTTATTTTCTTCATTATATGAATCACAAGAACTATTTTCTAAATTTATAAAAAATATTAGAAATTATGAACGAACATTCTTTTTCACCAGAAAGTCAGATGATGTCATTCGGCTATAAACCTGAATTGTCTGAAGGAGCAATCAAGTGTCCAATTTTTCAAACTTCAACTTTCGCCTTTAAGAAAGCGGAAGATGGTAAGGCATTTTTTGAGGTGGCTTACGGAAAAAGGGAGAAGACTGATGAGGAAGAGTTAGGTCTGATATACAGCAGATTAAATAATCCAAACCTACAAATCACAGAAGATAGACTGTGTTTATGGGATGGAGCAGAAGACGCTGCTATTTTCGAAAGTGGAATGGGAGCAATTAGCAGTATGCTAATGGAATTCCTTAATCCTGGAGATGTTTTATTACATTCTGTACCAGTTTACGGTGGAACTGATCATTTTATTAATCATGTTTTACCGAAATGGGGCATTCATTCAATTGGTGTTAATCCATATCAAGATAAGGAAGATGTCATGAAAGAAATTGAAGAGAGTGGTATGAAAGATAAAATCCGCTTTGTATATCTTGAAACTCCTGCAAATCCCACTAATGCGCTGGTTGATATCGGTATGTTCCGAGAAATCGCAGATTCAATCAATACTCAGGAAGAGCCAATCTATATAGGGGTTGATAATACTTATATGGGCCCAATATGGCAGCATCCATTAAAATTAGGTGCAGATATGGTCATTTATTCTGCTACTAAATATATTGGAGGGCATAGTGATTTAGTAGCAGGAGCTTGTCTGGGTTCAGCTGATTTAATAAAAAGAGTTAAGGGTTTTAGAACCTTCATGGGTAACATGGCCGGACCTCACACTGGCTGGTTGTTGATGAGAAGTTTAGAGACTTTAAAAGTTAGAATGGAGAAGCAAGCGCAAAACGCTCAAGAAGTAGCTGCTTTTCTGAATTCACATCCTAAAGTTGAAAAAGTACATTATCTGGGTAATCTTAAACCTGAGGACGGTCGCCAGTATGATATATTTAAAAAGCAATGTACTTCAAACGGTGCTATGTTAGCGTTTGATATTCAAGGTGGTGAGAAAGAAGCTTTTAAATTCCTAAATAATGTTAAGTTGATAAAACTTGCAGTTAGTTTAGGAAGCACCGAATCATTAGCGGAACATCCGGCAACCATGACGCATTCTGATGTGGATGAGGATTTGAGAAATAAAATTGGCATTACTTCAAGCCTTGTAAGAATTTCAGTAGGTGTGGAAGATGCTAAAGATTTAATTTGGGATATTGAACAAGCATTAGCACAAGTATAATTTGCATAGCCTAGGTTTATGTTTATAAATCTAGGCTTTTTCTTTCCATAGTTTTATTTTTAAAATATAACTCTTACCTTTGCGCGCTTATTTGGAAGACGGCTAAAGATAAATAATTGAAAAACAGCCAAAAATAAGCAAATGAAGCAATATTTTAAATTATTTGATCTTACACAAAGAGTAGATTACAAAACAGAAGTGCTCTCAGGATTGACAGTAGCTATGGCACTAGTCCCAGAAGCAGTTGCTTTTGCTTTCGTAGCAGGTCTTTCCCCTCTTACTGGTTTATATGCTGCATTTGTTATGGGCTTGGTTACTGCTATTTTAGGTGGTAGGCCAGGAATGATATCAGGTGCAACTGGTGCAATTGCAGTAGTCATAGTTTCATTGGCTCAACAACATGGTGTTGAATATGTGTTGGCAGCAGTGATTTTATCTGGATTAATTCAAGTACTGGCTGGTGTGCTAAAGCTAGGTAAATTTATGCGCTTAGTGCCTCATCCAGTAATATTCGGATTTGTGAATGGTTTAGCAGTTATTATTTTCACGTCTCAATTGGCTCAATTTAAGGATGGGTCCGGTAATTGGTTAAGTGGAGAGCCTCTTTATATATTATTGGCTTTAGTTTTGGCAACAATGTTAATCGTTTGGGGCTTACCTAAAATAACAAAAGCGATTCCTTCTTCATTAGCTGCTATTTTAGTGATTTTTGGAGTAGTTTTCTTTTTCGATATAGATACGAGAACTGTAGGGGATGTTGCTTCAATTAAAGGTACTTTTCCGCCATTTCATATCCCTAGCGTCCCTCTTAAATGGGAAACTTTAATGATTATCTTACCATACTCAGCAATTATGGCAGCGGTAGGTTTAATTGAAAGTTTGCTTACCCTCAATATTGTAGATGAGATTACTGAAAGTAGAGGTAGAGGAAATAAAGAAGCAGTAGCTCAAGGTACAGCTAATATCTTATCTGGCTTGTTTTCAGGTATGGGAGGATGTGCCATGTTAGGACAAAGCCTTATTAATATTTCGAACGGTGCAAGGGCTAGATTATCAGGAATCGTTGCTGCAATTATGCTATTGGTGTTTATCATGTTTGGTTCATCTTATATTGAACTTGTACCCATGGCAGCCTTAACAGGGCTTATGATCATGGTTTCTATTGGTACTTTCGAATGGGCAAGTTTGAAAACCATTAATAAGATGCCAAAGTCAGATATTTTGGTAATGGTATTGGTAACTCTTGTGACGATTGTATTGCATAATTTGGCACTAGCCGTAATAGTGGGAGTGATCATTGCTGCATTAGTTTTTGCCTGGGATAATGCCAAAAGAATTAGAGCTAGAAAAAGTATAGATCAAGAGGGTATAAAGCATTATGAGATTTATGGCCCATTATTTTTCGGATCTACAGCCGCATTCAATGAGAAATTTGATGTGATGAATGATCCTGAAGAAGTGATTATTGACTTTGCGGAAAGTAGAGTGGTAGATATGTCTGCAATTGAGGCTTTAAATAAAATTACTGAAAGATATTTAAAGGTTGGAAAGAAGGTTCACCTTAAGCATTTAAGCCCTGATTGTAGAAGACTTCTTCAAAATGCAGATAAAATTATAGATGTTAATGTTATAGAAGACCCTAGTTACAAACTAGCGGTTGATAAATAGATTTTAGTTTTTCATAGTGAGTAGTTTTGGTTTAGGTTAGAAAGCCGGGAGTAGTGACCCGGCTTTTCTTTTTTTATCTAATTAAGTCGATCAAATATATCCTTTCGCTGTAACAAGTGTTACCTCAGCTGATAGAATAAATGGCTATTTTTATAGGAATAAACTTAAAAAGTCATGAAAACATCAGCTTTAATCATTCTAATTTTTTCACCCTTTATCATATTGTCTTGTGATCCGTTGAATGATAATATTAGCCCTAAATTGGACAATAAATTGACTATGATAAGTAGTTTTCCTCTAGAGCCATTAAGTGAACAAGAAATTTCTTCCATTTACTTTATGAGAGAGGAAGAAAAACTAGCCAGAGATGTCTATGGTTTTTTATATGATAAGTATTCTGTTATAGTATTCAATAATATTTCTGAAAGCGAGCAAAGTCACATGGATGCAGTTTTACAGTTAATCAATAGATATGATTTGAGTGATCCTGCTGAAGATACCCATTTCGGAGAGTTTCAAAATGCTGAACTACAACAGCTTTACGATGATTTAATCTCTCAAGGTTCTGATAATATTATAGAAGCATTAAAGGTAGGGGCTGTAATTGAAGAAATTGATATTATAGATATTCAAAATGATTTGGATACTTCTATCGACAATCAAGATATTAATTATGTTTATGAGAATTTATTAAAAGGATCTAGAAATCACCTTCGTGCTTTTGTTAAGAATTTGTCAAATCGAGGCATAATTTATAATCCGGAATACTTAAGCCAAGAATTATATAATTCGATTATAAATTCCGAAAAGGAAAACTAATAATAAATTTATTTTAAGAATAGATAAAAATATGAATAATAGAATAATATTAAGCGGAATATTACCACTAACAATTGCTTTAACATTTTTTGGCTGTCAAAATAATAAGTCAAATAGTTCTACTGAATCTCAAAAAACTGATTTGGCCTCTAACTCAATCATTTCTCAAAATGGTGCCCAATTAATAAGCAGTAATTGTTATGTATGTCATAATCCAAATAGTAATTCACATGAAGAAATAATAGCACCACCACTTGCAGGAATTAAAGAAAGGTATTTGAAAGCTTCAGCTGATAGAGATGATTTTATAAATAAAATGACTTCTTTTGCTTATAATCCTTCAAAAGACAAAGCTGTAATGAAAGGGCCAGTAAAACGATTTGGTTTAATGCCAAAAACTGCATTGTCAGAAGGTGAAATAAAGGCTATAGTAGAGTATATACATGATAATGATATTCCAGCGCCCAAATGGTTTGCGGAACACAAGAAGAAACATTAGGTATCTTTTACTAAGCTAAACCCTCCAAGTTGATTATTCTGAGGTAATATTTTATTAAAATACTTTTATTTCCCTTTTTGATAATTGTTACTAAATCTTACTATATGTTATTTAAAACCCTTCTCTAATACCCTAATAGTTACTTCATTTTGCACTTTACTTTTAAAATTTATAAAATATTGATGTACTGTTTTTTCATATTTCGATGAACTGAAAGAATTAGATGTCTAAAACAAATATTTAATATATAAATTTGGTGTATAGAAATCAAAACCTGAAATCACTTATCCTAATTAAGCATTCATGATTTTGATTTAGTTAATTCTCGTTGAAATTTAGATTTAAAATATAATAGGGGCTGAGTCTAATTTTCAATTCTTCAATATGAATCGTATGACATTCAAAGGTTTAATAATTGCCCTGATTATAGCTGTTATAAGCTGTTCAAATTTAAAAGCACAGGAAAGTGTAAACACTGCAGCTTTTGAAGCTGTAGGGAGTGGAGGTTCAGTTAGCGCCTCTATCGGCCAAGTGATATATACTTCAGTAAGTTCTTCTCATGGAATCCTATCTTCTGGAGTGCAACAGCCTGTAATTACAGAAGTTGTTTCTGGGTTAAGAAATCAAAATATCAAGATAGAATCAAAAATTTACCCAAACCCAACCTCAAATGAATTGAAATTGGAAGTAAAAGGCATTGGCAGTTATTTATACCAATTATTTGATGCAAATGGAAATATCCTAAAATCACATATAGTAGAAACACCGGAAACTGTGATTGATATACGAGAGCTTCCTGCAGCTATTTATTTTATTAATGTTAACAGTAAAGGTAAAGTTCTTAAATCATTTAAAGTATTAAAGCAATAAAAGAAAAGAGGAAGGGAAATATATTATGAAAAAGTTATTATTAATTCAATCAATATTTTTCATCGCGCTAACGTCATACGCACAGAGTCCTGAAAAATTTAGTTACCAAGCTGTAATTAGAAATGCCGATGGTAAAGTGCTTAATCAACAAAATGTGGCAATGCAAATTAGTATTATTCAAAACTCTGTAAATGGAGGTGCTGTTTATTCTGAGACACACAGATCAAATACTAATGCAAATGGATTATTAAGCATAATAATAGGAGAGGGGGAAGTTGTATCAGGTGATTTTTCTGTTATAGATTGGAGTGAAGGGCCTTATTTTATTAAAAGTGAAACAGATCCACAAGGTGGAAGTAACTATACCATAGTAAGTACTAGTCAACTATTAAGTGTGCCTTACGCGCTTCATGCCAATACCGCAGATGAATTGACTTTTAATGTTGTGACCGAAGAATCAGATCCTATTTTTCAATCCTCATTGGCATCTGGAATTACAGAAGCGGATACTGCATTTTGGAATACTCATACTGAGGATACTAAATTAACTAGTGATGAAATTGCTGAATTTGGATTTGTTACAGGACCTCACACAGACTCAACTGATATTGCTAATTATGGATATGTGGCTGGTCCACAACTTGATTCAACAGCCATTGCAAATATGGGTTTTGCAACTACAGCAACAGACAATATTTACGAAGTAGGGGATTTAGCGCAGGGAGGAGTTGTTTTTTGGGTCGATGCTACCGGAACACATGGCTTAGTTTGCGCAATATCTGATCAGAGTGCTGGTATTAGATGGCATGCTGGAACAAAAGGCAGTACTCAAGCAAAAGGTGATGGCATTTATGCGGGAAAATCAAATACTGCTATTGCGATAAGTTCACATGTAGCAATAGGAGATGATGGTGAAACTTATGCAGCAAGAATATGTAATGAATTAGTTGTCACAGAAAATGGGGTTGATTACGGAGACTGGTATCTTCCTTCAATGGTTGAATTAGGCATTATGTATAATAATAAAGAGCTAATTAATTCCTCAGCTGTAAGTGCAGGAGGGAATGCATTTGCTTCTGATTTTTATTGGAGTTCTACCGAAATTAATGCAAATAATGCTGAAGCTATGCAGTTTAATGCAGGGGTTCAATTAGGTTTTGGAAAACAAGTCCCAAGAAATGTAAGAGCTATTCGATCATTTTAATCTTAATAGTATTTTGAATCCTTTTAAGAAGTAATTTCTTCTTATGAATTGTTCTATATTTGCACTTCGACTAATGAATCATTTCTATGAAGATATATACTAAAGGAGGAGATAAAGGTAAAACATCATTATTGGGAGGTTCCAGAGTATCAAAAGCGCATATAAGAATTGATGCTTATGGCAATGTAGATGAACTAAATTCTTGGATTGGTTTATTGAGAGATCATAAAGAGAATGTATCTCGAAATCTTTTGTTAATTGAAATTCAAGATAGATTATTTACTATTGGTTCTCAACTTGCAAAGGAACCAGGAGAAAGCAAATTTCCCATTCCAGATATTTCTGAGAGCGATGTAGATAGACTTGAAAAAGTAATTGATGAAATGAACGATCAGTTGCCACCAATGAAAAATTTCATCTTACCAGGTGGACATCAGTTAGTATCTTACGCCCACATTGCCAGAACGGTTTGTAGAAGAGCAGAAAGGGGAATAGTAACTCTCAAGGAGCATGAAGAAGTCAATGATTTGATAATCACATATTTAAATAGATTGTCAGATTATTTATTCATGTTATCACGGAAATTAACCCAAGAATTAAAGGTAGATGAAGTACCATGGGTACCTAAAAAGTAATTGGAAATTTGACCTTTTTTTTGTATTTTCGTGCAATTTTAATTTAAACCGACCATCATGATAGATACTTTAGATATTTCCATTCAAAAAGTTCAAAATTCACGCATCAATGAGGTTGATTTTGACAATATTCCTTTCGGAAAAGTTTATTCTGACCATATGTTCATTGCGGACTATGAAGATGGTCAATGGAGTGATTTACGTATAGTGCCTTATGAGAATCTTTCTCTAGCACCAGCGTCAAGTGTTATTCACTATGGTCAATCTGTTTTTGAAGGTTTAAAAGCTTACAAAAACAATAAAGGAGAAGCAGTGGTGTTTCGACCTGAAGCCAATGCTAAAAGATTGAACAAATCAGCTGAAAGAATGTGCATTCCGGAAGTTCCTGAAGAGCTTTTCATAACAGCTATGACGGAATTGTTAAATCTTGATAAGGATTGGATTCCTAATAAGGAAAACACTGCCTTATACATCAGACCATTCGTTTTTGCAATGGATGATTATATAGGAATTAAGCCTTCTGAGAAGTACAGATTTATGATTATTACATGCCCTGTTGGAGCTTACTATAGTGAACCTGTAAAAGTTAAGATTGAAACTGAGTTTACTAGAGCTGCTAAAGGTGGAACAGGATATGCAAAAGCTGCTGGTAATTATGCAGGTTCTTTATATCCTGCAAAATTAGCTCAGAAACAGGGGTATCATCAATTAATCTGGACCGATGCAAAAGAGCATGCCTACATAGAGGAATCAGGTACCATGAATATCATGTTCGTGATTAATGATACTTTAATTACGCCAGAAGCAAGTTCAACTATCCTTAGAGGTATCACCAGAGATTCTGTTCTCACAGTGGCAAGAGATTGGGGAATGAAAGTGGAAGAGAGAAGAGTTAGTGTTGATGAAGTGATTGAGGCGGCCAAGAATGGTACGCTACAAGATGCTTTCGGAGCGGGAACAGCGGCTACAATCGCACATATTGCACTTATCGGCCATGATGGAGTAGATTATACTTTGCCTCCGATCGAAGAAAGAAAGTTCTCAAATAAAGTATTGAAAGCGCTTGATGCTATAAAATTAGGTGAAGCTGAAGATAAGCATGACTGGATTTTTAAGCTTTAAAGCAACATAATTATATTGAACTTGCCGTATGATGTGAATTATACGGCATTTTTTATTTTAAAAAATTAAATAATCTGTCTTTATGACTACTGACGATTTGAAAGATTTAAAAGCCCGAGTGGAAGCACTTCGGGGGTATCTTTGACTACGATAAGAAAGTAGAAGAAATAAAAGAATTAGAATTAGTCTCTGCTCAACCTGACTTTTGGAATGATTCAGATGAAGCAGAGAAGACCATGAAGAAAATTCAAGGTCTTAAAGAATGGACCAAACATTTTGATGAGCTGAATGAACTATATGGTGAAACTGAAACGTATCATGAGTTTTTAGAAATCGGTGAATCTAGTGAGGAAGAAGTACAAAAAGCCTATGAAAAAGCTTTAGCGAAAACTGAAGATTTAGAATTGAAGAAAATGCTATCTTCAGAAGAAGATCAGTTCTCAGCTATGCTTCAAATCACTCCCGGAGCTGGTGGTACAGAAAGTAATGACTGGGCTGGCATTCTCATGAGGATGTATATCATGTGGGGTGAATCAAATGGTTATAAGGTAAAGGAAGTAGATTTTCAGGAAGGTGATGTTGCCGGAGTGAAATCTGTTACTTTGGAATTTGACGGGCCTCAGGCATATGGATTTCTGAAATCTGAGAATGGGGTTCATAGATTAGTAAGAATTTCGCCATTTGATAGTGGTGGAAGAAGACATACATCTTTTGCTTCAGTTTATGTCTATCCAGTAGTGGATGATACAATTGAAATTGACATTCATCCTAATGATATTGAAATGCAAACATCAAGATCTGGAGGTGCTGGAGGTCAGAATGTGAACAAGGTTGAGACTAAAGTACAATTAACCCATAAGCCAACAGGAATTGTTGTGGTATGTCAGGCCAATAGAACTCAATTAGGAAACAGAGAAGAGGCAATGAAGATGTTGAAATCTCAATTATATCAAATTGAGGTAGAGAAAAGAAATGCCGAAAGAAGTGAAATTGAGGCTGGTAAGAAGAAAATTGATTTTGGATCTCAGATCAGAAACTATGTACTTCATCCCTATAAATTGATAAAAGATGCTAGAACTGGAGTTGAAAGAACTGATGTTCAAAATGTTCTAGATGGTGATCTGAATGATTTCATTAAAGCCTATTTAATGGGTAGTGATGAAACTGTTGGTGAATAAAATGTAACTAAATATAGTAATTTGAAAGGCCTGAGTTCAGGCCTTTTTTATTGCTTAAGATTATTTCAGAAGTATCTTTTGAGTTGAAATTAAATCCCCTTTTCTGATTTTTATAAAGTATAAACCTTTATCAAGGAAACTGATATTTAACTCATTTTTATACTCATTATTATCAGATTGATATTTTATTTTTCCTTGTAAATCATAAATAGAGATAGTATCCCAATTATCAGTAAACTTTAATAGCCCACTATTCGGATTCGGATAAACTCTCATATTCCAGTTTTCATTAAATGGATTTCGGGTAGATAAAGTGATGCGTTCCTCTTCAAAAACTGGTCTTATCATCACACTTCCTTCTAATATGATATTGGGTTCCCAAGTCCCACTTTGGTTGTAATAAAGCCTATTAGCATTGTTAGTATTTTTATCAAATCCAATTGAAATAGGCTGGTCATTTTCTTCTCTATATCCGATATAAAATTCTCCACTTAGTAAAACTGGTCTATCAAAAGAGAATCTTTGGAATTCATTAATTTCGGTTTCTTTACTAATCAATACATTTTTAGCCCTTAAAATATCATCAGTATTTGCAGTTAAGTCACTCCAAACCAATAAAGTTATATTTTGATTAGATGAATTTTGGGTAATATTGGGCACATAAACTTCTATTCCAGTAAGGTATTGCTCTCCGATCATCTCAAAGCCTTGAGCTAATAAATAATTTCTAGAATTTAGCTGAACTCTAGATTCAGCGGTGCCATCATCATAAGCATAAAAATCATCTAATGGGATGATGGTTGATATTGTATCGTTTTGTCTAAAACTTAAATTTGGATAATAATTAGCTACTCCATTAATGGTTTCAAAAAATAGGCTGTCATTGGTTCCCAGGTTGAATTGAAAATTAAGATAAATAGAATCCTCTTGTTCTTTTTCGGCTAATAAATAATCTATGAAAGCAGCTTTATTTGATAAATCATAATTAAATAAGGCAGTATCTTGTAGGTCAGTTATGAAATTTCCAGTTACATCAAGTGAATCAATTATGTTTAAAGGTTTGAGAGTATCATAAACAATGCTGAAAAATTCTGTACCAAAAGAAAAGTTAGTCGAATTTCCTCCCCATAGATTGTTATAGATAAAATTTGAGGGTTTTAAGTTCTCTTCCAACCAGTTTCTATTTAAATGATGTAGTGGAATTGCATAATAATCTTTAAAAATGGTTTCTGCTTTTCTCGAGAATGTCCTGTCTTCATAAGAATCATAAGCATTATTCTGAGTACTTACAGGGGTGTTTCCTTCGTTTAAATAAATATAATCGATATTCCAGACATCGAAATCACCTGCTAAATTTCCAGAAACCTCGAACTTAAATTGGAAACCTGAGTGTAAAAAGCTTTGATCATTCACTCGTTCAAAATGCTGTGAGAATTTTGTAGGTTCTACATTACCTGTTCCGCCAAAGCCATTTACTTGAATCCAATCACCTGCTTCATTTTTAAAGCTTAATTTTAATGAATCCTGATTGTCAGGGGCAAACCCCCCATATCCTTGCTGCCAAAAGAAACTTAAATTGATATTAGAATTGACAGAATAAGCTGATAAGTCAATGGGTTGCGATACTAGGCTGTCACCAATTCCATTATTACCAGCATCGTCAGCATAAGCTACGCCCTGACCATTAAAACCGTCTAAGGTTGCGACATTATATGATGGGGGAAGATAAGTATAGCTATTATTGACAAATACATTTTCTCCAAATTGCCATAATGAACTGTCTGGAGCCGATAAATCATATGAGAAATCGTCCCAAAAGGGTAAAGTAATTGTATCAGGATTAGCTATGGATCTAAAATCTGTATGATTTATCCGTTTAAAGTTTGTAGGTTTTTCAATGATTTGAGCGCTTGCAACCATGGAATAACCACTAATTATTAAAATAATCTTTATTTTAAGAAGCCATAATGGTTTCATATTTTATCCGGTGTCAACAATTGTTCTTGATTTTTAGGTGCTACAACCCAAATATCTACCTGATTACCAGTTCTAACCGAGCTACCTGCTTCTGGATATTGTTGTAGTACGATTCCAGATGCTTTTTCATCATCTTCACGGGTTCTTACTTTTCCAATTTGTAAACCACTACCTACGATAATAAATTCGGCATCTTCTCTGTTATTGCCCACAAGTTCAGGCATAGCAAAAGGTCTTCCTAAACCATTTCCTATTACCAAATCAATGGTTGAGCCTTTAGCAATATCAGACCCTGCTTCTATTTCTTTCCCATTAAATTTTTGTTTCAGAACAGCATTTTGAAATTCATGAGGCTCATAGGTAATATCTCCTAATAATAAACCATAACTTTCTAAAACCATTTGAGCATTTTTTAATGAACCGTCAACCAATTTTGGCATTTTCACATTCGGTGGACTAGTAGCATTTAAGGAAACGTAAATTTTTCTATTTTCTTTTACTTTTTTACCTTCTTTTGGATTTTGACTTAATACTGTCAATGGTGGATATTCAGCTGAATAGCCAGAATCTTCAGTTACCTCAAATCTTAAATCTCTTTCAAGAAGAAATTCATCTAATTCATCCAAATGAACACCTTCTAATTGAGGTACCGTTATACTTTCACCATGATGTGTAGTTACAGGTAAATAAATGTAAAAGAAAGTGAGTACTATGATTAAGCCTAGGGTAACTATGATTCCTAAATGAATCAATATGTCTTTTACTGAATCAGCTTTTAATTTCATTTTTCAATGGTTTGATTTTTCATTTTTTCTGTCCCAAAAGAAAGTATTTTATCAATAAAGTCATATGGTTTGTAACCATTGATTGCCGTTTGATGAAAAATACATGTGGCAGGTGTCATGCCAGGTAAAGAATTAACTTCAATAATAATGGTTTCTGCTGTTAAATCATCAAAAACTCTAACAAAAGCATCTATTCGAGCATAACCCGTAATATTTAACACTTCAGCGGTTTTCTTTAATGTGTTTTTCACTTGTTCAGCTACTTTATCATACTCTTCACTTTTTGGAGTATACCTAGCAGGAGTTATATTTTGTCCTTCTCCAGCTAAAAATTTCTCTTCAAGGCTTAACACTTCACCACCAGCTAACGCTTCTGATGGTTCAAATATTTCATATCTAACTGAGCCATCATGATTTAAATGTGTTAATAAGCCTCCTGTAATCTCAAGGAAGTATTTAGCATCTTTCTTTTCTATTAATTCTTCTAAAAGGAAGAAATTCTTTTGAGGGAATTCCTCGTTCTTCTTAAGATTTAATGTTTTGGCTAAACTTTCGATGAATTCAGCTTGAGGTCTAAACATCATGCCAGCAAAAGCTTCTAGTTCAGCTCTATTTTTTATTTTCTTCACTGCAGAGCTACAACCATCATCAGCAGGTTTCGCAATAAGTGGATAGTTTAATTGCCCTTCAATAGCACTTAATTCAGCCTCTTTATTGGATTGCCATTTATCTTCAAAAACTAATCTATGATCAGCAACTGAAATTCCTGCTTTCTTCAAAATTTCATTTGTATCATATTTATTTATCGTGATTTTTGAACTTTCAACATCGGATCCATTATATGGGATATTTAATTTCTCTAATTCCGATTGAACAGCACCATCTTCACCTGGTCTGCCATGTAATGCGATAAAAGCAACATCAATAAGGTTGTTTAAATCACTGTATTCAATCTTTTTAAGTTCATTTGTTCCATCTGAGACATATTTATCGGTTATATCTTGACACTCAAATTTTATTTGAGAAATAATAGGGTGAACTTCATAATGTTGAATTTTATCTTTTATGTCATCAGCATTATCCTTTAACATAATGTTGATGGGTAGGATGTGTAGAATATGCTTGGATTCATCCCCACTCAAGAAAATAGGAATGGGTAAATACTTTTCTGAAGAAGCTAGTTTTTCGTAAATATTTCTACCACTTTCAACCGATATATGCCTTTCAGTTGAAAAACCTCCCATAATAACACCTACATTGATTTTCTGCTGAGCTTCATTCTTTAGTCCTTCTAATTTAGTATCAAGCTTTTTCACCATCTTCTGAAGTTCAAAATGATGTTTGCCAGTTTTTAATCGAGCTTTTAAAGATGTTCTGATAATATAGCTTAAAAATTGAGAAGGATTCAATCCTATTTCCGCAGCTTGATGAAAGAAGAAGGAAGAGGGTAACATACCTGAAGTGGTGTTCGGATCATTTAAGAATACTTTACCTTCTTCAGTAATAAATCCATCTATTCTGGCATATACATCGATCTGTAATGCATTAAATAGATTAGCGCATTTAGTTCTTATTTTCTCAATAATATCTTGAGGAGCATTGATAGGAGTGATTTTCCTACTTATGCCAGGCAAATATTTCGATCTATAATCAAATACATCTTTTCCTTTTCTGATTTCAGTAGGGGGAAGTGCTATAGGTTTTCCGTTTTCATCTTGAATTACAATACAAGAGAATTCTTTTCCTTCTATAAAGGATTCGATCAAAAGAGAATCTTCCGAATCGATAGCTTGAAGTTTGATGCTTTCTGAATTTGAAGAAAGTTTTTGATTCAAAGTATTTAATAAATCATCCGGAGTATAAATGATGGATTCATTATGAATTACTGGCAATCCTATTCCTTCTCTAATATCAACTAATTTGGCAATGAATTTTATCTTTTCATCTTCAGTATAGCTTGACCATTCGGAATGATGAATTTCAAGTTCGAAAAAGCTTTTTTGAATAAGCTTCTCAAAATCCTCAAGATTGTCTTCATTTAAAATACTAACTCCTATAGAAGACCCTTGATGCGGAGCTTTTATGACTAGTGGTAATCCTAGTTCTTTCTTGATGCTCTCAAATATATTAGAATGATCGTGGCTTTTCCAATCTGCTTTATTTAATGTTATGCTTTTGGGGCTTTCAAAATTAGCTTGTTGTAATAATTGTCTTTGCGCTATTTTACTTATTCCAATTGAAGATGGTAATATTCCTGCACCACTATAAGGGATTCCATACCATTCTAACATGCCTTGAATATTTCCATCTTCACCATATGGTCCATGCATGGCTAGGAAAGCAAAATCTATATATTCTTTAAATTCAGATGGTTCTAACTTTTTACCTACTTCACTGATTAGTTTACCCCATTCGTTTTCGGATAAGTTTTCTAATGATTCAGCATATATCTGAACCGGAAGATCTGATTGTGGTAAATATTTTACTGGAGGATAAAAATCTCGAATTGTACCTTTATAAATATATTGCCAATCTAATAAAATGAAATGGCCTTTACTATCCACAAAAATGGGCACTGCTTCAAATATCGATTTATTGAGGTTATCATATACTGTTCTTCCACCCGCAAAGGAGATTTCTCTTTCCCTAGATTGTCCTCCGAAAAATATTCCAATCTTCATTTAGTACTTTTCAATTGTATTCAAAAATATTACTTGATGATAACTCTACAGGTTTATCAAAATTCGAATTGTAAAAATAGCATATCTATTAAGAATTTTACCAATGAAATTCAGAATGTATTAATCTACTGAAGAATTCAGATTACTTTATTACGATAAACCTTTCTGTTGCAGATATTCTATCAGTATTTAATCTAAGAATGTAAACACCTGCAGCTAATTGAGATACATCAAAGCTTATAAACTGATTGAGAATTTTAGGTTCAATGAATTCCAACATCACTTTACCGTTTAAATCCAATATTTGAAAAAATGCCTCTTCTGCTATTTCTAGATTCAGATGTAAATTAATTTCATTTTGTACTGGATTTGGGTAGATAACAAATGGCTCAAGAGTATTCGGATAGGCTGGAGGCGGAGATTGACCTACAAAAAATGTAATGTTTTTTAAATTTACATCTTGCCCATTATCATGTTTTATTTTAAACGCTAATCTAATTTTATTTCGGAATACATAGGGAGATAAATCAACAAACTCATTTCTCCATATGAGTTGCTCCTTTATATCATTACCTAAAGAGGTGGCTAATGAATCTCCGGATTTGCTATAGATTAATGACTTAAAATATTTACCTCCTTCATCTGAAATATATATTTCAAAGGTTTCTGATTGCCTAAAAGGCTTGCGATAAGAAATATCAAAAATCAATCCTAAATAATTTACCCTACTCACGTCAAGTAATGGGCTAATTAACCAATCCTCAGAACCCTTTGTATTAATTTGAGAAGAATTACTGTTTACTGCTAACAGATTGGGATTAAAAGTCCAGCCTGCATCTTTATCAGGATTGAATTCATACCAATTATCTCTCCCATTTTCGTTTAAACTTAAGCGTAAAGGAGGTAATTCCTCAACACAGTCATTTGAGAATGGTAAATAAAGTGAATTCACAATATCTGCATCATTTGAAGGAGTAATTACCTGAATTTCATATTCATTAATATTTGAACTTGGAACTGGTATGATTAAGTTAATTTGGGTTTCCTGCCCGGGAACGAGAACTTCATTATTCATGGTGAATTCATTTACGAGATTGTCGTTTTCTAAAATTTGAATCTCATAACTATCAATATTTTCTCTACCTACATTTTTAACTGTTATTACTCCTTCAAGAGTTTCATTACAGACTAAAGGGTTTACATCTTCCCATCTTATAATATCAATTTCTCTATTTTTTTTACTTGATTCCTGTACACGGAATTCATTAATGTAAAAGTTGTTAGACAGGCGGTTTTCAGCCACTATGCTAAAGCAAACTGAGGGTTCATCTTTCAATCTATTTAAATCGATTTTTACGGTATCCCAATCTAATCTATGCTCGGGTATAAATACAGTATCTGTAGGATAGGCTGTAGATAAATCGGTAATTGAATTGGAAAAAATTAAATCATTAAACGTTCTTCCGCAATCGTAGGAAGCATAAATTTTTATATTATTAGGAATAGAATCACCAACTTGTGAAAATACGAAACTTAATTCGGGGACATTTATAGTTGTAAAATCAAAGATCGGAGAAATAATATCTTCTCTTTCGCCAAAATTTTGTCTATTACCATAGAAAGGAACTCCGAGACCCACATCAAATATCTGCCAGCTTTCTTCTTCATCTGGATTACGAATAATCCATGGAGTAATGTTATTGAAAGACTTTTCATATGGCAGACTTGCTTGTTGTATTCTTTGATAATATTCTATTTTTTGGTTGTTATCGGTTCTTTCATCCAGAAAACTTCCTATTAAATCAACATTGTAAAAAATTGAATATTCGCCCATTTCATTAAAATTCAATAGTGAAAAATAAATGGTTTTTTCTTCTCCGCTATTGAGTGTGTCCTCTACTATAATTGATTCTTCTAAGATATCATTAACAAATAATTGAACACTATAATTGCCAATAGGAAGCAATCCTTGATTCTTTACCGTTATTTGAGGGTTGAAATTTCCACTGCAACTTCCTGTATATCTTGAATTTACTTCGGATAAGCCTAAATCTACATCATATACTGGAGGTGCTTCTAATGCAGGTGAGCTTGTCAGACTCAACCTTCTAGGGCTATTTTCTACAACCGTTCTAACTCTAGATTTTTGATCTTCAGTAAAGATATTCATGCAGGCATCATTAGTATAATCCATGAAGTTTTGTACCATATCTAAACTTTCACAAGTAATTTTTCCAAGATTACAACCTGTGCTTGAATTTCTAGCGGTAGGCGTATCTTCACAAAAGTCATCTACAGAACAGCCGCCATCACCCCAAATATGCCTTAATCCAAAAAAATGTCCCATTTCATGTGTCAGGGTTCTTCCTTTACTTTCAAAGGTTGGGCTATCAGGGTTTTCTCCAAAAAATACATAATCAATGGTAACTCCATCAATTAATCGATTATTACTGGCTTCCTCCAAACCTTCAAGATTAGAAATTGGAAATTCAGCCCATCCTAAACTACCTCCCGCTAGATCAGCTACCCATATATTTAAATAATCCTCTGCTGGCCAATAGCTCTCTGCTGTTAGTATAGATCTTTCTTGATAACTATAATCAACTAGGCTTCCTGGTATTCTTACAATTCCGGATGTTTCAAAGCCATCAGGGTCTTGTTTGGCGTAAATGAATTCAATATCGAAAGAAGATGCCAAAGCTTTAAATTCATCTAAAGTTTCCGTTGTATCGGCATTAAGTCTATTGAAATCTTCATTCAATATTTCCAGCTGTCTGTCTATACGTTCTTTTGATAAGTTACCTCCTGTTCCTATTGCTTCTCCATTATGAATGATGTGAAAAACAACGGGTACTGTAACTTTTTCTTTCCGTGTTCTGAGAGGGGATAAAACTTTCTGTAATATTTGTTGACTAGAAAGCCAATTTTCAAATTGTTGGGTACTTAAATTAGGGTTATTACGAGCTCTTTCTTCGAGTATTTTTGGTACGGCACATCTTTCTTGAGCCGAAATGCTAAAAAGAGGTAATGTTGTGATGAGAATGTATAAACCACTCCTAAAAATGAAATCAATATAAGAGAGGTTTTTTCTTTGCATTTGGTTTAAATAGTTTGCTCTAAATTAAATAGACTGATATTTAAAACCAAGAATAATGCCAGAAGTAAAAAACTAATTTTATACTTCTGGCATATGTTAAACAATACGAATTTATTTCATTGTTTGGGGTAACTCTGCATTTGGATCATCAGCTGATGTAATATTTATCGCTTCCACTGATATGATTTCGGGTACTGCTTTTTTAACAGCTTCCTCAACTCCAGCTTTTAATGTCATTGTTGACATCGGGCAATTTCCGCAAGCACCTAATAATTCGAGTCTAAGTATACCCTCGTTTATATCTAGAACCTTTACATTTCCACCATCTGCCTCTAAATAAGGTCTGATGGAATCTAATGCTTTTTCAACTCTATCTAAAATTTCCATAATTTTTTAATTTCAACTAGTCATTTCAACTGTTTTGGTACCTGCCATACTCGCATTTCTAATGGCTACTTGTCTAGCAAGTTTTTGAGCTAATTCTCTGAAAGCATCAGCAGAAGGACCATCTTTCATGGCAGTAGGATATCCCGAATCACCGCTTTCACGAATAGACTGAACCAGTGGCATTTGCCCTAAGAAAGGGATTTCATACTCCTCACTCATTTTGTAGCCACCACCTTCACCAAAAATAAAGTATTTATTATCAGGTAGCTCAGCAGGTGTGAAATACGCCATATTTTCTACCATCCCCAAGATTGGAACATTAATTTGTGGTTGTTTAAACATTCCAATAGCTTTTTTGGCATCTGCTAAAGCTACTTTTTGCGGAGTGGTTACAACCACAGCTCCTGTTACAGGAATTGTTTGCACTAATGTTAAATGAATATCACTTGTGCCTGGAGGTAAATCTATTAGTAGATAATCCAATTCACCCCAGTCTGTATCACTAATAAATTGCTTTAAAGCAGAACTAGCCATAGGTCCTCTCCATACTACTGCATTATCTGGTGGGGTTAAGAATCCTATAGATATTAATTTAATTCCATATTGCTCAATAGGAACAATTACATTTTTTCCATTTACTTGCTTAACCTCTGGTTGTTCAGCCTCACAGTTAAACATGGTAGGGATTGAGGGGCCAAAAATATCTGCATCAATCAATCCAACTTTTGCACCTTCTTGAGCTAATGCAACAGCTAAGTTTGCAGTAACAGTAGATTTTCCAACTCCACCTTTTCCGGAACCGATTGCTATAATGTTTTTCACATTTGGTAAAAGAGGTTCAGTATTTCTAGTAGAGGTAACATCAGAACTCATGTTAGGAAATACTTGTAAGTCTGCATCTACATGTTTGTGAATTGCATTAATACAATCGTTTTTTATGATTTCCTTTAACGGACATGCTGGAGTAGTAAGTACTACAGTGAAATGTATCGCATTTCCATCAATGCGTACATCCTTTATCATATTTAGCGTTACCAGATCTTTTTTAAAATCTGGATCTTCAACAGTACTTAATGCTTTAATTATGCTATCTTTAGTAACAGCCATATATCTTTAATATTTAAAAAAAACCGTAGTTTTGCTACAAAATTGTTGCAAGTTAAACTTTATAGAATAAGCTAACAATTGATAAGCTAAATAAGTTGGAATTAGTTTAAATAAATACAAAAAATAGCGCTAAATAAGTGGGATTAAGTCAAAAAACGATACAAGATGTTCAAGATAGGGTAGAGATTGAAGAGGTTGTGGGGGATTATGTACCTTTAAAAAAGAAGGGGCAAAATCTTTGGGCTTGCTGTCCTTTTCATGACGAAAAAACGCCTTCTTTTTCAGTTGCTCCTAATAAAGGTATCTATAAATGCTTCGGATGTGGTAAAGCCGGTGATTCAATTCAATTTATTATGGATTTAGAAGGATTGAATTTCCCTGAAGCAATCCGACAGTTGGCAGAAAAATATGGGATTGAAATTGAAGAAACTGAAAGCTCTCCCGAACAACAAGAAGCATATAATGAAAAGGAATCGCTTTATATTGTTTTAAATTTTGCTGCTGAATATTTTAAAGACTTATTACACAATAATCCTCAAGGAAAGTCTGTTGGTTTAAGTTATTTTAAAGAAAGAGGATTTTCAAATGCTACTATTGATAAATTTGATCTAGGATATACATTAGATCAATGGGATGGGCTAATAAATGCAGCAAAAAAAGCGGGACATACTGAAGAGTTATTAGAAAAGGCAGGTCTTATTATTAAAAAAGAAGATAAGACTTACGATAGATTTAGAAACAGAGTAATTTTTCCGATTCATTCCATTTCGGGTAAACCCATTGCTTTTGGGGCTAGAATATTGGTGAATGATAAAAAGCAGCCAAAGTATATTAATTCGCCTGAAACAGAGGTGTATCATAAAAGTGAGGTGCTTTATGGAATTTCTCAGGCCAAACAGAGTATCAGGAATGAAGAAAATTGTTATTTGGTTGAAGGATATACAGATGTAATTTCGCTACATCAATCGGGAGTTGAAAATGTAGTTGCGTCTTCAGGAACTTCATTAACCACTCAACAAATTAAATTGATTGGTCGCTATACAGATAATGTTACCGTTCTTTTTGATGGGGATGCTGCAGGTTTAAAGGCTGCAATGCGAGGTATTGATTTGATTTTAGAAGGAGGGCTTAATGTTAAAGTTGTAATTTTTCCTGATGGTGAAGATCCTGACAGCTACTCTCAGAAAATGGGAGATGAGGCATTCAAGAATTATTTGAATGAAAATGCTAAAGATTTCATTCGGTTCAAATCTGATTTATTACTTCAGGAAACCAAAAAAGATCCTATCAGGAAAGCAGAAACTATTCAAGATATAGTTCGGTCTATTTCTAAAATTCCTGATCCTGTAAAACGTGCAGTATATATAAAAGAATGTAGCGATATACTGGAAATAGATGAAGCTTTACTTGTTGCAGAACAGAATAAGATTGTCCTAAGGGATAAGCAAAGTAAAGGTGATATTACTAAAAGGCAGGCAAATTACTTAAGTGAAAATTATAGCCAAACACCTGAGCAGATTCAAAAGCAATACACTCCTTTTGAAGTTGCGGCTTTACAGGAAAAAGAAAGTATTCGGCTGCTCTTAACTTATGCTGATTTACCGTTGGCTGATGACAAATTAGTCATAGATTATTTACTCCAAGAATTAAATGATACGGAGTTTATCCATCCAGTTTACAGTGAAATTTTAAATCAATTTATAGCTCATTTAAAAGAAGGTAAAATCTTAAATGAGTCTTATTTTATTAAAAATGGTTCAGAGGAAGTAAGGAAGGTTATTTTCTCACTATACACAGATCGTTATGAGTTAAGTGAAAACTGGGAAAAAAAATTCGAAATCTATACTCCACATGAGCGTCATATTTTAAATGATTCTATTTATACACATGTGCTTCGTTTAAAGCACCGATCAATATTACATTTGATGGAGAAGAATACAGAGGAACTGAAAAATGTAAAAAGTGAGGCTGATGAGGAAGTAATCTTACAATATCTAATGCAGCTTAATCAGGCCAAATTGGAGATAGGTAATTTACTTGGAATGGTGGTGGTAAAATAGAATTTGTTAAAACACTAATCAATTTGTAATCGTTTTAAAATTTGTCAGGTAATCATGAAATATTGGCTACCTTTGTGATTTATTATTTTTCAAAGATTTATGTCATCAGAAAGAATCCAATTAGATACTATAGAATCAGCAATTGAAGCTGTTAAAAATGGAGAAATCATCATCGTAGTAGATGATGAAGATAGAGAAAATGAAGGCGATTTTATTTGTGCTGCAGAAAAGGTAACTCCGGAAATAATTAATTTCATGTCAAAGCACGGTAGAGGATTAATCTGTGCATCTCTGCCTGAAGACAGATGTGATGAATTAGGATTAGAATTAATGGTGGGTAAAAATACCGCTCAATTCGAGACTCCTTTTACTGTTTCTGTAGATTTAATAGGGCAAGGTACAACTACTGGTATTTCTGCTAGTGATAGATCAAAAACTATTCAAGCCTTAGTAAATCCTGATACTAAACCTGAGGTTTTAGGCAAACCAGGCCACATATTTCCTCTTAAAGCTAGAAAAGGAGGAGTTTTAAGAAGAACAGGACATACTGAAGCTGCCGTTGATTTCTCAAGATTAGCTGGCTTAATCCCTGGTGGTGTATTAGTTGAAATCATGAATGAAGATGGCACCATGGCTCGTCTTCCCGATTTAAGAAAAGTAGCTGATCATTTCAACTTAAAGCTGGTTGCTATTAAGGATTTGATTGAATATCGATTAAACAACGAATCATTAGTTGAAGAGAAAGTTGATGTTGAAATGCCAACTGATTTTGGTGACTTTAAATTAGTGGCATTTGAACAAACCAATACGAAAGATAACCATTTAGCATTAGTAAAAGGCGAATGGGAAGAAGATGAACCTATCATGGTAAGAGTTCATTCCTCATGTTTAACAGGCGATATATTTGGTTCATGCCGATGTGATTGTGGACCACAATTACATCAGGCCATGGAGATGATAGAGAAAGAAGGCAAAGGTGTTATTGTTTATATGAACCAAGAGGGTAGAGGAATAGGTTTAATGAATAAATTGAGGGCATATAAGCTACAGGAAGAGGGAATGGATACAGTTGAAGCTAATGTTGCTCTTGGCTTTAAAATGGATGAGAGAGATTATGGTGTTGGAGCTCAGATTCTTAGAAAATTAGGAGTTAGAAAAATTCGATTGATTTCAAATAATCCAACAAAAAGAGCTGGATTACTTGGTTATGGCCTGGAAATTGTAGAAAATGTTGCATTAGAAATTCCACCTAATAAGCATAATGAAAATTACCTACGAACTAAAAGAGATAAAATGGGGCATACCATTCTTAAAAAGGATTAAAGTGAAAAATTTCAACCTCTTTATTGTATTCTATTTTGTAGCAACCTTTATATCTTCTGGGCAAGATTTGCCGCAAGAAATGTGGCATCCAGGTATAGTTGTTTTAGACTCTCAAGATACATTAAGGGGTAATATTCAGTATGATTTTGAATCGAACCTAGTTCAATTTTCTGGTGATAAAAATAGGGTGAGAACGTTTACTTCACAAAATGTTCTTTTCTTTCGTTTTAATTGTCAATATTTTAATCGTCCGAGAACGGTATATTCTATTCCTTATGATTTGAAAGGAAGAATGAAGGTACCTGTCTTTTTTGAAATCTTAGAGGAGGGCTATATTACTTTCATGACTAGAGAGTATGTTGTAATCGATAATAATAGGTTTGGAAATCCAATGTACAGGCCTTCTAGAAGTTTTGGAGGCAGAGAAATACTTACTTATGACTATTTTTTACTGACTAATGATGGCGTAATTCATAAATATAGTGAGAAAAAGAAAGATTTGTACTCGTTTTTTGGCGTATATAAAGAACAGGTTGAGGAATTCGTAAAAGACAGAAGGTTAAAAACAACAAAACAGGGTGATTTAGTAACTATTATGAAATATTATAATGGATTAGTATCTGGACGAAAGTAAATGATTTATGGAAAGACCTTTAATATTAGTAAGTAATGATGATGGAGTAACTAGTAAAGGAATCCGTCATTTAGTGGAATGCATGAAGGAGTTAGGAGAAGTAGTAGTAGTGGCGCCCAATAGTCCTCAATCCGGAATGGGACATGCAATTACGATTGGAAATACTTTACGATTAGATAAAACAGACATTTTTGGAGATGATATAGCTGCTTATGAATCATCTGGTACTCCAGCAGATTGTGTTAAACTAGCTAAGCATCATGTTTTGAAAGATCGAAACCCTGATTTGGTAGTGAGTGGTATTAATCATGGAAGCAATACTTCAATTAGTGTGTTGTATTCAGGCACCATGTCGGCAGCTATTGAAGGAGCTATTGAAGGTTATCCTTCTATAGGCTTTTCACTATGTGATTACGCTCAGGATGCAGATTTTGAACATACATTAGATTATGTAAAAGCTATAGCAAAACAAGTCCTTAAGACTGGTCTTCCTAAATACACAACACTCAATGTGAATTTCCCTCCAAAACGAAATGAAAAAATAAAGGGAGTGAAGGTTTGTAGACAAGCACGAGCTAAATGGGAAGAGGAATTTGACCAAAGATATGATCCAAATGGAAGAAGATATTTTTGGATGGCGGGAAATTTCGTGAATTTTGATAAGGGAGAAGATAACGATGAGTGGGCTATTGCTAATAATTATGTGTCTGTTGTCCCTTGTCAGTTTGATTTAACTGCTCATCATACCATTAGTCAATTGAATGATGAATGGGATATCAAAATAGATTAACAATTTGAATAAATTATATTTTTGAAATCTTATAATTTTCAATAATGGCAAAGAAAAAAAAACTTGGCTATGAAGAATCACTTCACAAACTAGAAGAGATTTTGAATAAAGTAGAAAATGAAGATATTCCAATAGATCAATTAACAGCTTATGTTAATGAATCTATGGAGTTATTGAAAAATTGTAAGGCCATGTTGAAGAATGCTGAAAACAGGGTTGAAGGTGCATTTAATGATTTAGAAGAATAATTATATAAATTATAGCTCAACACAGTATTTGCTAATATATTCTTGCGCTTTCATTTCATCATATTTTATAAGTTCGTGGTAGTCTTCACAAGCTTTTACAATATCTTTTTGAATTATATAACATTCAGCTCGCTTAATAAATATTGATTCACTTTTGAGCCCCAATTCAATTGCTTTGTTATAATCGTGTACTGCTCCTGCATAGTTTTCCATGTGTTGGTAGATCATACCTCTGTTAAAATAGGAGTTTGAGAGATATTTTTTATTTCTTATGAGATTGTTAAAATCTGAAAGAGCAAATAGTGTATTAGCCTGAATTGCATATAATACGCCTCTATTAAACCTTGCTTTAGAATGATCAGGATTTAACTCAAGTAAAGCACTGAAAGCTTTTCCTGCTTTTTCATAAACTGAATCTTTCATAAAGCTTAGTCCGGCATAAAAAAGAGCATCTTCATTTTTCTTATCATAATAGAGTACATTTCCGAAGTCAATCGTAGCACTTTTATAATCACCATTTTTAAAGTATGATCTTCCTCTACCCAAATAGGCTATTGCTAAATCTTTTTTTTGATTTATGCTCTTTTCATATCCAAGGATTGCTTCATCATACATTCCTAATTCTTCATAACATCTAGCAGCATTATAGAGCATCATTTCATTTCGTGGATCAAGACTCAAAACTTCTTCAAAATGATATAAGGCTTTGTCATATTGGCCTGATTCAAAGAGTTCTGCCCCTTTTTCTTTATGGTTAGTGCATGCTGTACAAATGAAAATTGTAATAGTTGTGAGGAATAAGTTTTTCATAGTAATTTTAGGGATAATAGATTTAACTAATAAAATAGTTTTGAATTTAAAATCCAATTTTTAATACCATTAAATATCTTATGTTAAATTTCCTTAAGTCAGAATCTCTCCGTTCCTACAATACCTTTGGCTTTAGCGCTGTTGCTGATTTGTTAATTGAGATAAATACAATAGAAGAATTTCAATTATTATTAGAGAGTAAAGAATGGAAGGAAAATTCCCATCTTATTTTGGGAGGCGGGAGTAATATTTTATTAACTGATGACTTTCATGGTTTAGTTGTAATAAATAAAATTAGCGGTATTAAAAAAGTTGCAGAAGATGATGAAACTGTGACTGTTAAAGTTGGTGGAGGGGTTAATTGGCATGAATTCGTACTATTTACTATCAATAATGATTGGGGAGGTTTAGAAAATTTATCATTAATCCCAGGAACGGTTGGGGCCGCGCCAATGCAAAATATTGGAGCTTACGGTATAGAGATCAAAGATACTTTTGAGAATTTAGAAGCTGTAAATCTGGAAAGTGGAGAAATTGAAAGCTTCAATACTGATGCATGTAAATTTGGTTATCGTGAAAGTGTTTTTAAACACAAACTGAAAGGGAAGTATTTGATAGTGTCAGTAAGTTTCCGATTACACAAAAAGAATTTTCACAAATTAAGTCTTGAATACGGAGTCATTAGAGATGTGCTGGAACAAAGGGATATAAATAAACCCTCTATTAAAGATGTAAGCAATGCTGTTATTGAAATCAGAGAGTCAAAGCTCCCTAATCCTGCAGAAATTGGTAATTCTGGAAGTTTCTTTAAAAATCCTATTATTGACAGTTTTCAATTTGAGGCTTTAAAGGAACAATATCCATCTATTCCTAGCTATGAATTAGAAAGTGGGCAAATAAAACTTGCTGCCGGTTGGTTAATTGAAAAAGCAGGTTGGAAGGGCTATGAAGAGAATGGAGTAGGAGTTCACCATAAGCAAGCGCTTGTGTTGGTGAATCATGGTCAGGGTAGAGGGAGAGATATTTTAAATTTGGCTAAAAAAATACAGAGCTCAATTCAATCTAAGTTTGGTATTGAATTAAGCCCTGAAGTTAATTTTATTTAATATTATGCTAATATTATTTTGATAATGTTAAATCTAAAGAAGTAGACACTTCATCAGTTGTTCCGTCAAAGTCAATATCCTGACTTTGAGATTCAGTGTAATTTAATACTAATGAACTTTTGGTTGCAGTAATTACATCAAAAGAAAATTCTTCAGCTGTACCTCCATCAAGCGTTAAAACGGTGCCGTCAGAATTAATTGACCAAGTTCCCTCACCCGTTGTGTTATTGTCATCTTGAGCTACATAACTTCCGTCACTTTTAAATTCGATTGTACCACCAAAACTATCTTCAAAAGAAGCCGTTAAAATTTCTTCAACTAAATCAGCAGTAGATTGATCATCAGCAAAAAAATCAGTAAAACTTTCACCATTGATCGTAAAGTCAACTGTAAAGTTAGTTACATTCCATAGACCTTCTACTTCACCTTCTTTTGCAGTTTCATCATCATTACAAGCTTGGAATAAGAACATGCTTGCTACTAAAACGAATAGTAATTTTAAATTTTTCATGTATTTTTAATTAAGTTGAAGTTCAAAAGTAAAAGGTTTTATCGATAATATACCTTTTTCCAGTTTTTACTTTTAGAAAACCATTAGGTAGATCAAATCATATGTGTAACATTTTGAAGGTTTCCTTCATAGTGTTCTACCTCTACACCAAATTTTTGGAGAAAATCTAGACCTTCATCTCTTTCCAAGCCTTTATATTGAGCGTAAGAATTTAGGTAAATTACTTTTTTTATTCCCATGCTAAAAATAATTCTCGCACATGATAGGCAAGGGGATAGCGTAACATAAAGAGTGGAGTTCTCTACGGAAGCATTATTCTTAACAGCATACATAATGGCATTCTGTTCAGCATGAATTGCTAACATACAGCTTCCCTTAGAATCGAGTCCACAGCCTTTACCAGGGAACTCCTCATCACAGTTATGAGTACCTGCAGGAGGCCCATTATAGCCGATAGAAATAATTCTTGTTTCTTTTGTTAACACTGCACCCACATGCCTTTTTATGCAATGAGAACGTTTTGCTAGGTTTACAGCTAGCTCCATGAAAATATCATCGAATTGTGGTTTTTCCATAAAACAAATATAAGGGATAATGGCACTATGATTAATAAAATTGTAAATTGCTTTAAAATAAAACAGGAAATCATGAAAAAATTATTCACATCAATTTTAGCTTGTTTCATCATGCTTGCTATTTTTAGTATTGATGCGCATGCGCAAGAAGCTTTAAAACAAAAGCCAAGTCCTTTAGGAATGGTTACTTATACTTTCGAAGATACTTACGTAAAGGTGACTTACGGAAGACCTCATTTAAGAGGTAGAGAAGCTTTTACAGAAACATCAGAATTAGCTCCTTTAGGAAAAATATGGAGAACGGGAGCTAATGAAGCAACTGAAATTACCGTAACTTCTGATGTAAAAATGGCCGGTGAAACTGTTCCTGCTGGAACATATTCTATGTTTACTATACCAGGTGCTAAAAGCTGGACTATAATTTTAAATAAAGATGTTGGCCAATGGGGAGCATATAAGTATGATGAAGAACAAGATTTATTGAGATTCGAAGTTCCGGTTAATAAATCAGATGAGATGTATGAACCCTTTACAATCAGATTTGATCAAGCAAATGGTGATGTTAGCCTTCAAATGATTTGGGCGAATACTATGATAAGTATCCCATTTGAATTTCTATAAGAATATTAATATCAGTATTTAATTATTTTTATAGTAGCTGCCATGCTTTCGTATGGCAGCTATTTTTTTGTTCTCATTTTTCCACTATATCCATTTTAGCTATGAAGTTTTTAAAAGAATTTAAGGAATTTGCAATTAAAGGAAATGTATTTGATATGGCAATTGGGATCATTATTGGTTCAGCTTTTACTAAAGTAGTCAATTCAATTGTTTCAGATTTGATTATGCCTATTCTTAGCATTTTCGTTGGGAGAATAAATTTTAAAGATCTTAAGTATGTATTTAGAGCGGAAGAGTACGATAAGGAAGGTAATTTGCTTCATGCAGCTGTTTCCATTAATTATGGTAATTTAATTCAATCTTCTGTCGATTTTCTAATCATTGCCTTTTGCATTTATTTAGTAGTGAAGACATTTAATAAATTAAGGAAAAGGTCTGAAAATGAGGAAGACAATACTGTGGCAACACCTAAAAATATTGAGTTGTTAGCTGAAATAAGAGATCTTTTAAAAGAGAATAGAAAATAATCCTTTTGGTAAAGCATTTCCTTGTCATTACAATTATTGCTAAATTCAATGATCAAACATCATAACTATGGAAAGACGTAAATTTATTAGAAATGCAGGTATTGCATCTGCCTTAGCTTTTGTTTCTCCCTCTATTTTAGCTTCATGTAGTTCAAACGTACAGGGAGTAGCGGGTGAGGCTGGTCTACAAATCTATACTCTTAGGAAAAGTCTAGAAGAGGATTTCAAAGGGACTATTGAACGAGCTGCTAAAATAGGCTATAAAAATCTAGAATTATTTAATTATTCTAATGGGAAGTACTTTGGCAACAGTATAAAGGAAGTCAAGTCTATATTTAATAATTTAGGTGTGAAAGCTAAAAGTAGTCATGTATTAACGGGCTGGTCTATGCCAGATAATGTTGGGACAATGACAAATGACTGGGAACGAACTGTAGCAGATGCTGCTGAGCTAGGCCAATCATACATAGTATGCGCGTATTTATTTGATTCTGAACGAAAATCTATTGATGACTATAAAAATCTTTCCGATTTACTGAACTCCTGTGGAGAAACGGCTAAAGAATATGGATTGCAAATGGCGTATCATAATCATGATTTTGAATTCATGAAATTAGACGGTGAAATTCCATACGACCTTTTACTTTCTGAATGTGACCTTAATCTAGTTAAATTTGAATTAGACTTATACTGGACGGCAAGGGCAGGGGTAGACCCCATTCAATATTTTAAGGATAATGAGGGAAGGTTTCCACTTTGGCATGTAAAGGATATGGCAGCTGGAGAAGATCAGTTTTTCTCAGCTGTTGGAGAAGGTGTGATTGATTGGAAGAATATCTTTAATCATGCATCTACAGCTGGATTAAAGCAATTCTTTGTTGAACAAGATGATACGAAAAGTGGTAAACCTTTTGAAGAGATTACTAAAAGTTACGAATACTTAAAGGGAATTAAAAAGAGTTAGAAGTTAGAAGTGGGAAGTCAGAAGTTGGAGGTTCTTAGAGCTTCCAACTTCCGACTTTTACCTTACTTCAATTCTTTGATTTTGATATTTCTATACCAAACATTATCTCCATGATCTTGTAAAGCAATTAAACCTGAAGGAGCAATATTACCCCAGTTTTCGTTAATCTCAGCCCATTTACTGTTAGCGATTAAATCAGCCATTCTATCAGAACCGATTGTATATTGAACCACGGTGTCGCCATTTTGGATATGCACAATGTCATTACCTTTAGCAATTACTTCAGCTTTATTCCATGTGCCATGTCCTTTGAAGTTCTGCGGATCAGCAGGGATTAGGTCATATAATGAACCTGCCTGTCTGTTTCCATTCTTTCCTAATTTAGCATCAGGGTGATGAGCATTATCAAGTACTTGCATTTCTGGAGCTGTTTTCCAGATATAATCGAACTCTTCTTTCCCTCTATATAATATACCAGAGTTGGCAGCACTATCAACCATCCACTCAATACTTAAATGGAAATCGCCAAACTCTTTGTCATATACAATATCTCCACCATCTTTTGCTCCAGCTTCACCTCTTCCTGATCCTTGTATATGTAAAGCTTCATTTTCAATATTCCACGCAACTGGAAATGTTTCTTTTTTGTAACCTCTCCAACCTTCTGTTGATTTACCGTCAAATAATAACATCCAACCATCTGCTTTTTCTGCTTCCGTTAAAGTATTGTGCATTTCTTCTGCTGGTTGAGCTTCTGCTACTTCTTCAACCATCTCTTCTTTAGCTTCTGCATCTGAAGCTTCTTCTGAGTTTCCCTTTTTACTACTATCGCATGCGTAAATTGCCATCATGGCAACACAACCGATAAATATTGATTTTTTCATGTTTTTATATTTAAAAATTTAGAAAATATATGTGATTGTATTTATTTAATAGATTATAGTCATACCTCATATTTCAAATTAACTTAAATCAATAAAAATGAGATTTATGAGCTATGACTAACAATAATTTATTATATCAATAGCTCCAGCCCTCTCTATATGTTCTTTTGATATATTCTTTGGCTGCTTGCTTCGCATTCATGGTGTCATATTTCGTATCGAATCTTGGATCACCATCAACAACAGTAAAGCTATCTGTAGTTACTACTCTAATTTGTTCATCATCGCCAATGTTGGTGATTTCCATTTTCTCAGCATCCCAATCTAGCTTTCTTCTTAGATCTTGAAGTCTAACAGCAAGATTACCCGCAACCACTACTTCGTTTAATGGTCCTGCATAAGCAAAGTTAGAGCTACATTCAACTCTTGATTTCTTATCTTCTTTTGCTGCTCTTACCCAGTCCATTTCATGACCGCCTTCCATAGCTTTAGGAATTCTTCTTAATTCATTAGTAACGGGTGGTGGATTATCCTCTCTACCAATAATAAATGGATCCATAGCGTAAGTACCGCAGACTAAAGTTCCTTTAGTACCGTAGAAGATTGCACCGCCCCAACCTCTTTGGTCACCAGGGTACATACCTTCTTTCAAGCCTTCAGGTCTGTCAGGTTTTAGGCCTCCATCATACCATGTGAATTCTACTCCAGGCATATTGATTTTACCTTTCTTAGGTCTTTCTCCAAAATAATAGGTTACTTTTTCAGCCATTGGAGCACTTTCAGTATTTACCTGAGATGAACTTGCTTCAAAGGCATATGGGTAACCTAATTCTAAAGCTTTATAAACAGGATCCATAATATGACAAGCCATATCACCTAATGCACCAGTACCGAAGTCCCACCATGCTCGCCAGTTCCACGGAGTATAAGCTTCGTGATAAGGCCTATATTGTGCAGGTCCTATGAATAAGTCCCAATCCAGTGTTTTAGGAACGTCCATTTTCTCACCTGGTCTTTCTAAGCCTTGTGGCCATATAGGTCTATCTGTCCAAGCATCCACTTTTGTAACTTCTCCGATTTCTCCATTCCAAATCCATTCGCACACTTTACGCATGTCATCAGAAGAATTCCCTTGGTTACCCATTTGGGTAGCCACACCTGTTTCATCCGCTAATTCTCTTAATTTTCTTGACTCATAAACGGAATGAGTCAAAGGCTTTTGAAGATAAATATGTTTTCCAGCATTCATAGAATCTTTAGCTGAAACATAATGTGTATGGTCAGGAGTACTAATCATTACAGCATCAATATCCTTGTCCATTTCTTCTAACATTTTTCGATAATCCTTATATTTTTTTGCTTTAGGATAATCTTTAAATGTTCTATCAGCATATTTCCAATCCACATCTGCTAAAGCCACAATGTTTTGTGAATTCATGTGGCGTAAATTGGTACGGCCCATACCGCCCACACCAATTCCTGCAATATTTAGTTTATCGCTAGGTGCTGTATGACCTAAGCCTGCGATTACATTGCTTGGTACTATAGTTATACCTGCAGCAGCTAATCCCATATTCCTTAGGAATTTCCGTCTATTTAAGTGATTATCTTTATTTGAGTCGTCCATAATAAATAGTTTTATGAGTTTTTGATTGGAATGAAATTATGAAATCTCTCGAATAAAACATAAAATAATTTGGTAAAAGGTCGTGGCTGTATTGTAATAAGGAAGATAAGTGATTGATATACAGTATTTAATTTGTTTTTCTTGATAGTGTATTTTTTACACTTAGTGGTTTTAGTGGAGTAGAGGTATCACAATAAAAAAGCCTTTCTGCATTACTGCAAAAAGGCTTCATTTATTTGGGAAATTTTAGGTTTCGATCGATTATCTTCCTAATTCCATCTCAATGTCTGACCTTCGGTACCGACATGAATTGGTCATAGTTTTCAAATTCCAATCTTCCTAACTTCAAGTATTCCAACTTCCGTCTCCTATCTTCTTCTTCCTCCTGATCCAGCTTTAACTCTAGCACGGCCACCAGGTTTTCTGTCTCCACCTCTCTTCTTGAATCCACTTCCACCGCCACTGTGTCTTTTTCCTTCAGGTCGGTTTGATTTTCTCGGACCACCACCCGTTTTAGGCTCAGCCGCCACTTTTCTTCCATCGAATTCGCTGCCGTTTAATGCGTCTAAAATAGTTTGTTCATGCTGACTTTCTACTTCCATGAAAGTAAAGCTTCTTTGAACATCTATTTTTCCGAATTCAATTCCATTCGGAACACTTTGTAAACCATTTATCCAGCCTAAAAGCGTACCTGCATTTAAATTATCTTTCTGACCGATATTTAAGAAAAGCTTATTGAAATTGCCTTCTTTACGTCTTCTATCTCCTTTTTCGCTATCTCTACCTGGTTTTGCAGCTTGATTTAAGTCATTAGAATTTTTGTAATACTCTAAAACTTTATTGAATTCAACAGAAACAAATTTTTTGATTAAGTCTTCTCTGCTTAAATCTTCAAATTGAGCTGCAATATTTTCAATAAATGGCTCCATTTGCTTTTCATCAACTTCCGTTGACTTCACTTTATCAACAAACGACATTAATTGCTTTTCAATTACTGCCTCAGCAGCAGGAACATCAGCTTTAGTAAATGATTTACCTAATACTTTTTCAAGTTGCTTAATTTTATTGACATCTCTTGGACCAATGATAGCCATTGAAATACCTGCTTTTCCAGCTCTACCAGTTCTTCCACTTCTATGTGTATAGGTTTCTAAATCATCTGGAATATTATAATTGATAACATGGGTAATTTCATTAACATCTAATCCACGTGCTGCCACATCAGTAGCAACAAGCATTTGAAGATGTTTTTTTCTATAACGACCCATCACAGCATCACGCTGGGCTTGAGATAAATCACCATGTAAACAATCAGCATTATAGCCATCGGCTACTAATTGATCGGAAATCTCCTGGGTTTCTCTTTTGGTCCTACAGAAGATAATACCATAAATGTCTGGGTTGATATCAGCAATTCTCTTTAAGGCAAGGTATTTATCTTTTGCCTTTACGATATAATAGAAGTGGTCAACTTTATCAGCCCCTTGATTTCTTTTGCCAGAAGATATTTCTTCAGGATTAGACATATAATTATTTGAAATCCTTAATACCTCTTTTGACATTGTAGCAGAGAACAATAAGGTTTGTCTGCTTTCAGGAGTGTGAGAAAGAATGAAATCAAGATCATCTTTAAATCCCATGTTCAACATCTCATCAGCTTCATCCAACACTACCCACTCAATGTCTTCTAGCTTTAGTTTATTTCTTTTGATTAAATCAACAACTCTACCAGGTGTTCCGACAACTATTTGAGCGCCTCTGTTTAAGGCTTTAATTTGAGTTTCAATGCTTGCTCCACCATAAACTGGTAAAACATCTAATCTATTAGAGAATTTTGTATATGCATTAAAATCATTAGCGATTTGAATAGCTAATTCTCTAGTAGGACATAATACTAAAGATTGAGTCTTTTTAGAATTACTGTCGATTTGATTAATTACAGGTAATCCAAAAGCGGCTGTTTTACCAGACCCTGTTTGTGCTAAAGCAATTAGATCTTGCTTAGAGTTTAATAAATGAGGGATAGTTTTTTGCTGAATAGCAGTTGGTGTCTCAAAACCTATTTCTAAAATAGCTTTGAGAATTTCAGGCTTAAGGCCTAATTCTTCGAATGTTAGCATTTTAATGTTTAAAAATTAATACAATAGCAGGGATATGTTGTGACATGACTGCTAAGCAGCCTATTGCATTAAAGCGACTCTCGATTTTCCCCGGCTTAACCCAAGCCATATTTCGAACCTTTCGAGTAGCCTAGGATTGTAATGTGGTACAAAGGTACAAATAGTTTTTTGATTTATTGCAATTTACAATTAAGAAACCAAATTATATTCTGCGATTAAAGTTGTTATGAAATGCGTTAAAGTTTTTATGCTTTTAATTAATTTTGAATTTTTAAATAATTACTTAACCATTTAGATATTGAAATTTCTTAAAGTGATTTCTGTTGTATTAATCTTTAATCTATTAAATCATTTAGATTTATACAGTCAAGAAGTATTAAACATAAGTGGAAATTTAAACTATTATGCTCAAGCTGGAGTAGTATTTCAATTTGGCTCACATCAAAATAGGGTAGGGATATCAGTTTCTGTAAAAGGAGGAAGAGATTATGCTAATTTGGGACTTGAGTATAATGTTTTATATACACTTTCTGATTTTGGCTATTACGAAAAGACATTTCAACATATTTTAGGATTTAAAGTAACTACAGCAATTGACCGAAGAGATCATAGTTTTAGATCATTTCAGTATTCTCCTTTTAGTAGTAATTGTTTTTATGAATTTCATTATCAGTATAGATATTATTTTAATCATTGGAATACTGCTCAACCCACCGGTGAAATTGGTTTAAACTTCGGTCATTTTTACATTTATCATGAAAATGATTTATTAGCAGCTAAATCAGTTGATAAATTCCGTACTGCTGCAATGCGTTTAGGATATCAGGATTCTATTCAAAGTTTCGCAACATCTTTTACGTTCTGGACCGGTAATAAAGATAATCCTAAGACCAAAAGAATAAATGAATCGAAATTTTCAAGATATGGTTACTTTGACTTAAGCGATACACCATTTGGTAAATATTCTCATGGTGTTCTTGCCGTGGATTATATACGACAACTTCCATTGGCAAATCAAATTAGGTTTTCATTAGGTTATGATCATGAAAAAATAAGAAATGCAATTCAAAATAAATTTATGCATGATTTACCATTCTATCCTAAAAAATGGAATACTGCTAAAAGCAGACATATTCCAATGGTAGACCAAGAAGGAAATTCCTATCTCTATGAAGAAGGTCAGCAGTTAAGAGAAGGTCAATTTTATTTCAATATTGGATTGAATACTCCTGAATTCTACTAAATAAAAGTTAAAACATACCAGTCCTGTAAAATAGATTCTGATTCAGAATTAAGCTTCTTATTTTGCTTATCTTGTTTTTTATAAGCATAAACTTAAATAGAATAATTTATGAAAAAGATATTTTACTTATTGATTTTAGGTTTGTGGGCTTGTGAAGAAAAGCCCAAAACTACAATTGATACTTGGGTACCCTATGATGAAACAGCCATAATTGAGAAGAATGCTGATCATGAATCACGTTTTATGCGCTATAAATTGATTCAATCAAAAATTAGTGACAGAAATGACCTTTGGGCACAAATAGAACCTCAGATTAGCGATTTTTCTCTCAAAGATTATGAGAAATTAAAACCCATCATACTTGAGCAGGATATGATGAGCCTGCAAAATGCTATAGATGAAGGCAAATTAAGCTATAAACAGCTCACGCAATGGTATCTATATAGAATTGTAATTTTTGAAAATGATAGTTTAAGCACATTAAATAATATCATTTCCATTAATCCTACTGCAGTTCAAGAAGCGATAGCAAAAGATGAAAACAATTCAGAAGAGCATCATCCAATTTATGGTATGCCCATATTATTGAAGGATAATGTGAATTTTGCAGGTATTCCTACCACTGCTGGAGCTGCTGCTTTAAAAGATAATATGGCAGAAGATGCTTTTATAGTAGAAAGATTAGAAGCCTCTGGAGCTATTATTCTGGGTAAATCAAGCTTAAGTGAATGGGCTAACTTTTTATGTGATGGATGTCCTAATGGCTATAATGCTATTGGAGGTCAAACTCTAAATCCTTATGGAAGAGGAGAATTTGATACAGGAGGTTCAAGTTCGGGAAGTGGTTCATCTATTGCGGCTAATTATGCAGCAGGAGCTATTGGAACTGAAACTTCTGGTTCAATTTTATCTCCCTCTAGTTCAAATTCTATTGTAGGTTTAAAGCCAACAGTTGGCTTATTAAGTAGAGGAGGGATAGTTCCTATTTCTAGTACTTTGGACACACCTGGTCCTATGACAAGAAGCGTTATGGATAATGCTATTATGCTGTCTGCATTAACTGGTGAAGATTCAGAAGATCAAGTTACTGTTGGTAATTCGCCACAAAAAGAGTACTGGAAGTCCTTAAATGCTGATGCTCTGAAAGGGAAAAGATTAGCTGCTATGAAAGGATTCTTAGAAGATTCATTATACAAGATTCAAGTTGAGAAGTTAAAAGATATGGGAGCTATTATTGTAGAAGTTGAAGCCCCAGAAGTAAATTTATCAGGCTTTTTAACTTTATTGAATTTGGATATGAAGGCTGATTTACCCCATTATTTTGAAAATTATGCTGGTCCTTCTATTAACTTCACGTCAGTACAGGATGTAATGGATTTTAATATGGAAGATTCAGCAAAACGTATTCCTTATGGACAAGCCAGATTTGAAGGAATAGTGACTGACTCTACCACTGCTTCAGAGTTTGATACCTTAAAAACTCGATTGATGAGCGAAGGAAGAAGGTATTTTGAAACGATGATGAGTGAAAATGATCTTGATGCTATTTTATCCATCAATAATTGGACAGCAGGTTATGCTGCTGTAGCACATTATCCTGCATTAACAGTACCTATGGGCTACGAGGAAAATGGGCAACCTAAAGGATTGACATTTATAGCAGAACCATTTTCAGAGCAGAAATTATTAGAATATGCTTATGCATTTGAAAAGGCAACTCAAGCTAGAAAAACACCTACAGAGTATAAGTAAAACCTGATTAATCTCAATATTATCTTTAATACAAAAAGGGGTGATGAAACTTAATTCATTACCCCTTTTTTGTTTAGTAATCTAGATGCTAGATTATATTATTAACAATACTCTTCGAATACTTGAACCAAATGATTTCCAATCATTTCAGCAGTTCTACCTTCGATGTGGTGTCTCTCCACAAAGTGTACCAACTCACCATCTTTAAATAAAGCAATTGATGGAGATGATGGTGGGTATGGAGCAGTTAATTCTCTTGCTTTAGCAACCGCTTCCTGATCAACACCAGCAAATACAGTTGTTAAATTATCAGGTTTTTTAGGGCTTTGTTGTACTGCCCACTTAACACCTGGTCTTGCTGCACCTGCTGCACAACCACATACTGAGTTTATAACCATTAAAGAAGTTCCTTTATGATCTTTAAGGTGTTCCACTACCTGGTCAGCTGTTTTGAATTCTTCAAAACCAACTTCCGTTAAATCTGCACGCATTGGTGCTACTAATTCTTCAGGATACATATATTATGAATTTATTATTTTAAATATTAGATTATTCTACTTTTTATTAATTACATAAAGCCTAATTCAAGCTTTGCAGCTTCACTCATCATTTCTTGAGTATAAGGTGGATCGAAAGTTAATTCAACCTTTACATCACTGATTCCTTCAATGGCTCTCACTTTCATTTCGACTTCGCTAGGGATATCCTCTGCTGCTGGGCAAGAAGGAGAGGTTAAAGTCATTAAAATGTATACATTATTAACTGGGTATACATTCACCTCATATATTAATCCTAATTCGTAAATGTCCACTGGAATTTCAGGGTCATAAACTGATTTTAAAGCCTCTAGAACCTTATCTCTTAAATTAGGTATTTCCGATTTCTTTTCGAATTTTGTTTCTTCAGCCATAATGCTATTGTTTAAGCTTCATTTTCTAATTTGGTTTTATACGCTAGTGCAAACATTTTGATTTGCTTAATCATAGCTAAAAAACCATTAGACCTTTGCGTACCAATAAACCTATTCATACCAATTTTATTAACAAAATATAAATCAGCATTTAAAATATCATCTATTGCACTATTGTTTAATATAGACACTAATAAACTTACCAATCCTTTAGTAATCGCTGTATTACTATCGGCTTGAAAGCTAAGATTACCATCATTTTCTTCAGCGGTTAACCAAACTTTTGATTGACAACCTTTTACAATATTATCTTCCGTTTTTATTTCTTCAGGCATTTCAGGAAGCTTTTCGCCTAGCTCCATTAAATAACCTATCATCATTTCCATATCTCCATCTAACATGGAGAATTTTTCAATGATGTCGTCTTGTCTCGTATTAATTGATTGATCAGACATTGAATATAATTTAGCTAAATTTTGCTACTATATCTTTTAAAGAATCTACAAAAAAATCTATTTCATCTATCGTATTGTAAACAGAAAAGGAAGCTCTAATTGTTCCATCAATTCCGAAATGCTCCATTAAGGGTTGCGTACAATGATGACCTGTTCTGACTGCAATCCCCTTAGCATCTAACATAAGACCTGCATCATAAGGGTGTACATTATCGATAGTGAATGAAACAACGCTTACTTTATCATCAGCTGTTCCATAAAAGTTAATGCCTGGTATTTCGGATAATCTTTCATGAGCGTGGGCTGTTAATGCCTTTTCATGTGCCATGATATTATCTTTTCCAATATTATTGATGTATTCTGCAGCTTTTTTTAGTGCTACTACATCTGCAATATTAGGTGTGCCAGCTTCAAACTTATATGGAATATCATTATAAGTAGTTTTTTCAAATGATACATTATTGATCATTTCACCACCACCTTGATAAGGATTCATTTCTTCTAAAATAGCTCTTTTACCATATAGAATCCCGCAACCTGTTGGCCCATACATTTTATGGCCAGAAGTAGCATAAAAATCACAATCCAAATCCTGAACATCAACTATACAATGAGAGGAGGCTTGAGCCCCATCTACAAGCATTACTGCATCATGATCATGGGCTATTTTTGCAATCTCTTTAACAGGATTAACAGTTCCCAATGAATTGGAAGCGTAAACTACTGATACAATTTTGGTATTCTTATTAACAGTAGCTTTTACATCATCTAGTGATATTTCACCCTTCTTATTAACAGGTATAATTTTTAATACAGCTCCTTTTTCTTCAGCTATCATCTGCCATGGAACAATATTAGAATGGTGTTCCATAGCCGTAATCACTATTTCATCACCTTTCTCTAAAAATTTTCTACCATAGGCGTTAGCTACTAGATTAATGCTATCTGTAGTTCCTTTTGTAAAAATTACTTCTTCAACTTCATTTGCATTAATAAACTTTTGAAATACTTTTCGAGTATCTTCAAAAGCAGTAGTTGCCTTTTCAGCTAAAGTATGTAATCCTCTATGTATGTTAGCATTATATGAACTATAGTATTCAGATAATGCTTCTATAACCGATTTGGGTTTTTGTGTGGTAGCTGCATTGTCAAAATAGATAAGAGGTTTCCCATTTACCTTTTGATCAAGGATTGGGAAATCTTTTCTAATACTATTTATATCAATATTGGAAGCTAAAGCTACACTCATAAAATATATTTAATGATTTAATTTATTGATTACAGCCTTTCATGAATTTTGTTCTCCATTAGCGTTCTAAATGCTTCTATTTTAATATTGCTTAATACATCAGATGCAAAAGCATTTAAAAGTATGGATTTAGCAGTTTTTTTATCAATACCTCTTGCTCTTAGGTAAAATAATTGATCAGCATCTAACTGGCCAACTGTACAACCATGAGAACATTGAACATCATCTGCCCAAATTTCTAATTGAGGCTTAGTATCAACCTCAGCATCATCCGATAAAACTACATTTCTATTAGATTGAAAAGCATTTGTTTTCTGTGCATCCTGACGAACAAAGATTTTACCATTAAATACACCTCTAGATTTGCCGTCTAAGATACCTTTGTACATCTCATTGCTTTCACAATTAGGTACTTTATGGTCTACTACTGTGTGATTATCTACATGTGTGTTTCCATCTAGTAGATACAAACCATACATATTCGTTTCAGAATGCTCTTTATGTACAGCTATGTTAAGATTGTTACGTAACATAGCACCATTCAAACTTAGAGTAACACCATTAAAAACTGATTTGCCTAATTGGTGTACCATAGTTGTACCAACTTGAATCGCTTTATCCGATTCGTTTTGATATTTGTAATAGTCAAATATTGCATCATCTTCAACCACAATTTCAGTTACTGCATTTGTAAAACTAGCGTGCTCACCTAATGTAATGTAAGATTCTATAACAGATGCCTGACTATTCTTTTCAGCTATAACTAAATTTCTAGGTTGACTTACTATATCAGCATTTTTCGCATCGTTGAAATAATAACATGCAATTGACTTTTCAGCCACTACGCTTTTATCAATTTTTACAAATACTCCGCCATTTGTAAAAGCTGTATTTAAATCTGTAAAATTATCAGCCCCTTCGATTTCGTGCTTGTTGAAGTGTTTTTCAAAATCTTCAGCATAATCATCGGCTGCAATTTTTATTGGCTGAATATGAACTCCTTTTGGAAGAGAGCTAAAGTCATCTGACAGATTAGCATCTAAAACACCGTTTACAAATACTAAACGGATAGCATCCAATTCAGGAATAAAATATTTAGAAGCCTCATCGATGCTTAATGAAAAAGCACCATCTGACATGTTGTCTAAACTAAAAAGTCTACCAAATGTCTTAGCTATATTACTGTATTTATATTCTTCATCTTTTGCATGGGGAAAACCTGCTGTTTTGAATTTATCAATGGCAGTTTTTCTTTCGGCATGTAAAGGCTTTTTACTTTCTCCGTTTAAAGAATTTTCAAAAGCTTGAAATTGCTCGATGAAAAATTTATCTATATCTTCTTTAATCAATTTACTCATATGTATTGCTGATTAAAATTATGCAACGCCTGCTTCTTCTTTGATCCAATCGTATCCTTTTTCTTCTAATTGAAGAGCTAATTCCTTTCCACCAGTTTTAACAATTTTTCCGTTGAAAAGAACGTGTACGAAATCTGGAACGATATAATCTAATAATCTCTGATAGTGAGTAACCACTATGGTAGCGTTGTCATCACTTTTAAGCTTATTTACACCATTTGCTACAATTCTTAGCGCATCAATATCTAAACCAGAATCAGTTTCATCTAGAATAGATAGGGTAGGCTCAAGCATCGCCATTTGGAAAATTTCATTTCTTTTTTTCTCACCACCTGAGAAACCTTCATTTAGTGAACGGCTTAATAATGATTGGTCGATTTCAACCAACTTCATTTTTTCTTTCATTAAGCTAAGGAATGATACAGCATCTAATGGCTCTAATCCTTTATGTTCACGAATCTTGTTTAAAGCTGTTTTCATGAAGTTTGTAGTGGTTACTCCAGGAATTTCAATTGGATATTGAAATGCTAAAAATACGCCTTCCTGCGCTCTTTCATCAGCTTCTAATTCAAGCAAATCTTTACCATTGAAAGAAATTTCACCTGAGTCTACTTCATAATCCTCTCTGCCAGCTAAAACAGAAGCTAAAGTACTTTTACCAGAACCATTGGGTCCCATGATAGCATGTACTTCACCTGGTTTAACTTCTAAGTTAATTCCTTTTAGTATTTCTTTACCTTCTATTGAGGCGTGTAAATTTTTAATCGATAACATATCTACTTATTTCAAAAAATAATAATATTCTAGTGTTTGAATAAAGGTCTATTATCCTACAGATCCTTCTAAAGTTAAGGCTAATAATTTTTGAGCCTCTACAGCAAATTCCATTGGAAGGTTATTTAAAACCTCTTTACAATAACCATTTACGATTAAGGCAACTGCACTTTCTTCGTCAATACCTCTTTGCTGACAATAGAAAATTTGATCTTCTCCAATTTTAGAAGTGGTAGCTTCATGTTCTATTTGAGAAGATTTATTCTTAACCTCAATGTAAGGGAAAGTGTGTGCTCCACATCTATCACCCATTAATAAAGAGTCACATTGAGAAAAGTTTCTCGAATTCTCGGCTCTTTTATGAATTTCCACTAAACCTCTGTAGGAATTTTGGCTTTTACCTCCAGAAACACCTTTAGAAACAATTCTACTTTTAGTATTTTTACCTAAGTGAATCATTTTAGTACCAGTATCTGCTTGTTGCATATTATTAGTAACAGCAACAGAATAGAATTCACCTTGTGAATAATCTCCTTTGAGTATACAACTAGGGTATTTCCAAGTTACAGCAGAACCAGTTTCAACTTGTGTCCATGAAATCTTTGCATAATCTCCGGCACAGATACCTCTTTTGGTAACAAAATTATAAATACCGCCTTTACCTTCTTTATTACCTGGATACCAGTTTTGTACCGTTGAGTACTTTACTTCTGCATTTTTAGCTGCATATATTTCAACTACAGCAGCGTGTAATTGATTTTCATCACGCATAGGAGCAGTACATCCTTCCAGATAACTTACATATGAATCATCTTCAGCAACAATTAAAGTTCTTTCAAATTGTCCTGTATTTGCTGCATTGATTCTGAAATAAGTTGAAAGCTCTACTGGACATCTTACACCTTTTGGAATGTAACAGAATGAACCGTCAGAGAATACAGCAGAATTTAAAGCTGCATAGAAATTATCATTAGAAGGTACAACAGAACCAAGATATTTTTTAACTAACTCAGGATGTTCTTTAACAGCCTCGCTAAATGAACAGAAAATAATTCCTAATTCAGCTAGTTGCTTTTTAAAGGTAGTACCCACAGAAACGGAATCCATTACTGCATCTACCGCTACACCTGTTAATCTTTTTTGCTCTGTCAAAGAAATTCCTAAACGCTCAAAAGTTTTCCTTAATTCAGGATCCACTTCATCTAAGCTTTTAGGTTTATCTTTCTGCTTAGGAGCAGAATAATAAATAATATCTTCAAAATTTGGTTTTGGATAATGAACGTTGGCCCAACTAGGCTCTGTCATTTTTCTCCAATTTCTATAAGCTTTCAACCTCCATTCAAGAAGCCATTCTGGTTCTTCTTTTTTTGCAGATATAAAACGTACAATATCTTCGTTTAAACCGGGAGGTGCCGAGTCAGCTTCAATATCAACTGTCCAGCCATGCTCGTATTCTTTAGAAGCAAATTCTTCCAGTATTTGATCGTCCTTACTCATATATGGATTATTTAGACTAATTTCAATTTAGGTACAAAGCTAACATATTTTATGTGCTAATGTTATCAAAAACCTATATTTTTTAAACACAGAATTATCAATAAAAACTATTGCGCAATAGGTAAAGCTTATAATACATACAGCTACATGTATTTTGACGAAATATTGGACTAAATGTTATTAGAGAATGTTTTTCAATAGATTTTCCAGTAATAATACAGAAGAAGCGGTTATCTGTAAAAGTCTGATTTACAGTAAATATTGAAATATTAGATTCATATGTATGAATGTTGTTTAAAATAGCTCTATGGAAGAAGAATATTTTTTATTAATTTCCAATCCGAAAATTTAAAAATTGAATTAAATATACGACTATGAGCGACTTTCCATGGTACAATCACTATCCAAAAGGAGTACCAAAAGAGATAAACCCAGATCAATACAAAAACCTACCTGAATTATTTGAAGAAGTTTTTCAAAAGCATGGCGATAATGAAGCCTATGAGAATATGGGTAAGGTTTTAAAATATTCTGAAGTAGATGAGCTTTCAAATAACTTTGCTGCTTATTTACAAAATGAGGCAGGGTTAAAAAAAGGAGATAGAATAGCAATCCAAATGCCTAACTGTTTGCAGTACCCTATTGCCATGATAGGAGCATTAAAAGCTGGATTAATTGTAGTAGGTACCAATCCATTATATACCTCCCGAGAAATGGCTCATCAGTTTAAGGATTCAGGGGCTAAAGCTATCGTTATTGTAGCCAACTTTGCTAGCAATCTTGAAAAGATTTTAGCAGAAACTGAAATCAAAACGGTAATCGTGACTCAATTAGGGGATATGCTGGGTGGTCTGAAAGGTGGTATAGTAAATTTTGTAGTAAAGAATGTTAAAAAGATGGTTCCTAGCTACAATTTACCGTCTGCTATAAAATTTAAGGACGTTTTGAAAAAGGGTAAAAATTATACTTTTAAAAAGCCTGAAATTGATTCTTCTGATCTTGCATTTTTGCAATATACCGGAGGTACCACAGGAGTAAGTAAAGGTGCTCAATTATCACATAGAAATCTTGTGGCTCACACTATGCAGACTAAAGAATGGTTTAAACCATTATTTACAGATGGTTTGCAAGAACAAATGATTACAGCTTTACCATTATACCATATATTTGCATTAGCTGTAAATGGTATTTTAATGTTCAGTATTGGGGCTAAAAGTATTTTAATCACCAATCCTCGGGACATGCCTGCTTTCATTAAAGAATTGAAAAAGCATCCATTTACCTTAATGACCGGTGTTAATACTCTATTTAATGGTTTATTAAATCAGCCAAATATTAATGAAGTAGATTTTTCTCATCTAAAAGGTTCTATTGGAGGCGGTATGGCTGTTCAAAGAGCTGTTGCTGAAAAGTGGAAGAAACTAACAGGTGGTCCTTTAGTAGAAGGATACGGATTGAGTGAAACTTCACCTGTATTGAGTGTTAATCCATTGGATGGTACTGAAAGAATTGGTACGATTGGAATTCCTACCCCAAGTACTAATATGAAAATATTAGATGATGAAGGCAATGAAGTTGCAGTTGGTGAACCAGGAGAAATTTGTGGTAAAGGACCACAGGTAATGTCAGGTTATTGGAATAAACCAGAATTAAATGATACCACTTTCTTTAATGGTGATTGGTTTAGAACTGGTGATGTTGGAGTAAGGGATGAGGATGGGTTCTTCAAAATTGTGGATAGAAAGAAAGATATGATTAATGTATCTGGTTTCAACGTGTATCCAAATGAAATTGAAGATGTAATTGCAGGAATGGATAAAGTTCTTGAAGTAGCTGTAATTGGTATTCCTGATGAAAAATCAACGGAAGTGGTAAAAGCCTTCGTTGTGAAAAAGGATGATAGCTTAACTGAAGAAGAGGTAATTGCGTATTGCAAAGAAAACCTAACTGCCTATAAGTGTCCAAAATCAGTATCTTTTGAAACAGAATTACCTAAATCAAATGTGGGTAAGATCATCAGAAGACACTTAAGAGATAATTAAAACATTTAAATCTTATTAATATTGAAAAGAGGTTGTCTAAAAAGTAAAATTTTAAGACAACCTCTTTTTTGTTGATTATGGGAAAGGCGGAAGGCAGACTTATGCTTTTAATTATTTTTGTGGTTGAAATATATGTCGTAGATACTCTAATATGTAGAAAATAAAAAAGCTCGGTTCTACCGAGCTTTAATTCATATTATAATTTTACTATTGATTATAAGTTCTCCAACCACCAGTCAGTCATCATTCTAAAAAGATGTGGTCTTGCGCCATCTTCACCTATTCCATGTGTTCTGTCAGGATAATAGAATAGATCAAATTGTTTTCCAGCTTCTAACAAAGCATCTTGATAAACTACTGTATGCTGAACATGCACATTATCATCACCAGTACCATGAATCACCAAATAAGGATCTTCTAATTTTTCAACCTTACTTAATGGTGAATTATCATCATAACCATTAGGGTTATTCTGAGGAGTATCCATATATCTTTCAGTGTAAATAGTATCATAATATCTCCAATTAGATACCATCGCTACTGAAACTGCTGCATTATAAATATCAGCCCCGTCTAAAATTACATTTCCAGCCATATAGCCACCGTATGACCATCCCCAAATTCCAACTCTTTCAGAATCTATATAATCAAGACTAGCTAAATATTTTCCAGCTTCAATCATATCTTTCGTTTCATACTTACCTAATTGGCGGTATGTAATTTTTTTGAAAGCTTCACCTCTTCCACCAGTTCCTCTAGGATCGATAACGGCAATAACATATCCTTTCTGAGTCATCATTTGATGCCAATTGAAATGGCTTCCACTCCATCCATTTTGAACTTGCTGACTACCAGGTCCGCTATATTGGTATACAATGACAGGATACTCCTTAGAAGCATCAAAATTAGCTGGTTTTAAGAAATAGCCATTTAATTCTACATCTTCTGAAGTTTTGAAAGTGAAATATTCTTTCTCAACAAAGCCAAACTCTTCAGTGATTGCTTTATAGTTTTTATTGTCTTTTAGGGTTACTAATTTTTTATTGCCTTTCGTTTGGTGTAGGCTTACTTGATTTGGTGTAGTTGGATTGCTGTAGTATTTCAAGTAATACTCAAAATCATTACTCATATTAATACGAGTAACACCCATTTTCTCACCTAACAATTGCTTTTTCTTTCCATTCATTTTGATAGAATAAAAAGATCTGTCTAATGGTGAATTTTCCGTACTGATATAATAGATGGTGCTATTACCTTGATCAATACCGACTATACTTACTACTTCCCAATCTCCCTCAGTAATTTGTCTAACTAATTTACCATCTAATGTATAAAGATAAAGATGCTTAAAACCATCCATTTCACTTGAATGAATAAAGTATTTCCCATCATTGGTATAGGTTAAATCATCACAATAATTTAAGGCTACATAGGTTTCAGATTCCTCTTTAAGAACAACTTTACTTTCTCCTGTGCTGGCATTTGCATGAAGTATTTCAAGAATGTTCTGTCTTCTGTTCATTCTGATAATGCTTAAGAGATTTGAATTTTTAGTCCATTGTACTCGCGGTATATATTGATCTTTTTCTTCACCAATATCCATTTTCACACTCTCTTCAGAAGCCAAATCATAAACTGAAATCCAAACATAAGAATTATCTTCTCCCGCTTTAGGGTATTTATAAACATAATTTTCAGGATATAATTGACCATCATTCCATTTTTGAAGCGTATATTCTCTAACATGGCTTTCATCCATAGTGTAATAAGCTAATTTTTTACCATCTGGTGACCAATAGAAAGTTTTGGTAATGTAAAATTCCTCTTCATAAACCCAGTCAGAACCACCGTTTATGATTTCATTGATTTTTCCATCTGATGTAACTTGTGTGGTTTCTTCACTTTCTAAATCAAAAATGTAAATATTGTTCTCAAACACATAAGCTACTTTAGAAGCGTCAGGCGAAAAGGTAGCATACATCTGTGGGTTTTCTGAAAGAGGGGTTAAGCTCTCATCCTCCAAATTATACACATAATATTGAGCAGTAAATGATCTTCTGTAGATATAATTTACTTCAGTAGCTAATAATAACTTTTGTTCATCCACACTAAATGTATAACTTCTAATATTTAATGCAGGCTCTAGCTCATTTCCGTCTACTAAAGTTTCTACCACTTCACCATTTTCAACATCAATTTTTTGAACTTTATTATCCTCTAAAGCAGAATAATATTTCCCATCGTTCATCCAGTTAACATTGTAAACCGACTCTTGTCTGAAAGTGCCTTTTTCATAGATGTCGGATACAGTGATATTTTTTTGAGCAAGCGCTAAACCTGAACTTAAAACAAATATTAGTACTAATAATTTTTTCATAATCATTGAATTGATTTAAGCTCAAATGTAATAAGCATTTTGATAATATGAAGAATGAAATAGCATTAAAGGAAATTGATTAGTTTAAGTGGTTATAAGATAAATATTAGAGATGAAAACCTATAAAAAAGGAGCAAACCAATCATCATATTTTTAAATCTTTTATGGAGAAAGCAATTCTCAAATTATTAGATTTGTGATTAAAGCTTTTGCATTTAAGATGGATAAAAAATCAGCTGAAGAGAAAATAAAGGAATTAAGCGATAAGCTTCATTATTATAATTATAAATACTATCAGGAAAGTGTATCTGAAATATCAGATTATGAATTTGATATGATGCTCAATGAGCTAATAAAGCTTGAAGAACAATTTCCTGATTTAAAGACCGATGATTCACCAAGCCAGAGAGTAGGAGGGGATATAACCAAAAATTTTGAAACGGTAGAACATAAAATCCCTATGCTTTCTTTAGGAAATACATATTCTAAGGTGGAACTTGATGATTTTGATGGAAGGGTAAAAAAAGGATTAGGTCATGAAGAGTATGAGTATTTCTGTGAACTTAAATTTGATGGAGTAGCGATAAGTCTTCATTATGAAAATGGCAAGTTGGTGCGTGGAGTTACCCGGGGGGACGGATCAAAAGGAGATGATATTACCAATAATGCTCGTACGATTAGAACTATTCCACTAAAAGTAAGAGGGGAAAAATATCCTGAATATTTTGAAGCTAGAGGAGAGGTTTTTCTACCTAGAGAAAGTTTCAATGAGATCAATAAAGAAAGAGAAGAAAATGGGGAAGCCTTATTAGCAAACCCACGAAATGCGGCATCAGGCACTCTTAAAATGCAAGATTCTGCTGTTGTAGCAAAAAGGAAACTGGATTGCTATCTCTATTCTTATGCAGGTGAAGATTTGCCAATTGAATCACATGAGGAAGGAATAAAACAACTCGAAAAATTTGGCTTTAATGTTTCCCAAACCTATAAAAAGTGCAAAAATATTAATGAAGTTTTCGATTTCATTAATAAATGGGAAGAAAAAAGACATACTCTCAATGTTGATACAGATGGAATTGTAATCAAAATAAATAGCATTGCTCAACAAGAAGAATTGGGCTTTACTGCAAAAAGTCCAAGATGGGCAATTGCTTATAAATACAAAGCAGAGAGTGCTACAACAATTCTTAAAGAAATAAGCTACCAGGTAGGTAGAACTGGAGCTGTAACGCCAGTGGCTAACTTAGAGCCAGTTTTATTAGCTGGTACCACAGTAAAAAGAGCTTCTTTACACAATGCAAACGAAATTGCTCGTCTTGATTTAAGAGTTGGGGATACCGTTCATGTAGAAAAAGGTGGAGAGATTATACCTAAAATCACTGGGGTTGACCTTAGCAAGCGAGATTTAGGTAGCCAAGAAGTAGATTATATCAGAACTTGCCCTGAGTGTGGTTCTGAATTGGTAAGAGCTGAAGGAGAAGCAGTACATTATTGTCCTAATAAAAAAGGATGTCCTCCTCAAATAAAAGGATCAATTGAGCATTATATTCAAAGAAAAGCTGCTGATATTGATTCAATGGGAGAGCGAACCATCCATTTATTATATGAAAAGGGATTGGTGAGAAACATTGCGGATTTATATGATTTGACTTATGATCAAGTTTTTGAATTAGAGGGCTTTAAAGATTTAAGCACTCAAAATCTTTTAAAAGGTATTGAAGCTTCTAAAAATATTCCATTCGAAAATATACTTTTTGGGTTAGGTATCAGGTTTGTAGGTAAAACGGTTGCCGAAAAATTAGCTTATCACTTCAAGAATATTAATAATTTAGCTAAAGCTAATTTTGAGGAATTAATTGAAGTTCCTGAAATAGGAGAGAGAATTGCTCAAAGTGTGGTGGAATATTTTAAAGATACAGATAATATTGAATTGATTGAAAGGCTTAAGAATGCAGGTTTACAATTTGAAGTTCAGGAAGTAGAGGTTGAGCAAAAAGGTAGTGCATTAGAAGGGAAATCTTTAGTGGTATCGGGTGTTTTTGAACATTACGGAAGAGATGAAATAAAAGAAGTCATAAAGCAATATGGTGGGAAGGTAGTTTCGGCTATCTCAGGAAAAGTAGATATATTAGTGGCTGGAGAAAATATGGGGCCTTCTAAGAAGCAAAAAGCGGACAAGTTAGGCGTTCAGATTATTTCGGAAGAAGAATTCCGAAGCCTGATCAAAGAAAACTAAAAACGTGATTAAACATAAAATTCTTTCATACAAGATAAAAAGAGGTCAAAAGAAAAGTAAATTTTTACACCAAGCTTATCCTTATAATAAGCTTAAGAAAGTAGGTGTTATTTTTTCTTTTGATGATTTGAAAAAGCATGAAGCAGTTAAAAAATTCATTAAGGTATTAGAAAATGATGGTATTGAAGTCAAAACTTTAGCTTATAAACCTAAGGACACCCAGAATTTTGAATTTTATTTTGATTTCTTTGAAGATAAAGACATTGGCTTTTTCGGTAGCATTCAAAATCCTTATTTTCAAAGTTTCTTAGATCAAAAGCTTGAATATCTGTTTTGTTTAGATGATTCCTTAAACTTGTTCATGCAGTATTTGTTAGTACACACTAAATCGGATACCCGAATTGGTGCTTTTCAGCCAACAGAAGATGAAGCCGCTTTTTTTGAATTAATGATTAAGCCAAAATCAACTGGAGATACAAAAGTTTTAACAGAAGAAATAATTCATTATGTCAGAAAGATTTCAGGAAATAACTAAAAAATTCACAGGTGTGGGGCCAGCCTTAATTACCCCATTTAAAGAAGATTTAACGGTAGATCGAGAAGCTTTAGAAAAGCTCTTAATTCATACAGCGAAAGGTGCTGATTATTTTGTAGTTCAGGGTACAACTGGTGAATCAGCAACTACTACCTTAAAAGAAAAGCAAGAAATTTTAGCATTTGTAAAAACGCATAATCCTAAGAATTTACCAATAGTTTTTGGAGCAGGAGGTAATAATACTGAAGCAGTTATTGACCTAATAGGTCAAATGGATTTGTCAGGTGTTGATGCAATTCTATCTGCTTCTCCTCACTATAATAAACCTTCACAAGAAGGAATATATCAGCATTTTGTAAAGATTGCAGATGCTTCACCCGTTCCAGTTATCTTGTATAATGTACCTGGAAGAACGGCATCAAATATGACTGCTGAAACTACTCTAAGATTAGCTCAGCATGAAAACATTATTGGAATTAAAGAAGCTTCTGGTGATTTAGGTCAGTGCATGAAAATAATGGCTAATAAGCCTGAAGAGTTTTTACTTATTTCAGGAGATGATCTATTAACCAATGCAATGATTACTCTAGGTGCAGTGGGTGTGATTTCAGTACTAGCCAATCCTTTTCCAGAAGTATTTGCTGAAATGATTCAAAATGCATTGAAAGGTGATTTTGCTAAATCTAATGAAAACTTATTTAAGCTTTTGCCAATCAATCCTTTAATGTATGAAGAAAGCAACCCTATAGGAGCGAAAGAGGCTTTAAAATTACAAGGGGTTTGTGACAATTATGTGCGTATGCCATTATTACCCGCATCTGATAATCTATCCAATAGGATAAAAGAGATGATTAAGCAATACGAATTGAAATAATTTAGAAATTTTAATGTTAAGCCTGATAGTAATCCTATCAGGCTTTTTTTATTTAGCTGTAATCGTAAATTCGACTCTTCTGTTTTCGGCTCTACCAGTTTCAGTATCATTAGAGCTTATGGGTTGTGTTTCTCCCAATCCTTTTGCTGTCATTCTATCTTGAGCAATATCTTGCTCCAATAAATATTGCATTACAGATTGAGCTCTTCCCTCACTTAATTGAAGATTATATTCATCACTTCCTTTATTGTCAGTATGACCAATAATTTCAATTTTTATTCCAGGGTTTTGTTTCATTAAATCAGTTAATCTATCTAACTCCGGAAAAGAGCTTTCTTTCAATGTAGTTTTGTCAAAATTGAAGTAAATATTATCGATGATTACAGTTTTACCGACTTCTATAGGAGCCATCTCAAGTGTTGTGCTGTATTCTAAGAAATCTTGATTATCGCTAATATTAAGTTCGCTTTCCAGGTTTAGATAATTGACCTTTTTCCCTCTTATAATTAAATCTCCTGCGCTTGGGATTTTGACTTGAAAGGTTCCATCGGCATTGCTGGAAATTTCATTTATTATTGAATCCTCCATTTCAAAACTTAATTCAGCTATTAGCGGTTCTTTTGTTTTTTCATCTAACACTACACCTGAAACTATATAAGGTCTAATAGTGCGAACCATCTCATAATCTTTTCTCACCTCAAATTCATAAGTACCTTCAGGAACTTCTACACTAAATTTTTCAATTATATTATCATAATCATCTGAAAGCACTTTGATTTCATATTTCCCAGCTCCATTTAGCTCCATACCATATCCTCCATTTTTAAAGGCAGTTCTGGCAGAATCTTTAAAATTATCTTTTAAGACGTAAACTCTTGCGTTTACAGGATTAAGTGTCTTTGAATCTGTTATAAAACCGCTTAATCTGACTTTGGCTTTTACTGGAGTTAGTAGAAAATCTTTTTGAATCACAGTATCGCTCATTATTTCAGACAAGTCTAAAGATTCATCTAATTGCTCATATCCAATTTTAGCGGCAATAAATGAAAATGGCTTATTATTATATGTTGTAAAGGAATATTTACCATCTGATTTCACTTCTACATTAATGGGTTTAGATTCCTCTGCCTGTGCTGTAAGATAAAGTGACAATGGTTTTTGAGTTTCTTTATCTAATATTTTCCCTTTAACCGTTATTTTAGCTTTGGGTACTAATCCATAAATATTCATATTACTACCATCAGCACTTACATAGGTTCTTGTGGTAAAAGCATTATTTCCAGTAGCATCCACTGAAAAGTAAGAATCAAAACCGTCTGTATTAATTGGAGGTCCAATATTTTCAGGTTCGCTCCATTTTAACCAGCTATCATCTAATCTTCGAACTCTCCAAACATCTACATCTCCAATTGAGCCTTCTCTATTACTGGCATAATACATAACCTTATCATCTTCGGTTAAATAGGGGCCAAATTCATCTTTATAAGTACTTAGAGATTTTATCATGATAGGTCTTGAATAAGTCCCGTCACTTTTTCTTTTACTTATGTATAAGTCACTGTAATTTTTCCCTGATCGTTCATTCATGTAAATAACAATTGCACTTCTATCTTGGCTAATTACAGCACCCGAAAAACGGCCATTACTCATTTCCTCATATCCCTCAATTGGTAATTCTTCCGGATTATTCCATCCTTTATCATCTCTAGTTACGATTGAAAAACCTTTTTCCTTTCTTCGATTCCCACCTCTTATAAATAAAGTATTTCCATCATCTAAAATGGTAAGAACCTGATTGAATTGCCTTTTATTAAAAGGGGAATCCATATGAACTGCCTTTCCCCAAGTCCCGTCAGGTTTCTTATCTGAATACCATATGTCTTGAGAATTTTCTCGTCCGCCATTATTCTCAGGATGATTAGATATACTGAAATATAGACGCTGATTATCAGGTGTTACTAGTGGAGCACTTTCATGATATCGAGAGTTTACCTCATCATTGAGCTCCACTAACTGATATAATATCTCCTCATTTTGACTAAAGGAAAGGAATGGTATAGATAAAAAGAGTAGTACTAGCTTTTTCATTTTTATTAATTTGAAGTAAAGATTGACAAAAAGAAGAAAAATAGCTATTCATCGAATATTAAACTGTATTCATCTGTAATATTTTGAAAGAAATTAAGGATTAATTATTTGAATTAGCTGTGCTTCATGAATCCTCAAAGGAGTATAATTTCTTGATCCTTGCTCTGATAGCCCCTTTGGTTCTGCCAAAATGATTTGCCAAATCTTTAGTACTCAATCCTTCTTCAAACATAAATTTTAATTCCCGATCCAATTCGTCAGTCCAAGGTGTGTAGGCAGATTTATGCGTTTTTCTAATCTCGACCATATCAAAAGCCTTTTCTTCAAAACTATTTAATTTCAAATCTTTAATTGAAGTATTTTCTTTTTCATCTTTACGTCTCAGTAGTATGATTTGGCCATTTTTCGTCCAGTTTTCAGGGAGTAAATCTTCTTCTATATAGAGTTTGTTTTGGGTTCTGGTAATCGCAACATATAGCAAATTGATTTCTTCATTTAGCTTTTGTTTGATCAGCTCAGGAAAATCTTTTTGTTGTACCAATTTCCTTAATTTCTCTTCCGTTAAAAAATCATTGACTAGCTGAACAGCGTCATATTCCATTCCTTTGCACCTGTGCACGGTGGAGAAAATGATGTGTGCTTTATCACGATCTTCATTTTCAAGATGTTTTTCCTTCAGTTGCTTGATGTATTTTGGAATTTCATTTCCATATTCCTTAACTAATTCCACCATCATGCCCAACTGCATATCTTCTGTTTTTTCTATATATTCTTCCAAATCCTCTAGTCCCTTCATTTTTTTAATTAAAGGATCTCTGATGAATTTCCTTTTACCCTCATAGAGATTCAATACATCATATAATGAGGTGCCGTCATCAGCATAGGTGTAGGAATTGATATTGCCTTCGAAATAAATGTCGGCCAAATTTTCCTTTTCGGATATGTAGTCGATGGCCTTGGTCAACAGTCCTAGGTTGGTGCGAGCTATAACTGCTTTTTGTTGTCCTTGTGATGGATTGCCCTTTCCTTTTATTTGAAATTTTAGAGTTGTTTGCAGGAGTTTTTTCCTTTCTACTATTGCTTGTGCCAAATGAGCTATTTTTTCATTAAATCGAAAACTGATAGAAAGCTCATAAGGCTTAAAATCGACCATTTCTAAAGAATTAACAGCATAGCGCCAGGAATAGATTTGTTGATGAGTGTCGCCTACAATCACTTTAATTGCCCTTTGTTTTAAGAATACATCAAGCATGGCTGGGGAGGCATCTTGCCCCTCGTCAAAGAGTATGTAATCATAATCCAACAGAGGGTTTTGAAGTTGAAATTTCTTAAGGTAGAAGTCATGGGTGATTGGTATTTCTCCCTTATTCATTTTAGCTAAGAACTCTCTAGTTTTCTTTTTGATGTATGAATAATTTCCTTTCACAAAAGCTAATGCTTTTTTATCTGAAATTGTATCTTCATAATTTAGTTCTTCCACTTTTGAAGCGCTACTATTGCAAAAGTATGCGGTGAATTTGCTAATGTGATTGGCAATAATCATTTCAGCCAATGGCTCACTTTTGATTTGAATGTTCAGAATATCTGCGATTTCATGATTTTTATATCCATTACTATTGATCTCAAAATTTTTACCAATAACAACATGCTTAAAGGCCAATGAATGCGCAGTTTGTACATCCACATTATAAAGCTTTTTTGATTTAAATCTTTTAGCTGCTTCAAGCTTCACTGATTTATTAAAAGCTAAATAAAGGATTCTACTATTTTTGGGTCTGCTTTCAGCATATGCAATTAGGGTAGTGGTTTTTCCTGAACCGGCCACCGCATTGATTTTTATATTGCTATTTGATTGGATGATGGAGGATTGTTCTTTGGATAATCTCATTGGTTGATAGTTTTGTAGCTGAAGCTACTTTTCAGAGGTACCCTTTAGATTAATAATCTAATGAGTTATTGTTCTTAAAATTATCAAAAATAAACTAATCTCCAAAAACTTCAATATGATGAAAATCGAAGGTTCACAGTATAATAAACAGAGGAGCCATGGTGCGATTACTCATCAATTTCTTCCTTATTTTCTTTATAATAAGCCTTTGCCTCTTCTTTACTTTTCTTAATCCCGATACTACTAACTGCACCACTTAGAAGAGCTTTTGCCCAAAGGTTAAAAATCGATCTACTTTTTATTCGTTCGAAGAAAATATTACCTTCTTGCAATTTAAACCATCTTGGATTTCTTGTACTTACTATAAAGCTATTTGCAAAAATTGTCTTTAAGTTATTCCCGAAACCTTTCGATTGATAAGTCTGTCGATCCAGAATATCAATTTTAAGGTTGTTATATCTAAATTCCATTTTTCCTTCAGCATAATCATCATTTCCCTTGAAATTTATATTAACTTCTTCATTGTAGCCTGATCTAACTTCAATTGCCCCTAATGGAATTAACATATCATTTAAAGCAGTTAGATTAAGATTCCCTATATTACCAATGAAATGGAAATCACTCTTAGTGGAAGGTATAGGGAAATCAACTTTTGTATTAAAATTAGCTTTATTATTTAGTTTGCCTTTAGCTGTAAGATGCATAACCTCATTACTATTGAAATGATGAGTCCTCATATTATATATATGACCACTATCAATGAAAATACTCATAGTTCCTATTCCGCTTGCATCCTTTGGTACTATATGGATTTTAATATCAGAATTAACAAAAACGGTATCTACCTTAAAAGCGAATTGTAATTCAGATAATATTTTTTGAGGCATAGGAACTCTTCTATCTCTATTATGAGGTACGTTCAGATCTCTAAAAACAATGAAGTCACCATTTATTACTGACAGTTTATCGACCATATATTTTTGATCTTTCAAGATACTGTCAATTTTTACTTTATTAAGTTTTAGTTGATCGATATCGAGTTTAAACCAGTCGTTTTGATATTCAATATGCTGGCTATAATCAAATCTGGAATATTTTGATCTTAGTTTTATATTGTTTGCTTCAAAATTCGACTCTGGATATTTAAAAGAATAATCATTAGCGGTTACGGTATAATGAGAAAAGTTTTCTTTATAATTTTTACCCATGAATATAAAGGAGTTTATATATTTATGTATTTGGCTTGTATGGATTATAGAATCCGTTTTTATACCATTAATAAATAAGTCCGCTTTTCTCACATAGTAATTTCGCTCTTTCTTTTTATCATAAATTTTAACGTTGATATTTCTGGTGTTCGATTTTTTTATGTTTACAGATTCGAAGGGTAGTTTTATTTCTGTAGGTAAAGAGTTTTTAGCTTCTCCATCAATTTCAATTTTTAAATCGGTTCGTCCGCTACTAATCTCATCAATCTTGATTTGATTTTCTTCCAAAAGATTATAAAAATCAGCTCCTTTTAGAATGATATTATTGAAAGTTAGTTGAGTGTTTTTATTTTCTTCTATGTATTCGATCCCATCTATATTTCCTTCTTCATTAAAGCTTTCATAATAGAAGTTATTTACGATCAGGCTATCCTTTTTAGGACTTAAAAAGTAGAGTTTGTCGTTATCAAAAGTGAAATTCTCAGCATTAAATAGATTTGCATTCTGCTTTTTGAGGAGGGTAAAATTCGTAAGTGTAATAACGGATTTCTGAGTTTTAATTAAATGAATTTTCTCATCATTTTGAATATTAATATCAGTTTTATCTATACCAAAAAGGATATTTTTAAAAGCAACATTAAAATTTGCGGAATCAAGATTTTTAGACTTTAACTTATTTAGTTCTTTAATATAGTGAAGGTTTAGATTACTTATTTCTCCAATTAAACTATCCGCTTCCAATAATTTGCTTTTAAATAAACCTTGCTTATTAATATTTGATAACCTTATTGAAGGAATATCCAATTTGAATTTGAGGTTTTTAAAAAATTGATTGGGCTCAATTTCTACATTCTTTATATCAAGACTATTACTATGCTTAGCTAAACTGATATTTTGAGCACTTAATTGGTGGTATAATTGTTTGTTATTGAATTTTGTATTTAAAAATTGAGCCTCAATAATTTCAATATCATTCAGGTAATTCAATTCTAAATTGAAATTTTGAACACTTAGGTCATTACCAGATTGCCTATATTTTAACTTTGAGTCACTTAATGAGACATTAATGGGTTTTTCTGAGAATTTCCAGTTAGTTGCTGATTTGTCTTTTTTATTGGGAATACTTTCAGGATTTAATCTAATATCAACTTTATCAAGTTTAATGCTATCAATTTGTACAATTCCATAATTTATAATGCTATCCAATTGAATGCCTGAAAGTTCAATTAAACCTGAATTGACTTTATTATCTTCATTTTGATAAATAAGGTCTAATTCATCTAGTTTAATATTATGCAGATTTTTACTAGAGGCGAAGTTTTTAATTAATAATGAATTGCCTTCGAAATCATAATTAAGCAACTTACCACCAATACGAGTATTATTTGAGATCTGATGCCAAGAGTTTAATGTAGAATCAATTTTTAAAGATTCAGAATTTAAATTGATTTGTTCTCCTGTTAAAAAGTTGCCGACTCCTAGGTTTGAATTAACAATAGAAAAATCATCAATATTGATGTACTTAAAGTATTGACCTAATATTCCATACAAACCATTTGCTGTGATGACAGCTTTTTTTTCATCACTATTTCTAAAGTATGGAGGGGTAATATTGATGGTTCCATTAATTAATTTTAGAAAATCTAAATCAATAATTTCATTTTCATAAATCTGGTTTTGAGCCACTCCTTTCATTTCTAAAGAGGGTAAATTTAAATTAAATTGAGTTAATGTGCTGTCATCTAAATTTCTAGAGGGTTTAATTCGAAGGTTTTTGACATTCAAAGTTGAATCCAAGGTCCTGAACTTAAGCTTTTCGAATTTTATTTCATGTAGATTATCTGGTAATAAATAATCGTAATCGTTTATTTCAATTTCAGCATCCTTAAAATAATTTAAAATATTTTGAATGTCTCGCTGAGTAGAATCAAGAGAGATATCAAATAACTCAATGCTTATATTATTTGATAAAAAGCTTTGTTTGTTATCTCCTTTAAGTGTTAAGTCTAGACCTCCTCTTTGAATTCTTAAATCATTAATCTTTATTAAATCGAAAAGTGCAAGCAATGAAGCTCCAATACTATTTTGAGCCTGGGGAGTACTGTCTTTTTTTGATTTTAAAACAGATTTTATTTTGATATTCGGTTGAGGAATATTAACCTGGTCAACGATTAAAAAATTATCTTCATAAGCTTTTAGATAATTAATTCCGCGTAATTCAAGTGTTGGGATTTCGATATCATAAATATTTTGATTTTGGTCTTGAAATACTTCTTTTGGGTTTATTTTATCTCGAGCATTAATTCTAAAATTATTGAAATAAAGTATTGAATCTCTTGTGGATAATTCAAAGCCATCAAAACTTAATTGATGAATACTATCCGGTAATAGAATCGATTGCTGATTGACCCCTAAGTTGATGGCTTCTGAGTAGAATATCTTTTTCCTTTTCTGTTTTTTTTTGTCCGCTACTACAAAGTTTTCAACAGCAAAATCAATTGATTTCAATCTGAATTTGCTAGGAGAGTGGTCGATCGTCCCACTTTTAACCTTCAAATAGTTGATTTGCAATAGATTCAAGTATTGGGAAATTACATCATATAGTTCTCCTGTTTCGCGTCCAAATTTCAACGGTTGTTTTTCAGGATTAATTTTGGTCATATAAACCAATGGATTAATGACTTCTATGCCATCCACCACTAATTCTTTATCCGTATAAATCCGAAAAACAGATTCTAATGAAATACTGACTTCATCTACTACTGCTTCATATAAATTTTTAGCATTAATTGTATCCTCTCTATTCTCTGGTGTAGCATAGAGTTCTAAATTTCTAATCGTAACTGTTTTAAGGAAAATATTGAGGTCAATTTCCTCAAATTCTAATTGATATAAGCCTTTGCTTTCTTTTTTAACCAGCTCTTTTAAATACTCACCTGAAATTTTATTTCCTTGTTTCCTAAGGTAATTATTTGCAATAATTCCCACTGCTATGGTAATAGCTATAATTAGAAGTGCACGGTATAGTTTTTTTCTTTTCGGGTTCATATTAAACTGAAAGTTTAATATAATCCATTTGAATGAAATTATCAGAACTGGAGGACTATTATTAAAATTTTAGTTAACAATAGATGTCTCTAAAGATATTAGGGTATCAATTAAGGTAGAAGTAAAACTCTACCTTTTTTATTTTATACATCTCTGACATCTAAGATTACATCTGGATACTGATCTAAATTTTCTAGAAAATAAAAATATTTTTCAGCTACTTCTTCCTCGCTACTTAAAGCATTGTCAGCTTTCAGGTTTTTAAATCGATCTATTCCGCTGAAGGACTTTTCATCCGCATTTCGGATCTGTGTTTGCATTTCTGTATCCACAACACCAGGGGCAATAGCTTTAATGATAAATCCATTTCCGTCTAATTCAGCTTCTTTAGCCGCTACTTTTGAAGCCATATCTAAAGCAGCTTTTGAGGCACAATATCCTGACCAACCATCTACGGCATTTTTACCAGCTCCTGAGCTTATATTAATGATTATTTTTTCTCCTTCATGATCTTTTAAATCATGCATAAACTGATTCATAAGTAGGAGAGGAGCACTTACATTTAAATTGAAAAGTTGAGGGATGCTATCGTTATCAATACTTCCCAAATGTTTGATATCTCCTAATGTTCCTGCGTTATTAATTAAAACTAACTTGTCATATCCCTTCGCATCATTGAAAAGATTGGGTAATTCATTTTTCAATTCATCTAAATTGGATAGGTCAATGGAAATAGCTTTATAGTTTTCATCAGATATTGAATGACTTCTACTAATTCCCCAAACCGTAGCTCCTGATTCTAGAGCTTTATTGGTAATGCCTTTCCCTATTCCTTTACTTGCGCCTGTTATGATAAAAAGTGATTTATTCATAATTCTTTCTTTTAATCTTGAATAAAAACGTAAAAAAAAGCCCGAATTCCCTAAGAAATACGGGCTTAAATTATAAGATTTATAGTCTCCTAAAGAATATACTGACTTAAATCTTTGTCTTTTACTAAGCCGTCTAATTTTTCACCCACCATTTGTTTAGTGATTACCACTTTAGCATTTGCACCGATTTTGTCAGGAATGTCAAAAAGTAATTCATTAAGAAGTTTACTCATTACAGTTTGAAGTCTTCTTGCACCAATATTTTCAACTTCTGAATTTACTCTAAAAGCGATTTCAGCTAATTCCTCTAAGGCATCATCATCGAATGTTAAATCAACTTCTTCTGCTTTAAGCAGAGCAGTATATTGTTTTGTTAATGAGTTTTTAGGTTCTTTTAATATTCTAAGGAAATCAGCTTTCGTTAAGCTATCTAATTCCACTCTGATTGGGAATCTTCCTTGTAATTCTGGAATTAAATCAGACGGTTTGCTTACATGAAAAGCTCCTGCTGCTAAGAACAGAATATGATCGGTATGGATAATACCATACTTAGTATTGACAGCACTTCCTTCTACAATTGGAAGTAAATCTCTTTGAACCCCTTCTCTACTTACATCACCACCGCTCGAATTACTGCTTCCTTTAGCAATTTTGTCAATTTCATCGATGAAGATCATACCTGTATTCTCTGCCTTTTGAATTGCCTCTTCCTTCACTTCATCCATATCAATCAATTTGGAAACTTCTTCCTCAATTAATAGCTTTCTAGCCTCCTCAATCGTAACCTTACGTTTTTTATTCTTCTTAGGTATCATGTTACTAAGCATGTCTTGCAAGTTGATCATAGATGCTTCATCCATCATGCCACCACCAATCATGCCCATTCCATTATTTGCAGGGGTTTTTACATTGATATCAATTTTACGATCTTCTAATTCTCCATTACGCAATTTTTCTCTGAATCTCTCTCTAGTTTTTTGATTCAGTTCATAATCATTGTCCGGTACTTGATTATCAGCAGTTGTGCTAATCGGACGCTGACTGTTAGACTTCATAGGTGGGATCAAGGCATCCAGAATGATATCCTCAACAATATCAGCAGCCTTATTTTTCACTTCCTCTTTTTTAGAAGCTTTCACTAGATTTACCGATTGTTCTACTAAGTCACGAACCATACTTTCAACGTCACGTCCAACGTAACCTACTTCAGTGAATTTAGAAGCTTCCACTTTAGTGAAAGGAGCATCCGCTATCTTAGCCAATCTTCTGGCAATTTCTGTTTTACCAACACCAGTAGCTCCAATCATTAAGATATTATTCGGTACAATCTCACCTTGAATATCCTCAGGTGTATTCATACGCCTCCATCTATTACGCAAAGCAATGGCAACATTTCGCTTTGCATCATTTTGTCCGATTATATATTTATCGAGCTCTGAGACGATCTCTTTTGGTGTCAAAAATAATTTATTATTCATGATTTTTTCTTTACTATATTTTTCAAATTACTTCCCAAAGTAATAAAGTGAGCAAAACTACCCGCTTGATATATCGCACTAGAATATGCTATATTAAATTTCTTTGTATGTACAAAAAAACCAAATGTAAAACCCCCTGCTCCTCCAACTTGTTCAGCTTTTAATGATTGTCTGATTAAATGATTATAGCCAGCTCTAAGATTAATGTTTTCACCTAAGATTAATTCAGTTCCAATTGTCACATGCTGAAAAATTTTATCAAATGTATTAGGTGGATTGTTACTAATATCTGTAAATACATTGCTATCATCTTCAGGAATTAAACTATTATCAAAATAACTTAGATCATATTGATAAAGTCTATTAAGTGTTAAAGAGAAACGGAAAGGCATGAACTCAGGTTTGAATGTACTCCCTAATTGTACATCAAATGGTAAACTTCTGTCTTCATTTTCATATTTATTGGTATAAAAACCAACGTTTTTTATAACCAATCCTATCGATAAGTCTTTTTCAGGATGAATAAAGGCACCACCAAAGTCGGTAAGTATAGCAGATTGATTAAATCCACTTATCTGACTCATAACAAATTTCACATTGGCCCCATATTGAAAAGCACCATCTGTTCTCGAATGACTTATTTGAATGGCATAATTAGAAGCTGTAAAATCGTTAGTTGAAGCTCCTGTATTATCAAAACCTTTAAAACTACCATAGCTTAAATAATTTACTCCTAAACTGAAAATTCCAGCGTTTTCAAAATTTTGTGCATAGGTAAGCTGACTGTTATAAATATCAGCATAAAAAGGAATGAAGTTAAAGGATGCTTGGCCTCCCATATCAGCATTTAATAATGCTGGATTTTGCCAAACCATATTGACATCTCCTGCATTAGAACTAACATTAACTGTACCCAAACCTGCAACTCGTGCGTGATTAGGTAACTCTAAAAATTCAAAAGTCCGTAAGCCCCCAATCTGCGCAAAAGCAGTTTGGGAGGCAAGCATGCAAACCAAAAGGCTCAGTATGACCTTTTGGGACCTCATATGGAATTAGCAGGCACAGTTTTTTTATCGTCCTCATCTGGGATTACAAAATTGATTGGATTTTTGATTTTCTCTTTCAATAGTGCAATCTCTAATACTTCATTCACCTGATCTACAAAGTGAATGTTTAAGCCTTTGATATACCTTGAGTCGATCTCCTCAATATCCTTTTTGTTACGTTTACAAAGAATTACATCTTTGATACCGGCTCTTCTTGCCGCTAATATTTTCTCTTTCAGTCCACCAATCGGTAATACTTTTCCTCTTAAAGTAATTTCACCTGTCATAGCCAGCTTCGATTTCACTTTTCGTTGAGTATAAATTGAAGCCAAAGAAGTAATCATTGCGATACCAGCTGAAGGCCCATCTTTAGGAACAGCACCTGCTGGTACGTGAATATGTAAATCGTAATTATCAAAGATTTTATGATGAATACCTAATTCATCAGCATGTGATCTTAAGTAGGATAGGGCAGTCATAGCAGACTCTTTCATCACATCTCCTAATTGACCTGATAAGGTTAATTTACCTTTCCCTCTACTCAGACTAGATTCAATAAAGAGTATTTCACCACCTACTGAAGTCCAGGCTAAACCAGTAACTAATCCAGCGGTCTCATTATCCTGATAAGTTTCCTTTTCAAATACTTCAGCACCTAATATTTTTACAATATCTTCTGACTCAATCTTGCTATTGTATTCTTCTTCCATAGCAATTGATTTAGCGATATTTCGTATCACCTTTCCAATTGTTCTTTCTAAGCCTCTTACTCCTGATTCTCTAGTGTAATCTTCTATGATTTTAGCAATTGCTTTTTTACTAAAAGTTACATCCTTTGCTTTAAGCCCATGTTCTTTCTTTTGCTTAGGAATTAAATGCTTTTTAGCAATTTCAACCTTTTCCTCAAGTGTATAGCCAGTTACTTCAATGATTTCCATTCTATCTCTTAAAGCTGGCTGAATGGTGTCTAGTGAGTTAGCAGTAGCTATAAAAAGCACATTAGATAAATCGTATTCTACTTCAAGATAATTATCTTGGAAAGTTTCATTCTGCTCAGGATCTAATACCTCAAGTAAAGCTGAGGATGGATCGCCTCTGAAATCAGAATTAACCTTATCAATTTCATCTAAAATATAAACAGGATTTGATTTACCGGCTTTTTTCATGTTTTGGATGATTTTACCGGGCATTGCACCTACGTAAGTTTTTCTATGTCCACGGATTTCAGCTTCATCATGAACGCCACCTAAAGACATGCGAACATATTTTCTTCCTAGTGCATCAGAAATTGATTTTCCTAAGGAAGTTTTACCAACACCTGGAGGTCCGTAAAGACATAGGATAGGAGCTTTCATATCTTGCTTTAATTTTAGAACGGCAAGATATTCTATTATTCTTTCTTTTACTTTTTCTAGTCCGTAGTGATCGCGGTCTAGAATTTTCTTGGCTCTTTTTAAATCAAAATTATCCTTAGTAACTTCTCCCCATGGTAATTCTAGAAGAAGCTCAACATAATTCATAGCTACTGGATATTCAGCGGCTTGTGGGTTGATTCTAGAAATCTTATCTATTTCTTTATCAAAGTGTTTTTGGACTTCTGAAGGCCAATTTTTATCTTTCGCTTTTTGTCTTAAGTTGTCCAACTCTTGATCAGGACTGTCTTGACCTAATTCATCTTGTAACACTCTGATTTGTTGCCTCAAGAAGTAATCTCTTTGTTGCTGGTCAATGTCAGTATGAACCTTTTTATGGATTTCATTTTTTAATTCCAGCATCTGGATATCCTTAAGCATGAATTCCAATAACAAAGTAGCTCGTTCTTTAGCATTGGTTTTCTCTAGCAATTTTTGCTTATCAGCTACCTCAGAATTTATGTTTGAAGATAAAAAGTGAGTTAGGAAATTCGGATTTTCAATATTATCAAGCGCAACTTGTGCTTCTTGAGGAATTTCCGGATTGAGCTTCATTATTTTGCTGGCAGCATCTTTTAAAGATTGAATAACTGCCTTATTAGATTTTAATTTAGGATCTAATTCCTCATCATTCAATTCTTCATATGTGGCAATTAAGAATGGGTCCTCCTGTACCACATCCTTTACTTTAAATTTCTGCTTACCCTGAATGATAATGGTTGTATTCCCATCTGGTAATACAATCATTTTCAATATTCTAGCTACTGTACCAATATTGTAAATGTCATCCTTTCCAGGATCTTCAACTTTGCTATTTGATTGAGCAACTACTCCTATAATTCTATCTCCCTTATAAGCCTTTTTAACTAACTTAATTGATTTTTGTCGGCCAACCGTAATAGGTATAACTACACCAGGAAATAAAACTGTATTTCTTATTGGTAAAATTGGAAGTTGATCTGGTAAATCATCTTCTCTCATACTATTTTCTTCATCAGTAGATATGAGTTGTATTAATTCACCAGTTTCATCATCATTTATCTCAGAAAGCGCTTGTGTATGCTTTAATATTGAATCCATATATATCATTAATATTTCAGCCAATTTGGCATTTGAAATCCCTTATTTGTCCCTTTAAATGGGGTTCTTGACTAATTCAATTGTTATGCCAATAAAATTATACCTAATTTTGGTTTTAATTAAATGGTAATTCAGACATTTTTCGGATATTAAAGTTTGAAAAACTGACATATTTACCGTAAAACTATCAATTTGTCTTGAATCAATATCTTAATAAATTATTTTTAATTATTCTGATCCTGTTTTCTATCGATATTCAGGCTCAATTTAATCCTCAGGTTGAATTATCAAAAAAGGAGGCAGAGGAATTATTTCCTTTCTATTTCCCTAATGTAAATCAATTCAATTATTATCAAGATGAAAATGAACTTGAGAAAATAAACCGGACCCAGCAATCTAAAAACTGGGAAAAATTCAAGGAATTGTTAGAGGATTATGTTCAGCAATTTGCCATTGAAAATTTCTATAAAGATACTCGTTTAATATGGCAATTGGCTAAGATGGAAGAACTTTATGGTGATCTTGAAAAAGCTAAAAGTCTATACCGATTGGCATTGAAGCATCATCAAAGCAAAATTGATCTTCGCCAGATGGAAATATTTCTTGATTCGGTTAAGCTTGAGCAAACTGATGATTACGTGCCGATAGATTATTATTATGAATTGGTAGATTTTAGAAAATCTATTGACACATTAGTACCGCCAAGAGGAATTTTATTAAGTATGGGAAAGCAGATCAATTCCAATATGGCTGATTATGCACCTGCACTTACTCTGGATAATAAAACCATCATATTCACATCTAAAAGAAGTATTAGCGGTAGCTTACTATCAAATAATTCTAATGAGGATTTATATGTTTCTGTTCAGATAGATGGCATGTGGCAGGATGCAGTCCCGATTAGAGGTATAAACAGTAGGAATAATGAAGGCTCAGCAGCATTAAATGCTGAAGGAAATGAAATAATATTTGCACGCTGCGGATCATATGATGGCTTTGGTAATTGTGATTTATATGAAACACATCTGCAAGAAGATAGCACCTGGAGTAAGGCAGTGAATCTAGGAGCCAATTTAAATTCTAAAGCCTGGGATTCTCATCCATCACTTTCTATTACAGGTGACACCTTATTTTTCGCATCCGACAGAATTGGTGGCTTTGGCTTGTCAGACATTTATTTTTCAGTTAAAAATGAAGACGGGCAATGGTCTGCTGCAAAAAATTTAGGTCCAGTAGTGAATACCAGAGGGAATGAAGTGAGTCCTTTTATACACCCTAGACATCAGATACTATATTTTAGCTCAAACGGACATTTGTTAAATTTTGGAGGTTTTGACATATATAAATCTAATTCTAAAATGTTTTTATGGGATGAACCCCAAAATATAGGACCATTAATCAATACCGAAGGAGATGAATATTATTTCACAATAGATTCTGAATCTGAAGATTTGTTTTATGCTGGTTCTTCCTCGATGAGAAGCCACAATTTAGATTTATTTTCTTTCCCGTTACCAATGGAAGCTCAACCGGGAGCGAATACAAAAGTTAGTGGTGTTGTAACGGATACGGTAAAAGGAAAACCCTTCAGAGGTATAGTTTCAATAGTCGATATCGAAAATGGAATTGAGATAGCACCTAAGTTTACAAGAGAAGATGGGAGTTTTGAATTCAATCTAATCAATAATGCTAATTATGTGATGGTAGTGCAATCTGATGAATTATTCAGAATCGAAGAAATGTTTTTCCTTTCGGGTGATACGGTTATGAATAAAAACATTGATCCAATGTCCAGTAAAATCAGATTCAAATCCATTGAATTTGAGGAGAACTCTGCAAAACTAAGGCCAGATATGTATTTTGATTTGGATAAAGTGGTAGATTTTCTTCTGGACTATCCTGAATTTAAACTGAAAATTTCAGGTCATACCGATTCATCTGGTGATGAGATTAGGAATAAGTCTTTGTCACAAGAAAGAGCAGACGCAATTCGTGATTATATTATTTTGTTACACCCAATTGATCCTAGTAGAGTGGTTGCTGAAGGTTTTGGAAATAGTAAACCAGTAGTTTCAGATGAACAAACTGATGATGACCGTAGATTGAATAGGAGGGTAGAGTTTGAAATCTACCGCCCCGATTCAGATTAATTTATTTTCTTTCCAGAAGTACTACATTTTCAACATGATGGGTTTGAGGGAACATGTCAACAGGCTGAACTTTAGTTACTTTGTATTTCTCATCTAGCAGTGCCAAGTCTCTTGCTTGAGTAGCTGGATTACAGCTTACATAAACTATTTTTTCGGCTTCAATATTTAATATTGTTTTTACTACATCAGGATGCATGCCTGCTCGTGGAGGATCGGTTATAATTACATCAGCCTTCCCATGTTCTTTCAAAAATTCATTATTGAAAACATCCTTCATATCACCAGCAAAAAACTTAGTGTTTTTGATGTTATTCAACTCTGAATTTACTTTTGCATCTTCAATGGCTTCTGGTACATATTCAACTCCAATTACCTTTTCTGCACTTTTAGCTATAAAATTAGCGATTGTTCCTGTTCCAGTGTACAGATCATAAACAGTTTCATTACCTTTTAAATCCGCAAAATTTCTAGCTACTTTATATAATTCATAAGCTTGATCGGAATTTGTTTGATAGAAAGATTTTGGACCAATTTTAAATTCCAATCCCTCCATTTCTTCAATAATATGATCTTTCCCATGAAATACATTTACCTCTAAATCATGGAAAGTTTCATTTCCTTTTTGATTTAGGATATAAAGCAATGAAGTAATTTCTGGAAAGCTTTCTTTTATATGATTAAGCATCATATTTAGCCACTCCTCATTTTCTTCTGCTACTTGCAAAATTACCATTAGCTGCCCAGTGGAGGTAGTTCTGATAATCAGGTTCCTAAGAAAGCCATCTTGCTTAATTAAATCAAAATAGGTGATCTTATTATCCTTAGCAAAGCGGTCAACTGCATTTCTAATTGCATTTGAAGGATCTGCCTGAAGATAGCATTTGTCGATTTGAACTATCTTATCAAATCTCTTAGGTACATGAAAACCTAATGCATCGGACTCAAACTCTTTTCCTGAATCAATTTCCTCTCTAGTTAACCATCGGTTATTAGAGAATGTAAATTCCATTTTGTTTCTATAGAAAGTAGTATTTTCTGATCCAAGTATTGGGGATATCTTAGGTAAATCAACTTTTGCAATTCTTTCTAACGAATCTTTTACTTGCTCACTTTTAAACTCAAGCTGATCTTCATAGCTCAAATGCTGCCATTTACAACCACCACATACACCATAGTGGTTACAAAATGGTTCTATTCGCATTTCAGATTTTTTATGAAAATGAATGGCCTGTCCTTCCAGAAAACTTTTCTTTTTCTTATTAACCCTAACGTCTACAACATCTCCTGGAGCAGTTCCACCTACAAATACGACTTTATCATTATAATAACCTAAGGCCTTACCCTCTGAAGCTATTTTTTCAATCTTTAATTCCTTTATTATTGGATGCGGTTTTCTTCCCATAGCCTGCAAAATTAGGCTATAATTATGTAAGCAAAAAGCACGAAAGTAGAATTTATAAATCTACAGATTTTAAATTTTACAATTTTTTAATTTGAGAGCTTTTAATGTAGGCTACCTTATCATCATATATGATTTTACTCCAAACATCAATTTCTGATTTCAATTTAACCTTGGCTGGAGATTTAAGCTGTTCAACTAGGTTGGCCCCAGATGAAGGGCCTTCAAGTAAATAACTAGGGTTATTAGTTATGATTGCCTCATTTCTACCCTCATAATTAGTTAGAAAGATTAAAATAATAATAGGGAGTATAGATGCTGCAAAATAGTTTTTCTTTTTGCTGGAATCTTCTCTGTTTTTAATCATCAATCCAATGAAAAGGAATGTTAAGATTGAAGCTAAGAGTTGAATGTAAATCTTCCATTCTTTGTACAATAAGTCAAGCTTATAAGCAAAGCCATAATTAAATCCAGCTATATTTTCTTCTTCAGTATTTTCTTTTAAATAATCGAGGGCTATTTCATCCTTAGTGAGCTGATAATATTTCTCTAAATAATAAAATGATTTACCAGGATTACCCATTCCTTCCTCAATTCTAGCGAGCTTTAATAGCATTGAAGGACTAGCATTTCCACTTTCATAAATTTTATTATAAATTTTTATCGCACTTATATATTGTTTTTTTTGATACAAAGAATCAGCCTTAACTAATTCCTTTTCAGGCGACTGCGCAAATCCATATTGGCTTATAAATGTAAAAAGTAAAAGGGAGTAGGATAGAATTTTAAACTTAAGCATTTGCATTTTATTATTTAGTACTTACCTTTGCAACGCAATTAAGGAAAACGACTCCTTAAAAGCAATAAAAACGCTCTTAACTCATAATAGTTGAGTTTATTTATAAAGAGTTTTGTAATCAAAAAAATGACTCGCTAGCTCAGCTGGTAGAGTATCCCGATTAAAAGAATCGGGAGGGTCTTGGCTGCCAAGACTTCTCAAGAAGTGGAAATAATTTAAATGACTCGCTAGCTCAGCTGGTAGAGCACATCCCTTTTAAGGATGGGGTCTTGGGTTCGAACCCCAAGCGGGTCACAAATTATCGAAAAAAATAAAAACATTTTTCGATAAAATTGATTAAATAGTGACTGATTAAGAGAATCAGCTTTAATTTAATTCATTAAAATAAAGTCTTCAAAAACTTTGACTCGCTAGCTCAGCTGGTAGAGTATCCCGATTAAAAGAATCGGGAGGGTCTTGGTAGCCAAGACTTCTAGAAAATTTAAGATAATTATATGACTCGCTAGCTCAGCTGGTAGAGCACATCCCTTTTAAGGATGGGGTCTTGGGTTCGAACCCCAAGCGGGTCACTTACTACTAAACCTATCTGTTGAAAAATGGATAGGTTTTTTAGTTTTAGCCTTTATATTTGCTTAAGAATTAAGCGCACGTGGTGGAATTGGTAGACACGCCATCTTGAGGGGGTGGTGGGCGCAAGCCCGTGGAAGTTCGAATCTTCTCGTGCGCACAAAAAAAGGCTGTGAATGTTCACAGCCTTTCTATTTTGATATCCACTCTACTTTTAATCCGTAAATGCCATTAATAAATCCTGTTTTGTGATAATGTGTGGAGCATTATTATCATCTAAAACCATTAATGCCTTGTCACCATGATTCATCATGGATGAAATGGTATCTACTGTGGTGTTTAAAGCAATAAATTTAAATGGATCATCCATTATTTCTTTTATTGGATTATTACGTAATTCAGGTTTTTCTACTAGTTTGTTTAGTAATTTCGTATCTGAAATACTACCAACAAATTCACCATTATGAGTAATTGGTAATTGAGAAATTGATAACTCATCTAAAAGTCTAACAACTTCTCCAATTTTTTGGTCACTTTCGATACTGATTAAATTATAATTATCACCTCTTTTCTTAATAATATTTTTTGCTGTAGCATAATCATTATTTTCTAGGAACCCATGATCTCTCATCCAGTCATCATTATAAATCTTTCCAAGATAACGTGTCCCATGATCAGGTAAAATGATCACCATAACATCATCTTCTTTTAAGAATTCTTCAGCGTATTCTAATGCACCATGAACAGCAGCACCACATGACCAGCCACAGAAAAGACCTTCCTCTCTCGCTAATCTTCTGGTCATTATTGCGCTATCTTTATCCGTTACTTTTACAAAGTGGTCGATCATTGCAAAGTCAACATTCTTAGGTAGAATGTCTTCACCTATGCCTTCTGTTAAGTAAGGATAGATTTCTTTTTCATCAAATTTCCCTGTCTCTTTATATTTCTTAAAAACAGATCCGTAAGAATCAATACCTACACTAACGATACTTGGATTTTGTTCTTTTAAGTAACGAGAGGTTCCACACATAGAACCACCTGTACCCACACCAGCAGCCCAATGCGTTATTTTTCCTTCAGTCTGGTCCCAGATTTCTGGCCCAGTAGTTTCATAATGAGCTTTTGCATTTGCAGGATTATCGTATTGATTAGGATAAATTGAGTTTGGAGTTTCCTCGTGTAATTTTTTTGCAACAGAATAATAAGAACGAGGGTCATCAGGACTTACATTAGTAGGACAAACTATCACTTCAGCTCCTACAGCTCTTAAAATATCCATTTTTTCTTTTGATTGTTTATCTGCTAAAGTGAAGATACATTTATAACCTTTTGAAATAGCAGCTAATGCCAATCCCATTCCCGTATTGCCTGAAGTCCCTTCAATAATGGTTCCTCCTGGCTTTAATTTCCCTTCTTTCTCCGCGTCTTCAATCATCTTTATAGCCATTCGGTCTTTCATTGAATTGCCAGGATTGAAGTATTCTACTTTTACTAAGATGGTTCCAGGAATACCTTTATTTACCTTATTTAGTTTTACCAAAGGTGTGTTTCCAATGGTCTCTATTATAGAGTTGTAGTACATTTTAAATTCTTTTTTTTGACAAAGGTAGTTATTTAAAATCATCAGTGAAATGTGACGTATGTAATATTCATAATCTTTTAGAAAGAACAGTCACTACAATAGTGGCGTTATTTGTAGTGTAATTAAAATTTAAAGCTATGGAAAACCTTAATCCACAAATCCTAATGAAGATAAATGAATTGTCTGATTATGGATACAATAATAATTTTCAATTTGAGAATGGTGAACTAGTGTTAAGAAAGGAAGAAGATGATTCTAAGATTGAAAAACACTATGTTGCAGAGCAAGTGTCGGTAGAAGCTGAATATTTATATGAGGATAATGGTTCCGCTGTTATAACTTTTATGACTAATGACGGTGAACTAGGCTATGCAATTGATACCATGAATTCTACTGGTGAGTTTCCATTAATCAATTACTTCGAAGCATTAGAAGACTAATTTGTTTAACATTCATGGTTTTTACTCGTTGAATACATAAACACTAAAAAATATTTTATGGATTCAATGAATACAATAAAAGAAAAAATAGAAGAATTAAAAGGAAAAGGTTTTTCTGAAGATTTCTTTTTTGAGAATGGTAAGCTGAATACAGAAAATGATTCATTTGATAAAAATGAAATCCAAGATATCAAAGAATATAGGTTCGAAGGAAAGTCAAATCCCGATGATTTATCAATCTTGTATCAAATACAAACTAAATCAGGAGTTAAAGGAACTATAGCTGATGGATTTGGGCCAAGTGCAAACCAAGAACTTACAGAATTTATACTAGGGGCAGAATCTTAATTCTGCCTTTTTTGTGCTAAAAGGTATAGTACAGCCATTCTTATCGCTACCCCATTTTCAACCTGATTTAGAATAATTGATTGATCAGAGTCAGCAACATCACTACTAATTTCAACACCTCTGTTTATGGGGCCAGGGTGCATTACAATAATTTCTTTTTGAAGGCTATCCAATAATTTTTTATTAAGTCCATAATAAAGAGAGTATTCTCTTAATGATGGGAAGTATTTAAGTTGTTGCCTTTCCAATTGTATTCTTAGCATGTTGGCAACATCACACCATTCTAAGGCTTCTTTAATATCCCAACTTATTTTAACACCTAAATCACCAATATATTTTGGGATTAAGGTGGCTGGACCACAAACCATTACTTCTGCACCTAGTTTTTTCAGGGCGTAAATGTTTGATAATGCTACTCTTGAGTGTAATATGTCTCCAATAATTGCCACTTTTTTACCTTGTAAATCAGTTATCTTTTCTCGAATTGAATAGGTGTCTAAAAGAGCTTGAGTTGGATGCTCATGTGTACCATCTCCAGCATTTACAATATTTGCTTCAATATTTTTAGATAAAAAATGAGCAGCTCCTGGGCTAGAATGTCTCATTACTACCATATCAACTTTCATTGAAAGTATATTATTCACTGTATCTAACAGCGTTTCTCCTTTTTTTACTGAACTATTAGAGGAAGAAAAATTCACAACATCAGCAGAAAGTCTTTTTTCTGCTAATTCAAATGATAGTTTAGTTCGAGTTGAGTTTTCAAAGAAAATATTGGCAATCGTGATGTCGCGCAAAGAAGGTACTTTTTTGATTGGTCGATTAATAACATCTTTAAAATGGTCGGCAGTTTGAAAAATTAATTGAATATCTTCAGTAGTTAAATCTTTGATACCCAATAAATGATTAACACTTAAATTTGTCATTTTTATTCGTTTGTCACTAACCAGATTTTATCACTTTCTGCACCTTGATCCGTCCATTCAACCAATACCTTTTGGGTCTTAATAGTATTAACACCTCTTCCTACATAATCAGGTTGTATGGGTAAGTCTCGAGTATACTTTCTATCAATAAAAGTAAGAAGCTCAACTAATTTAGGTCTGCCAAACGCAATCATAGCATCTAGAGCAGCTCTTACAGTTCTCCCAGTGAACAGTACATCATCAATTAACACAACTTTTTTATCCTCTATTATAAAAGGAATTTTAGTCGCATTTGCTTTAATTGGAGTTTCTCTTCTCCTGAAATCATCACGATAGAAAGTAGTGTCTAGAAGTCCTAAAGGTAATTCTTTATTAAGCCTTTCTTTTAAGCGCTTTTGAATTCTATGAGCTAAAAAAACTCCTCTTGGTTGTAGGCCTATTAAAACTGTGTTTTCAAAATCTTTGTGATTTTCAATTAATTCTTCTACTAACCTATTAATGGTGATTTGAAGAAGGTCGGTATCTAAAATTAGGCGTTTTTCCATTGTGCACTGGCAAAGATAATAAAACAGTAATTTATTCGACCACGATTTTATTGATAAAAAATACTTTTCTATTCAACTTGATGTTTTGATCTCTAAGGTTTTTAACCTTATTTACTCCAAAAGCATAAAAGTTATTACCGTACCACTGTTTAAGCCCTTCTAATTCTTCATCACTACTTTTCATTTCATCATTCTCATACATCAATTTCAAGCTTTCTGTAAATTTACCCTCTACAATTTCGCTGCCTTTGATAACTTTAATTTTCAATTCCTGGTTATATAAATAAAGCATTACAATTTCATTATCTAAGAATGCAAGATGAACGTGTTCTTCAAGTTGAAAGCTTTTCAAATCATTAATTTCAAAGCTATTATCCCATATTAAATTACCATCATCATCAAATGCAATGATAACTGCATGCGTATATTTGTAGCCATCAAAAACCTGAGTGGATCCCCTATTGAGAAAAGGGTCATAACTGTAGGCTGTATATCCATATCCATAGGATCTATTTGAATAGGTGGGGAAATATGCCTCACCAATTAAAATATTCTGATCCTCCTGTTTTACTATGTCTTGAACATATAGTCTATAACTAAACTTTAGTTTTTTACCTTTAATTTTTTTGCGAGCTATTCTTTTTAATACGCGATTCTTTCTTTTTTCTTTCATGTAGTTAAAGAAATTGTCAAGATTTCCGTAATTATAGTATCGGATTTGTTTCTCCTGTTCTCTCTCTAAATCTGCAATGAATATACCTCTGGAGGTTTCAGTTCTTCTTTTAATAGAGTAAGTTCCAGCAAGTAAATTTCCACCTTCACTACTATTCACAATACGTCCATCGGTTAAACTGAGGTTGTCTTTTGCTTCTAATGTTCTTGTAAATTCAGGTTCTCCAAATGTATTAAATGCTCTTATTGTAATACCATATCTTTTATTCATCAAGCGATCTGATGTAATTACTCTTATGAAATCATCATTGGTGCTAGTAACCAATTGAAGAAGAGTGCTTCTATCGCTATAAAAGCCTGGAAGTACAATTCCTTTTTCAGCTGTAAAATTGTACAACATCACCACGGTTCTCATATTAACATTTCCACCAAAGATTACCGCATCATTTTTTATTTCAAATTCGGTTAATCTGATCGGAACAACATTATTATATAGGTAGGATTTAAATTCATTATCATATTTCGCTGAAAAAGTGACAAATAATAGATCTTTAGCATATTCAAGACCTTCTTGGAAAAGCATTACAAATCTATCTTTATCGTAGCTGTAGCCTTTAAAAGAAAACTTTTTATCAATCAATACTTCCTGTCTGTTGATTTCTATAAGATTGGTGTCAAGCCTTATAATTTCCCATACATTTTCATTTTTAGTTTCATTTTCTTCTAATTCTTTAAAAAGAAATAGTCCTTTTTCTTTTGCTGAAACAATGTAATAGTCATCATTAAGGTCATCTATTTCAATCTCATAACGAGTAGGTTGAGAGACTTGTCCAATAGCAAAATAACTACTAAGAATTAATAAAAGACTAAGCGAAAAATATAATTTCATAAATAATAGATTATAAAATCAGCATTGATAACATTCGATTATTTGATTTGTTAGACATTAAAATTATAGAAACAATCCATTATCAAACCCAATATATCCTTTAATTTTACAAAAAATCAATAAGCTTTGGAAAATAAACAAATAATAAAAGTTTTAAAAAATACTGCCAAGCTCATGGAGCTGCATGGTGAAAATGATTTTAAAATTAAAAGCTATCAGTCTGCTATCAATAGCCTAGAACGGTTTGATAATAGGCTCTCTGATTTAAGTGAAAATGAGCTGCAAAAAATTGATGGTGTAGGTAAAAGTTTAGCACAATCTATTTTTGAAATAAGTGCAAAGGGTACTCTGCATCAGTTTGAAGTATTGCATGATAAAACTCCTGCCGGAATTATAGAAATGATGCAACTCAGCGGATTTGGTCCCAAGAAAATTAAATTAATTTGGGAAAAACTTGGGGTAGATAATCTTGAAGATTTAAAATTAGCTTGTGAAGAAAATAAAGTAGCAGCTTTAAAAGGCTTTGGAGCTAAAACGCAAACAAAATTATTAGAAGCAATTGAATTTAAATTAAGTTGGAGAGGATATCTTCATTTTAGAGAGGCAGAAAAGTTAGCAGCAGAAATAATTAAAGAACTAAAAGAGATTGAGGGAGTCAAAAAGATATCCATTACGGGTGATTTAAGGCGAAAAATAGAAGTAATTAATACCACTGAATTACTAGTAGCGGCAGAAAATAAAGCTAAGGTAATTCAATATATTATGAAGGCTGATTCCTTAGAATTAGATAAAAAGAATTCTGGCCCAATGAGTTTGAAATTTATTCATTCAGCACTTAATGCATCCTATAAAATCATTTTTACCACTGAGGAAGATTTTGTAAATGAATTATTTAAAACTACTGCTAATCCACAACATTTAAGCTTAGAGCTTCATAATAAAAGTACGTTTAATGAGCTTTTAAAAGAAAAAAAATATTCTTCGGAAGAAGCAATTTATAAGGCCGCTGATTGGCCTTATGTTGAACCAGAGTTAAGAGAAGGATTGTGGGAAATTAATTGGGCTCAAAATGATAAACTTCCAAAGCTTATTGAGATGGATGATCTTAAAGGAATATTACATAATCACAGCACATACAGTGATGGTAAAAATACTTTAAGAGAGATGGCAGAATACTGTAAGGAATTAGGCTATGAATATTTAGGAATTAGCGATCATAGTAAAACTGCTGCATATGCGAATGGGCTACAGGAATTTAGAATTAAGAAGCAGCATGAGGAAATTGAGCAACTGAATAAAGAATTAGCACCATTTAAGATTTTTAAAGGAATTGAATCAGACATACTCAATGATGGTTCCTTAGATTATGCAGATGATGTTTTGGATAGTTTTGATTTTGTAGTTTCATCTATTCATTCTCCTCTCAATATGGATGAAAAGACTGCGACCAATAGACTAATTACTGCTATTTCAAATCCATACACCACTATATTAGGTCATCCGACCGGTAGGTTACTATTGCAAAGAAAAGGATATCCCATTAATCATAAGGCAGTGATAGATGCTTGTGCTGAGTTTAATGTGGTAATTGAAATAAATGCTCATCCATGGAGGTTGGATTTAGATTGGAGACATGTTAGATATGCTTTAGATAAAGGAGTTAAGATTTCAATAAATCCTGATGCCCACGAAACAATAGGATACCACGATATGTATTATGGTCTGTGTGTTGGTAGAAAAGCAGGACTTACTGCTGAAGAAACCTTAAACACTATGAATAGGGATGAGATTTCTCAGTATTTCATAAATCGTAAAAAGTCTGCACTCTCAAAATCATAAACTTGAAAAAGCTTAATAAAGTACTTATACTTCGATTCTCTTCAATAGGTGATATTGTTTTGACTACGCCTGTTATTCGAGCAATCAAACTCCAATTAGATGATGTGGAGGTTCATTATGCTACTAAAAGAGCATATGCTAATATTCTGGAAAATAACCACTATGTAGATAAAGTTCATGTTTTAGAAGATAAACTTGATGATTTAATTCAAGATTTGAAGGCTGAAAACTATGACTATATAGTGGATTTGCATAATAATTTAAGAAGCAGAATTATCAAACTTAGGCTGAATAAGCCATCGAAATCCTTTCAAAAGTTAAATTTTGAAAAATGGCTGATGGTAAATTTGAAGGTGGATAAGCTGCCTAATAAGCATATTGTTGACCGTTATATGGAGGCCGCATCCGAACTAGGTGTTAAAAAAGATCAGTTCGGTTTAGACTATTTTATTCCTGAAAAGGATGAGATTGAAAAAGAATGGCTTCCTGAATCTCATCAAAAAGAATATGTGGCTTATGTTATTGGAGCCCAGCATAACACTAAAAAACTGCCATTTAAGAGAATGGTTGAATTATGCGATAAAATAAATAAACCTATAGTATTAGTAGGAGGACCAGATGATGCTAAAATGGGTGAAAGAGTTGAAGATTTTTTCAAGAAAACTGATTTATCTGAACCCTATGAAGAGAAACTCACGGAATTGGGTAAAAAAGCAAAAGTATTTAATGCTTGTGGAAAGTTCAATTTAAATCAATCAGCTTCCATTGTGAAAGGAGCAACTTATGTTTTTACACATGATACAGGTCTAATGCATATTGCGGCTGCTTTTAAAAAGAACATATTTTGCATTTGGGGGAATACAATTCCAATGTTTGGAATGTATCCATACAAAACGAAATTTACAATACTGGAGAATAATAAGGTGAATTGTAGACCATGCTCAAAAATTGGATATCAGAAATGCCCTAAAGGACATTTTAATTGTATGAATAAAATAGTTTTTGATTTTTGGTTACCTTAATACTAATAGAAAGCATCTTCGATGTGAAGATATTCTGACGGCTTTTTTAAGTTTATACTTAGAATATCAAACCTAATGTCTTTTTGCCAATTAATTGCATGTATATAATCTTCAGCGGCCTCCATTACTTTATCAACTTTTGCTTGATTAACGCGTTCTTCTGGAAATCCATGTTGAAAGGAATGCAATGATTTTACTTCAATAAAAACTAATAAATTATGATGTAAAGCAATAATATCAATTTCAGATCTTTTATATCTGTAATTACGTTCTAAGATTTCATAATCTTTTGATTGGAGAATTTTTATCGCTAAATCTTCTCCTAAATCGCCTATTTTTTTGTTATTCACGCTTCAGGTATAATTCAAGTATTATATTTGTGAGCTAAAATATTGAATTAAAATTTACTGTGATAAATTTAATAAAAACTTTTCCTAATCAACTCTCTGAAGCTCTTGAACTTACTCATCAGCTGGATGATTTGAATACTTCATTTGAAGATGTTAATCATATTGTGATCAGTGGAATGGGAGGATCAGGAATTGGTGTGCACTTGGTTAAAAGCATAGTTGAGGATTATTGTCATGTACCCATAACACTTATTCAAGGTTATAGATTGCCAAAATGGGTTAATGATAGCACACTTTTTATTGCATGCTCTTATAGTGGAAATACTGAAGAGACTTTGACTTTATTGGAACTTGCAAAAAAGGTGACAAAAAATATTTTCACGATTACAACTGGTGGTAAGTTGAAAGCAATTTCTGATCAGAATGCTTATCCACAATATAATTTTTCAGGAGAAGCTGAATGTCCGCGAGCAGGTCTTGCGTTCCCTTCAGTAGCGATGCTCAGTCTGATATCAAAACTTGGATTTTGTCCTGGTTTGAATATTAAAGATGAAATTCAAAAGACTTCTGAATTTTTACAAAATGAACAGGAGGCTATTATTGATTTAGCCAAAAAATATTCAAAAGCTATTTCAAATCATTTTACATTCTTGTATGGTGATCAAATATTTTACCCAGCATTATTAAGGTTTCAGCAGCAACTTGCTGAAAACAGTAAACAAGTATCTCATTTAAATGTCTTCCCTGAACTTAACCACAATGAATTGGTAGGTTGGGAAAATCCAAAGCATCATATTTCAAATTCTAAAGTAATTATTCTTCGTTCAGATTTAGATCATGAACGAAATAAGTTAAGGATGAATATAAGCAAGTCTATTTTAGCAGAAAAGACTGAAGTAATAGAATTAATGGCTTTAGGCGAAACCTTTACTCAGCAGGTTTATTATTTAATTCACCTTGCAGATTGGATTAGTTTTTGTTTAGCAGAGGAAAACCATGTTGATCCGTTTCCTGTTGAGAAAATAAATTATCTGAAAAATAAACTGGCTCATTAAGTAGTGAATTACAAAATAAATAAAAATACTGAATTCCTTTCCTTAGGAATGATGGACTATAAAGAGGCTTGGGATTATCAGGAAGAGTTGTTTTTAAAAACAATTGACATAAAAACAGCTAATCGAAAGCTAACTGAAGAAGAACACGACATTACTCCAAATTACCTAATATTTTTAGAGCATCCTCATGTTTATACGTTGGGAAAAAGTGGTTCTGAAGATCATTTGTTATTAGATAAAAAAGGCCTAAAGGAAAAGGAAGCTACTTATTATAAAATCAATAGGGGAGGTGATATAACTTATCATGGCCCTGGACAAATTGTAGGGTATCCAATTTTAGATTTAGATAATTTCTTTACTGATATCCATAAATACCTCAGACTACTTGAAGAAGCAGTAATATTAACATTAGAAGAATACGGTATAAAATCAGGTAGAATTAAAGGTCTGACAGGCGTTTGGATTGATTTTAAGGAAGGAGCTAAAAATCCAAGAAAAATTTGTGCGCTAGGGGTGAAATCCAGTAGATGGGTAACGATGCATGGATTTGCTTTTAATGTAAATACAAATCTAGATTATTTTAACAATATTATTCCATGTGGTATAGATGATAAAGCCGTTACTTCAATGGAAGCAGAACTAGGGGAGAAGCAGGATTTTAATGAAGTAAGCCAGAAATTAAAAAGGCATATTGCTAATTTGTTTGAGATGAAATTGATTGAGAAATCATGAAAAAAGATATAGATTTTTCACCAGTTACTGGAGTAGAATTGGTTTTAACTAAATCAGAAAATAATGGTGAAACTCAATGGGATGTTTATTTGGTCAATAAAAACTTGATTGAACTGGAAACTGTAATGATTACTTCAAAAGGATACGGTGAAATTGATGGCCATAAGAAAGAAACTTCAGTTTTAAGACATGTGATTGAAAAAGTTGAGGAGCAGAGTTACGCTAGAATTGAACCTATTCAACCTGATTTATTTCAATTAAACAATGAGTACTGGGTTAGCTATTACATTTTAAATCAAATCTTTGATAAAAAATTCGTTTTCGTTCCTGATTCAATACAGGAAGATAATCTTCAGTATATCCCAGAATTAGATCTTATGGGAATACGACATGCTTAAATTATTTTTGTAAATAATAGTTTCAATAAATATATTTATGGCAAAATTTAAATATAATGAAACTATCTACTGCATTATTTAATCTAATATTCATATTTCTTGGAATCAGCGCTCAAGCTCAAATAAATGGCTCTAGTTGGTCAGATATAAAAGGCAAAGGTCAAGGAGAATTAACTTGTGTTTATTATCAAACTCCAGGCCTTGTTTTTGAGGAAGGAGGTCAGATGAAGGGTGTTTGTGTTGATATAATGAATGAATTTCAATCCTTTGTAAAGGAAAAATATAATGTAAATTTAGAGTTTGACTTCAAGAAGAAAGTCCCTGTATTTACTGATTTTATAAATACAGTAAAGAATGGTAAAAATATAATGGGAGTTTGTAATACAAGTATTACAAACGAAAGGAAAAAATATTTAGCGTTTTCACCAGCTTATATGAATAATCCATCTGTACTATTGTCCAATGGAAATGCTCCTGCAATTAAAGAACTATCTGAAATATCAAGTAATTTCTCTGATTATAAGGCAATAATAATAAAGGGTTCAACGCATGAGAAATATTTAAAGGAAATTTCTTCTGAATACTATCCTGATTTAGATATTGAATATGCGAACTCAGGGTCTGAAGTGAATGCAAAACTTAGAAGTGGAGAAAAATATTTTACTTTAATTGATTTTACAGAGTATTTTGATGCAGTTAGGAACAGAATGGATGTTACGCGTCACCCCATTCCACTTAGTGAATTAGAAGATCAATTAGGATTTATCTTTCCAAAAGGCAGCGATTGGGAGAAAATATGGGGTGAATTTTTAACACCTGCATTTAAGGAAAGCGTTACGTACAAAAAAATCTTAGCAGATAATCTCGGTACTTCCTTTGTAAATTTGATAAGGTAATTAATTTTTCAATTTTATGGAAGCGGAATTGATACAATACCTCAAGCCTGTTGGAGGAGGGCCATCAGGAAATACATGTCCTAAATGAGCCTCGCATACATTACATAATACCTCTACTCTTACCATTCCGAAGCTAACATCCTTTTCGTACTTGATTACATTATCTTTAAATGGTTCAGTAAAGCTTGGCCAACCTGAACTAGAGTCAAATTTCAAGGTAGAATCAAATAAGGTAGTTCCACAACATCTGCATGCATACTTACCTGCTTCATGAGCTTCACAATACTCCCCAGTAAATGCTCTTTCAGTACCTTTTTTTCTGGTGATCTGGAATTCTTCAGCAGTTAGAATTTCTTTCCATTCCGTTTCCGTTTTCTCCACTTTTTTAGGTGGTTCAGGACTACCATTATTTGCGTATTTAATTACCTCGTTCCAATTCATAATAACTAAAATTATATACAGACAACACTATCAGATTCATGTTGTTTTCAAGTTTTGAAATTATAATTTGATGAAATAAAAAAAGGTTTCTCTAAACAGAGAAACCTTCAATAATCAAATGTATTAAAAATGTATATTTATCAATTAAGCTAACTTAACATTCACTGCATTTAAACCTTTTTTACCTTCTTGAAGCTCATAAACAACTTCATCGTTTTCTCTAACATCATCAATAAGACCTGAAATGTGTACGAAATAATCTTTTTGAGTGCTTTCGTCAATAATAAATCCAAAGCCTTTTGAATCATTAAAGAATTTTACTGTTCCTTTATTCATTATAATAATTTTAATTTACACAAAGGTACACCTTTAAATATCAATAGTAGCATAATTTTGAATTATATTTTTTAAGAAAAAATCTAATTTCGATAAAAGCTGTTTTTCTGAATCCAAAGCCCATTTATTTGATTATTTTTGACAAAAATTTTATTGAATTCCATGAATCTTAGAGTAGTAAGTTTATTTTCAATTTTACTGTTTTTATCCGCCTGCAGCCTTTCTAATTCTTCAGAAGAAAGTTTAAATTATTCCTTCGAATTAGTAGATCAAATAATTCTAGATCCAAATAAAATAAAAGATGAAAGTGTTTTGGGAGGGTTGTCATCAATAGATTATTTAGGTTCTAATCAGTACATAATTATTTCAGATGACAGATCTGAATATTCAGACGCAAGATTATATAAATTACAAATTCAATTCTCAGAGGAAGGTATTGAAAACTATGAGTTTTTAAATACTATATATTTGAAAAATGAATTAAATAATAGGTTTTCCCAAGATGAGTTGGACCCAGAATCTATTCGCTATAGAAAAAATTCTAACTCATATTTTATAACTAGTGAAGGGGGGAGAATAGGGGGATATATAGATCCGTTTATTTGGGAAATTAATAAAAATGGAGAGTTTTTAAGAAATATCGAAACTCCATCATTATTTAGATTTTATGAGGATAAGGGAGTACGTAAAAATGGTGCTTTTGAAAGTTTAAGCTTTGAGAATGATACTATAATATGGTATGTAAACGAATTACCTTTAATACAAGATGGAATGTCACCTGGCTTTACTAAAGGAAGTTATCCACTTCGTTTAGTAAGGCATGATATTAAGAATAACAAAGTATTAGCTCAATATGCTTATCAAATTGAACCATTACAAAAAAAGCCAATTCCAGAGGATGGCTTTTATATCAACTCTGTCCCTGAAATATTATGGATTGATGATAACACATTATGGGTGATGGAAAGGTCTTATACAACAGGTGTGGGTAATTTTGTTAGAGTTTACCAAGTAAATACCTCAAAAGCATCAGATATACAAAATATTGAGTATTTAGAGGGTTCAGAATTTAATTCTGTATCAAAAAGGTTAGTACTTGACTTCTCAGATTATAATTTAAGAATTGATAATATTGAAGGCTTAACTTTTGGTCCCAATTTTCCTGATGGAAGTAAAAGTGTTTTATTTATTTCCGATGATAATTTTAATAAAGATCAGGAAACACAATTGTGGTTATTTTCATTAAAAACTGAATAAGAAATTATTGAGTCCCAATTGAAATATACTTTATTCTCAAATTCTCGTTAAATATATTAAATAGTTACTGCTATGGGAATTCTATCATTTTTTCATTCAAATTCTGGTGTAATTGAAACTACTAAGCTTATCGAAGAATATAGTAATTTGTTTATAAATGATGAGATAGTAGATGTGGGGTTCAAAATAGATCATGATACCTATATCTTTACCAATAAAAGGCTCATTATTGAAGAACATAGAAAAAAGGAAGATAAAACTATCGAATATTATTTTATACCTTATTCAAAAATTGAAAGTATCAGTATTGAGGCTTCAAAGGAGTTTGATTCAAAGGCTAGCCTCAAAATTTATTTGGTAGGCAATGGATATCCTAAGGTAAATAAAGAGTTTAATGATTCAGTTGATGTGTATGAAGTACAAAAGATATTATCAAGCTATATGATAAACTGAAAAGGTGACCGAAGCCACCTTTCATTTATTTTTGTTCTTTCATTTCTCGTTCAAGATGCTTCACTAATTTTTCGCAAAGCATATTCATTTCCTCAGCCATAAATTCATCACCAGTAGAATTTAATACGCTTTGTGCCATTCCACCCAAGCAATCAATATAAAACCTTTTCATTTCATCAACAGGCATTTCTTTAGTCCATAAATCGATTCTCATTGAGTTTTTCTGAATATGATCCCAAAGCGATATACTGATGCTCTTTGTCTCTGTCAATTCATTACCTGCATCAGTGGCGCTCCAATTGATTTTCTCAGGTACGTTATCTTTATCTAATTCAATTTCGAAATTAATGTTCGATTTCTTCATTATTGCTCTTCTATCTATATTATACTTTATACTAATTCGGTAACATATTTTTGAAATCCTGATAACTTGCAGGATTTAAAGGGTTTGTATCACATCCTAATTCATCAGCTTTTACATTAATATCTTCCACTCTATCCTCTGGGTTTGGATGAGTACTTAAAAAAGCAGGAAGTCTACCTGTATTCCCTTCATCAATTAACTTTTGAAAAAATGAATAAGCCCCATTGCATGCGTAAGGTGTTTTAGCCAAATATTCAACGGATTTATCATCGGCTTCTTTTTCATAAGCACGAGAAAAAGTTAATCCAGTTGCTGTACCTGCTATTTGGCCCGCTATTTTTGTTAAATCACTAGAATTATTACCTGATATTAAGCTGATTAAAAAACTTAAACCATATTGAACTTGTAAGTTCTTGCTTGTATGCCTTAAGTCCGAATGTGCAACTTCGTGACCTAAAACCCCCATTAAATCATCTTCTTGTTCAAGATATTTTATTAAACCTGTATACACATAAATATAACCACCTGGTGTTGCAAATGCATTTAAAGTGGAGTCGTCTTCTATAATATGAATATCCCAAGCAAACTCTTCTTTATAAGCTACTTCTCCTGAATTTAATATTTCATCTAATAATCCATTTAAATAGGTATAAGCATCTGCGTATTCTGCCTCATCTAAAACAGGAAATTGTTCAGGATCATTTTCTATTTCGGATGCTACTTGAGCCCCTAACTCCACATCCTCTTCAATTGAAAGGAATACAAAATCATCATTCTTGTCTTTACAAGCTTTGAAAATGAATGTACTGAGTAGTGCAATTAAAAATACGCTTACATTTAGCTTTCTCATATTAATCAATTTTCATTTCAGGTATATCGCCTTCAACAATTAGCTTACCAGCTGTGGCTTCTTTTATTTCATCAACGCTAACACCTGGAGCTCTTTCGATTAATTTGAAACCACCTTCTTCCTGAACTTCTAGAACTGCTAAATTGGTCACAATTTTCTTTACACAATTCAAGCCCGTAATCGGAAGTGTACATTCTTTTAAAAGTTTAGAATCACCACTTCGGCTAGTATGTTGCATGGCAACAATTATATTTTTAGCTGAAGCTACCAAATCCATCGCTCCACCCATTCCTTTTACCATCTTTCCTGGAATTTTCCAGTTGGCAATGTCACCATTTTCGGAAACCTCCATGGCCCCTAAAATAGTCAGGTCTACATGCCCACCTCTAATCATGGCAAAGCTTTCAGAAGAATCAAATAATACTGATCCATCGCGCATGGTAATGGTTTGTTTACCAGCATTAATTAAATCAGCATCCACTTCATCTTCAGTAGGGAATTGGCCAATGCCTAGTAAACCATTTTCTGATTGTAATACTACATCTAAAGCATCAGGGATATAATTGGCAACTAGGGTTGGTATACCAATACCAAGATTAATATACATTCCATCTTGTACTTCCTGAGCTATTCTTTTTGCTATTCCAATTTTATCTAGTGCCATAACTTAAGATCTTACAGTTCTTTGTTCTATTCTTTTTTCATAATTTTTACCTTCGAAAATACGTTGCACGTATATTCCAGGAGTATGAATTTCATTAGGATCTAATTCACCTGCAGGTACTAATTCTTCAACTTCAGCAATAGTTATTTTACCAGCTGCTGCCATCATAGGATTGAAGTTTCTGGCGGTACCTTTAAATATTAAATTTCCAGCAGTATCGCCTTTCCAGGCTTTCACCAATGAAAAATCAGCTGTTAATCCAGATTCTAATAGATACATTTTACCATCGAACTCTCTAGTTTCTTTACCTTCGGCAACTTCGGTTCCAAAGCCAGCTGGCGTAAAAAATGCAGGAATACCAGCACCTCCAGCTCTAACTCTTTCAGCTAAAGTACCTTGAGGTATAAGTTCTACTTCTAATTCACCAGAAAGAAGTTGCCTCTCAAACTCTGCATTTTCTCCTACATATGAAGAGATCATTTTCTTTACTTGGTGAGTTTTTAATAAAAGTCCGATACCAAAATCATCTACACCCGCATTATTAGAAATGCAGGTCAATCCTTTTACTTTACTATCTAATAATGCAGAAATACTGTTTTCAGGAATACCGCACAAACCAAAACCTCCTAACATCAATACTGCATTATCAGGTATGTCTTTTACTGCTTCACTAGCATTTTTAACTACTTTATTAATCATTTTTTATCTATTTAAAAGCTCCTGATTAAATGTAATCTTACTCTAAGTTAATTAATTTAATGGTTATTGAATATGCTGATTTAAGATTTGTATCGCATTTTCTTTATCTTTCGTTAGCTGGTCACTAAGTTCCTCTTTGGAGTTGAATTTTATTTCATCTCTTAACTTTTTTATGAAAGTAATTTTAATTTTCTCATCATAAATACTGTCATTGAAATCAAAAAGATTAGCTTCAATCCTTTTTGTTTTACCATCTACAGTAGGTCTGTACCCAATATTAAGCATTGCATGATAGGTTTTGTTTTTTACAGTTGCTAAAACTGCATAAGCCCCATCAGCTGGTATTAATTTATATTTCTCTTCAACATCAATATTCGCAGTTGCGAAGCCGAGTGTTTTACCGATTTTGTCACCACTCACCACTACGCCATTTATTTCATAATATCTACCTAAAAAATCATGAGCATGTTGTACATTTCCTTCTTCAACTGCATCACGTATTTTAGTAGAACTGATACCTACATTATCTATAGTTTGCTTTGATATTTCCTCAACATCAAAGCCGTATCTCTTAGCATTATTTTTTAAATGTTCAAAACCACCTTCTCGGTCTTTACCGAAACGATGATCATATCCAATTACTAATCTTTTGGTATGTAATGCTGATATTATAATTCTTTGAATAAATTGTTCTGAGGTCCAGCGAGAAAATTCTTTAGTGAAATTTACTTTTACCAAATGATCTAGACCTAATTGCTCTAAAATCTCAGCTTTTTCATCAAAAGTGGTTAATAGTTTTAGGTGATCTGGATTTTTGCCTAATACATATCTTGGATGTGGCCAAAAGGTTACTAAAGCAGTTTCCCCATCAACTGATTTAGCCAAATCAATAATACGACTGATTATTTCTTGATGCCCGATATGAACGCCATCAAATGTACCGATGGTGACCACAGCATTTTTTATACCTTCTAAATTTTCATACCCGTCATGGACGATCATTGACGCTTGCTTTATGTTTTTCTACAAATTCACTCAGGTTTTCAGCATCATCAACTGAAAAGTTACCGATTTTTGTTCTTCTTAATTCTGATAAGTAAGCACCTACACCAAGTATTTCACCAAAATCATTTGCCAGGCTTCTAATGTATGTGCCTTTTGAGCAACTAACTCTAAACTTTACTTTTTGATTTTGAAAATCGATAATTTCAAAGTCTTCAATATTTACCTTTCTCGATTTTAATTTCACATCCTTACCTTCTCGAGCTAATTCATATGCTCTTTTACCATCTTTTTTAACAGCAGAAAAAATAGGAGGGGTTTGTTCAATTTCACCAATAAAGTTTTCGGTGGCCTTTTTTAAATCCTCTAACGAAATATTTTCAGTTGACTTTTGGAATTCAGGTTCAGTTTCCAAATCATAGGATGGGGTTGTATATCCAATAGTAAACTCTCCAGTATATTCTTTTTGTTGAGCTTGATATTTTTCAATAGACTTCGTCATCTTACCAGTACATAGGATAAGTAATCCCGTTGCTAAGGGATCTAATGTACCTGCATGACCAATTTTTTTAACCTTTAAGGTGTATCTTAATTTTTTAACAACATCAAAAGATGTCCAATTTAATGGTTTATCAATAAGGAGTACTTTTCCCTCATTATAGCCATTTTGTACTTCACTCATATTAACTGGCTTATTATAGCTATACTTCCAATGATTGCGCAATAAATAGCGAAATAAAGTAATTTTCCTTCTTTAACAATTTTAATCATGGCTTTGCAAGCAAACAGACCAGCAAGAAAAGCCATTAAAAAACCTAGTAGTAAAGCAAGTGATGAAGTTTGGCTTTCTATTGCGGGTTGTTCTAGATAATCTAAAACTTTTAAAAAAGAAGCACCTAAAATTGGAACAAGCACCATTAAAAATGAAAACCTTGCTGCCTTCTCTTTATTAACTCCTATTAACAAGGCAGTTGCAATAGTAGCACCTGATCTAGAGATTCCTGGAAGAATAGCAATAGATTGAGCTATTCCAATTACAAGTGCCTGCCAATAGTTTACTTTGCCTCCTTCTTTTGATTTTACAGTTTCTGTAAATGCAAGTAAAACCGCGGTAACCAAAAGCATACTGCCAACCAAAAGTAAATTACCTGTAAAGAAGCTTTCAACTTGATCTTCAAAAAAGACTCCAATAATCCCAATTGGAATCATAGATAGCACTATTTTGGATACGAAATCATAAGATTCGTTCCATTTGAATTTAAAAAGCTCTTTAAAGATATTTCCAATGTCTTTTCGAAAAACTATTATAGTTGATAATGCAGTGGCAGCATGTACTAATACTGAAAATAATAAGCTTTCAGATGTATGTGCGTTTAATAATACAGCTCCGATTTCTAAATGACCGCTACTGCTAATTGGTAAAAACTCAGATAATCCTTGGATGATACCAAGGATAATAGCTTCTAATACTCCCATTTTAGTGTTTAGGTCGCTTAAGAATTGCAAATATTTCTACTATGAAACCTATAAAAACGATTATAGGACCTAATGTAAGACCAAGAAATCCAAAACCATATTGTTCGGAATCTAATGTCATAATGATAAATCCTGTGATAAGAGTTAAAATTCCAGCAATCATTAAAATATAATTGCTTTTACCAAATGCTAGTTTCTTTTTCTCTGACATAAATATTATTTAATATAATTCATCTAAAGACATTGCCATATATTTTTGCATGGCTCTGTAAGTACTAAAAGTTGCAATGATAATACCGGTTAAAATTAATCCACCAAAAATTATCAATTGCATTTGTTGGTTTTGTAATTCTGCTAAACCTTCCAATTGCTCGCTACCATATGCTAATAATCCATACAATAAAGCTGCAGCAATTATGGCAGAAACTATTCCATGTAAAATGGAACGATAAATAAATGGTTTTCTGATAAAGCCTTTAGTTGCGCCCACAAGTTGCATGCTTCTTATTAAGAATCTTTGTGAAAACAATGCTAATTTTATTGTATTGTTAATCAAAATACCAATCACAATAAATAGTAAGATTGAGATACTTAATAGCACAATACTAATTTTTGTGATGTTTTCATTGATACTTTGTACCATGTTATTGGTGTAAATAACCTCAAAAACACCGTTAATTTTCTCTATGTCTTTTTGAACTTCAAGCATTTTTTCAGAAGAATGGAAATCTGATGAGATTTTAATGATATATGCATCTTTTAGAGGGTTATCACCCAAGAATTCCATGAAGTCTTCACCAGTATCTTCAATAAATTTTTCAGCAGCTTCTTTTTTGGAAATAAATCTCACTGATTCAATATCTTCTCCCTTAAGAATATAAGCTTTTGAAGCTAATGATTTACTTATCCTTAACTGTTGCGGTTCAGATAAATTTGAATTTAAATATACTTGCATCTCCACATTTTGCTGAATCACTTTTGTTAGAGAGGAAGTGGTGGTAATTAAAAGTGCGAATAACCCTAGAATAAATAAGGCAAGAGTCATACTTAATATGACGCTTATAAATGGATAGTGCCCAAGCTTTTTCTTCTTTCTATATTTTTTTTCTTTGCTCATAAATCAAAGCCCAAAAATAAGAATTTATTTATGCTTAGCTTATTAATTTGATATAAAAACAAAAAAGGCTTTCCAAAAATTGAAAAGCCTCATTTATTATTGTTTAAACCTAGTAGTTAATCTTCTAGAATTAGGTCTATTTCCATTTTTAATAATTCATCATCAAGTTTTGATAATGGTGTTATGTCCGTTGTATTATCTTTTATAATAAATACATCCTGATTATAGCTTAGGAACAATTGTTTCCTTCCTTTATCATTTAACTCAATGATTTGGTAAGGCATCTTTTTGAAGTCCCCATATAAATAAAGCTTAGAGTTATAATATCTGTAATGGAAATTGTCTTGAGAATCAATTCCTTCAAATAATTGTATTTCAGTCTTGTCAGCTCTATTAAGTGCTATATCCTTACTAGAGATATTCTCTATTTCCTCTTCATTATGCTCAGAAAATATTTTGTCGTCTTCATAAGAAATTAAAGACTGTGGTTTTACCTTAGCAGTATTTTCTTTTCTCTCTTCTTCTTTAATTTTTTCTTCAACAAGCTCTATTGAACTTGGTTTTTCAGCTATATCTTTTGGAGTACTTGTGATTTCTCTTTGAACTGTTGGAATTTCATCAAATTTTGGACTTTTAAATTCCACAGCTTGAGCAACTTTAATGTCAAGTGGTTTAATCACTTCATTAAAATTGTAAAGTGACCAATAAAGAACACTACCAAATAAAGTTACTCCAGTAATAGTGCCTGCTAGCCATTTAACTCCACTTCCACCTAAAACTCCAGCAGTTGTAGGTAAATCAATTGAAGCTAATCTTGATTTCAATTCTAGTTTTCGTGTATTAGCTATTCCTTGAATGATGTTTTTTTGTAAATCAAATTCAGCCTTTACTAGCGGGTCAGATTCAATTTTTGCTTCAAGCATAGCTTTCTCATTAGGGGAGATAGTCCCCTCAAAATATGCTTCGATTAAGCGAAAGTAATTGATTTCACTCATAATTATTAGTCTAAAAAGTCGCTGGCCTGATATCTTGATCTTATAAGATCATCCAGTCTTTTTTTACATTTATATCTTTTTGTTTTAGCTGTATCACTATTAGCCAGTCCCATTTTTTTAGCTATTTGATCCATTGACAGACCATCAAAATAGTGATAGTTTAATATTTGTTTACACGAGTCTCCTAATTCATTAATACATTCATGAATTATTTTAACCATTTCTTGATTTTCAAATTGGTTATGCTCGCTTTCTTCTTTATCGCTTTCTTCAAATTTTTTCTTTCTATCTAATTCTTTTCTCCATAAGTTCTTACATATACTAAATAAGTAAGTACTTATTTTTGAAGTTAGCGTAAATTTTTCATCCATTGCTTTTTGCCAAAATACAATTAAGGCATCTTGGAAGATGTCCAAAGCCTCTTGCTCTGAACCATTATTTCTGAGAACCATCCTAAGCATCATTTTATAATGCTGCTTGTAGAGATAATCTAAAGCAGATTCATCGCCTAATTTGATGCGGTTTAGTACTTGTTCGTCAGTTAATTTCATTTGTTAATACTTCTTAAGGCTTTTAGGTAACCCCAAGATTTTTAAATAATTATAATTATACGGAAAAAATTATAAATAATTGAATATAAAAACAGCGAATACATTACAATTCAATAGTTTCAGATAATTTGAAATTTATGAACGGAAAGTTAATGTTTGTTTAATTTTATTTCTTTAACCGAATTATTAAGTGTTACAAAAACAGTCTCTTCTTTTGAAGGACTGATTTTGGCTAATCCAGTTAATTTACCAAATGCAGGTAATATCAATTGATTTTTTTTATGATAAAAACAAGGTAGTTTTAGGTATGATCTTCCTTTAGTTTTTATAGAAAGGCCTGGATGTATATGTCCGCAAAGATTAATATAACCCTGTTTTAGTTGAGATTTTATTAATGGATGATGACTTAAAATAAATGAATCTAATTGAAATGGCTCTTCTTCTATTTTCAAAATACTTTGATCATAGATAGTTTTTGGAAGAATGTCATGATTGCCTTTAATAAGAATAAATTCAACTGTAGAATTACGATTTAAGAAATGATCAAATAGAGTCCATTCATGATTTAAATCGCTATGAAATAAATCACCCAAAAAGAAAACTCTTTTAGGGTGATACTTTTTAATTAAAGCTTCAAGTCTTGCTATTTCAGCATCAATAATTCCAGTGGGAATAGCAATTCCAGATTTTCTAAAATGACTGGTTTTGCCTATATGTAAGTCCGCAATAAATAATACTTCTTTATCGGACCAATAAATAACTCGGTCTTCTGAAAGTTCTAATTCTTTGCCTACTACTTTTAATATCAAATGATTAGTCTGCTTTTTTCCAAGTTTGAGTTCTATAGAAAAAGGCTACATATCCTCTTACTTTAAGATCATCACCCTCTCTCCAGATTACACAATCATAAGTTTTTCCATCTTCAGGATCAAGAATTTCACCGTCTTCCCATTCTTCATCATCTGCATCCCATTCCATATCACGAATGATTTCCATTCCTATGATTTTTTTATTTTTTCTGTCACCAGAACAATTATCACAAATAGGGTCCTGATCTTCATTGGGTTCGGTAAATATTTTTAAAATTTTTCCATAAAGCTCTCCATCTTTTTCATATATCTCAACAATACTTTTTTCTTTTCCTGTCTCATCATCAATTGTTTTCCACTTTCCAGTGACAGCGGATTGTGATATTGCAGTGAAACTTATCCCTATAAATACTAATAGTAATGTAAATCTCTTCATTTTATTTTAAATATTACAGCCTTCAAATCTAAAGTTAAAATTATTAATTTTCTAATTGTATCTGCATTTTCGCCACTCTTTCTTCCAGACTTTCTGTTGAAAATTTTTCCCTTAATCGATCCACCATAATAGGGAATGCAAAAGGTGAGGGTTTTAAAGTTTTGTTATAAATTATTTTTTGTTGATTGATTTTCCGCAACGATTCAATTAATCTTTCTTCCTCCAATTGTTGCTCCACTACTTCTTTATGAGCTTGCTTTAACAACAGATTTTCAGGTTCATATTCAGTAAAAACATCATATAAAATTGAAGAGGAAGCTTGAATGTGTTTTTCCTTTATATTCTTTCCTGGAAACCCTTTAAAAATCATGCCCGATATTGAAGCTATATCTCTAAATTTTCTTTTAGCCATCTCTGTTTCATTAATTCCCAGCATAATATCTTCTTTTAAATTGTCTAATGAAAATAAGTCAAGTGATAACATTTCTTCAATATCAAATTCTTCATCCGTGAGTAATTCAAAGCCATAATCATTCATTGCAATGGAAAATGTAATGGGTTGAGAAACACTTATCCTGTAGGCAATAAGTCCGGCCATTACCTCATGTATAAACCGCCCCTCAAAAGGAAATATGAATATGTGAAAACCTTCTTTTGATTTTACAGATTCTATCAACAATTCGTCTTTGTTTGGAATGACGGATAGTTCTAGTTGTCTATTTATTAGAGGTTGTATTGTAGATAATTCTATTTCATCTAATTGATTGTTTTTTATTTTTTCAAGTTTTTCCTTTATATGTAGTGAAAGTTGTGAAGATAGTGGCATTCTACCACCCATCCACTGGGGAATTAAGCCGGTTTTCCTTTTACTTTTCTTTACTTGAACTGTCATATCTTTTAGTCTAACATATTCCAATGCTTTACCAGAAAACCAAAAAGTGTCACCAACTTTAAGTTTGCTGATGAAATACTCTTCTATTGTTCCTAAATGACCTCCTTTTACATATTTTACATTTAATACCTGATCGCCTACAATGGTACCAATGGATAACCTATGGCGCATTGCAATTCTTCTGTTTGTCACTTTAATAAGGCCATTTTCTTCTGTAGTTTTTTGATATTCATCATAAGCTGATAAGCTTTTACCACCTGTTTTTAAAAAGTCTAATAACCAATTCCATTCTTTTTTGGATAAGTCTTGATAACAATAGGTTTCTGTAACTTGCTTAAATAACTTATCTGCATCAAAACCATCACTTACTGCTAAAGTGGTCATAAATTGAAGCAGTACATCCAAAGCCATTTTAATAGGGATTCTAGCTTCGAAATCCTTTTGTTTAATGGCTGATCTTAAAGCCGCACCTTCAATTAGTTCTAAAGAGTGAGTAGGAAGGAAGTATATTTTACTGATTTCACCTGGCCTATGCCCACTTCTCCCAGCTCGTTGTGCAAATCTTGCTACTCCTTTTGGTCCACCAACCTGAATAATGGTATCAACTGGTCTGAAATCAACACCTAAATCCAAACTGGAAGTACAAACCACAACTTTTATCTGGCCAGAATGCAAAGCTTCTTCTACCCAAGTTCTGATTTGATTATTTAATGAGCCATGATGCATGGCAATAGCTCCAGCTAGATTAGGATCTTTATTCAGTAATTGTTGATACCATATTTCAGTTTGGGATCTTGTATTTGTAAATATTAAAGTAGTTTTATTCTCATTTATTATGGGTAGAACTTTATCAATGAGTTTTATTCCTAAGTGTCCCGCCCATGGATATTTTTCTACTTCATCGGGAAGTATGGATTTAATTTTTATTTCTTTATCAAGTTTTGCACTGATGAAAATACCATCTGAATTATTAGGTCCCAGCAATACTTTTTGAGCTTCAGGTAGATTACCTATAGTGGCTGAAATCCCCCATATTTTCAATTTATTCTTACTAATAGCTCTGAATGAAGATAAGGCTAATTCTACCTGAACACCTCTTTTACTTCCTAATAATTCGTGCCATTCATCTACTACCAAGGCTTCAAGATTTTTAAAATAGTTGGTAGAATTTTTTTGACTCAAAAGTAGATGCAAACTTTCAGGAGTAGTGATTAGGCAATCAGGAGGGCTTGTTTTTTGTCGTTTTCTATCTTTAGTTGACGTATCACCTGTTCGTATTTCAATTTTCCAATCAAAACCAAAATCATAAGCAGCTTCCTGGATGGCAGATTGAATATCCTTTGAAAGTGCTCTTAAAGGTAAAACCCATAAAAATTTTAAACCTTTTTTAGGTTTATTATTTAAGTTGGAAAGTAAATAGCCAATCCAGATTGCATAGGTTTTTCCACTGCCAGTTGGCGCATTAAGTAGGCCAGAATTACCATCAATGAAGTGTTTCCATGTTTCCAATTGAAAAGCAAAAGGGTCCCAACCTTTTTTCTTAAACCAATTAATTCCAGCTTTCAATTGATCATCCATATTTCTCTAATAATTCCTGTAAATCAATGAGTTTATTAGCTTCAGATATGGATTTGTCTTTTCTCCATCTTTTGATTCTTGGAAAGCGTAGTGCAATACCTGATTTATGTCGCTTTGATTCTTGAATGCCCTCGAATGCTATTTCAAAAACCAATGCAGGTTTCACAGTTCTGACAGGACCAAACTTTTCTTTTGTATTTTTTTTGACAAAAGAATCAACTTTTTTCATTTCGGCATCTGTAAGTCCAGAATAGGCTTTAGCGAAAGGTATTAATTCATCCTCATGCCAAACAGCCAATGTGTAATCTGAATATAAATCTGCTCTTCTGCCATGTCCTTTTTGGGCATAAATCATTACGCCATCTATAGTTAATGGAGCAATTTTCCATTTCCACCAGCTTCCTCTTTTTCTACCAGCTTCATAAACGGAATCTAGGTTTTTTAGCATAATGCCTTCAGTTTTTACTGAACGAGATTTTTTTCTAATCTCCTCTAATTCACTCCAATTATCAAACCTTAAACTTTCAGAACTGATTAGCCGACTATCTGATGTTTGCTGAATGATATTATCTAATTCAGCTTTTCTAGTATTAAGTGGTCGATTTCTATAATCCAGCCCGTTAAACTCAATTAAGTCGTAACTGATAAAAACAACAGGAGCCTTTTTTAATAGATTCTTAGTGACATTTTTGCGTCCAATCCTTGTTTGTAAAACTGCAAAAGATAAAGGTTCGCCATTTTCAAATGCAGTGATTTCTCCGTCTAGAACAGTGCCATTTGGTAATTGGTTGGCCATCTCTTTTAGTTCTGGAAATTTATCAGTGATTAACTCTTCCCCTCTGCTCCATATGAAAACTTCCTCCTTTCGTTTAATGATTTGGCCTCTTATACCGTCCCATTTCCATTCTGCTTGCCATTCTTCCGGTTTTAGCTTTTCTTTTATTTCATTGGTTTCAATTGGGTGTGCCAAATAAAAAGGGTAGGGCCTTGATGCTAAATCTTTGTTATTTTCTTCTAGTATTAATTCTTGAAAAGTTAATTTGTCAGGTGACCAATCTCCCATTAATCTATGAGCAATAATAGTTTTATCTATATTGTAAGTTTCACTAAGTGCTTTAGTAATTAAGTTTTGAGATACACCAACTCGCCAGCCACCTGTCATGATTTTTGTGAATACAAATCTCTCTTGTTGATCTAATTCTTGATAAAGAGTATATAATACTTGTTTTTTTTCAATCAGATCTTCATTTCTGATTCTGTTCAAAGTGTTGATATAATAGGTGAGGGGCTTATCCTCAGCATTAGATTTACAATCTATATTAGCGAGTAGAAGTGAGATTGTTTCAGCTAAATCACCCACTACATGATAAGATTCCTGAAAAAGCCATTCAGGTATGGAGGTCCATTCCATTACCCATGCTTTTAGTAAGGATGTTTTGACTGCTCTTTTGGGTCTACGATGAGTAAAAAGTGCCAAAGTCCATATTTTATCATGGTCTTCAGCCCTTTTGAAATAATGCTTTAGTGCCTCAACTTTATCGTTTGTCTTGTTGGTTTGATCTAATGCCGTAATGAGTTTCGAAAATTCTTTCAAGGCTATAGCTTTAAAGAATTATAACCAGCATTAAATTATAATGTTATTGAAAATTCTCTTTCTTGATAAAAATACAAGCAATTTTAGCAGTATTACCCGATTCATCAGAAACTGGAATACAATGAGCAATAATAGGAATTTCATTTCCGCTTTTACCAATTAAAGTGCCAGAAGCACTCAATGACATGCTGTCTGTAATTTTATTCCAAGTTTGTGTCCAATCAATATCTTCATCATATATGATTAGCCTCTTTCTATCTAAACCTATAATTTCGTCATTACTCCAACCTGTTTGAATTTGTAATTGATTATTGATATCTAAAATCTCACCCTCTTTATTAAATTCAGCTACCATAGTTGAAACTCGAACTCCTTGATTAAAGGCCCCCATTTCTTTACTTTGCCTTTCCATTTCCTCTTGAGTAGCTTCAAGCTCTTCAGCATTTTGTCGCATTTCTTCTTCTTGAGCTTGTAATTGTTCTGCCTTCATTTGAGACTCTTCAAGAAGCTTTTTAGTTTCTAATGATACTTGAAGGCCTTGAATAGTTGAGGCAATACTTTCACCCACTTTATCAATGAAATTCATATGATATTCTTCATATGGTTGGAATGATGCTAATTCAATTATTCCGAATATTTCTTCATTCAATTTCATTGGGCTAATTAAAATGTGAGTAGGGGATGCTTCACCTAAACCAGATCGGATGCTAACATAATTTTCAGGTATTTCAGATAAATAGATGTATTCTTTTTCTAAATAACATTGTCCAACTAAACCTTGACCAGGAGCTAATTCTTTTTCAATGAATTTTTGTCGATGGTAGGCATAAGCTCCCTTAAGAATGATTTTAATATCATTTTCATTTTCTTTATCAACAATAAATAATGAACCTTGAATAGAATCCGTATATTCTACTAGTTCAGATATTAAGCTGGCTGAGAGATCCTCTATACTGCTATCATTTTTACGTAGAATATCCCCAAATTTTGCAACTCCCTCATTAAACCAAACTCTTCTTTTATCCTGTTCCGCAACGGTTTGCAGTTTATTGCGCATGTCGGCTAAAGACTGACCTAAATGACCTTCGTTATTAAAAACAGATATTTTCGTATTGAAATCACCTTTACCAACTTCTTCAGCAAATCGGGTTATTCCCTTTAAATTAAATATTAATTCATTGATACCTTTAATAATGGAATTCATTTCATCTTCCGATTCTTCTAAATTATCTGGAAGATTACCTTTAGATAGTTCTCTAATATTTGATTTTAGGAAATTTATTCTTTTCAGAACTGATCGAATAATAAATACAGCTATAATGCTACTGATAATAGAGGCTATTATGAATTCAATTATAAGCATTAAAGGAATGTTTCTTTCTGCGTCTTGAATATCTTGAATAGCTTCTTGCTCAGCCATTTGTAATCTATCTTGAATATTTTCTCTTAAAAAAGTTAAATGTAAGATATCGTCTATCGTTGAATCACTATTCAATATTGAATAGTTAAGATTATCAATAGCTTCTTTTTGGGTTTTCTTTATTTTTGGAAGATGTTCTTTCAGCTCTTCCGTATAAGTGATTACATTTTTGTCTCCATATTCTCTTACTAAGCTATCGAGTTCATCAACTTTAGGGTATAGTTCATCAGTCCACCATCTTTCTAGATCATTTTTGTAGAAATCATCTTCTGTACTGACGTAACGAAAGGTTAAAATAGTGGTTAAATCAACCAATTGTTGAACCTCAGCTACTAGCGTATTACTGTTTTTATTTAAAGCAATTAGATTTTTACCATCCTCAATTTGGTTTTTCCAAGCTCTGTTGCTGCTTACTAACATAATCAATGCGAATGCACCAATTATAATAAAACCTATAGAAATTCTGCCTTGAAGGGTTTTAAAATCAATTCGAACGTAATTTTTAATATTAAGCTTTCTGTTCTGTTCTTGATTTTGAGAATTTTTATCCGCCATTTGATTACTTTTTCTAATGCTTCAATTAATTAGCAAAATAGAAATGATTTACTGTAAATACAATAAAAGGTAAGTGAATTGATTTCAGAATTCAGAAAACAATTTTAACAAAAAAGGTTAGTTGGATGACCAACTAACCTTTCACAAATCATTTAAAAAAGCTTATTTCTCAGCTTGAATCACTTCGCTTTTTTCCACTACTATTTCTTTAACCTCTTTCTTCACTTCTGCAGTGCTATGGTCCTTAACAGAAATGTGAGGAGCGATAACTAATGCTACAATAGACATTAATTTAATTAAGATGTTCATAGATGGGCCAGAAGTATCTTTAAAAGGATCACCAACGGTATCACCAGTCACTGATGCTTTATGAGCTTCAGATCCTTTATACTCCATTTTGCCATTAATTTCTACTCCTTTTTCGAATGATTTTTTAGCATTGTCCCAAGCACCACCAGCGTTATTCTGGAATATTCCCATTAAAACACCTGAAACGGTAACACCTGCTAATAATCCACCTAAGATTTCTGCAGAAGAAGTATCTTCAAATACTCCTTTTAAACCAAATCCAACTAATAAAGGAACGATTAACGCAATAGCACCTGGCAAAATCATTTCACGAATAGAGGCTTTAGTAGAGATGTCTACACATTTTTCATACTCTGGTTTAGTTGTACCTTCCATAATGCCAGGCATTTCTTTAAACTGTCTTCTTACTTCTTGTACCATATCCATTGCAGCTCTACCTACAGCAGCTATTGCTAATGAAGAGAAGATGAATGGAATCATACCCCCAACAAATAAAGCAGCCAATACAGGAGCTTTGTAAATATCAATTGAGTCAATGCCGGAAATACCAACGAAAGCTGCAAAAAGAGCTAATGCAGTTAATGCAGCAGAAGCAATAGCAAAGCCTTTACCCGTTGCAGCAGTAGTATTACCAACCGCATCAAGGTTATCAGTTCTATCTCTTACTTCTTCAGGTAATCCGCTCATTTCTGCAATACCACCTGCATTATCAGCAATAGGACCGAAAGCATCAATCGCTAATTGCATAGCTGTAGTTGCCATCATACCAGCAGCAGCAATTGCTACTCCGTATAAACCAGCGAAAGAATAAGAAACTACTATACCTACCGCTAAAACTAATATTGGCAATACAGTTGACTGCATTCCTACTGCTAAACCACCAATGATGTTAGTAGCAGAACCAGTACTAGATTGTTTCACTATAGATAATACAGGTTTTTTACCCATAGAGGTATAGTATTCTGTAATGATACTCATAAGAGCACCTACAATAAGACCTGTAAATATAGCCCAGAATACATCCATACTACCAAATTCGAAACCACGGATAACAAGTGTTTCTGGTAACATGTAGTCCACTAAGAAATAGGAAGCTATAACGGTAAGAATGATCGAAGACCAGTTTCCCCAGTTCAGTGCCTTTTGAACACTATCAGTTTCATTTTTAACTCTAACGAAAAGAGTACCTACAATAGAGAATACTAATCCTAAACCTGCAATTATCATGGGTAAAAGGATAGGTGCAATACCACCAAACTGATCTTCAGAGATGATTTCTCTACCTAATACCATTGAAGCTAAGATAGTAGCTACATAAGAACCAAATAAATCGGCTCCCATACCTGCAACATCTCCAACATTATCTCCAACATTATCTGCAATAGTTGCAGGGTTTCTTGGATCATCCTCTGGAATTCCAGCTTCAACCTTACCCACTAAATCAGCACCAACATCGGCAGCTTTCGTATAGATACCACCACCAACTCTGGCGAATAATGCAATTGATTCAGCTCCTAAAGAAAAACCTGCTAACACTTCTAATGCTTTTTCCATTTCCAAACCGTTTACATCACCACCAGTTTGTAATACATAAAGGTTATAGAAGAAAATAAATAGAGTACCCATTCCAAAAACTGCAAGGCCTGCAACACCAAGCCCCATTACAGTGCCACCTGAAAATGATACTTTCAAAGCTTTTGCTAGACTAGTTTTTGCGGATTGAGTAGTTCTCACATTCGCTTTAGTAGCAATATTCATTCCTACGTAACCTGCAAATGCTGAAAAAATAGCACCTATAATAAATGAAATTGCAATTACAGGAGATGATGTTTCCACTAATGTGCCAGAATATGCCAATAATATACCGGCAATGATCACAAAGTAGAACATTACCTTCCATTCGGCTTTTAAAAATGCCATAGCACCTTTTGCTATGTATCCAGCTAATTCTTGCATCCTCTCATCACCGGCATCTTGCTTCGATACCCATGCGGATTTGATAGCCATAACAATCAGTCCCACAATCCCGAGAATCGGGACAATCCAGATAATATTGCTCATAAGTTTTAGTTATTTTTTTGAAACCCTGCAAATATAGAGGGATGATTGGTAAATGGAAATAAATTCCTCAAAGAAAATGATGAATTGTTAATCTACTTCATTTCCATAATTCATTTGGTAAATAATAGATATGAGGTATAAATGAACTATAAGCTCATAAAAATAGAGAAGACTATTGTTTATAAGCAATCGGATAAAGCAATATGTGGTCTTAAATAAAAAAAGTTCTTTAGAGTACTAAAGAACTTTTTAGTTTATGCTATTAATTAAGAATTAGCTCGCTTTCCAAACCACTTCTTTGTGGTCATTTCCAGCTTGTAAAACTATTCTTGTAGGTTTTGGAGCTAATGCTAATGTAACTTTAGAGCTGGCGAAATCATCAGCTTCAACTAACACTCCATGTCCTGGAGCTACATCAATTGTATCTTCAGTAACAACATATTCATCAGCTAAATAGGCAATCGGAAGCAAAACATCATTGTCTGGGCAGAATTCATCATGAACGTCTGCTAATGCTTCTTCCAAGTATTCACCATAATTTTCTTGGAAATCATCCTCTAAATCATGAAGTTCTTCTTCGATTTTGTCATAATCATTATCAGCATAAGTCAATTTACTTAAAGCAATTTTTGCCTTTACCAATGCTGTCAAATCTTCATCTAACTTTTTAATATCTATCATGCTATGCGCTATTGTTTTCTGAATGTAAAATTCTTTAGATTGAAATTAACTTCCAAGTAATACGAGCACTATTTAGTAATAGTTTTGGATTTAATTTCTATAAGTGGTCAAAATGCATAATTTTGAATATAATTAATTTTAAAATTGATTTAAAAGACTATGGAACAGGATTTTTTGCCTATAAATGGCACCGATTACATTGAATTTTATGTTGGAAATGCTAAGCAATCAGCCATGTATTATCAAACGGCTTTTGGTTTTGAGTTAAAAGCCTACGCTGGTCCGGAAACAGGCATTAAGGATAGGGCTTCATATATGTTGCAACAAGGCAAGATCCGTTTGGTATTAACTTCTTCCTTAGAGCCGGATTCCGAAATTGCAGAACATGTTAGATTACACGGAGATGGAGTTAAAGTATTAGCACTTTGGGTTGATGATGCTGAGTTATCTTTTAATGAAACCACTAAAAGAGGGGCAAAAGCACATTCTGAACCCAAAACTATTAAAGATGAGCATGGAGAAGTAACAGTAGCTTCTATTCATACTTATGGTGATACGCTTCACACATTTGTTAACAGACAAAATTATAGTGGGGTATTCTTACCTGGCTATGTTGAAAAAACAAGTGAATTACCTGCAAGCCCTATAGGTTTAAAATATGTTGACCATTGCGTAGGTAATGTAGGATGGGGTGAAATGAACAAATGGGTTGATTTTTACAGAGATGTTATGGGCTTCAACTTATTAATTACTTTTGATGATAAAGATATTTCTACTGATTATACTGCCCTAATGTCTAAAGTGGTTTCTAATGGGAATGGATTTATCAAATTCCCTATTAATGAGCCAGCTGAGGGTAAGAAAAAATCTCAAATTGAGGAGTATATAGATTTTTATAAAGGAGCAGGCGTTCAGCATATTGCCATTGCAACTGATGACATCGTGGATACTGTATCTGAAATGAGAAGAAGGGGGGTTGAATTCTTGAGGGTTCCAGATGTTTATTATGACGATTTATTCGAAAGGGTAGGAGAAATAGATGAGGATATAGAACCCATCAGAGAAAATAATATTTTGGTAGATAGAGATGATGAAGGATATCTACTTCAAATCTTTACAAAACCAGTTCAGGATAGACCAACTGTCTTCTATGAAATTATACAAAGAAAAGGAGCCAAGTCTTTCGGTAAAGGTAATTTCAAAGCCTTATTTGAAGCAATTGAAAGAGAACAAGAGCTGAGAGGGAACTTATAATAATCTGCTCATAAGAGCAATTAAAAAATGAACCAAAAAACCACAGCCTTTTTTAGCTGTGGTTTTTTTATGCTTAAAGCGCTTTAAAGACAATTTTTGTTTTTTGCTAGCACATTATTCAGTAATTTAACTTTCATTATTATTTGATTATCTAAAAGATTTGCAGTGAGAATCAATTCTAATCTTAAGAGATCATAATTAGTCGTTATTCAGATTTTATTAATTAAAAATAAGAACCATCATGACAAGTCAGGAAAAAGCCCAGCAGTGGTTAGACAGTAAAGCTGTGGATGAGGCTACTAAAAAACAGATAAGAGATTTACAGGAAAATAATAAAGAAGAATTTGAAGAATCTTTTTATAAAGATTTAGAATTTGGAACTGGTGGTTTGCGTGGCATAATGGGAGTTGGGAGTAACCGTATGAATAAATACACCTTAGGGATGGCTACTCAAGGTTTAAGTAATTACTTGAACAAAACATTTAAAGAACAAGGTGTTTCTGTGGCAATTGCTCACGATTGTAGAAATAATGCAGATGAATTTGCTAATGTTGTGGCAGATGTTTTTACAGCTAATGATATAAAAGTATTCTTTTTTGAAGCTTTAAGACCAACGCCAGAATTATCATTTGCTATTCGTCATTTAGGCTGTAAAAGTGGTGTAGTGTTAACGGCTTCGCATAATCCGAAAGAATATAATGGTTATAAAGCGTATTGGACAGATGGAGCTCAAATGGTTGCGCCTCACGATATGAATGTGATGAATGAAGTTCAATCTATCTCCTCCATTGATGATGTTTCCTTCGAAAGAAAAGATGCCCTTATTGAATATATAGGAGAAGATTTAGATGAAGCTTATTTAGAAGAAATCAAGAAATTGAGACTATTTCCTGACGCCAGTGAAAATGATAAATCAATTGATATAGTATTTTCTTCCATTCATGGTACAGGAATTACACTAGTGCCTAAAGCATTAGAATCCTTCGGCTTTAAAAATGTACATATCGTAGAAGAACAGTCAGAACCCAATGGAGATTTTCCTACTGTTGTTTATCCTAATCCTGAAGAGAAGGAAGCCATGTCTATGGCATTAGCTAAAGGAAAAGAAGTTGATGCAGATATTGTGATGGCTACAGATCCGGATTCTGATAGGGTAGGGATTGCCATTAAAAATGGGAATAATGAATTTGAATTGCTTAACGGGAATCAAACAGGCTCACTATTAATCTATTATCTGTTAAGTAGATGGAATGATTTAGGAAAATTGGATGGCAATCAATATATCGTTAAAACCATAGTTACTACAGAACTATTTAAAAATATAGCAGAAGCCTACAAAGTAGATTGTTATGATACCCTCACTGGTTTTAAAAATATCGCAGCTGTAATTAGAGAATTAGAAGGTAAGAAAACTTTTATAGGCGGTGGTGAGGAAAGCTATGGCTATATGATTAGTGATTATGTACGCGATAAGGATGCTATTGCTTCCGTTGCAATGATAGCTGAAATGACCTCTTACGTTAAGTCAAAAGGAAAGACTTTATATGATTATCTGATTGAGATGTATCTGAAATTTGGTTTTTATCGGGAGGATTTGGTTTCCATTACTAAGAAAGGTAAATCAGGTAGTGAGGAAATTAAGGCTATGATGACTAGGTTTAGAGAAGAACCCCCTAAAAGCCTTGCAGGGACAAAGGTTTTAAAGGTAAGAGATTATCAGAAGTCAACAATTTTAGATTTAGAGACTGGTAAAAAGTCAAGATTAGATTTTCCAGCATCTAATGTGTTACAATTCTTCCTAGAGGATGGTAGTAAAATTTCTGCAAGACCTTCTGGCACAGAACCTAAGATTAAATTCTATGTGAGTGTGAAGGGGAGCTTAAATTCAAAAGATAGCTTCGAAAGTGATTTTGCTGAATTGGGGAATATCATTAAAGCCTATTTAGATGATTTGGATTTGTAACGCGTACTGAAACTTTGAGTCAATAGGATAGATCTCTTTCTTCACAGAAGTGACGCCCGAGATTTAGTTAGTAGATTTAGATATTTGTTATCATTTGATCTAAGATCTGTGCGTCATTCCTATGAAGACAGGAATCTGTTTGTTTTAACCAAAGGTTAAAAAACCTGTTCGCTTTGAGTTTTTCTTAATCTGCAACAAAAATAACTACCAATTTATGAAAATAGGTCTTATTTCTGATACCCATAGCTTTTGGGATGATAATATTCCCAAATATTTTAAAGATTGTGATGAAATATGGCATGCTGGAGATATAGGTGAAACTGGAGATATAATTGAAAAGCTAGAACAGGTCGCTCCAACACTAGCAGTATTTGGCAACATAGATACCCCTGAATTTCAAAATATATATCCTGAAGATTTATTTTTTGAGCGAGAAGGAGTGAAAATTTTTATGACTCATATAGGAGGGAAGCCTCCAAGCTATAATCCAAGAGTTCGGAAATTAATTGAAGCTGAGAAACCAGATGTTTTTATATGTGGTCATTCCCATATTTTAAGAGCAATGCCTGATAAAAAGCGTAATAATTTACTGTACCTAAATCCTGGAGCTGCAGGTAATCAGGGGTTTCATAAAATCAGAACAATGATGCGCTTTGAAATTAATAATGGAAGAGTGGAGAATTTGGAGGTTGTTGAGCTGGGAAAAAGAGGAGGTAAATGAATTCATTATTATTCGTAATAGAACCCTGGTACTTTTTAGCCTGTTATCAACCATCAATTTTATCATTTCTTTGATAAGAATTATATTTATTTTCCAGTTTCCTTTGTTTAATTAATAGGATATTTTTTAGCGCATCATTTTTAACTGATTTATTAATTGAGCTTTTTTCAGCATTAAAATGGATTCCTTTATTTCATTGTCATCCTTTTCTTGTTCAAACTCTTTTATTAGCTCCTCCTTTTTTTGGACAAGTGATCTGATATCTTCTGAATAACTTATACTCTCTATTGTAATCGTATTAAAAAAAGTTTCAACTTCTAATATTAACCCTGGTAAACCATTCAAATTAAACGGACTATAAGTAATAGGGATTTCGCTAGTAAACCAGGCTATTATTCTATTATTCTTTACCGTAGAAATAGCCTTAGTACAATTTAGGCCTGCAATAGTTTTGTGTTCATTTGTGATTTCCCATTCAAATGAGAAATCTGATGTATTATTTACATAAAAAACATTTTTAAATATGGTTTCTTTCTTATAATAATCCCCTTCATGTTTATACCCAAAGTAAATTACATTTTCAGGCTCTATCCAATATGATTCTTTTCCTTTAATAGGAGTCGTGATTAAAGTGTCTAATGTAAATGTTGCATCCTTAGACATAAAGTCTGACATCAATGTATATTTAAATTTCTTTGTTCTTCTTAATGCAATATCAAATGATTTTGTATCACTTGGTGTTTCTGAATCATGATCGAAATATTCTGTACTATACGGATATAGTATATATTTGGCAATTACTATTTTTTCATTTCCTGCTTGAGGGAAAATGTTATGAATAATTAAAAAGGATAGTAAGAAGATAATTGAATATTTTTTCATCATTTTTAGAATTTTAATTGCACACCTGTTATGATATATCCAAAGGTGTTTGTATTTATGGTTGTAATATTTAGCCCACTGATAGAATTAGTGCTTAAATTTCCGGCTGTATTATTAATATTAAGTAAATTTAGAATTGCGATACCTTTAGTGAAAATCGATATACTTTCATTGAAAGTATATTGATATTTTAGATCCAAATCATTCCTCCTAATTGTTTCCGTTTCTGATTTAAATACTTCATTGTAAAAAAAAGCACTATATATATGATTTCCTTGAGCTTTACTAATAGCTAAGGTATTTTTATTATATTCTATTGAATTGACTTTATTCTGATTTATTTTAATGATGTTGTTTGAAAGATTAGTTAGTAGACTTACTTCAGAAAAAAATAGATCTTGAGGGATAAAGAAAAGGTTTAATTTTGCATCATACTTTTCAGTGCTAAAAGGATAGATTATATTTTCTTGTGCTATTTGATTATTCGAGAAAGTACTTGATAATTCATATCCAAATTGAATTTTGTGATCCTTTCTTGTAAAATAAAAACCTTTAGAATATCTATGTTTTAGAATAAATGATTCTCTTTCATCAAAAATCATTCTGTTATATACATTTATATTTGAATTAAAATCAAATAGATTGGCTTGAGTAAAATTATTGTCAATTGAACCTCCTGCTAGAAAAGAAACGTTTAAGGATTTTGAAATATTAGCAATATTGTAGTCCAATGTTAAATTTTGACTTTGCTGAATGTTTCGCTCACTGATATTGGCTGTTTCTAGTGAAGTGAAATTAATATATAGACTATCTAATGAATTTTGTAAGTTTTCTAAGAGGTAATTGTTTTCGTATGATAATGAAATTGATTTTCTTCCGGAAAATTTATGATTAAATGATGTTGATATAGGATATATTAGCCTGCTGTACTGATAATCTTTAAAAAATATCGATTCTGGTCCAATATTTAAGAAGTAGTTTGATTTTGAATTTTGACCTTTAACAATAAGCGCACCTTTTACATTATAATAATTTCTGTATAATAATTGTGATGAAGTATTAATAAATGAAAAAATTCTGTCTTCATTATTTTTTAAGTTTATATTAAAACCAATATTGAAAAGATTACTTTTTTGGTAAAAAAGTGAAGATGAAAAGTTTGAACTTTTCTTTGTGAAATCAATAGACTGTGATACTTCTCCTAAATCATTTGTAAAAGTATTGTCTGTATCTTCTTTAGTGTGTTCTAAAGTGTTTTCCCAAAGCCAAACCTTATTGAATATTTTTTTTGTGTTTATGCCTGTTGTATATATGAAATTATTGGAATTAAAGAGAGTATTACTTTCGAAGTTTAAAGAAGGGAAAATGGATTTTTCATTATTCCAAATCAACTGATTATCCACTCTATCTATATTAGAGTATATAGATAAAGAGAAATCTTTTGATATTAGAGTTGTTAAAAATATATCTGTATAGACTAGGTTTCCTTTTCGATTATTATTTGTGATTTCTTCTGATACTGGATTCTGATTATTATCAATTAATATCCTGTTTTGTAAGTCTTGATTAGAATTATTAAATCCTATGTTTGCCTGTATTTTTAAATTATCATATTCTTTTTTTACAAGTAAATACGTATTGTTATACTTGTCGCTTCTTACTTCATTTAATCCTTTACTAATTGATGATACATTTTCAGAATAAAAACTTGAGGTATTATTTTGCCTGTTTTTTATCTCATTTGTGTTGTTATTTTTCTCAATTATTGAATTAATGTTTTGAGTTAGGAATACATTAAGTTTGTCTGAAAATAGAAAGCTATTTCCTTCTAATAAATAGGCCTTTTCAATTCCTAATCCAAGTTCAATGATATTTTTTAAAGCACCTTTAAATTTATTCTTTACATTAACATTTAAGACTAATTCATTAAAGTTATCAAAATCAACATTGAACTTATCTTTATAATTATTTATGATTTGAATGTCTTTTATCATCTCATTTGTAATGTTGTCCAATGCTATTGAATTCTGGTTTACAAAAACTTCTTTTTTATTAATAAGTATTTTATTTATCGGAACCCCCATATATTTAAGAGCATTTTCATCTGTCACTTCTATTCCTTCATTGTCCCTGAGTAACTCTTTTAATTTTGAGTTTTTAGAAAATTTTGTAGTATCGTAAACTAGATTTACGGTATCTCTAATTGCAGAGGCATCTACCGTGACTTCTCTTAATGTTTGAGTAGATTTTTGTAAAATTATATTGTAAAAAAATTGATCTTCAGTTATAATCACCTTTTTCTTTTGGTACCCCAAGTAGGAAATTTTTAAAAGCTTTTCTGTAGGTTTTTCTTTAAGATCAAATGAAAACTTACCATTTTCATCAGCAATGGAATAATCTATCACTTTAATGGTATCATTTACTGAGTATAACATAATAGTTGCCCCCATGAGGAATTCATTTTCACTATTTGAAACAATACCTTTTATAACCACAGGCTTTTGAGCCATTAAAGTTGTGCTGGTTAATATAATGAGTAAAAAAAAATATTTCCCTATTCTCATTCTTCAGTAAAATCTTTATAAAAGGCTGTTATGTTCCAAACGATCATAATACTTGCAAAAGATGATAAACCTAATACTATTCCGATTCCCAAATGCATAAGGATAATGTGTATAATCAAAATTCTTTTTAGGTTTTTAAATTTTGAAAATGCTATAAATGGATATGACATTTCCATAATTACTGTTGAGCACGATAACACCAAAAGTATAAATGGACTTAGATATATGAAATCATTTAAATTTGCCATGGATCTCCAAATAGCATTACCGTTCCACCAATTTTTATCCACAGCTTTTGCTAATCCTGATACAAAGTATATTATACTGAGGTGGGTTCTAAGAAAATTTGTTAATGAGAAATAAAAAGGCAATTCATTTGCTGAATTTTGCTTTGTTTTCCATTTATCTAATGAAAATTCTCTTGCCACTGGAAAAATCAAGCAATAGAATAAAGACATGGTAATGAAATTATCATACCCATAGTTGAAATTGCTTATAGAGCGATATAAAATGATTTGAAATATTATTGCAAAAAATATAGACTTATTCTTATGAAATCCTAAACCGCTGGAAATAAGTGCTGTTATGTATAGAATAGCAATAATTGAAATAAATGTACTGATTCTGATATTATTGCTAATTAAAAAATCAAATAGGGGTTTGAGAAAATTGTAGTATTCAGTTTCAATCAGCCCTAATTCCCATGGTATAAGTGAAGTATCTGAAATAAATATATTTAAATCAATCCAAACTGAGCTAAAATCAATTAATGCTATAAGCACTACTGAAATTCTAAATAATGCAATGGATTTATAGTAATCTAGGTTTATATCAGATAAAAAAGTTTTATAGTTCAAACTCAATGCTTTCATAAACTCCTATTCTTTTTGTTTTATTATAATTATTGTCTTCCCATATATCCGATGGCATAAGTGAGTATAAAATGACATTGTAAAATTTACACTCATCTGTTTTTCTGGCTTCAGATAATCCTATATTTTTAAAGATTTTCTCTACATATAACTGCCTTATTTCTAGGAGTTTAGGGTCTTCTGTGTTTGGGAAATTTTTATTTTCAACTATATAATTCGCCATTTTTGAAGCAAGCACCTCAAATCTGGCTAAGTTGTTTTGGTTTTTAAATCCAAAGGTTTTCGTTTTCCTAATCAAATTCTTATCTCCATCGTATAGCTCTACGGTAAAAAATTTATGGGTAGCAACATTGATTCCATAAAAACCATAACCTGTATTGGTCCCAGTAAATATTGTGTAAATATGATAGGCAGGATTATTAGTTATACTCTTGATAGTTAAGTTGATAGCAGTCAGCTTTTTTTTATCAAAGTTGTTGAAATCCAAAAAAGAATTGATAACAGAAGTAAGTGATATTATAAAAATAAGTCCGAAATGAATGAAATAATATATTTTAATTTTCATTTTCAAAAAATATATAAAAGAGTTGCCTTATTTATGATAGATAAAGCAACTCTTTTAGTGTATTTAGAATTTCTCCAATGTGTTACTTAAGTCTTCCATTGAAACATTCATTTGCTCAATTGTTTCATAGTCAGTCCAAGATTTTCTCCAACGAGTAAACTTGTCAGGAAAAGTCTCGCTAGATTCCGTGAAATTTTTGGCTGCTAAACTAAATTCTTTAACATCTGTGATTTGAGCATTAACTCCTTTTTCTTCTACATTTCTAAAAGAGAATAATGTTAAGCTAGTCACAGCAATAACTGCGATTATTATTAAGTTTTTCATAATTAGAATTATTTAATAGTTTAAGTTTTAAATAGAATAAGTTTAAAGTCATTTCTATTCAGTTTGCAGACATTCTGCCTTAGGACCATTTGATATAGAAATCTTACATTATAGACAAATCATTTTATTTTACTTCCGTAAGTCGGATGATCATAAATTGTCTCTTTAGGTTTCTATTTGCAGTCTGTTAATATAAAAGCGCTTTTAGAATGCATTAATAAATTTAGGTTTAAATAAAAAACCTTACAAGGAACATGTGTATATACTTTTTGTCATAATGCGAACAAAAATGTGTCAAGTTTCTTGTCAAAAATTGTTGTATGTGTTTATTAAACCGTTCGAAATTGCTTTATGAACAAGGTGAGGTGAGTTTTTGGCTTCAAATTTTTTACAAAGCTTTCTTTTCTTTGCGGTAACTATATGCTGGGTAATTTGTAAATCATCAGCTATCTCTTGGCTAGTTTTTCCTAATGCTATTAATCTTATTAATTCTAAGTCTTTTTTTTCAATCTTATTTGAAAATGAAACATCATTATTAGGATAAATTATCTCTTTAATAATTTGATCTTTTATTCCGTCAGATAGATAGTGATTTCCTGTACTTAAATATTCAATTACTTCTTTTATTTCAAATGAACTGCATTCGTTTCTGTTTAAAACTGCGTTTACACCAGAATAAAATAGAGTCTTCACATAATTTTGATTATAATTTTCTGCATGAATAATAATTTTTATTCTTTGGTTCTGTTTTTTAATTGATTTGATGCATTCTAAATTTAAATCTTCAGTTCCTTTTGTAATACCCATAACAATTATATCTGGAATCTCTTTCTGTAATTCTATGGATAATAAATCAGTGCAATTAACTACTATGATTTTAGAAACTTGATTCATAGATGTCAATTTAGAATGTATGGATTCTGAAATTAGAGGTGAATGTTCAGCAATAATTATTGATAGTTTTTTATCTGTTAGTGTCATTTCTTAGGGGGTTCTGGTTGAAATAATTGGTATTTTAGTTATTCTACCTATAAGTTAATTTTAAAAATCGATTTTCTTACTAAAAAGTTAAAAAGTATTAATTAATAATAAAATATGGATTGGAATATATTGATGCTCTTATTTTTACGGTTAGAAAATAGGTTTCAATTCTTGATCAACTTTAAGATCAGTGTCTTTTAAAGGTTAAAAAAATTATTCTTTTATGACTTCAAGTTGCCAAATGCAAGTCCTAAGAATATAAACGGGATTTTTATTAGTTAGTGTGGAAAGCAACTTCGAAAGAAGGTTTGAACGATTTCTCTTAAGGAAATAATACTAAGGTTTTTCATAAAATCAGAACAATGATGCGCTTTGAAATTAATAATGGAAGAGTGGAGAATTTGGAGGTTGTTGAGCTGGGAAAAAGAGGATAGAAGCAATTTAAAAACAATATTTCAGATTGAGACCTAAGCTATGATATCTAACAGAACTTGTATAGGGTCCATTCCCACCTGAGTTTATTATCAATATTCTGCGTAAGTAAGACAGTCCTCTATCATAATGAAAACCTATTGAAAGTTGTTCATTCAAAAGGTAGTTTAATCCTATGGTTCCTAATAGGTTGAAATTTACCCCTTCATCAATGACATATGCTCCATCGAAAGTTCTTCTTTCAAAAAAATGTTGAAAGAAGTAGCGTAATTCTGTACCAGCCAAAATTTTCCATTTCTCTGTGATATTAAAACCTAGTTGAGGTTGCACACCTATGAAATATCTAGTTTTAGCCAAAGATTGATCTATGAAATCGATCTCATCGTAATATTTAAGAAAAGTGTCTAAACCCGAAACATTACCACTATTAAAGTATGCTTGCAATCTATTTTCGTATGGGATTCCTAAAATAACGCCTCCATTGATACCAAAAGAAATATCAATAAGTTTATTTAAATGATAATCAAATCCGTTCTCTAATTGAAATTCTGAGGTTTTATAATCTTTAATATGTAGGCTACTTTTAAAATCAACCACTTTGTACTTTATCGTAAAATAGTTATTAATGGCTCTATTTTGACTTTTCAAGGAAGGGAATTCTTGAGATAATAATTGAAAACTCAGAAGAGTTAAAACGATAAGGTTGAAATACGTTTTCATATAGTATTGTATATAATGAATATACAATAATTTGAATTAAATAAAAAAGGGAACCCAATGGATTCCCTTTACTTTAATGTCTTAATTGATGAAGCTTATTCTTCAGAATTACCTTCTTCAGTATCTTCTTGTAAACCTTCAATCAATTCCTCATTACCAGCCTCTTCTGTAGTACCTTCAGTATTCTGTTCACCTTCTGTGGCAGGTAGTAAACCTTCTTGTCCTCCACTTTCCATACCAGGTAGTAAAGTCTCATCTTGTACTTTTTCCATGTTAGGACTAGTAAAACCAGTATCGACAGAAGTACTTTTGATAACAAAAGAAGAAGCTAAACTTAAAACCACTAAACTAATAGCTAATACCCAAGTGATTTTTTCTAATATATCTCCTGTTCTTTTTACACCTACAACCTGACTTGCTCCTGATCCTCCAAATTGGCTAGATAATCCACCACCTTTTGAATTCTGAGCTAATACTACTAATACCAATAAAATGGCAACTAAAATGATTAAAGTAATTAATAATGTTAACATGTATTTATGATTGTTTTTTTAATTCATCAATAATTTCGACAAAGTACGTCTTTTTTTGTGGAAATTTCCAAATTAATTTCTTGTAAATATCGATGGCCTTCTGCTTTCTGCCTTGTTTTATCATCAATTTTGCCAAAGTTTCAGAAACTACATCATCAGAAAGGTTAGTACTGCTGGCTGAAAGGTCCTCTGCTTCTTGTTTATTTGATTGATTATCAGAATCAATTCTTCTAGTTAGAACAGGTTCATTCTCAATAAAATTGTTAATGATATCTAATTGTTCTTTCTTATGGGAATCACTAATTTTTAATTCCTTTCTAGCTCTAATTTCTTGAATTAAATCTACCTCTTCATTTTTGTTTTTTTTTGTTGTTTCGCTTTCAGACTTTTTAGTAGATGACTTTGCCTTTGCTGAGCTAGTTTTTTTTTCTTCAACGCTAGGTTTCTTAGATGCAATAGTTTTTTTAACCGTTGAGGAGGTTTTTTTAGCAGTATTGCTTTTTGCAGATGTGCTTGCTGCTTTAGTTTTTCCAGTATTGCTTTTCTTTGCTGTGGAGGGTTTCTTAGCAGTTGTTTTTTTCGGACTAGAAGCTTTTTTCGTAGTATTTTTAGTCGAACTCGTCTTCTTAGTCCCTCTGGTTTTTGGTTTTTCTTCCAGAGATTCTATTCTTTCTAAGGTTTTAAGATAATTTTCCTTCTCGGCTTTCAGTTCTTCCATTTCTTTCATCAGTTCAGAAAAGAATGAATCAGGTAAGTGAGAATCTATAAGGGGTTCAGTCGCTTCTATTTTATTTTTACCCTCAGTAGGAGAAGTAGGAATTACTTCCTTTTTAGTTTCACTATTAGCATTAGTTTTTGGTTCATCAGTATGACTCTGAGGACTTTTTGTTTTTAATTTTACTTCTTTAACTTCAGTTTTATCAGTATTTACTTCTTCAAAATCGGTTGTTAAAATTTCCTTAAGATGCTTTCTGTCTAAAACACCAATAGCGGCTGATTGTGTGTATTTTTTTTCCTTTGCAGGAGCAAATTTTTTAGAACCTAATGTAATAAGAGGAAATATCGCTTGGAAATAAGGAAACTCTTGCTTCAATTTCAATAAGGAATTGAAGTCATTTTCATCTAATTTTTCTGGTTGATTAATAAGGGTTGTAAGCCTTTGTTTTTCCACTTGGTTCTATTTTAAAGAATTTAAATTAACAAAAAATTACCAATTTGCTACAGTTGCGTTAAATATATCTATAATGATTTGATCTGAGATTGTCTCAATTAGTTGGTCTTCTACTGCAGTTAAAGTAGTTGAAGTAGCATCAAAATCTTCATAGAAGGAGAAAGACTTATTATTGAAATTAAACACTTCATCTTTTGTATTTACATATGTAACGGATACCGAAATGGTCAACCTTTGCGCTCCAGCTGCATCCGCTAGATTAGGATTGCCTGATGAAGTTACGGCTATTGGTTGTACTCTATAACCTGTTATGGAACCTTCTAATTGTAAATCACCATTACTTTCAACTAATTCTAAGCTTGTATTCTGTTGGTAGTAATCTCTAATTTCTTCTGTAAAAGTTTGCTGCAGATTTGGAGGTCCATTTCCAGAATCATTATAAAAATACTGGATAGACATAGTTTTTATGTCAGGTGAAATAGATGCTCCTGTAAAGCTGTATACCCCACAGCTTGAAGTAAATACTGCTGTGAAAATGAAGATTATTAAACTCCTAAAGGTCATATTGTTTGATTTTTCTGTATAACGTACGTTCAGATATCCCCAAATCTCGTGCCGCGTATTTTCTTTTATTTTGATTTTTTGATAGTGCCCTTTGAATCATTTCTTTTTCCTTCTTTTCTAAGGACAACGATTCTTCCTCTATTTCATGCTCTGCATCCTGATATTCTTCTAAATTATAACTATCGGATGAAGAATCATCATGTTTGCTGCTATCTAACAAAAATGGAGTTCTGATGCCTTCTTCATTTTCCTTAAACTCATTTGGTTTCACTTCAAATAAGCCCTCATGATCTTTTATGATCTCTTCTCCATAATTTTCATTCTTCAAAACATTATGTACCAGTTTTTTCAGTTCTTCAACATCATTCCGCATGTCAAAGAGTATTTTATACAAAATGTCGCGTTCTGAAAAATTATCTTTACCACCAGATGAGCTATCATTGCTTTTGTAAATAGCAGGCATCATATTCCCTTCTTGAGGCAAATATTTAAGCAATATTTCTTTATTGACTTCTCTTTCCATTTCGAGTAAAGAAATCTGCTCAGCTATATTTTTTAACTGTCTGATATTGCCAGGATACCTAAAGGCTAATAATGCCTCTTTAGCGTCTTCAGTCAGTTTAATTGGGTTTACGTGATGCTTTTCTGCAAAGTCAGAGGTGAATTTTCTGAATAATAATTCAATATCATTTCCTCTCTCTCTCAAAGGAGGAACAAAAATAGGGACTGTATTTAATCGATAATAAAGGTCTTCTCTAAACTTACCTTTTTCCACCGCCTGAATAAGGTTTACGTTGGTTGCTGCAACAACTCTAACATCTGTCTTAACTACTTTAGATGAACCTACTCTAATAAATTCACCATTTTCTAAAACCCTTAATAATCTTGACTGAGTTGGAAGTGGCATTTCTCCAATTTCATCTAAAAAGATAGTTCCTCCGTCAGTAACCTCAAAATAACCTTTTCTTGAATCATAAGCTCCTGTAAAAGAGCCTTTTTCATGGCCGAATAATTCTGAGTCAATAGTACCTTCAGGAATAGCTCCACAGTTTACTGCGATGAATTGTCCGTGCTTTCTTGCGCTTAGCTGATGAATAATCTTAGAGAATGATTCTTTACCTACACCACTTTCACCTGTAATTAATACAGTCATATCCGTAGGGGCAACTTGCATCGCTACCTTTATGGCAAAATTTAGGTGATCAGAGTTGCCTATGATACCGAATCTATTTTTGATAGTTTGTATATCCAAAGCTTAAATATTTAAACCGCTTTACCAATTAAGGTGGCTCCAGTACATTCTTCTACAAATACATTTACATAATCCCCTTTTTTGTAATTTTCTCTTGGGAAAACCACAACTTTATTGGCTGAATTCCTTCCTTGTAATTGTTCTTCAGATCTTTTGGAAGTTCCTTCAACTAGTACCTTGTGAACTTTATTTAAATCAAGTTTATTTCTCTCTAAAGAATGCTGACTTTGTTTATTAATAACTTCTTGAAGCCTTCTTTTCTTGGTTTCTAATGGAATATCATCCTCATACCTTTTTTCTGCTAAAGTTCCTGGTCTTTCAGAATAAAAGAACATATATGAAAAGTCGTATTTTACATAATCCATCAAGCTTAAAGTGTCTTGATGTTCTTCCTCAGTTTCTGAACAGAAACCCGTGATCATATCTGATGAAATACCACATTCTTCACCTAAGATATCTCTAATAGCATCTACTCTGTTGATGTACCATTCTCTATCGTAAGTACGGTTCATCATTTTAAGAATACGAGAATTACCACTTTGGGCAGGTAGGTGTATATAATTACAGATATTCTCATACTTCTTTATAGTATGTAAGACTTCATCCGTAATATCTTTAGGGTGAGAAGTTGAGAATCTAACTCTTAAATCTGGTGATACTTTAGCCACCATTTCAATTAGATTGGCGAAGTTAATGATTTCAACCTCTTCTTTTTTCTCTAGTTTTTCTAATCGAGCCTTATTATTTAGTTCTGGTGACCATTTGTATGAATCAACATTCTGACCTAATAAGGTAACTTCTCTAAAACCTCTGTCAAATAAATCCTGAGCTTCCTGAACTATTGAGTACGGATCTCTACTTCTTTCTCTACCTCTTGTGAAAGGTACTACACAGAAAGAACACATATTGTCGCATCCTCTCATGATTGATATGAAAGCTGTTACGCCATTAGAATTTAATCTTACTGGGCTAATATCTGCATACGTTTCTTCTCTACTTAAGAAAGTATTGACTGCTTTTTCACCTTCATCAACTGTCTTAACTAAGTTAGGTAGATCTCGATATGAATCAGGCCCTGCTACGATATCCACTATCTTTTCTTCCTCAAGTAGCTTGGTTTTTAATCTTTCAGCCATGCAGCCTAATACGCCAATCTGCATTTCAGGCTTTTTAGCTTTGATTTTATTGAATTCTGTAAGTCTTTTCCTAACGGTTAATTCTGCTTTCTCACGAATTGAACAGGTGTTAAGAAAAACAACATCTGCTGAGTTAAAATCATTGGTGGTGTCAAAACCATTATCTTTCATAATGGAGGTCACAATCTCACTATCAGAGAAATTCATTTGACATCCATAACTTTCTATATATAATTTACGGCTTTTGCCAGTATCTTCTTCTTTTGAAACTTGTACTGCACAAGATTCATCCGTTTTTGTATCTTCAGAAATGATGTCCAAATCTTTAATCAAATCACTCATATTTACTATTTCTAAAGGGCTTTTTTTGTAAAATTTTATAAAAGGCAAAGGTAGCCAATTATTCTGGAAAATGACATAATGGCAGTGGATTTTCGGTTTCTTTTTATGAAAAATACTGCATTACAGTTTTAAGGTTCTTTCAATAGCTTTTGCTTTCAATAAGCATTCATCATATTCAGCCTCCGGATCAGCATCATAGGTAATGGCACTTCCAACTTCATAATTGAGCTTTTTAAGCTTTTCATCATAATAGATACTTCTTATTAGTACATTGAAATCAAATTCATTCAAACCATTGAAGTAACCAATGCTTCCAGAAAAAACATTTCTTTTACTATTCTCATAATCCTCTATTAGCTGCATGGCTCGAATTTTTGGTGCACCTGTCATACTTCCCATTGGAAACGCGTTTTCAATGACTTTAACAGGATGAATTTCTTTTTTCTTTTTGGAGGATATTGTACTGATCATTTGATGAACCTGTTGAAAGCTATAGATACTAAATATTTCATCTACTTTTACTGATCCACTTTCTGATGATTTAGCCAAATCATTTCTGACCAAATCAACTATCATCATGTTCTCAGCTCTTTCTTTTTCACTTTCAAACAGCTGTTTTTTAAGGAATTCATCCTCATTTTTGCTAGTCCCTCTTTTTGCAGTCCCTTTAATGGGTTGGCTAATTATTTTTGAGTCCTTTAATTTAATAAATCGTTCTGGCGATGCTGAAATTATATATTGATGATCCAGTTTTAAAAATGAGCCAAAGGGTGCTGGAGAGTTATTGCATAATTCATTAAAGACATGAAAGGGATCTAAATCTTTTACATCTACTGAAAAGTTAATGCAATAATTAATTTCATAAATATCTCCCTCTTCGATATGGTTTTTTAGTTTCTTAACTGTGTTTATATACTCATCTCTTGAGGTCCAGCTTTTTAATTTCCCAACTAAAGATCCATGGTATTGAGGATCAATATCCTTTTCAATACTTTTTTCAATTTGCTCTTTAAATCTTTGAGCAAATTCAGATTTAATTAGGATATCGCCTTGATGGAACTCAATAATACATTCAGCTTTGAAAAACTGCATGGGAAGCCAGTCAATATAAGATTCATTTTTACTTTTTAAATTCTCTAATTCATTTTTCAAATCATATCCTAAATAGCCATACAATTTATGAGTAGGATTATCAGTCAGATACTCTTCTAATGATTTGAAATAGGGTGCCGATAGATTAAGTTTTTGATTTCCAACTGCGATGCATTTTGGAAATGCCCCAAAAGGATATTGCTCAGTCTGTTGAGGAAGAAAAGCTGCTACATATTTAAAGGATTTGCTCCATTCTAGTAGCTTCAGCCAAATACTTTTATCGTTCTTTATTTTTATTCTAACTTCTTTCAACCAAACTATTTTTGGCAAAATTGCATAAAAAAAGGCTGCTATAAAATATTAGCAGCCTTAACTATTATTAATTTATTGTTGAATTACATGCTTTCAGCAGAAGCATCAACATTAAATCCAACTCCAACCGTATTATAAATAAATCTATCTTTTGCTTTATCTACAGCCTGAGATTCATCCCCGTACATTAAACCCCATTTAGTTCTATCAATGCTGAAGTTAGTAAATGCTTTCACACCATTGTCAGAAACTTCAACTTTAGCAGGTACAGTAATAGCTAATGTTTTACCTCTCATTGTTAAATTTCCAGTTACCTCATGAGTAGCACCTTCTAACTCATAATCAGGTAGCTCCATAATTCTTTCGTCTTCTCCTGGCTGTTGCATATCATTTTGATATGAAGTATAACCCGCAGCTGCTTTTTCGGTAGTTAATGGTTTTACAGATACTAATTCGAAAGTAACATTAGGATGATTTGCCGCATCAAAAAAGTCATCAGATTGTAAGTGACCAACTAATTTTTGATGATTTTCTTCATCATCTTTTAAGTCAGCAACTGTAATTTGATTCAAGTCAAATACAAATTTACCTCCAGTTATTTCACCATCTTTAACTGTAATTGAACCATCAGTTAATGCAATATTTCCATAGTGTCTGCCTGTTGGCTTAGTACCTACGAATTCCATTTTAGCTTGATCACCAGAAACTTTGATATCCATTCCTTGAGCTTCTTTTACTTCTTCAGCTTCGCTTACTTTGGCTTCATCTCCTTTTGGATTTGAAGTACATGCTACTGCCATTACAATGGCTAATGCTAATGCGCTTGTTGTTTTTAAAATTTTCATAGATTAGTGGTTTTTAATTGATTCAACCGAATAACGATTTAACTTTTATAAAGTTTATGATTTTTTCAAAAATAATACATAATCATTAAATGTGTATACATAGATCAAAATATAACAATAAAAAATGGGTATAATTAAAGAGTGTGAAGGCAAAACTCCTAAAATTGGAGAGAATACTTACATAGCGGATAATGCCGTAATTGTAGGAGATGTTAAAATCGGTAAAAATTGTTCCGTATGGTGGAGTGCTGTAATACGAGGCGATGTTAATTCAATAGAAATAGGAGATGAAAGTAATATTCAAGATGGGGCAGTCATACATTGTACGTATCAAAAAGCCGCAACAAAGATTGGTAATAAGGTATCAATTGGTCATAAGGCTATTGTACATGGCTGTACTGTAGAAGATTCAGCTCTTGTGGGAATGGGAGCAATCGTTATGGATCATGCAGTAGTACAGACAGGATCTATAGTGGCAGCTGGTGCTGTAGTGCTTGAGAATACAATTGTAGAATCAGGTTATATATATGCAGGTGTTCCAGCAAAGAAAGTAAAAAAAATCGAAGGGGACTTGTCACAAATATTTGACAGAACAGCCAAAAATTACACCTTATATAAAACATGGTTTGAAGATTAAGCCTCAGATACATGAGGTTAACATGTAAATACTCTGCATGACTACTATTTTTGACAACAATTCAATATTGCTCTATATTGGAGCGCATTTTGATCTTCTGTGGAATTTTGAAGTGCGTATGGAAACGAAAAAATATAAAAATGAAAAATTCTAAAATAGTAGGTTTAGGTCATGCTGTGCCTCAAACAGTAGTGACTAATGATGATATTGCTAGTTGGATTGATACTACAGATGAGTGGATTACTGAAAGAACTGGAATTAAAGAAAGAAGGTTTTTTGATCCGGAAATAGAAGAATCTTTAGCGAAAATGGCTAAAAAAGCTGCTGATATGGCGCTTAAAAATGCAAAAATGAATAAAGATGATATTGATTTTATAATTTTTGCCAGTATTACTCCAGATTACTTTTTTCCAGGCTCAAGTGTTTTGTTGCAGCGTGAACTGGGCATGGGAACAGTAGGTTGTCTGGATATTAGAAATGCATGTTCTGGTTTTGTATACAGTTTATCCGTTGCGGACCAATTCATTAAAACGGGAATGTATAAAAATATCATGGTTGTAGGGGGAGAGATTCAATCGACAGCTATCGATATGTCAGATAGAGGAAGGTCTACAGCTGTTATTTTTGGAGATGGAGTAGGGGTTGCCATTATGAGTGCCACTGAGGAACAAGGAGTTCTTTCAACTCATCTGCATGCTGAAGGCACTTATGCAGAGGAATTATATGTGAAAGATCCGGGAAGTAGTAGACCAAGAGAGGAAAGACAGCCGGAGCAAATATTAGACACATCTGGATATAAAGTTTACATGAATGGAAATATGGTATTTAAACATGCTGTAGTCCGTTTTCAAGAAGTAATTAATGAAGCTTTAGAAGCAAATGGGTTAAGTGCTTCAGATATTGATATGTTAGTGCCTCATCAAGCAAACTTAAGAATTTCTAAGTTTATTCAGTCTAAAATGGGGTTGTCTGATGATAAAGTGTTTAACAATATTCAGAAGTATGGAAATACAACAGCCGCTTCTATTCCCATTGCACTAAGTGAAGCTTGGCATGAAGGCAAAGTGAAAGAAGGTGATCTTGTATGTTTAGCAGCTTTTGGTAGCGGATTTACTTGGGGCTCTGCTTTAATAAGATGGTAATATTCTTAAAATAAATATTATTAATCTATTGTAAAATTATTAGATTTAAGAAAAATCAAGAAAGAATATGATTACTCAGCAATATAACCCAAGTCAACTTGAGGTGGAAATAGCTAAAGCTATAAAAGAATTAGCCCCAGAAATTGAATCAAAATTAAGCCAATTTAAGGTGGTATCGGTTGATGATAATATTCATGCTGATAACCCTGTGGTCAAAATAAAATTTAATGATAATGATAATGATCCTCATGAGGTCATTCTGAAAATCATTCAAAAACCTGATCAGCAATAAATCGATTGCAAAGGTGGATTAATTTAATTCACCTTTTTTATTATGTCATTATTTACAACGCAAGAACTCGACTTAGCATCAGACCCTACTATTCTTCTTATCAAATATAGGATGATGGAAAAAGTTTGGGATTACCTTGAAGAAATTCACAAGGAGTTTCGAACTCATTTGAAAAAAATATCAACTCATATTCCAAAAGAGATCAATTTAAATCACGGCAAAATTTCTAAAGGCGAAAATTATAAACGATTGCCTTATTCCATTTTAGATTATCCAGCTTATTTTTCTAAGGAAGATATTTTTGCATACCGGACTATGTTTTATTGGGGGAATTTTTTCTCGTCTACCTTTCACTTGCAAGGTGATTATTTGAATAAATTCGGAGATTTATTCATAGATCATTTTAAATCTGACGAATCTACTTACTTTTGTATCAATAGGAAGCCGTGGGATTACCATTATGAAAAAAGTAATTATGTTAAATTCCATACTTTAAGTTTAACAGAGATATCTGATCATATAGATGAGACTGGCTTTATTAAAATCAGTAAGAAATTTCCTGTAGAAGAGATGCCAGAGAGAAAAGAAGATGTTTTAAGTTTCTTACTAGAAGGACTTGAGTTATTTAAAACAAATTGAAGTTGAGTGGGTTTTTCAAACAAATTTAAAAAAGAAATTATGTTTGGATTATTTAAGAAGAAGTCTGAGAAAGAAAAGCTTAACGATCAATACAAAAAGTTGCTTGAAGAATATCATAAATTAAGCACAATTGATAGGAAAAAGGCAGATATGAAAATGGCTGAAGCTGAAGAAGTAGCCAAAAAAATGGATGCTATTAAAGATTAAATAATAAATGAAATTAGTAAATGCACCTTTTTACCAAGGATACATCGATTTAATTCAAGGTGAGATTGGGAAAGCTCTTGAAGCACAAATTCAAGAGCTTACCCTTATGATTAGTAATATTCCTGAAAGTAAATGGCATTACAAATATGAAGCTGGTAAATGGACTGTAGCTCAGCTAATCCGACATTGTATAGATACGGAGAGAATTATGGCATTTCGAGCATTATCTTTGAGTAGAGATGAAAATGCAATTTTGCCAGGATATGCTGAAAATGATTATGCTGCAGCTTCAGAATATTCTAGCTTGAATCAATTAAAAATGGCAGATGAGTATTATCATTTAAGAAAATGTAATTTGTCCTTATTTCAAACAATGCCTAATAAGATTTTATCAATTGAAGGTGAAGCTGATGGTAAACCAATTTCGGTTTTAAGTTTATGGTATATTATAGCAGGACACTGGAAGCACCATCAAAATATTTTAAATAAAAGATATTTGTAATCAAATTTTTTAACAAGATGAATTTTTTAATCAAACTTTTATTATCATCATTATCTGTAATTGTAGCATCATATATACTCCCAGGAGCTTATGTAGATGGCTTTTTTGATGCTCTTGTGGTCTCTTTATTTTTAGCTCTTTTTAGTGCTACCTTAAAACCACTATTAGTTATTTTAACTATTCCTGTAACCGTATTCTCCTTAGGATTCTTTTTACTGGTAATCAATGCGTTAATGATAATGCTAGCCGATTATATTGTGGATGGATTTCATATTGATGGATTCTGGTGGGCACTTTTATTTGGTGTCATTCTGGCAATTGTAAACAGTATTTTTGAGGGTGTGAGTAAAAAAGATGATTAATTTTATATTTATTGTATTTTTTTAAAAAAAATTGTAATTTATTTTTTCAAAACTAACCACAAAACTATGGGTGCTCTTAACCAAGGCTTTGATGCCACACAAATAGAAAATTTAAAGCAAGAAATAGCTCAATCAAATAATAGCTTCGTTTTAGTGGATACAGAAGATAATAACGAAGAATATAAACACTTTCGTTTTGTGGGAATGTATGAAGGTAAGGAAGTGATTTATGATGCTGTTATTTATACTTTGAGATTACACCATGCAAGTGAAGTGTATGAGTTAGCAGAACATAAAGCAGCTCAGAAATTCCCCAATTTTAAACCTATCAAGTTCCAAGAAGATGAAAATGGTGATTTGAGAACCTTAGATGATGTTGAAGAGGAAATTGGCCTTTACATTGCTGAAATGATTGATGAAATAGAAGATGAGGAATTAGTAAAAGTCCAGGAACATGTTGATATGGATAATGGGGGTGAGTATGGAATTGGATTGGATATAGGTTTGAATGTAGATGAAGTGACAGACAAAGTGATGAATAAATTTGTTAATGATTTCAATGAAGATAATCTTAAATTGGATGATACCCTTTATTCTTTTGTCTCAAATGAAGAGGAATTTGATTTAGATTAATAATCTGATTTTAAAATATAACAACAACTAGCTATTAGTGTTATTTTTGTCGAATAACACTTTTTTTATGCTCAAAATCGCCTGGAGAAAAGAATATACACATCCTTTGCCCGAAAATCATAGGTTTCCAATGGAGAAATATGATCTCTTACCAGAACAATTGCTGTATGAAGGCACAGTTTCTGAGAGTAATTTTTTCTCACCTGATTTTCTCTCAGAGCAGGATATTTTACAAGTTCACGATGCAAATTATTGGCAAAAACTTAAAAGCTTAAGCCTAAGCAGAAAAGAGGAAAGAAGAACGGGTTTTCCACTTTCTCAGGCCTTAGTAGATAGGGAACGGATTATTAATCAAGGGACTATCGATGCTGCGAATTTTGCCCTTCAGTACGGTGTAGCTATGAATATCGCAGGCGGAACCCATCATGCCTTTTCTGATAGAGGTGAAGGTTTTTGTTTGTTAAATGATATTGCTTTAGCTGCTAATTATTTATTAAGAGAAGGTAAAGCAAAAAAAATATTAGTGGTAGACTTAGATGTACACCAAGGAAATGGTACTGCTGAGATATTTCAAAATAATGCTTCTGTTTTTACATTTAGTATGCATGGAAAAGGTAATTATCCTATGCATAAAGAAACATCAGACCTTGATATTCCACTAGAAGACGGAACTGATGATAGAAAATATTTAAAAATTCTTCGAGAAACATTACCTATGTTACTTGATGAACAAGAACCGGATTTTATTTTTTTTCAGTCAGGAGTGGATGTTCTATCAACTGATAAATTAGGTCGATTAGGAATGTCAATTCAGGGATGTAAAGAAAGAGATAGGATAGTTTTTGAACATTGCATAAAAAATGAAATTCCTGTTGTAGCGAGTATGGGGGGTGGTTATTCTGAAAAAATAGCTCATATTATTGAAGCTCATGCCAATACTTACCGCTTAGCTCAAGACTTATTTTTCTAATTTTCAATCATTTCTGTGGATTTTCGTATATTTAACTATGTCGAAAGAAAAATCCCTTTTTAGGCAAAGTGTAGTGTTTGGTAGCTATATTATATTAGCACTTTGGCTTGTAAAGTCCATGGAATGGGCATTTGCTACTAATTTTGCTCATTTTGGGATTATGCCTCGTCATCTTTTGGGTACCATTGGTATTTTTACTTCACCTTTTATACATGGTGATTTTTTGCATCTGTTATCCAACAGCTTTTCATTAATGCTGTTAATAATCATCCTATTTTTCTTTTATGATAAAATAGCACTTAAAGCACTATTATATATATACATCAGCACAGGTATTTTTGTATGGATCATTGCCAGAGAAGCCTATCATATTGGAGCAAGTGGAGTTATATATGGAATAGCCTCTTTTATTTTATTCAGTGGACTGTTAAGAAAGAATCAATCATCATTAGCATTATCATTTGTAATACTATTACTCTATGGAGGTATGTTTTATGGTGTTCTTCCTCAAGATGGCCATATATCATGGGAATCACATTTAATGGGCTTATTAAGTGGCTTATTAGTGGCAATTGCGATGAAAGACGAATTTGCAGGGCAAGCTGAATTAGAATTGTATTTTGAGAAAAACTTCGATGATGATGAATATCAGGACGATGGTACAAATTTTAACTTTACCAATCCAGAACAGGAGTTTTCTTATGAATATAAAACAAAAGAAATAGATGATACTCCTGATCCTAATAAAATAGATTAAAATCCCTTTTTTGTAGGCTTTGCACTTTAAGATGTTTGATTAACTTTGCAAGCGTTTGTAAAATCTAATCAAAATATAATTACACGTGAAAAACTTATCTATAGTACTTAATATCATTTTAATTGTAGCTGTTGGTTATTTGTTTGTTGATAAATTCAGTGGGGCAGGGGAAAGTGAAGAAACTGCAACAGAAGAACAATCAAATGATAAAATATATGAAAATGTAGCCATTGCTTATGTGCATTCTGATTCACTTTTAGCAAAATATGATTACATGAAAGAAATAGAATCTGAGCTTGCTGAGCTTTCTGAAAAATATGAAGGTGAATACCAAAACAGAGCCCAAGGTTTACAAAAAGAAATTAGTGATTTCCAAAGAACTGCTCAGAATTTAACGGTTGCTCAAGGGAAAGCATTGGAGGAAAACCTAATGAAAAAGCAGCAAAATTTAAGAATCTATCAAGAAGACTTGTCTAGAAAGTTAAGACAAAGAGAGATGGAATTAAATAATGAGTTATATAAATCAATTAGTGATTATTTGAAAGAATATGGTGATAAGAATAATCTTCAATTAGTATTAACTTACTCAAGAGGAAGTGATGTTTTATATGCTAATGAAGGCCTTGAAATCACTAATGATGTAATCAAAGGTTTGAATGAAGCTTATAATGCTGATTCTGCATCTGAAGAAGAATAATTTTATTAAAATTTAATAAATCAGCCCGTTCCTTAAATGGTGCGGGCTTTTTAATGTTAAATAATTTAAAACAATACTAAAGATTTACGGTATTCTTAATACTTTAATTCATTTAATTTGAATTAAGAACGAATCCCATTATTTTTGACAAGTTTAATTTGAAATAGACATATATGGCTGAAGTAATAAAAATGCCCAAAATGAGTGATACCATGGAGGAGGGTGTAATTTCCTCTTGGTTAGTGAAAGAGGGCGATGAGGTATCATCTGGAGATATATTGGCTGAGGTAGAAACCGATAAGGCCACAATGGAATTAGAGTCTTATGAAGATGGTGTAATTTTACATATTGGTATTGAAGAAGGAGACGCAGTGCCCGTAAATGGAGTAATAGCCATTATTGGAGAAAAAGGAGAAGATATTGAAGGCCTATTAAAAGATATTAAAGAAGGTGGTGGTGATAGTGGTAGTAATGATTATAGCGGTTCTGATGAAGAAGAATCTAGCGATTCAAGCTCTGATTCAAATGAGGAAGAAGTAGATGCATCGGATGTAAATGCTAACCTGATCACTATGCCTAAAATGAGTGATACCATGGAGGAAGGTGTAATCGCTTCATGGTTGAAGAAAGAAGGGGATAAGGTTGAGGCTGGAGATATATTAGCAGAAGTTGAGACTGATAAAGCTACTATGGAGCTGGAAGCCTATGAAGATGGTACTTTATTATACATCGGAATAAAAGAAGGTGATGCGGCCCCAATTGATGGTGTTATTGCTGTTATCGGTGAAGAAGGTGCTGATTATGAGAAATTATTGAAAGCGCATGAGCAGAAGAAATCGGGATCATCATCTAATAAAGAAAGTAAAAAAGATGATAAGAAAGAGGAGTCTTCTTCTAAAAAAGAATCATCTTCTCCAAGTCCAAATGCTTCAGCGAATACTCAGTCAGAAAATAAAAAGGGAGGAAGAATTTTTGCTAGTCCTTTAGCTAAAAAGATTGCTCAGGATAAAGGTATTGATTTAGCTGAGGTAGAGGGTTCTGGTAATAATGGAAGAATTATAAAAGCTGATGTTGAGAACTTTACTCCTAAAGCAAAATCCAGCGAGGCATCTCAAAAACAAACTAGTACTGAGCAGTCTATCAATATACCTAAAGTAGTAGGTGAAGAAAGCTACGAAGAGGTGAAAGTTTCTCAAATGAGAAAAACAGTAGCGAAAAGACTTTCTGAAAGTAAATTCACTGCACCTCATTTCTATTTAACCATGGAAATTAACATGGATAAGGCTATGGAGGCACGTAAGAGCATGAATGAGATGAGCCCTGTGAAAATATCATTTAATGATATGGTTATTAAAGCGGTGGCTGCTTCATTACGTCAGCATCCTAAAGTTAATAGTTCATGGTTAGGTGATAAAATCAGAAGAAATCACCATGTACACGTTGGTATGGCCGTAGCAGTTGAAGAAGGTTTATTAGTTCCGGTTATCAAGTTTGCAGATAATAAATCATTATCACACATTGCTGCTGAAGCAAAAGATTTTGCTAAAAAAGCCCACAATAAAGAACTAGAACCTAAAGATTGGGAAGGTAACACCTTTACTGTTTCAAACTTGGGTATGTTTGGTATTGAAGAGTTTACAGCCATTATAAATCCGCCAGATGCTTGTATTTTAGCAGTGGGAGGAATCAAGAAAACTGCTGTAGTAAAAGATGGTGAATTAGTGCCAGGCAATGTAATGAAAGTTACCTTATCATGTGACCACAGAGTGGTAGATGGAGCTGTAGGTTCAGCCTTCTTACAAACACTAAAAGGCTTACTAGAAGATCCAGTAAGAATATTAATTTAAAAATATATCTTAACCTCATTTATAAAGTCTCGTTGTTCTATAGCGAGACTTTTTTATTCATAAAATAAATTAGAAGATTCAGATGTCAAATATAAAATCAACAACGGTCTGTGCAGTAGTACATAAGGGTGAAGTAGCCATTGGAGCAGATGGTCAGGCAACGATGGGAAATACAGTAGCCAAAAGTAATGTAAAGAAGATAAGAAAATTGCAGGACGGTAAAATAGTAACAGGTTTTGCAGGTTCAACAGCAGATGCATTCAACTTACTTGAAAAGTTTGATGAAAAGCTAAATGCTTTTGGCGGTAACATGAAAAGATCAGCTATTGAGTTAGCAAAAGAGTGGCGGACAGATCGTTATTTAAGAAAGTTAGAAGCTATGATGATCGTAGCGGATAAAGATGAAGTGTTAATTATATCTGGAACAGGCGATGTATTGGAACCTGATAATCAAATAGCCACTATTGGTTCAGGTAGTATGTATGCTCAATCTGCTGCTACGGCTTTAAAAAAACATGCAGGCGATAAATTATCAGCGGAGGATATTGTAAAGGAAAGTCTGCATATTGCAGCGGATATTTGTATCTATACAAACCATAATTTAGTTGTAGAGACTATTAAATAGTTTTAAGAAATCATTCTTTTTATTATTTTTTAATGAACCACTAAAAAATTTTTGAACTATGGAAATCTATCATAACCCAAGATGCGGTAAAAGTAGAGAAGCATTGAAGCTTTTGACCGAAAAAGGTATTGAACCCGATATTAAGCAATATTTAAAGGAAATACCTACTCATGCTGAATTAGAAGATGTAATAAAGAAGCTTGGTATTTCTCCTGAAGAATTAATTAGAAAAAATGAAAAGGTTTTTAAAGAGTTATATAAGGGTAAAAAGCTTTCTGATTCTCAATGGATAGAAGCCATGATTGCAGAACCTAAATTAATTGAAAGACCAATTCTTATAAATGGTGATAAAGCTGTAGTGGGTAGACCACCGGAGAAAGTATTAGAAATTATTTAATAGTTATATGTAAAGTACTTTTACAGGCGATGTGAATTATATTCCATCGCCTTTTTTATTGTATTATAAAATCAGATATATATATCACTTTTGTATTATTTATAACAATCAGCTAATAGCAGTGTGAATTTATGATTAAAAACTATAAATATTTTTAATTTTTATTAATTATCTATAATTTATATAGGTTACTGGCTTGACTCACTATTATAGCTTTTGATTATGACTATATAAAAATTATAGATTTTCATTATATTCTTTTACTTACTATATTACAAAAGAATCTAACCTAAACACTTTTTTTATTATGGAACACATGAAGAATAATCTTGGAGATGTAGGAAAGTGCCCAGTGATGCATGGTGGTAATACTACTATCGGTGGACAGGGTACTATGAACAAGGATTGGTGGCCTAACCAGCTCAATCTTGGAATTTTACATCAACATTCATCTAAGTCAAATCCCCTAGGAGAAGATTTTGACTACGCAGAGGCTTTTAAGAAAGTTGATTTAAAGGCACTGAAAAAAGATATTGAAGAGGTACTTACTACTTCTCAGAATTGGTGGCCTGCCGATTATGGTCATTATGGTCCTTTTATGATTAGAATGGCGTGGCATAGTGCTGGTACCTACAGAACAGGTGATGGCCGTGGTGGTGCTGGAACAGGCAATCAAAGATTTGCTCCTATCAATAGCTGGCCTGATAATGGTAACTTAGATAAGGCAAGAAGACTGCTTTGGCCTATCAAACAAAAATATGGTAATAGTGTATCTTGGGCGGATCTGTATATTCTAACAGGTAATGTTGCCTTAGAATCAATGGGATTCAAAACTTTTGGTTTTGCCGGTGGCCGTGAAGACATTTTTCAACCAGAAGAAGATATTTATTGGGGTGCTGAAGAAACTTGGCTAGGAAACAATAGATATACGGGTGAAAGAGATTTAGAAAATCCATTGGCAGCGGTACAAATGGGATTGATTTATGTGAATCCTGAAGGTCCAGATGGTAATCCAGATCCTTTAGCATCGGCTAAGGATATTAGAGAGACTTTTGCTCGTATGGCCATGAATGATTACGAAACTGTTGCTTTAACTGCAGGTGGTCATACATTTGGTAAAACACATGGTGCTGGTGATGCAGCCTTAGTTGGTCCTGAGCCTGAAGCAGCCCCTATTGAACAAATGGGTTTTGGATGGATCAGTAAGCATAAAAGTGGAAAAGGAAGAGATACCATAACCAGTGGTTTAGAAGGGGCATGGACCCCAACACCTACTACTTGGGATATGAGCTACTTTGATGTTCTATTTGGTTATGATTGGGAATTATCAAAAAGTCCTGCAGGAGCGCATCAATGGGTGCCGAAAAATCTTAAAGATGAACATAAAGCGCCTGATGCTGAAGATTCATCTATGAAAGTAGGGATTATGATGTCTACTGCCGATATGGCCATGAAAGAAGATCCTGAGTACAGAAAAATCTCAGAACATTTCCATAAAAACCCTGATGAATTTGCTGATGCTTTTGCTAGAGCTTGGTTTAAATTAACGCATAGAGATATGGGGCCTAAAGTAAGGTATTTAGGACCAGAAGTACCGGAGGAGGATTTAGATTGGCAAGATCCAATTCCTGAGGTGACTCATGACTTGGTAAATGATGCTGATGTTAAAGAATTAAAGGCTCAAATCTTAGAATCCGGTTTATCGGTTTCTGAATTAGTTTATACGGCATGGTCATCTGCCTCAACTTTCAGAGGATCAGATATGAGAGGTGGTGCTAACGGAGCAAGAATTGCATTAACTCCAATGAAAGACTGGGAGGTAAATCAACCTGCTCAATTATCAAAAGTAATTGATACTCTTTCAGGAATTCAAAAGAAGTTCAATGATGCTCAATCAGGCAACAAGCAAATATCTTTAGCTGATATGATTGTGTTAGGTGGATGTGCTGCTGTTGAAAAAGCTGCTAAAGATGCAGGTCATAAGGTTGAGGTTCCATTCTCAGCAGGAAGAGCCGATGCTTCACAAGAATTAACTGATATTGAATCATTCAATTGGTTAAAGCCTGAAGCAGATGGTTTCAGAAACTATAGAAGAGCGGCTTTCACAGTTCCTGATGAGGAAATGCTAATTGATAAAGCACAATTATTAACTCTAAGCGCTCCAGAGATGACTGTATTAGTCGGTGGTTTAAGAGTATTAGATGCTAATTATAATAGCTCTAAGCATGGTGTTTTAACGAATAATCCAGGGAAGCTTTCAAATGATTTCTTTGTTAATATCACAGATATCAATACGAAATGGGAGCCTTCTAAAGAGGATGATATTTTTGAAGGAAAAGATAGAAGTTCAGGTGAAACTAAATGGACAGGTACTAGAGTTGATTTAGTATTTGGTTCTAATTCTCAATTAAGAGCAATTTCTGAAGTATATGCTCAGAATGATGCAAAGGAAAAGTTTGTGAAAGACTTTATAAAAGCTTGGGATAAAGTAATGAACTTAGATCTATTCGATTTAAAATAATAATAGCTGTTATATCATAAATAGAAAAGGCATCCGCTAATCAGCGGATGCCTTTCTTCTTTTATAATTCTTCTAATTAAGAATTATTTCAAAATATCTTTAAAAGTCTTAGCTACCTTTTCAATTTTAGGTCTAGATACGTTTACTATATATCGATTATTAGGGTTTTTCTTTTCGAAATCCTGATGATAATCTTCAGCCTTCCAAAACTTTGTAAATGGAGTTAGTTCAGTTACAATCTTATCTTCAAATTTTGGCGCTAATTCATTCATTTTCTTTAACGCGATATTTTTTTCTTTAGAATTTCTGTAGAAAATAGCGGATCTATATTGCTTCCCCACATCTGGTCCTTGACGGTTTAACTGCGTTGGATCATGAGCAACAAAGAAAATATCGAGTAGTTTTTCGTATGTGATTACAGTCGGATCATATAATACCATTACGCTTTCCGCATGATTGGTTTTACCATAACTCACCTCTTTATAAGTAGGGTTTTTCTTTTCTCCACCAGAATAGCCTGAAACAGCTTCTTTTACGCCTTTAATTTGTTCGAAAGAGGCTTCTACACACCAAAAACAACCACCAGCAAAATAAGCGGTATCTATTGCTGCTGGATTTTGAATGATCTCTGAGGTATTCTGAGTTTTTTCCTTTTTTTCATTTTCCGCAGCACAGGCGAAAAATAGCATACTTAAAATTACAATGCTTATATTTCTTATCATCATAGTTATTAGTTTTGGTTTATCAACGACTTAGACTAGTTTTTAGTTTTAGCCAGTTGATGATAGTCAGGGACTTGCTATTTTATATTAATTGTATTTTCCTTCTCGTAGGAAGCTATTTCATTTCTAAGCCAATCAGGAATTTCTATTGTGGTTTTGCTTTTAGTATCAAACATTACTTGGATAGATGTACCTACAGTATGAACATTTTTATCATCAGTTGTGATCATGTACTCGATTACAAAACTTTTCTTTCCCATTTCCTTTGTTCTTACCCAGCATTTGGTTTTGGGCATGCCAATTTTTAATTCCTGTAAATAATCGCAATTGATATTGGCCAATAAAAACATGTCTTTGTGCCAATCCCAGCTAGGAGCTGCTTCCAACATATATCTACCTCTAGCTATTTCAAAATACTGTATATATATTGAATTGTTTACATGGGCTAATGGATCCAAATCAGTCCATCTTACCTGAATATATTCTGAGAATTTAAAGTTATTAGGGTCTACGCTTGGTTTCATAAATTGATTTTTAAAAAAGGTGAAATTACCATTTTAATTCAAAAGACAACAGTGAATTGCTTATTAGGTTTTACCTTAATTTTAGAATCTATTATTGAACGGTAAGATCTGTTTATGATTAGATCTTTCATCATAAATAGTTAAGAATATGTTTGGATTGATAAGAATTGTTTTAAAAAATAACCCATTTTTTTTCTCTTGAGGATTGAATTGCTTTTTCAATAAACTGCATGCCTCTTACGCCATCATTTATATTGGCTTTTACAAATTTGTCATTATCGATTCCATTTTGGATGGTGTCATAAAAACCATCGTAAATTCTTTGAAATGCTTCTGTAAAATATGGTGAATGTCCTGGGATATGAATTTCATGTGATTCACCTAATTCATGATCAAGTCCTTTTATTTTTTCCTCTTTAAAATCAGGGTATTTGATTGTAATTTCATTTGGTTCATTATGATTCCAAATTAAACCAGCCTTACTACCATAAATGTGAAGACTTAAATCTTGGTCTTCCCCTGTGCATATTTGACTACAGGATAGATATCCCTTTGCTCCGTTATCCATTTCTAAAAGTACATTGGTGTCATCATCAATTTTCCTTCCATCTACTAGGATTGAAACATCAGCCATTAAACTTTTCACTTTTAATCCACTAACAGATTCTAATAAGTTAAATGCATGAGTTCCAATGTCTGCAATAGTACCGCCAACACCCGATTTTTCTGGATCAGTTCGCCAGCTGGCTTGTTTGTGACCTTCGGCTTCAATTAATTGTGAAAGCCAACCTTGTGAGTAGTCTACTTTTACTTTTCTGATTTCACCTAAATGACCAGAACTAATTAATTCTTCCGCCTTTTCTAATAAAGGATAACCTCTGTAGGTATAAGTCATAGCAAATTGAGCCTTGGTGTTTTCAACTACTTTCTGAAATTCTTTGGCTTCATAATAATCAAAGGCCAAGGGTTTGTCACATATCACATGAAAACCAGCTTCTAATGCAGCTTTAGCTTGTTTTACGTGTAAAAAGTTTGGGGTTACAATGGCAACAAAATCCATTCGGTCTTCCGGACTTAGAAGTGATTCCTTTTCAATCATTTCTTCATAACTGCCGTAAATTCTTGAATCATCTAAACCTAAATCTTTTCCTTTTTCTAATGATTTCTCTTTTTTTGCGCTAAAAGCTCCACATACTAGTTTAGCTTTTTTACTGGCAGTAGCGGTTATTCTATGTATATCTCCAATCATAGACCCCGGGCCACCGCCAATCATTCCCATTTTTAATTCTGAACTCATACTGAAATATTTTGATGTTTTTATCTATCTAGGCTGATGGATAAATTCCACCATTTATAAAATCTTTAACTGAAATCATTTCTGATTTCTTGAAACTAAACAATAACTTAGTTATTATTAAATTTGATATCGAAAAATTGAAGAATGAATAGAAGAGAAGCTATTAAAAAAACAGGCTTGGCATTGGGATTTGCGGCTACTTCGCCCTTGTTGATGCATTTAGTTCAATCCTGCGAATCTAAAAAGCCACTAGGATGGAAACCCAAGTTCTTTAATGAAAAACAAGCCTTATTAATAGCGGCTTTAGCGGATCAAATTTTGCCTAAAACGGACACTCCAGGTGCACTAGATGTAGGAGTCGATTCTTTTGTAGATAAGATGGTGGCTGAAGTATATAATAAAAAAGAGCAGCAACAGTTTTTAGAGGGTTTAGATAATTTTGAAAAAAATTGTGAATTGAAAAACGGAAAGATATTCACTGATCTAAATAATGAAGAGAAATATGATGCTCTTTTTAGCTTGCAAAGCGAAATTAAATATTTGTCATTTGAAAACGATCCTAATGAAAAGCCTTTCTTCTTAATGCTTAAGGAGCTAGTTTTATTAGGATATTTCACTTCAGAAGAAATCATGACTAAGCATCTGGACTATATGCCAGTTCCATCCCAATTAATTGGATGTGAACCTATGGAATCAAATCAAAAATTAAGGGTAGGAAATTATTTTCAGGGATGAGTAAAAAAAGTAATGAATTTGATGCTATAGTGGTAGGATCAGGTATTTCTGGCGGATGGGCAGCAAAAGAATTGACCGAGAAAGGATTAAAAACTTTAGTATTAGAGCGCGGTAGGAATGTTGAGCATATTAAAGATTATCCTACTATGAATAAAGCCCCTTGGGAATTTGATCACAGGGGGAAAGAATCTCAGGAAGTACAGGAGGAATATTACGTACAAAGCAAGACTTACGCCTTTGATGAGGCTACCAAGCATTTCTGGGTAAACGATAAAGAAAATCCTTATACTACTCCAGATAACAAAGAATTCAGATGGATTAGAGGAAATCATGTAGGAGGTAGATCCTTAACTTGGGGACGACAAAGCTATAGATTGTCGCCTATGGATTTTGAAGCCAATGCTAAAGATGGTATAGGGGTGGATTGGCCTATCCGCTATGAAGACTTAGCGCCATGGTATGATAAAGTGGAAGAGTTTATTGGAGTTTCTGGAAGAAATGAAGGTTATGCCCAACTACCAGATGGAAAATTCCAACCTCCTATGGATATGTATTGCGTGGAGGATAAGGTTAAAAAGGCTATCGAAAAGAATTGGGATGACCGTTTCATGACTATTGGTAGAACTGCAAACCTTACAGAAAATAAGCATAATCGAACCAAATGTCAGTATAGAAACCTGTGTAGTAGAGGTTGTCCATATGGGGGGTATTTTAGTAGTAATTCATCAACCTTACCCGCTGCAACGGCTACAGGGAACATGACTTTAAGGCCCAATTCTATTGTAGAATCTGTAATTCTGGATGATAGTACCAATAAAGCAAAAGGCGTTAGAATAATTGATGCTGAAACCAACGAATATCATGAGTATTATGCGAAAGTAATATTTCTCTGTGCTTCTACATTAGGCTCTACTTGGATTATGCTGAATTCAAGAAGTGACCGATTCCCAGAAGGTTTAGGAAATACAAGCGGAACATTAGGAAAGAACTTAATGGATCATCATTTTGAAGTTTATGTGAAGGCTCAATTTGATGACTTTAATGATAAATATCATACGGGTTATCGTCCAAATGGTATTTATGTGCCTCGTTTTCAAAATATTAAAAGCAAACATCCTGACTTTATTAGAGGTTATGGCTTCCAAGGAGGTGGAAATCGAGCTGGATGGGGGTATGGGAATCGATTAGCAGGTTTTGGAGCTGAATTTAAAGATGCTTTATTAAAACCTGGTCCCTGGGAAATGTCTTTTATGCCTTTTGGGGAAACTTTGCCTTATGAAGATAATCAAGTAACCCTAAATGAAAATGTAAGAGACAAATGGGGCTTGCCTACCTTGCATATTGATTGTGAGTTTAAAGAAAACGAACATAATATGCGAAAAGATATGATGAAAACAGGCGCTGAGATGTTGGAAGTAGCTGGCGGGAAAAATATTGAGACTGTCAATATGAAAGCAGTGCCTGGTTTTGGTATTCATGAAATGGGTACCGCCAGAATGGGGCGTGATCCTAAAACATCCATGTTAAATAGCCATAATCAACTTCACGAAGTTCCCAATGTATTTGTTACCGATGGTTCTGCTATGACCTCATCAGCATGTCAAAATCCAAGTTTAACTTATATGGCGCTAACCGCTAGAGCCGTTGATTATGCAGTTTCAGAATTAAAGAAAATGAATTTATAATGGAATGACGATTTCCTTAACCACACCAGCTTTATTATTCCCAGCGATTTCTTTGTTATTGTTGGCTTATACTAATCGTTTTTTAGCAATAGCGAATCTAATTAGAAGTTTACATGCCCGCTATATGCAGGAGAATGATGTGAAAATTAAAGCTCAAATTTCTAATTTAAAAAAACGGGTTCTTTTAATAAGAAATATGCAGTTATTAGGTATATCATCCTTATTCTTTTGTGTGGTGAGTATGTTTACGATTTATCAAGAGCATCAAATGGCAGGGAGTATAATATTTGGCTTTTCATTAGTCCTGTTGATGATTTCACTTCTCTTATCTATTATCGAAATACAAATTAGTGTTAAGGCCTTGAATATTCAGATGGGAGATATTGAAAAATGATTTTATGTAAATTTATTTAATCAATTTGCCTCATTATCTGTTTAGTTTGTTGTGAGCACTACAAAACTTAAATACCCAAATACCGAATTGGCTCTTGCTCGAAAGCAGGGCGATGAGTTAGCAGATAAAACTGTAAAGATTCTTTTCGAAACCGGATTTAATCCGCTAAAATCTGATTCATATAATCAATTGATCTATAATAATCAGGCTATTCCTAAAGATTTTCCCGATGTTTTAAGTAAATATTTTTCCGATATTAAATCATCTAAGGTAGATGAGATTTTAGCGGATAATGGTTCTGCATTTTACTTAAAGCATGCAGCACCTGTTATGCTTTGCCTAGGTATGCTTTCACTTCCATATTGTTATGCAGCTGCTGAGGGCGCCAAAGTGCTAAGCTTTTCAAAGAGAATATATGAGCAACCCGAAAAGAGATTAACTGAAACAGCGGAGTTTGTTTTTGATGTGTGTAGTCCTGAAGCATTTCAACCTAATGGAAAAGGATTTATAAGTATTGCTAAAGTGCGTTTAATGCATGCTGCAATTCGGTACCATTTATTGAAAAGTGGAAAGTGGAAAGATGACTTTGGCTATCCAGTGAATCAGGAGGATATGGCTGGAACTAATCTTTCATTTTCATTAATAGCAATTCGCGGACTTAGAAAATTAGGATACACAATAAGTTCTGAGGAATCTCAAACCTATATTCAATACTGGAATATGATAGGTGAAATGCTAGGTATTCAGAATGCTTGGTTACCAGATACTAATCAAGATGCTTTTATTTTAGAGCAAAAAATAAAGCAAAGAAATTTCAAGTACTCTAAAGAAGGGGAGATGCTGGCAGTCAATCTCCAAAATTATATTAAAAGTCAACCATTGCCTTTTCCATTTCCTTCTACCACTATGATGAGCTATTTATTAGGAGAGGATATCTGCAATATGATAGGATTACCTTATGATAGAGTGGATGTTGATTTAATAAGCAATATCAAAAATGTTAATGCGATTAGAAATGCGTTTCCAGCAAATTACCAAAAGGAGTTTATTCTTTTAAAGAAGCAATTCGGTGAGCGTAAATCTGAGAGTTCACCTTTTCAATTTTTATCAAAACTAGCTTCTTAATTAAACCAAGTAAAGTCCTTTAAATCTAATTCTCTATAGGTTTAGTAGATTTATAGAATTTCATTCTATATTTGTGCTGGCTAAACCTAAACTATGGATTTTCAAACTATTGCAACTCTTGCCATTATTTTATTGGCAATCATTCTTTTTGTAACTGAAAAGCTGTCGGTAGATTTAATCGGACTCGTAATCATTTGTGCTTTGGTTATAACGGGAGTGATTACTCCAGTAGAAGGGATTAAAGGATTTAGCAATACCGCTACCATTACAGTTGCTTTTATGTTTGTAATGAGTGCTGCATTATTAAAAACAGGAGCGCTTCAATTTGTTGCCTATAAATTATCAGACATTTTTAAGCGTAATTTTAGGCTTGGCTTGGTTCTTATGATGTTTTTAATTGCTCTTATTTCAGCATTTATTAATAATACTCCCGTTGTTGCGGTATTCATACCAGTAGTGATTCAAATCGCTAAAAGCACAGGTAGGAGCCCTTCTCAGTTATTAATTCCATTGTCATTTGCCTCTATTTTTGGAGGAACTTGTACTTATATCGGTACTTCAACCAATGTGTTAGTGAGCGGTATTGCTCAAGATTTTGGTTTTGAAGGGTTCTCAATGTTCCAATTATTACCATTCGGGATTATATTGGTCATTGTTGGTACGATGTACATGATGCTGATAGGGTCACGAATTTTACCTAAAAACAGAAAAAATGGTGAAGACCTAGAAGAAAAATTTGGGATGCGTGAATATCTGACTGAAATAGAATTACAAGAGAATACTGATTCTATTGGTAAAACCATTATGGAAAGTTCTTTAGTGAAGGATTTACGGATTGATATATTAGAAATCAATAGAAGTGGAACTCGATACAATTTACCTCAGGGGGATTTTATATTAAATGCAGGCGATGTATTGAAAGTGAGATGTAATCTCTCAAACATCAAGGAATTAAAAAGTAGAGCAAAAGTATTGGAAGGATCATCGCTAAAAATGGCGGGTGATAATCTAAAAGGCACAGGTTCCTCATTAGTTGAAATGGTGGTGAGTGCTAATTCCGAATTTGATGGTAAAAATCTTTCGGAATTGGACTTTAGAAGACGGTATAGAGCATCTCCTTTAGCGATTCGGCATAGAGAGGAAGTAATTCATGAAGATTTATATGATATAAAGCTAAAAGCTGGGGATGTACTTTTAGCAGAGGTGAAGTCTCACTATGTGAAGGAACTTCGTAAAAAAGAGATGAGTCAAAACGCGCCATTTGCTCTATTATCTTCTGATCATATGGTAGATTTCAATAAAAAGCAATTTATGCTAGTCACCAGTATATTGGGGATTGTGATTGCTTTAGCTAGTTTTGGAATACTAGATATTGTGATATCAGTTATGGCTGGTGTAGTAGCTTTAGTACTGTTAAATGTGCTCAGCATGAGAGAGGTATATAAAGCCATCAATTGGAAGATAGTTTTTCTTCTAGCTGGTGTTTTAAGCTTTGGTGTGGCTTTGAGTAATACCGGATTAGATCAGAAAATAGCAGGAGGATTAATTAGTCAATTAGGCGGATTTGGTCCTGTAATTGTTTTAAGTGGGTTATATTTAGCTACTTCATTTTTAACCGAATTAATGTCTAATAATGCAACTGCAGCTTTAATGGCACCCATTGCAATTGCTATCAGTACTCAGTTAGGTTTAGTACCCACCCCATTTTTGATGGCAGTTACTTTTGCTGCATCGGCTAGTTTTATGACTCCAATTGGTTATCAGACTAATACCATGGTTTATACATCTGGCAATTATAAGTTTACTGATTTTACAAAGGTAGGGGTGATGTTAAATCTTCTTTTCTGGATTTTAGCGACTATCTTCTTACCGCTCTTATTTCCTTTTGAGAGTCTTTAAATGGTGCCCTGCAAAAAGCAATCTAATCCATCAGTAAACATGTGAAAAAGCAATCCTATTGCGACCAATCTGCTACGTTTTGGGAAAAGGAGAAAGAAATATATGAGAATAGCGTAAAAGGAATGCAGTGGGTGAAAACCAATGCTACATCTGTTAGGGTCGAATATAGGAGAAGCAAGTAGATGATCTAAATCAACCAACATAGTGCCTAATAAAACAATATAGGCTTGCTTCCAATTTTGCTTATTATACAAGTAGGCAATTCCTAATGGTGCAATAAAATGTAGGCTATAATGGATAATGTTTTCAATCATAAGGGACCAAATTAAGCATGACCTATCATATTTAATAAGGATTCATACATTTTATCTTGCTTGATAGTGTTAGGGTTTCCTATTATAATCAATTTTCTTTTAGCTCTGGTTAATGCAACGTTTAATCGTCTATAATCCCTGAGGAAGCCTATATTTCCTTCTTGGTTTGATCGAACTAGGCTAATTATGATTACTTCTTTTTCACGACCTTGGAAACCATCTATTGATTTAATTTCAATATGATAATCTCGCATTTCTGATTTTAAGCGAGATACTTGTTGATCATAAGGACAAATGATTCCTATATCATCAGGAAAAAGCCTAGAGGAAAGTAATGCATCCGTAATCTTTTTAGTTAGCTTAATCTCTTCTTTATTGTAATAGGAGAAACTATCCGTTAATTGCTCCTCTACTCCTTCTTCACAGGGGATAAATACTATGGGTTTTGATGCTTTTAAAACATCATCTATAATAGGATCTATGTAAGGATAGGGTTCGAAACCCAGCATGTCTTTTAAATTATGATGGGCTACAGAAGGATGAGCTTTAAGGCGATTAGAATAGAAGTGTTCATTTGAGAACTTCATTATTTCTTTATTCATCCTGTACTGAATCGTTAGAATATCCATTCTATCTTTTGGCAGTTCAGATTGAAATCTTTCAAACAAGCTTACATTAAGTTGAGCAGCTTCTTGTGCTTTTACGGTAGGGGGAAGTTGTTTATGATCACCTGCTAAGATCCATTTTTTTCCTTTTACCAAAGGAATTAATACTTCGGGTTCGGTGGATTGAGTAGCTTCGTCTATACAGACTATATCAAAAATAATGTCCTTCAATAACTCGCTTCCAGCAGAAGAATTCGTAGTACAAATAACATCACTTTTCTCTAAAATACTTTCAATAGCATTGGCTTGTAAAGCATTGGCATCATCAAAACTTTTATTAATCTGTTGCTGAATTTGTATCCACTTTGCCATCTTTCTAAGCTTGGATTGATGGATACCTCTATACGGTTTCTTGCTATTTGCTAATTGTATTATTTTATGATCGCTCAGACCTCTTCTGTTTTGCCCAGTAGCAGGAATATAGTCTTCTTGTTCTTTTTTTAAGATCTGGATTTTATTCCAAATACTGTTAGCTTGTTGGAAATCTGGGTGGTCTTGTAATTTCACATCTAAGCTTAAGCTCAGTAAATTTTCATCCATCCTTACAGGATTCCCTATTCTGGTAGAAGGTATATTTAAGGAGTGTAATTTATCTAAAATGTTATCTACAGCAGTGTTCGATGGAGCGCTTACTAAGATTTTCTTTTTCTGATTATGGAAAGCTTTTATAAGATAGGATAGGGTAGTAGTCTTTCCAGTTCCGGGAGGGCCATGTATTAGAAAAATATCATTTGAGTTATTCGCTTGCTTGACTATACTAACTTGTTTTTCATTTAGCTTTTTGTCTAATTCTATACTAATTTCCGATTCATTATGATCTTTGAAAAAGTCAATATTTGATTTTAGAAATTCTTGAATTTTGGGGTTCTTTTCTGCTACACTTAAGGCTTCGCTCATTCTTTGAAAAGTAATATCATTCGAGAATAAATCTAGTCGTAAATTTTTACCATAAACTACATATGGGGGAGTCTTATTATACCCAATCGTAATGCTTCTTTTAGTCTTACTAATTACCGTAGCTTGATCTTCTGTTCCTGTTGGTTTCTCCTTTGAAATAATAACGATATCCCCATTAGATATTTCATTCTCTGAGATCCCGGAACCCTTAACCAGTTTTACTAAATACATACCTCCAATTCCAGTCCCAGCATCTCTACCATTAAGCCCTAGTATTGCTCTTCCTTTTCGTTCCCTTTGCCTGCCGTTTAGCATTAAGATTTCGTTAAGATGAAAATCCATCTCTGCTTTTCTTTCAATCTGGATAAGGTGTTCGAAATGCTCTCTGTACTTATGGATGTTGCTAAAGCTTTTCATGATAGGAAATATCTGTTCAGTTGCTACAAACTTACTGAATAGGAGTAGGGTTTTGTAAAAATTAATTTTTAAAGTCTTCTCTTAAAATAATTATATAGGATATGATCTAGAGTCTGACTTCAAAAATCTCCCATATTAATTAATTATACATTTTTCATTATACTCCTATATGTGTTGTAAGTATTTAGTAATTGTATTTTATAGATATGGATAGAAATTCGGTAAAACTAAATCGCTTTGTAAAGGATTTTCATATTGCCTCCCTTGATTATGCTCTCAGAAGAAAATTTGGTCAGCTTATTAGTATTCAAGTTAATGATTAGTTAAGTCCTTATAAAATATTAATAATGAGATATTAATATTGTTTTAATAAATAATAAGTTTAAATATGAACTTGAGTAATCTTTTAGTTTTTGATTCCTGTGCAAAATATTATTTGGAAGACATTTTAGTGGTGTAATTGGCTATTTTCATCCCTTATTGTAATGTTTTTACAATTAATCAAATAGATTTTTATACTCTAATAATATTATTAATCTAATGAGTGAACATCAAGGGATTAAACTTCATAGATGGATTTATTACTATAACTATTATGGTTTCGCTGGGATATGTTTTATGTATTAATTTTTATTTCTTGAAATAATTAAATCAATATATTTTGCTTTTTTATGTTCATCTGTTTCATTTTTATAAGATGTGCTTCTTTTTGATTAATATCGTTCTATGAAAAAAATATTATTAACACTATTAGCTTTACTCGTTTTGAGTATTGTGACTTTTTATTTTTGGGGCAGTTCCAATTTTTCTGATGATGATAAATATGATCAAATTGTAAACTATAATAATGAGCTAAAGTCTTCATCGGATACCCTTTCAATATTGACCTACAATATTGGTTACTTATCGGGTATGACCAATAACCTAGCGGTAGATAGAAAACAATCTCTTTTTACAGATAATTTTGATCGATCTGTTAGAATATTAGATAGTGCCAATTATGATTTTATCGGTTTGCAAGAAGTGGATTTTTTTTCCTCTCGGAGTTATAATATTAATCAGTTTGATAGCCTAGGAAATTACTTAAATTATTATCAAGGAGCTTATGCGGTAAACTGGGATAAGTCCTATGTTCCATTCCCATACTTACCAGTTCGAAATCATTTTGGAAAGATGTTATCTGGGCAAGGTATTCTAAGTAAAATGCAAATATTATCTAATGAATTTATCACATTAAGAAAACCAATTAGTGCACCTTTTTACTATAATGCTTTTTATCTTGATCGATTATTACAAATTACTAAAGTGCAAGTAGGTTCTGATACTTTAATTATTATGAACGTTCATTTAGAGGCTTTCGATAAAGAGACAAGAGAGTTACAAGCTAAAAAAGTATATAATATTTATAAGTCTTATTCTTCTGATTACCCGACTCTATTAATTGGGGATTTTAATAGTCGTCCACCCTTCGCTTCTGATATAGTGGAAGAGGAAATAACGATTGGTTTATTTTTAATTGACCCTAATATTGGAGAGGCTATTGAAAAGGATAGATATTTAGAAAGTGAAGCTAAGTATTTTACTTTCAATACTGATAAACCTTACGAAAGATTAGACTATATCTTTTATAATAAAAACAAGATTTCTAAAATTGACTCAGATGTATTAAGAGTAGCTGGAGACATCTCAGATCACCTGCCTGTTTGGATGACTTTTAGTCTTAAATAATCCTTCATTTTAAAATTTTAAACCTTTAAATTGGCTTAGTATAAAACTATATAATTATGCATTCAAAAATTCAAAAACATTGGGAGCGCTATGAGAATGGTAAACAATATTATGATGCTTTATTAAAAGTATTTAATGATGATCAATTGAATTTCCAGCCCAGTGAAAATGCTTGGTCAATGTTACAAGTTATGCAACATCTTTACACTTCAGAATCCCTAAGTTTAAAATTTCTTCAGAATTTTGATTTCAACCGTAAGGATGAAAAGCTCGGATTAAAGGCAGAACTGAAAACCATGCTGTTAGTAAATCGCTTGAATTCCAAAAAGAAATTTAAAGCACCCAAAGTATTATCTGATAATAAATCAAATCTTGACATCAGAGATGATGCTCATGAATTTGGTCATCAATGGCAAAAGTTAGATCAAGACTTGTTAAGCTTTTTGCAGGATTTCCCAACAGATAAAATTAATCACTTCTGCTTTATGCACCCTGCGGTAGGTAAACAAAATGTAATTCAATGCCTACAATTTTTTGTTTCTCATATGAAACATCATCAGCACCAAATAGAGGCGATTAATCATCATAAGGATTTCCCGAAATGATTTTTTAGTAGTTGTATTGATTTTATTTATCGAAAATAATTTTTTTCTCTCCTAAATCGTGTCAATTATTTCACTGATTATTTATATTGCTGATAAATCAAACAAAAAACTATGATACCAGAACTTCAAAACTTAAATGAGTCTGAACTAGATCTATTAAAAAAAATACCGGCTATGGTGACCATATTAATCGCTGGCGCTGATGAGGAAATAAGCAAAAGTGAATTAAAGGAGGCGGTTAATGTTACGAAGATTAAGCAAAGTAAGGCCAGGAAAGAATTATTAAGTTATTATAAGGAGGTAGCTCCTGATTTTGAAGAGAGTTTAAATGAGTTATTAAATTCATATCCTCAGGAAGCAGAAGTAAGAAGTAAGCAGGTTATAGAAGAAATAGAAAGACTAAATTCAATATTAACTAAAGTGGATAAAGATTGGGCAGTTCAGTTTATTGAATCCATGAAGGATATTGCAAAAAGAGTTGCAGAAGCAGCGGGTGGAGTTTTTGGATATTTATCAATTGGTTATGAAGAATCAAAACTGATTGATTTGAAAATGATTAAAGTACCAGCATAAAAATCATTCATTTTTATTGCCCAATGTAGATTCACGTAATATTAAGGAGGTTTCCATTACGTGGGTCTTATACTGTACGGGTTTATTTTGTTTGCTCAATTCAATTTCATTTATAATTAATTGTACAGCTTTTTTGCCCATTTCTTGGTCGGGTTGAATTACAGATGAAAGGGGAGGATCAATAACAGAAGACATATTCCAATCACTAAATCCCATCACGGCCACATCTTCCGGAATCTTTATATTCAATTTTTTTAAGGCTTTAATGGCTCCAATTGCAGCAGGATCAGTAGCGCAAAAAATTGCGTTAGGTTTATCATGCTGCTTCATAAGTTCAAGAGTGGCATTAAAACCATCATCTTGTGATACTAGATTACATTTTTTAATAAATTGGTCTTTGAGTTCGAGATTATGTTGCTTCAAAGCAGCTTTATACCCTCTATACCTTTCTTTTGTAGTATGAGGCTCTAATGAGCCTGTGATATGGGCGATTTTAGTTTTGCCAATTTGCACTAAATGCTCAGTTGCTTCAAAAGCCCCTTTAAAATCATCGCAAATAATCTTAGCCGTTTCTAGAGCATTGCTTACTTTATCAATCATTACTACGGGTACATTATGATTTTGCAAACTCCTAAGATGATCTACATTGGTGGTGCTGTCTGATAATGAAATAATAAGTCCATCTATCATACTTCTCTGAAAGGTTTGAACCCCTCTCAATTCTGATTGATAGGATTCATTACTTTGATATAGCATAATGCCGTAACCCGCTTTTTCTGCTTCTGTAATAATGCCATTAATAACATTTGAGAAAAAGTGATGCACGATTTGGGGAATGATAACTCCTATAATGAAGGATTGCTGATTTTTGAAATTAACTGCAAATTCATTTCGCTGATAATGAAGCTTCTCTGCTAATTCAAATACCTTTTTTTTAGTGCTTTCGCTGATGTCAGGTTTATTGTTTAAAGCGCGAGAAACTGAGGGGACACTCAGTCCTAATTCTTTTGCTATGTCTTTTAACCTAATGTTATGTTTACTCATTTTTATATTATTTTAACAAAAAAGCCCTTTTTTATTTAGAAAGATTATAAATAAAGTAGAAAATATTTACGTAAACGATTACGTAAGGGACTAAGTGTACAATTTACACTGAAAGTCTTGCAGAGATTAGATGTAATTTTTACATTGATGTTTAATTATTGTTAAACACATTAAATATACAAAGTGTAATGATATAAGTAATAATTGATTTTTATAATTGATTAGCACTTATTGAACAATTAAACGGCTAAATTTAAAAATTCATGAGACACTTTTTACTAATTATCGCAAGTGTATGCTGGTTTTCCCTGGGAAACCTTTATGCACAAGATAGGACAGTTACCGGTACGGTAACAGATTCAAAGACCGGGGAAGGTTTACCTGGCGTTAACGTGTTAGTGGTGGGCACAACAAATGGTGCTACTACTGATTTCGATGGGAATTATAAACTATCTGTACCCTCAGATGCTAAGTTGAAATTCTCTTACATTGGTTACAAACCACAAACAATTGATGTGGGAAGTAGAAGTGTAGTAAATGTTAAGCTAGAGGAAGATGTTGAACAGCTTTCTGAGGTTGTGGTAGTAGGTTATGGCCAAGTGGAGGCTAGGGATGCTACTGGAGCGGTAGAACGTGTTAGTTCTAAAGAATTCAATGGAGGGGTTATTTCCTCACCTGAGCAATTGATTCAGGGTAAATCAGCTGGTGTGCAAATTACATCTGCCAGTGGTGAACCAGGTGCTGGTGTGAATATTAGAGTCAGAGGTAGTTCATCCGTAAGAAATGGTAATAATCCATTATTTGTTGTAGATGGTATTCCTTTGTCAGGAAATGATGTTACTGCTGGTGGCCCAGACGGAGGTTTAGGTACTTCTGCTCCAAGAAACCCATTAAACTTTTTAAATCCCAATGACATAGAAAGTATGGACATCCTTAAAGATGCGTCTGCTACTGCTATTTATGGAGCAAGAGGTGCAAATGGTGTTATCTTAATCACTACCAAAAGCGGTAAAGGATTAGGAAAGCAAATTACTTACAATGCCAATGTAAGTATTTCTGCACCAGCTAACAGATACAATCTTTTGAATAAGGAGCAATATCTTCAAGGAGTAGAAGACCTTGGATCAAATCCTGAAGACGTTAGATTTGATGATGCTGATACTGATTGGCAAGATGAGATTTTTAGAACAGCAGTTTCTAATAAGCATGATATTTCTTATGCTGATTCTTACGAAACAGGTAATTACAGGGCTTCGGTAGGTTATGAAAACCAAAATGGTATAGTTGAGAGCGCCTCGTTAGAGAGATTTAATGCACGAGTAAATTGGAATCAAAGGTTATTAGATGATAAATTAACATTTAATACTTCTGCTAATGTATCTAGAGTGAATGACAGTTTCGCTCCGATTACCAATAATGCAGGTTTCCAAGGAGATTTACTTGGAGCTGCTTTAATTGCACCTCCAACCTACAGTCCTGATTTTCAAGAGCCAGGATTTTTGAATCCAAATAATCTATTAGCATATAACCAAGATTTGGCTGAAACAAACAGAGCGTTAGTAAATATATCTGTTGATTATGATATTACTGAAAGTTTGAATTTCAGAATAAATGGTGGGTTAGATTATGCTACTTCCACTAGAAATACTGCCATTTCTAGAGATTTAGTAATTGATGCAAGAGGAATAACAGGGAATGGTAGAGCATATAGTGTAGAAAACATAAATAGAAGTACGCTCTTTGAGGCACTTTTAAATTACAACAAGAAAGTTGGGGATGGTAATCTGGATATTCTAGGTGGGTATTCTTATCAAGATTTCCGTTTCACAGGTTCTACTGTGGGAGGATTCGGATATAATACTTCGGACTTAGATGCTATGATTGACCAAACTATTGAAGCTGGAAATATAGTACGTGAGGCTATTAATGGCGATTATCAACAATTTGGATATAGTCCTTCCAATGATGATTACTTTACCAATCAATTTGGTAATGCACCTACTTTGGGAAATCCGGGAAATATCCCTATTACCTCGGTAGTAGAAAATATTTTTGGAAATTATAATGAATTACAATCATTTTTTGGTCGTGTAAATTACAATTTATTCGATAAATTTTTATTTACTGCTACTTTAAGAGCTGATGGTTCTACAAGATTTGGAGGAAATAATAAATATGGAATATTTCCATCTGGAGCATTTGCTTGGAGAATTTCTGACGAAGCTTGGGCATCGGATGCATTTGATAATCTAAAGTTAAGATTAGGATATGGTGTAACGGGTAATCAGGAAATCCCTCATAATCTACATCAAAGGAGACAATCTTTTGGGGATTTAGATGTAAATGCTGACGGCAGCATTATACAACCAGGTAGATCAAATGTTGCGTATGAAAACCCTGACCTACAATGGGAACAGACAGCCATGTATAATGGAGGCTTTGATTTTGGGTTTATAAATAATAGATTGACAGGTAGTATTGATTATTACTACAAAAACACTACTGATTTATTAATACAAATATTCTCTCCACAGCCAGCGGCAACAGATTTTACTTGGAGAAATCTGGATGCAAACGTAATAAATCAAGGGTTTGAACTCATGATGGATTATGTGGCGATTGATAATGGAGATTTAACTTGGAACATTGGCTTTAATGTGTCTAGAAATGATAATGAAGTTCGTAACCTAGGTGCCTTCTTTTTCAATACAGGAAATGTTTTTGGTCAAGGACTTTCAGGAGATTTTGCTCAACAAATAGCCAATAATCAGCCATTGTTTGCTTATTTTATGATCGAATCTGATGGATTTGATGAAGACGGATTTAATAATATACAGGAAGGAGAACGTCAACTTACTGGACAATTCCCAATTCCTGTTTGGAATTTCGGTTTTAATACTACAGCTACTTATAAAAACTTTGATTTTGCATTATATCTAAATGGTCAAGGTGGTCATCATATCTATAATAACACCGCTAATGCCTTCTTTACTGCTGGTAGCTTAGGTACAGGAAGAAACGTAACTGAGGAAGTTTTAGAGAGTGGTGAGGCTCAAGGAAATACTCCTATAGTTTCTACTAACTTCTTAGAGAAAGGAGACTTTTTAAGATTACAAAACCTTTCAGTTGGGTATAATTTCAACCTAGGAGAAAGTAGTTTTATTAAATCTATGAGACTTTCAGCAAATGCCCAGAATTTATTTGTATTGACAAATTATAGTGGTATTGACCCTGAGGTTTCTAATACGGCAAGTAGAGATGGTATACCATCTTTCGGGATTGATTACACACCATTCCCTAGACCGCGAACTTTAACGGTAGGTCTTAATGTTACATTTTAAAAAAATATTAAAATGAGAAGTTTTAAAAATATATTATTAGCAACCTTAGCAGTAACAGTCTTTAGCTGTACTGACTTAGAAGTAGAAGAAATCGATTCTGAAGTAATTGATGAAGATTTAAGTTCTGTCAATGTAAGTGAAAATTTAACAGATTTATATAATTCTTTTGGCGCTGCCCTACTTAATCAAGAAAATACCTATGGATTAATGGAAATTACTGGAGATGCTCAATTAGTTCCAACAAGAGGAACAGATTGGGGAGATGGTGGACGCTGGAGACAATTTCATCAACATACATGGACATCAAGTAATCCCGATGTATTAAGATCTTGGAATGACCTCAACAGATTAACTTTTGTAGCAAATCAAATATTATTGTCTAATCCTGATCCACAAGAAGAGGCAGAGACAAGATATATGAGGGCTTTAGCTACTTTTCTGATCTTAGATTTATGGGGTAAAGTTCCGGATAGAGATCCAAGTGCTCCTGTAATTGAAGATCCAATTATATTATCAAGAGAAGATGCAGTTGCTAGAATCATTGAAGATTTATCTGATGCACAAATTAGTAATTTGCCATCTACAGGTCCAGCTAATCCTGACGGTTTAAGAGTTGCCTCAAAAGCATCGGCCTATTTTTTAAGAGCTAAATTTTATTTAAATAAACATATTTTATTAAATGGCGCAAGTAGTGGTGCAGCTGCCGAATCGGCTGATATGCAACAAGTAATTGCAGATGTTGATGCTATTACTGCAGAAGGATTTTCAATTCAAGATGACTATTTTGACATATTCGAAAATCCAGCAGATAATTCAGAAGCAGTTTATTTAATAACTGGAGATAATGGGTCAACTTTCAGAATTGCAAATACTTTGCACTACAACCATAGTTTTATTCTAAATGGAGGAGGCTGGAATGGCTTTGCAACAACTGCAGAGTTTTACTCATTATTTGAAGGTCCTGAAGATACTAATGCACCAGGTAGTGGACAAGAAGAAAGAAGAGGATTTGTTCCAGACGATAATTTAGGAAGAGGGATGTTATTTGGTCAGCAATATAACTTCGATGGAGAAGCATTACAGACTCGTGGTGGAGCTCCATTGTTTTTTACCAAAGAAATGCCAGAGGAAATTACAGGTCATGGTGAAGCAACTGGAGTCAGATTAATCAAATACCCACCAATTCCGACTGTAAATGAAGAAACTGGTGAATTAGGTCCTGGCCCTGGTGGACCTCCATTCCAAATCTTTATGCGTTATGCCGATGCTTGGTTAATGAAGGCAGAAGCATTGCATAGATCTGGCAATAATAGTGAGGCTTTAGTAATGATAAATCAATTACGAGAATTAAGAGAAGCAACGCCTTTATCTACTCTTTCTGATGATGATATTATTGATGAAAGAGGTAGAGAATTATACATTGAATTCTGGAGACGTCAGGATTTAATCAGATTTGGTAAATTCTTAGAACCATGGTTATATAAACCACAGTCAGAAGAATTCAGACTTCTATTCCCAGTCCCACTTACAGCTGTAAGTACTAATCCTAACTTAGAGCAGAATCCTGGGTATTAATATTTTTGTTAAAAGTGTAAAAAGGATAGCAGATTATATTCTGTTATCCTTTTTTTATACATTTATGCTTATAAAAAGCCTAAATAAACATGTCATTTAGATATTCAATTTTTACTTTCTTCGGTCTTATTTTTTTACTCCTTTCAGCTTGTGATCATGAGCTAGAGGATAAAAAGTCCACATCAAAAAATAATTCTACATATCAACTACTTGATTCTACTCAAACGGGAGTAACTTTTCTTAATCAAGTTCAAAACAAAGATAAATTCAATATATTTTCCTATCGTAATTTCTACAATGGAGGCGGAGTAGGTATCATCGATATCAACAATGATGGCCTTCAAGATATTTTATTTACTGGAAATCAGGTAAGTAATAGATTATACTTAAATAAAGGAAATTTTCAATTCGAAGACATTACTGATAAAGCAGGTATCAAAGGCTACGGTGGCTGGAGTACAGGTGTTAGCATTGTTGATATTAATCAAGATGGTTTTAAAGACATATACATCAGTAATGCTGGGTATGAGGCAGATCAAAAACCCTTCAATGAATTATTTATCAATAATGGAGATAATACCTTCACAGAAAAGGCCAAAGAATATGGATTAGATGATGATGGGTATTCTACCCACGCTGCTTTTTTTGATTATGATGGAGATGGTGACTTAGACGTTTATATTCTCAACAACTCATTTATTCCAGTAAATACTTTAAATAATAGTAATAAAAGAGATCTATATGCTGAAGATTGGAATGTAAAAGACTTTGTAAAAGGAGGGGGAGATAAACTATTAAGAAATGATAACGGAAACTTTATTGATGTAAGTAAAGAGGCGGGAATTTATGGTTCTTTAATTGGTTTTGGACTTGGAGTAACGGTTGGTGACATTAATGGAGATCAATTGCAGGATATTTATGTATCGAATGACTTTTTTGAAAGAGATTATATCTACATCAATCAAGGAGACGGAACTTTTTCAGAAGATAGTAAAAAGTGGATGGGGCATATGAGCTTGGCTTCTATGGGAGCTGATTTAGCCGATATTAATAATGATGGTTATCCAGAAATATTTACAACTGAAATGATTCCTGAAACAGACCAGTTGATAAAGCAGAAATTACAATTCGAAGATTTTAATACTTACCAACTTAAATTAAGAAGAGATTTTTATCACCAGTACATGCATAATGCACTACAACTTAATACTGGTGAATCATTTCAAGAAATTGCTTGGTATGCCAATGTTGCTCAGTCTGATTGGAGTTGGGGAGCACTTATGTTTGACGCAAACATGGATGGCTTAAATGATATTTTTGTTTGTAATGGGGTATATCAAGATGTAACCGATGCAGACTTCATGGATTTCTTCGCAAATGAAGTAGTGCAAAAAATGGTCCTTACAGGCAAAAAGGATAAAATGGAAGATGTGCTAAAAAAGATGCCTAGTAATGCGCAAATCAATAAACTTTTCATAAATACTGGAGACTTACAATTTGATGATAGAGAAAAGGAAATGGGCCTTGGCCAAAAAACATTTTCCAATGGCGCAGCTTATGCAGATTTAAACAATGATGGCAGCCTTGACCTTATTGTGAATAATTTAAATCAACTTTCCAGTATTTATAAAAGCAATGCCAAAACTGATAGTACACATTTTTTGAAAGTTGCACTAGCTTATCAAAAACCTAATATTGATGGAATAGGAACAAAGGTTCAGCTGTATGCTGATGGCAATCAATTTTATAGACAAATGATGCCAAGCAGAGGTTTCCAATCTTCGGTAGATTATAATTTACATTTCGGATTAGGTTCAATCAATTCGATTGATTCTATTAAAATTACTTGGCCTAATAATTTAATTAGCGCAATATATAATGCACCAATTGATACTCTATTGAATATTCAATTTGAATCCTTAGATAAACTAGAGAAGGCAGTTCCAGGAAAGATGTCAATAAATTCTGAAGAATACTTCACTCAAGTAGATCATGATTTTATAAGTCATGAAGAAGATCAGCATGTTGATTATTATTATGAAGGTTTAATCATGAGAATGCTTTCTAAGGAAGGACCAGTTCATGAAGTGCTTGATTTAGACAGTGATGGCTTAGAAGATGTAGTGATAGGAGGTGCAAAAGGTCAAAATACACAGTTATATTTCCAACGTAATAATGGCAGTTTTCAACAGCAAAATTTAGAAGATAATGAATTTGAAGTAACTGCAATTCATGCTTTTGATGCAAATCAAGATGGAAGATTAGATTTATACTTTGGATATGGTGGGAATTTTCAATCAAAGGATTACCCAGTATATCATGATAAACTATATGTTCAGTCATCAAGTAGATCATTTAAAATCAAAGAAAATTCCATACCAGAGACAGGAAATAATACATCAGTAGTATTGAGTTTTGATTATGATGAAGATGGAGACCAGGATATATTTATTGGAAGTAGATCTGTGCCCCAAGAATATGGACAAAGTCCTAAAAGTTATTTACTCGAAAATGATGGGAATGGAGTTTTTAAAGATATGACCATCAGAAGAGCCAAAGAGTTAGATGGTTTAGGGATGGTTACAGATGCAGTTTTAGTTGATTTGAATAAAAATGGAAATCAAAATTTGATAATTGTAGGAGAATGGATGGGTATTGAAATATTCGAGATTGAAGGTAGACAAATTAAAAAAGTTGAAAATAAAGAACTATCCAATTCTAAAGGTTGGTGGAATACAGTTAAGACTGGAGATTTTAATAATGATGGCTTGATGGATCTAGTGGTGGGGAACAGAGGTGATAATTTCTATTTTTCAGCTACTAATGAGCTGCCAGTAAAAATATGGCTTGAAGATTTTGACTCAAATGGAGACCGAGACAAAATATTGACAAGGACTATTGGAGGTAGAGATATGCCAATACAACAAAAGGGTGAAATGATTAGTCAATTACCAGCATTGAAAAAGCAGAATTTGAAATACGAAGACTACAGTAAAAAGTCTATACAAGAATTACTAGGTAATGAGGTGATTCAAAATGCTGATTATAAAGAAGTCAATACATTCCGAACTAAAATATTGATCAATAAAGGTGGTGGTAGTTTCAGTGAAGCTCAGCTCCCAGCTCAAGTTCAATTTTCTGCCATACATTCTATTCAGCTTTTAGACATTAATAAGGATGGTTATCTTGATTTAATATTAGCAGGTAACGAAAGTGATTTTAAACCACAATTTGGAAAATTAGATGCGAATGATGGGTTAATTCTATTCGGTGATGGTAAAGGTAATTTTGCCCTTAATTCTAAGCTTAAGAGCCTAAAGATTGATGGGAATGTGAGAGATATGAATTTAATTTCAATTCAAGGTCAAGAACATCTACTCATTGGCAGAAATAATGATACTTCGATCTTATTCAAAATGAATTAAATAATGATTAAAAATCTAAATAGACATATGATTAGATTTATCAAAAGTTCAAAATTACATACTGTACTATCACTACTCTTTTTAGTTTTTATATCATCTTGTTCCAATTCAGATGATTCCTATTTTGAGTTATTGGATTCTAATCAAACAGGATTAAACTTTGAAAATAATCTAGAGCAAACTACTGAGTTTTCTTTTTTTGATTATATGTATTTCTACAATGGTGGGGGTGTTGCAGCAGCTGATTTTAATAACGATAATTTAGTAGATGTATTTTTCACCTCTAATATGGGTGAGAATAAGTTATTCTTAAACCAAGGCAATTTTAAATTTAAGGATGTCAGTGATCGAGCTGGAATTAAAGGAGAGGGATATTGGTCGACAGGAGCTTCTGTGGTTGATATTAACCAAGATGGATTGTTAGACATCTATGTAAATGTAGTAGGTGATCATGAAGTATTAAAAGGAACCAATCAATTATTTATATGTAAGAAAATTGAAAATGGTATTCCTGTTTTTGAAGATGAGGCTATTGCTTATGATTTAGATTTTGCAGGATTTGGTACCCAAGCAGCATTTGCCGACTTTGACAAAGATGGTGATTTAGACCTCTTCCAGTTGAATCACAGTATTCATCAAAATGGTACTTTCGGCAAAAGGACTGACTTTAAAGGTGAAATTAGCGATGTAGCAGGAGATAAATATTTTAGAAATGACAATGGAAAATTTGTAAATGCAACTCGAGAAAGTGGTATTAATAGTTCAGTAATTGGTTATGGATTAGGGGTTGTAGTGGGAGATGTTAATAATGATGGCTATCCTGATATCTATGTTGGGAACGACTTCCATGAAAATGATTATCTCTACATTAACCAAGGAAATGGAACATTCAAGGAAAGCTTAACTGAACAAATAAATCATACAAGTAGGTTTTCCATGGGAGTAGACATGGCTGATATTAATAATGACTCCTACAATGACATCATTTCTTTAGACATGCTTCCTTATGATCCTCAAATCCTGAAAAGTAGTTTAGGAGAAGACGCTTTTGATGTATATAGATTCAAAAAGACCTTTGGCTATAATGATCAATTTGCTAGAAATAATCTCCAATTGAATAATCACAATGGAACATTCAGTGAAATCGCATTATACGCGGATGTTTATGCAAGTGATTGGTCTTGGGCTCCCTTATTTATGGATTTTGATAATAATGGGGATAAGGATCTTTTCATTTCGAACGGTATTCCTAGAAGAATGAATGATATTGATTATATGAATTTCATGAATTCAAATGAGGATCAAAGGATGAAAACACAAATGGGAATGGTGGATAAGGAAGATCTTCAGATTGTAGAGAAAATGCCTAAAATCAAGCTTCCTAATCGATTTTATTCTAATAATGCTGATTTAACATTTAATGATATCAGTGAATCAGTAACAAATAATAAATCATCTTATTCAAATGGAGCGGTTTATGCTGATTTAGATAATGATGGCGATTTAGATATTATTGTCAATAATTTAGAAGATAAACCCTTTATTTATAAGAATAACAGTATTGAAAAAGGGATTAGTGGAACTTATTTGCAGCTGCAATTAACTGGCTATAAAGGTAATATTAATGCAATTGGAAGTAGGGTTATAGTTAGATTAAAAAATGGCAAAACATTGAGCTATGAGTACTATCCGGTAAAAGGTTTTCAAAGTTCAGTACTGGATGATTTTCATATAGCAATAGGAGACAGTAGTCAGCTCAATAAGATTCAACTGATCTGGCCAAATGGTAAATCTCAAGACATTAGTACCTTAAAACTGAACAGCTTACATCAGATATCCTATTCTGATGAGCTAGGTTCCTATGATTTTTCTACGCTCAGAAAATCAAATTATAATTATAGAGCTGTAGAAATACAGGATTCATTAGGGATTGATATAGTTCATGAAGAAAATCAATTAGTTGAATTTATCAGAGAACCCTTAATGCCTCATATGGTTTCTACAGAAGGCCCAGCTTTAGCGGTTGCCGATATAAATGGTGATGGTTTAGAGGATTTTTTCTTTGGATCATCGAAGCGAGTGCCGAGTCAAATTTGGATTCAACAAGAATCAGGACAATTCATTAAATCAGATCAGCATTTCATTCAAAATGATAGTGTATTTGAAGATGTTGATGCAGTTTTTGCAGATGTTGATAATGATGGAGATCAGGATCTACTAATAGCCTCGGGTGGGAACGAATACAAAGCCAATTCAGAATATACTGCGCAAAGACTTTATTTAAATGATGGTTCAGGAGTATTTACTTCAAAATTTATATTTCCTGAGAGTAATATGACAGCTTCTACAGTTACTGTGGGTGATTATAATGATGATGGATTTCAAGATGTGTTTTTTGGAGGGAGAGCTGTTCCTTATGGATATGGCTTGAATCCAGGTTCTAAACTCTATTTTAATAATCAAGATGCAACATTTAGCTTAGTAAATGATGATTCCGCTCCCTTTTTAAACAGCCTTGGAATGCTAACAGATGCAACATCAGCTGATGTTAATGGTGATGGTAGACTGGATATAGTTTTAGCAATAGAATGGGAGCCTATTCAAGTGATGTTCAATTTAGGGAATGGATTTGAATTGAAATCCATAAGTTCAGAAAGTGGATGGTGGAATACAGTAATGGCTGAAGATTTTAACAGAGATGGTACTCTAGATATTATAGCAGGAAATGTAGGTGAAAATTCAAGGTTTAAGCCAAGCAAGGAAGAGCCTGTTAATTTATATTTAAAAGATTTTGATGGGAATGGACAAAATGATCCTATTTTGACTTATTTCTTAAAAGGAAAAGAAATCCCCTTTGCTAATCATGCTGAATTATTGAAACAATTGCCTTATTTGAAAAAAGAATGGAAATATGCACAGGATTTTTCAAGGGCCAGTCTTGAAGGCATATTTGGAAGTGATCAGTTAGAATCTGCTAAAAAGCTTTCAGCTAATGACTTTTCAAGTTATTTATATGTAAATAAAGGAAATAAAGGTTTTGAAGCTAAAAAGTTACCAATGGAACTTCAGATTTCTACTTTGAATGCAGTAGAGATAGTCAGTAATGGAAAATCCACAAAGCCGGAACTATTAGGTGCTGGTAATTTTTATGAGAATAACATTGAAATGGGAAAGTATGATGCTCAGTATGGTACTGTATTTTCATTTCAGGATTCTACTTTTACTATTAAAAGTGTCAGAGATTTGAAACTTGATAGTCAGGTGAGAAACATCAAGTCGATAAAAATTAAGGGTAAGACCTTGCTACTTGTGGCATCAAACAATAGTGAATTTAAATTAATAGAATTAACAACTGATAATTAATAGTGATGAAGCGTATATTTTTAATCTTTCTTATTTCGGCAGGAATAATTTTTTCATGCTCTGAAAAGCCTCATCAAAAAACAAAGGTTGAGGCTGCAGACTTGCATTCCCTGATGCAAAAAGTAACAGATATTACTGTTCACGATATTTTTTCACCTCCTGTAGCGAGTAGAGTATATGTTTATCCTTCGGTAGCTACCTATGAAGTTTTGGCTACTAATGATTCCAGCTATAAATCTTTAGGGGGTCAGCTTAATGGTTTAACTCCTATTCCAAATTATACCAATGAGGAGGTTAATATTGATATAGCCAGTATATATGCTAATTATTTAACCTCAAAAATGCTGATTTTTTCCGAGGATATGTTGGAAGAATGGTTAGCAGAGTGGAAGTTGAAACTTGAAGAAAGGGGATTGACAGAAGCGGAATGGGAAGCGTCAATTGCTTACGGTAAGCTAGTTCACGAGCACATAAAGGCTTGGGCTAATGAAGATAATTATAAAGAAACTAGAACAATGGCTAAACATCCCTTAAGTGATAAGCCAAATCATTGGGAGCCTACACCGCCTGCTTATATGGCTGCTATTGAACCGCATTGGAATAAAATTAGGACATTCGTTCTAGATAGTGCAGATCAGTTTGTTCCTCAACCTCCATATCAATTCAGCATGGAGAAAGGTAGTCCATTTTATAAAGAGATGATGGAAGTGTATGAGGTAGTTAAAAATGCTAACTCTGAGGAGAAGGAAATTGCTTCTTTTTGGGATTGTAATCCTTATGTGATGAATGTAACAGGCCATGTTATGTTCGCGACTAAAAAAATAACTCCTGGTGGACATTGGATGGGAATCACAAAAATAGCAGCTAAAGCACATGATTCTGATTTAATGGAAAGTAGTTATGCTTATGCAAAAACAACAATTGCTCTTGCAGATGCTTTTATTGCTTGTTGGGATGAGAAATATAGGTCTAATTTAATAAGGCCTGAGACCATCATCAATAGAAGAATTGATGAAGATTGGACCCCAACATTACAAACTCCCCCTTTTCCTGAATATACGAGTGGTCATAGTGTGATTTCTACAGCTGCAGCTAATGCTTTGACTGATGTTTATGGTGATAATTTTCATTTTGTAGACAGTACTGAACAAAAATATGGCTTACCATCTAGAGAATTTGATTCATTTATGGAAGCTTCCAGAGAGGCTGCTATGAGTAGATTATATGGAGGAATTCACTACCGTAAGGCCATTGAAGAAGGTATTTGGCAAGGTCAGCAAGTTGCACAGGAGATTAGAAAAAAAATAACTTTTAGAGAAAATAATTCAATAGCAATTAAATAAGATGAAAAAATATCCTAACTATTTCAGTCTTTTATTTTTACTATTATTAATCACTTTTTCATGCGATGAAATACCTGAGAATGAGGTTAAGATTAGTAATGAAAAAGAAGATTTTCTAGAATTTTATGATTCTGAATTATTTAAAAGAGTTCAATTAGAAGGCGTATTTGAAGATTCGAAGACCTTCGTTGATTGTACTCCAAAGTCTGATTTTAAGAAAATTAGAATCAGTTACATGGCTGAAAAGAAAAGGAAGGATTTTGATCTTGAAAAATTTGTTTTGAAGCATTTTGAACTTCCTGAAAATCCACAATCAAATTTTAGTTCAGATGATTCAAAGGATATGTATGAACATATTGAGAGTTTATGGCCAGTTTTAACAAGGCCAGCTGACTCTGTAAATAAATCATCTTTAATACCATTACCAAATCCATATATAGTACCAGGAGGAAGGTTTAGAGAAATTTATTATTGGGATTCTTATTTTACTATGCTTGGTCTTAAAGCATCTGGGAAGGATGAACTAGCAATTAATATGTTAGATAATTTCGCATTTCTTATTGATAGCTTAGGTTTTATTCCAAATGGAAATAGAATTTATTATTCAGGAAGAAGTCAACCACCTTTTTTTGCTTTAATGGTTGATGAGCTTACAAGTGATAATCGTTCTCAATTTATTTCTTATTTACCCTATTTAACTAAAGAGTATAATTTCTGGATGAAAAATAGTGGGCAGTTAACGGCTGAAAATCCAGCATCCAAAAGAGTTGTTTTATTAGAAGATGATATCGTTTTAAATAGATATTTCGATGAATATGCAAAGCCTAGACCCGAATCATTTAAGGAAGATTATGAGCTTGTTAAAAATAATAATTTAGATTCGGTAAAAGCTTATCGTGATTTAAGAGCAGGAGCAGAATCAGGTTGGGATTATAGCAGCAGATGGTTTGCTTCTCCACAGCAAATGAGTACTATCCATACCACGGATATTATCCCAGTTGACTTAAATGTATTATTATATTTCCTTGAAATTAAAATTGCGCAAGCTTATAACTGGGATGAGCAATTAGATAGTGCTGATTATTACCTCAAGAAAGCTAATTCCAGAAAACAGGCGATTAATAGTTTATTATGGGATGAATCTAATAAAAGGTATGCAGATTATAATTATAAGGATAACGAGCATACTGATGTTTTGAGTATGGCTACAGCCTATCCGTTATTCGCTAAAATTGCTCCTAAGGATAAGGCTAGAATGGTATTAAAGCAAGTTAAAGATAGCTTATTGTTAGATGGAGGATTAGTAAGTACTACCAATGAAACAGGTCAGCAATGGGATTATCCTAATGCCTGGGCTCCATTGCAATGGATAGGGGTAAATTCTTTCTTCAATTACGGTCAGCATGAAGAAGGTTTGGGTATAATCAACAGATGGTTAAGCTTAAATGAAAAGGTTTATAGAGAGACTGGAAAGATGATGGAAAAATATAATGTAGCTGATACCAGCTTACAAGCAGGCGGTGGAGAATATCCTTTACAAGATGGTTTTGGATGGACAAATGGCGTGGCTGTAGCTATGAAGAAGATTTTGGAAGAAAAGGAAGCAGTTGTAGAATAAAGAAATAGTGAAAGATGAAAATTTGAAGGGATTGGCATGAAATGAATTTTAATTAAATCTATGGAAAGATGAAAGAAATCGGTTTAAGCCTTATTGATGGTGGTATTATAATAGTTTATCTAGTTGGTATCATCTGGTATGGTATTAAAAAAGGAAAACAAAAAACATCAGAAGATTACTTTTTAGCAGGTAGAAACATGATATGGCCCATAGTAGGGATATCATTATTTGCAGCGAATATAGGAAGTAATACATTAATTGGTTTAACATCCGAAGCTTACAATACAAATCTGGCTGTCTACAATTATGAATGGATGGCTGCGGTAGTACTAGTTTTCTTTGCCATTTTCTTCTTGCCTTTTTATTTGAGATCGAAGGTATATACTATGCCTGAATTTTTAGAAAGAAGATACGACAGTAGATCACGATATTATTTCTCTTCAATTACTATTATAGGCAACGTAATTATAGATACAGCCTCTGGTTTATATGCGGGTAATTTGATATTGAAAATCATTTTCCCTGAATTAGATTCTACTATTATTATTTTAATATTGGCGGCTGCGGCAGCTGCTTATACTATTCCAGGGGGATTATCCTCTGTGGTTCATACTGAGGTAATTCAAGCCTTACTTTTGTTCGCAAGTTCAATGGTATTAACCTATTTCTGTTTTTCTGAAGTGGGGGGTTGGTCAGGTATGATGGCAGGCTTAGAAAGCATTCAACCACAAGGCAAAAACCCAGATGAAATTTTGAGCTTAGTTCGTCCACTTGAGAGCGAATATATGCCTTGGACAGGATTGTTATTTGGTGTACCTCTACTTGGATTTTACTTTTGGGCGAATAATCAATTTATGGTTCAGCGTGTACTTAGTGCAAAGGACATTAATCATGGTAGGTGGGGAGCTATCTTTGCAGGTTTATTAAAGCTTCCCGTGTTATTCTTCATGGTAATACCAGGTATTATTGCAATCGTTATTTTCTCAGGAATGGATATTAGTCCCTTGAATTACTATATGAAGACCGATGCTGGTGAGGTTTTATGTACTAATCTTGCAGATTGTCCGAACATGACTTATCCATTATTAATCTACAGCTTACTACCTACTGGCTTATTAGGTATAGTGATAGCTGGTTTATTAGCAGCGATGTCCTCTAGTATTAGTGCTACACTTAATTCATCCTCCACACTTATCACAATGGATTTTGTAAGAAGTATAAAACCTGATATGAGCAGTAAGCAATTAGTGAGAACAGGTCAAATTGCCACTTTGGTTTTGGTATTATTAGCAGCACTTTGGGCACCTCAGATTGATAGGTTTGGTTCCTTATTCGATTATTTACAAATCATTTTAGGATTAATTGCACCCCCAATAGTAGCAGTATTCCTAATGGGCTTATTTTGGAAGCGTGCAAATGGTCATGGAGCTATTGCCGGATTAATAGGAGGATTCATGATTTCGGTCTTCATTATTTTATCGAGTGTGTTCGATTTAGTGCCTGCACTAAATGATATTCATTATCTTCATAAAGCACCTTTATTGATGCTAGCAGTAATGCTTATACAAATCATAGTGAGTTTAATGACTGCTCCTCCTGCAGCTGAAAAAACTGATGATATGGTTTGGTCAATTCAAATATTTAGAGCCGAAACAAAAGAGCTTGAAGGCTTGCCTTGGTATAAAAACTACAGAGTATTGTCATTGCTTTTACTTATTGTGACAGCTGCAATTGTCATTTGGTTCTGGTAATAACTAAAAAAAGAATTAATTATTTATGACTTGGTGGAAAGAAGCTATAGTTTATCAAATTTATCCGAGAAGTTTTAAAGACAGTAATGATGATGGTATAGGTGATTTACCTGGCATCATTAGCAAATTAGATTATATAAAATCTATTGGAGTTGATGTGGTTTGGCTGTGCCCCATATATCAATCACCTAATGATGATAATGGTTACGATGTAAGTGATTATAGAGAAATAATGACTGATTTTGGTGAAATGTCAGACTTTGACAAACTCCTTAACGGTATCCATGATAGGGGGATGAAATTGATTATGGATATTGTCCCTAATCATACATCTGACGAGCATAGATGGTTCAAAGCTTCTGCCGAAAGTGAAGATAATCCATATCGTGACTATTATATTTGGAGAAAATCAGAAGATGGTAATCTACCCAATAATTGGCCGTCTTTTTTTTCTGGAAATGCTTGGGAATATAGTAAAGAGACAGATGCTTATTACCTTCATTTATTCTCAAAAAAGCAACCTGATCTGAATTGGGAAAACCCCAAAGTAAGAGAGGAGATTTATGATATTATGCATTTTTGGTTTAAGAAAGGTATAGATGGCTTCCGAATGGATGTAGTAAGTCTCATTTCCAAAAAGCCTGGTTTACCAAGTTCAAAATCGAATGTATTTACAGAAATCATCTCAGATTATTATGCAAACGGTCCTAAAGTTCATGAGTATTTAAAAGAAATGAACCAAGAGGTTTTGCGACATTATGATTGCATGACTGTAGGCGAAGGACCAGGGATCACATTAGATAATGCGCTTAATTATGTTGGGAAAGATAGAGGAGAACTAAATATGATATTTCACTTTGGTCATATGTATATTGATAATGGACCAGGCGGTAAATATGATCCAATCCCATATGATTTAGTTGATATGAAAAAAGTCTTTAACCAATGGGATGAAAAACTTAAAGATAAAGGTTGGGGAAGTATATTTTTAGGAAATCACGACTTTCCTAGAATTGTATCTCGCTTTGGCAATGATGGAATGTATTGGAAGAAGTCAGCTAAACTTCTTTCAACGCTTTTATTAAGTATGAGAGGAACTCCTTATATTTTTCAAGGGGATGAAATTGGAATGACCAATGTGGCCTTTGAATCTATTGATGATTACCAGGATATTGAAACCTTAAATAGCTGGAAGGATGCAATGGAAAAAGGAAGTGATCCTGAAAAATTCATGGAATTGGTTCACCAACAAAGTAGAGATAATGCAAGAACCCCATTTCAATGGAATAGTGAATCGAATGCTGGATTCAGTAATGCTAAGCCATGGTTGAAAGTCAATGATAACTTTGAATTAATAAATGCTGAGAGTCAGGAGGAAGACCCTCATTCTGTATTGAATTTCTACAGGAATATGATTTCCGTTAGAAAGAAAAATCCAACATTAGTTCATGGTGATTATAAATGTTATTTAGTGGAGGATCCTGAGTTATTTATTTTCAATAGATGGGATGAACATCATAATTATTGGGTTTTGCTAAATTTATCTGATAAGCATAATACGCTTTCTTTTAATTTGCCAGAAGAAATGACCTTATTAATTAATAATTATGAGGAGGTAAATGCATATAATGAACTTAGACCTTGGGAGTCAAAAGTCTATAAGGTGAATTAAACTTCATTAAGTTTTAGTATAATATTTTTACCGTTTACAAAACCAATCTTTTGTTTTTGATGAATTAGCTCTAATTTCCGTCAATGGAAAACGAAAAAGACTTTGAGGACAATCATCCACCAGTTTTAGGAAAGTGGAGTAGATTCTATTGGCTATTGATCATTGTATTGACTAGTCTAATCATTTTGTTTTATTCTATAACCCAATATTTCAAATGAGTTTAATTGATTGGATTGTCCTTTTTGGTACGCTATTATTAATCGTTGCTTACGGAGTTTATAAAACTAGAGGCAGTAAGAATATTGAATCCTATCTCAGAGGGGATAATTCAATGAAATGGTGGACGATAGGTTTGTCCATTATGGCTACTCAAGCAAGTGCCATTACCTTTTTATCTACACCTGGTCAAGCCTTTGAAAGTGGAATGGGCTTTATTCAATTCTATTTCGGCCTCCCTTTAGCTATGATCATCTTGAGTATCTGGGTTTTGCCTATGTATTATAAGCTTAAAGTTTATACCGCATATGAGTACCTTGAGTCAAGATTTGATCTTAAAACCAGAATATTAGGAGCTTTCTTATTCTTGGTTCAGAGAGGCCTGGCAGCTGGAATTACCATATATGCTCCTTCTATTATATTATCTACCATTTTAGGTTGGCCATTAGTGTATACAACCGTTATTATTGGCTCCTTAGTTATTGTATATACAGTAAGTGGTGGAACCAAAGCTGTAAGTCAAACTCAAAAACACCAGATGATCATCATGATGGGAGGTATGATTACTGCTGGTATTTTTGTAATTCACTTACTTCCTGATGACATTGGAATTGTAGAAGCTACGCGCCTTGCAGGTCATATGGGTAAGTTAGAACTGATTGATACCGAATTAGATCTTAATAATAGGTATACTCTATGGACTGGCCTGTTAGGAGGACTATTTGTAGCGCTATCTTACTTTGGGACAGATCAATCTCAGGTAGCCAGGTATTTATCAGGTAAATCATTGACTGAAAGTAGGCTAGGTTTAATGTTTAATGGCTTATTAAAGATTCCTATGCAATTCATAATATTGTTTATAGGAGCACTTGTATTTGTTTTTTATCAGTTCAATCAATCACCTGTATTCTTCAATAATGCTGCGAAAGAAGAAGTCTATTTAAATCCCGAGCAAAAAGCGAAATATCAAGAAGTTGAACAGAAATATGCAGAGCTCTTTGAGGAGAAAAGAAAACAGGTAGAGTTACTTTCTGAAGCGAAGGGAGATGAAGTAGAGCCTATTAAAGCAGACTTAAGTATTATTCATAAAAAGGAGGAAGCTTTAAGAAATGAAGCTAAAGGTATTATTAAGGCCACTAATGAAGATTTAGAAACTACTGATACCGATTATGTCTTTATAACCTTCGTAATGGATCATTTACCCAAAGGAATTATTGGGTTATTGTTGGCAGTGATTTTCTCAGCAGCCATGTCCTCCACTTCATCTGAATTAAATGCTTTGGCATCCACAACTATAATTGATATTTATAAGCGAAATATAAATAAGAATGGCAGCGATAAACATTATTTAATTGCGTCTAAGCTGTTCACCCTATTTTGGGGACTAGTGGCTATATTCTTTGCTACATTTGCTGGACTACTAGATAATTTGATTCAAGCTGTAAATATCTTAGGGTCAATTTTTTATGGAACAATTTTGGGGATATTCTTAGCAGGCTTCTTTATTAAATATATAAAAGGGAACGCTGTTTTTGTAGGCTCATTAGTAGCACAATCTGTTGTTTTATATTTCTACTTTTTTACTGATATGGCCTATCTATGGTTTAATGTGATAGGCTGTGCAATTGTAATTTTAGTAGGCTTAATCTATCAGTATATTAAAAATAATAGGCAGTAAGGGAATACAGTTTATTGCTCAATAATAATTGAGAGAAGATATTTTATTTTTAGTTTATATTTGGAGGTTTAACTAGCTAGTTGTATTTTTCTAATCTTTATGGAATTGAAAATTAAATTATTTTTTCTTTCACTCTTTAGTTTCTTCGCTGTCAAATCTATGGCACAGGATCCTGAATTAGCAAAAATCTATTTAGAACAGGCAGATCAGGTTTATGCAGAGGCTAAAGACGCTATTGAAATTGCAAAAGATATTTACATTCAAGCAGCAGAGGCTGATACAATGAATGTAAGAGCTAATTATATGGCTGGGATCCTTTATCTGGAAACTGTTAACAGAGATTATTCAACGGAATATTTTGAAAGAGTAAAAAGACTTGATCCAAAGTATAGATTTAATATTGACTACCTTCTAGGAAGGGGGTATCAATATGGTTTAGAGTTTGAGAAAGCTTTGAAATATTTTAACGCCTACAAACAGAGATTAATGGCCAATAGAGGCTACAGAGGAGGAGATAGAACTTCTGTTTATGATGTAAATGATAGAATAGAGGAATGCAAAAATGCAAAGGAGATTATTGGAATGCCTTCTTCTTATACTATCGAACATGTAGGTGAAGATGTAAATTCATCTTGGCCTGATTATGCTCCTGTTTTAAATAAGGATGAAACGGTCATGATCTTCACTTCTCGAAGACAAGAAGAAAATACGAATGAAAACGTAGATAAAGATAATTTCTATTTTGAAGATATATACATCTCTAAAAGAAAAGGAGTAACCTGGAGCAAAGCTAAAAATATTGGTCAAAATATAAATACCCTATATCATGATTCTAATTTATTCCTCAGTGGCGATGGTAAAACATTATACATTTACTCGGATGAAGGCAATGGTGATATTTATTATTCTACTGAAAATGCAAATGAGGAATGGTCAAAACCTAAGCCATTAGAAGGGAGGATCAATTCTCAAGGGTTTGCAGAACAATCCATCTGGGTATCTGATGATGGGGAATTCATGATGTTTGCTTCAAATAGACCAGGGGGGTATGGAGGATTTGATATATATGGATGTTATAAAGAAGATGGACAATGGAAACGACCATTTAATATGGGGCCAGAAATTAATACGAAGCTAGACGAAGATGGGCCTTTTATGGCAAAAGACGGTGTTACCATTTATTTCAGTAGTAGAGGCCATAAAGGTTTTGGAGGATTTGATGTATTTACGTCTAAATATGATGATAAATCACAAAAATGGACTAGCCCAAAAAATTTGGGTTATCCAGTTAATACGGTAGATGATGAAGTTTATTTCCATCCAACATCAGATGGTGAAAGAGGTTATTTGGCTTCAGTAAGAGAAGAAGGCTTAGGATTTACAGATATCTATATGGTAAAGCATGTAGGAGATTTAGGAATCACTGCTCGAGAAAGAATAGCAGAATTAAAAAAGACTGAAAATAATTTCGTTACTGATGAAGAATTAAAAATAAAGCAATTGATTGATTCAGTATTAAATATATCTGCTTATCAGGTTTATTTTGATGTTAATTCTATAGATGTTTTACCATCTCACGAAGAGAGATTGAAGGATATGGCAAATTTTGTAAAAGTTCATCAAAACCTAGGAATTCAAATTTCTGCATTTGCTTCATCAGATGGTAATCCTAGGTATAACTATGAGCTATCCAATAAAAGAGCTCAATCAGTGTTGAAATTCTTCTTAGATCAAGGAATCGAACAAGATAGATTAGCAGCTAGGGGGTTTGGGGTGTTAACAGGAATGGTTGAGGATAAATCTCGAAAAGCAGAAGTGAAAATTCTAGATCTATCTCGATTTTATGAATAAAAAAAGGCTTGAGATTATTCAAGCCTTTAAATTATTGTGTTGGGTTCAGGTTTTATAATGAATCAATTAAGTCCTGATTTCTTTTTACATAGCCAAAATCACCCGAACTATTTTGTTTTGCTATTTCTATAGATTTTTCTGCAACGGCTTTAGCGGCTTTTTTATCGCCCATTTTAGCTAAAATTTGAGCTTTTAAATGAAGATTCCAGAATTGCTGGCTATTATTTCCTTCTGCTAAATAAGTATCAATCCATTGTAATGCTTGCTTTAAATCTCTGTCGGTTGTGTAATAATAATTTGCAGCAGTAATTAAATTTCTTGGATTTACTTTTGTGTTTTGTTCTATTTGAGCCATTACCTGAGCATCATAGGATACCTCAAAAGGAACTTTTACACTAACATTTTCCCATCTAAAATGGATATTTGCTGAAGTATTATCAGGACTAATATCTGAAATTTGATAAGTTAAAGTCTCAACTTTTTCATCCAACACATCAGCATTTACAATTACTGACATTACTTCTTTAGCCTCATCATATAGACCAACGTTACCTCCTAATGATAAATCACTATATAATTTAAATTCCCATTCTTTTTCGCCTGGGGTCATGAAGATAAGGTATTCTCCCGCAGCAACTTTTTTTCCTGCTATTACAGCTTCAGAAGATAATGATAAAATAGAACCAGAATTGGCACCTGCTCTCCATAAAACACCATAGGGTTGTAAATAACCATCACCTTCTCCAAATATTTTTCGACCTTTAAGGCTTGGTCTGAAATAGCTTATTGAAACATCAGTTAAACCTACTGTAGTTTCAACTTTAGCCTTTGGTGAAGGCTGAGGAATGTTAATTTGCGCCTTTAACTCAATGCTACTAATTAATAGCACTGATAGACACATAACAAAAATTGATTTTTTCATAATGTGTATGTTTTAGTTATTTTAATTGATAAAATAGAGATACTAAAATTTAAGATGAAAGTTACAAAAAAAAGATTAACTCGATCTTTTTATGAAAATACTGATGTAGTAGAAACAGCTCAGAGACTTTTAGGAAAAGTGATATGCACAAATATTAATGGAATTATAAGTGAAGCTATTATTACTGAAACAGAAGCCTATTCAGGTCAAAATGATAAAGCATGCCATGCACATATGGGTAAATTTACAAAACGAACAGCTACCATGTATGAACCAGGCGGAACTGCCTATGTGTATTTATGTTATGGCATTCATCATCTATTTAATATTGTAACCAATGTAAAAGGAATTGCAGATGCAGTATTGGTGAGGGGAGTGGAGCCAATCAGTGGTATTGATTATATGTTGGCGAGAAGAAAAACTTCTAAATTTAAACCTACCGTATTTTCAGGGCCTGGTAAACTTTCCAAATCATTGGGTATTAATAAGGGTCATAATGGTATTGATATGGTCTATAGCGATGAATTGTATATATATGATTCTAATATAGAAGTTCAAAATATAATTCATAGCACTCGCATAGGAATTGATTATGCTGAGGAGGATGCATTATTGCCATGGCGATTTTATATATCAGGAAATAAATTCGTTAGTAAGTTTTAGAAAACCTATTTTTTTTTAAATTGTAAATTAAACATAAGTAATATGGATAGATTTTTATGCCCAGTTGATTTTTCAGCTTATTCTTTAAATGCATTAGAATATGCTGCTAAGCTTCTTCAAATCCGAAAAGGAAGCATGATGCTTATTCATATTTTTACTGAAAAAGAGTTTACTCAAGCTATAGAAGGTGAGGAATCTGATTTTAATGATCTGAAGACTCATGCAAAAGAAAAATTAAGAAGCCTTTCTGAAGAAATTGAAAATGAATATGGTTTCGAATGTGATTTTGTTTTATCCATTGGGAATATGGAAAACACAATAAGTAATTATGCCAATAAACACGATTACGACTTAATTGTAATGGGTACACAAGGTCATGGCTACAACAGAAAAACTATTATCGGAAGCAGAACCCTCAGGACACTAAAGCATGCAGCAGTTCCAGTTTTAACTATCCCACTAGATGCAGATTTTAAAGGCTGGAGTTCGGTAGTCTATGCATCAGATTATTCTGATAAGGATAATATAACCATGCAAAAGCTGGTGAGCTTTATTTACCCATTTCGAAGTAGAATTAATTTTGTACATGTAAGTCATTCTAAAAACTTCCTTAGTGAAAGAAGCTATGAAGATTTTAAATCTGAGCTTTCGACCTTTCTAGGATATGAAAAAATTAGCTATTATTTAAAGGAATATAAGAAAGATATTAGTAGTGGCATAGAAGAATTTGTAAGTGATCAAAAGGGTGAATTATTGGTTCTTTTGAAAAGGAAAAGAAACTTTTTTGAGAAAATACTAAGCAGCAGCGTTTCTACTGAAATTTCATATTTAAGCACCCATCCATTATTAATTTATCAAGAACAGGATTAATAATTAAAAAGGTATTAGAGTAATTAAATCTCAAAATTAATTCCGTTGAAATTCTACTATTTTAATACAAGTAATAAAGTCAAACTATTTCTAATAATATTTATATCAGTTTGATAATCTAATTAGATAATTCTATAACTAACTGATATACAATTTAAAAGACCTCTATAATTATTTTATAGCTTTAAGTTGATTTTAGAAAAAAATATAGTAGATTAGCGATGAATAAGTTCTATACTATCGTTTTATTTTTAATAATATACTAAGATTAGGTGTAAGGTTTACATCCAATCACGATTGTAAGAATTATTCAATTGAACTATATTGTATTGTGATAATGCCACCTAAAATGCGCTTTAAAGTACTGTTAACCATATTGCTTTTCTCTCTCACTTTTTCTCTCTTAGGACAAAGTACTCCTCAAGTTATAGATTCACTGGAAAGTATATATGATGATATTTCACCAGTACTGTCAGCGGATGAAAATACAATTTACTTCACTAAAAAGAACCATCCTGAAAATGCAGGAGGTGAAAGAGATCAAGGTGATGTTTGGTTTAGTAGAAAAATTAATGGTCAATGGACTCAGGCTCAGCGTTTGCGAGGACCTGTAAATAATTCAAATTATAATGCAGTTATCGGAATTACGCCTGATGATAATATCATGTATGTAGTAGGAAATTATACCAATCCACGTAAAGGAGGTTTATCTTTCTCTAGACGAATAGGGGATAATTGGAGTGAGCCAAAACCCATTGATATTCCATATTATAAAAACAAATCAGATCATCTATCAGGGAGCTTAAGTAAAGATGGCAAAATTATGGTGCTAAGCTTAGAGAGTTTTAGTACTAGAGGAAATGAAGACATTTATTATACATTTAGAAAGTCTATTGATGAATGGACAGAATTAAGAAATTTAGGTGTAGATATAAATACAGAAGCTCAAGAATTAACACCTTATTTGGCTCCAGATAATAAAACACTTTTCTTTAGTTCAAATGGAAAAGGGGGAAAGGGGAGTAGAGATGTTTTTTACAGTAAAAGGCAGGATGCCACTTGGACTACCTGGTCTGAACCAGAAAATCTTGAAAATGTAAATACGGAAGGGGCGGATTGGTATTTTAAATTATTCAATAATTCTCAAGATGTAATGCTTGTCAATACAGTAAATAGTATTGGATTAGGGAACATTATGCAAATGAATACTCCTCCTGAAGTGGAGGTAGAACCAGAAGTTGAAAAGAGCATGACTGCCTCATCACAATCTGTTTTAGCAATAGCAACAAATTCAAACCAGTCTAATAAGAAAGCAGCCAGGGAAAAGATTCAAGTTAAATTCCAAGTGGTAGATGGATTCACGGGTGCTGAATTAAAACCACAGCTTTTAATTAAAGGGGTGAATGAAATGAGCAAGAGTTCTTACTCGGAAATAGTAATGAGCAAAACTTCAACTTATAAAACTAAGCTTTACAAAGATTCAATTTATACAGTAGATATTTCTGTAGAAGGTTATTTAGATGATTTTCAGACCATCAAAACCGATACAATATCCGATAATCAGACGGTTAAACTTGAATTATTAAGTTTAACAAAAGGGACTACCATTCAACTTAAGAGTGTTTTGTTTAAGAGAGGAACTTCTACTATCATGGATGGTTCCTTTGAAGAATTGGATAGGGTGTATAGCATGTTAAAGAAAAACCCAAATGTAGAGATAGAATTATCAGGGCATACCGATAATACAGGTAGTGCAAAATTGAATATTGAATTATCACAAGAAAGATCTGATAGAATAAAACAATATCTTGTTGATAAAGGCATAGATTCAAAAAGGTTAGAAAGCAAAGGATATGGAGGTGCTAGACCAATTGCTAGTAACAAATCTGAAGCAACAAGAAAATTAAATAGAAGAGTTGAGTTTACTATAATCAAAATCTAATGCAAAGGAAATGGCAAACAGTGAGATCAGTTTAAGGGAACGAAAATCAGCAAAATTAAAGTTACTTATACTATCGACCGCCAAAACAGAACTACAAAAAAGCAATTTTCAAGATTTACACGTTACTAACCTATGTGAAAAGGTAGGTATATCAAAAGTTACATTTTTTAGATATTTTCCACAAAAAGAAGATCTTTTACTTTATTTTTTGAGGGTATGGTCTTTTGAAATTAGTATGGAATTACTTTCAAATGAAACGAAAGGGATTAAAGCTGTAAAATATATCTTTGACCGGTACGGTGATCTATGTGAAAATTATAGTTCTGTAATTCTACATTTAATTAAGTATCATGCTGTTTCTCCTACAGTTTTAAAACCAATTAGCATCAAAAAGGCTGAAAAACATTTGCTTTTTCCCAATCATGAGGGTGTTCAGCATATGGAAGTGCTAGCTTTTGATAAGCTATTAGAAAAGTATATTTTAGAGGCTATCTTTCAAACTGAAATTACCAAGAGCTCAAACGTCAGCGATATGGTTAGCATGCTCCTGACCACCACTTACGGTTCTATTTTAGTGGCAAAAATGAAACAAATACCCGTAAAGGGAATGCTTAAAAAGAATATTAACTCCGTTCTTGAAACCTTCTGATTATTCCTTTAATTTTCTTAGCCCTTCCGTATTTTTAATTATTTTTACAACAAATAATTTCATATGAAAATTACAGAATTTTTAAAACACAACTATCGCCATTTTAATGCCGCTGCTCTAATAGATGCAGCCGAGGCTTATAAAACACATATTGATTCAGGGAAGAAAATGATGGTAACTTTAGCCGGTGCTATGTCAACTGCTGAGTTAGGTATTTCCTTTGCTGAAATGATCAGACAAGATAAAGTACAAATCATCAGTTGCACTGGAGCCAATCTAGAGGAAGACTTAATGAATTTAGTAGCTCATAGTCATTATGAGAGGGTTCCAAACTATAGAGACTTAACTCCACAACAAGAGTGGGATTTGCTTGAGAAGGGTCTTAATAGAGTGACAGATACCTGCATTCCTGAAGAAGAAGCATTCAGAAGATTACAACAACATATTTTTGATATTTGGAAAGATGCAGAAGAAAAAGGGGAAAGATATTTCCCTCATGAGTTTATGTATAAGCTTATCAGATCTGGAGTATTAGAACAATATTATGAAATAGATCCTAAAAATAGTTGGATGCTCGCAGCAGCTGAAAAGAACTTACCAATTATAGTTCCGGGCTGGGAAGACAGTACCTTAGGAAATATTTTTGCTAGTTATTGTGTGAAGGGTGAATTAAAGCCTTCTACCATGAAATCTGGAATCGAATACATGACTTTCTTGTCAAAATGGTATCAGGATAATGCAGGTACAGAAGGTGTTGGCTTCTTCCAAATAGGAGGGGGAATTGCAGGAGATTTCCCAATTTGTGTAGTGCCAATGCTATACCAGGATTTGGAGTATAAAGATGTTCCATTTTGGAGCTATTTCTGTCAGATATCTGATTCTACTACCAGTTATGGATCTTATTCAGGTGCTGTTCCTAACGAAAAAATCACTTGGGGTAAATTAGATATTGATACACCTAAATTTATCGTAGAATCTGACGCTACTATTGTAGCTCCATTAATTTTTGCAATTGTTTTAGGACAATAAATGAGAAAGCCTGCATTTGCAGGCTTTTTTTAATACTTCAATATAAATTCTTGGAGATTATCTGATCTTTCCAATTCTAGCTTTTTTCTAAGTCTATAGCGAGCTATTTCAACTCCACGAACAGAGATGTTCAGTAAGTTTGCAATTTCCTTAGTACTTAAATTCATCCTTAGGTAAGCACTAAGTTTCATTTCTTGTGGGCTTAAATCAGGATAATCTTCCTTCCATCTTTTAATAAAATCTCCATGAACTTGATCAAAGTGGATTGAAAAGTGTTCCCAATCCTGATCTGCAGCAATATTTTTATCTATATTTTGTATTACTTTATTGATTTCGTGTTTTACTTCTTGGTTCTTACTTCTTTTTGTGATGTTATTTAAATTGGCCTTAACGCTATTAATAAAGCTATTTTTATTTATTAGGTGCATAGTAGAAGTAGCCAATTCTTTATTTTTTAATTTAATCTCGGATTTGAGTTTTTCATTTTTAAGTTTCTCAAACTTTTCTTCTGATGTTTTTAATTCACTATCAATTCTGGTGATTTCTTTTTCTTTTTCTTCAGTTAGTATTTCAGTTTTCTTTTTATAGCGTAATTCAATAACATAGTAGGTTACTACTGCTAATATTAAAGCTATAAAAAAATAGAATCCATAGGCTATATTTGTTCTATACCAAGGAGGTAAAATGGTGAAATGAAAAGAAGCAAGCTTGCTGACTTGACCATAAATATTTTTAGCTCTTACGTGAAAAATATAATCTCCTTCTGGTAGGTTTGTATACTCTTTATCCGTTCTTTCAGTCCAATTACTATATTCTTCCTCGCTATTTTCTAACCAATATTGATATTGGTTTTTAAATTTACCACTCATGTAGGGAGCACTATAAGCTAATCTAATTGAGTTATCTTTAAAAGGGATTTCAGTATCCTGATTTTGATAGTTAAATGATACTTTACCATTTTCAATATATCTTCCATAGGATATAATAGAATCATTGGAATTTGAAATTTCAATTTTAGTAAATATGGTATTGAAATCTACATCTTTTATTTTTTGAGCAGTATTATCAAATTGTATAAAACCTTCTTTTGCTGCATACAATACTTTATTAGCCTCTAAAGTTATAATATTTTGCAAGTCATCATTTAATAAATTTTCGAGCTCATTAAATACTGCAGTGTGTTTTATGTAATTACCATTCGTAGTTTTTTCTAACACTCCTGTTTCAGTTGTACTAACAAAGTATATATTTCCTATTGCATCTTCCGTAAAACTTATGAACTGAACATCGTCAGAAAAATAATTAGATAAGAACGAAGACTTTATAAAACGATCTTTATTTTTATCATATTTATAAAGACCGGCTACGGTAGAAAAGATTAGATTGTCATTTAAATCCCATACGTTATTTAGGATTTTTGCAGGTAACCCCTTTTCTTCTCCATAATAATTTGCTTCTACTGATTGAAGATCATTCGTAAGTTTTATTTTAAATACACCTTTATAGCCATGTGTCATCCATATATTTCCATCTTGATCTTCTTCCATAACTCGAGATGATTCTTCAAATCCATCCAGCTTACGAATAAATTTTAATCCATCATTCGATTTCTTAAATAGAGATAGTCCTTTGTAATTACCCTGTAAAACATAATCAGGGTATTTTTCTAAATCTAATAATGTCCAGGTACCCTGAATGTTTGCTATTTTATTAGCCTTACCATTTCTTATTCTGAAAGTACCAGCATGGTGTCCCATCAAAATTTCATTATTGATCTGTTGAACTTTATAAACTTGACCGCTTGTATTTTCAATCTTTTTGAAAGATGTGTTTTGTGCTTTTATATTTTTATAATATAGGCCATTATTTGTTCCTAGATAAAGAGTGTCATTAAATAATAAGGCATCATATCCTGTACCTGGCAGGCCTGTTTGTTCGTTTAAATGCTTAAATGGTGAGTTTAATGCTATTGACGAGATTCCATTATTGTGACCTAACCACAAATTTCCTTGTATGTCTTCATAAATTGATAAAACGGTTCTATTCTCTATTCCCTTCCCTTTACTTAATTGTAATTCTATTTCACCGTTTTTATTTAATATGAAAAGTCCTTCGTTTTGTGTACCGATAGCTATTTTACCAGATTTAAGTCGTTTCATTTGATTTATATTGGCATTTTTAAACTTATCCTGGTTTTTAGGTTGCCATACTGTAATCTGATTACCACTCTTTAAAAACATGCCATTTTTAAGTGTACTGATTAATAATTGATTATTATTGATAGCAATAATTCCACTTATGGTCATATTTTTAAAATAATGACCATAGGCAGTAGATTTAATATTGCCATTTGACATTACAGATAAGCCTTTACCATTTTGATTGAAATACAGTTCATGATTAACAAAGAAAAAGTTATCAGGATCTGAATCAGGATCAATTATCTGCTTGAGTTGACCATTAAGGTTAAATATAAAGATATCATCAAAGGTGCAGAATAATAGCTGATCATTTTGTTTGAAAATTCTCCATGTTTCATCGAAGTCTCTTTTTTCACCTGGAATACTATCTGCAAGACTTACAAACCTTAATTTTCCTTTGCCATTTGGAATGTAATATCCAAAATCACCTTGAGATGCTATATATATTTTACCGTCTGTATCGACATATACATCTCTACATTTTGTACCGCTTTCTAACTCATATTTATTCCAATTGGTGCCATCAAACTCTAATAGCCCAAAATTATTAGCTACATATAGTAAACCATCCGTACTCTGTGTGATTTTCCAGTTCTGTATACCTCCGTGATAGTCCTGACTTGAGTAGTATTTATAAAAAGGATAGCCAATTGATTGAGCATAGATAGAGACTACACCTATTAAGGTGAAAATAGACGTTAAGAAAAACCTTTTATTGGGGTGAATCATATGGTAATTATTTGACTACAATTTAACAATAAATGATAATTCTGTAGTAGTTATTGCAAATATAGTGTAGAAATAAACCAGCTTAAAATTAAAAATAATATGTGCTTTAAAATGATTAGAATGGCCATTATAAAAATATTTGTATAGGTTTTGAGAAGTAACAATTAGTATGTTGATGTATTTATGATGTATTATTTTAATTGCCTTCATTAGCATTTTCTTGGTCATTTGGTAATGTCTTGATGTGAAGGCATAATTAAAACTAATTGAAACTAAATAATACTATTATGAAACAATATCTACTGATGCTGGTGCTCTTATTTACTAGCTACTTTTCCTATTCTCAGGATAGAACAGTTACTGGTACAGTAACAGATGAATCGAGCACACCTATGCCTGGAGTCAATATTTTGATCAAAGGAACTTCAAATGGTACTACAACAGATTATGAAGGAAACTTCAAAATTAGTGTAGAGCCCGATGATGTTTTAAGGTTTAGTTTTATTGGATATAAAGCGGAAGATGTTCCTGTAAATGGCAGATCGATTATTGATTTACAGTTAAAACCAAATTTTGAATCCTTAAGTGAGGTTGTCGTAGTTGGATATGGTAGTACTTCCAAAAAGGAATTAACTGGTGCTACAGCTCAAGTTGATGGAGATGCAATTGAAGAAAGAAATGTACCTAGAGTTGACCAGGCATTACAAGGTCAATTAGCAGGTGTAAATGTTTCTACAAATTCAGGAGCACCAGGAGGTTCATCTAATATAAATATTAGAGGGATTTCAACTAATGGAAACAGTTCGCCATTAATTGTAGTAGATGGAATAATATATGAAGCGGATGGCTTAAATGCTTTAAACCCTAATGATATAGAATCAATTAACGTGCTTAAAGATGGTACCGCTGGTATTTATGGAGTTAGAGCTGCAAATGGAGTTATCATTATTGAAACTAAAAAAGGTAAAAAGAACTCTAAACCTACTTTAAGTTTAAGTGGATATTATGGTGTTCAACGTACTGCAAAGAAATTAGACTTGCTTAATGCGACTGAATATGCTACCCTTAAAAATGAAGCCTTTGTGGCAGGTAACCAAGCCCCACCTTTTAACAACACAAATTTAGGTGAAGGGACTGATTGGCAAGATTTAATTTTTAGGGATGCTCCAATTCAAAATTACAATTTAAGTGTAAGTGGTGGAACTGAAAAAACTACTTATAATATAGGAGGTTCATATTTCGGTCAGGAAGGTATTGTTGGTGGTGAGAAAGCATTTTTTGAAAGATATAATGGAAGAATAAATTTCACAACAGAAATTCTTCCCAAACTAAAATTAACAAATGTATTATTATACACCAATGAGTTTAGCAGAAGTATACCACAAGGGGGTATAGGATCAGTTTTATATAATGCTACGAATGCATATCCAACTGAACCATTACGCACAGATGGTCGATATTCTTATTTAATTAACGTAGCTGATATTATAAATCCGGTAGCACAATTAGAGAATACTTTTAATGAATCTAGAGTTAATAAAATTGTCGGAAAACAGGAGTTATCATATGATATTTTAGATAACCTATCGGTAAATGGAAGAGCTGCTTACACCTACTCATTGGTTGATTATAAACAATTTAACCCGCTTGTATGGTATGGGAATGGTAAAAATCAAAATACTGCCATTAATGCAAACCTAGATCCACAAACTACTCTAATTGGAGATGAAGTAGGTGGTTTGTTACTTGAAAGAGGTGCAAATGTTACGGAATCAAGAACAACTTACTTAGATTATTTATTTGAGGGCTTTGTAAATTATGAAGAGGAAATAGCTGATTTACATAATGTTAAATCAACATTGGGTGTTTCATATAATGAAACTTCTTTCCAGTCACTTTCTGGAACTGCATTTAATATTCCTAATAACTCAATTGATCTTGCTGATATATCAACTAATCAAGCAGTAAGTGGTTATTTGAATCAAGTGTCATCAAACCAAAATGTTGATAGGTTGAGTTCTATTTTTCTTAGAGGTGAATACGATTATAGTAAAAGGTATTTATTCTCAGGTGTAGTTAGAAGAGATGGTTCAACTAGATTTGGTGCTAATAATAGATTTGGTCTGTTTGGTTCACTATCTGGAGCTTGGGTTATATCTGATGAGAGTTTTTATAATATAGATGCTATTGAGTTCGCCAAATTGAGAGTAAGTCACGGGTGGTCTGGAAATGATAGAATTGCATCTTACGTTTACAGAGCTAATCTTGGTGGCGAAGCGCAATATGTATTTGATAATACTATTGTCAATGGTGTGGCTATTGGAATTGCACCAAACCCTAGTCTTCAGTGGGAATCAACTCAGCAGACAAATGTTGGAATTGATCTGTCACTATTTCAAAGTTTAGATGTGGGAGCAAATTACTTCCTGAAATCCACAGAAAATCTGTTGATTCAAGCTCAAGCGTCTGCTATTTTAGGTACTTATGGTGCTGGAAGTGCACCACCATTCGTGAATGCAGGCACCGTTCAGAATCAAGGGGTAGAAGTTGATTTAAATTACGAACTAGAGCCATTTGATGATTTTAACCTAAGACTAAACTATAACATCACTTATCTTCAAAATGAAGTTACAAATTTGCCTTCCGGAACAGATTTTATACCGGGTGTAGGATTTAGTGTAGGAGGCAATACTGCCACCAGATTTGAAGAAGGATTTCCTATTGGATATTTTATAGGTTTTGAAACTGATGGAGTATGGCAGACTGCTGAAGAAATTGCTTCTAGTTCTGTTCAACAACCTGGCGCACAGCCTGGTGACTTAAAATTTGTTGATCAGAATGGTGATGGAGTAATCAGCTTTGGAGATGATTCCGACAGAACCATGATTGGTTCACCCAACCCTGATTTCATCATGGGACTAAACATTAATGCTAATTATAAAGGCTTTGATCTTACAGCCAGTATCACCTCTGTTATTGGCAATGAAATTATTAGAAATTATGAAAGACAGCAACCTTACGCTAATCAGTTAGCCTATAATATCAACAGATGGACGGGAGCTGGATCAACTAATGAGTATCCAAGATTAACAACAGGATCAACTAGAAACACTGAATTTTCAGATTTCTATGTTGAGGATGGTTCATTTGCTAGAGTTAGAAACATTCAAATTGGATATAATTTACCGAAGAGTATTTGTGAAAGTCTTAATATGACAAGTGCTAGAATTTACATTGGATCAATCAATCCATTTACACTTACTAAATATATGGGATATGATCCAGATATCAGCTCTACTAATCCATTAGCAAGAGGAGTTGATTTCGGTCAGTATCCGCAGGCTAAATCATTAATGGGTGGTTTTAATATTAAATTTTAAAAGTAATTGCCATGAAAATATATAATAAAATAACTGGTCTATTTATACTACTAATTGGTAGTATAATGTTAAACTCTTGCGATGAGAATCTAGATTTAGATCCATTATATTCACAAGATGCAGAATCATATTTTAATACTCCTGCAGATTATGAAAGAGCATTAGTAGGTGCTTATGATTTAATGCAAACATCTTATTTAAATCTTTGGATTGGAGAAATTGCATCAGATAATGCTATTGCCGGTGGTGAAAGTGTTAATGATACTCAAGGATTACATGAGATTGAATCCATGAACCACAATGCTATTAATAATGAATTAAGAAGTGTTTTTCAGTTCAATTATGCCGGAATAACAAGAACTAACTATTTATTCATTAACAAGGATAATATAGATTTTAATGGGAAAGAAGCCTTATTTGGTGAAGCACACTTTTTAAGAGCATATTATTACTTTCAATTAGTTAAATACTTTGGTGATGTACCTTTGGTTATTGACAAATTTTTAGGTGCTGATGAGGTAAATAGTATAGAACGCAGTCCAGCATCTGAAGTATATGCACAAATCGAATCTGATTTAATTCAAGCATCAGAGGTTTTAGATTGGACAGTATCTGTAGAAGGTAAAGTTACTAAAGGTGCTGCCCTAGGTTTATTAGGTAGAGTTTATTTGTATCAAGATAAATTTGCTGAAGCAGCTGCAGTATTAGAACAAATCATTGATGAAGGACCATACAGTTTAATTTCTGTGGCTTCTAGCGAGGAATATGCTAGTTTATTTAGTGTATCCGAGGAAGGGAATTCAGAATCAGTATTTGAAATTCAATATTCAGGGCAAGAAGGTGGATCATACGGATGTTTGGTTTGCCTGGAAGGATTTGCCGCAGTAGGGTTTCAAGGAATCAGACAATATGAAGGACCTGTTTATGGTGACGGCAATAGTTATAACCTTCCAACTGAGGATTTATATAATGCATTTAGTTTAACAGATATAAGAAGAGACGGAAGTGTGTTAAATCTCGATGAGTTTATAAACGCACAGCCAAATGCGGCTGACATTTCTTACGCTATTGGTGGCGGTGGTCATACTGGCTTTTACAATAACAAATACATAAAAAGACAAGATGAATTGGGATTGCCAGATACAGATTTAACAAGCCCTGTTAATTACAGATTAATTCGATTATCGGATGTTTATTTAATGGCTGCAGAAGCATTAAATCGAAGTGGTGCTAATGATGCAAAAGCCTTAGAATATTTAAATGCTGTCAGAGAAAGAGTAGGAATGCCAGCCTTAAGTTTGAGTGGTAGCGCATTAACTGAAGCAATATGGGCTGAAAGAAGGCTTGAATTAGCCGGTGAGGGCTTCAGATTCTGGGATTTAGTTCGAACAGGTAAGGCTGCTGAAGAAATTGAAGGGTTTACTGCTGGTAAGAATGAGTTATTCCCGATACCTCAAATTGAAATCGATCTAGCAGGTGGAAATTGGACTCAAAACCCTAATTATTAAAAAGAAATAAATCATAAAATTATGAAAAAATATATTTTCAATTTATTCATTCTCTCGTTGCTTTTTGCTTTTACAGCATGTGATGAGGAGTTTGTGCTTGAAGAAGCACCTACAGCTGAAGAAGCTAGCTTTGATGTTGCTACTTCTTCAAAAGGCGAGAATTATGTGGTGTTTACTAATAATTCTGGTGGATTTATTAAAAAATGGGATTTTGGAAATGGCGCGAGTGCTGAAGGAAGTGAAGTAGAAGCATATTTCCCTTTTGAAGGTCAGTATGAAGTGACTCTAACTGTATACGCAGAAGGTGGCTCTGTGAGTTCTTCACAAACTGTAGATATAACTACTACAGATCCTACAATTTGTAATGTTGAATTCTTAGAATTGTTAACCGGTGGATGCGATCAAACTGAAGGTAAAACCTGGGTAATTGATGCAGAAAGATCTGGTCATTTTGGTGTAGGTCCTCCAAATGCAGCAGGACCGGATTTCTATGCTGCTGGTGCTAATGAAAAAGAAGGGGGTGGAATGTATAATGATGAATACACCTTCATTCTTAATCAGTACCAATTTGTACAGGAAACAAATGGAGATATATATTTAAATCCAGCACAAGAAAGTAATTTTCCTGGTGCCTTCGAACCATCAGTTGGTGATAGAAAAGCACCCTATGAAGCGCCTGAGAATATTAATTTCTCTATCTCAGAAAATACTGAAGGACAAGCTGTTATAAGTTTTAATAATAACGGATTTATAGGTTATAATACAGGAGTTAATACCTATACAATTCTTTCTATTTCAGAGAATGAAATGTTTATAAGGTTTGATGATGCTGCTACTCCTGATTTATCCTGGTTTCATAGATTAATTAGAAAAGGCTATGCTCCAATAGAAGCAGGCTTCTCTGTAGAAACTTCAGAATTAACAGCAACATTTACTAATACTAGTTTAAATGCTGAGTCATATTCTTGGGATTTTGGTGACGGGTCAACCAGTGTTGAGGAAAGTCCAATACATACTTATGCACAAGATGGTACTTACGAAGTAACATTAACTGTTACAGCTCCTGGACAATCAGCTGAAATTACGCAAGAAGTTTCGGTTTCCGCAGCACCTAAAGTTTTACCATTTACATTTGAGGAAAATGATACGCAATTTGGAACATTTGGAGGAACTGTATTTAATGTAATAGATAATCCGGATCCGTCAGGAGCAAATACATCAGCACGAGTGGGAGAGTTTGTTAAAGGAACCGAGTTTTCATTTGCTGGTTTAGCGCTATTATTAGATGAAGCTGTTGATTTTAGTGAAAACACTACCTTATCAATGAAGATATGGTCACCAGTTGCAACAAATGCAATTCTTAAATTAGAAGCTGCAGGTGATCCAGATACATTTACAGAACAAAATGTTAGCATTCCTGCAGCAAATGAATGGGTTGAATTAACATTCGATTTTACTGGTGCTCAGAATAATTTAAGAAACCTAGTGATTTTTGCTGATACCGATAATAACAATGGAGGTACTTTCTACATAGATGATATAGCTTTTGCAACTGAATCAGCTGATGCAATTACATTAGATTTATTAACTGGCGAAAATGGAAAGGCATGGATGTTGAAGCCAGGTCCAGGATCATTTGGAGTTGGTCCAGCGAAAGGTAGTGACGAATTCTACCCTAATGGAGCTGATATATCAGGTGAAAGACCATGTTTATTTAATGATTTATTCATTTTTAAAACTGGCGGGCAGTATGAGTATGATACACAGGGTGATATTTTTGCAGAGCCATACATGGGATTAGATGCAGGTTGTACTGATGATACAGCTTTAGAAGGTACAGATGCAGCTGCGTGGGGACCAGGTAAGCATTCTTTTTCTCTTACTCCGGCAACTGACATCGATCCTGCTTACATAACAGTTAGAGGAACTGGTGCTTTTATCGCACTACCTAAAGCCTATAATGGAGGCGAATATGGTTCTGCACCACCAAATATGGACGCTACAGTGAAATATGAAGTTTTAGATTACTTTAAAAATGCTTCTGGTGAGGAATTATCTTTAACAATAGATGTATCAGGTGATGGTTCAGCATTTTGGAATTTTGTTTTAGTACCGGCCAATTAAAAAAAAATGGCAGGAGGTGAATTATCTCCTGCTTATTTTGATTTATATTCTAAAATCATAATGATGCTAATAAGGTTGCAACTCATATTATGTTCTTTTTTATTCATTTCTTGCTCTGAAAGCGATGATGAATTTGAAGTACTGCCTCCTTCTAATCTTAATGTTGAGGTAGTAAATGATTCTGAAACACCTGGTAAAGTTACGGTATACGCAACAGCTGAAAATACCAATTATTTTTCATTCTCATTTGGAGATAATACTGATATAGTGGAAAATAAAGATGGTGATATCACTCATTCATATAGCCAAGAAGGAGAATTTGAAATCACTGTTAAAGCCCATGCTACCGTTGATGTTTATACTTCTAAAACTCAGCCTATATCAATTGTTTTAACTGATGGTGAAGGAGTGAAAAATGAAGGTTATGAAAGTCCTTTAGAATACGAAGGTTTTAATTTAGTCTGGCAGGATGAATTTGACTCAGATCAACTTTCTGATGATTATACTTTTGAAATTGGTACAGGAAGTAATGGTTGGGGTAATAATGAACTTCAATATTATAAAAAAGAAAATACCAGGCTAGAAGATGGGTTCCTTGTAATTCAAGCTAAAAAAGAAAATTTTGGAGGTAGACAGTATACATCATCAAGAATTATAACTGAAGGTAAAAAAGAATTCAAATATGGAAGAATAGATATAAGGGCTAGAATGCCGTATGGTCAGGGGATTTGGCCTGCTCTTTGGATGTTAGGTGGCAATTTTAGAGAAGTCGGATGGCCATTTTGCGGTGAAATTGATATTATGGAAATGATTGGAGGACAAGGAAGAGAGAATACTGTTCACGGAACTGTGCATTGGCAAAATAATGATGGATACGCAAATTTCGGTCATAAAAAAACACTAACTGACAGAACACTATCTGAGCAATTTCATGTATTTTCAATTATATGGGATGAAAATCATATAGAATGGTTAATTGATAATGAAGCTTACGGGGCAATTGATATAACGCCATCTCATTTAGATGAATTTAGAGAAGAGTTTTTCTTTATTTTCAATGTAGCAGTTGGAGGTAATTGGCCGGGCTCACCTAATGAAGAAACAAAATTTCCACAAGAAATGTGGATTGACTATATTCGAGTCTTTCAACCTTAAATTACATATTCAATAACTTTAATTACTAAAACTATGAAACCCTTCATTTTAAGATTGGCAGGCCTTTCTATGTCTGTATTATTGTTGTTCTCATGCAGTTCAGAGAAAACAGCTGTGACCACATCTTCTGATTATAATTATAAAGTAGACTCATTACTGTCTATAATGACATTGGAAGAAAAAGTTGGGCAGTTAAATCAATATAGCTTAGGTAGTGAATTTACAGGGCCAAGCAGTAAAAAAGGGCAAGATAGTATTAGATATCAGCAGCTGATTTCAGGTCAAGTTGGTTCTGTATTAAACCTTTTAGGTGCTGAAAATACCCGAAAGATGCAAAAACTTGTAGTAGAAGAGACCAGACTCGGAATACCTCTTTTATTTGCATATGATGTAATACACGGTTATAAAACGATGTTTCCAGTTCCTTTGGCCGAAAGTAGCTCTTGGAATCTAGATTTAATGCAAAAAACTGCTGCCGCTGCTGCCGCAGAAACAGCTGCATCAGGAGTGCATTGGACTTTCGCACCTATGATTGATGTTACGGTTGATGCAAGATGGGGCAGAGTTATGGAAGGGGCTGGAGAGGACCCATTTTTACAATCTGAAATAGCAAAAGCTAGAATAAAAGGATTTCAAGGATCTGATTTATCCTCAAATAGAACGATAGCGGCTACAGCAAAACACTTTGCGGGCTACGGTTATGCTGAAAGTGGTAAAGATTATAATTCAGTTAATATAAATAATTACATCCTTCATAATCATATTTTACCTCCCTTTAAAGCTGCTGTCGAAGCAGAAGCAGCTAGCTTCATGAATTCATTCAATGATATAAATGGAGTTCCTGCCACGGCAAATGAATATTTGTTGCAAGAGATATTAAGAAATAAGTGGGATTATAATGGAGTTGTAGTTTCAGATTGGAATTCAATAGGGGAGTTGGTGAATCATGGCGTTAGTGCTGACCTGAAGAACGCTGCAAAAAAGGCAATTAATGCTGGTAGTGAAATAGATATGGAAGGTACCGCCTATGTTCAAAATTTAGTGGATTTAGTTAATATTGGAGAGCTTAAGGAATCAATTGTTGATAAAGCAGTTCGTCATGTATTACAATTAAAATATGAATTAGGTCTTTTTGATGATCCTTACAAATATTCTAATATTCAAAGAGAAAAAGAAGTTGTCGGACATGAGTCTCATTATCAATTAGCCGAGGAAATGGCTAAAGAGTCAATTGTATTATTGAAAAATGAAAATGAGCTTTTACCGATAAAAAACACCAATAATATTGCAGTAATAGGACCACTGGCAAACGATCAAGATACTCCTTTAGGTAACTGGAGAGCACAAGCGGTGTCAAATTCAGCTACCTCACTATTAGACGGGCTTAAAAATGCATTACCTAATTCTAATATAGAATACGCAGAAGGAGTTAAACTATCAATAGGCCCTAATAACTTTTTTGAAGAACAGCTTATAAATCAGGATGACAGATCCGGTTTTAAAGAAGCTATTCAACTAGCTAAGCAATCAGATCTTGTTATTCTAGCTTTAGGCGAAACTGCTTACATGTCGGGAGAAGCGAGAAGCAGAGCAGATATCGGTTTACCTGGTCTTCAACAAGAATTACTTAAAGAAATTCATGCTGTAAATCCGAATATAGTATTGGTGCTTATGAATGGAAGACCTCTTTCTTTAAGCTGGGAAGATGAAAATATACCCGCAATAGTAGAAGCTTGGCACTTAGGTCAAAAAGCCGGAGATGCTATTGCAGCTACTTTAGTAGGGGATAATAATCCTTCTGCTAAGTTGACGATGAGTTTTCCTCGCCATGTAGGTCAAATCCCAATTTATTATAATCATAAAATTACGGGTAGACCGTCTACGGCTCCTGGAATGGTATTTTATTCACATTACACTGATGTAGTTAATTCACCTCTTTATCCATTTGGTTATGGTTTAAGCTATTCTGAATTTGAATATGGTGAAATTGAATTATCGGCTAATGCTATGAATGAATCAGAAGAAATTACAGCATCAATTGATATAAAAAACATATCTAATGTAGATGGTAAGGAAATTGTTCAACTCTACATTCAAGATTTAGTAGCGGAGGAAACTCCGATGGTCAAATCCTTAAAAGGATTTAAGAAAGTAGATATAAAAGCAGGAGAAACTGTTCAGGTGGAATTTAAAATCACTAAAGATATGCTTTCTTATTATAAATCAAATGGAGAGTTGACACTGGAAAAAGGAGCTTTTCATGTTTTTATTGGGCCTCACTCACAAGTCCAGAATTATGAAGAAATTGTATTAAAATGAAATTTGCTTATCTATTAACCTTAATTATTGTATTCAGCCAATGTAGTCCAAAGGAAACCAATTTAGTCTGGTCAGATGAGTTTGATGATGTGCAGAAGCTAGGTGAAAAATGGAATATTGTGGAAGGAAACGGATGCCCAGAACTTTGTGGATTTGGAAATAATGAATTACAGTATTATACCGCTTTGGAAGAGAATCTAAAAGTTGAGAATGGTAAATTAATTATTCAAGCATTAAAAGATCATAATCGAACTTATACTTCTGCCAAGTTAACCACAGAAAAAATGGCGGAATGGCAATATGGATATATAGAAGTTAGAGCTAAACTACCTGATGCAAGAGGTACATGGCCTGCAATTTGGATGTTGCCTACTTTAGACAAGCGAATTGAATGGCCAAAAGATGGTGAAATAGACATAATGGAATATGTGGGTTACAATCCAGGCACTGTTTATGGAACTATTCACACAGAAAGTTATAATCATATAAAAGGAACTGAAAAATCAGATTCTATAAAAGTAGAAGATGCAGATGAAAATTTTCATACTTATGCTATTCACTGGACGGATCAAAAAATCGAATGGTTAGTAGATGATAATCCCTATCATGTGGTCTATAAAAAGAGTGGTGATAATTCAACTTGGCCTTTTGATAAGAAATTTCACCTTATAATTAATTTGGCAGTTGGTGGTAATTGGGGAGGGAAATATGGAGTGGATGATCAAAGTTTTCCTCAGGAGTTTGTTATTGATTATGTTAGAGTTTATTCTGAAAAGCCTACCAAAACTAATTACAGTCAAGCATCCATCGATTGAAAATAAGATCCATTTATAAAATTTACTGGCTATTGATGTATATACACCAAAATTTTTTGGTATTATAGCTGTTCACTTTAAAAAACTATGGGAAAATGTCGAAAAAAGGACTTTTAATATTAATTGCATCAGTGGCAGCCTTAGGTGGTTTGCTATTTGGTTATGATACTGGTATTATAAATGGTACTCAGTATTATTTCAGTAAATATTTCGAGTTAAGTGCTGCCATGAAAGGCTGGGTGGTCAGCAGCGCTTTATTAGGATGTTTAGTTGGTGCGCTAATAGCAGGACCAATGACCACAAAAATTGGTCGAAAATTGACATTAATTGTTTCAGCATTATTATTTACAATTTCAGCAGCTGGGTCTGGATTACCATCTTTTTTACCTGAGAGCATCAGCCTATTAGTAACTTTTAGAGTGATAGGCGGTTTAGCTATTGGATTAGCCTCAATGGCTGCACCAACTTATATAGCCGAAATTTCACCAAAAGATAAAAGAGGGGTATTGGTAACTTTCTACCAATTGGCAGTAGTAACTGGTTTCTTTGTAGTATTCCTAGCAACCTATTACATAGGTGAAAGCTATAGTTCAGAACAAGGTAAAATCGATGAAGGATGGAGATGGATGTTTTGGTCTGAATTAATTCCTTGTATTATATTCCTTGTATTGACATTGTTTATACCTAAGAGCCCAAGATGGTTGCTGTTGGTGGGCCGTGATGAAGAGGCTAAAAAAGTTTTGGATTCCTTACACGAAGGTGTAGAAGCAGATAGAGAATTAGCTGAGATTAAACAATCCTTAGCTAAGGAAAGGAAAATAGAAAAAACCAACATCAATATTTTCCAGAAGGGGGCTTTTGCAATAATAATCATAGGTTCATTATTGTCCTTATTCCAACAATTTACGGGTATCAACGCTGTATTGTATTATGGTGGAGATATTTTTGAAAAAGCTTTAGGATATACCCAGGATGATGTTTTGGCACAACAAATATTACTAGGTGCGGTCAATTTCACCTTCACTTTTGTAGCGATGTTTACAGTTGATAAATTGGGAAGAAAACCATTGATCATGATCGGATCCTTTGGAATGTTACTAGGGTTTATCCTATTAGGAGGATCTTTGTATTTTGAGCAAGTAGGGTTAATTTCATTAATAGGAGTATTATTATTTATTGCATCATTCGCCATGAGTATGGGGCCTGTTACCTGGGTTTTATTATCCGAAATGTTTCCTAATAAAATTCGAAGTATTGCAATGTCAATAGCAGTAGCTATACAATGGGCAGGTAATTATTTAGTTTCTCAATCATTCCCAATAATTGCAGATAGTGAACACAATGAAGTAGTGTGGAACAAATCATTACCCTATGTAATATTTGGAATCTGTATTATTATACTAATTATCTTTACTAAAAAATATATAATTGAAACCAAAGGTAGAAGCCTGGAGGAATTAGAAGATATATGGGCTGAAAAGTATGGTGAGATAAAATCATAATAGAATACTATTTAGCAGTGAAGCTTATCTTATATCGATCTAATTCGATATAAGATAAGCTTTTTTTATTGTGTTAATCTAAGAGTTTGTGTTAATCGTACAAATGTATAAAAGTAACTTATACACCGATAGAACTGTTTTTTGACCTTTTATTCATATTCTATCTTAGAAACTAAAAATTGTATTAATTAAATAATATGTAAATTATATTAAATAGTGTGCCAACCTTTTTCATACAAGCTGTGTCATTAATACCAATACAATAGGAATACTATAAATATGAAAAGATTTTTTTCAACATTTTCGTTATTGATGGCCGTGGCGACCAGTCTTGTAATTTCTAATAATTACTATAAGCAGAAGGATGCTCCTTATTCAGCTAAGAATAATACGAGTATAGAAAAATCAATTGATTTAACGGAAGCAGATGTTTATCAATCTAAAAGAAACACTGCATTTGTGAGTTTGCCTCACTAAGTCATTATATACCCTATAATTATACTTATCTTTACGCCAAAATAAAGCTTACAATATGGCGTATTACTTAGCAAAGTTTATTCTCTGGTTGGGAGGTTGGAAAGTATCCGCTGAAATACCTGAAAATACAAACAAAGCAGTTATGATAGCTGCACCACATACCTCTAATTGGGATTTAGTTTGGGCAAGAGCGGCTTTTTACATACTCAAAATCCCTGTCCGTTATACAGTTAAAAAAGAATTATTGAAAGGTCCATTGAAATGGATCTTGAATGCTTTTGGTGCTATTGGTATTGATAGAACTCATAAAAATGGTAAAAAGCAATCGATGACAGAAGCCATGATTAAATTATTCGATGATCGAGAAAAACTAGTGATTTTAGTGACCCCTGAGGGTACTAGAAGCTATCAACCTAATTGGAAAACTGGCTTTTATAGGGTGGCAGAAGGAGCAAATGTTCCTATATTATGTGGTTATTTAGATTACAAAAATAAAATTGCAGGCGTTGGGCCTAGCTTTGAAGCAAAAGGGGATATGGATGCGAATATTGAAAAGATAAAGGATTTTTATAGACCTATTCAGGGCAAATACCCTGAACAGGGCGTTATATAAATTTATTCTTCTTTAAAATCTAAAGCTGCTGAATTCAGACAATATCTTAAGCCTGTAGGTTTAGGGCCATCTTCAAATACGTGGCCTAAATGTCCTCCGCATTTTGCACAGACTACTTCTGTGCGAACCATGCCTAAAGATCGATCTTCAACTTCTAGCACATTTTCATCATTAATAGGTTTAAAAAAGCTTGGCCATCCTGTACCACTTTCATATTTCGTTTCAGAACTGAATAATTTAGTTTTACATCCATTACAAACAAAAACACCTTCCTTTTTGAAATCATTATATTTTCCAGTGAAGGCCCTTTCAGTTCCGGCTTCTCTAAGTACTTTGTAAGCCATAGGATCTAAGGCTTCTTTCCATTCCTGCTCCGTTTTTTGAACTTCAAATGTATGGTTTTTCAGTTCCTTTTTTGTTTCAGAGCTGCTGTTGTGTTGTGCACAGGCTTGAAAACATATTGACATGAAGGCTACGGTCATAATTGTACCGATTTGACTTATCGTAAGATGTTTCATTTTTTTGAATTATTAATTACTGATGTGTTATTATACTGTTATAAAAAGATTTGGTTTTGTATTTTTCCAATTATGGCTTTGCATATTTAAACTTATCTAATTTCTCAGTTTTTAAATATTGATATAAACCCGAAACAGCCACTGTTTGTGCCAAAGATATATCTACTGATCCATCATTCTGTATGTATTTTTCATCTAAATAGGCATGCTGAATGCTACCAATAACTAATATTGTTCCATTCACTTTTATTGGATGTTCTTCTTCAAATTTTAATCCCAATTTTATATTAGATTGCTTTACATAGGGAGGGATAAAACTATGAAGATACTCTTCTTGAAATCCGCATCTATGAAATTCCGATTCAGCTTTTTCATATTTCGCAGACGTTTGATGCGCTTTTTCAATAAAGTCCTCCTGTACATGATTGATGGTGTAAAACCCAGTTCCTTTAATGTTAGAATACGTATGTCTTTCAACTGTAGTAGGTCTAAGTATGAAACCTAGGTAGGGTGGATTTGCGCCAATGTGAACTACTGAATTAAATATAGCTAAGTTTGTTTGCTTATTTTTATCAATTGTACCGATCAAATTAGCGCTTTTGAAGCCTGATATCGTATTGAAGAAATTTCCTCTATACCGACTTTCCATTTCATCTATTGCCTTTTTATCAATATGTAGCATATCATAAATTTTATTGATGTAAATACATATATTTAATGATATTGTTTTGGTTTTAACTTTATTAGAAAAAAATATGAGTGTTCTTTATGTGGGAAATTAATTATAAGCTTTAAAATAAGTATAGCATAATTCAACTAAGGCTTGGCTATAAAACTATCTATACTTTAAGTCAAAAGTTAATTAATATTATCATCTATTTGATCTTGCTCTCTGCTATTGGCATTTATTACCTCAATACTATTTGCTTCTTGTAAATCACTTAGATCTACATTGTCTAATAACTTATTAATATGTCTCGTGATGATGTCCAATTCCTTTCCAGTTTCTTGAATAAGGCTTAATATCTTTTCATATTCAGTCTGCTGAGATAATTTTAAAAGATTCAACAAACCTATCATTCTGCAAATTGGGCCTCTGAGCTCATGTGAATTCATGAATGCATACTTTGAAAGTCTATCATTTTGTTCCCTAAGTTTACGAGTTCTGTCTTGAACAATCTCCTCCAATCTTTCATTGTTGGTGGCTATTTCTTCACTCTGACTTATTAATTCCTCATTTTGGGCCTGTATTTCATCATTCATTCTTTGAATTTCTTGAGTACGAAGTTTGACCTCTTTTTTTAGTTTTTGTTGGTTTTTAAGTATAAAATAGAATCTTATCCTATAAATACTGTAAAGAAGAATGAGAACTCCTATTATTGAAATAGCAACAAACCAATAAGTGTAGTAAAAGGGTTTTTCGATAGTAAAGCTCAAGCTTTTAGGTACACTCCAATTATTATTATCCAGGCTAGACTCTACTAAAAACTCAAAGTCACCTGGAGGTAAATTAGTATAACGAACTGAGTTTGAATTTGGATTATCGATATAAAGCCAGTCTTCATCAAAACCATTGAGCTTGTAACGGTAATTGATTTGATTCTCATCAAAATAGGATACCCCTAGAAATTGAAATTCAATAGTATTATTATCATGTTTTAAAATATTTTGACTTTCAGTTAAAACACTTCCTTCAAGAGTTTCAGCCTTTTTAAGTTGAAGATTTGGAATTAATTCCGTACTTAAATCTTCATCAAAATTATAAACGGATGCTCCCATTTCAGTTCCTATCCAGACTTCCTCTTTGTTAATTTGAAGAAATGCATTTCTATTGATTTCATCACCCACTAAGCCATGTGCTTTATTGTAATTGGTGATATCCATACCATCCCAAATAAAGATACCTTCATTCGTTCCCAACCATAAATTATTATTCTTGCTCACAAATAAGCTGTAGATGGCAACTCTATTTAGTTTTTCAGATGTGAAAAAAGGTACGATTTGCTTATTTTTAATAACAGCTAAACCTCCGCTAGTTCCTATGAAATATTGATCGTTCCATTTACATACATTGTAAACATTACTGTAAATGCGAGATGATGATGTGAATTGCTGAATATTTTTAGTAGAAGGATTATATAAAAATAAACCTTCAGAAGTGCTTAATGCAGCTATTGTATCTTTATTTAATTGACTTATATTTCGAATATAAGGTACTTTTACTTCTTTTTTTATTACACCTTCTTCATAACTATATAAAGCTACATTAGTTGAATAGTATAATTTATCATTGATAAATTCAACAGAGGTTACAACATGATCTTCATTTTTAGTCTTCCAATCGAGATTTATGACTTCCTGACCATCATACAATTTTAATCCAGCAGAATTAGCTGCAATAAAAAGCTGATTTGAACCATTAGTTGCTAAATCTAGAATTCTTATGCCAGCTTGAAAGCCAATATTTAGTTTTTTAACAATATTTCCATTTTCAAGAAAATTAAGCTGATTTTGGTTTGCTAAAATTAGCTGCTGGTCATGGTACGTTATCGCAGTTACTTCATCATTTGCTAAGCCTATGTTTTCATTGTAATTCTGAAATCTAAGAACATTAAATTTAAATAATCCTCTATGATCACCTACCCAAACATTGTTCTCAGTATCCACATAAATTCTGTTGCTTTGGGCATTGAATACACGACCATTAATGTAAAGAATCTTTCCATAACCAGTTGATCTATCTAGAAATTGTGCAGAACTCATGCTACTATAAAAAATTCTACCAAAGCGATCCACTGTTAAATTATGTTTATTAAATCTACTGGATGAATTAACTCCTGTATCATTACTAAGGTATTTAAATTCATCATCCTGATATAAAGCAAGCCAGTTTATGCCTAATAGGTATAAATCTTTTTTGTCCCAATGGATTTGTAGAACCTCATCATTAATTTCTAGATGTTGATTAACAGGATGGCTTGAAATAGAATTATTAAGTGTATAGAGACCTTCAGAAGTGGAAATGTAAGCTATTTTATTATGAAACTTAATCGAGTTTATTCTGTAATAAGGATTATCGGATAATTGATATTTTTGCAAGGTAGAATTGCTAGTTTCATGTAAATAAATAGTGTTTCTACCCCCAATAATAATACTGTAACCAGAATTATTTAACCTGACATCAAAAGTGAATTTACCCTCAATTTTTTCTATACCCTCTAGCTTCACTGATTGCCAGTTTTCATTTTTATAATATTTAATTACAAAATCATTGCTATTCTGTCCTGCCGTCCAGACTGAGCCATCTTCCAAGGCTCTTATGTATGAGTAAGGGGAATTTGGTAATTGAAGACTATCAGAGAAAAGATGCCATTTTAAGGAATTATAATTTACAACTCCTTTTGAAGTCATAAACCACATTATTCCATCATTGGCTTGTGTAATATCAAAAATTGCATTTGTAGGCATTCCATCACGTATGGAATACACCTTAGCCGGATAAAACTGTGACCATGCTGTGGAATGAATAATTCCTAAGAGTAGGAAGATGTTAATGATTCTGATTAATACAGTCAGTCTTTTCACAACAGTTTTATGATTCTTTATGGCAATATTTAATAGAACATTCACTTAATATATTTTAATGAAACCTTGTATAAAAAGTTTTTGTAGAATTAAATTTTGATAGTTTGATATAAAAATAACGTTTATAAAATTAAAATTTATAGTTTGTCTCTTTTCAGATATGATTTTTCGATTAAACAACATGGATTGTTTACTAAACCTTCATATTATGTGATAATATCTTCCTTTAATTGTCGTATTATTCTCTTCGCAATTGAATTAGCTACTTGAACAGCCCCATCCATATAGCCAGGAAACTGTAGAGCAGCCTCTGTGCTTGAGATGTAAAGTTTATGATCAAAATGACTAATCCTGAAAATAGGATGACCGTTATTTTGGTGTGGAATTAATTGGCTTTCAGATGAATCATATGTAAACAACTCTTCACTCCAAATGCATTCTTTATACTCCAAATATTCTGAGGCCTTTTCACCAAATACATTTTTGATTTGATTTAGGACTGCTTTTTCTCTTTCTGATTTGGATAATTGAGAATATGCAGGATTCATAAAACCACATAGAGCATATCTTGATCTTTCATGATTACAATGATCATAAAATTCAACTATTGGACCACTATTGCTAAACAATGTACCAGAAAGTCCATTTTCTACCCAAAATGGTGACTTATAACTGAGTCCAACTTTAATAGATTCTTCCATCCAAGTATGAGTATCTTTAGCAACTGAAATTAGTTCATTCGGAAGGCTTGGACTTATTTCTATTTTATTTACCCATAATTTTGGCGGTATAGCCAATACAACTTGATCTGCTGTAAATACATTATTAGCTTTAATTATGAATCTATTTTTATCATAGGAAATTTCTGTTACTGCCTGATTCAGAAACACATTGTTGTGATTAATGAGATTAAATAAAGTATGAATAAGATGTGAAGATCCACCACATATTCTATAAGAAGGAGCCTGAGGTGGTATATCAATCGGTTGAGCTGGAGAATTTGAATTTGCCTGATATAATGATTTACCTTTTGTAAATTGCTCAAATGATTCTATATCTAATTCTTTTAATAAATTAATAAGGTTTTGATGTTGACTTCCAAACCATGTGGCACCCATTTCAATAGCCGTATTTTCCTCAGCTTGTACAGTATTTATTCTCCCACCTATTCTGTTTCTTGCTTCTAAGATTGTATAGGGAATGTTTTCTTGATGTAAGCGATAAGCGGTAAGTAATCCCGATAATCCTGCCCCAATAATTATGACCATGTTTTTAGAAATTGAAATATTTTGATAAATAAAGCATTAACTAAAAATTTATATATCTGTTACAACATTTATCTTTTTAATTAGATTTTAGTAAGCTTCCTCAAATAATTTAGCGACTATAATCTTTATATCTTTGTTTTCTGAAATTTGAAAATCTCTTTTATGAAGCTTAAAAATGCCCATCAAAATAACCTTAAAAATATTAATCTTGAGTTACCTGAAAATCAACTAATAGTCGTAACTGGCCTTTCTGGTTCAGGAAAATCATCCTTAGCGATGGGGGTTATAGCAAATGAAGGCTATCGATATTTTTTAGAAAGCTTAGCAGCCTATAACCAGCAAAATGCTTTAGCAATTCCAACAGCTGAGGTAGATGAAATTGATGATTTACTTCCTGTCATTAAAGTAGAGCAATCAAAACGATTTCAATCCATTAATACTACTTTTGGAACCCTTTCAGAATTAACCGCTATTTTCAGAATTTTATTTGCTCGCTATTCTGGTGAAGACATAATGAGTAAATCTCTTTTTTCATTTAATCATCCAAAAGGAGCCTGTGAAGTTTGTAGAGGAATTGGAGAAGCAGAGTTTATTGATTTAAACAAACTCATTGGAGACGAGAATAAAACCCTAAGAGAAGGAGCCATAACTACCACTTTACCTGGTGGCTATATTGTTTATTCACAGGTTACAGTTGAAGAGCTAAATAAGGTATGTGAAGCGCATGGCTTTAATGTTGACATCCCTTGGAAAGAGCTTAGCGAGGAACAAAAGGATGTGATATTGAATGGGAGTGAGCGTATAAAGGTGTATTATGGTAAGCATAGTTTAGAATCAAGGTTAAGATGGGAGGGATTCAAGGCTAAACCGAGAGAGGAGCATTATTATAAAGGAATGCTGCCCATCATGAATGATATTCTTAAACGAGATCGAAACCCGAATATTTTAAAGTTTGTCAGTTCAAAATTATGCCCAAGTTGCAAGGGCGCAAGAATAAAAGCTGAGCATCTTAAATATAAATGGAAAGACTACAATTTTCAGCAGTGGATGGAAATGCCTTTGAATCCTTTATTTGAGAAGTTAAAAGATGAATCACTTAATGAAGGAGAAAAGCTATTAGTTGATAAGATCTTAATCCAATTAAATGATCTGATCCAACTTGGAATGGAAGATTATTCTATGAGCACTCCTAGTACTGAAATTTCCTCTGGAGACGCTCAGCGGATAAAATTAATAAAACAAGTTAATAGCAATTTACAGGGCATATTATATGTATTTGATGAGCCTTCAATAGGTTTAGCAGCTCCATATCAAGAGTACTTATTATACATGCTGAAGCGTTTAATTAAGAAAGGAAATACCGTAATGGTGGTGGAGCATGACTTAAACTTTATAGAGCAGGCAGACTGGATACTAGAATTAGGTCCTAAAGCAGGACGATTTGGTGGAGATGTTATTTTTAATGGTTCTCTGAATAAGTATCTTAATTCAAAAAATATTGATAGCCCGACTTTAAATGAAATTCAAAAGTCAGTAAACAATAAACCATTAAAGCCTAATCAAAATACAAAGCAAATCTTAAATTTTCAGCCGGGCAGCTTAAATGTTATCAGTAGAAAAACTGCAGATATATCGAGCAAGTTGAAAGATTTTGCCCATAGTAAAGATTACAATATGGTTAGAGTGACAGATCAGCCGATAGGGAAAACACCGAGAAGTAATCCTGCTACTTATACCGCTTTAGCTGATAAGCTACGAGATTTATTCGCTAAAACAGAAAAAGCAAAAACGCTTAATTTGAAGAAAGGTGCTTTTTCTTTTAATAACAAAATGGGCAGATGTGAAACATGTGAGGGAGCAGGAGTAATCAGTTTATCGATGAGTGTTATAGGCAATATTAATCAGATTTGTCCTAGCTGTAATGGCAAGCGATTTAAACCAGAAGTATTACAAGTTGAGTGGCAGAATAAAAATATTGCAGATGTCTACAATTTAAGCGTTGAACAAGCACTAGACTTTTTTTCTGAAGAAAAAGCGATAGCTAAAGTGCTAGAACTTATGATTCAATTAGGGCTAGGGTATCTTAAATTGGGCCAGCCATCGAATACGCTTTCTGGTGGTGAAGCTCAGCGAATCAAACTAACTAAACATTTTGCAAAACCGACCAAAAACAGCCTTTTGCTTTTAGAAGAACCAAGTATTGGTTTGCATCAGCAAAATGTAAGGCAATTATTAGAAGCTCTGCATCAGCTTAAAAAGCAAACTGCCGGTATTATCTGTTTTGAATATCATGCTTTATTCCATGAGGAATGTGATCAATGGATTGATAATTCAATTCCATTTGAGAAAAGGGAATTAGCTGCAGTGAAGCAAGAGGATACAAAAAGCATCCATGTAAAAGGGGCAAATACCCATCACCTCAAAGATCTAAATATTGTATTCCCTAAAAATAAATTATCGGTATTAAGCGGAATTTCTGGCTCTGGTAAATCATCATTATTGATAGACACATTGCATGGATACGGTTTACAAGAAATGACCAAGCAATTTAGCTCATACCAGCAATTTAGAGTAGGTGTTAATTATCAGTTTGAGGTAGAGAATATTACCGGACTTAGCCCCACTATTTGCATAAGCCGAAAAGAGAAAAGTGAAAATCTACGTTCTGATATAGCCAAGCAAACTGGAATCGATAAATTATTACGTTTTGCATTTTCCCGAAAGGCACAATATGAAGGAGATGAATTATCTGCTAGTCATTTTTCTAATCACCATGAACTAGGAAGATGTGCTATTTGTGAGGGAGTAGGAGTGGAGTTACTACCGGATCTTGAAAAGATTATTCATAATGAAAATTTGAGCATAGCAGAAGGCTTGTTTACTCATAACAAAGCATTAGCTTATTACGGTGAACCCGATAGTAGGCATATGGCCATTTTTGAGGAGCTTGCCAATGCGAATGGATTTAGCACTAAAACCCCTTTTAAAGAGTTTAATGAAGAGCAAAGAAGATTATTATTTGAAGGCGCAGGTGATAAAGTATGGGAAACGGAATGGAGATTCAAAACGAAGACGAGAAGCGGAACTCAGCAAGTTAGCATGAGGTGGGAAGGACTATTTCATTACCTCAAGGATGAATATTATAAAACCAGAAAGAATAAGCATATTGATAACTTAAAGGCATTATTTTCTCCTGCGACTTGCAGTGAATGCTCTGGCAGTGGTTTGAAAAAAGAACGCCTTGACTATAAGTTGGAAGGAAAATCTATTCAAGATGTTAAAGAGATGAACTTTAATGAGCTGGATAACTGGCTTTCTCAATCTTTAGGAAAGAATACGATTGATTACAAATTAATTAATCGATTCAAACCCTATTTAGAGCAGACGATAGAAAGAGCAAAACAGCTGCATATAAACCATTTACAATTAAGTAGAAAATCCCCAAGCTTATCTGGTGGGGAAAACCAAAGGGTCGAGCTCATCAAACAGCTGAATAGTCCACTCAAAGGCATTACCTATTTACTAGATGAACCATCCGCAGGCTTATCAAATGATAATATTCCGGACTTGATTAAAATTTTGAAAGAACTGATCGATAAAGGAAATACAGTGATTGTTATTGAGCATAATAAGGAAATCATTCTCGCTGCGGATCAATTGGTAGAATTAGGACCTAAAGCAGGTAAATTAGGAGGTGAAATTATATTTCAGGGGACGCCTCAATCTTTCTTAAAGCAAGATTATTGTCATCCTTATTTAAAAACAGCCGGGAAGAAGCTAAGTCTTAAAACAGGGGGTCAGGCTATTCAAATTAAAAACATAAATCGATACAGCTTAAAAAAGGAAAAACTAAATGTACCAATTGGTGGAATCACAGCCATCAGTGGTAAATCCGGTATTGGGAAAACGACTTTAGTGAAGGATATTATAATACCAAGTATAAATATAGGAAAAGCAGTTCATTGTTCAGAAATAGATTTTCCAAGGAAATATAAAGCAGCTCAATATTTTGAAGCTAAAAAACTGAGAGCATATAATAATACCTTAGTAGTAGATTATCTTGATTTGTTAAGCTTGGTAATCAAGGTGTTTGCTAAGAATACTGATTTAAAGACACAGGAATTCTCTTACAAAAATAAGAAAGGGCAATGTCCAAATTGTAAGGGTAGAGGGGTAATTGAAACCAGTCTTGATATTGCAGCCAATACAATAGAAACTTGTGAGGTTTGTAAGGGGACCAGATACCAACAATATGTGTTAGATTATGAAGTCGATGGACTCAATATTGCTGAAGTATTAGACTTCAATTTGGCAGAGTTAAATTCTTGGTTTGGTCAACATAAAGTGAGTAGCAAAAAGATTTCCTTTTTAGACAAGATGTCATCCATTGGTTTAGATCACTTGACATTAAACCAGCCAGTTAAGAGTTTATCTTCAGGTGAAAAGCAAAGATTATTGCTCTTGAACTGCTTAGAAGATCAAACTGAAAATACCTTATATGTATTAGACGAACCCAGTATAGGTTTACATTTTGAAGATATCGATTTGCTTTTTGATATCCTTGAAAAGTTAAGCCGAAGAAACGATATAGTAGTAATTGATCATAACCCTTATTTATTGGAGAAAATTGGGGTTGGGGTGGTGCTGAAGTAAGGATAAGTTATTTGTATTTGACTTATGAGAATAGCCTTGTTTAATCTTTGGCTAATAGATTCATAGCTATATAGTTCAAAAGGTACGATTGAACGAAAAAGGGTTTTTTGAATCAACTTAATAAAGTAGTTTTAATGTTAATAATAAAAATTATAAATAATATGAAGTTAAAATCTACTTTCAAATTATCGCTTATAGCGCTATTTACACTTTCTATTTTTGCATGTGATGAATTTGATGATATTTTAGATATTGATGTTCCTCAAAACTTTGAGAAAACTGCAAGGGTTTTGTCTGACCAAGCAAAAGATACTACAGTTCTAGTTATTATAGATCCCTCTGCTGAGGAGATTCAAGAATATAAGGATCGAGTGAAAGAATTTACTTTAGAAAGACTTACTTTGCAAGTAAATGATAGGATAGATGCTTCTGCTCCTACCAGCATAGCGATAAGTCTTACCTTTTTTGGAGCCAATCCTGGCGCTCCATTTTTCGAAGTGGAGAATTCATTAGATTATACTTCAGAAACCGATATTGAAATTCCTGACGCCATTTTAGAAGAGATTGAAGGTTACGTTGAAAATTTTGAGCCATTTGCATTTCATGTTATAGCTAGCAGTGAGGGCCCTGTTGACTTTGATGCGGTATTCAATATTTACGGCCTCCTAACGGTATCACCAGAAAGTAATAATTAGTAAATTAAATTTATTTGCAAGAAAAAAGCCTTAAGCAATTAAATTGTTTGAGGCTTTTTTGTTACTATTTTAAATGTAGAATAGATCATGTTTAAGATGTATCCAACTCTAACAAATAGATATATTATTTATTGTTACATTTCTTTTGAATAAACACACCAATAATGTTTGGCTGTGAAAGAGAATTCCAACCTATCAAATCCATATGGTGTCTTTCAATTATCATAACTAATAGAATGAAAAGACTTATCCCCATACTTTTACTAACGCTAAGCATCGTTGCTTGCGAACCAGAAGACTCAAAAATTTCCAAAGATTGTACTTATACAGCAACAGTGGTCGATATGTCTTCAACCGATGGTTGTGGTTTTGTTTTTCAACTCGATAATGGTGATTATTTAGAGCCGGTTTGGCGATGGGGCTTTTGTGGCACACCTCCTTTACCTGAAGGAGCAGAAGAAGATCCTTTATGGGACTTTACCTATGTTGAAGGGCAGCGCGTTCGATTAGGGTATGAAGCTGCGGAAGATGTTGGCAGTATTTGTATGATAGGTAAACCCGTTTACATTACTTGCCTAGAGGTTATAGGGGAAGTGGGAGTAGAATAAATATAAAATTAGGTCATCATTCTTTCATCTGCCTTGAATGCGCCACGCATATGCAAAATCCACTGTGATTCATCTAATGGTGAAACGCCTCTGTAAGCCCTCACTTTATCCTCTGTTAAAGCAGTTTTCTCGTAACCATCGAGCTTAAATTTTAATCGACCTTTACCCGAAGTTGTAGCATTGAATTTTATGGGGTAGTTCATGGCTTCAGCTAAAGGAACTCTGCCTTTTAAGATAAAATACTCTTCATCAAAAAACGGAGATTCCAATTGAGCTTGCATCTGACTGAGATCGCTGCTTACTGCCCCCAGCAATTCCTGATGAGCTTTAATTTCAAAGGCATACATGGGTTCTAAAAGATCAGTCCCTGCATTCTCCAAGCCTCGCATGATGCCCATTGGGGTTGCTAATAAAAAGTCTCCCGGATTAGAATGAACGCTATGCTCTTCGCCCTTTATTAAAGTGATCTGGATATCCGTGACTTCATATCCATGAATTCCTTGTTTCAAAGTCCAGGGAATAGCACGCTTTACTTCATTGATATACTTTTGACTGATATCACTAGTGCGTACATGATTGGTGAACTGTGTACCACTTCCAGAAGGGCCGGGTTCTATCTTAAAGGTCATAATAGCCCAGCAAGGTTTTGGCATCCAATAGCGTACATAACCTTCTGCAGATTTTGAAGGAGTTTCTTTATATACCACTTTAGGAGGAAGAAACTCTGCTTCTATATCCCATCTTTGCTCTAAACTATCCTTCAAAACCTCTGTTTGAATAGGGCCTAATATTTTGATGTGAAACTCTTTTTCCTCTTTAAACCATTTAAAATCCAAAATAGGATCTTCCATATTTAGAATTTCTAATGCTTCCCCTAACTTTTGATAGTTTTTGTCTTCAACAGCTTTTACTTCAACAGCTAATACAGCATTACTGATCTTTGTAAATTCATCATCAAGTTCTTGATTCCCTAATATGTCACCTGATTGAATAATCTCTGAAGTAGTGATTAGACCAATTTCTCCAGTATGGAGTTCATTTACCTGGCTGAATCCTGTTGTTTCAGCTTTATAGATTTGATTTATTTTAATGTCCTGCTCCAGTTGTTGAGATAAGATGCTGTCCTTTGTTTTAAGTGTGCTTCCATAGGATTTGATATAGGCCAACCTTCCCATTTTATCATGGAGTTCCACTTTAAATACCTTAGCTGATGGCGTGGAGTAGTATTTTTGATCTGAAGGAATTAGCAACTCCATGTTTTTCAGCAATGCTTCAATGCCAATTCCTAATTTCGCACTTCCAAAGAGTGCAGGGTAAAGGTTTCCCTTCTTCAAATGTGGAATCGCTTGCTTTAAAATATCTTTTGGATCATCTAGATTCTCCTCTAAATATTGCTCCAAAAATTCTTCATCATGTTCTGCTAAATTTTCTATCGACTGATTTAAAATGGGTTTCTCTGCTAAATTGACGGATTTTTCAAATGCGGTTAAACTATATTGCCCTTCGGTTATGTTGGGTGAATTTAAAGCAAATAGGGGAGCTTGTAGTTCCTTTTGGAAATCACTAAATACTTGTTCAGGGTAAACTCCATCTCTATCAATCTTATTAAAGAAAATAATGACCGGTAGATTTCGCTCCTTTAAACTTTCCCACAAATTTAAAGTATGGGCTTGAACGCCTTCTTTGGCTGAAACTACTAAAATAACGGCATCTAAAACCGATAATGAACGATCAACCTCAGCAGCAAAATCAATATGACCAGGGGTGTCTACTAATTGAAATTGTGTGTCTTTCCAATTGAAATTTATAGAGGAGGCTTTAATAGAAATGCCTCTGCTTTTTTCTAATGCTAAGGCATCTGTGATTGCTGAGCCTTTATCAACGCTACCTGCCTGCGCTGTAGCACCTGCAGCATGTAGTAAACATTCGGTTAATGATGTTTTGCCCGCATCCACATGCGCTAAAATTCCTATGGTGAGTACATTCTTCGTAGACATCAAGCTGCAAACTTATCATTTTGATAAGAATTTAGGCTTTGTATTGAAAGAAATTTACTTGGAAGTTTTATAATCCATCTACCTCGTAAAGCTTATTCATTTGCTTACTAATTACCTTTTCTGGAGTTATTTTCATCATGGTTTTCATGATCAGCTGACCAAAAGGGTTATGAGCCATTTTCCCAAAATTCCAAGAGTTATTAACTACATATTCAACTTTCTTTCTTCTTTTTAATTCAAACTGTTTGAACGCATCTGCAGGCTTTTCAGAAGATTTTAATAGATTACTGATGTAGTAGGCATCTTCTATACCTTGGCAAGCTCCTTGTCCCATATTAGGCGTTGTAGCATGAGCTGCGTCTCCGATTAGGCAACTGTGAGTATTGTACCAATTGGGTAATCTTTTTAAATCATATAATTCTGTCTCGTGAAAAGTTTCAGAGGAGGCAATGATTTGAGAAACGATAGGGTCAAATTCTTTAAATTGATCGATAAGTGAATTCTGATCTAAATTTGATGGACAATTATTTTTATTAAGAACCGTAAAATAATAGACTTTTTCATCCGATAATTGTGAAAAACCAAAACGTTTTTTATGTCCCCAAACTTCTTTTCCTTCTGCCTGTAAATGTTCTGGAAGCTCAATAGTAGCGATCCCTCTACAACATATTTGATTCGTATTTCTGTATTGGGAAGGCAAGCCCATAGTAGCGCGAACCTTTGAGTGAATTCCATCTGCCCCCAACACAATATCAGAGCTTATTGATTCATCCTTAAATTGTATTTCAATTTTCTTGTTTACTAACTCATGATTAATATAAGATTTACCTAACTCAATATGGCTCGTTTCCTTTAATTTATCGAATAATATGGATTGTAATTTGGCACGATGAATAGCAATAGTCTGGTTTCCGTCTGAATCTGATACTACAGCCTTATTAATTTTCTTTATAGGTGTTAAATCAGGATAAGTAATTTCCATTTTATTTAATGTACATCCTGCCTGCTTTATTTCCTTTTCAAGACCTAACCATTGAAGCACTTTCATAGCATTGGGTTGTAGCCATATTCCTGCACCAATTTCATTTAGTGATTCTGCTTGCTCATATACTTTAGCAGGTATTCCTAACTTACTTAGAGCAAGGGCTGTAGTTAAACCAGTTATACCGCCTCCAATGATAGATATTTCCATTATTTCATTAATTTTAGGTCAAATATACTAGATTAGGTCAAGTATACTAATTATATGAAAACAAAGAATAAAATTTTGTTAACCGCTTTATCTTTATTTAATAAAAGAGGAGTAAAGGATGTCACGCTCAGACAGATTGCGCTAGAAATAGGAATTAGTCAAGGGAATCTTAACTATCATTATAAAACGAAAGCCGATTTGATTGCGGAATTATATTATCAGCTTGTTGATGAAATGAATGCAGAAATGGAAAAAATCGTGCAGGATCAGGCCATACTTCCTTTTCTATATAAAAGCTCGCTTATATCCATGCAAACCTTATATAATTACCGGTTTATACTTCAGGACCTATACAAAGTACTAGAGACCAATGACAAGCTTAAAAGACATTATGTTAAACTGCAGGATTTAAGAAAACAGCAATATCTGGCACTTTTTGATCAGATGATCCAACATAAACTGATAAGAGAAAAGGCTTTTGAAGGAGAATATGAAAGGCTGTATGAAAGAATGAATATTTTGGGCGATAATTGGATTAACGCTGCTTTTCTGTTTAATATACCAGAAGATGCATTAGTTTCATATTATCACCAATTACTATTTGAAGTCATTTTCCCATATTTAACGGAAGAAGGTAGAAAGCAATATTTTAAATTAATACCTTAAAAATATAATTTGTTCTCTGTAAATTTTTAATTCCTAAAATCATTACTTTCTCTTCAATGCAAAAGAAAGAGCTTTAGGATTGTGAAATTTAACATTTCTACTCATTGCTTATTGGGTTGTTAAAGAATTAAGTGTAGCAGACGCTTTATTAAGTGTAATTAGAATTGAATTTGCAGCAATTAGCACCATTAAAGCCCTATTACAACGGGCAAAGCTTGGTGGGATGAAAGCGGGACGAACATTTTAATGAGCGCTTAAGTCAGTTAGGAAGGAGTGGGGATACTAAAGGAAGGATAATTAAATAAGAAAGAACAAGTTCTAGCTTGTGCTTTTTCATTTTTTAAAGTAAGGAACTCAAACCAACTACTACCACCTAATTAAAAAAGTATCACTATTTGCCCCTTCTTTCCTCATTTCTTTTGTGGTATCTAAATCTACTGAAACTCTTGAACCCATAGGCTTAAATTTATTAGCTACCTGTGTAATTATGCCTTCATCAAACTTAGTAGGGTAAGGATTATCACATACCATTTCAGCTTCTTTATTTTTGCTATCAAATTTTGTAACCTTGTAATACCCTATTCCAGGAGTCATTTTACCTGTTTCAGGATCAAACATTATTTTACCATTTACTCTATGATTCATATGGTAAGCAACATCAATTGATCTTAAACCTTCTTCTAAATCTTTAATGGGAGGGAATTGTGCATTGTTAATTATGGCCTTTCCTATTAAAAATAGATTCATATCGCCAAGATTCTCGGCAATATCTTTAAATGCATTTAACCAGTTTTGTTGATTGAACCATTCATTTTGATCAGGATTTACTCCATTTTTTATTAGAATTCCTAATCTTGTTTCTTTGCCTTTTTCCATTGAATTAACAATGGATAAAACAGTCTGCTTGTTTACTTCAACATCTTTGTTGAATGCGATAAATTGTGCCATGTTTCTAAATTTTGAGTGGTTAAAAAATTAGTTCATAAAAATAAATTTTAGTTTTTAGTTTAGATTTTTAGTTTTTTTATGACACTCAAGTAAATGCTTATTGGGAAGGCCTATTATGACTTATGTTACATTTGATTCTAAAAAAAGTTGAATTAACATATAGAGTAAGTTCAAAAATAAGAGAGTTTAAATGTTCAATTGGTGTCTTTGTCGTATAAAAGATTCATATAATCGAAAAAGAGTTTAATTCACTATTTCATGACTAAATTCCTATTGTTTAAAAGTATGATTTTAAATTTCTACTCTCCTTCATAAAGCTTTAATCGATTTTGAAGTGCTTTTATTTGTTGATGAAGTGCTTCTTGCTTTTCCAATAAATGAAAAACCACATCAATCCCTTCAAGATTTAACTCTAACTCATGATATAATCTCATTATTTTTTCGAATTTATTGAGCTGATCATGGTGTATAAATGGTTTCTCTTCTATTAATTCAATAGTAATTAGCCCCATTTTATTTAATTCATCTACAAAACTAATTTCAATATTGTATTGAGAGCATAGCGTATAAGTGGATATTAATTCTTGCGTTTTCATCAGCTTCTTAAGTTTTGAAGTTCTTTAAACAAGGCTTTTTCTTTATCAGACAGTTGGGTAGGGATGCTGATATGATAAGTGATGATCATATCTCCAAATTGTCCTTCTTTTTTGTAAACAGGAAAGCCTTTTCCTTTCAGTTTTGCCTTGGATCCATTTTCTGTGCCGGCTTTGATTTTCAGTTTCACCTGTCCATCAAAAGTATCTACCAGAAGTTCTCCTCCCAGAATAGCAGTGTATAAATCTAGCTTCACATCCTGATATAAATTGTCACCCACCCTTTTGAATTTCGGATGTGGGGCAATATTAAATTGAATGTATAAATCACCATTAGGACCGCCATTATAGCCCTGGCCTCCTTTGCCCTTAATTTTGATTTTCTGTCCGTCTTCCACTCCGGCCGGAATAGTGAGTCTGATCTTTTGACCGTTAACTGTTAAAACTTGCTTTTGAGTGCTATAAACATCGGTTAAGTTAAGATTGAGTTCAGCATGATAATCCTGGCCTTTGAATTTTGCAGAACGCCCAGCTTGACCGAATGAAGCCCCACCGCCAAACATGGATTCAAAGAAGTCAGAGAAATCGCCTTCGTTAAAACCAGATGCACCACCCGTACTATAAGCCTGCTGTTGTTGCCTTTGTTGCTGACGTGCTTTTTCATATTCCTCACCATGCTTCCAGTTCTCACCGTATTGATCGTACTTTTTACGTTTCTCAGGATCGCTCAATACTTCATTCGCTTCATTGATGGCTTTGAATTTTTGCTCTGCTTCTTTATTGTCAGGATTGACATCCGGATGGTATTTTCGGGCCAGCTTGCGATAGGCAGCTTTAATCTCCTTTTCCGTAGCAGATTTGCTAAGCCCTAGGGTTTTATAATAATCAATAAATGCCATTTTAATAGGGTTAATGACCTATTAAATTTAACGTATTTAGGGTAGGAGAGTTAAGGGTTTTGAGTGGGAATTTAGAGATGAAAATGAGAAGTTAGATTGATGATGATGATTGAAAAACGGGGTAAGGTAAAATTAGCATTAAGGATGTGGTAATGACACATGCTACACTCGCACGCCAACGGGTGAGTTTAGGAGTTGTTGGAATGGTATAATCATTAATTAAATAACCATTCTAAGGAAACATTGTAATAAGTACTTTTTATGAAAGTGTAAAAAACTTGAAATATTATAATAGAGATAAATACAAGTTCCCACTGTCTAAATACTACAGTTTTATTTTTAATTTTAAAGATTATAAATCTTACTATAATTATTAAAGCCAATAATATACCTAATATATATATAGAATTCATATTGCTTGAAGTATCTATTTCGCTTATTTTTTTGGAAGCAAATCCTTTTGGTACTCCTTTAACTCTTCCTTTTAACTCCCATTTTTCTTGTTTTATATCAGTATAAATTATATTAAATACTGCACCATCTTTATATTCTAAAGCTTCATCATTTAAGAGGTTAAATGTTGCGCTATTTAATGAATCTTCAAGATTTATTCTTGAAGAAAATTTTATTCCTATTCGACTTTGATCTTCTTGCTCAATGCTTAGTATTTTAACTTTGCCTTTATTTTTCAGAGTGATTGGAGAGGATTCTATCAGGTCATGAGTGTCTATATACTTTCTACCGTTATTCCAAATAACTAATTTTATGCCTTTAACATTATCTATTTTCCTTTCCTTCCATAGTATTTCTAAATCTTTTGCCTGATCTGTTGAGTTAGCAATTAATATTGGAGAAGATATAGAATAATAAGGTTCTTTTGATGATATACTTTTTAAGTAAAAGATATATGAAATAATTCCTCCATAAATAAGAACTGCAATAGGGTGTAATGTAATTTTTCTAATTCTATTTAGTGTGTTTTTGTCAAAATTTATCATGAGTTTGTTTCATTAGCTTTTCTTACACCAGTTATTTCATATCTTCTAACATTACCTGTATTATCATTTGTTACCTTTGCATCTATTAATATTTTACCCGTCCATGACTCACCTGCATTGTGCATTGACCATGTTAGGTTGTTACTTTCTTTGTAGCTTAAATCTTTTGAATTATTAAAAGGAATAGTTTTTTTAAGTTCATCATCATAGAATTTCCCATAGCCTGTAATAATATTATATTTGGTTACATTTCCTTTTATGTTTTCTTTTTCACCAGAATCAACAATTGTAGATACGTGATCTAGTGTATCTTTATCAAATGTCATAATAGTACCCATTCTAGGTCGTTTAACTTCTATTTTCATTTCACTGGAGTTAAGAATTGGTCTTTGGAATTGTGCTAATGGTTTTTCCAATGCATCTGCCATTTCCGATGGGAAAAGTTCATTTTCTTTAATGATTTTCTTTGGAATTCTCTCTATTGGTTGTGGATCCTTTCCTGAGGTACCATACCAACTAAATCGTAGCATATCCCAGAATGCTGCACCAATAACACTGGAACCTATTAACTGTACTGCAGGATCATCAAAAAAGACTGATACAAGTTCAATAAAAGAACCTTTTCTTGGAGGATGTAGATAAAATTTTGTATGTGGAATTGAGCTGGTTCTACTTCTTATTTCTCCGTTTTTTAATAGTGCATTAGTTGAAATTGCTAAGGCCTTTGCAAGTCCGTGAATAGATGCTCCAGCATCGTATAAATTTAATTTGTGATTATCTGCATCACCTCCAGTATATCTAATATTTAATTTTACTTCATGCATTTTGTTAGCTTTTATTTAGATTTGGGATTAATTCATTTCAATTATGTTAATAAATCAAAACCTCAAAATACTAACGGTGGGTACTTTGAAGGTTTTGGTTGTTGATGAAATGTAAATATAGAAGAACCGTTCTAAAATTCAGCATAATAATAGTACTATTCATCGAAAATATTTAATTATGAATTAAGAATGAGGAATTAAAAATTGGGAAATTGGTGTGGAGGTGTTGTTTGATTTTGCAAGGGGTGGGAGCTTAGCAATAGTTAAAACTTGTGTCTCAAAGATATTCGTTCTTTTCAGAATCCTGACGACTGTCCCAAAAATTTAAAATCACTAATTCCTTTGCACAGATCTCATAAATAATTTGAAAATTTTTCATGAATGTTTTCGAGTGAACATTTTTGTCAGGGTAATTCGTTTTTTTACCAATATTAGGATTGAAGACTATAAGCTTCAGTATGCTTTTGAGATGTTTGCGAATTTTTCTGCTGTAAGTCTTAGATTTATTTCTTTTGTTCCAATATTGAATAATGTCCTCTAATTGTTTTTTGGAAGTGTTTGCCCAAATTATTCTTCTAGCCATTGATCTAACTCATCATCAATTTGTTCTTGTGTGAAATACTTGCCTTCTCCCACTTCTTTTTGTGCTTTCTTGATAGATTCAATTTGCATGTCGCTCAATTGAATAATGTCATTTCGATCTTTATCACTTAAAATTTGATATATCTCTTCCAATAATTCCTTGTCTTTGGAATTTCTGATTTCCTCAATAAGCTTTTCTTTTAAATTTGCCATAAGTATAAATTTAATGAATATTCTTAACTAGAAAAATAGCGTTCTAGTTCTTCTATTATTATTTAAGTCTTTTTAGCGTTCTCCTAATTATAATTATTTCTAATCCTTAAACTCTGGACTTCTCTTTTCTCTACTCGCTTTAAAAGCTTCACTTAAATCATCCGATAGGAGCATAGCAGCATTCCAGGCGGCCATATAATTCAAAGAATCCTCAACAGAATGATCTCGGCTGTATTTTAATACTTCTTTGGTGCCTCTAATCGATAAGGGTGATTTGGAAGCAATAGTGCAGGCTAGTTTGGTTACGCTTTCTAAAAGTTCATCTTTTGAGAAATAGGTTTGGTTGACCAAGCCAATTGCTTTGGCTTCTTTGCCATGCACTTTTCGTCCTGTATAGGCCATTTCGCAAACCATTCCTGGTGATATTAATTTGGGTAATCGCTGTAAAGTGCCTAAATCGGCTACCATGCCTAAATCAATTTCTTTAATGGTGAAATAGGCATCCTCTGTACAATAGCGCATATCACATGCGGCTACAATATCCACGCCTCCGCCTATGCAACCGCCATGTACGGCTGCCAGTACGGGTTTCTTGCATTTTTCTATGGCATTTACGGCTTCTTGAAGGGTCAACACTAAGCTTCTTATTGCTTCGCTTCTTCTTCCTGCACACTCTATTTTCTGATATTCACCCACTGACATCAAGAGTTCTAAATCGATGCCCGCGCAAAAGTTTTTGCCTTCTCCTACTAATACTATGGCGCGAACTTCTGACTGTTCGGATAGGCTATTGAATATCTCCTTCATTTCTGTCCAAGCCGGCATATGCAGAGCATTTGATTTTTCTGCTCGGTTAAAGGCTACTGTAGCTACTTTATTTTTAATCTCTACCTTGAAATATTGATAGTCCATAGTGTTTTGCTTTTAGGTATTGGTTTAAAATTAGGGAATTGTTGCTGATTTTCTTTTTGCTTGTACAAAAAGAAACAAAAATACAAGAAAGTTTAAAGCTACTACCCGCTATGCCAGCGCTGGCCCGCTAAACTTTCGTCCCGCCCGCTTTTCCGAATGCTTCGGAAGTGGGGGAGTTAGCTAGGATATTTCTTTTTTTGTAACTGATAATTCAAAGCTTCATTGCGAATGAAGTGAAGCAATCTGTTTTATTTAATACAAATTTTAGTTAAAGGTGTCATTCCTGACTTTATTAGGAATCTTTTGGTTTTGCTTATTGAAAATGATCTATCTCATACTTTTTCCAATGATGAAAAAGTATGCAAAAAATCTAAGCAAAATGATGCTCCCACATCGCATGTCATCGTCTGCCCGCCATTTTGCTATTCTCGCCCGCTTTTCCGCTTAGGCGGAAGTGGGGGATTTAGCTAAGATATTTCTTTTTTTGTAACTGATAACTCAAAGCGTCATTGCGGACGCAGTGAGCCAATCTGTTTTATTCGGTGCAAATGTTCGTTAAGGGCGTCATTCCTGACTTGATCAGGAATCTCTTAGTTTTGCTTATTGAAAATGATCTATTTCATACCTTTTCCAATGATGAAAAAGTATGCAAAAAATCTAAGCAAAATGATGCTCCCACATCGCATGCCATCGTCTGCCCGCCATTTTGCTATTCCCACCCGCTTTTCCGAATGCTTCGGAAGTGGTGAAGTTACCTAGGATATTTCTTTTTTTGTAACTGATAACTCGAAGTGTCATTGCGAATGAAGTGAAGCAATCTGTTTTATTTAGTGCAAATTTTAGTTAAGGGCGTCATTCCTGACTTGATCAGGAATCTTTTGGTTGCGCTTGCTATACTTAAAGTTTATCGTACTTTTCTGTCAGGAAAAAGAGAATATATAATGCTCTTTCTTTTCTTTTTGTTTGTACAAAAAGAAACAAAAATACAAGAAAGTTTAAAGCTACTACCCGCTAATCCAGCGCTGGCCCGCTAAACTTTCGTCCCGCCCGCTTTTCCGAATTCTTCGGAAGTGGGGGAGTTAGCTATGTTATATTATAAAATACGGTTATGCTATTATTTTGCCTTAAATTGCAATTCATTTCAAAATTAAGAAATCATGCCAGACGGTAGAAATAGAAAAGATATTCAAATAGGAGCGGAGGTAGCCATAGTGATGAAAGAAGATCAGCGTACCGGTGATCTAACTGATGGCTTCGTGGAGAAAATCCTTACTAAATCCTCCTTTCACCCTCATGGGATTAAAGTCCGCCTAGAGACGGGAGAGGTTGGGAGAGTGAAGGAGATTTTAGAATAATGATTTATTTTTTAGGTTTAAATTTGATCAAAATGTAAGAATTATAAAAATGTTATTAGCTAATAAGATTATATGTTTTTAAAATACTAATTCTTATCTCCAATTAATATTTGATTTATCTTTATACCGACACCTACCACAAATTGAGGTTTCAGCTGCGTTTCTTGATTTGTTAGATTAATAGGAAATGTATAACCTATATAAGCATATCCACCTAAATCAATTAAGCCCCCTATCGAAAAATCCTGCAAAAGATATGTACTGCCTTGATCTTCATTTTCTTGTACAGAGGTTAGGGTGTAGTTTAGTATACCTGATATCCCAAAATAAAAATCTTGTGAAATATTATATTTTCCGCCTAATCCTAGTCCTATTGGCATAGCAGTAAACATTACACCGTTATCACTTCTTTGAAAGCTCGTTGAGTACATATTTGTTGGAAACCAAATTCCAAGTTTATTATTTAGAAAATTATATCCTTGCCAACCATTTATATATTTAAACCATTTAGTAAAACTAAGTCCAGTATGGGTATTTACCTCAACCTTAATTTTTGAGCCATTTTTTGGTTCATCCCCTAAATACTCTTTTAATGATATTTTAATATAATTTTGACTATAATCTATATCAGTAATTGTTTTACTAAATACTTTTACTGACGAGATGTTAGCTTGATTTAGTTTAATTAATTCATTATTATCGTAGAATTTAATAATTAAATTATGACTTGAAACTGCGCTGTGATCAAATTCGAATGATAGTAAATCAAGTTTATTTTTGTCACTTTGTAAAACAGTGAAATATGTTGAATCTTCTTTATTTAAAGGTTGATTTAATACAATTTTTTGAAGGACAAAGTCACGTTTTACTAAAACTATTTCACAAGTTACTTGACCAAAACTAGATGAGACATTAATAATGAAATAATACAAGATTATGTAGATAAATTTTTTCATTTCTTTTGATTTTGGTTAAAAATTACCATCCAAAAACCACCAAAATGAATATGAGGAATTCGACTTTGGGGTTTTGGTTGTTGATTAATTACAATTGTAATATTGAAAGAAATGGTATGAATTCAAAAGGAAGAGTGAAATAAAAACTAAAAATACCTATAAATAGGTATGCATCAGCTTTACTTTTGGCAGTAAAGTGATGCATTTTAAATTGAAGTGATGAAAATTATTTGTCGCGTACGTAGGCTTTAATGATCAAATCCTGAGTGGGAGCAGTAGGATCGTTCGTAAATAGTGTAATCCTTTTGATTTGGGTTCCTCTTCTGCCTGTAGAATTGAATAATACTTTTATCTCGCCTAACTCTCCTGCTGCATAATCCATTTTGCTCAATTCTGATATGGTACAACCACAGGTCGTTTTGGTTTTTCGAATATTTAAAGAGTCTTTGCCGGTATTGGTAAATTGAAACACATGAGTCATTTGATCCCCTTCATCGATATGCCCGAAATCATATTCCATGGTTTCAAATGCAATATGCGGGGCTTGTGACAGTTGTTCCTCAGTCATAGGAGGAAAGTATTCATTAATCGTAGCCACCACATTAAGGGCTTTATTGCTATTTTCCAGTTCATCAGTAAAAATGGTTAACGGATCATTTACAAAACCCAATTCATTTCTCATCTTAGGCATATAAGTCACCTCAATTTCCTTGGCTTCCTTTGGTGGAATCATAACAGGAGTTTTGCTTACCGATATAAAGTCAGCTGACACAAAGCGATCTAATATGTTGATGGTGTCTTCAGATTGATTATAGAATTCGACTGTTTTTGAGATGGGTTTCTCAGTAGTGATATTACCAAAATTGATGAATTTACTTTTCATTCGAATTCCACCTATTTCAGTTGCATATTCATCTTCAATGCTCTTTAGCTTAGGCTTTACATATCCCGATATTCTCAAAATCTTAGTAGAAGGCTGACCTGTAGTTCTAATGGTTACCGTTTTGTTAAATTTACCTGGTCTGTTTAATGGATTATAGGCAACTTCAATCTTACCGCTATCGCCTGGCATCAAAACATCCTTTTCCCAATAAGGGGTTGTACATCCGCAAGAGGCTCTAACGGAAGTAAGACGTATAGAATCCGGACTAGAATTTACAAATTTAAAGGTGTATTTAGCCATTCCACTCGCTTCTTCAATAGTACCAAAATCGTGGGCTTCATCTACGAATGTGATTTTACCTTTATTATTTTGTGCGAAGACCGCAATGTGGATAAAAAATAGAAAAACTATCGCAAGGGTACTTTTAAACAAATGGATATTCTTCATAAATTCGTTTTTTGGTTAAGCCAAGATATATAATTCTTTCTTCATTTGAGGAATCATTTTTTATGGATTTTATATGAAGTGAGAAAAATTAAATTTAAAATTTAATAAGTTATTTAAAATGCCTTTCAAAAACATAAGTCTATTAATTTTAAGGTTAGCAGGAGGATTGATGATGCTGACCCACGGTTATCCTAAATTCATGAAGTTATTAAATGGTGATTTTAGCTTTGCTGATCCTATTGGCTTAGGAGAAGAAGTTAGCTTAATTGCTACGGTTTTTGCTGAATTTGTATGTGCAATATTAGTAGCTTTGGGACTTTATACTCGTTTGGCAAGTGTACCTGTTTTATTCACCATGTTAGTGGCCGCTTTAATCGTTCATGGTGGTGATCCCTTTGCCAAGCAAGAATTAGGCTTAATGTATGCTTCAATATTTGCAGTAACGGCTTTAAATGGTGGGGGCGATTTCAGTTTAGATAAAATAATTAGAAAGAAAAATAAATAAAATGTCAAGAATATTAACCGGTATTCAGAGTTCAGGAAAACCACATTTGGGTAATTTATTAGGCGCAATCATTCCTGCCATAAAATTATCACAAGATCCAAAAAACGAAAGTTTCTTTTTCATAGCAGACCTTCATTCTTTAACGACTATAAAAGATGCTGAAGTCAGAAAGGACAATGTTAATGCAGTTGCCGCTGCTTGGTTAGCTTTTGGCTTTGATACGGACAAAAATTTATTTTACAGACAGTCGATGGTACCGCAGGTAACGGAGCTCAATTGGTATATGAGCTGTTATACGCCATTTCCAATGTTGGCTAATGCCCATTCTTTCAAAGATAAATCCGATCGTTTGTCGGATGTAAACGCGGGGCTATTCACCTATCCGGTTTTAATGGCATGCGATATCATTTTATACGATGCGGATATAGTTCCGGTAGGGAAGGACCAAAAGCAGCATCTTGAAATGACCCGTGATATTGCCAGTGGATTTAATCACCGATATGGAGATGTATTTGTATTGCCAGAGGCTAGAATCGATGAGCAAATCATGACCATTCCAGGAACGGATGGACAAAAAATGAGTAAATCATACGGAAATACGATTGATATTTTCCAGACTGATAAGAAGCTTAGAAAGAATGTAATGAAGATTGTTACAGACTCTACGCCAATGGAGGAGCCTAAAAATCCGGATACATGCAATGTTTTTAACATTTATAGGTTATTAGCTTCAGACGATCAAACTGCAGAAATGCGTCAAAATTATGAAGGTGGAAATTATGGTTATGGACATGCCAAGCAAGCCTTATATGAATTGATCGTAGAGAAATATTCAAAAGAAAGAGAGCTTTATAACCACTATATGGATAACCTTGATGAGCTGCACAAAAAGCTTGAAAAAGGAGAAGCCAAAGCAGCAGAAATTGCAGATAAAACATTAGCTAGAGTTAGGAAAGTCTTAGGATTTTAAAGAAGAATCTAGATTCTATAGTCTAGATACAAGAAAAAAAATTTAAGAAAATAAGGTGATAAAGTCAGTACCAAAGGTCAGACTTTATACTGCCAAAATAAGGTGATAAGGTCAGTACCAAAGGTCAGACCTTATACTGCCAATATAAGGGATAAAGTCAGTACCAAGGGTCAGACTTTATACTGCAAATAAAATTATAATTAAAAGTCTAGAATATACTTCTAATATCTATAATCTATTAATTAATATAAAGTCTAGAATCTAGTATCTAGCTTCTAGTGTCTTAAAATAAAAATATGGATCATATCATTAAAATAGCGGGAGAATTAAATGTTCGTCCGCAGCAAGTTAAAGCGGTAGTTGAATTATTAGATGGAGGGGCTACTGTTCCATTCATTTCTCGTTATCGTAAAGAAGCAACGGGTAGTTTAGATGAGGTGGCTGTTGCCGATGTGCGTGATAGAGTACAACAATTACGTGATTTAGATAAGCGAAGAGAAGCTATCTTGAAATCCATTAAGGAACAAGAGAAATTAACTCCTGAATTAGAGAAGGAAATTAATGCCGCTGAAACGATGGCTAAGCTGGAAGATATTTACCTTCCTTATAAGCCTAAGAGAAGAACTAAAGCCACTATTGCAAGAGAGAAAGGGCTTGAGCCTTTAGCAAAGTTGATCTTCGAGCAAGGAAATATTGATGTGGAAGGAGAAGCCGCGAAATTTATAGATGAGGAAAAAGAGGTTGAAAATGCTGAGGCAGCTTTACATGGAGCAAGAGATATCATTGCAGAATGGGCAAATGAAAATGCCGAATTACGTGAAGATATTCGTGAGTTATTCCTTGAAAAAGGAATGTTCCGTTCTAAGGTGCTAAGTGGTAAGGAAACCGAAGGCCAGAAATACAAAGATTATTTCGAGTGGGAAGAGAATGTGAAAACTGCGCCATCTCATAGAATACTGGCCATGAGAAGAGGAGAGAAGGAAATGATTCTGATGCTGGATATTAGTCCTGAAGAAGCAGATGCTTTATTCATTATGGAAAAGCATTTCGTGAAAGCTGATAATGAGGCTGGAGAGCAAGTAAGAATGGCTATCGCGGATGCTTATAAGCGATTACTAAAGCCAAGTATGGAAACTGAAATCCGAATCTATACTAAAAAGAAAGCAGATGAAGAGGCCATAAAAGTATTTTCAGACAATCTTAGACAGTTGCTTTTAGCTGCTCCTATGGGACAGAAAAATGTAATGGCGGTCGATCCTGGTTTCAGAACAGGATGTAAATTAGTTTGCCTTGATCGGCAGGGTCAATTATTATTCAATGAGGCTATTTTCCCGCATGAACCGCAAAGACAAACCGCTAAGGCAGCTGCTTTAATTTTACAATTAGTAGACAAATATAATATTGAAGCCATAGCTATCGGAAATGGTACTGCTGGAAGAGAAACAGAGAAGTTTATCAATTCGATTGGCTTACCAAGTTCAGTAACGGTTGTGATGGTGAATGAAAGTGGTGCTTCTGTTTATTCTGCATCTGAAGTAGCTAGAGAGGAGTTTAAAGAGTATGATCTTACGGTAAGAGGAGCTGTGTCTATAGGTAGAAGATTAATGGATCCGCTTGCTGAATTAGTGAAGATTGATGCGAAATCAATAGGAGTAGGGCAGTATCAGCATGATGTGGATCAAAATTTATTAAAAGCAGGCCTTGATGATACAGTAGTGAGTTGTGTGAATAATGTAGGAGTGGAATTAAATACGGCTAGTAAGCAATTATTGACTTATGTGTCAGGTTTAGGTCCGTCAATCGCTGAAAACATAGTGAAGTACAGAAATGAAAATGGTGCTTTCAAAAGCAAAGAGGATTTGAAAAAGGTGCCTCGTTTAGGAGATAAAGCTTTTGAGCAAGCGGCTGGTTTCTTACGTATTAGTAATGCTGAAAATCCATTAGATAGTAGTGCAGTTCACCCAGAGCGCTATGATTTAGTTAATAAAATGGCTAAGGATGTGCATGCATCCATAACAGACCTAATGAGCAGTAATGAATTGCGTGAGAAGTTAGACATGAAGCAATATGTTACGGAATCTGTTGGTTTGCCAACCTTACAGGATATCATGCAGGAGTTGGCTAAGCCGGGTCGTGACCCTAGAGAGCAATTTGAAGCCTTCTCTTTTACAGAGGGTGTAAATGAGATGAGTGATTTACAAGTGGGGATGAAGCTTCCAGGAATCGTTACTAATATTACCAATTTCGGTGCTTTTGTGGATGTAGGAGTTCATCAAGATGGATTAGTTCATGTAAGTCATTTGGCTGATAAATTTGTGAGCAATCCAGCTGAGATCGTGAATGTAGCTCAGAAGGTAGAAGTTACTGTTTTAGAAGTAGATGCAAGTCGAAAAAGGATTTCATTATCTATGAAAAAAGACCCTTTTAAGAAACAAGCAGATGAAAAGCCTAAAGGTAAATTTAAACGCAAAAATGAAGAGCAATCGGCTGACGGTGATCTTCAAGCCAAATTAGCTGCTTTAAAAGGGAAGTTTAGTTAATTAACCAATAATCCTTACTAACATTTTAAGCTCATCTCTAATTAGATGGGCTTTTTTTATATTCTAATTCCAGTAATACTGATATCATCGGTCTGTTCTGAATTGCCTTTCCATTCTAATATTGCGTGCTCTAACTTTTCTTTTTGTTTTTCAAATGAAAGTAATTTAATCTCATCCAATAAAGACCTCAATCTCATCCGCATGAATTTTTTATCAAACTCTCCACCAAATTGATCTACAAATCCATCGGTATAAATATAGATATGAGTATCTTCCTTTAAATCAATGTTTAAACTGACAGCTTGTTTTTGATTAGGTTCTTTTAAACCTCCAATTGAAAATCTTTCTCCTTTGAAAGTATGCCAACCTTTATCTTGATAGATTAAGAGATCCATACTAGCCCCAGAAAAACTCAAGTTTCTATTCTTTAAGTCAAAACATAAAAGGGCAATGTCTAAACCGTCATTGGAGGAGTTTTCTTTATATTGTAAGCTGTTCAAAACAGTCTGGTCTAATTTATATAGTATTTCAGCGCAATCTTCGACCCCTTGCTGGTTTACAATGCTAGTTAATAAATCATTAGCCATTACCGTCATAAAGGCTCCTGGAATTCCATGACCTGTACAATCCGCTAAGGCAAAGTAGATTTTATTATTTCTTTCTGTAAACCAATAGAAGTCACCACTTACGATTGATTTAGGGAGATAAAGCATGAAAAACTCGTGAAAAACAGATCGTATTTTATTGATGTCAGGAAGAATTGCCTTTTGAATGTGTTGCGCATACCAGATACTTTTTAAAGTCTCAGCATTCACTTCTTCTAGAGCTTGTTTTTGTTCGAGTATGCTGTCTCTTTGCGCTGCTATTTCATCTCTATTTTCCTTTATTTCTGACCTTTGCTGATTGATTTCATCATTTTTTATCTCTAACTGCTTATGCGCTTTATTTTTAATCTGATACCGATTGAAACTTATAAAAGCCAAAACAGACAAAAGTATTCCTAAAGCAGCTAAGAAATAATTACTGTTCTCTCTTCTTGTCAACTGAAGATTAGTTATTTCCGCCTCGTTCGTTAGAAGTTGAATTTCTTTTTCTTTTGATTGAATTTCAAAGTTGCTTTCTAATTGGGATACCTTATTGTTGAAATCTTGGTTATAGATGGAGTCATTTAATAGTTTGAAATTTTTGTAGGCCTTTAATGACTTTTCAAATTCATTTTTTTGCTCATAAATATTTGATAATCCTTTATAAGCTTGTTTTAATACCTCAAGTGCCTGTATTGATTTGGCGGCTTCTATGGCTATTTTAAAGTAGCGCTCTGAATTTTTTAAATCATCTATATTTAGATAGCTTTCAGCCAAACTTTTTATAATATATACTTTGTCATAATTCTGCTCCCCAGTAGGAACTGCTAGCAATGCTTTTTCTAGATAGTAAACGGCTGAATCATCATTACCAAAATCTTTATGGTAAATCCCTATATTATGAAGGGAATTGTATATCCCAACTGTATTATTTTGCCTTTTATCTATATTATAGCACTGTCTGAAATAACCTATCGCTTTTTCAGGAATTTCTCGTTTTAGATATAGCAATCCGAGATTACTCATAGTATTGGAAATACCTGCAGTGTCCTTTAATTCACGTTTAATTTCTAATGATTTTTCGTAATACTCAGTGGATTTGTCAAGCCTCCCAATTTCATCAAAAATAATCCCTACATTATTCATGGCTCTCGATAAGGAAGTAGGATTGTCCAAATCTTTTTCAATATCTAAGACTTGCAGAAAATAATCCAGTGTTTTTTCATAATCACCTAAACCATAATAGGAGATACCTAAATTATTTAACAATGAAATTTCGGATATTTTATCTTTATTTTTTCTGGCTAGTTCAAGCCCTTTATTTCCGTAATAAATCGCTTGAGAAGGTTCAGAAGTACTCAGGCTATACAATAATTCATCATATACATGAATACGGGTATTGTCAGGTATATCCTGCTTTAATAAATTCTTAAGACTATCTGTTTGGCTTATTGCTGCTAAAGGCAACAAAAATGTGTAGAAAAGAAGTAATAAAAATCTTGAAAACATAAACTGAGGGTCTCTTCAGAACCCTCAATTTATTAAAAATTATTTTGAATTCAACTTCTTAATTTGAAGGATACCAATTTCTAAGTCTTACTTCGACTTTCTTGGTGTTATTATTCACAATGGATTTAAATTTTTCTACATCGGATAAGCCTCCTTGGCCTCTGTAATGATAAGGATAAACAACAGCTGGTTTGAATTCACTTACTGCATCTGCTGCGGATTCAACATCCATTGTATAAGGTAAATTCATGCAAACGAATGCCACATCAATCTTCTTAAGCGAACGCATTTCTACTATATCTTCTGTGTCACCTGAAATATATATAGTCTTATTTGCGATACTAAGAATGTAACCATTTCCTCTTCCTTTAGTATGTCTTGAATCTTCAGATTCAGGAAGATTATACATAGGAATTGCTTTTATGTTAATATCCTTAAATTGAGTAGCTTTTCCATTATCTAAAATCTCAATTGATTTATTATCAATTGCCTCCATTTGATCGGCCACCGCCTGAGGAACAATGAAATGAGAATTTGAAGTATTTAGTGCTTTTAAGGTATTAGGATTTAAATGATCACCATGGATATCGGTTATTAGTATTAAATCAGCATCATTTAATCCAGAGAAACCTTCAGCACCACCATAAGGATCGACATAAAGGGTCATGCCATTATATTCCAAAGCTAAAGTACCGTGTACTATAGGATGAATTTTAATTTCGCCTTTGTTTGTTTTGATTACATCCTGAGCTTGTAAGCCGAATGACAAAAGAGTAAAAAGTACTAGTATATAATTTTTCATAAGTGTAAATTTTTTTAGTCTAAACTCTGATCCATCCTTTTTGTTAGAAGACTGTTTTTTATCCACCCTCTGATTTACTAATTCATAAACTAGATTAAGGAAAGGGATGATTGATTAGTACATGCTTACTTTTTCCATTTTTTGGCAATCGTAGCAATAACAACTTACTTTTCCTTTCAGTAAGCCCGATTTTAAGATGGACTTGCCTAAAAGTGCTCTTACACTTTCCTGAATCCCTTCAGTAATGGAAGGATGGGGATGTACACATTCAGCTAATTCTTCAATGCCTTTGTTCATGCTGATAAGTAAGGCAACGGCTTGGATGGCTGCAGAAGCTTGTTCACCCACAACCCGCATTCCCAATATTTTCATCTCATCATCATCTGTCACCAGTAATTTGATAAATCCTTGTGTATTACGCTTAGCTGTAGCTCTCGCAATAGTTGAATAATCAGTGGTAACCACTCTATAATTTAATTCTTTTTCCTGAGCAGATTTCTCATTGTATCCGACTCCCGCCACTTCAGGATTTAAGAACATAATGGTGCTGATATTTTCATAAACCAGCTTCTTCTTAGGTTCACCAAATATTTTCTCAACCGCATATCGACCTTCAAGTTCCCCAACATTTACCAAATTAATGTCAGCCGTAATATCACCCACTGCATAGATGTTATTCACAGAAGTATGAGTTTCATGATCTTCAACCCCTCTTTTTCCCATCTTTATAGGAACCGCATCTTTCCAGATATTCTCATAATTCGGCACTCTACCCACTGAAACCAAAGCCTTGTCAACTGTAAAGGTTTTTTGTTCGCCATCAGCAAAGTCAAGTTTATAAATGACTTTACCATCTTTAGTTTCAATTTCCGATAGAGAAGAATTCCTATGAATATGAACTCCATGAGATTCCAGATTCTTTTCAATAACAGCTACTACATCAGGATCTTCAAAGGGAAGGATTGTATCTCCTTTATCAATTAAGAATACTTTGGTTTGGCCAAAACCAGAAAAGATGGTAGCATATTCACATCCTATCACTCCAGCCCCCACAATTACCATACTTTCTGGGAAATCATCCATGTTTTCAATCCCATCACTGGTTAGAATGTATTTTTCATCAATAGGGATGTTGGGTAAATGTCTTGGCCTGCTTCCCGTAGCAATTATGATATAATCAGTTTCTACTAGTAAATCTTCCGTTAAGGTACTAATTGAAACAATATGATCGCTTTCTATACAGGCTTCTCCTTCCACAAAATGGATGTAATTAGAGTATTTAGGATTAGCTTCAAGTTCATTTAAATGAGACTGATAAAGTGATATTCTTTCATGAACAGCTTTTCGCACCTCTGTTTGTATTTCATGCCACACTGCCTTTGGTGGCTCTAGATGATAGCGCTCTAAGTTTTTTCTGAAAGCTAGCATATCTCTAGAAAGCTCCCATAATGTTTTGGAGGATAAGGCTCCATTTTTAACACCAGCACCTCCTAAAGTGCTTTTCTCTATTAATAAAGTTTTCTTTTTTAAATCCACTGCTCGCATGGCAGCAGCATAGCCAGAAGGACCAGCCCCGATTATCACTAAATCATAATGCTCCATAAAATCATATGAGTTTCCAGAGCAATTTAAAAATTTATTGGGATTAAACAGTATTAATCAAAGCTCATTAGATGAACCGCTTTATTTAACTGATATGATTACTGATAAATCTTATTGAGTTCTTCAGTTTTATTAATCATTCCTAAACTTCCTTTAGCAACGGAATATATAAGTAATGTTAAAGCTACTAATAGTACTATGGATAAATTATGATTTACCAGATCAATATAAAAGAATCGTAAATTAAATACGAGACATGCTGATAGCGTAATAACGCCTACTGACATTTTAAAGGAAAGGTATTTTCTTATATGTCTCTTTGATAAATATAAAATTAAACTGTAACCAAAGGAGAACACTACTAATGATATGACTATTGATTGTAAAATCATTTCAAAAGAATCTGGGAAGCTTTTTGATAGCTGAAAAAGGACAATTGAAAACAAGGCAAGAATTATCATTTTAGGAGAAGCGATAAATGATTTAGCTGCATTTAAATATGCATGATTTAGCTCCTTCTGATATCTCTTTTGGATGGATTCTTCAAATGACAAAAAACCAGTTGGTCCGAATTTGGATCGCACTTTGTTATAGGCTGATTCCAAATCCAATTCAGGCTTTTCTTCTTTCAAGTCTTCAATGGCAGAAGCAACATGGTCAATGATTTCAAATTGAACATCAGTATGGGTAAAGCCTCTTTTTGATATCCATGATTTAATTTGATTAATTTCTTCGGGTGATAATTTCATATGTATTGAATCTTAATTTTGGTTCTAAATACTTTAAACCCAATAATTGCAGAACTAATAAATAATGTGAATAGGACGAATAGAACAAAAGGATAGCTTTCGTAAAAATGTATTATTGGATAATCTGAACTTAAAACGATAATGGGTAAAAAAGTAGTAAGATTAAAAATAGTGAGTGGTAATTTTATGTATTGCTGACTCACATTGAAATGCGCAGAATTTAATTTTCTTCCTCCAACTTTATTAAGGCTTTTTAAAAGTGGGCCATAAATATTAAGCCCTACATTAAATGCTAAAAGGGGCATAATGATGAACCAGAAAAATCCCATTATTGAGATGTTCTGAAATAAAAAGAAACCAATTAGTAATATACAAATGGTAGTTAATATCTGGGGCCATCTCCAGAAGCCCTTGAATTCTCTCCAGTAAAGATCATTTATGGTTTTCTTAGTTTTCTTGAGAAGTTTACTGTTAATACTTTTTACTTTTTGATAATTAAAATGCTTATCTAATTCATTTAAAGTTTCTTCAAAACTCAATTCTCCATTCTCAAATGCTGAGGCATAATGATCATATAGCTCATTGTAGAGCTCAATATATTCTATTGGTTTTTTAGCTATATGATTTTGCAATTCTTCCTTTTGTTTGGTTGATAGTTTTCTCATTAGCTTAATTTTAAATTAAATCCCATTACACGCTGCATGTTCATTAAAAAAGCTTCCAGTTCTTGCATTCTTTCAGCTGTTGCTTTTTTTCCTCTTTCGGTAAGTTTGTAATATTTACGAACGCGACCGTCTACTTTTCTACTTTCAGTTGTTAAAGTGCCTTCTGCTTCCAATTTATGAAGAGTAGGATAGAGAGCACCTTCCGTTAGTTTGATTTCATCACTGGTTAGTTGCTTTACTTTTTGAGTGATTTCATACCCATACATTTCACCTGAAGTTTTAAGCAAGTGTAAAATGATAGTGGATAAACTTCCTTTTATGAGTTGTTGATTTGCCATAATGCAAGTATACAAAATTATCTTATGCATAAGAAAATTAGGTATAAAATATTTTGTTTACTTAATCATAAACCTTAATGTTTTTTATCGTACACTATCATGAAATTCGTTTTACTGTAACTATAAATAATTCATGGAACAATCCTTTGTAGATTTTATCATGCCTTTCGCCATAGCCATAATTATGTTTGGAATAGGATTGGAGCTAAAATTTAAAGATTTCTATAGAGTATTTTTACAACCAAAGGCTGTCGTTACTGGCGTGATAAGCCAAATGTTTATAATGCCCATAATCGCATTTGTATTAATATTTTTTTGGCCTATTGAAGCCGTTTATAAAGTTGGCTTAATGCTTTTAGCTTCCTGTCCAGGAGGAACTGCTTCAAATCTAGTGACAAAAATTCTTGGAGGAAGAGTAGCGCTCTCCATTTCAATGACTGCCTTCAACAGTTTCATTATACTCTTTACAATCCCTGCTATTTTGTATTTAAGTTTTACTATATTTCTTTCAAAAGAGCAGAATATAGATTTAAGCTTTTGGGAAACTACAGCACAGGTTTTTTTTACTGTGATATTACCCGTGATATTGGGTGTAATTGTAAATGAATATTCAAAAAGAGATTTTTCAAATCTATTAAAAAGGCCCTTAAAATATGTTTTGCCTATTATTCTATTAATAGCTTTGGCAGCAGTTGTTTTCCTGGATGAAGGAAATAAGAAAGTCAATTATTTAGATCATTTGAATTTATTTGTTCCTCTCTTCTTGTTTAACATTATTACCATGATGATGGGGTATAGAATATCAAAATTTATGGGATTGGACCATAAGTCAAATTATACCATAGCAATTGAAATGGGGCTTCAGAATAGTGTATTAGCATTGTTTATTGCTAATCAAGTGGTTGAAAATACTGCAATCAGTACTATGGCTATATTATACAGTAGTTTTTCATTTGTGAGTACTTTTTGTATAGCATTTTTAATGCAAAAGAAGATTATTCCGGGATTTAGAGTTTAAATTTTTCCATTCATAATAATTTCTTCACATCCGTATAGATTTCATATTGCGCTATTGGATTAATCCTATATATTTACGACCTAAAATTTTTTATACATGGCATCAAGAGGAGGATTTTCTAGTAAAATAGGATTCATTTTAGCAGCAGCGGGTTCTGCTGTAGGTTTAGGTAATATTTGGAAATTTCCATTCGAAGTAGGTGAAGGAGGAGGCGCAGCTTTCGTTTTTGTTTATTTAGTCTTTTGTTTCATATTATGTTTTCCAGTTATGCTTACTGAGATTGCCATGGGTCGGAAGACTTCCAAGAATCCAGTTGGTGCTTTTAACGCATTAGGATACAAAAAATGGAACTTCATTGGTAAATTAGGTATTCTTTCTGGATTTTTAATTCTTTCCTTCTACAATGTAGTTGCAGGCTGGGCTTTCGGATATTTCATTGAAATGCTTTCTGGAAATTTTGAGATTGGCAATCAGTTTGGCGATTACACTAAAGACGTTTATAAAGTTGGTGGCTATGCTGTTGTTTTTATGATTTCAACAGCCTTTATTGTTTCAAAGGGTATTTCAGGAGGAATTGAAAAAGCTTCTAAAATATTAATGCCTACTTTAATCATCATGATCATTGGTATAGTAATCTATTCATTAACCTTACCTCATGCCATTGATGGTCTTTCATTCTATTTAGTTCCTGATTTCTCAAAACTTACTGCTAAGGTGATTGGTAGTGCAATGGGACAAGCTTTCTTCTCTCTTTCATTAGGGATGGGCGCTTTAATTACTTATGGTAGTTATGTAGGTAAAAAAGATAATATCGTAACCTCTGCAGCATTTATAACACTAACTGATGTGGGGATTGCTTTTATTGCAGGTTTAATGATGTTTCCATTAGTTTCTTATCTAACTGAAGGAACCATGGAAGGTGCTGGTCAGGGCGCTGGTTTAATATTCGCTGTACTTCCAGGAGCTTTTGAAAGTTTAGGTCCAGTATTTGGAGTGATTATAGGTTCTGCTTTCTTTTTGTTATTATCATTTGCTGCCTTAACTTCTACCGTTTCCCTTCTTGAAGTTCCAGTTGCCTATGCTGTGGATGAATTGAATTTGAGAAGAACTAAAGCAGTTTGGATTGTTGCAGCTATCATATTTATTATTGGTTTACCTTCATTAGTGGGTAATGGTTATTCTGAATTCTTTACCAATTTCATCACCTATTTCGGTGCTGAACAACCAACTGATTTCATGACTTTCATTGGTCATTTAGCCAGTGATACTTTCTTACCACTAGGTGGTTGTTTAATCGTGATTTTTGCTGCTTACGTTTGGAAAAAAGAGAATCTTAGTGAAGAAATTAGTAGTGGATATGAAGGCTATAAAGGGTCAATAATTGAAAAATATATAAACTTTGCCATCACCGTTTTTTGTCCAATAGTATTGGCTATCATGTTTATATCAACAGTATTATCTAAATTCTTTAATATAAGCTTAGCTGATATATTTTTGTAGTAGATATTATTTTAGAAATGCAAAAGGCTCATTGAAAAATGAGCCTTTTTTGTTATAGAAACTCCAAAAGTAGGTGTTTCAAGAAAAAGTTATCATGTTCAATGAGCTTCTATAACCTTTTTCTTTGTGGTAGACAGAGCAAGTAATGGGATTTTAGTATGAAAAATCAGTGATTTACTCTCACTTTTACCAAACAGACTTTCAAATAATCCTTTCTTTCTTGGCGCTACCACAAGAAGATCTATTTTGTTATTATTAGCAAAATTATCTATTCCTGATTCAACATCATTATCTACTATATAATGATATTGATGGGGAGTTTCTCTTAAATGTAATTCAACATTCTTTGCCTCTTCTGCTTTATCTTTATCGAGCATTGGTTTATCACTTATATGTAATAAATGAATTTTTGAACCAAAAGCCTGACGGATTTCCTTCATAGGATTTAATAATTCAGCAGGAATTCCCTTATAATCATTAGAGAAAGCAATGTTTTGAATATCTTCATATTTAGCATCTGCAGGTATTACCAAAACAGGGCCTAGTTCCGCTTTAATAATACGATGAGCATTAGTACCTAGTATTACTTCATCTACACCACTTGCGCCTTGTGTACCCATTATGATCAGATCAACTTCATTGTCGAGACAATAATCTTCAATAGCATCTTTTACATAGCTCTCAGTTTTTACAGTTTCATATTCAAACTCTTTTAAATATGGAATTTTGTCTTCTAGCTGATCAAATTCTGAGTTGATATAATCCAATATTTCAGTTTCGCTATCTCCAATTTCATAAGCTATGTTAAAGTCTGAATATGCTAAAGGAACCGTATAGGCATTAAGAATAGTAAGTTCAGCTTTAGGGTTTATTTGTCTTGCAAATTTTGTTGCATAGTCTATTGCATTTAAGCTACAAGCTGAAAAATCAGTCGGAATTAAAATATGCTTAAACATGGCTTCTAAATTTATATGTTCTAAATGCTAAAGGAATAGCTTCGCTATGCCTTAATCTTTGATATAAATATAGATTCCTTATTTATAAAATACATTGATAGAGATTAGTCAAAAAGCTGATATAAATCATGCTTAAGACTTGTGTTAGGCCGTGATTTTTCTCCTACCTTCTACCTTTCTTAATCTTAGTTTTCGGGCAATTTGCAACAGCACTAATGCGATAAAATAACTCGCTATTGAAATGGGAATAGTAAGAGCTAGATTACCTAAAGCAAACTGTTTAAAGTATAATAGAATCTGTTGAAGTACCTCATTTTCAACCCTAACATCAGGAAGAGTATTTGAGATGAACTTGCCTAATTTGAAGCTTAACCAATATATGGGAATAATGGTAATTCCATTCCAAACTAACATGGAAAGGAGTACAGCCATTTTATTTAATTGCTTGAAAACGGCAATAAAACCAATTCCTATAGCAGTACTAAAACCTGGAGTGGGTAATAATGCGATAAGTGTCCCAAATGCGTAGCTAAATGCTATGGAGAAATCAGATTTATTAGAGGTCAAAATGGCGATGGTATAACGCTTTAATTTAAAGATAAATTTATCTTTATAGTATCTAAAATACCTAAGCGCCCACTTTTTTAGCTTTGTAGCCATCTTTTTGTAATACTTCAATGATTTTATCTCTAAAATCTCCTTGAATTAATATTTCACCATCTTTTGTACTTCCGCCAACCCCACATTTAGATTTTAACTTCTTGCCTAAATCTTTTAAGTCATCTTCAGTTCCAATAAATCCACTTACTAAGCTGACTTTCTTTCCGGCTCTGGCTTTCTTATCCAGCTGCACCTTTAAATTTTGTTGAGCAGGAGGAAGGGTTTCTTGTTCTTCTTGATCTTCATACTGATACTCAAAATCATCAGAAGTGGAATAAACAATACCTTCTCTATTTTTTTTATTCTTCTTACTCATTTATTAATACGTTGTAGAATTTAAATGTTTGGCTAAATTACAAACTTACTTTCGAATTTAAGAAAGCCTAATGTTCTTTCAAATTCAGATGAAATTTTAGCTACAATAGCTACTTCCTTATGAGAGTGAGGGTGCATAAATTCTAATGTTTTGGCATGTAAAAGCATACTATCCATACTCCATTTTTCTTTGAAGAGTTTATTCTGTTTATTGCAGCCATGTGGTCTATCTGCTATTATTGGATGGTTAATATGTGCAAAATGTTTTCTGATTTGGTGCATTCTTCCCGTTTCAGGTTTCACTTCAACCAAGGAATAGCGTGATGTATTAAACTTTCCGAATGCAAGGGGTATTTCGGTATGCATCAAAGTTTTGTAATGAGATATCGCTTCTTGTAATTGCCCATTTTCCTTTCTTAGAGGATAATCAATGGTGCCCTTTGATTCCGTATATCCTCTCACTATAGCCCAATATGTTTTCTGTATTTGCTGTTCTCTGAAGATTAATTTCATTTTAGAATTAGTCTCTTCATTAAGAGCAAATAACAAAACGCCAGATGTTTTTCTATCTAATCTGTGAACAGGATATACTCTTTGTCCAATTTGATCTCTAAGCAATTGTAATGCAAACACATTTTCCTCAGCTGCAATTTTTGATCGATGTACTAATAACCCATGAGGTTTATTAATGGCTACTAGGTGCTCATCTTGATAAAGAATTTCTAAAGGACTCTCAGACATTTCAATTTAAAATTTTAAGGAAAATATTTATTCTGATATCTCCTTAGAGTATTTCTTCCACCATCCGTTTTCACTTCCTTCTGAAAGCTGAAACCATTTTCCCTGCGGTTTTGAAATCAAGGGAATGTCATTCTTCTGAGCCATTTCTTCCAACTCGTGAATAGGTTCATACCAGCTATGTAAGGCTAAATCAAATGTACCCCAATGGATAGGAAACATATAATCGGCACGCATTTGCTTAAAGGCTTCCACCGCTTCACCGGCATCCATATGGATATCATGCCAGGCTTCATTATAAGCGCCAATCGGTAATAGCGCTAGCTTAAACGGACCTAATTTCTTATCAATCTCGCCAAAGCCTTTAAATATCCCCGTATCTCCCCCAAAGTAGATTTTATCACCGTCTATATCAATCACCCATGAAGCCCAAAAAGTATTATTTTGGCTAAATAATCGACCACTAAAATGACGTGCAGGAGTGGCTGTAATACTAATTCCATTTTCACTATTAGTATCCCACCAACTAAATTCTTTGATCTTTTCTGATTTAACTCCCCAATATTCTAAACTGGCTCTAACTCCGGTTGGGACATAAAATAGCTTTGTTTTACCGGCTATCTTTTTTATGGTTTCATAATCTAAGTGATCATAATGATCATGTGAGAAGACTACAGCATCCAATTCTGGTAAATCATCAGCCAAAATAGGAGGAGCGCTAAAACGTTCAGGCCCCATGAAACTAAAAGGTGAAGCTCTATTTCCGAGCATTGGGTCTAGCAATACATATTTCCCATTTTTATGCAGTAGAATGGCTGCATGACCTAACCAGTTTACTTGTAAGATGCTATCACTCTCATTTTTGTGGGTTTCTTTGAAAATGTAATCTGGGGTAGGTTGAGTTTCTACATTTCTTTTAAAGTAGTTTCTGATAATCCTAGGAACCTGTGTGAATTCAGCACTCTTAGTTGGAATTACATTTACGAACTTACCTTTATTATAGTAAGGAGATTTTTGCATCTCGCTTTTCTCAGGAGCCTTACCTACGGAGGGAACAAAGTATTTTACCATATAATAGCCTAAAATGAAAAAGGCCACTATTGCTAGTAAGCCTTTTAAAATATTGAAAATCTTTTTCATTGTGTGTACTTAAACTGAAAAACGACTCATAAGTTTCAATTGAACTAGGCAGTTACCTTACCATAAAGCTCTTCTCTCTGTGCTTGAATTCTGTCATCATCCATATATTGATCATAGGTTTTTAAGCTATCAATATTTCCATTAGGAGTAATTTCTAAAATTCTATTTGCTACAGTGTTGGTGAACTCATGGTCATGAGAAGTAAAGATCACTGTACCAGGGAAGTCTTTCAATCCATTATTAAATGCCTGAATAGATTCCAAATCAAGGTGATTGGTAGGTTCATCCAACATTAATAGGTTACCACCTGTTAACATCATTTTAGAAACCATACATCTCACTTTTTCTCCTCCAGATAAAACATTCACTGATTTGAAAGTTTCCTCACCTGTAAATAACATTTTACCTAAGAATCCACGGATATACACTTCATCCTTTTCTTCAGAATAATTTCTTAACCAGTCGATTAAGTTCTCATCACTCTGGAAAAACTCATCATTATGGTTTGGTAAATAAGAAGTTGTAATAGTTTGCCCAAATTTAAAGCTTCCTGAATCTGCTTCCATATTGCCATTCAGTATCTCAAATAGGGCAGTGGTAGCCAAACTATCCTTACTCAATACAGATATTTTATCTCCTTTATTGACGAATAGATCCAAATCTTTTATGAGTACCTTATCTTCAACAGATTTATTCAACTTTTCAATTTGTAAAATCTGATCCCCGGCTTCTCTATTTTGATTAAAAATAATAGCAGGATATCTTCTGGTAGATGGCTTAATGTCTTCTACATTAATCTTATCTAATAATTTCCTTCTACTTGTTGCTTGCTTAGATTTAGAAGCATTTGCACTAAAGCGAGCGATGAATTCTTGTAACTCTTTCTTCTTTTCCTCTGCTTTTTTATTTGCAGATGATTTTTGCTGAAGTGCTAATTGACTTGATTCATACCAGAAAGAATAGTTACCAGAGAACATATTGATTTGACTAAAATCAATATCCACTATGTGAGTACATACAGTATCTAAAAAGTGTCTATCGTGAGATACTACGATTACTGTATTTTTAAATTCTAAAAGGAAATCCTCTAACCAAGCGATAGTATAAATATCCAAATCGTTGGTAGGCTCATCGAGAATCAATACATCAGGATTACCGAATAAAGCTTGAGCTAATAAAACACGTACTTTATAGTTACCACTAATGTCTTTCAATAACTTATAGTGATGCTCTTCTTCTATTCCTAATCCACTTAATAAGGCAGCTGCATCTGATTCAGCATTCCAGCCATCCATTTCAGCGAATTCTTCTTCTAATTCAGATACTTTAATACCATCTTCTTCTGAAAAATCAGGCTTACTGTATAGCTCTTCTTTGGCCTTAATATTGTTCCAAAGCTTATCATGCCCCATCATTACTGTATTTAATACAGAATGTTCGTTGAACTCATTATGGTTCTGCTTTAAAACGGCCATTCTTTTTCCTGAATCAAGGCTAACGGAACCTTTAGTAGGGTTTACCTCTCCAGAAAGAATTTTAAGAAAAGTAGATTTTCCTGCTCCATTAGCGCCAATTACGCCATAGCAATTACCTTGAGTAAATTTGATGTTTACTTCATCAAATAAAACTCTTTTCCCGAATTGTAAAGTTAAATTACTGGTATTAATCATATCATTTTGTCAATCAAGCCGCAAAGGTACGCATATTCATTGAGAGTGATAAGTTTTATGTTGATCTTATTTGGAATATTTTATTTAAACCCACTATTTACAGAATTTTATTGCTTTTTAAATTACCTTGGGCAGACTTTTTTATTCCCTAAAAAGTATCAAATTTGTAATTCCTTCAAAAGTAATTTATGGAAGAGAACCAAGAACAGATTGCCCAGCAATGGCATGCTTTTTTACAAGAATATTTCCAGAAGCGCATTCAACAAAAGCAGGAATTTATTCTTAAGCATTTTGAATTCATAAAGGAGCAAAAACCTTCCGATTCAAAAATTAGTGATGCTAAAATTGAAGATGATTATAAGCAATCTGTTTTTGAGTTTATTAAAAACACCTACAATGTTAAGCCTAACTTAGAGGCAGAAGATGAGATTAACGTCCATCAGACACTATCCACTGAGTTTCATAATTATCTTTCTTCTATACCTGAGAAAATCAATATTGAACAAAGGGAAGCTCGCTTTAAAATTTTAAAGGAAGATGCTTTCAGACTCAAATTACTTAAGCCTTATAAAATATTTGCTTTTAAGTTTTCAAAAATTCCATTTCATATTGCTAATCTTTTTAGGAAGGAAAAGAAAAAGCTGCATTACTGGAAGCATGAAGTTAAAACTCAAGCATTATTTGAAAGATGGTTTTTCAATAAAATGTATTCCACTTTAGATGAAGTTAATCAGGATATTCTAAAGGAATTTTCGGATGCACTTTTAGAGGTAAAATCATTTGAATCAAATCCAGATCAAATCGATAATGATCCAACTAGTTATTTCAATGAAGATTTTAAAAAGTCAATTAAGCTTAAGATAAACGAAGCCTACCTAAAGAATTGTGAGCAGTATGAAAAGGAGTTTGAATTAGTTGGCACAATAGAATATAACAAAAAACTGATCTCTGAAAGGAGGCTAGAAAGAGATTACCGTCAATTAAAAAAGCATTATTCAAAGCATCATCATAATTGGCAGAATACAATCCATGCTCTATTTGAAGATTGGAGGTCAGAATTAGAATTATCTGCATTACAAGCTTATATCGCTAATAATATTCATGATCTTGATGAGAATATTCAATCTTGGAAGGCGAAAATTTATGAGCATTTTTTAAATGATATAAAATCCTATCTAGCCGAGGCACAAGCTATGTTTGATCAGGAAGTAATGGAGCTTGAAGGAATTACAAAAAAGATTACTCAGGTAAAGTATATTACTAATAAGAAGCTAGGGCAAAGTTTGATTCAAAATATGCAAGAAAACTTATCTAAGAATTCTATTTTGAATCAGATGGATAGACTTGAGCATATGGTGAGTGAGAGAGTTGAAAAGCTAGCAACCGCTTATGTAGTAACGAAATCAAATCAATTTGACGTTCCACTGGAAGATAATGAGCTTTCCACTATTTCAAATTATGAGTTATTGTCCTTTGAACTAATTCCAGATTTAAATGCAAAGCTTGAAGAGTTGAAAAGTGAGGTGTTCACGGTAATGGATGAACTCTTGATTAAGGTAGGCGATATTGATGAGATAGTGGACTATGTATTAAGTGCAGCATCAAATTCACTGGACCAAGATGAAGATGAACAGCAAGCAAAAAGTATCATAGTTGATGGATTTGAAAGAGCTGAAAATACTACAAATGAAGTAGAAAGCCAGATTAATGAGATAGTTGAGAAATCTGGAGAACAGCTCAGAGAAATGAGTGATGAGTTAATAGAAGAATTACAAAAACTTAAGCAAAATGATAAAGTTTCGGCTTTAAGAATTCGGATTAGTAAGGCAAAAGCTTTGCACAAATCTGAAGCTTTAACTCAGAAAGTATTCGATTACATCAAGAATTACTTTTCAATAGCAAAATCATTTTTTCTTAAATACTACGATAAGGCTTTAGAGCTTAAAACAGAATTATCTAAACGCTTTTTATCAGCTACCATCGTAAATGAGCCGAATAGAGCGGTGTCAGATTTCTTAAATGAATCGAATCAGATAATCAACGGATTACCCCTCATTTACAGGAAACTTTATGCAATAGAACCCTTAACTGATATGGTTTTATTTGAGGGGCGAGAAAAAGAAATAAAAAGAATCTCATCTGCATATGCTGCCTGGCAGGAAGGGAAGTTTGCAGCTGTTTTGCTTACTGCTGAGAAGTGGAGTGGTATGACTTCTTTAATTAATTATTCAGTTAAAAATATCAAGTTCAATATTATTCCTCTACGGATTGAATTGAAAATCAATGATCCGGAACCCCAGACACTTTTTAAAATATTAGCTGAAAAATTAGAGGAAAATTTAACAGATAAAGAGTCAATAATTGAGTTTTTGAATACAGGTAAAAAGAGAATCATAATCATTGAGAACCTTCAAAAGCTTTTTCTTAGAGAAATGCACGGACAGAAGTCACTTATTGATTTTATAGATATTATGACCGCTACACAAAAGAATGTATTCTGGATCGGTTCCATTTCTATTTATACATTTAATTATTTAGAGAAGTCTTTAAAAATGAGTGCTTTCTTTAGTTATCATATTCCGCTAGAACCATTAAGTGATGATGAAATCAGTAAATTAATTATCAAAAGGAATAGAATAAGTGGTTTTAAAATTCAATTTGAAAAATCTGAAAAAGATATAAATGACAAAAAATATAATAAACTTGACGAAAAGGAGAAGCAAGATCATTTAAAGGAAAGGTTCTTTAAAGACCTTAATAACTTCGCGAAAAGCAATATTAGTATGGCCTTGATGTTTTGGTTGTTATCTACCAAAAAAGTAGATGATCAAAACATTATAATTAAAAATTTCAAAAAGCCTGACTTCAGCTTCTTATCCTCAATAAAGATGGATAGAGTTTTTGTATTACAGGCCTTAATCATGCATGATGGCTTATTTCAGGGGCAGTTAGCAAAAGTGCTTTCATATGATATCACTAAAACTAAATTTCTATTAATAGAGCTTTTAGAAGATGGCGTTTTACAAGAGAAGGAAGGCCAATTCTTTGTTAATCCAATTATTTACAGAAATACGGTTCAACTATTAAAGTCTAGAAATTTACTATGAGAAATGTTATTATAAATAGTTTATTATCGGTTTTATTAGTCTTAGCCGTATCTTTTGAGAGTTACGCACAGGAACCTCTAGAGCCTTCTATAATAGATAGTAGCTTAATAACAATTGATTCTATTGTTGATGTGGTCAAGGACTCCATAAGAAGGGATTCAGCAGCTCAGTCAGCCAATTCGGATGTTTCAGAGTCAAAATCAGAAACTGATACAGTTTTTGTTCAGACAGCAAATGCTACTGAGCCAAAGAAAGAAGACAATAAAATAGAGGATATATCGAAGTTTTTTTCTGGGGATAATATCTTCTATTCTATAATTTTTCTATTGGTAGGTTTTCTAATTATAAGAGCCATAACTTTTGTTTTAAATGCTTTAGCAGAACGCAGTACGAAATATAGAATCACCTTTAAAGGCCTTATCCCAATTGTTAAGATTTTAGGATGGATATTAGTAGTTACCTTAATTATAGTTGTAATATTCAAACCCTCAATGGCCACTATGTTGGCATTTTCAGCTTCCATTGGTGTGGCAGTAGGTTTTGCATCACAAGATATTCTAAAGAATATTTTTGCGGGTATTGTTATTCTGTTAGACAGACCTTTTGTATCAGGCGATAAAATTGAAATTGATAAGTTTTATGGAGAAGTTGTAGAAATAGGACTAAGATCAACACGTATAGTTACCCCAGATGATTCATTGGTTTCTGTTCCAAATGCGGTGATGATGAACAGTTCATTATCAAATGCTAATTCAGGAGAAGCTAATTGTCAGGTAGTTGCGGAGATTTATTTGCCTCTTACTATTGATACAATTAGAACGAGAGAAATAGCTACGCAAGCAGCTACTGTGTCAAAGTATATTTATCTAGATAAACCCATAACTATATTATTCTTTAATGAGATAAATAATACGAATTCTTATTATAAAATGAGGGTTAAAGCCTATGTAATGGATATTCGGGATGAGTTTCGTTTTAAAAGTGATATGACTGAACTGATAGTTTCTGAATTGGTGAAAGAGGGAGTATTAACGGGTCATTTGTAATCCTTTCAGGATTATTATTTAGTTTTACAATTATCAATTAAAATCTCGAATCAAGAGTATGTTATTATTTGGAGCAAGTGGACATGCTAAAGTAATTGTTGACAATCTATCGTCTCAAGGTATAAAAGTGAATGGCTTTTATGATGAAGATGAATCAAAAAAGGAATTATGGGGAATCCCAGTAATTGGTAAAACAAAGGATTACAAAAAATCAACTGAAGAGTGCCTAGTATCAATCGGTAAAAATAGTACTCGGAAGAAGGTCGTGCAGCAATTGAAAGAGGCTCCTTTTGGAACTGCAATAAATAAAACTTCTATACTGGGATCTAATGTTAAAATTGAGAAAGGTACAGTGGTTATGGCAGGTACTGTTATTAATGCAGATACCAAAATAGGAAAACATGTCATCATCAATACTTCGGCTAGTGTAGATCATGACTGTATCGTGGATGATTATGCCCATATCGCACCTAATTCAAGTTTATGTGGGGGTGTTCATATAGGTGAAGGGACTTTAATTGGAGCAGGAGCAACTGTTATACCCTTAGTGAAAATAGGGAAGTGGTGTACAATTGGTGCAGGTGCTGTAATAGTGGAAGATGTTCCAGATCATTCAGTAGTGGTAGGTAATCCTGGCAAAATAATAAAGCAAAATTAAGATGACAGAAATTGCAATATTTGGAGCAGGAGGTTTCGGAAGAGAAGTTAATCTGATCATTCAACAGTTAATCAAAAAGGGACATCCCCTTCATTTTTTAGGTTATTTCGATGATGAAGATAAATCTGCTGAATTAGGGCAATCATATTTAGGTAATTTGGAGGATCTTAATAATTGGAATAAACCTATTTCAATAGCAGTTGCAGTGGGGAACGGTTTGGTGAGAAAAGAGATAGTAAATAAAATTACCAACCCAAAAGTAGATTATGCTCGTTTGATTTCACCCTATGCTATTTTTAATGACATCATTGAAGTAGGAAAAGGGAGTATTGTATGCGCTGGAGCGAATTTAACTACTAACATTTCAATTGGTAATTTTACAGTAATTAATTTGAATGCTACAATTGGTCATGATTGTATCTTAAGTGATTTTTGTTCAATTATGCCAGGGGTAAATTTGGCAGGTAATGTTGAATTGGAGAAAGGTGTTTTTGTAGGAAGCGGTGCAAATATTTTGAACGGAGTTCGTATGAAAGAAAATAGTGTGCTAGGATCAGGGGCAGTACTAATAAATGATTTAGCAGCCAATGAGAAAGCTGTGGGAGTACCAGCAAAAACTATTAGAAAGTGAGTTTATATCAAGATTTTAAACCATCCATACTTTTTTTAGCCAAATTCATTGGGCTTTACATTATCCTTAATATTGCCTATGGATTTTATTTGGATGCTTCAAAAGGAGATGCCGATGTAGTAACCAAAATAGTGACAGAACAGACTGCATGGATTATTGATTTATATGAAGATCAAATTAGCACAGGGCCAACGGAAGATTTAAAAAGCATTTTTATTTACCAAGGTGAAAACCCTATTCTGTCAGTATATGAAGGCTGTAATGGGTTAAATGTAATGATTATATTTTTATCCTTTCTGATTGCTTTTGGTACTATTGGCAAGAAAATGCTATGGTTTATTCCGACTGGAATTATAGTAATTCATCTTTTTAATCTACTTCGAATTCTTCTGTTGTTTCATGTCACCATTTCAATGCCTGACTTTTTATACTTTAGTCATAAATACTTATTTACTGCATTTATCTATATAGCAGTTTTTGGAATGTGGGCATTATGGATTTTGAAAATAAATGATAAATAAAGGAATTTTAGAACCTAATAGTCGTCTTAGAATTACGCTAATTATCATAAGCGTAATGTTCTTAGGTATAGTCTTTCTTGGCCAGCGATTCAATTATAGTTCATTTTTTGGTTTTTCATTATCACATCAAAATGAGTTTATTTTCAATCGAAGTCTTCGGTTTTTGATAAATGATAATTTAGTCCTGCTAATAATTTATGCTTTGTTTTATGAAAGGAAATATGTGAAATTCGGACTACTGGTAGAAGGGTTTGGCTTTTTCTTTTTACTAATTCCATATTTTCTTTTACGCTTCTATACTGATCTCGACCATATGATCATTAGCTTTCTTCACCGCTTAATTATTAACCCTACTTTAATGCTATTGATTATTCCAGCCATTTATCTGCAAAAATTTAAAAAGGAGAATTAAGTTTTTTTTATAAAACACTAGCTTACCATAAGCGTACTTAAGAATCAAACAAGGAATAATGAGTGATAAAAGTTATAAATATTCAATATTAGAATTAGCAACTGTAGGTCAAGGTATTTCCATTCAAGATACATTTAAGAATAGTGTGGATTTGGCGCAAAAGGCTGAGGATTGGGGATATAATAGGTTTTGGTTAGCAGAACATCATAATATGGTAAGTATTGCTAGTTCTGCAACTTCGGTATTGATAGGTAATGTAGCAGGAGCTACTGAAAAAATTAGGGTTGGTTCTGGTGGAATCATGTTGCCTAATCATTCTCCACTTATTGTAGCTGAAAATTTTGGTACTTTAGGGCAGCTTTATCCAAATAGAATTGATTTAGGTTTGGGAAGGGCGCCAGGTACAGATCAAACTACTGCTCACGCCATAAGATCAGATAGGAATGCATCTGTTTTCAGATTTCCAGAGGAAATAAGCGAAATTCAGAGTTATTTTAAAATTGATAATGCCAAATCCTCTGTAAGAGCTACAGTTGCTGAAGGTGTCGAAGTGCCACTGTATATTTTAGGCTCTAGTACTGATAGTGCTCATGTTGCAGCTAAAAAAGGTCTGCCTTATGTTTTTGCAAGCCATTTTGCCCCCACACAATTACATGATGCATTAAGTATTTATTATAATAATTTTCAGCCCTCTGAATATTTATCTGAACCTTATACCATTGCAGGTATAAATGTTATTGCAGCGGATACTAACGAGCAAGCAGAGAAATTATCTACTTCTTTAATTAGAATGATGCTTGGTGTGATGACTAACAATATTGATTATATGCAGCCACCAACTGAAATGAATTCAGAATTATTAGAGATTAAGCAACATCCTGCCTTTGCCAAAATGATGACTTATGCATTTACTGGCGATAAAGAAACAATAGCAAGTCAGGTGAGTGACTTTTTAGATGAAACAGGTGTGAATGAAGTTATTGTAGCCTCACATATTTATGATCATGAAGATCGCCTAAAGTCATATAAAATATTAGCTGAAGTGATGAAAGAGCTAAATAGAGTAATCGCTTAATTTTATTTTAGAGGTTTGAGTAGATCTTCTAATCCATTGGTTTTTATTACCCAAAGTGTTTCCATCTGCATACCTAACTTACCAGATGGGAACCCGTCTTTTCTTTTAAACCATTCAAGATAGGAGACAGGTAAGTTACAAAGTAAAATGCCCTTATATTTTCCAAAGGGCATTTTAACTCTCACTAAATCTTTTAAAATCTCAGGATTAAATCCTTCCATTATTTTTTAAAGGTATCAGCAACTACTAAATCTTTGGTGCCATGGCTATAGTTATAAAAACCTTCGCCAGATTTTGCTCCTAATTTGCCAGCCTGAACCATATTGATTAACAATGGGCATGGTCTGTATTTAGGATCGCCTAATCCATCATGTAATACATTTAATATGCTTAAGCATACATCTAAACCAATAAAATCAGCTAATTGTAATGGCCCCATAGGATGAGCCATTCCTAACTTCATAACAGAATCAATTTCTTTTACTCCTGCAACCCCTTCAAATAAGCTGAAGATTGCCTCATTAATCATAGGCATAAGAATTCTATTGGCAATGAAACCAGGGTAATCATTTACCTCTTCAGGAATTTTGCCTAATTTCTTAGACATTTCCATAATCTGATTAGTCACTTCATCAGAAGTTGAATATCCTCTAATGATTTCAACTAATTTCATTACGGGAACAGGGTTCATAAAATGCATACCTATTACTTTTTCTGGTCTTTTAGTAACGGATGCGATTTTGGTAATGGAAATAGAACTAGTGTTTGAGGCTAATATGGTTTTGTCATCGCAAACCTCATCTAATTCTTTAAATATTTTTAGTTTAAGATCAGTATTTTCTGTTGCTGCCTCAACTACTAATTCAACACCTTTAGCCCCCTCTGCTACTGAAGTGAAAGTTGTGATGTTATTTAAGGTTTCAGCTTTTTTAGCCTCATCAATGATTTCCTTTTTCACTTGTCTATCAAGGTTTTTACCGATAGTAGCAAGTCCTTTTTCTAAAGCTGCTTCGCTTATATCAATTAGTGAAACTTTAAATCCATTTTGAGCGAAAACATGGGCAATACCATTTCCCATTGTTCCTGATCCAATTACTGCTATGTTTTCCATAATATTTTCGATTAATTTTTTAGCTGTGGCAAAGATATAAAAACTACTTATTACCCATAACCAGCAATCATAAAAGATGTTAATAGTTTCATCATAATTATTCTTGAAATTGTAGGTTGTAATTATTATTCAATTCTGGCATCACAATAAAATATTATTAATTTCGTGTTCTTTAAAATCAAAACTCTAAACAAGATTTATGAAAATAATTAAAATTTCGGTTTTATTGTTTTTTGCCATATCAACAGTTTTGTATGCGCAAGAAGCACAAGAAACAAACCAAGAATTATTTAAATTCTTTGGGGATAGAGAAGGGAATGAATTTAGATCTGCTTCTGGAAAACCTGGACATAATTACTGGCAAAATAGTGCAGATTATAAAATTGATGTAACCTTAGATGAAGAGAATGAGATGATCTCTGGTAAAATCACTATTGACTATACTAACAATAGTCCTGAAGATTTAGAGTTTGTATGGCTTCATTTAGAACAGAATCGTTTTACAGAAACTTCTAGAGGTACATTAACTACTCCAATTCAAGGCAACAGATATACTGGAGACATGGATGGCGGTTATGATATTTCCAATGTGAAAGCTGTAAGCGGTAGGAGAGGAACTCCATCTTCAAAACATATTATAAATGATACCAGAATGCAGGTTTTCTTCAATGAACCAATTGAAGCTAATGGTGGTACTGCTACAATCAGCATGAATTTCAAATATCAAATTCCAGTAAAGGGAATGGATAGAATGGGTCAATTAAAAGTGGATGATGGAACTATATTTGCCATGGCTCAATGGTATCCTAGAATGGTGGTTTTTGATGATATCAGAGGTTGGAATATTGAACCATATTTAAGTGCTGGTGAGTTTTATTTAGAATATGGTGACTTTGAGTATAATGTCACTGTACCTTACAATCATATAGTAGTTGGTTCTGGTGAGTTATTGAATCCCGGAGATGTACTGACATCTGAGCAGCAAAGTAGAATGGATAAGGCTTCGAAAAGTGATGAAAGAGTTTACATCATTACGCCTGATGAAGTTGGAGATCCTTCTAAAACAAGACCAAAACAGTCAGGAAACTTAACTTGGAAATTCAAAATCGAAAATGCTCGTGATGTAGCATGGGGTTCATCTCCTGCATTCATTTGGGATGCTGCTAAAATTGATCTACCAAGTGGAAGGAAGGCTATGGCACAATCAGCCTATCCTAAAGAAAGTGATGGTGAAGACGGATATGGTAGATCTACAGAATATTCAAAAGCTTCTATAGAGCATTATTCAAATATGTGGTATGAATACCCATATCCAAATGCAGTTAATGTTGCTGCGGATATAGGAGGAATGGAATATCCAGGATTAAACTTCTGCGGGTATCAATCGAAAAATAAATCATTATGGGGAGTGACCGATCACGAATTTGGTCATAACTGGTTTCCAATGATTGTAGGAAGTAACGAAAGACTTTATGCCTGGATGGATGAAGGCTTTAATACATTCATTAATTTTTATTCTTCTGAGGAATTTAATGGTGGTGAATTTGCCGATGATTTAGACGAGACTCGTGCTTATGTTAGCTGGCTTACTAGCGAAACCAGAGAAAAGATTGCTACTTACCCAGATGTAGCAAATACTAGAAATTTGGGAATGGTAGCTTATATGAAACCTGCAATGGGGTTATTAATGCTTAGAGAATATATTTTAGGTCATGAGAGATTCGATAATGCATTTAAAGCTTACATCGAAAGATGGGCATACAAGCATCCAACGCCAGGTGACTTCTTTAATACAATAGAAAATGTGGCAGGCGAAAGCCTTTCATGGTTCTGGAGAACATGGTTCTATGGAAATGGTAATATAGATATTGCTTTAGATGGTGTTTATCCGTATCAGGGTAGCTATCTATTAGTGTTGTCAAATAAAGGAGAGGTTCCTATGCCAGTTAAAATAAAAGTGACCTATGCTGATGGAACTGATGAAATGGTGGAACTACCGGTTGAAATTTGGCAAAGAGGAGATTCATGGAATCATCTTTTAAGTACTGGTAAAGAAGTAGAAAAAATTGAAATTGATCCAAGTAAAATTACGCCAGATATTAATGGATCAAATGATGTGTGGCCAAGCACATATTACAAAGATTAATTTAATAATTTTAAAAAGCCCTCTACTGAGGGCTTTTTTATTCTACAATGGGTTTGAATGGTAAGTCATTTAAATTACATAATTCTACTTCTTCTCTAGAAAGGTAGTATTTATTAAGCTTATCTTTATAATCCTGACCCACTAAGTCATGATTTAAAACCCATTCTTTAGTCGCTAAAATTTCACTTTTAAATCCTTTTTTAATGGCATTATAATCAGCCTCATGTTCAGTTTTCATTTTGAATGAATCTGATACTATATATTTAAGTCCATAATTTATCATTCCTATGTTTGAATACGAAACATAATCTTTAATGTGTCCTAGTTCATGAGCAAACCAACCTACTAAAACTTTATCTGGTATGTCCCGCACTTTAAGTTCTGAACTGCTACTTACAAATACTGCCAATTTAATCTGATACTTTTTTATACCAGTTAAGATGTTTTTCAGATTAATTACAGGCTGGGCCTGCATGGTTGAACTTTTAATTCTTTTCTGATTTAGTGTAATAGAATAATCATGCAATTCGTGATAAGCTGAAAGTGCACTTTTGAAACAATCTTGTACTTTTTCTGAAGCAACATTTCTAAAATTTATAATCATATATTAAGAACGCTTTAAATTATTCATTGTTCCCACACAATAAAATAACTAACCTAGTAGTTGGTCAGTTTAAGAAATTGTAATAATTTGGAACCTATAAACTATTTAAACTTAATATTATGCTCAAATTAAAGACTATAGCAATTGTATTGCTATCTATGTTTATTTATAGTGCATCTTTTGCTCAAAATGCGAAGGAAGCCCTTAGCCAAGACATTCCCTTAGATTCCAAGGTGAAAATAGGTCAGTTAGAAAATGGCCTGACTTATTATATTCGTCAAAATAGCAAGCCTGAAGATAAAGTAGAGTTTAGACTTGTAATTAATGCAGGTTCAATGCAGGAAAATGACAAACAACTAGGTTTGGCCCATTTTACAGAGCACATGGCTTTTAATGGTACAGAAAACTTTAAAAAGAATGAGTTAGTAGATTATCTACAATCAGCCGGGGTTAAATTTGGTGCTGACTTAAATGCATATACTAGTTTTGATGAAACCGTTTACATTCTTCCAATTCCAACAGATGATCCTGAAGTATTGGATAAAGGCTTGACTGTACTCGCAGATTGGGCAGGTGGTTTATTATTTACTGAAGAAGAAATAGACAAAGAAAGAGGTGTTGTTCTTGAAGAATGGAGATTAGGACAAGGTGCAAGCCAAAGAATGCGTGATGAATATTTTCCGATCTTATTCAAAGATTCTCGATATGCTGAAAGATTACCAATTGGTAAAAAGGAAATCTTAGAGAATTTTAAATATGAGACTTTAAGATCTTTTTATGAAGAATGGTACAGACCAAACTTAATGGCAGTGATAGCAGTAGGGGATATTGATCCTGCTGAAATGGAACAAGAAATTAAAGCCAGATTCAGCGATTTAAAAAATCCTAAAAAGCCTAAAGAGAAAAAGTTATATGATGTTCCGTCTCATGAAGACACCTATGTGAGCATAGTTACAGATAAAGAAGCGAATTTTAACCAAATTCAATTATATTATAAGCACGATAAAGAAGAGACAAAATCTTTATTAGATTTAAGAAGAGAATTAGTTTATGACCTTTACAATGGAATGTTAGGTCAAAGACTTGATGAGTTAAGGCAATCTTCAAATCCTCCTTTCCTTTTTGCAAATACTAGTTATTCTGGAATGGTAAGAAATAAGAATGCGTATTCATCTTTTGCTATAGTAGGTGAAGGTGGTTTTGAGAGAGGTATTAAGGTGCTTGCTGAAGAAAACAAAAGAATTAAGGAACACGGTTTTACAGCATCTGAATTAGAGCGTTTTAAAAAGACATTTTTAAACAGAGCTGAGAAAAAAGTAGCCGAAATTGATAAAACAGAATCTAGTAGATTTGCTAGTACTTATATTCAACATTTCTTAAATAATACTCCTATTCCAGGAGCAGAATATGAATACGACTTCTATCAGAAATTAATTAATACAGTCAGTTTAGAAGAATTAAATAAGTTAGCTGACGAGTGGGTAACAGATGATAATCTTGTTGTAGTATTAACAGGTGCAGAAAAGGAAGGTGTTGAAATGCCTAGTGAAGAAGATGTATTAAATATCCTAAGTGAAGTTGAAAATTCTGATATTGAAGCTTACCAAGATTCTGAAGTATCAGAAAGCTTTATGACTGCTAAGCCTAAAGCAGGAAAGGTAGAAAGCACTAAAACATTTGATGAACTTGGAGTAACTGAATTACAATTGAGCAATGGTGTTAAAGTGGTATTAAAACCAACTGATTTTAAAAATGATGAGGTTAAAATGAGAGCCTATAGTTTTGGTGGTCATAGTCAGTATAATATGGAAGATTACTACTCTGCTTCAAATGCTTCTTCCTTAATTTCTGAAGCTGGGGTAGCTGATTTTACCAAAACTGATATTCAGAAAATGCTTTCTGGAAAAACAGTAAGAGTAAGTCCTTACATTTCTTCATTATCAGAAGGGATTAGAGCTGAGGCTAGTCCAAAGGATTTAAATGAAATGTTCCAACTAACACATTTATACTTCACAGCTCCTCGTATGGATGAAGCCGCTTTTGGCTCTTATGTGAGTAAAAATAAAATGTTATTGGGCAATTTAATGTCTAACCCTCAATTTTATTATAGCGATAAAGTAAGTAAGATACTTGCACAGGATGATCCAAGAGGTGGTGGTTTTCCTACTGCTGAAGATTTAGCTAAAATTGATTTTAAAAGAGCATTTGAAATTTACAAAGAGCGTTTTGCAGATGCCAGTGATTTTACTTTTGTAGTGGTAGGTAATTTTAAAGTTGATAAAATCACGCCTTTATTAGAAACCTATTTAGGAAGTTTACCAACTTTAGAAAGAAAAGATGATTGGGTTGATTTAGGAATAAGACCTCCAAAAGGTATTGTTAAAGAGGAGATCGTAAAAGGTACAGATCAAAAAAGTTTTGCTACTATTTACTATCATGGTGAAACCGAATATAATAAGCAGCAGGCATATTATTTAAATTCATTAGGTGAGTTAGTTACAAATGAATTGATTGATATATTAAGAGAAGAGAAGAGTGGTGTATATGGAGTAGGAGCCTCAGCCAATATGCAAAGGCTTCCAGAAAATCGTTATTCATTTAGAATAGCATTCCCTTGTGGACCTGAAAATGTTGATGACTTGGTAAGTAATACCCATGAAATATTGAAAGATATTAAAGCCAATGGGGTAGAAGAGGAAGATTTAGCCAAAGTTAAAGAGGCTCAATTAAAAGGATTAAAAGAGAACCTGAAGAAGAATGATTATTGGTTAAATCGATTATTTGATTTCTACTACTACGGTGATGATTTGAATAACTTTATAGTATCTGAAGATAAGATCAATAGTTTAAGTGCTGAAGATCTTAAAAAGGCTGCTAATGAGTATTTGAATGAAGATCAATTTGTAGAAGCAATTCTATTACCAGAAGCTCAAGCGAGTTCTGCTGAATAATTGTAAGAATAGAATTAAATGTATAAGGCTGTTTCAAATCAATTGAAACAGCCTTTTTTATTTTGAATAAAGAATATAGTTTAATCGTTATATTCACTCATGGTCCTGTTGATACCTATAGTGGAAAAACCATAAACCATATCACAAGCTTTATCCATTATAAATGGTAGTTCATCAAATTCCTGTTGAGTAAAAGGACTCAATACGTAGTCAACTTGTTGTCCTTTGTGAAAGTTATCACCCACCCCGAATTTTAGTCGCGCATAATTTTGACCACCTGTTAACTGCTCAATATTTTTTAATCCATTATGCCCAGCTGAAGATCCTTTAGCTCTTAGTCTTAGTTTTCCAAATGGCAAGGCAATGTCATCAGTGATCACCAAAATATTTTCCTTAGGGATTTTTAATTCTTGCATCCAGTAATTAACCGCTTTACCTGATAAATTCATATAGGTAGTTGGCTTAATGAGATGGATTTGTCTGCCTTTATATTTTATTTCAGATTTCATAGCCAATTTGAGTGTCTCAAATTTAGCGTCATGTTTATCTGCTAATCTATCTAGAGTTAAAAAGCCAATATTATGGCGAGTTAACTCATATTCTGCTCCTATATTTCCTAAACCAATAATTAGGTATTTCATACTGGTATATCTTATATTCTATTAATTATTTATGTTTTAGCCTTTTGAATTGCTATCAAAAGTTTTGTGTGAAGTTTTCACCAATTCATTAATGTTTTTTAGTTCATCAGTGGTTAAATATCTCCATTTTCCTATTGGTAAATCTAATTTAACATTCATTATTCTCACCCTTTTCAAACTTGCAACTTTATATCCAAAGTGTTCACACATTCTTCTAATCTGTCGATTTAAGCCTTGAGTAAGTATAATTTTGAAACTATGAGTTCCTAATTGTTCAAGATAACATTCCTTTGTAATCGTACCCAAAATCGGAACTCCGCTTCCCATTTCTTTAATAAAATTGCCTTTAATTGGTTTGTTAAGCCTAACAATATATTCCTTTTCATGATTGTTTCTAGCTCGTAGAATCTTATTTACGATATCCCCATCATTGGTTAATAATATCAAACCCTCACTGTATTTATCTAGCCTGCCAATTGGAAATATGCGTTCTGGATAATTGATAAAGTCAATGATATTATCTTTTTCTCGTCTGGTATCCGTAGTACATACTATACCTCTTGGTTTATTAAAGGCTAAATAAACTAAATTATTATTTGAATTTTTTATAAGTTCGCCTTTTACCCTCACCTCATCAGTAGGTTTTACTTTAGTTCCCATTTCAGGCTGTTTACCATTTATGGTAATCACACCCTCTTCAAGAAGTTTATCAGCTTCTCTTCTTGAACAAAAGCCAGCTTCACTTAAAAATTTATTTATTCTTACTTCTTTATTATCCAAAGTTTAAACGTTTTGGAATTGATGACATGTATTACACAAAGTTATCAAAATAGGAGAGGATAAGCTGTTATATTAAAACAAAAAATCCTGTCCATAAAAATGAACAGGATTTAAATATTTTGATAATTCGAATGAATTAATTTTCTGATCCTTCTGCTGCTGCTTCTTCTCCTTCTTCCTCTTCTCCTTCTGCATCTTCTGTAGCTTTACCTCTAAGTGCTCTTGGAATTTCAACTACTGCGATAGATGCTTGAGGTGTATCTAAGATTTCACAATTCTCAACAGATACGGATTCAACCTTGATTGATTTACCGAAATCTAATGCGCTAATATCTAAGTTGATGTGCTCAGGCATATCTTTCGGTAAAGCTTTCACTAAAAGATTTCTTCTTTTGTGAATTAAAGTACCCCCTTTAGTCACACCAGGTGCAGTACCTTCTAAGTGAACAGGGATATTCATTTTGATAGTCTTTCCTTTATGTAATTGCAAGAAATCAGCATGCATGATGATTTCACTTACTGGGTGGAAAGTAACATCTTGTAATATTGCTTGGTACTCTTCGCCTTCTATGTTTAAGTTAACGAAATGTGCTTCAGCAGTGAATACTAATGGGCGAAAAAGAATCATTGGCGCATAAAAGTGAATCTGCTCGTCACCACCGTATAATACGGCAGGAACCATAGCTTCTGCTCTTAATTTTTTCGCCTCTTTTTTGCCAAGATTTGCTCTTTTATACCCTATAATCTCAACAGTTTTCATAATTATTATTTGTTAAAAGTGAATATTTACGTATTAAATGAATAATGAACTTATAGATTCATTATCGTGAATTTTTCTTATTGCTTTGGCAAACATATCTGCCACCGAAAGTACTTTAATCTTATCTGACTTCTGTTTTAATGGAAGTGTGTCGGTAGTTATTAATTCATCTAAAGTTGAATTGGCAATATTTTCATATGCATTACCAGATAAAACAGGATGAGTAATGATTGCTCTTACTGATTTAGCTCCTTTATCTTTTAACATATCTGCAGCTTTGCATAGAGTTCCTGCGGTATCTACTAAATCATCAAAAATGATAACGTCTTTGTCCTGAACATCTCCAATAACCTGCATAGCATGAACCTCATTAGCTTTCTTTCTTTGCTTATCACATATTACCATGTCAAGTTGGAAATGCTTAGCATATCTTCTAGCTCTTGCTGATCCTCCAACATCTGGTGAAGCGAAAATAGTATCAGGTGTAATACTTTCTTGAAGATAAGGAACAAATATAGCTGAAGCATCCATGTGATCTACAGGTATGTTAAAGAACCCCTGTATTTGTCCAGCATGTAAATCGCAAGTTAAAATTCTATCAGCACCTGCTGCCTCAAAAATGTTAGCTAGCATTTTTGCTCCAATTGCTACTCTTGGTTTATCCTTTCTGTCCTGACGAGCATAGCCAAAATATGGAACAACTAAATTCACTTTGTAAGCACTTGCTCTTTTTGCTGCATCAATCATTAACAGTAATTCCATGATGTTGTCAGCAGGAGGGAAGGTAGATTGAATTAGAAATACATGGTGGCCTCTGATCGACTCAGTGAAATAAGGTGAAAGTTCACCATCACTAAATTTTTGAAGTTCAACATCTCCTAAAGGTTTTCCATAGCTAGCTGCTATTCTTTCGGATAAGTATTTTGTGGCTGAACCGGAGAAAAGTTTTACAGAGGACATCTTTTTATTTTTTGCGCTTAAAATAAAATATCCCGTCCTAATCAGTTATGGACGGGATTTTGTTGCCCGACTAGGGCTCGAACCTAGACTCTTTTGGACCAAAACCAAACGTGTTGCCAGTTACACCATCGGGCAATTTTTTATCCCTCTTGCAAAGGGAGTACAAAGGTAAAAATGGATTTTTTATTTGCAAATAAAGAGGTGAAAAAAATTAATTATTTTTTCGTTGTGGAACATATGAATAATTATTCAATATACTCAATACAGCTACTCTAATCTTACGTGGATCGTCAAATATATTCTCTGAGTATAAGTCAGTTGTATATCCCTGCCATATCATTGAATAGTCATCAGTTTCAGTAAAATTTATTACCAAAGTCCCTTTGTCAATATTTAATTTTTTTTCTAAATATTTTTCTTTCTCTTTTTGTGTATCGCTTCTATACTTTACAAAGCTTTCCATTCGAGGCTGATCATACCCTTTATATTTTAATGAATCATTAATGTAGAAATAGCTTACATAAAAGCTAGGGTTTTCCGGATCATACTTATAACCCAAAAGTTCCAAATGACTCTTTATGGTTGATTTAACCAATTTTTTAGGTGCCTCGGGCAAGTATGTTTCAAACATGAAAAAATCAAATGATTTATAATCATCAAAATCTCCCAGAAAATTATAATCATACTCAACAGGATATTCTTTTGATACAAAACATCCACTGATAAATAGGAATAAAAATAGCAGCGGTATATAGACTTTTTCCATAATGTCTAATTTAACAATAATATTTCTATTCTGTTTTTAATCTTTAGAAGATTTTGGGAATTATCGTTTTTGCGACACTTTTTCAACCCATTTTCTAGCATTTACCAAAGCTTCTACCCAAGGAGAGATTTCGTCAGCTTTCCTTTCATTTGGATAATTAGCCCAGTTCCAAGGGAAGATACTTCTCTCTAGATGAGGCATAATAGCCAAATGTCTTCCATCTTTAGAACAGATTGCTGCAGTATTATAGTCTGATCCGTTTGGATTAGCTGGATATTGCTTATAGCTATATTTTGCAGCAATATTGTATTCCTTTTCTTCCAACGGCATTTCAAACTTTCCTTCACCATGCGCTATCCAGATACCTAATTTGCTATTTTCAAGGCTTTTCAGCATTACAGAATTATTTTCTGGAACATCTACATTAACAAATCCGCATTCAAATTTATGAGAGTCGTTATGCCCCATTTTAATTTTTTGCTCATGCTCAGGGTAAATCAAATCTAATGCCACCATAAGCTGACAACCGTTGCATACTCCCATGCTTAAGGTATCCTCTCTTTCATAGAAGTTTTTAAGGGCCTTCTGAGCATTTTCATTGTATTTAAAAGCGCCAGCCCATCCCTTGGCTGAACCTAAAACATCTGAATTGGAGAAGCCACCAGTGAATACTATGAAGTTAACATCTGAAAGATCTTCTTCTCCACTCATAAGATCAGTCATATGAATGTCTTTCACATCAAAACCAGCCATATACATCATGTAAGCCATCTCACGCTCACTATTCACACCTTTTTCTCGGATGATTGCTGCTTTAATTCCACTTTCTGAATTTCTGTTAGGATCTAGTCCTAAAGATTCAAAAGTGCCTTTAAAATGTGGTGGGAATTCGAATTTTAAAGCCTGGTTTTTATAATTATCAAATCTAGCTTTTGCTAAATCCTTTGGAGTTTGTTTTTCTTCTAATAGGAAAGAAGTTTCATACCATTCATCTCTAAGATCATAAACACCTAAATTCAGTTCACCTGAATCATGTGTTATTTTAAGTTTACCGGAATTGTTAACACTTCCTAAATTTACAATATCAATTCCAGCAGATTTAAGTTCTTCAATAAGGTTAACATCTTTTAATTGTAAAATGACACCTGCTTGTTCACTGAAGAGTATTTTTGTAATGTCTTTTTCTGAAAAGTCTTTTAAATTTATTGAAGCTCCAAGATTATTATGAGGGAATAATGTTTCTAATAAGGAAGTGATTAATCCACCAGATCCAACGTCATGACCAGCCAATACCTTATCATCAAGAATTAATTCTTGAACTTTTTCAAAGGCATTTTTAAAGTGATCAACAGACTTAATATTTACTGTTTTTTCGCCTAATGAAGTTCTAGTTTGAGAAAAAGCTGACCCACCAATTTCGAAATCGCCTTTACCCATATTGATGTAAGCAAGATAAGTATCTTCATCAGGTACTAAGGCTGTTTCAACTGTTTTACGAATGTCAGAAACTTCTCCTGCTGCAGATATAATTACAGTTCCTGGTGCATATACTTTTTCTCCAGAAGGATATTTTTGCACCATTGATAATGAATCCTTTCCTGTAGGGATATTGATGCCTAATTGAATAGCAAAATCGCTAATAGCTTCAACTGCTTCGTACAGTCGTGCATTTTCACCTTCATTTTTTGCAGGCCACATCCAGTTTGCACTTAGCGAAATTCCTTTTAAGCCATCCTGAATAGGGGCAAAGATGATATTCGTTAAGGACTCAGCGATTGCTAATTCAGAACCTGCTTTTGGATCAATTAATGCACTTACAGGCGCATGTCCAATAGAGGTAGCAATTCCCTTTTTACCATTATAATCTAAAGCCATAACGGCCACATTATTAAGCGGTAATTGGATAGGTCCTGTTGTTTGTTGTTTGGCTACTTTTCCCGTTACACATCTATCTACTTTGTTCGTTAACCAATCTTTACAAGCAACGGATTCTAATTTTAATACCTCCTTAATGTACCTCTCAATATCTTTTGAATCATACTGAAGAGAAGTGAAATGAGTTTGATGTTTTTCATCCGCTAAAACTGTTTTAGGAGCACTGCCAAACATAGAGGCTAATGGCCAATCTACAGGATTTTTACCGGTTTCTTTATCTACAAAACTAAAGTGATGATCGCCAGTAATTTCTCCTACTATATAAAAAGGAGCTCTTTCACGCTCAGATACTTTCTGTAATTTAGCGATATCCTCTTCTTTGATAACAAGTCCCATTCTCTCTTGAGACTCATTTCCAATTAATTCTTTAGCGGATAAGGTGCTGTCACCAACTGGAAGTTTTTTAAGATCGATTTCACCACCTGTTTCTTCTACTAATTCGGATAAACAATTTAAATGCCCACCAGCCCCATGGTCATGTATTGAAATGATAGGGTTTTCTGATGACTCAGCCATAGCTCGAATAGCATTAGCTACTCTTTTTTGCATTTCAGGATTGGCACGCTGTACTGCATTCAGCTCTATTTGGTTGTCAAATGAACCAGTATCAACAGAAGAGACTGCGCTTCCGCCCATTCCGATACGGTAATTGTCACCACCCATCACTACAATCTTATCACCTTTTTTAGGAGTGTCTTTTTTGCTTTGCTCTTTTACACCATAACCAATACCACCCGCTTGCATAATAACTTTATCATAACCATACTTTTTACCTGCATGCTCATGTTCAAATGTTAAAACCGATCCTGAGATGAGTGGTTGTCCAAATTTATTTCCAAAATCTGAAGCTCCATTTGATGCTTTTATTAAAATATCAACTGGACTTTGGTATAACCATGGTCTTTCTTCCATTTGATTTTCCCATGGCCTGTTATCTTTCAAGCGAGAATAAGAAGTCATGTAAACAGCTGTACCAGCTAATGGTATCCCTGCTTTTCCGCCAGCCATTCTATCTCTAATTTCACCACCCGAACCTGTTGCAGCACCATAAAACGGCTCCACTGTAGTAGGGAAGTTGTGCGTTTCAGCTTTTAATGAAATAACTGAGTTAAATTTTTTCTTTTTGAAATAATCAGCTTTCTCAGGATTTGATGTCGCAAATTGTTCTACTTCTGGCCCTTCTATATAGGCTACATTATCTTTATAGGCGGAAACAATTCTATTAGGATTTTCTTTAGAGGTTCTTTTAATCAATTGAAATAGGGTAGATGGCATTTCTTTTCCATCAATCACAAAAGTTCCATTGAATATTTTATGTCTACAGTGCTCTGAATTCACCTGTGAAAACCCAAATACTTCACTGTCAGTTAATTTTCGACCAAGGTCTTTACTAACCTTCTCTAAGTATTTAATTTCCTCTTCACTTAATGCTAAACCTTCTTTCTCATTGTATGCAGCAATATCTTCTATATAATCAATAGGGTCTGGTTGCTTGTTAATTATAAAAATATCTTCATTTAAGCCCTTATATTTTGCTTGAAGCATGGGGTCAATTTTTTCATTAAGCTCACTTATAGCTTCAAAAACTTCCATTCGGAAAATGCCTTTAATCCCCATGGTTTGAGTAATTTCAACAGCATTAGTACTCCATGGGCTTACCATTTCCTTTCTTGGACCAACATAAACATCGTCTAATTCGGAAGCAGAAATAATTTTTTCTGCATCTAATAACCAAAGGAGTTTTTCAATTTCAGTTTCAGTGAAGAATTCTTGATGACCTAATGCGTAAATGAGGTGGTTTTTACCTTGAAAAAAGCTTAGCATAATTAATTTTATGAAGATGGAAATTTTAAAGTGGCAAAGTTAGAAATTATCCAATATTTAGGATAATGATTATTTAAATAAGTTACCGGAATTATGACTTATTGATTTGATGCTAAATGTTCTGCTGAATCCTTGATAAGGGTATTATGACCTGCTTCTAATATGAAATGTTCATATTCTTTTACATACTGCAGTAAATCCATCATGTTTTTAGCAGTTATTATTTTGTCATACTTCCCTGTAAACATCAGTAATTTAATATTATTTGTGTTGATGAGATGTGCTATTAATTTTAAATCAAATTTTAAATGTCTGAATACTACCCACGTCAGATATACTCTTCTTCTTTTCTCACGAGTATTCATTTGACTGTTTGCAAATTTTAATATGCTTTTGTCAACCAAGCCCATTTTTTTAGTGAATTTCAACACATCATAGAAGTATTTTGGCTTTACTATCATTGCTCTGAAGAATCTTCTAAAGGAATTAGGATAAGTAGCCAAACTGTACCAAAATTGAGTTTTAATTCCATCAGGCGCTATCAGAAATAGCTCTTTTACTCTTCTAGGAAATAGTTCAAGACTTGCTAAAGCAAATTTGCCGCCCATGCTATATCCTGCTAATGCAAAATCCTGTATTTCATGTTTTTCTAGAAATATCTTTAAAATGTGTTCCCAGTCTTCCTTTTCAAGTGCTTTATTTCTGTCCTTCCATATGCTGTTTCCATGATAGAAAATATCAAAGGAAAATACTGTGTATTGGTTTCCGTGAAGTTTCCAATATGCTTCATAGACTTCTTTGGACTGACCAAAGCCATGAAAGGCTAAAAGAGGAGTTTTTCCAGTTCCTTGAATGGAGTAGTGTAAAATATTTCCACCAAATATTATATGGTTTTTGTTCATTTAGTTGAAATTATGATCAAAATAACTGAGAGTTAGCCAAATTAAAAAACATATTCTGAATTTAATCAAAATTAAGCTAACTCGTTGATTATCATAGTTTAAAAAAATAATTTTCAATATTTATAAAATTATGCAAACAAAAGCTACCTTTGCCCGTTGGAAACCCAGGAAACTTTAAAACTAATTAGGGTTTCCGTAGTTTTCAACCGCAAGATAATAATTTGAGTACAGAGAAAAACATATTAGAGGGTGCAAAAAACTTGTTCATGCAGTTTGGCTTAAAATCTATAACTATGGATGATATAGCTAAAAAAGTTGGTGTGAGTAAGAAAACTATCTATCAATTCTTCAATGATAAAAATAGTATTGTTTTTAAATCGGTTCATAAGCACTTTTCAGAGCATAGAATAGAAATAGAAGAGGTTTTAAATAATAGTAAAGATCCAATAGAGACTATTTATAGAATTTCAAAGCATATGCAAATGCAAGTTGAAGCAATCAATCCCACAGTGTTTTATGATTTGCAAAGATACTTTCCAAAAGCCTATAAGCGCTTTTTAGAGTTTAAAAATACTTTCATGAAAGAAAGCTTACAGCAAATTTTAGATGATGGGATAAATGCGGGTTATTTCAGAAAAGAATTGGATACTGAAATTTTAGTAATTCAAAGAATTGAACAAGTTCAAATGGCTTTTGATAATGATATTTATCCAAGGGATCGATTTGATTTCAAAAAGGTTCATGAGCAGCTGTTTGATCATTTTATCCATGGAATTTTAACAATAAAAGGAAAAGAGAAATATAATCAATATTTAAATGAAGAGCATGAAGCTTAGAAAAATTAGTATTTTAGGTTTGATGGCCATTTTACTTCCAGTTGGTTTAATGGGCCAGGAGAATAACACTCAGCAATCGATGAGTTTAGAGGAGTGTGTGAATTACGCTTTGGAAAATAATCGTAATTTAAAAACTACCAGAATGGAAGAGGCTATTGCTGAAACGCAAGTAGGAGAGACTAGGTCAATGGGCTTGCCCCAAGTCAGTTTTAGCACATCAGCAAATTATAATTATGAAATAAGAAAAGCATTCTTGCCCACTTCCTTCATAACTGGAGACCCAACTTCAGAAGGTTTTACTCCTGTTCAGTTTAGTCCTGAATATGATGGCAATGCAGCTCTTTCTGTAAACCAATTATTATTCGATGGTTCCTATTTTGTAGGCCTACAAGCTGCTAAAACACTTAGAGAATTAAGGCAAAAAGAATCTAATCAATCTGAAATTGAAACAGTAGAGGCTATCACTAAAGCATATTACTTAGCCTTAATTACAGAAGAAAGATTACAGTTGTTGGATGCAAATCAAAGCCAATTAGAAAGGGTGTTGGAAGAAACTAAAGCTTTGTATGAAAATGGATTTGTTGAGAAAATAGACGTTGACAGAATTAGTGTTAACTATAACAATTTACAAACTGAAAATACTAAAGCTCAAAGAAGTTATAAGTTATCAATGGATATGTTAAAGTTTCAAATGGGCATGGCATTAAACACTGACCTGAGCTTATCTGGAAAAATCGAAGATTTAACGCTTGAAGCTGAAGAGTATTTAGCTAAAACGGAAGAGTTTGATTATAGAGAAAGAACAGAATTTTCAATTATTCAAACGAATCAAAACTTAGCTTCACTTGATTTAAAAAATAATAAAGCAACTCACCTTCCTAAACTGTATGCCAATTTCAATTATGGTTGGAACTCTGGTGTCAATAGTTCCGAAGATTTATTTGACTTCAGCAACAACTGGTTAAGTTTTGGAGCTGTAGGAGTAAGTTTGCAGTGGGATTTATTTAGAGGACTCTATAGATCTAGTAAAATGCAAAAAAATAGAATCCAAATAGAGCAACTTGAGATTCAGAAAGAACAACTCAAAAGCTCAATCGACATGGAAATTACTAGAGCCCAAAACGATTTAAAATCAGCAAAAGAAAGCTTAGACGTTCAGAAGCAAAATATGGAACTAGCGGCTTCTGTTTATGAACAAGTTGAAACGAAATATAATAACGGCATGGCGAGTAGTCGTGAATTATTAGATGCTGAGACTTCTAAAAAAGAAGCAGAAACCAATTACTACGGCTCTTTATATGATGCCATTATTGCAAAAATAGAATTAGAAAAATCTTTAGGGATATTGTATTGATTAGAATAAAATGAGAAGAACTATAAAAATGAGAAATTCAATTTTAATATTAGCCATTGCCGCTTTGCTTGGATCTTGTGGTAAAACAACCGATACCGATAAACTAAAAGCAAAGCTTGAAAGAATAGAGAAAGATATTCAATCAAAAACCATTGAAGCTGCTGAGTTGAAAGAACAGATCAGAGAACTTGATCCTGAATTCTCTAAAGCAAAAGACCAATCCGTTTTAGTAAATGCTGAAGCAATTAATAAATCAGACTTCAGACATAAAATTCAAGTTCAAGGAGAGGTAGCATCAAGAAAAAACATCACTTTGGCTGCAGAAACTATGGGAAGTGTAGAGCAAATTAATGTTACTCCTGGCGATATGGTGAAACGTAATCAGTTGTTAGTTAAAATAGATGCATCTACTACCTTAAATAGAATTCAAGAGTTGAAAACAGCTTTAGATTTAGCCAAAACCATTTTCAACAAGCAAAAGAATTTATGGGAGCAAGAAATTGGTACAGAAGTTCAATATCTGGAAGCTAAAAATAGAAAAGAAACGCTTGAGAGACAGCTAGCAACTGCTCAATCTCAATTGGATATGGCTTATGTAAGAGCTCCATTTAACGGTAGAATAAATGATGTAAATATCAATATTGGTGAATTAGTGCAGCCAGGACTTCCGATTATAAGTATGGTAAGCCAAGAGGAAATGTATTTAAAAGCTGCAGTTTCAGAAGAATATATCAATGATTTCGATAAAGGGGACTCAGTAGAAGTTTACTTGCCTTCTATTAAAAAATCATTTTCAACAGTAGTCAGCTCAGTTAGCTATGTGATAAATCCAGCAAACAGAACTTTCCAATTAGAAGTGAAAGTAAATGAATTCATAGATAGATTAAAACCTAATCAATTTGCTAGACTTACTTTGGTGGATTATGAAAATGAAAGTGCTATTGTGGTACCTTCTGATGTAGTTCAGCAAGATAATATTGGAGATTTTGTATTCATCATTGAATCAAAAGATAATCACAAAAAAGCAAAGAAGGTAAGAATTGAAAGAGGTAAAACTTATAACGGAAATACTGAAATTTTAAAAGGTATTAATGAAGGTGATGTAGTTATTACAGACGGATACAGAGAAGCAGTGAATGGCATTGATGTCCGTTTAGCAAAATAATTAAATCACTCGAAAAGATATATTTATGAGCGATATAGATAAAAAGAAAGTAGAAAAGGAGTTTGGTTTAACCACTCTCTCTGTAAATAACCGAACTACAGTTTATGTGCTTGCATTTCTGATAGTAGCTTTAGGAATATTCTCTTATATAAATTTACCTAAAGAAAACTTCCCGGAAATATCACAGCCTACCATATATGTAGGGACACCACATCCTGGTAACTCACCAGCTGATATGGAAAAGCTGATTACAAGACCATTAGAGAAAGAGATTAATACAATATCTTCGGTTGATAATATTAAATCGACTTCAGTTCAGGATTACTCTACTATAATTGTCGAGTTTACAACTGAAACTAATGTAGAGGACGCACTTCAAGAGGTAAAAGATGCAGTTGATCAAGCGAAGTCAGAACTTCCATCGGATTTAATGGATGATCCCAATGTATTCGAATTGAATGTATCGGAGTTTCCTATCATGAATATTAACCTTTCCGGAAATTACAGCTTAGAAACTCTTAATTCTTATGCTGAATATTTGGAAGAAGAGATGGAGAAATTCCCTGAAATGTCGAAGGCTGAAATTAGGGGTGTGGATGAAAAAGAAGTAAGAATTTTAGTGGACCCATTAGCCATGGAGGCCAGAAAAATTAGTTTTGCTGACATTGAAAATGCTATTCAGGCTGAGAATATGACCATGTCTGGTGGTAATATTAAAACTGGAAAAGTCAGAAGAACGGTTGCAATTTCAGGAGAATATAAAAATCCTCAACAGCTTGAAAACCTTATTATTAAAAATGAAAATGCTAATATCGTTTATCTAAAAGATATAGCTGAGATTGAATTTGATTATAAGGAAAAACAAAGCTACGCAAGATTAAATAATGAAGCGGTAGTGATGGTTGATGCTGTTAAGAGAAGTGGTGAAAACTTGCTTATTCTTACTGATAAAATCTATGAGGTTGTTGAAAAAGCTAAGAAGGATATTTTTCCAGAAGAATTAGTTGTTACCATTACAAATGATCAATCTCAGCAAACTAGGGATCAGGTAAGCAGTTTGGAGAACAATATTATTTCAGGTGTTATTCTGGTAGTAATAGTATTGTTATTCTTCCTAGGGACAAGGAATGCACTATTTGTAGGTATTGCGATTCCGATGTCTATGTTCATGGCATTTATGATTTTAGGTGCGCTGGGGATAACGATTAACATGATAGTATTATTCTCGCTAATCATGGCTCTGGGAATGTTGGTGGACAATGGTATAGTGGTTGTTGAAAATGTATATCGATTAATGGAGGAAGGTTATAACCCTATCAAAGCCACCAAAATTGGTGTTGGAGAAGTAGCCTTACCGATTATATCTTCAACAGCAACTACTTTAGCTGCATTCTTACCTTTGGCATTCTGGCCAGGAATCATTGGTGAGTTTATGAAATACTTACCAATTACCTTAATTATCACTTTAGGTTCATCTTTATTCGTGGCGCTAGTGATTAACCCTGTTTTCATTGCTTCATTCATGAGAATTGATGACGGTGGTAAGCTTAATTATAAAAGAGTTTGGAGAATTGCTTTAATTTCATTTGCAATTGGAGCAGTTTTTATACTACTAAAAGTATACGCTATAGGTAACTTGGCTATTTTGTTCGGAGCTTTAGGCTTGATTAATACTTACATTTTAACGCCATTATCAAGAAGATTCCAGAAAGGCTTTCTACCGGCTTTAGAATTCTTGTACACGAGAACATTAAAATTTGCTATCAGAGGAAGAAATCCTTATTATTTCTTATTAGGAACTATCGTGGCTTTAGTTGGGTCAGTTATATTATTAGCGAATTTTACACCTAACATTTTATTTTTTCCAGAAAATGAACCTAAATATGTGAATGTATTCATCGAATTTCCTGTAGGTACAGATGTCGAGTATACTAACGAATTCTCTACCAAAATCGAACAGGAAGTTAAAGAGGTTATTCAGCCTTATACTAACATCGTGGAATCAGTAGTAGCCAATGTTGGAAGAGGTGCAAGTGATCCTGGAGACCCAACTGCTATGGGTCAGTCGGATACTCCAAATAAAGCTCGCATTACGGTAAACTTTGTAGAATTTAAATATCGCGATGGTGTTTCAACTACAGAAGTAATGAATAAAATACGTGATGCAGTTTCTGATAAATATGCAGGAGTTTCAATTACAGTTGATAAAGATCAGGCAGGTCCGCCTACAGGTAAGCCTCTAAACATAGAGATTTCAGGAGAGAATTATGCAAAATTAGCTGAAATCACAGAGGATTTGACTGTATTCATCAATAATCAAAATATTGGAGGTATTGAAGATCTAAAGAATGATTTAGAGACAGGTAAACCTGAATTAACTGTTAATATTGATAGAGAAAGTGCTAGAAGATTTGGTTTAAGTACTTATACAATTGCAAACGAAATCAGAACCGGCCTTTTTGGTAAGGAAATCTCTAAGTATAAAGAAGGGGAAGATGATTATGAAATCCAATTAAGATACGATGATGAGTATCGTTATGATGTGGATGCCATGATCAACAAGAAGATCACTTATAGAGATCAATCTTCTGGTCGAATCAACCAAGTACCAATTAGTGCAGTTGCTGACGTAGAATACACTAGTACTTATGGGTCTATCAATCGTAAGGATTTAGATAGGGTAGTGACGGTTTATTCTAACATATTGGATGGATATAATGCTACTAATGTTAATAATCAGCTAAAAGCTGCAATGAAAGATTTTGATGTGCCAGCTGGGTATGAAATCAAGTTTACGGGAGAGCAGCAAGAGCAAGCAGAGGAATTAGAATTCTTAAGTATTGCTTTATTACTAGCCGTATTTTTAATTTTCTTAATCATAGTGGCTCAGTTTAATAAGCTAACGGCTCCTTTTATTATTATGAGTTCTGTAATTTTCAGTACCATAGGGGTGTTCTTAGGCTTAGTAATATTCCAGCTTGATTTCGTGATTGTGATGACGATGATTGGTATTATATCACTAGCTGGTATTGTAGTGAATAATGCCATAGTATTAATTGACTTTATTGAAATAAGTAAGGCAAATCAAAAGCTGAATCTTAAAGAAGATGAAACAATGACTTACCAAATGGTTAAAGATGCCGTTATGTTAGCAGGTAAAACTCGTCTAAGACCAGTATTATTAACGGCAATCACTACTATTTTAGGTCTTATACCGCTAGCCATTGGTTTCAACTTTGATTTCATTCAGTTATTTACGAGCTATAATCCAGATTTCTATTTGGGTGGTGATTCTGTAATGTTCTGGGAGCCAATTTGTTGGACTATCATATTTGGTTTAACATTTGCAACCTTCTTAACATTAGTTATCGTTCCGGTTATGTACCTGATTGCAAATCAGTTAAATGCTAAATTTGGAATAGGTAGGTAAGTTGGAAGATGGGAGTTGGAAGTCAGATATTGCTTACTTCTCCCATCTTCTAACTTCTAACATCAAACGTTTATTCATGTATAAAATCATCCTCATACCATTAGTAGCCTTAGTTTTTATCTTGATCGACCTATACGTCTTTCAAGCCGTAAAAATTGCGGTTCAAAGCTTTTCTCCAATAGGGAAGAATATTGCTTTTGGTATTTATTGGGGGTTCACAGCCATTACCTTATCAGGTTTTTTTCTTTATCATTTTACCAATCCTGATTTATTCTCAAGAATAGCACGCCAATTCATGTTGGTGGTCGTTTTTATGAATTATATCTCGAAAACAGTTGCGCTACTCATATTATTGATAGGAGATGTTGTAAGGTTTGGACAATGGAGTTTTTATAAAATTTCGGATTTTATTAATAGTTCCAATGAAAGCGTAGAAGGAGAGAAAATTAGCCGGTCAGAGTTTTTTGCCAAAAGTGCATTGGTTGCAGGTAGTTTACCTTTGGCAGCTATGACATTTGGAATTATCTCAGGCGCTCATGATTACCGAATCCGTAGAAAATCTATTGTGATACCTGGTCTGCCAAAAGCCTGGCATGGTGTGAAAGTTGCCCAACTATCTGATATTCATAGTGGAAGTTTTTGGAATAAAATTGCAGTAGAAGGTGGGGTAGATATGCTTTTAGCAGAAAAGCCTGATATTGTATTTTTTACGGGTGACCTAGTCAATAATGAAGCGGATGAAGTAAAAAATTATGTCCCCATCTTTTCTAAATTAAAAGCGGATTTAGGCGTATATTCTACTTTAGGAAATCATGATTATGGGGATTATAAAAGCTGGAGTAGTGAAAGAGCAAAAGCCCAAAATTTAGCAAATCTTAAAGAAGCTCATGGGATAATGGGTTGGGATTTATTAACTAATGAGAATAGAATTTTAAAAGTTGATAAGGAACCACTTGCTATTTTAGGAGTTGAGAATTGGGGAGCAGGAAGATTTGCTAAATACGGTGATATAGCGAAAGCGCATCAAGGTACAGAGGGCTTGCCCGCAAAAATTCTATTATCACATGACCCTAGTCATTGGGACGCTCAAATTAGAAAAGACTATTCAGACATTGATTTAATGTTAGCGGGGCATACTCATGGTTTCCAGTTTGGTGTTGAGATTCCTGGTTTTAAATGGAGTCCATCCCAATATGTTTATAAGCAATGGGCAGGATTATACGAGCAAGACAATCAAAAACTCTACGTTAACAGAGGCTATGGCTATTTAGGCTATCCTGGACGAATTGGTATCCCACCAGAGATTACTATTCTGGAGTTAAGGAGTGCTTAATCATAGGAAAGTTGTTACTGTAAGATTATATATTAAGTACTGATTTCTAAAACTTTATATACTCTAAATTTTCTTCTTCAATCTATTTTTCTTCTAATAATTAATAACTATCATTGCCGTTTGAAATTAATTACAAATGAAGATAACTTTACTTACTCTATTACTGTCAACCTTTACCTTATTTAATCATGTTCAAGCGCAAATCACTGAATGGCAATCCATTTCTAATTTCCCCGGAACGGCTAGAGGTAGTGTGTCATCCTTTGTGATAGGAGATACTGCTTATGTTGGCTTGGGTCATGCCAATGGAACTTATTACGATGATTTCTATAAATATGATGTTGAAAATGATGTTTGGACTCCAATAAATGATTTCCCTGGAGCTGCCCGTTCATCTGCTGTAGCATTTGTATCAAATGGAAAAGCTTATGTAGGTACTGGATATGATGCTGATAACAGCTTTGCTGATTTTTATGAGTATGATCCTGCCACAAGTAATTGGCAAAGTATAGCTAGTATTCCAACCGAAAGAAGCAGTGCTTCAAGTTTTGTGATAAATAACATTGGATATGTTGGATTAGGTAGTGGAGCAAGCGAACAGTTAAGTAATTTTTACAAATATGATTCCACTTTAGATCAGTGGGACCCAATTGCTGGAATTGGTACAGATAACAAAAGAATGAACGCCATTGGGTTCTCGTCAAATGGTAAAGGCTTTATAACGTCTGGAAATGATGGATCCTTCACTTTTTCAGATTTAAGATCTTACGATCCTAATAGTGATACTTGGAATGAAGAAATATTTGCAACTTATAATTTGAGTAGCTTATCGAAAAATTCAGTTTACCAAGATGAAAACGGTTTTGTACATATTTTAAAAACCGGTGGTGAAGAGGTAATTATAGATCTTTCTGATAATTCAACAACCTCAGAAGCTTCATATTTTACAGATGAAAGAAGTAGTCCAATCGTTCTGAAAATAAATGATGAGATTATTTCAGGTTTAGGCTATACTGGATTTGTATTTGATATTGAATATCAAGGAACTTTTCAAAAGCTGGTTACAATTGAACCACCAATTGCACCTTCTTTAAATGATAATTATTCATGGGGTAAAAATACTACAGATGGTGAGTATACTTATATTAGTTGGACTAATAATGAGTCAGGTAATTTTGATGGTAATATTATATACCTTTCAAATGGTGATAATACTAATTATAGACCAATTGATACAGTTTGGTACAGTCAAACTTATTTTTATATCCCAAATTCTGAGGTTGATATCAATACTAAACATTATGTAAAAGTAGCGGCATACAAAGGAGTACAAGCAGTTTCATCAAATGAAATTAGCTTTTATCCTGTTTTTAGAGAAGGACAAATCAACACTCCTGTTTAGCTGTTAATCCTTATTTGGATGCTGAAATCAGTATTTATCCAAATCCGGCTAATGAATTCGTGAATTTCAGCTTAGGAGAAAATATAATTTCAAAGCAAATTCAGGTTCTAAATGTTAATGGTAAGTTTGTGAAAACTGTAAAGTCTAATGATAGGGTTGACCTTTCTAATCTTCCACCTGGTTTATACTTTGTAAGATTTAGGACCAATCATGGCGAAACAACTAAAAAGCTGATAAAGAGATAGGTGTTTTATAAAACAATTCAAAATCATGAATAGGTAAAATGTTCATACATTCTTTATTTATATAATTATTTATATTAGCTAAACGCATTGAACCATTAAAATAAACTATCAATCTATTGAAATTCATTTATTATTTAGTGATTACTATTTTATTCTATTCATGTAGTAATAAATCCAATTCGAAAACTGTAGTTCAGTCTGAATCTCAGCAACATTCTGTTGAAGAGTATTTTGGTCCTAACATACCACCAGAGTTTGTACGTTTAAAAGCTATAATTTTAGAAAATCCCCAAGAACAAAATAAAAATATTACCGGAGTAAAAATTAAAATTAAAGTAGTCGAAATATTCGGCTACGGATCTTCTTTTGGTAAGCCTATCATGATAAATGACACAATATTTTCTTCTTTAAATTTTGGAGAAGATAGCATTGAAAAAAATGCCATTAGTTCCCTTAAAAAAGGAACTTCCATTATCGTTGAAATGCAAGGAAATCCTATTATTCAAAATGACTATTCAATTTATAAACTAATAATAACCAAATGAGAATATTTACAAAACTATCAATGTTTGTTTTTTTATTTGGGATGATCACTGTGTTTGTAGCAGATGCTCAAAGCCCTATTAAAAATGATGAACAACCTACTAGAGTAAATTATAAAAGGCTTACCACGGATCCTAATAGCGAATTTTATAATAAAAATATTAAGAGGGTCAAAGATAATGTAGTGGAAAGATACAATTTCAACTTTAGTAGATTGAAAGACCCGGCTACAGGAAAGATTCCAAATAATATTCGGGCTCTTGAATTGGAATATGTTTTATCTCCTAGTAGTAGACTTCAGAAAAGTGATGAAGAGCTTAAAAGAATGCAAAGTGATGTCAATATTCAAACGGCAAATGGTGATATCATAAGTGCATGGGTCAATAGAGGTCCTTATAATGTTGGAGGACGAACCCGAGCTTTGGCGATAGATTTGAATGATGAAAATATTATTCTGGCGGGTGGAGTTTCAGGGGGTATGTGGAGATCAACTGATCAGGGTACTACATGGACCAGAGTTTCTACAGCCGATCAACATCCAACTGTAACAGATGTAGAGCAAGACCCTCGGTTGGGCTTTAGAGATACTTGGTATTATAGTTCAGGAGAAAGAATAGGTGCCAGTCAAAGTGCTCGGAATGGAGCTGCTTTTTTACAAGGAAATGGAGTTTATAAATCTACTGATAATGGATTAAGTTGGTCGGTGCTTTCAGCAACTGCCAACAGTACTCCGCAGTCTTTTGATAACGCTTTTGATTTGATTTTTAATGTAGAAGTGAATCCAGTAAATGGTGACCTTTATGTTGCTACCTCTCAGGGAATCTACCGCTCCACTGATGGCGGAACATCATTCACTGAAGTATTACCAGCTGAATTCGATAATTTCTCCGACATCCATATTACTAGTTCAGGGGTCATTTATGCTGCTTTAGATAGTGATGGAGGTAATGGTACCAATGGTGGAGTATATAGAACTACGGATGGAGCTATAGGAACTTGGACAAATATTACAGCTACAGATTTTCCTGCTGCATATGGCAGAACTGTGTTATATACTGCACCTTCTAATGAAGATATTTTATATGTATTAGCAGCAAATACTTCCACCGCGCCAGTGGGTCATGACTTTTGGAAGTACACTTACATTTCAGGTGATGGAACAGATACTGGAGGAAGCTGGGATGATAGATCTGCAAATTTACCTAATATAGGTGGTCCTGTGGGTAGTTATAATTCTCAAGGTGGATATGATATGTATGTAAGAGTTCACCCAACTGATCCAAATCGGGTATTTATTGGGGGAACTAATATTTATAGATCAGATGATGGCTTCGCTACAGCATCTGGTGAATGGGTAGCGGGTTATTCCACAAACAATGATGTGAGCTTATATACAAATCATCACCCTGATCAGCATAGTTTTGAATTTTTTCCATCTGATCCTGATAAAGTAATAACTGGACATGATGGTGGTATTAGTATTACAAATAATATTTTGGGAGATAATGGTACCATAGAACCTGTAGATTGGATATGGATGAATAATGGATATTTAACTACTCAGGTATATGCCCTTTCTATAGGTCCAGGAGATCAACTAATGGCTGGATTTCAAGATAATAGTACTTGGTTCACAAATAATACTAATCCAACAGATAGCTGGGTTGATGTCTTTAGTGGTGACGGTTCGTATAACGCCTTCAATAATGATGGAACAGTTCGTTATGTGTCTTCACAAAGAGGAAATGTTTACAGAGTTACTTATTCGGATGCTAATACTGCTGTAGCAACTTCATTTCAGTCAATCTCTCCAGCTACTGGTTTATTTGTAGCTCCATTTGAGTTAGATCCTAACAATGATCAGATCATGTACTATGCGGCCGCTAATTACCTATGGAGAAATGATGATTTGACAAATGCCACTGCGTCCATTGGTTGGACACAATTAACCAATGCGGCTGCTATCAATAATGTTTCCATAATGGGAATATCAACAGAGCCTGCAAACATTGTTTATTTTGGTACTACTTCTGGCGAAATATACAGAATAGATAATGCCAACACGGGAAACCCTACTGCTGTTGATATCTACTCTTCGGCCGATTTACCCTCCGCAAATGTTTCTAGTATAGATGTTAATCCGTACAATGCAGATGATGTGGTCGTAACTTTTTCAAACTATAACGTAAAAAGTATCTTCCAAACATTAGATGGTGGTTCAACTTGGTCGAACATAAGCGGTAATCTTGAAGAAAATGCTGATGGTACAGGAAATGGTCCTTCGGTCCGGTGGGCTACTCGTGTGGGGAATAGCGATAGATATTTCGTAGGTACTTCCACTGGTTTATATTCAACTACCACATTAGATGGTACTTCAACTGTTTGGACTCAGGAGAATTTAGGCGGAATTAATAATGCCATCGTAGAGCAAATAAGGGTAAGAAATTCGGATGGTCTTGTAGTAGCAGGAACGCATGGCAACGGTCTGTACTCTGCTACATTTGAAGTTAGTGAGCCAGATGTGATCTTGCAAAATCCGATAGCTGATATTGTGTTAGATGCTAATTCGGCAGATGAAATTATTGATATCAGCACTGTTTTTGCATCAAATACTGATCCTATTCAAAGTATTACAGTAAGCGTTGACAGTAATGATAATACAGATTTACTGTCTGCTAGTATATCTGGAGATGATTTAACTTTATCTCTTCTTGCTGATCAATTCGGAGATGCGTTAATTACCTTAAAAGGGACTGACGAAAATGGTGAATTTGCTTACTCTTCTTTCACAGTAACAGTAATTCCGCCACCAATTACAAGTTTTCCTTACACCTATGACTTTGAAACTACATTGCCAGCAGGATGGAATACTAGTGGAACGATGTCTTGGGTATTTGGAAATGGAGAAACTCCATCATCAGGTACTGGTCCACAAGTTGATAATACTCTTGGTACTAGTTCCGGAACCTATTTATTTAGTGAATCTTCTAGTCCAATAATTCAAGGTGATGAAGCAATTCTTACAACAAGAAAAATAGATGTTTCTGCATTGTCAAGTCCTAGGTTGCAGTTTTTCTACCATATGCATGGAAATGCTATGGGAACATTAAAAGTTGAAGTAGAAGATCTAACGAATGCATCTACAACTGAGATTTTTAGTATTTCTGGTCAGCAACAAATGAATCAAAATGATCCTTTTCTGCCTCCTTCTGGGGTGGGTCTAGATTTATCTTCTTTCACTGGCTCAGTGATAGAAGTGAAGTTCATAGCAGTAAGAGGCAGCAGCTTTACGAGTGATATTGCAATTGATGATATTAGTATTGATGAACAACCATCAAGAGATGTGGGGATAGTTGATATCGAAATTTCAAATGATCCTTTCTTCGGCAGTGATGAAGCCGTTACTGTAGCAGTGGTCAATAACGGATCAGATACGCAATCTAGTTTTGATGTATCTTATGTTTTCAATGGAGAGACTCCAGTAACAGAGAGCTTTACCTCAAGCATTGCTTCGGGAGATACGCTTTATTATAGCTTTTCAACTACTCTTGATTTATCGGAGGCTATTGATTTCTCAATTCAAGCCTACACTTCATTATCAGGTGATTTGATTGCAGATAATGACACTACATTAGAAAATTTTAGAAAAGCAGAGCTAATCACTAGCTTACCATATTCAGAAAGTTTTGAAAACGGAGCAGCTGAATGGTATTCGCAGGGAGCAATAAATAGCTGGGAACTAGGTGCTCCTGACAATACAATTATTGAATCAGCAAGCGATGGTGAAACTGCATGGGTTACTAATTTGACAGGAACTTATTTAAATAATGAGGAGTCATATGTTTATTCTCCATATTTTGATTTATCATCCTTAACAAATCCAGCGATTCAGTTTGATTTAATTGCAGCATCAGAGAGTAATTACGATGGAACTATTTTAGAATATACGCTGGATAGAGGCACTACATGGAATAAGTTAGGTGATTTTGGAGATCCTGATAATTGGTATAATGAAGCAACAGTGAGTGCCCACAACAATACTGCTGCATGGGACAACAATAATTCAGGCTGGGTAACTGCTAGCAGACTAATGTCTGAGGTTATGGGTGAATCAGAAGTAGGATTTCGGTTTAAATTTGCTACTGATGGTTCAGTAACTCGAGAGGGCTTTGCTTTCGATGATTTGAGAATCCTAGACTTAGTTCCTCCCCAAAGTTTAACTGCTTCAGATATTTCCGATTCGGGCTTCCTTCTTACTTGGAACTCTGCGGATCTGGTAGATGAATATATTCTTGAAGTGTCAAACGATAATTTTGTTTCAAACTTAGCAAATTACGATGAGATTACCATTTCTGGTAATAGCTTTCAAGTGATAGGGTTAACTAGAACCACTACCTATCAAGTAAGATTAAAATCTAAACTTACTGATAATTATGTTTCTGAGACTGTTGAATTAAGTGGAGGGGTTACAACTTTGTTGGGAACGCCAATCGCGACCTCAGCTACCAATATTACAACCAATAGTTTTACAGCAAATTGGGATGTTTTTTCAGGTGCTGTATCTTATAATCTTGAAGTCTCAGAAGATGACTTTGCAACTAATCTAGCCAGTTATGATCAAGTAAGTGTAACTAGCACCTCTTTTGATATTACTGGTTTAGAAGCTAGTACTGTGTATAAATATAGATTAACTGCTGATTTAGGAGCACAAGAAACTGGGGTATCAAATGTTATTTTGGTTACCACAGAAAGTTTAGCTCCAGAAAGTCCATCTAACTTAACTTTAACTGAAGATAATGGCGATGTTCAATTGAATTGGACAGATAATTCCGATGATGAAGATGAGTTTATAATTGAAAGAAAGGTTGGAGATGAATCTGATTTTTCATTATTAGAGACCTTATCAACTGATGCCACCACCTTCACCGATGAAGATGTGGCTATTAATGTAACACATAGCTATCGAATATATGCTAAAAATGTCTTTGGTAATTCAGAATATTCTAATGTTGAGCAAATTGTAGTCATACCTGCTGTTCCTGAAGCTCCAGATAATTTAATCGCAACCTTAGAGTCAAATCATATACTATTAACTTGGAGTGATAACTCTGATAACGAAACAAGCTTTGTAATTAGAAGAAAGTTAATGGGAGATACAGATTTTATTTCGGTAGATACTTTGGCAGCCGATGTGAACTCATACGAAGATATCGAAATTGAAAACAATACTACTTATTACTACCATGTAATAGCTATCAATATTACTTCAGTATCCGATTTATCTAATGAAATTACTATTTTAACAAAAGCTGAAGTTCCGACCGCAATTCAAGGTCAGAATATTTCTTCAACATCTTTTGTTGCTTCTTGGAATGATGTTGGAGAAAATGTTAGTTATGAATTGGAAGTATCTAGTGATAATTTTCAGAATCTTTTGGATAACTATGCCAGTATTCAGTTTGATGAAAACAATATAACAGTGAATGGACTAGACCCTGCTACTAATTATCAGTACAGAGTTAGATCGTATAATGATGCTGGATTATCTGATTACTCAAACACAATTGTTGTTACCACTTTAGATGTTTTGCCAGCTGCACCGTCTGATCTAACTGCAGAGTATTCGAATAATCAAATTGTTTTAGATTGGATAGATAATGCAGATAATGAAGATGAATATGTAATTGAACGAAAATTAGGTCAAAATGAATTTGAAGTTATTGCAACTTTAGATGCAAATCAAACTACTTATTCTGATGAGCTTATATCTGAAGGAGAGGATATTTCTTATAAAGTTATGGCTGTTAATTCTATAGGAAGTTCGGAATATTCTAATGTGGCTTTAGTGCCATTTGAAGTTACTTCTAATACTGCTGCAGAACTTATGAGAAGTTTTAAGATATTCCCTAATCCTTCAAAAGGAAATTTTGAGTTAGCTTTAAGTTCTGAATATCGCATAAAAAATATTAAAGTGATAGACTTATCAGGCAGATTGATAGTGTCAAAAGATTACGGAATTAATAATCAGAATAGCATAGACAAAAAAGAACACTATACTTTAGATATAACTGATCAAAGACCAGGAATTTATTTATTATATGTAGAAACAGCGAGTAATGACTTAATAATTAAAAAGATTATTAAGAATTAAAGTAAAATGAGACACATAAACAAAAAAGCCTCTGAATTTTAATTCAGAGGCTTTTTTGATCGCTTTTTGAGATTTTACTCTTCAGTAATAGTCACTTTCTCCATTACATCTCCTTGACGGATATCATCGATAATATCTAAACCTTCATACACTTTACCAAAAGCGGTATGTCTACCATCTAAATGTTGAGTGTTTTGTCTATTGTGACAAATGAAGAATTGAGATCCACCCGTGTTTTTTCCAGCATGAGCCATTGATAAAACGCCTTTCTCATGAAATTGCTTATCACCATCCGTTTCACAGTCAATGCTATATCCTGGTCCGCCAGCACCCGTTCCATCAGGGCATCCACCTTGTACTACAAAGTCAGGAATCACTCTATGGAAAGTTAAGCCATCATAAAAACCTTCTTTCGCTAATTTGTGAAAGTTTTTCACGGTGTTTGGGGTAGCATCATCATAAAATTCAATTTTTAATGTGCCTTTGTTGGTTACGATTTCTCCTTTACTCATCTTATTTATTTTGTTATATGTTTTTAGTTATTGGTAATAAGTTATTTCAGCCTCAATATTTGATGATTCTAAAAATCCAATTACTTAATATCTAATACTTAGAACTATTTTAAATACTATTTCTTTGCCAAACAAGTTGCTGAGTATCCGCCATTTCTTCAATAATATTAGCCTCTTTTAAAGTATAGACTACATTTTTAAGCATTTTATTACTTACCCAGCCATCGGTAGCCCATTCAGTAGCATGATACCATTTAGCAGCATCTTCTTTTTTGATGTTAAATCTTTTACTGACTATGTCCACTGCTTCTTCATTTTCCATGAATTGAGCGGAGCTTTTTTGAATTTGTCTTAATACGCGAGAAATATCTTTTGGTCTTGTATTAATGATGTTAGTATGTGCTGCTAATACAAAACATGGCCATGGTGTTACATATTCGCCAATCCTTTTGATTTCTCCACTTTCAACATAAGGTTTGGTAGTATACTTTTCCCAATAGAAAACATCAGTCTCTAAATCATTTAGTGATTGTAAAGCTCCTTTAAGATTATTGATAATGTGAAATTGAGAGGGATCAATTTCTTTATCATTATTTAGAGCATCTACTATTGCCATAAGGTGAGAACCTGAACCAATTCTACTAATCGCATATTGCTTATCGTAAATTTCCTTATGATCTTTAATAGGGTTATCTATTCCGCTGTGTATCCCCCAAATTAAAGGGCTTTTAACATATCCACTAATTATTTTAGCAGGAACTCCTGATAATATACCACTTACAATACCTTCGGTAAGGATAGCGCAAATGTCAATCTCGTTATTGATTAAGGCCTCTCGCATTTCTCCAGTACCTCCTTCAAATGTTTTCCATTCAATATCGATCCCTTCATTTTCAATAGCTCCTGATTCAATTGCTAAATGAATAGGGGTGTTATAGTGTTCCGGTACTCCACCAATTCTTATTTTCTTACTCACTATTATATCACTTTTTTGGGTGTACAAACATACAATCTTTATCCTTTTGATTAATGGTTTTGCTTTGCTTTTGTTTAATATTTATAGCTTTGATATGAATTATTACACTTTTTACTAAGATTTTCCGTTCTTCGCAGGAAAATTACAGCTAATGCCTAAAAAGAAGAGAAAGAAGTCCTTTAAGAAGAAATTAATCAGCTTTTTCCTAAAAGTATCTATTGTTGGAATAATTTTTCTGATAGGTTTTTTCTATAGTATTAAAGCAGGACTTTTTGGAGAATTACCTACCGAAAAAACGCTTTCTAATATTGAAAACTCCCAAGCAACGGCATTATTATCTGATTCAGGCGAAAATATAGGGTTCTTATACAGAACTTATCGATCGAATGTTGCATATGAGGATCTCCCAAAGCATTTAGTAGATGCTTTAGTAGCCACTGAAGATGTTCGGTTTTTTGAGCATTCTGGTATCGATTACAGAAGTTTAGTCCGTGTACTGGTTAAGACAGTAATACTTCAGGATCGATCAGGTGGGGGCGGTAGCACTCTTTCTCAGCAACTGGTAAAAAATCTGTTTCCTAGAGAATATTCCAATAAGTTTGAATTACTAATTATCAAAATTAAGGAAGCTTTAATTGCTCAAAAACTAGAGTCCATCTATTCAAAAGAGGAATTATTAACATTATACCTTAACACTGTAAGCTTTCCTGATAATACTTTTGGGATTGAAGCAGCAGCCAGAACTTTCTTCAATAAACCTGTCAATAAACTTGACTTAGACGAAGCCGCTATTTTGGTGGGTAGCTTAAAAGCTACTTATACCTATAATCCCAGAATATTTCCAGAAAATAGTATTGACAGAAGAGATATTGTGCTTTCTCAGATGAGAAAATATAAGAAAATAAGCGAAGAAGAATATAAATCTGCAAAGTCAAAAGCGATAGAATTGAATTATACTCCTATGAAAGCTGATCAAGGCGTTGCTCCGTATTTTCGTGAACAAATTAGAAAAAAGTTAATAAAATGGGCAGATGAATATGAATCTGAAACGGGCGAAGAGATTGATATTTACGGAGATGGATTAAAGATATTTACGACTCTCAATAAGGATATGCAGATTTATGCTGAGGCTGCCATGAAATCTCATATGAAAGCTTTGCAAAAGTCCTTTGAAACGAATTGGGGAAATCAAGCTCCATGGAAGAAAAAGGCAATCTATGAAGAGATCATAAAAAGAACTCATCATTATAGAGCATTGAAAATTCAAGGTAAATCGGAAGCTGAGATTGAAAAGATTCTGAATGAAAAAAAGAAAATGCAGTTCTTTGACTGGTCAGGTAGTGAAGTAAAAACCATGAGTGTTATTGACAGTATTCAGTTGGCCTTGAAAACACTTCAATCTGGCTTTGTCGCTATGGAGCCTGGTTCAGGAGCTGTCAAAACTTGGATAGGGGGAATAGATTATGAGTATTTTAAATATGATCATGTTGCTCAAAGTAGAAGACAGGTGGGTTCTACTTTTAAACCCATTGTTTATATGGCAGCCCTTGAAAACGGAGTTGATCCCTGTGATTATTTCCCTGCTCAAGCAGTAGCTTATGAAAATCTGGAAGGTTGGAAACCCACAAATAGTGATAATGAGGATTATACCCACATCAATGTGACTATGCAAGAGGCACTCAGGAAATCAATGAATACAGTTTCTGTAAAAATTATGGAGGAAGTGGGCATTTCTAGAGTTATTGATTTTGCAGAGGATTTGGGTATAAATTCAGAATTACCGGAGGTGGCTTCATTAGCTTTAGGAACAGCTGAACTTAGTATGTTGGAATTGGCTACTGCCTATACCTCATTTTTAAATAGTGGTAAATCAGTAGAACCCTACTTCATTAACAGAATTGAAAGTGCTTCTGGAGATGTTCTATATGAGCATAAAGGTTCAAATCAGGCAGAAATTGCTTTTTCAGCTTTACATCAAGAAATGATGCTTAAGATGATGCAAGAAGTGGTTAATTCCGGAACAGCATCTCGATTAAGATGGAAGTATAAACTCAAAAATGATATAGCGGGTAAAACTGGAACAACTCAAAATAATAAAGATGGTTGGTTTGTGGGGCTATTGTCTAATTTAGTAACCGTTAGCTGGACTGGGTCTGATAATGGAAGTATTGGTTTTAAAAGTACAGCTATAGGGCAAGGTGCAAATTCGGCTTTACCTATTTTTGGTCTTTGGCTTGAAAAACTCAATCAGGATAAAGCATTAAATAAATATACTAGAAGTCGATTTGATGAACTTAGTGATAATGCTAAAAGAAAAATGGATTGCCCACCTATTAAAGAAGACGGTTTTATCAAGAAACTTTTTAATAATCCGGATAAAGAAAAAACTGAAAAGTTTGATGAAGCAGGAAAGAAAAAGGATGGTTTCTTTAAAAGAATAAAACGAATTTTGAATTCTAAGGATTAGTTTATATTTTCACCACTCAATCAAATCCTTATTTTATGAAAAAGTTATTATTATTTGTATTTATTCTTTCCAGTTCTGCTTTTACTCAAGCACAAAGTTATAGTCAAGGTTATATCCTAGGAGAAGGTGACGCTGAAGAAACATTTTATTTATTTTATGAACAAAGAAGTACTTGTACCTCCTCAGGCGATCCTGGTCCACTTGGTAGTCCTATAAATAATAGGAATTGTTGGTATACTTATAATGAGCAAGGCTTTGTTAATTTTTGGCAAGGTTACATTGCAAATGTAGAAAATAACTACTGTAGTCAAAGAGGAACAAGCTCAGAACAATATGCCAAAGGTGTAGTTGATGGATATAAGACTAAAATGACGTTAATGTCAATGCAATATGGAACAAACTATTATGGAGGAGGTGCAGGGCTAATCAGCTGTAATTAAGTTTTATCCTTAGTAAATCTTTTTGCTTCAGCTGCAGATTTAGAGTAGCTGAAGCAAAATTTATTTATGTTATTCCAAAAAAATAACTATATATTTTCGGAATTAAATTATATAAAATAATATCACGTCAGATAAACTCTCACTTTATTTATTTTTGCTTAATTAAGCCATAATGTTTGATGGTTAATCAAACTACGGTTGTTGAATTGAGAGATATTTCCATGCATACCCTATAGCGATTATATCTAAACTTTTATTCAATATATCATTCATCAATTAAAAAAATAATTGATTGAAAGATATCAATTTTTCCTATCAATATAACCCATAATATAGTAAGATTTAAGAATCTTCTAAAGACAGGTTTAGATTCAATGTCTACCTTTATTTAAAATTTGAAAGGAAATTTAATTTTAATAATAATCTATTAGAAATATTATTAAAATTAATTAAAGATAAAACTGTGAATGTTGACTCTGATGGCCAGTAAAAATAAAATATAATTAAAAAGTTAAAAAAGATTTGTATCAAGGGCGAATAACATTTATGTTTACAAAAACCAAAATTTTACAAAGATGAAAAAAACATTATTACTGGTATTTATTTGCTTTTCTACACAATTAGTCCATTCCCAAATTCTCTCCTATTCTGACGGATATAGTTTTGGAGAAACTGACGCACAGGAAACTTATGATTTGTTCTTTGAACAGAGGAATTGTGTCTCCGAATTTGATAGTGACTGGAATGGGACTGGTAGTCAAATTAGCTATGAAACTTGTTGGGTTTGTCCTAATGAATCAGGGTTTGTCAACTTCTGGCAAGGATACATTCTAAATTCAGAGAGAAATTATTGTAATAACAGGAACAGTGCAAAATCTGAATACTATAGAGGAATTGTTAACGGCTACAAAGACAATATGTTGAAATTATCAATAAAATACAATGGTAATTACTTTGGTGGGCCCGGACGCAGTTTTGTAATTTGTCCATAAGATCAAGATTAAATTAAATTATTTAATTAATCTGAGTTGACTATAGTCAACTCAGATTTTTTTTGCAAAAATTTAAAATTTGACATATAACGTTATAATCTTGTAGGATTCTTATTAATCCTGAATAAAGTGCAATACAGCTTGTTTTTCTTCGCTATTTTGTTAACATAAGGGAAAGAAAAATCAAACTAAAATAAGAAGAAAATGGCTAAATGTTTTGCACTAATGGGTTGGAGTTTACCCGTAATCGAGAGTATGCAAAAACTCAATAAACCTTATGTAGTGGTATCATTTCCAGATTTTGAAGATTATGCCAAAGAAAATAATATACCCTTCGTCCCTTATCAATTAGATGAGTGGAGTGATACCTCAAACTCCTTAGATTTATTAGAAAAATTAAAACCCTATGATGTAGATGTTGCTGTTCCTCTTTTTGAAGAGACAGTTGAATGGGCAGGTGCTTTAAATTCTATTTTTAGAGAGGATCCAAGAGTATTAAATAGAGCTTTTCTATTCAGAAATAAGGCTATGATGAAACGTAAGGCGTTAATTGGCGGACTTAGGGTAGGCTTATTTGAAGAGGTTTATAATAAAGAAGGGGTAAAAGACTTTATGAAAAGGTTGAATCAGGCTAACCTTCAAATCGATGGAGAGGAAGATAGCTGGGTTCATATTAAACCTTTTGCTTCTGCTGGTACTGTTGGGCACCGTTTGTTAAGGAGCATGCAGGATATTGAAGATAAATGTGAGGACGATGATTTCCCATGCCTTGCAGAATCACATTTGCCCGGCAGAGAGTTTTCATGTGAGGCTTTTGTCCATAAGGGTAAAATTAGATTTCTAAATATTACTGAATACGTGAAATTAGGGTATTCAAATTTTATTCCTGAAGGAAATTATCTGCATACAAAGCGTGATCGAATCATGCAGGAAATGCAAAAATTGGTAGATATTTTCGGAATTGAATACGGCATGATTCACCCTGAATGGTTCTTGACTGAAGATGATACCCTTAGTTTTGGAGAGGTAGCTTGTAGAATCCCTGGAGGCCATATATTAGAATTAGCAGGAAAAGCTTATGACTTTGATGCATTAGCAGCTTTTGTGTTATGTCATGATCCTAATTTATCCGAGGAAGAGCTACATGAGATTTTACCTGCACCAGATGCAAGGCCGAAAAATTTCTATGGAAATGTGATGATTTATCCTCATAAAAATCAAATTTCGAAATTGGAAATACCGGAAGAATTGAAAGAGGAACCGTATTTCTTAGATCATAATTTAGTTCCTCCAATGACAACTCAAAAAATAAACGATCGAAATGGTTTTGGGAATCATTTTGGTACAGTAAATTTCAAAGGTGAAGATCCTGATAGAATGACCGAACTATTATTACATTATGAAGATGTAGATTTTTATCATTAATTCGGTTAGGGTTAAACTATTAAAGATTCATCCGTTATTAAAGAAAGGTGTTATTTCACCTTTCTTTTTATTTAAAAATAAACGAATACATGTCAAATACTTTAAGTATTGAACAAAGCCATCAGAGGTTCAACGAGCTTTTTAAGGAGCTTATTTCTGCTACTTCTTTAACCAAAGCGGATAAAGCGCAAAAGCTTATGTCACAAGTAGATTTACTTGCGGCTGATCAGAATGGCATTTCTTTTCTGTATGATAATATTACCGATCTTTCAAAAGCTGGAATATTTGCTAAAAGCAGCTGGGAAGATCCTTCAAAATTGGTCCCCACTTTAGTAAACGGAACCTTGAAAAGCGGCCATCCTAATTCCACTATTGAAATATTAAGTGAACTTAGAATGTTGGCTATTGCGGAAGGTAAATATGATCACAAATCAGTTAAAACCGATGAGGCAGAAAATTATATTCAAGAGGTTTTTGTAGGCAATCTGGAGTTCGTTTTTAAAGAACCAAAAGAAGAAACAAGGTTGAATATGGATGAAGTAGAACTTACCAAAGTCCATGAACTCTTCGTATTCCTTTCTTCCAAAACTAATCTGGATAGTATCAAAGAGAAATTAACGGAAGAACTCACTTTAATATGCGAACAAAGACCAGTGGTTACTGAAAATCAAAGGCGAATTATTGCCTTAGTGAAAGAAAAAATTGAGCTCAATCCTAATAGAAAGGAAGACCAGAAGCTTTTGCAATTTCAGAGATGTATCTATAGACCTACTAAAAACACTGAAAACAAGACTGCAGATGAATATGAAAATTCATTAAGCGAAATGTCAAATTCAGAATTATATTCTGAATCACAGGATATGAGTAATGCTATGTTATTGTATGGCTTAGTGAGCCAATATCATGCAGTTTTATTATTACATCTTATCAATAATGAGCATTTTTCTATAGTGCCCGTTTGCCTGGGTCTCAATCCCACAGGAGAAGTAAAATGGAATGAATATCAAGATTTTATTTCAACACTTATCCTTGAAATAATTCACCGATACAATGCACAATGTATTTATGGATTGGCAAAAATGTTAGAAAAAGGAATTTTTTCAAGACAGGCAGTACGCTCTAGTATAGATAATATGCGGACCATCAAAATTCATCCTAAAGTAGAAGAAAGAATTTTAAAATCAACCAATAATCCGCATCATGATGTTTCAGCAAGGCAATATTTAATTGGAGCATTATTTAGAATTTTAGGACAGCCATTGGGTGTGGGGCAGGGAAATAACCCAACTTGCCAAAGTGCTAGAGGAATTAGTATGTGGAGCCAGCACTCACCAGCCAAGTTGATCAATATGATTCAAATTGCAGCTACTCATAATGATTTAAGCTTTCGCTTTGAAGATAAAGAGATAAAAGCTTCTACCACAGCTCAAGGCTTAGTGCAAAAATTGGATCATAATTTGGATGCTGTTTCAGTAACCATTGTACCTATGCTAGACAGAATCTATAATGAAATGATGGTAAGAGCATCAGGTAGAGGAGAAGACCCTCATAAATGGGTAAATCCAGCTTTATATGGTCAATGGATCCAAATTGGTTTTGCATCAGCATATGATTACCTAAGTAATTCAATATTAGATTTTAATGGTTTTACAAAGGTATTTTATGCCATGTGTCATCCCGAATACAATGGAGGGCATAAACTAATATATCCAAATCCGGTGGGAATCTTCATAACATCATCTAAAGGAGAAATGTTAGGTTTTCATGCTGTATCCCTACTAAGGGTGGATGAAGATCCTGAAGGAGAAATGAGAGCTTATTTTTTAAATCCAAATAATGAAGGCCGTCAAAACTGGGGGCAGAATATTAGGCCTTCCGTATATGGAAATGGAGAGGAACATGGTGAATCTTCACTTCCTATTCATGAGTTTGCTGCACGAACTTATGCTTTTCATTATAACACTTTAGAAGTAGGGGCTAAAGTGGGTAATGTACCCGAAAATGAAGTTTTAAAAGTAAAAAGATTAGCTAAAGAAAGCTGGGGAAAATCATATACTTGGCTAGAAACTCCAAAACAATGGTAAAACACTCTTCAAGAATAGAATTAAAACAATCGTCTTTAAAAGCCAATATTAATTTCATTAAAAAGATAGTAGGTAATGATGTTATATTTTCATCGGTAGTGAAAGCTAATGCCTATGGACATGGTATTCATCAATTTGTTAAAATGGCTGAAAAATGTGGGGTTCGACATTTTTCAGTTGCTTCATCTTTTGAGGCAGAGGAAGTATTAGAAGCAACAGATGGTAAAAGTACCATTATGATAATGGGTATTATCTATGAAGAAGATCTTTCTTGGGCTATAGAGCATGATATAGAATTTTTTGTTTATAATTTTGAAAGGCTGCCTAGAGCTTTAGAAGCAGCCAAAAAAGTGGGAAAGAAAGCTAAGGTGCACATTGAAGTTGAGACCGGATCGAACAGAACGGGAATGCACAAAAATGAATTCCCCAAAGCACTATCGTTTCTGAAGAAAAATGAAGATCATTTATTTTTTCAAGGTCTTTGTACACACTTAGGGGGAGCAGAAAGCCAAAGCAATCAATTTAAAATCGATAAACAAAAGAAACGTTATAAAGAATTTTTAAAGATATGTAAAGACAAAAAGACTGAACCTAATATTAGACATATTGCATGTTCAGCAGCGGCTTTAGCAATGCCTGATACAGTTTATGATCTGATAAGAGTAGGAGTTGCTCAATATGGTTTTTGGCCAAGCCCAGAAATCTATTATCAATATTTGAATGAGAATGGTAAAAAGTCAGATGCTTCCTTGAAACGCATATTTTCGTGGAAAACAGACATAATGGATATCCGTGAAGTACCTGAAGGAGATTTTATAGGATACGGTACTGCCTTCCAAGCTAGCCATAAAATGAATATTGCAGTTATTCCTTTAGGGTATTCAAATGGGTATCCGAGAGCGTTATCTAATAGAGGATATGTTTTAATTAGTGGGAAAAAGGCACCCATTGTAGGTTTAATTAATATGAATCTTTTTATGGTTGATATCACCCATATTCCTGATGCTAATGTAGGGGATGAGGTAGTTTTAATCGGCAGACAAAAAAATAATGTGATTAATGTAAGTAGCTTTACCAATAGTACTCAATTACTCAATAATGAAATGTTAAGTAGGTTACCTGCTGCAATACCAAGAACCATCGTTAAATAATGAGGTTTACGGATTATGAAAATAGCGTTATTAATGAATTAGGGAAAAGGGCAGGAGATGTCCTATATCTTTCTGATATCGCACCTTTTTTCATTACTAAAAGCTGTTTGAATATTTCTACTTATTTGCAGACTGCCTACATTAAATTGGGTGATAACATGCAAAAATCACTTTCTGAATATTTTCAGCTCATAGTTTTTATCAAGAAATTGGAAGACGAAAGGATTTGTTATTCCATACCCTATACTCCTTTAGAAGATAATGCACAAGATATCGGCAATTTAAATTATAAGGATTATCAGCAGCAAACTATTGCTGACGGTGACTTACTTTTACAGATTTTTCAATTTGCTACAAAGAAGTATGTGATATCTCCAGTTGAATATGATGAAGAGCAGATTAAAAAAGCAGTATCTACGAATAGATTAATTCCGAACATTATTTTAGCATTACTTTTTCTGTTTTTAGCTGCCATAGGTTATCAGTCTTATCGAGATACTCAAATACGGACAAATCAACTTGAATTGATTGAGAATAAATTAAGCAAGCAAATCGAAGTGCAGAATTTGCTTTCGGAAGAAATAAATCAACGAAACCTTGATATGGATCAATTTCATCAATTGATTCAAGATGACTTATTAATGATTAATAAAATTCTGGAAACACAAATAGATGAAATTAATCGAATTAAATATTGGAATAGAATGCAGGTTAAAGAATTAATGGAATTAAATAAGATTTTAGTTGACGATTCAACGAATCATTGAGTTTAAATATGTATTCAGTTGCTTTAAACGCAATAATTATTAACTTGCTTTAAATTAAAACCAACTATTTAATATGAAAACTAAAGAAACATTTAAATCCCTAAGCTTAACAGCTCTTGCTGCTATTTTCTTTTTATCTGCTACATTAATCTCATGTGGTGGTGAGAAAAAAGAAGAAGCATCTGACGATGCAGCTACTGAAGAACTAATGGAGGAAACAGAAGAAGCTGTTGAAGAAGTAGAGGAAGTTGTAGAAGAAGAAATGATGGAAGAAGATTCAGCTAAGAGTGAACATCCAAGCGAGGGTGAAGAGGAAGAACATCCATCAGGAGGCGGTGAGCACCCTGGAAAATAATTTTTAAAAGGTTAAAATAGAAAAGCTCGAATTATGATTCGAGCTTTTTTTATGTCCCTACATTCAAAGTTTTTCTGAATTATCTGTAATTCGCTGGAAGCTAAACTTTGCATTGCTTACTATACTTTCCCCATCAACTTCAAATATAGGATATGCCATAAATTTAACAGGACTAGACTTTGGAGATGGTTCAAAAATTAAATCTCTTCCTTTTGTAAATTCAATTCTATTTGCTGGATGTCTACCGAAATAATAGGTAGCTAAGGCGGTGTATTTATTTCCTTCACTAATATCTACTGGCCACCATTTTCCTTCAGCATAAAATTCAGCCCAGCAATGGTACCCATTTATTCCACCTTCATTTCTATCAGATGGAATGCCAGCTCCGATTGCAAATCGAGCGGGAATATTTGCTGTTCGAGCCAAAGAAATAAAAAGTGAATGAAATTCAGTGCAGTTACCAGTTTTTGAGTCACAAGCATAAACAGCATCTCCGGTTCCATATTTAATATTTTTAGCATAGCGCATATTATCAATAATATAATCATAGATAGCCCTTGCTTGAATCAATTGATTATCATTTTCCATTCCAGCTGTAGCTTCATTTACAATTTCCTTAAATCTTGCTGTTCCTACTGGCATCAATATGTTTTCATTTAGATATTGGTTTATATCTGTACCTTTTTCCTCATAAGCACTTTTTTCTTTTCTCTTCACGTGGTAACTTATTCTTACTTTCTTTTCACTATCCACTTTATCTAGTTTAAGAAACAGAACTTTATTTCCATATTTTTCCTCTTCCAATATCTGATCTTCACCATATATTTGCATGCTTTTAATTTCTATATCTTGAAATTTGTCAGATTGCGCAATAGGAATCCATACCTTGGCTGAATTTTCAATTTTAGGAAGAGTAGTCTCATAATAGAATTCAAACTCATCTTCCCCTTCTATTACTCCTAATAGTTCATTTGAGGCGGATTCAATAGGTACTCTATGCCATGTTTTATCCTCTTTTTGCTTCCAGCTGTAGAATGGCTTACCATTCAATTTGTGAACTGTTGTTTCCGTCACATCCATTGCGCCTGGTTTACCTTCCATAAAGAAATCAACATCATAAACATCTCCATTTTCATCGGCTAAATCAACACAAGCAAAATGTCTATTTGGACCTAAATTAGAAAGGTACTCAGTATGGACTCTTACTAGTTTTAATCGCAGTTCCTTGTTTTCATCTTTCACATGAAAATAACCGTCTGCCTCCTTAGTTTTATTTTTAATATAGGCCTTAATACCCTTTTCAATATCTGCTATATCAACTTTAGTGACTACTTTATTTTCAGTTTTTGATACTTCACTTGAATTCTTTTCAGAAGATTGACAGGCTAATATCAATGCTGAAATGACAAATACTAAGTGTTTAATTTTAATCATATTAGTTCTTTAAGGATGAATTATTACTTTCCTTTTATTTTCTCTAATTCCTTTTCAAGTTTTGCTTTTTCTTCCTGCGCTTTTTTCAATTCTGTGATATCTCTGGAAACAGTAGAAACTCCAATCACTTCTTTGTTATCATTATAAATAGGCTCGCATCTTGTTTCAATAGTTAAATTTCCAGAGGAAAGTTCTCTTATTTCTTCAATTCTTAATTTCTCACCTTCTAAAGCTTTATCATATCTTGCTTTCCATTTTTCTAACTGATCTTTCGGTAAAATACTTAAAATGCTTAATCCTGGCTTTAATTCAATTCCAGAATCATTAAACCTATTTTTCAATACATCATTCACCACCAATATTTCATAATTAGTGTTGATAGCAAAATAGGTGTCATCTGTATTATTGATCATACCATCTAATACATACTCTCTTTGAGCTAATTTTTTAGCATTTTCTTCCCTTTGAATTTCTAGCTCTTTCTCTTTCGTAATATCCCGTGAGAATACAGAAGCACCAGTTATTGAACCATCTTTTTGTTTGATAGGATGAATATCATAATGGCGATATGAATCCTCTCCTTTAACACTACTCTTGATTGTAAACGATAAATCTACCCCGTTAAATACTCTATCATAATATGATTTCCATTCCTCACGAACTTCTCCCAACATGTCTAGGGCGTTACTCCCTTCCTTCATCTTTTCATATTGAGTTCCTTTGTATCTATTTTTGATTACGTCATTCATCAATAAAATTTTATATTGTGTATCAATTAAAATGATAGAATCAGAAGTATTATTGATCAAAGCATTAAGATTTGTTTCTTTCGCTGCCATTTCGGACTGAGCTCTACCCATTTCTTCTTGAGTGGCTTCCATTTCTTCCATATTTTGACGCATTTCCTCTTCTTGAGAACGCATCTGCTCTGTCATTTCCTGAGATTCAATTAAAAGCTTTTTAGTCCTTTCATTGGTTCTTGCATTCGCTAATGTTGAGGCAATGTTTTCTCCTAGCTTCTCTACAAAGTCTATTCTGTATTGAGGAATAGGTTGAATTGACGCTATTTCAACTACTCCTTTTATTTCTTCATTGATTTTTAAGGGTACAATTAATACACATCTTGGCAAGGTTTCCCCTAAACCCGATTTAATTTCTATATAATCCTTGGGTACTTCGGTTAGATAAATCTTATCACCTTCTTGGACTGATTGGCCGACTAATCCTTCACCTATTGCAATTTCCTTTTTAATTCTTTTCCTTCTTTCGTAAGCATAAGCGGATTCAAGATTGATTTTAGGTTTTTCGTTTTCATCCTGAGGTTCTGTCAGAACAAAAAGTGCTCCTTGATTCACCTCCATGAACTTTACAAGATTAGAAATAATCTGGTAAGACAATTCCTGGATATTGTCATTATTATTTCGAAGAATATCAGCAAATTTTGCTAAGCCTTCATTTACCCAACTACGCTCTTTGTCCGCCTTAGCAGATTCTTGCATTTTAGACCTCATTTGTAGTAGGGAAGTAGCCAAAGAGTTATCGTGATCATCCTTAAGCCCTTTGTATTCAGCATCTAAATTACCCTCACCAATTTTCGTTGTGAATTCAGTAGCATTTTGTAAAACATCCGCCATTGAGTTGATGTTTTGAGCAATATATCCCAATTCGTTTCTGCTTTGGTAATTGATTTTTTCACTTAAGTTTCCTTTAGCCAGCTCTCTTGCCGAAAGGGAAATTTCGTAAATAGGGCCTAGTATTAAGTATTTTAAAACCCAGTAAAGAAAACCTGCAAGTAGGAAGATGTATATGAAAAGTAAGATTACATTAAATGTCTCACTTTCCTCTTCTGCAAGGTTGATTTCATCTATTAATTCTTTAACATCTATATGTTTTTTTATGAAAGCAGTATATTTTTTCTCTAAACTTTCTTTACTTGATTCAATGGTTGCGGTTCCATCTTGAATAGCATATAAATCTTCTTTAAGGGGAGCCCAATATTTAATCAACTCTTGCACCTCATTTTTTAATCGATCGTTGATTTCTACATCAAGCTTTTCCTCTCCTAATTCACCACCACTAGTATAAGCAAATAGGATTCTTTCAACCCTTTTAACTGTGGTATTGATAGCTTCTTGATTCTCTTGAATATATTGTGGAGAAATACCGATGCTTATATTGTCTAAATTCCGTAGAGTTTTAGTCCTTAATAAGCTCTGCTGATCTATGCCAGTCTGAGTGAATACTAAATAGATCGCGACTATTAATAAAAATGTACCAATACCAATTGAATAGGCTAGATTTCTTATTTTCCAGTCGTAAAATTTCTTTTTTAAGTTGGCCATGTTGTATAAAACTGAATCCTGATAAATTGATTGAAATTATTTCACTTTTTGAATGTTAAAATCCACTGCTTGATCAAGTGAATTAAAACGTATATATAAAGCTTTTAGGTAACCCTCTGAGTAGTTAGAGCAATTTTCATTGGGTTCTAAATAATAAATAAAGAATTTTTGACTACGCTCGTAAAGTTGATGCTTATCGGCTACACCTAATAGCTCAATCATTTCATTTTGTGACAATCCCTTTAATTTATCTTTCTGGCTTAATAGTAAGTCAATTTGTTTTATTCTGTTCTCATTGCATCCGTCTTGATCTTGCTTCCAAGCATCCAAATCAATGCCTTCAAGTTGTGGCAGCGATTCACAAGATAAAATTGACATGATAAATAATCCTAAAAACAGTTTAGATAATATTTTCATTGATTTAAGTTGTAGCTTGTTTTATGGTTTGATTTGATTTTTTAATAAAAATTAGTGCTGCAAATGAAATTAGTCCATATCCCATAATTAAGTATTGGATAAGTGGGCTAACGGAAGGTAATAAAACGAATACCACAACAACTGGTGTTATCAATACTCTTATCACTTCTAAGGCAAATGAATATTTCTTTTCTTCCAATATGACACCAGCTCCCGTTACGCCTAATATAATTAAGGATACAGCGATAATTTGTTCCCATAAATCAAATGTATTAGCTGTAAAAAGGAAGGCCGCAGTCCCACCAAGTACAATGATATATTGTAGTAATACATATAAACTAAAGGAAGCAGAAGTTTTTTTATCATATTTCCTATCGTGTTCAGGATCTACCTCTGGAATAGGTAGCTGTCCACCCATCTCTTTTGGTAACCAACCCGGTGGATAAAAGACATACTTCATCTTGTTTTTAAAACCTTTTATTTGTTTTAAGCCTTTTGCCATTTCAATATAATGCTGCAAGTTTACCCAAACAGGATTCCAGCTTGCAGTTTGTTTTGTAATACCGTAAGTGGGTCTTTCTTCTTCTTCCTGGAAAGTACCAAACATTTTATCCCAAATAATAAATACGCCAGCATGATTTTTATCAATATATTTTGGGTTTCGCCCATGGTGTACTCTATGGTGGGAAGGCGTATTGAAAATCCATTCTACAGGGCCTAATTTACCAATGGTTTCAGTATGAATCCAGAATTGGTAAACGGTTACCAAGCCTGACATTAAAACAAAATTGATTGTGTCAAATCCTAATATTGCTAATGGGAAGTAGAAAAAGAAAGTCCATACGATTTGAAATGATCCTTGTCGTAAAGCCACTGAGAAATTATAATCTTCGCTTTGATGATGCACTACATGACCACCCCAAAACAGATTGATTTCATGACTTTTTCTGTGAGCCCAATAATAAAAGAAATCGACTAAAATGAATAATAAGATTAAGTTATACCAGGTAGGGGCAATTTCAAACAATGAGAAGTTTTCATAAACCCACTGGTAAGCAGCCACGCTCAACACCTTGAAAAAAATACCAGATACTTGCTGAGTAATTCCACAACTGATATTTGTAATGGCATCATTCAATCTGTATATTCTATATCTTTTTATAGCTTGAATGAGTAATTCAATCCCTATTAAAGCAAAATAGATAGGAATTGATAATATAATTGGGTTAAAATCCATTTGATCCTAGTTAAATGATATTCTATAAGTCATCTTTATTTCGAAATATAACATTTTGAATAAAAACTTCCTTGAAAAAATGCTGAAATACTCATGAATCCGATTAATTTTGCCTTATAAATTAAAATTATGGAGAGGATTTCAAGAGCTTTTTTAATTGTAACTAGTATTGGCTATACTGCCGTTTTATTTTACACATATGCCTATTTTGCGGAACTATCATACGTGAATATCAAGCTGTTAGATAATCAAATTCAGTTCAGTAATAATACACTTTTCTATTCAGGACTAATAATACCTCTAATAATTGTACTTATCTGTGTTGCATTAGCATTTTTAATTAAAAGTCAGGCGGTAGGTTCTCAATATTATTTTAAAAACGAAAGGACTAGAAATACTCTAGCCTCATGGGCAAGAAGCTTAGCGGGTACTTTTAATTTGTTTTTTGCTAGCATACTTACAGTATTCATATTCGTCAATAATGAAGAAGGCTTAACCCAAAGTGGCTACCTTCCTTTAGTGATTTTTAGTATGTTTTTAGTTTTCTTCTGGGTTTTATGGTTACCCTTCATAATCAGAAGAAATAAATAAATTTTTTCTAATATTTTTCAACAGTAGTAAGCTGATAATTCATTAGCTTTAATCTACTCATATTCAAATCTTTTCTTTGAGGTTCTTGATGTATGACTTTATCTATATTGGTAATTAATCATACAGCTTTTGCCTTTTGGCATCTTGGAAAAAGCTTTACAATTTAAAAAAGCTTTGTAATTTTAAAATTTGAGTAAGCTTTAACTTTCAATCCGATAATTGCGATGGCAGATATACAATATGATGAGGATAGTATAAAATCACTTGATTGGCGCGAACATATTAGAATGCGCCCAGGGATGTATATAGGAAAATTGGGAGATGGTTCATCTCCTGATGACGGTATTTATGTTCTGGTCAAAGAGGTGATTGATAATTCCATTGATGAACACATGATGGGATATGGGAAAACCATTGAAGTTAAAATTACGGATCAAAGAGTAGAGGTTCGTGATTATGGTAGAGGTATTCCTCTAGGTAAAGTTGTGGATTGTGTATCTAAAATAAATACTGGAGGTAAATACGACAGTGGAGCCTTTCAGAAATCTGTAGGACTTAATGGCGTAGGTACTAAAGCAGTGAACGCTTTGTCTAATTATTTTAAAGTTCAGGCATTCAGAGAAGGGCAAACTAAAGTTGCAGAGTTTGAGAAAGGGATCATTAAAAATGATGCTGACGTAGATTCATCCAATAAAAGAAATGGTACTTTAATCGCATTTGAGCCAGATGATACGGTTTTTAAGAATTATCATTTTATTCCAGGTTTCCTTGAAGAGCAAATGTGGAATTATGCATTCCTTAATGCAGGCTTAACGATTAATTTCAATGGTGAAAAATTCCACTCTGCTAATGGACTAAAGGATTTATTGGATAGAAAGACAGATGATGAAACCAATCGTTATCCAATTATTCATTTAAGAGGAGATGATATTGAAATGGCGATGACCCATGCCAATCAATACGGTGAAGAGTATTATTCATTTGTTAATGGTCAAAATACTACGCAAGGTGGAACACATTTAGTGGCTTTCAAAGAAGCGATTGTAAGAACAATTCGTGATTTTTATGGTAAAAATTATGATCCTTCCGACATCAGACAAGCGATTGTAGGTGCAATTGCAGTTCGTGTTCAAGAGCCTGTGTTTGAATCTCAAACTAAAACAAAGTTAGGTTCGCAAAATGTAGCACCTGATGGTCCAACTATGCGTACTTTCATCAATGATTTTGTAAAGAAAGCATTAGACGATTTCCTTCATAAAAATCCTCAAACTGCTGAAGCCCTTCAAAAGCGTATCATGCAATCTGAAAGGGAACGTAAGGACATGGCAGGCATTAAGAAACTTGCCAATGAAAGAGCGAAAAAGGCTAATCTGCATAACAAAAAATTAAGGGATTGTAGAGTGCATTATGATAATGATAAGCATGATAAGAAGGATGATACCATGATTTTCATTACAGAGGGTGACTCTGCTTCAGGTTCTATAACTAAGTCACGTGATGTGCAAACTCAGGCCGTGTTTAGTTTGAGAGGTAAGCCTTTAAATTGCTATGGCAAAACCAAGAAATTGGTGTATGAGAATGAAGAATTTAACCTTCTACAACATGCTTTGAATATTGAAGAAGGATTAGAAGGATTACGTTACAGGAAAGTAATTATTGCAACTGATGCCGATGTAGACGGTATGCATATTCGTTTGCTGCTGATGACTTTCTTTCTTCAATTCTTTCCAGACTTAGTAAGAGAAGGTCATTTATATATTTTAGATACTCCATTATTCAGGGTTAGAAATAAAAAAGAAACGATTTATTGCTATTCGGATGAAGAAAGAAGAAAAGCAATTGAAAAGATAGGTAAATCTGCAGAGATCACTCGATTTAAAGGACTTGGAGAGATTTCTCCTGAGGAATTTGGAGAATTTATTGGTGATAACATCAAGCTTGATCCGATCATTTTAAACAACCAAACCAAAATCAAAGACCTTCTAACTTTCTATATGGGTACTAATACCATGGAGCGTCAGCAGTTTATCATTGATAAATTAAGAGTAGAGAAAGACTTAGAAGAGGAATTGGCAGACGCTTAATTCTAAGATTAAAGATTTAAAAAAAATTAAAGTAATATCGTTTTTGGTTCAATCAAATGGAAGAGAATAACGAAAATAACGAGCTAAACAATCAAAACGGAGAAGATAAAGATAAGCTTCATGATGTGATTCCGGTTTCAGGAATGTATGAAAACTGGTTTCTGGATTATGCATCTTATGTGATTTTGGAGCGTGCAGTTCCAGCTAATGAAGATGGCTTTAAGCCAGTTCAGAGGCGTATCATGCATGCCATGAAGGAGATGGATGATGGAAGGTTCAATAAAGTAGCGAACATTATTGGACAGACCATGCAGTATCACCCACATGGTGATGCTTCCATTGGAGATGCCATTGTGAACATGGGGCAGAAGGATATCTTGATTGAAACCCAAGGGAACTGGGGTGATATTCGTACTGGAGATAGCTCGGCAGCACCTCGTTATATTGAGGCTCGTTTATCTAAATTTGCTTTAGATGTAGTTTTCAATCCGCAAACAACGGAATGGCAGCTTTCATACGATGGACGTAAGAAAGAACCGGTTACTTTACCCGTTAAATTCCCATTATTATTAGCGCAAGGTGTAGAAGGTATTGCGGTAGGTTTATCGACCAAGATTTTGCCACATAACTTTATAGAGCTAATTGAAGCCTGTATAAAAGTTCTTAAAAATAAGAAAGTTGAAATCTATCCTGATTTCCCAACAGGTGGTATGGCTGATTTTACCGATTATAACCAAGGATTAAGAGGGGGTAAAATCCGTGTTAGAGCTAAAATAGAGGAAGGAGAAAAACGAACTTTATTAATTAAGAATATTCCATTCGGAACTACCACTACTGGTCTAATTGAATCCATCATTAAAGCCAATGATAAGGGTAAAATTAAGATTAAAAAGGTAATCGATAATACAGCTAAAGATGTTGAAATTGAGGTGCAATTAGCCGCTAATCAATCTCCTGATATTACAATTGATGCGTTGTATGCTTTCACGGATTGTGAAGTTTCAATTTCACCCAATGCCTGCGTCATTATAGACGATAAACCTCATTTCCTTCCAGTAACTGAAATCTTAAAAAAGAATGTAGAAGATACGCTTCAACTATTGGAGCGGGAGCTAGAGATCAGGAAAGGAGAGTTAATGGAGAAATTGCTGTTTTCTTCATTAGAGAAAATCTTCATTGAAAATAGAATCTACAGAGATATTGAGGAATGTGAAACATGGGAAGCTGTTCTTGAAACAATCGATAAAGGCTTAGATCCTTTTAAGCCAGAGTTTTACAGAGATATTACTCAAGATGATATCATCCGCTTAACAGAGATCAAAATCAAACGAATCTCCAAATTTGATAAGTTTAAGGCTGATGAATTGATGCGTAAGCTTCAAGAAGAATTAGAACAAGTGGAGCACCACTTAGCCAACTTAACTGAATATGCTATTGAGTATTACCAAAGGTTATTAGATAAATATGGTAAAGGTAGGGAGCGCAAAACAGAAATCAAGAGTTTTGATAATATTGAGGCGCATACTGTTGCAGCTAATAACCAAAAGCTTTACGTCAATAGAAGCGAAGGCTTTATTGGGTATGGAATGAAAAAAGATGAGTTTGTTACGGACTGTTCAGACTTAGATGATGTTATAGCCTTTAAAAGGGATGGAACCTACAAAGTAGTGAAAATTGATGAAAAGGTATTTGTAGGTAAGGATATTATTCATGTAGATATTTTCCGTAAAAATGATGAGCGTAGAGTGTATAATGCGGCTTATTTAGACGGAAAAACAGGTAGAACTATGGTGAAAAGATTCCAGGTTTTATCCGTTACACGAGATAGAGAATATGACCTCACTAAAAAAGCGAAAGGTTCTAAAGTATTGTATTTAGAAGCAAGGCCTAATGGTGAATCAGAAGTTATCAATGTGAAACTTTCAAATGCGTGTAGAGCAAGAGTTAAAGTATTCGATTTCGATTTCGCTGAACTAGAAATTAAAGGAAGAAGTGCAGGAGGAAATATCCTCACTAAATATCCGGTAAAGAAAATTGAATTCAAATTACTGGGTGAAAGTAGCTTTGGTGGCTTGAAAGTATATTATGATGAATCTGTTGGAAAGTTAAATACGGACGAAAGAGGCCAGCTTATAGGTTCTTTCCATGGCGATGATAATATATTGGTGGTGTATAAAGATGGCTCTTATGAATTGACTAATTATGAATTGACAAATCGCTATGATGGTGAAAAAGTCCAACTGATCGAAAAATTTGATCCTAATGGAGTAATCTCTTCAGTTTATTATGATGGCGCTTCTAAAAATTACTATGTAAAGCGCTTCCAAATTGAAACTAGAACGCTTAATAAGCCTTTCGTATTTATATCAGAGCATAAAAAGTCTAGTTTAACGATAGTTAGCACTGATAAAGAGCCTCAAGTAGAGATAGAATTCCGTAAAGGAAAGGGTCGTGAAAAAGAGACTGCAATTTACGATTTCGATATGTTGATTGATGTGAAAGGCTGGAAAGCAATTGGAAATAAGCTGTCGCAATATGAGGTTACAAAGGTTAAACTAATTGAGAGTAAGAAAGAAGAGAAAGAATATAAGAGCGGTGATTCAGTTGATCTTAATATAGATGAGGACAAAGAACAGTTAGGTCTATTCTAAAATCATGAATAAAGAATTAAAGCATTTTCTAATTAATAAATTCTCTGAATTCTTATCTGACGAAAGAAAGGAATTTATAGAAAATGTATTGGATAATAGAACGGATTACATTCGTGTTGTGCTGGAAGACATACGAGATCCTCATAATGCGAATGCTATTATTCGTTCGGGTGAATGTTTAGGGATTCAACATTTTCATGTAATTGAAAACGAAAATGCATTTAAATTAGGTAGAGGCGTAAGTAGGGGAGCTATTAAATGGGTGGATGTGCATCAATACCCTGAAAGTGCAACTCCCACGGCCGATGTATTCAATGATCTCAAATCAAAAGGTTACAGAATAGTAGTAACAAGCCCCAATGAAAAAGCTAGTGCACCAGAATCCTTATCTTTAGATCAACCTATAGCCGTTGTAATGGGGAATGAAAGGGATGGAATAAGTGAGGAAGCAAAAGATTTAGCGGATGATTTTATCAGATTACCTATGCATGGGTTTACAGAAAGCTATAATGTTTCGGTAGCTGCTGGATTAACTTTATATAGTTTGGTCAGCAAAATGAGAGCTTCTGTAGAAAAATGGCAATTTAATGCACAATTAAAAGATGATTATCGTTTGAGGTGGTATAAAAAGTGCATGGCACGACCTGACGATTATGAAAATTATTTCGTTAAGGAATTTGAATCTCAGCATTAATCATGATTAAGTTTTCTATCAAGCTAGGCTTATTATTATTTGTTTCAGCAATTGTATTTGCAATCCTCTCTAATGTTTTTATTATTTCTAAAACTAGAGATTTCATTTACGATGATGTAGCTACTATTCCTCAGAGAGATATTGCCCTAGTATTAGGTACTAGTAAACGCAACATGAAAGGAGAAGCCAACAGCTTTTTTGATAATAGAATTGAAGCCGCAGCTAATTTGTATCATAGTGGGAAGGTTAAAGGTTTATTATTAAGCGGAGATAATAGAACACGTTATTATAATGAACCTAATGACATGAAGAATGCTTTAATGCAAAAAGGTGTTCCCGATAGTGTTATTTCAATCGATACGGCTGGATTAAGAACCCTAGAAAGTGTTTATCGCTGTAAGGAAGTATTTAATCAAAATAATGTCACCATCATTACCCAGCAATTTCATGCTTTTAGAGCCTTGTATATTAGTCAACATTATGAGCTAGATGCCATTGCATATTCAGCTGCTGAGGTTCCCGTTTATTCATCCGCTAAAGTGACCATTAGAGAGTTTTTTGCTCGCCCTAAAGCTTTATTAGATATTTATTTCCTGAATTCGTACCATAATGTGGAGCAGGAAATCAGCCAACAATAATTTATTTTGACTTATAATTTTAAAGATTTTGCAAAATGATTTCAACTATTTTTATATTTGTATCGTACACGATATAAACGTGCAATAATTATAAATAATTTTCGCTTATGAAAACAAATACGATTCAAAATGTTTTTAGAATTATACTAGGGGCATTCATGACGTTTGCAGGAATTGGTCACTTAACATTTCAAAGAGATGAGTTTCTTGCTCAAGTACCTAGATGGCTACCTACAGATCCTGCTTTTATGGATTTTGTGGTGTTATCATCAGGAGTTGTGGAGATTACTTTAGGAGTGTTAATGATATTTTTAGCAAAACATAAAGCAAAAGTAGGAATAGCATTAGCTGTATTTTATATACTGATATTTCCTGGTAACATCTCGCAATACACAAATGGTATAGATGCTTTTGGATTAGATACGGATCAAAAAAGATTGATCAGATTATTTTTTCAACCCATATTGGTAATTTGGGCTTTATGGTCTACAGCAGGATGGAATTATTTAAAACTAAAACTAAAACTAAATACTAAATTATGAGCTTTTATAATTACGAAGCCAAAAGACTGAATGGTGAAAATCAGTCAATGAAGGATTATGAAAATAAGACTGTTGTAGTAGTGAATACTGCTAGTAAATGTGGCTTAACACCGCAGTATGAAGGATTAGAAAATCTTTATAAGAAATATAAGGATGATGGCTTAGTAATTTTGGGTTTTCCTTGTAATCAATTTGCAAATCAGGAATCAGGGGATTCTGAACAAATACAGGAATTCTGTCAGCTTAATTATGGCGTGAGTTTCCCTATGTTTGAAAAAATCGAGGTAAATGGAAATAATGCACATCCCATTTATAAATATTTGAAATCAAAATTAAAAGGAGGCTTATTAGGAAGCGCTATAAAATGGAATTTTACTAAATTCGTTATTGATAAAAATGGAAATCCAGTTAAAAGATTTTCGCCTACTACTAAGCCCGAAAAAATGGAAGCTACCATTAAGAAGTTATTATAATCTATGGATGATCAATTTGCATCATTATATTTGGAGAACCAGATTTGTTTTCCACTTTATGCTGCCTCAAGGCTAACTACTAAATTATATACTCCTTATTTAAAAGAGCTGGATATCACTTATCCGCAATATTTAGTGTTGTTGGTGTTGTGGCAGCATAACGCTCAAACCGTAAATAAAATAGGGGAGCGCTTGATGCTTGAGACCAACACTTTAACCCCATTATTAAAACGCTTAGAAGCTAAAGAATTCATTAAGCGTACTCGCTCGAAGGAAGATGAAAGGACAGTTATTGTATCCTTAACCAAAGCAGGAGAGAAGCTCAAAGAAAAAGCCGTCAAAATCCCCGAGAAAATCATAGGTTCTTTTCAAGATGAAAGCGTTTCCGAAGATGAAATAGTGAATTTTCGCGATACATTGAATAAGCTAATTAAGACTTTGGATGGTAAGATTTAATCTCATCGCAAATTCAATTTTAGTTGATTCTTTAAAAAGTATATAGATATTGAGTTAAAAACTCATATTTTGCTAATCCTCGTTACAAACGAGGACTAGTGGGGGCATTTTTAATGTCGTTTAAGAATGTATTAACCATTAAATCATGGTCTGAAGCACTAGACAAAACGACCAAGGCTGTACAAGCTGAGATTGATTTGATCCTGAATATTGATAAAAAGTATATTAATAACAGCGAAAAAGCAGACAGCAACCAAGAATCAAATTAATAATTTATATTGTTAATAAAACTAAGAAATGAAAAATTATAGTAAGAGAAATTGGCGAGGAAATCTATCTATGCTATTCTTTTCTCTTGCTCTAATTGGGGCATTTGCATACGTTGGAGTTGATTTGGTTGTAATTGCAATTTTAGGCACAATTGCGGCAATAGTTCTTCTTATTGATAAAAAACTTTATATTTTTGGCGATAGTATTATTATAAAATATACTTTCTTACCATTTATACCTTATAAGTTTTTGTTTGATGAGATAGCTGAGATTCAGATAATTTATCAAGGGGGTAAGGGAAACGAGGAGGTAATGAAAATTCATTTAAAGCGAGGAAGAAAGAAGACCTTCAAATTAAATATGGGAAGTGATTTTCAAATGTTTGTAAATGATTTGAGAAAGAACGGAATTAAAGTAGATGCCAGTAGGCATCCTTACATAAGGTAGAGTGGATCATATCTTGCCTAATAGAGCTTAGCGAAGCAAAACGCGTGCTATTTGCCACAACTGTCTTGTCCTGAAATAGCTTTACACAAATAAAGCTAATCATGGGAATAAAATACAGCGAAAGTGCAATTTATGAGATTTGTAAAAGGATAAACATAGGACAGATCAGCTATAGTGATGCTCAAAGGCCAGAGGAGTTATTTTTTTTAAAAAAAATGTAATACTATTTTCAATGAAGTATTTTAAAATACTTGTTAATAATCTTTTATTTATTTCGATTATAGGTGTTTCCGCCATTACATTAGCTTTATTTAATGGCGAACAAATGAATTATAGTATATATGTAATACTAATTTGTTTTTTGATTTTAATTATAATAAAACTTAGATGGTTTAGAGACTAAGAGACATGTATTCGGCCCACTAGCGCGCGTTGCGCAGCTAAACGAATGCTATTTGCTGTTTAGTACACACTTTTTCTAAAAAAAACAAGAATTGTAAAATTGGATATGTTTTTATAAATTCAATTCTCCCGCGCTGACGCAATCGTTTCCGTTTGTGTCACAAGCATGATACGGAACTGTTCTTCCATCTTCCAACATCCGACTTCCATCTTCTAACTTCAAACACCCAACTTCCAATTATTCAACCGTATCATCAATCTCTAGCGTTTCTAGTATATCCGCTAGTTCATCAAAGTCTTTATAGCCCGGTCTGATTTCTTCACCACCACATAGCGCACATAGCGAAGCAATAAGCATGCTATCTGCTATAAAAGTACTTGTATCGTCCTAAAGTAACTTTACGGTTTTATATCTAAATATGAGTTTTAGTATATACTACCGCTGCATGTCAATAATCTTTTTCAACATATTTTGTCAAACCTAAACATATAGTTACGTTTGCAATTAATCTTTTAATTTAAATTATATGATAAGTAAAATTAAGTACGCATTAATTGTTTTAGCAATTACTCTCTATTCTTGTGATTCAAGTGAAACAGCTGATAAAGAGGGGGAACCCTTAGAAGCAAAATTTAGTGTTGAGATAGAGGGAGAAGCGCCAAATGCAGTATTAAATCTAACTAATGAGTCTACCGGAGCAAGCTCTTATGAATGGAGCTTTAGTGAAGGCAGTAGCGATTCAACTTCAATTGAGGAAATACCGAATGGCATTACGGTTGACAAAGCAGGGGACTTCACCATAACACTTAAAGCAGTCTCCGGTACTGAAGAAAGTAGTAGTGAAGAAACTATTACTATAGAAGGAAACAGTGCCATATTAGAAATAAAAGATTTAGAATTTTCTCAGGAAGAGGGCAGTAGTGAATTAGGCAGATTTTACTCCATTTCTGAAAACGAAATGTATTTAGACACTGAGATAGATGAAGAAAATGGACCAAATATTGATCTTTTTTATAAAGGATCTAATTCACCTTTTATCTTTTTTGAAGGACCAAAAGACAACTTTGACGACATTGTAGTGCCAAATGCAAAAGAAACTAAAGTCCATAATTATGAAAATGGATTTGAAGTAGCTTCATTTGATGAAATGGAAGATGATGCTGTATTAGATGACTTGACAGTGATTAATGATGATAATGCTATAGGGACTTTGGACTTCCCTGCAATTGTCACATTTGAAACTGAAGAGGGTAAAAAAGGAGCGATAAAGTTAAAAGCCATTAATTCAACTAGAGTATTGGTTGATATAAAAGTGCAGAAATATTAATTACCATTTTTAATAGGTAAAAATACTGAAAGCACACCATATGCAAATAGTGGTGTGCTTTTTCATTCCTAAACTTTTAAACGGTTTTCTCATTATATTTTTATGCATTAAATATTAAGATAAATTTTTCTATCTAAAATGAAAATACCACCTAATTTTAAACTCATAGGCTTAAAATTTTGACTATTCTAAGGATTATATAAATTTTCGATTTTGAATTAATTTATATTAAAATTCAAGCTTTTATTTTCAGATATTCGGTTAATTTCGCGCACTATTTTATAAACTATAAGAATATACAATTATGATTAAATCCCTTTTATGGAGAATATGCTTATTCTCTGCAATTGCTTTAACATTTTTCCAATGTACGGAGGAAGAAGAAGCAAAAAGTCCATTGAACAAAATTGAGGAATTCTCTATTACATCCATGAATCCACCTGTTTCAGGTGTCATAAATGAAGAAGCATTTTCAATTTCATTAGATGTACCCAGTGGCACAGATATTACCGATTTAAGTCCTGAAATTTCTATTTCGGATAAAGCAACTGTTGTACCCGCTTCAGGTACTGCACAAGACTTTACTAGTCCGGTAGTCTATACAGTAACAGCAGAGAATGGTACTGTTGCTGAATATACAGTTACTGTAAATGTGTTAGAAAACACAGAAGCTATAATTGACACCTTTATTTTCAAAGGATTTGAGACAGAATTAGCAGCAACAATAGATGAAGAGAATAAAACTATAACTGCTCTTATACCTAGAAAATATGACCTAACTAAATTAATTCCAACAATTGAAATTTCAGAATTTGCAACCGTGACTCCAGCTTCTGAAACTGAAATAGATTTTTCGAAAGATGTAATCTTTACAGTTGTGGCTGAAGATGGTACGGAAGTAGAGTATACTGCTTCTATAGGATATGAGCCACGCACAGAGAAAGCAATTTTAATTTTTGCTTTTGAAGCATTTACTCCAACTATTAATGGCGTAATCAATGAAGATTCAAAGGCTATTACACTTACATTACCTTGGAATACCAGTGACTTAACTGCTTTGGTACCAACTATAGAAATTTCAGAAGGAGCAACTATTTCTCCTGAAAATAGTACTGCAGAAGATTTTTCTTTTGGTTCAGTAGATTATACCGTAACGGCTGAAGATGGTTCTACTCAGGACTATGAAGTTACAGTTGAATTAGAGGCAGCACCAACGCCAGAATTTGACGATTTGATTTCTACATCTTTCAGAAAAGGTGAACTAGTAACAATAACTGGTAAGAATTTTAGTGATATAAGTGTTTCATTTTCTAGAGAAGGTTTCAGTTCCGGCCCCTCTTTAGAGTCCGAAGGAGAAACAAGTTTTTCATTTAATGTACCCAATAATGTATCTTTTGAGACAGGTACTTATTCATTGATTGTATATATAAGAAATGAAAAATATGTTCTGGGTGATGTGCAAATTCTGCCTCCAGCTCCAACTATTTCTGATTTTGTTAGCTCAACAGATGATGATAATATTATCGTAAGGATCAATGGAAGAAACTTTATTGAGGGAGAAAACAAAGTATACTTTGTTAAAAATGATGTGAGAACCGAAGCTTACATACGTGAAGAAGACAACGGTAGAATATATGTTGTACAACCTCCTTTACTTGAAAGTGGTGAATATACTATAGTAGTAGAAACAAATGGTGCAGAAGTAACAGCAAGTGAAACAATAAATGTTGAAGAAAACACAACAACCGATCCAATAATTGCCAGTGTAGAAAGCTTAACAGTTAAAAGAGGTGATAAATTAATTATTAACGGTAAGAACTTTGGTGAAGGAACAGGTTCTGTAACTGTTGGATTTATGGATGGCTGGACTGCCACGAAAGCGAGAACTGGAAACAGAATATCTGATTCCGTAGTGGAAATTGTTATTCCTTCTGATCTTCCTGTTGAAACATACATGATCTATGTTCAGAGATACAATGGTGATGGAAGCTCTGCTTTTAGTAATACATTTTACAATATTGTAATTGAATAAAAAACATAAACCAAAAAATAAAAAGGGCTTATAAAGCCCTTTTTATTTTTAATCTGCAAAGTAATATATGATATTTAAGATCTTTTAATACTATAGTATGGTGGTGTACAATCCTGAAATAATCTCACAATTTATCACATTTCTATTTTAGCAATTGCTAGTTACATCTTTAAAAAAAAACTAAAATTTAATATATAATAAGTCTGATCTATCTTCCAACTTCAAACACCCAACTTCCATCTTCCAACTATTCTACTGTATCATCAATCTCTAGCGTTTCTAGAATATCCGCTAGTTCATCAAAGTCTTTATAGCCCGGTCTGATTTCTTCACCACCTTTTAGCGATATGCCTTTAATGGAGGTTTTTTCAACCAAATCCATAACATTTTTGTCATCAATATTGAAGCCTAAAATAACAGGATAATCTTTGGCTAAATCTAATACTTGCTGTACCACATTTTCTTTATAATGGTTTCCATTACCTGATTCAAAAAGGAAGAATTCTACTTTATTCTCTACTTCTTGCATGGTGTTTTTAACGGCTTCAGCATCGGTCACTTTGTCCATATCAAAACGAAGAATTCTTTTGTAATCCTTAAAAAGGGGAATGATGGCAGGATTATCCGTTTGCAAATAATGAAGATCATAGTCTTTAATACTGTCTTTAATCTCATCTTCTGAAGCATCACCGTATTCACCTACAAATTCAAGTCCTGATACCCAACCGGTAAGTTCCATGAAATTTTCCGGGCTCACATAAGACGGATTATCTTTTTGCAAGTCAAAGCCCATCAAGTTCACCGTCATTCCAGCACAATAACGTGCATCACTTAAATTATTTACTTCAGATATTTTAACGAATGTTTTTAAAGCCATTTTGTAAAATTTTGATGCAAATTAAAGGAATTTTTAAGTGGCTTAAAAGGGAAAGGAAGTAAGCTTTTCCAAAGTTTGAGTTTTGGAAAAGCTTAAATAAATTACTCCGCAAATGTTTTGTCAATTCTTGCTAATAAATCATCATAATGAATTAGGCTCATTCGATCTGATGTTCTATATCTTCTGCTGCTAATATCCGTTTTTAGTTGATTTAGTTCAGCACGCATTAATGGAATAATATCAGAAATTATGATATCACTATCTTGATTCTTTTCTGCGTCTAATTCAGCAATTTTTTCAGCCGCTAAATCAATATAAGTTCTTTGGATATTTCTTCTGTAGGCGTCTACTGATTGTCCTCTATAAAGCTCAGAGAAAATTCCTCTGCGTACATCTTCTAACATGGCAAGGGCAGTATAAGCATCATTACCATTTAAGCTTTCATTTTCAATCATTCTAAGGATTCTATCTTCATCTAAAAGACTGCTTAATGCTCTTACTTGCAAGGCTTTTACTCTCTCAATCGCTCCATCATCTTCTATTCTTTGGAGTATATCTTTATTTAATAACCACTCATGATTGGTGAAAGTATGTTCATTCAAGAAAGCAACGGCATTACGTTGAATATCAGCAGGAACATGCTCATAAACTACGCCTTCTTGATTAGAAGTTTTTCTGGTTTCATAAATCCCACCAACATTAGCAATTACATGGCGATTATAACCCCACCACATATAACCTAATTCTCTGTAGACTTCTGCAAGCTCTTCATATCCTTTTCCATCTTCAGAAGTCCATTCAACTAAGTTTGGAACTACCTTCTTTAAATTGGCTAAGCCATATTCACTGGCTTTAACATGATTATCACCCAAACTCTCTCTATTAGCTCTTGGGTCAGCTACTCCATATCCGCTTCCAAACTCATACCATGGATTTCCAGCCTTTTCAAGAATCCATTCATCAAGTGTAGCCTTTTCATCTTCTTTGGTTTCAGCATCTGCTAAATAGCGATAACCCCAATTAATAGCATACTTATCATAAGGTCCCATCATTCTGATGTATCTTACGCCTTCATCTTCAGGCTGAGCTACATAATTCACTCGGGCATAATCCATAATAGAAGGAGTGAGGCCATATTTATGAGTGAAAGTTGCTGATCTTAAAGAGTCGGTAGGGTAGGCTGAACTTGCTTTCATATTGTGTGGTAAACCGATAGCATGTCCTACTTCATGGGCGATTACCATACGCATCATTTCTCCAATTTCTTCTTCAGGAGTCTGTAGTGTTCTGGCTGCTTCAGTTTGTGCTCCTGCTTCGATCATAAACCTGTTTCTATATGATCTTAAATGGTTATGATACCATATAATATCACTTTCAATAATTTCACCTGTTCTAGGATCTGTAACTGATGGCCCAACTGCATTACGTGTTGTACTGGCAACATAACGTACTACTGAATATCTAACATCTTCAGGACTAAAATCTGGATCTTCTTCCGGACTTGGAGCCTCTTTAGCAATGATTGCATTTTTAAATCCTGCCGCTTCAAAAGCTACATTCCAATCTTCAATTCCTTGAATAAAGTAAGGTCTCCATTTTTCTGGAGTAGCTGGATCTAAATAATATACTATCGGCTTAACCGGTTCAACCAACTCACCTTTTTTATAGGCTTCTATATCCTTAGGAACTAACCTCCATCTTCTTATTAATTCATAGCGGTCTGACTTTAATTCATCAGAATTGTAATCATATTTTTCTAAGGTAAACCAACCTACTCTGTCATCAGCTAAACGAGGTTTCATTTTATCTTCAGGAAGTAAAATCATAGACTGATTTAGCAACATACTTATAGTTCCTGCCTGATCTCTTTCTGGTGGATTCCCCGCATCATAGGTCATTAAGTGTTTTACTTCAATATTCTGAGGGTAAGCATTAGCTGATTCTATGTAAGAGCGATTTTTATCTAAGCGCTTAACTTTATATCTTTTTCTTAAGCCATCAGACATTGCATTAATAGCACTAACTTCTTCTGTGTATAATTTACTAACATCCACCAAATAAGCAGTAGAGTCGGGATTTACAGCTTCAATCTCAGTACTAAACAAAATAGGAAAGAAATTATTGGCTTCTACAGACTTTGATATTGGGCTTTCTTCATCGCTTTCATTGGTAAAACTGATCACTTTTAAGTCAATATTTTTATCACGCTTGTACCACCTAACGACTTGCTCATTTACTTTTGATCCCGCATTAATATAACCACCACCAAAATTATCTGGAAGTTTTACGATTCTACTCACTAACAATAAATCCTTTTCTAATTTATCAAATGGTATTTCATAATATAATTTACCATCTTTTTGGTGAACGGTAAAAAGTCCATCATCAGATTTAACCCCTGCTTTGATGATATCAGCATAATTTTTGAATTCACCTTTTGGCTTTTCAGTTTTTTTTGTTTCAGATGCTTTTTTCTTCTTACCAAAAAGCTGTGCATTTGCAGTTTGGTAGGAAAATAGCATGCTGATGCTAAGTACAAATAGTAATTGCTTCATATGTTAAAAGTATAGTTTAATAGTTAGTTTTAATTGATACTGTAACTCTTTTTCAATTGAAAATAATTTCATTGATTAAAGTTATCTCAACATTTTCAAAAGTAGAAATCCTTTTATTTAATTGGTAAAAGGTTTGTTTCATCGAATTGATTCTTTGTAAATCTTTAATTGTAGATGAAAAACCATATTATTTTAATATTTTAAATTGTTAACTGAAATTTAAAATTGGTGTTTAGATTTTTAAATCCGAATAAGTGGTCGCGAATTGAAAAAGAGCTTGAGCAAAAACCTAATATTTTGCTTTCTCAGTTTTCTATTATAGCAATTATTGCAGCTGCAATTCAAATAATTAATGATATTTGGTTTTTAAATTTTGTTGCTGTAGGGCTAGATTTAATAATTGTATTTATTTTCATAGCTACTTTTTTGATAAATGAAAGTGGAAGAAATCTGCTAGCAAAATTCATCTTTATAGTTTTAGGGCCTGCGTTTATTTTTTGTTATGCTTCCGTAATTCCCAAGACTATTGGTCTTTATCTTATTTTCTTCCCCATAATAGCTGTAATTTTCCTCATCTTTAAAAATGAGGAAAGACGGTATAAATACTATTCCATGATTTACGTGGTATCCCTTTTGTTAATTTTAGAATTAACCGCCTATCAGCCATTTGGTGAATTAAACTGGACTGAAGGCAAATCAGAACCGAGTTCTTTTTATGTAAATATGTTCATCTCAGTTTTTGGAATGGTGTTTAGTATGTACAATATTGATGTAATCAATACGCTAATTGATAAAAAGAGACAAGAAACATTACTAGAATTAAAACAGAAAAATACTGAATTGGAATTAGCTAATAATGAATTAGATCATTTTGTATATAGTGCTTCACATGATTTAAAAGCTCCTTTGTCATCAATTTTAGGTTTAATAAACCTGGCAAAATATGAAGTAAAGGATGAGCACGTAATGGACTATTTTATTAGGATAGAAAATCGAATAGAACGTTTAACAAATTTCATAAAAGAGGTAATTGAGATTTCAAGAAATGCAAGAACTGAAATTAAAGTAGAGTCAATAGAAATAGAGGATTTTGTGGATGATATTATTGAAAATAATAATTACATAGAGGGGATGGAAAAAATTGACTTTACAAAAGATATAAAAGCTGGTTCAATTGTATTCTCGGATAAAGCGAGACTAGAAGTTATCCTAAATAATCTGATATCAAATGCAATTAAATATTCTGACCCTAACAAAAGTAAATCAACTGTTAAAATAAAAGTTAGCTATGAGAATAAATATTTTAAGATTGAAATAATCGATAATGGAATTGGGATCCCCAACAATCAATTGGAAAAAGTATTTGACATGTTTTATAGAGGTGAAGATAGCAAAGAAGGCTCGGGATTAGGTCTTTACATTGTTAAAAATATGCTTACAAAGCTTGATGGTGAATTTGAAATTAAATCACAGATTGATAAAGGAACCACTATTACATTAAAATTACCAAATATGCTTTCTTCTGAATCTAATTTTTAATCATTCTGCAATTAGATTCATTAAGTGGACCGCAGCTAAGGCAGCAGTTTCAGTTCTTAATCTGCTTTTGCCTAAGCTAACTTTTTTAAAGCCTTTTTTTTCAGATAACTCTACTTCTTCTTCAGTAAAATCACCTTCAGGGCCAATTAGAATAATTGAATCTCGATTATTTTTTAATTCATTCTTTAAATATGTAGTATTTTGAAAATCTACATAGGCTATAAATTTATTAGCTTCTTTAGCATTTGAAATAATATTCTGTAAGGAATCAATCTCATTTATAATCGGCTTTTTCGCTTTTATTGATTGCTTCATGGCACTTATAACTTTCTTTTCTAAGCGATCAATTTTAATTACTTTTCTCTCTGAATGAAAGCTTTGAAAAAAGCTGATTTCATCAATGCCAAATTCAGTGGCTTTTTCAACTAACCATTCAATGCGATCAATATTTTTAGTAGGAGCGATAGCAATGTGCCTATGAAAATTAAAATCAGCCTCCTTTTCAGTGCTAATTATTTCAAACTCACACTGTTTATGATTCTCATTTGTAATTTTAGCTTTGTAAAATGTGCCTTTTCCATCAATGAGATTAATTTCATCGCCTGACTTCATTCGTAGAACTTTTATACAATGCTTAGATTCATCAAGATCTAAATGCTGAATTTCTGGTAAATGAGGCTGGTAGAATAACTGCATACCCAAAATTAATTATTTTGTATGAACTACCATTTATTTATTCTACTCATTATTTTGTCTAATTGATATGATTCAGATTTTTTAATTAGAGACATTCCTTTAATTTTGTCGCTGCTTTAAAAATTTATATGGATTATCTCAGAGGTCTTATTGGTTTATTGGTTTTAGTTGGTTTTGCTTGGCTATTTTCAGTAAACAAGAAGAAAATTGATTGGCGTTTAGTGGGTACTGGCTTATTACTTCAAATCATCTTCGGTTTATTAATTACTAAGGTTGAATTTGTTGAATTAATGTTCAAAAAGGTTTCTGAGGCCTTTGTGGTATTTTTAAGCTTCTCTGGGGATGGTGCCAGATTCCTGTTTGGTGACTTAGCAGGTGATTCTTTGGGTTTTATTTTTGCATTCCAAGTGCTTCCAACGGTTATTTTCTTCTCCACTGTTACGGCTGGTCTTTATTATTTAGGAATTCTTCAAAAATTGGTTTATGGTATTGCTTGGGTAATGTCTCGAACCATGCGATTGTCTGGTGCTGAGAGTTTGTCAGCTGCCGGGAATATATTTTTAGGTCAGACTGAAGCCCCATTATTAGTTAGACCTTTTGTTCCCAATATGACTCGCTCTGAATTAATGTGTTTAATGACTGGGGGAATGGCGACTATCGCAGGTGGAGTTTTAGCTGGATATGTTGCCTTTTTAGGAGGTGATGATCCGGTAGAGAAAGCACGTTTTGCTTCTTACTTATTAAGTGCTTCCATAATGAATGCTCCCGCTGCAATTGTGATTTCTAAAATACTTATACCTGAAACAAATCCAGATGATATTGATGATACCTTGCATGTCAGTCAAGATAAATTGGGTGTAAATTTAATTGATGCCTTATCTAATGGGGCTGCGGAAGGCTTAAAGCTTGCCTTAAACATTGGTGGAATGTTATTAGCCTTTATAGCGGTTATTGCTGCTATCAATTATTTCCTAGGTAATTTAATAGGAGAGTGGACAAGTTTAAATGCATTAGTGGCAAGCTCTACTGATGGAACTTTCGATAGTTTTAGTTTAGAATATATCTTAGGTCAAATTTTTAGATTATTTGCTTTTGCTATGGGGGTAGAATGGAATGATACGCTGGCTGTAGGTAGTTTATTAGGTCAAAAGACAGCTATTAATGAGTTTGTAGCTTATCTTGGTTTAGCAGACATGAAGACTCAAAACATTTTAAGTAATAAATCTATTATCATAGCAACCTATGCGCTTTGTGGATTTTCAAACTTTAGCTCTATCGCTATTCAGGTAGGTGGAATAGGGGGGATGGCCCCAAATCAACAGGGTAATTTATCTAAGTTGGGTATGAGAGCATTGTTAGCAGCCACGATTGCATGTATGATGACTGCTACTATTGCAGGAGCATTAGTTGAATAATTTCATCATTGAATATCATTTCTTCTTTTTACCATTAAATTCTGTAATCTCACAGTCTTTTAATTAATTATAGCGTATATATTAATATGCGTTTAATGATAATTAAAGATTATGAAGTTCGAGAATAAAGTAATCGTAGTAACAGGTGGCGGCAGTGGTATGGGTCGAGAATTAGTCTTACAGTTACTGAATAAAGGAGCTAAGGTAGCCACTGTAGATATTCATGATGAAGCGTTAGCAGAAACCAAAGAATTGGCAAAAGAAAAAGCCAGTAATCTCTATACTCGTAACCTTAACATATCCGATCGAGAACAAGTTGAAAGTTTTCCTGATGAAGTTATCAAGCATTTTGGTAATGTTGATGGCGTAATTAATAACGCAGGAATTATTCAGCCTTTTATTGATGTAAATGAATTAGATTACGATAGGATTGAGCATATCATGAATATTAATTTTTATGGTACGCTTTATATGACAAAAGCCTTTCTACCTCATTTGCTTAAACGACCTGAGGCTCATATAGCTAATGTTTCAAGTATGGGAGGCTTTATTCCATTTCCAGGCCAAACTTTTTATGGAGCTTCTAAAGCAGCAGTTAAATTATTAACTGAGGGTTTGTATGCTGAATTAAAGGAAACTAATGTGGGAGTAACCGTAATTCACCCAGGAGCTATCAACACAAATATTACTAAGAATTCAGGTGTTGAAATGAAGAATACTGATCAAGCAGGGCAGGGGAAAGCACCGAAAATGTTGTCTTTTGAAAAAGCAGCTTCAATAATGTTAAAAGCAATTGAGAAGAAAAAATTTAGAGTAATGGTTGGGAGTGATGCTCGTTTTCTTGATCTATTTTACAGATTAAGCCCAGCCGGTGCAGTAAAATTCATTGTTAAGCAAATGAGCGGTATGGTGAACAAATAAAAAAAGCTTGCATTTGCAAGCTTTTCCCTAACCTAAACTAAATATACTCTATGAATTTAAAGTACTATTGTCTTTGAATTTCTTTTGTTTGATACTTCTAAAGTAACTTCTCCATATTTTTGAGTTAACTCAAATTGTTGAATAAAGCTAGCTCTATCTTCTATATTAGATGAATATAAAACTCTACCGTTTTGATCTCTTATCACAATGTTTACATCCTGCTTTTGGCTTTGTAATACTTTTACTTCAAAAGTATTTTCGTTAATTTCTTTAGTCGAAGCCACTAAGTCAAAATTGGATGTCAATTCATCATTTAAATCAATTACTTCTTTATAAACTTCTTTACCTTCTTTTACTAGAATGATAAATTTATCACTGCTTAATTGACTGAAGTCGTAAGGTCTTACAAATGTTTTAGTTTCATTGATAGTTTCTTTGTAAACTACCTCGCCTCTTTCGTTAATAATTTTTACTAATACTTTTTCATTAGAAGTTGGTAAGTATGTTAAAGTTGCTTTTTTCACTTCTACATTACTTGTAACCTTTAATTTTTTAGTAGGAACAACTTTGTTGTTTGCAGTTGCAACAACTGATGCACATAAGATTAAGGCAGATACTAATAATTTTTTCATTGTCGTGTTGTTTGTTTGTGTTTGACGATGCAAAGGTGTGAGCAAATTTTTAAAATACAATCACTTGTAGTGTGATATAAATATTAAGAGTTTTAATTGTAATGTAAGGTAATGTCTAAGATTTTAACCAAAATATGTTTGTTTTCAAATGCTTTAAGTAAATATTGACAGAATAATATTTTGATAAAATGGATTGTTTAGGCTATTAATCTTCTTCTCGAATATTTTTTCATTATTTGATAATATTCATATTCAAAAGTTGAATATCTTATATGGTTATTAACATTAAGATAATATATAGATTTATTGCTGTTATATTTATCAAAATAATAAATCAAATATTCTTATAAAAAACTAGAAAAGTATTGTTTCAGCGATAAAAAATAGATCAAAACAAAATATTATTGATGATATATCTCGGTTCCTTATACTTTATTTATTCTTTCTAACTACATCAATTGCTCATTTGCAATCAACTAAAGATAAACAGTATGTGTTAGGAGCTGGAATAGAGTTTGGAAATGGAGGAGCTGATTATGATTGGATGGATATTTGAAAGGTGAATAGAAATGCTCAACTGGACCAATTGTATACTAGTAGCAATGGTGATATAGCGGGTTCAAAATCAGTTCCCGCTAAAAACCCAGCAATATGTGTAATGAAAGCTGAAAATGCTTCGGCTAATGTTATATGGGATACTGATTATCATATTTGGATTCAGTCATCAGATTGATATCTCTATTCTTTTAAAATCATAAAATTTGGATCTAGGCAAATTCTTTTAAACTCGTTTAATTCAGAAGGGGCACAAACACCTGGGAAGTCTCCTAATTTGTCTTTCATGTCAGTAATTAATTGAAAATGCAAATGGGGTGGCCAGTCGCCATTTTCAGGATAAGGCCCTACTTCGCAAAATTTTTCGCCTTTCTTTATAAGCTGCCCTTCTTTAATATTTTCTATACTTTTTAAACTTAGATGTCCATATAATGTATAGAATTGAACGTGATTGATATTATGTTCTAATATAATTGTAGGTCCATAGTCACCAAAGTTGTTATTATTGGCAAAGCTATGAATTATAGCTTCGGTAGGCGCATATAGTGGATGATGAGCTTCACACCAAACGTCAACTCCTAAATGCATGCATCTTGATTCTCCTTTTTGAAAATGAGCACTTCTTTGGTAAATGGTTCTATTTTCTAAAAAACCACCATGTCCATATTGCTTTTCTTTCATTTTTAAATAATCAAATACATATTGATCAAAATCTTTGGTTGATTTTAAATCAAATCGAAGAAGGTCTTTATTACGATCAGAGAAATCTAATAATTCACTGTTGCTTTTATTTAGCCACTTACCCATAATCGGGGATACATCTTCTTGATTAATATTCATACTTAAAATAAGAGTTCAATTGATTTTAAAGTAATTTTAAAAGTAGCGTTATCAGTATTTGTTATAAACAAAACTGCCGCAAGAACTTAATCTTACGGCAGTGTACTTAACTTAACTGAAAAAGTTTATTTTATACTTTAGATAAATTTGGCTTTGGAGCACCCGCCATGATTTCATCATTAGCGAATTCTTCAAATTTTTTGAAATTAGCATTAAATTCTTCTGCTAGTTTATTAGCCATTTGGTAATAGCCTTTGTCATTTTTCCAAGTTTCCCTAGGGCTTAATACCTCAGAAGGAACATCAGGACAAGTAGCAGGGATAGCGCATCCAAATACAGAATGATTTCTGTAACCAACTTCATCTAACCCACCGTTTAATGCAGCAGTAATCATTGCTCTAGTGTATTTTAATTTCATTCTAGAACCTACTCCGTAAGGACCTCCAGACCAACCAGTGTTTACTAACCACACGGTTACGTCCTGCTCATCCATTTTCTTTCCTAACATCTCAGCATACTGAGTTGGGTGAAGTGGTAAGAAAGGAGCACCAAAACACGCACTAAAAACTGTTTGTGGCTCAGTCACACCTGCTTCAGTTCCTGCTACTTTAGCAGTATAACCTGAAATGAAGTGATACATCGCCTGGCCTTTGGTCAATTTAGAAATTGGAGGTAAAACACCATATGCATCACAAGTAAGGAAGAAAATATTATTTGGTTTACCTCCGATTGATGGATTAACTGCATTTTCAATATGGTGAATAGGATATGCAGTTCTTGTATTTTGAGTTACTTCTGTATTTTCGTAATCAACAGTTCTTGTTCCTGGAAAGAAACGAGTATTCTCAACAATGGCACCGAATTTTATAGCCTTGTAAATCTGAGGCTCTTTTTCTTCGGTTAAATCGATGGTTTTAGCATAACAACCTCCTTCAAAGTTGAAGACACCATTATCAGTCCAACCGTGCTCATCATCACCGATTAAACCTCTGTTTTCATCAGCTGATAATGTAGTTTTACCTGTTCCAGATAGTCCGAAGAAAATAGCAGTATCGCCATCAGCTTTTTCACTCATATTAGCTGAGCAATGCATAGATAATACATTGTGTTCAGTTGGTAAAGTGAAGTTAAGCACAGAGAAAATACCTTTTTTCATTTCACCAGCGTAACCAGTCCCACCAATTAATATGATGTTTTTACTAAAGTTAACGATTGCAAAGTTTTTCTGACGAGTTCCATCAACCTCTGGATCAGCTTCAAATTCTGGTGCATTAATGATTGTAAATGTAGGCTCGAAAGTTTCCAGTTTGTATTTTTCTGGTCTTAAGAACATATTGTAGCAAAATAAATTATGCCATGCTTGAGTATTTACAACTCTTAAGTTAAGTCTGTAAGTTTTATCCGCTCCTGCATAAGCGTCTCTCACATACACTTTTTTGTCTTCAAGGAACTTGAGCATTTTCTCATGAAGTGCATCAAATTTATCTTCATCAAATGGAATGTTGATGTCTCCCCACCAAACTTTATCCTTTGTTTTATCATCTTTCACGATGAATTTATCCTTTGGAGATCGCCCCGTAAATTTACCGGTATCACACATTAAAGCACCAGTATCTGTTAGTACACCTTCGCCATTAGCCAAAGCATGCTCTGTTAATTCTGCAGGGCTAAGATTCCAATACGCTTCAGCAACATTTTTTAAACCCAAATCCTCTAAGCCGGATTTAGAGGATTTTAATCCAAATTCCTTCATTATTTTTATGTTTTTGCTAGATATAACATGGTTTGGCTGGCAAAGTTAAAGATTTTAATAAGCATAAAAAGTAATTTTTTAATCATTTACAAATGTTTAGATAGTGTAAAAAATACACTTTCTAGTAATTTTAAAGCCGATTTTGGCTGCCAATTTGTTTTAATGAAGATGCCGTGTTAGATTTAGCATTCGAATTTTTAAAATAAAGATAATCTATAGGTAATATGAATTCTGAAAAAACATTTTTCGGCCACCCTAGAGGATTGGCAACCTTATTCTTTACTGAGTTTTGGGAACGCTTCAGTTATTATGGTATGCGTGCCCTTTTGGTTTTATTTATGGTTGCCTCAATTGAAACGGGAGGACTCGGACTAGATGATAAATCTGCAACTGCTATTTATGGTTTATATACCATGTTCGTTTACTTATTAGCCTTACCAGGTGGTTGGTTAGCAGATAGATTTTTCGGACTTCAAAAAGCAGTTTGGTATGGGGGAATCATCATCGCATGTGGACACTTTGCGATGGCAGTTCCAACAGATGAGTTCTTTTTTATAGGTTTGATTTTAATCGTTATCGGAACAGGATTACTAAAACCTAATATAAGTAGTATTGTAGGAGGATTATATAAAGACAATGAACCAGCCAGAAGAGATGCTGGTTTTTCTATATTTTACATGGGTATTAATTTAGGTGCTGTTATTGCTCCTTTGATCACTGGTTACTTAGGTGAAAGCATTAACTGGCATCTTGGTTTTGGAGCTGCAGGTGTTGGAATGTTATTAGGTGTAATTCAGTATAGGGCTTCTTCGAAATATTTAGGTGATATTGGAGCTCAACCAGAAGGATATGATCCGGCCGATACAAAACAGATTGGTTTTAGAAGAAAAGTAAAATTAGGAATTTGGACATTTTTAATTGGCTTAATCGCATTGGTTTTAGCTACTACTTTTGGAATAATTAATATTGATGTTGTTAGTGTCGCAAATATATCCTCTTTTGTAGTGGCGGCTGCATTAGTATTGTTCTTTGTGGCTATATTTCTTTTTAGCGGTCTTAACCAAGATGAGAAGAAGAAAATTGGAGCTATTGCCCTTTTATTATTGTTTTCTGCAGTATTCTGGTCAGGTTTTGAACAGGCAGGATCCTCATTAAATTTATTTGCGGAGCGTTACACGGATAGAATGATTGGTGGTTGGGAGATGCCAGCTTCATTCTTGCAAAGTGTAAATCCAATGTTTATCATCATTCTTTCTCCGGTTTTTGGTTGGTTCTGGATCCAATTAGCAAAAAGAAATTTAAACCCAAGTATTCCTTTGAAATTTGCTTTTGGATTAATATTTCTTGGGCTAGGATTCGGAGTAATGATTTTAGCTGCCACTTTGGTAATTTCTTCTGATACTGTATTACCAACATGGTTATTAATTACTTATTTCTTACATACTACTGGGGAGTTATTCTTAAGTCCTGTAGGTTTAAGTGCTGTAACTAAATTGGCTCCGAAAAGATTGGTTGGTCAAATGATGGGGGCTTGGTTTATGTCCGTAGCATTTGGTAATTTGATTGCAGGATTAGTAGCAGGTGAATTTGACCAAAATGCAATTGCTGAGAACCCAAGCTTATTACCAGACATATTCCAGTTTATTACTATCTTTATTGTAGGGGCAGGAATAGTCGCTTTAATCTTAACTCCTTTAATTAGAAAATTAACAGGAAACGTACATTGATATTATGTAAGCAAATCATATAATCATTATATTTTTTAAGAAAATAATTGTAATTTGACCGATGAATGATTTTTTGATTCTTTATTGCCCTGTCGGTAAAAAATGTTAGATACCTTAAATAAATTTAAAAATCTTAAAGAGAGTGAGGAGTTATTGTTAGCCTATCAGGGGAATATTACTGATAGCCTAACTAATAACTTATTAACCTTGGCTGAAAATAAATTGGCAATGGTTGAGTATAATTCACGCACTAAAAAGAAGGTTTTTAATATTTTAGTAGAGGTACTTCAAAACATTTATCATAATGAGGGAGAATTAAAAAATGCGGATGAAAAATTCCATGAGATATTAATTATGGTAGTAAAAGGACCTACCACTTATGAAATTACATCTGGAAATTACATCAAGCAATCTATTTCAGATCCCCTTAAAAAACGTATTCAGGAAATTAATCAGCTCTCGAACGATGAATTGAGGGAAAAATATCGTAATAGATTGGATGAAGGAGTCTTTTCTGATAAAGGAAGGGCTGGCCTTGGTATAATGGATATGGTGAGAAAATCTGGTCAACCCTTAGAATATGGTTTTCAATCCATCAATAATGATTATTCTTATTTTAGTTTACAAGTAAACATTAAACATTAAGGAAAAAACTATGGATGCATATTTTTTAGAGGCTACACCCAAAACCCCAAAACTTGACTTTAATCCCGATGCGGATACATTTTTAATATCGGGAAGATCTATTCCTGAGAATTCTATCGAGTTTTATAGACCGTTGCTCGATTGGTTAGATAATTATGTTCAAAATCCGCTTGATTCTACTAATTTTGAAGTTAAATTGGAATACTTCAATACAAGTTCATCTAAGTGCTTAGTAGAGATCTTTAGAAAATTAGAAAAAATTAAAGAAGCTGGAAAAGATATAGCCATTGATTGGTATTACGAAGAAGAAGATGAGGATATGGAAGAATCTGGAGAGGACTTTAAACAGATAATTAAGGTGCCCTTTAAAATGGTCGAGATTAAAGCTTAATATATGTCAAAAAACTTTACCCAATCAGATGTATTTCAGACAGAAGTTGATTTTCTGAATGAGGTTCGTGCTTTAGCAGAGGATGATAATATTCCTACTGAGAAGGTAAAGGAAAACTATAAGCTTCTATGTGAAAAGTATGATCGCTTAATAGGAGAGGCAAAACTTTTAACATCGGTTAGCGACCGATTACATTCTAAGCTTAATGAAGCTAATGAGAAGCTTAAAAAGCAGTCTGATGAGATCAACAAGATTAATGATGACCTTAAAGTAAATAATCAATTGTTGCAGGATACAATAGATCAGTTAGTTAAAGCCAAGGTAGGTAGAAAAGCATCATCCATAGTACTTTTAATTGCAATTCTATTATTTGTTTTATCTGAAGGGTTTTTAGAACCAATTGTGGAGCAAAAGGTAGGTAATCCCCAAATAGGTTTTCTATTTAAATTGGGAATTGCTGTTCTATTAAAGCCAATTGATGTAATTGTTGAACGCTATATGATGAGGAGAGCATTAAAGCAGAGAAATAATATTTAAAAGGTTGGGCAAGGTAAAAACTGTTTTTTCCTTTTCTTTGCCAACTTAGCTTCGAAATCAAAAATTATAGAAATCTCATGCGCCCCACCTGAAGCACCTCCTAAATCTGATATGGTGAAATCATAACTATATCCCACTTGAAAATCAGGGAAAAGCAATCCAAATTTAAATATAAGAGCATCTCTATCGTATAAACTTTCATTAGGAGTAGTTTTACCAAGTGGTACTCCTCTGTACCAAAGCCCTGCTGAAATAGGATCGTAATGCCAATTTATTCCCAGATCAAGCTGATCATTTATGCCTTGCCTTTTATAAACAAATGAAGGAGCAATACTCGACAGGTACTCTAACTTTGTTGATCCTCTATATAAAGGGATTCTAATTCCTCCATGGGCACTAATTTTCATTCTTAATGGATTTGAATCTCCTATTAAGGAGATTTCAGGTTGCGTTAAATGATGTAGCGCCAAACCAGCCCATAAGGATTTGCCATACAAAAGCACTCCACCAGCAAAATCAAAATATTGAATGTTTTGAATATTAGACAATTCGGAATCAAATGATATGCCTCTATTATCCAATAATTGATCTCCTAAAGTTAAGCCATTTTGATTTAACCCTGTGAAGTTATAAGCAAATTGTAGGCCAGTACTTAAAACTAACTTATCAGCAATGCCAATTCTATAGGAATATAAAAAGCTTGCATTTGTATTACCTAAGTTTCCAGATCCTGCAACATCTCGTGTTAGCATTAAGCCAAATCCACTGCTTAGATAGTCCATATTGTAATCGTAGGCTAAAGCATTGGTAACGTATGCTTTTGGTAAACTAGGCCATTGAACACGGGAGTTTAATGTGATTCTGTGCATTTTACCCAAACCTGTAAATGCAGGATTTAAGTATAAGGGTGATTCATGATATTGCGAAAATTGAAAATCCTGCGCTTTAACCTGATAAGGATTAAGCAATATCGCAACCATTAAAACAATTGCAGTATATTGTATGATATGTAAATTTCTAGTTTTAAGCATTCAATATTTCATTACGCTTTTTAAAAGATAAATCTACCTAATGAGTGTAATGTCCCCCACTGTTGTTTCTCTTCTTCCATTTTCATAAACCAATTCTAAACGATATACATAGACTCCTTGAGGCATCAAAGTTCCCTGATAATAACCATCCCAACCTACGTTTTCATCATTGGATTCGAATAATAATTCTCCCCATCTGTTGTAAATCTTCATATTAAAATCAGATACTCCTTCCACATAAGGTAAGAAATAATCATTCTGTAATGGGTTATCACTTCCTGTCCCAGGTCCGGCTCTACTTGGAGTAAAGGCATTAGGTACTCTTGATTCACCGCCTAATATGGTCTGCACTTGTGAAGTTAGAAAGATTGAATCAGAACATCCAGTTTCTGAATTTATTGCAATGAGTGTAATATCATAAAATCCTGTATCGGCATATGCATGAATAGGTTCAAATTCGAAAGATTCATTTCCGTCCCCAAATTTCCAAATGAATTCATCTGCACCTTCACTTAGGTTTACAAAACGTACCTCCTCAGTAGTGAAAACTCTTCTGTATTCATCAGGAATGGTAAATGAGGCCTGTGGTGTTGCATTTACAGTTATAAATTCTTCCTTTATCAATTCCGTTCTTTGTCCCGTGATATTGGTAGCAGAAAGGGTAACTGTATAGGTTCCCGGATTGGTATAGACATGAATCGGGTCTATAACCGCAGATGCCCTCTGACCATCTCCAAAACTCCATTGATAGGTAGATGGGTCTGCGTATTCCGAGAGATTCTCAAATTTAACAACTAAAGGTAAGCAGCCTTCTTTTGGATCAGCATCAAAATCTATAATAGGAGGGATTGCTCCAATTGTGACAAGAGTTTGAAAGCTAGAGGTACAAAGTCCATTAGTAGCAGTCATTTTAATTGTAAATTCTCCAAATGTGCCATAATCATGAGGGGCGGGATCTACATCTGTTGAAGTGGTTCCATCACCAAATTCCCACAAATACTCCCATTCATTTTTGTTTGTTGTATTATTTGTAATATTTATCGTGCTCTCAGGCAATACCATATCCTGTGGGCTAACTTCAAAACTTGCTTCCAGTCTAGGATAAACAAATTTAAGTGCACTTCCTGACACTGTTCCAGCACAAGAATTAGGGTTATTACTATCAGTGACTGAAACTAAGGAATATGTGGTGGTAGCAGTAGGACTTACGGGTTCAAAATGTCTGTTGAAGGCGGTTGAAAAGCTGTAATTTTGGTTTCCATCCGTATAGGTTATGGTCCATGGTCCAAGACCAGTTTGATCAAATATTAAATTAGTTTCTGTACCATAACAGGTCGTATCATTACCCGATATAACCGAAGTTGGTAATGGGTTAACATTAATACTAACAGGACCTCCTAAATTTTGCCCTGGACATCCTCTGCTATCGAATAATTCTACTATTCTATAAACAGTACTAGTTTCAGGGCTGACATTAATTGATTCTGTATTTTGGAAATTGTTGAACTCAATTGAATCTCCATTTGCAGTATAAGTTCCTTCAAATGGACCATCCCCTTCAAAATCAAAGTTTAAGGCAGTATTTACACCAAAGCATATTGTTGTATCACCGGATAAAGAAACCTCAGGTCTATCATAGGCAACAACAGTAGCAGTACCGGAAATATCTCCGCTACAACGAAATGGATTACTGGAATCTAGCACTTCAGTTAAAGTGTAAGAAGTTGTGCCACTTTGTGGATTTACATCAAAATAATAGGTGTAAGAATCTGTTGCTGGGTCGTAGCCGCTATCTGGTTGAATGTTAGATAAAGTGTAGGTCACAGTTCCATCTGTATACCTTACGGTCCATGGAGCTGTACCAGTTAAGTTAACCCCAATTTCAGTAAAATCATTTTGACAAACATTATCTACATTTCCGAATATTTCAGCTGTAGGCTTTTGGTTTACTGTTATTTCCGCTATTCCATTTACCGTACCATTACAAATAGGACTGTTTCCATCTGTTACTGATATTAACTCATAGTTAGTATCTTGAATTGGACTTACTGCTTCAATGGTTACGGGATTAGAAGTGTTCAATGTATAATTTGAGCTACCATCGGTATACACCACTTCCCATGGACCAACTCCTGTTAAGTTGAAGATTAAATTTGTGTCATTTCCTTCACATATAGTAGTAGTTCCAGAAATACTTGCGGTTGGAGGTGTATTTACATTTACAAAAGCATTTCCAGATAATCCGGAAGGATTACAATTAGGGTTTGCCAAATCCACAACTCCTACTAAGAAGTAATTCGTTGAGTTGTTAGGATTTATGGTTTCTATATGTCCATTTTGAATGTTTTTTAATGTATCATTTTCCTGTCCATTGTTATAAATCACATCAAAATTTGTAGAGCCTGGAGGTCCTGTTAAATCAAATCTTAAACTAGTTTCATCACCAGGACAAATTACATTTGGTCCGTTCAAGCTTAGCGTTGCACTCGGGCCAGTCAAAACATTTACAGCTAACTCACTAGGTGTACCAAAACATCCATTAGCATTTATTTCTGTAACTCTGATGTTTCCAGAAAAAACACTAAAATTAACTTCTATTTCATTTCCATTAGCATTTTGATTCGAAATAAATGCACCTAAAGGTAATTCCCATAAATAAGTTGATCCTGAAGTAAAAGGCACTGAATAGGGTACTAATTGTTCAGATGCACAAACTGTATTTGTGCCTGTTATTGGTGGACTTGTAAACTCAGGAAAAATTGTAATTTCTTGAATATTTGATGTATCGGAACATCCGCCAACTGCAGAAGAAACAATATACCTTACCTCATATATTATATCACCAGCAGTAGTATTGGTAAAAGTTTCTGTAACAGCACCATTTGGCATTGGGCTAGTAGTGAAATCAACCCAAGGATTTCCTGAATCTTTGATTCTTTTTTGATAGACATGATTTCCTGTTAAACCTGTACCTAGTGCGGTACTTGTAAAGCTAACATCCAAGGGTGAACATCCTTGATCAAGTAACTTAAAAAAGCTAGCGTCTACTCTAGGATTTAGTGTTACTATTTTACTAATCGTAACAGAGCAATTATTAGGAGTTTCAGCTGTTAAGCTTACATTATAAGTATCTGTTCCAAAAAAGGCAGCTCTATTCACAAAGGTATGACTGACTGCTGTATCTTGGTCAGTTAGTAATGTTTGCCCATCATTCCAATTCCAGATAAATTGTGTTCCTGCCGGAAATACGCTTGTAGTGAATTCAAAGTCAAAAGTATAATCCTCTTCACAAGCTGGATTGTTTGAGGTAATATCAAAATCTATTTGTGGTTCTTGATATACTCTAACGATAAAGGTACTGTCATTTGAACAATTTAATGCATTTGAGGCTGTTGCGGTTAATGTGATTTCATAATCAATAAAGGGATCTGTAGCTGTATTTATTAATGGATCTAATGTAATTCCATCTAAATGGCCTCCAGGACCGTTTGAAGGAGCAATAGTTTGTGTAATCAAGCCGCTGACTGGATTGAAGACTTCTAGGCTTAGATCAAAATTGTTCCCTGAAGGGAGGGTGGAATTCTCTATTAAATCAACGGTTAATGGGGAACAGCCCTCACTAATATTCGTCCTGAAATTTGGAGTAGGAGACTCAAATATTTCTATATCAACTGGAGTTGATAATCCAATTCTACAATTGCTGAGCAAGTTTGCAATTAAGTCAATTCTATATTGACCATCGGAAGTAAATTCGTATGGTATAGCTGTACTAAATTCCTCATTTCCTGTTTGATCTACACCTTCGATTGTTTCTATTAAATCGTAATCTGTAGTTACTGTATTATACTTATAGATTTCAAATTCCCATTCGGTTCCTGCTGGAATAGTTGAAGTAGTGGTATTTTGTAAATCATAGGTAGAGGGTAAACAATCTTGAGAATTACTTGGTGTAAAGTCAATATCAACTGTAATAACATCAGCATTTGGAATGCTAGAAGTCGTAGATTCAAGGTCACTTTGACATAAAACTAGATTTTCTGTATATAATTCAACTGTAAAATCTAAATCAGGCTCAGTATTTAGAGGACGGTCATAAACTACAGTAAATTCAGCATTTGCATCATCTTGTATGGCAGATCTTAATTTTGAGTTATCAGTTGAATTTACAGACCAAAAGTAATCTATGTTTTCTTGTACTGCCTTGTAAGTGTATGAAACTGAATCGCATGTAATTAAAGAGTCTATCACATTAAATTCAGCTGTAGGTTTTGGGAATAATCTTACTGTTTCATTTCGGTCAGTTACACAAAAGTCGTCTGTTATCACCTGAAGATTAATGGTGAATACTTCTTGACTAACTGAGGGATACACATTTTCAAAGTTGAAATTAAATCTTTCAGGTTCAGGATCAGTGGCTACCTCTATTGTAGTTTCAGTTAAGGTATCACCTATACCGTCTGTAATTGTCCAGATATATTGATCAGCATTGAAAGTCTGAGTGTTTGCGTCCGTACGAAAATAAAATTCATAAGGTGAACAATATACAGTCAGGTTATCATAAGAATCTGCTGTTGATCCCGGTGATGGGCCAGGATCTCCTTCAAATATATCAAATCCTGCGGCTTGGGCAGGTAGTAAAGTTACAGTAAGTGGTCCTTCTCTCGTTTCACAATTATTGTCTCCAACGGCTATAAAGTATAAATCATAAGTGTAAGGTGATCCCGAATTTGGATTGGGTAGATCACCAACATTTGGATTAATTACTGCTGAATCAATTGGTGCAGGAAAAGAAGCTGGGAAAGCAGGAAATATTCCATCATTAGCATTATCTTCTGAAACAATTTCTACATAATATCGATCAACTGCAGGATCAGTTTGACCAGCAGGGGAGGTGTTGACAATTTCAATGGGAGTACCCGGACAAAGAGGCTGAGTATAATCGATACCGTTTTCAGCAAATTCAAAATTTGATATAGGGTTGTTTTTAACCACAACTGACATCGTATCCACTGGTGATACACAACCATTAGCGGTGGATACTCTTAAAGCTACATTATAAGTACCTGCGGCAGGATAAGTAAAAGCATATTCACCTGCTGTAAAATCGCCTGCATTTAAGCTAGTGATGGTTTGTGTATCAAACGTGCCTTCGGGATCGGTAGTGTAATCAGTATTATCAAAATCAAATACAAATTCCCAAGTATCGATTGCATCACCATTTACAACTGTTGGGATATTAGAGAGATCTGTAAAAATGGTCATATCACCTTCACAGATTTCCGTAGCACTAAAATTAGCAATTGGATTGTCATATACAAAAACTGACTCTGTTAAATTACTAGGACAAGTAGGGGCAACAGTAGAGGTCGCAGTTAAAGTAATTTCGTATTCTCCAGGATTTCCAAATTCAAAATCTACTGTATTTCCACTAACAGAACTCGTAATAGGAAAACTAGCTAAAGGAGGCGAAATTACTCCGGCATCAGTCGCAGCTCCTGGACCAGAAATCTGATCTACAGTCCATGAAAATCCATCCGCATTTGTGGAAATATCTGTAACTGTTGTATTTAAAGTTTCACAAGCAGATGTGTTTGATATTGTGAAATCAGCAATAGGACCATCTGATATTTCTAAATCAATAGTCTCCAAGAATACACAAGGAACTCCAATATTTCCTCGTGTTATTCTTAAGGCTACTGTTATTGGACTTCCTACAAATGAGTTATCATAAGAAGTATTCACATTATTTCCCGTATCATCAGTGTTAAATGTTATCCCATCATATGTGAAATCCCATTCAATTAAATCATCTCCAATAGTTGCACTATTATTACGGAAATTAACCGTTTCATTCGCACAAAAGCTAGCAGTTGGAGTAGCTGTCCCATCTTCCGGAAGCCAAACTCCTGCAGTTGATGGGTCTTCCACTTCCGGAGTAGGATTTGGCGCTGGAACAACTTCAATAGTTAACGTAGTTTCTTCTGGTGGATTTTCGGCTGTAGTTGCATCAGTGAAATCAGGTGTGCCTGGAATATCTGGATCATCAAATGGATTACATACATTCCACGCTCTTAGAGTGATCTCAAATGTTTGACCAACCAATGTATTTGTTCCATCTATTGTGATAGTACCAGTAGGATCCATGTCAAGATCAGCAGCAACTTCGTTTATTCCAGGATCTACTTGTACAATTTCCCCAAAATCCGGATTTGTATAACCACCTGGGAAAACATTAAAATCTTCATTTGGAATATTGATACCTGAAATATTTACATCAGGTATAGGATTAGCACCGTCAGTATTATATACCCATTGAAACCATCTTGTTCCATTGTTATTAGATAAAGGGCAATTGTAAATACTTTGATTTTCTAGTGGATTTATCACTACATCTTGTCCTTCGCATATAGTTAAAAGAGGAGCTTCTTCAATATTTAAATTCCCAGGAGCAATATTATCTCTTTCCCAATAAACTGTACTAGCACTATTATCTGTACCAGGACATATTAATGCACTGGGATGAGTTTGTGGATTTTCCCCTGTATCAACAAAAACTAATTGAACAGTAATTTCAAAATCACAATTTGTTAGTCCTGCTGGATATTGATAATAAGCATATCGATCATTAGCAAACAATGGAGCTCCTGCTGGTGCTACAGGAGGAGTATTATCAATATAATAGTCACCAAATTCTAATATTGTAGGATAGTAATTTTCAGTTCCATCTCCCCAATTAACCAAAATATATACATCTGTAGCAGGTGGTAGATCTACAGAAGAGTATCTTTTCCCTATCCATACCTCTTTTTCTCCACCACAAAATTTATTTTCAATGGGATCAAATCCTCCAACTCCACTGGTGGCTCCGCATTGTGAGAAAACTTCATGGGTTCCACAAAAAATAAGAACTAAGGAAAATAATCCAATTCTTAAAAATTTGTATGTACAAGCCATTCTAACCATTATACAAACTTAACGAATTAAGTTAGTCTGTAAAAAATTTATTTTTATCGAACAATACATAGTAAATGTCGAAATAAGTATGTAAATATTAATACTAAATATTTGATTAATAATAAATAACAAGGGCTTTCGCTAAAATAAGTGTCGAAAAGTAATTCTAATTGAATATAAACTTACAAGTGGTATCGTTATTGAAAGTAACATTAATCAAACTAAGATTGAATTTTAAATGATTCAATAAAACCTGATAAGATGATTAAACAATTCATTGAAATTAATTTAGACTATTTTATAAATATTATATTTGCCGCATGAGAAACATTTTAGTTTTAATATTACTATCTATAACTGCAGTGTCTTGCCTTCCTGAAGAACCCAATTTTGAGAGTTTTAGAAAAGTTGAAGTGGAAAGATTATTATCTAATTATGATAGCAAAAGATGGGTGTTAAACTCCAGAAGTACAAATAATGAACAGTTGAATCTAACTAATTGTGAAACGCCCCGACAATTAATTTTTAGATATACATCCTCTGGAAATGATAAAGATTCTCTACTTTATATTAATCCTTCAAATGAATGTACCTCAACTAATGATACTTTAAAAGGTTATTGGTATGTTCCTGCTACTTTAAAGGCTGAAACTCCTACTGATACAGTAGTTTTTGTTTGGAATGAGATTGATACTGGATATTTTAAATTAAATTCTATTAATCCAGAAGAATTTGAAATAAGCTCTTTCTTTAAAGAAGATAGTTTATACGAAAACTTTATACATTTTCCTCTTACTCAAGATGAAGAAGAAAATTCAGATCAATAGTTTTATATATATTCCTTACCAATTAATTACTTGCATATAAATTGGGAAACCAAGCGTAATATTAAATGGAAAGGTAATGGCTAATGCCATGGGTAAATACAAACTTGGATTTGCTTCCGGTGCAGCTATCTTCATAGCTGCTGGAACTGCAATATAAGATGCACTAGCAGCAAGAATTGACAATAAGAATCGATCGCCCACTTCTGTAGTAATAAATCCACTTATCCAGGCAATTAGGCAACCGTTGATGATAGGGATTATAATCGAAAAGGCTAAAACAAAAGGTCCGTGTTTAAATAGTTTACCTATTTTTCTACCACTGCTAATTCCCATATCTAATAAAAAGATAGCTAAGAAACCTTTAAAAATATCAGTTGTAAAAGGTTCAATCCCTTTTGCTTGTGCATCAGATGCTATCCAACCCGCTACCAAACTTCCAAGAATCAGTAATACACTTCCATTTGTAAATGCATGTTGAAAAATTTCTTTAGGTGTTAATCTATTTTGCTGATCTTCTTTAAAAAAGTTTAATAATAATACACCTACCATAATGGCTGGTGCTTCTAACATAGCCATTATGGCCACCATATGGCCACCAAAAGATATATCTTGCAACTCCAAAAAGCTTATTGCGGTAATGAAAGTTACCGCACTAATGGATCCATAGGAGGCAGCAATTGCAGCAGCATTTGATGTGCCAAGTCTAGGTTTTATTATAAAGAATGTATAAAGGGGAATTAATATGGATGTTCCAATTGCAAGAACTATTGACCATAAAATAGACATTTCGAATTGTGCATGAGCCAATTCATGGCCGCCTTTGAAACCAATAGAAAATAGTAAATATAATGAGATAAATTGAGAAGATGTTCCGGGGATTTCTAAATCGCTTTTTAATAGAACAGCTAAAATTCCTAACAGGAAAAATAATAATGCAGGATTGGTTAAATTTTCTAAAAGTAAGTCTACGTTCATCTCAAATCATTCATTTATATAAATATATAATTCCAATTTATGAAAGCTGTTTTTTAATTAAAACAATTTTCAAATATAGTGGAGTGAATCGGAACTATATCAAGCTTTATCATTAAATTGCATTAATGTTTATGTTTCATTTCATAATTGTTTTTTATGAATTATACACTCCATCAATTACAGATTTTTCATAAAATAGTGGAATTAGGTAGTATTACGAAAGCTTCTGAGGCATTGCATTTAACTCAGCCTGCTGTTTCAATACAACTTAAAAATCTTCAATCACAATTTGATAAACCACTTTTAGAAATTATTGGACGTAAAGTATATATAACTGATTTTGGAAATGAAATTGCAAATAATATAGAATCTATAGTTGCTGAATTGGATCAGATAGAGAAGAAAAGATTTTCTAGTGCTGATAAATTAAGTGGTAAATTAAAATTATCGATTGTTTCCACAGCTGAATACATCATGCCTCACTTTTTAACTGATTTTATTAAAAAGTATCCGGAAATTCAATTAAGTATGGAAGTTACTAATAAGCAATCGGTAATTGAGTCATTAGAAAATAATAAAGTTGATTTTTCAATGGTATCAGTACTGCCAGATATGGCTATTAATCATATGGAATTAATGAAAAATGAGCTCTATTTAGTGGGGCCTGCAAATTCTGAACTAAACAAAAAGAAATATGATGTAGATATTTTTAGAGAACTTCCTTTGATATACAGAGAGGAAGGATCAGGTACTCGATATACCATGGAATCATTTATTAAAAAGAATAAGATTCCAGCTCGAATGAATTTAAAATTAGCTACTAATGAAGCAGTAAAACAAGCAGTAATTGCTGGCTTAGGATATTCGATTCTTCCACTTATTGGAATTAAGAATGAATTGAAAAATAGAGATTTAAAAATTATTCCGGTTAAGAATTTCCCAATTCATTCCACCTGGCATTTAATATGGCTTAAGGAAAAGAGATTTTCACCAGTAGCTCAGGCTTATTTGGATTTCATTAAAAAGGAAATTCCACATATTATAGAAGCTAAATTCCAAAGTTAATTCTTAGTTAAGTTTAGTTAGTTTTTTAGCAATTTCTACTAAATCTAAATTCTGTATAATTTCCAAAATATTATCTGCTTGCTCAATTTCCGCAGGTAACCATTTTTCTGCAGTATGACCTATAAATTCTAAATTAATAGGATTGAATTCATTTTGAGGTTTAGAATTATAGGTTTGAGCAAAATATTCAAAAGCATCCGTTGTTACTAAAATATCATCAAAATTTACTTGAAGGGCTTTAATGATAGCTAATCTTTTACCATACTCATCAGCTTCTTCCTCTAATTCTATTCTTTGAAGATTGATATTTCCTATATTTAATTGTTGGTAAACTATGAATTCATCATCCTCATATTCCCAAATGACAGTTTTTTGATTTTTAATGAGGGGTTTAAGATCTTTTGGGTTTAAAGGAGCAGCCAGGAATATTTTACCTAAACCACTTCTAGCATCCATATTAGCCACAGTCAACCAACTTTCATCGGCCAACTCATCTTTATGACCAATAACGGCAATGCTTCCATTTGATAACATAAATTGGGCATTATTACCTCTTTTGGCAGAAGCTATTCTATCTGGAAATGCCATTGCTAATAAATAACCTGTAGCATAAGAATCCGCTTTATCATTATTAGCTTCTCTCTCAAAAAGTGCTCTGTAGGATTGAGCTATCTTTTCAATCTTTTTAAAATTTCTACCTAGTCTATTTTCCTTTCTTAATAGCCTTATTGTATCTATTCTTTCAGTTAAATCGGTGCCTGTTTTTTTATACAATGGATCTTTTTCTTCTAGAATAGAGGCTATATCTATCGCTAAGTCTAAATTGTCTTCAGCTTTTAAAAGCATATGCCCTAAGCGAGGATGGCATGGAAGCTGATGCATTTTTTTACCTAATTCACTAATATTTTTATCAGCATTTAGTGCTTCCAAATCCATTAATAAATATTCAGCCTGAATCAATTTATCAATAGGGGGTGGGGTTATCCAAAATAATTGTTCACTATTTTTTATATTTCTTGAGGCTAAATCAAGTCTAAGATTTGCTAAATCAGCATGAAGGATCTCTGCAACTCTATGCTTTTTCTTACTATTTTGAGATGCCTCAGACCACATTCTATAACACTTTCCTGGGGCAACTCTACCAGCTCTTCCAGCTCTTTGTGTGGCTTCATCTTTAGAAATTTCCTGAGTCTTCAAACTATTTAAAGCTGTATTAGGGTCAAATACTGAATTCTTTTTTAAACCTGAGTCAATTACTATTTTAATACCCTCAATGGTTAAACTTGTCTCAGCGATGGAAGTAGCTAATACAACTTTTCTTTTACCCTCCGGATGTGGCTGAATAGCAGCCCACTGTTTATTCCATGCTAATTGACCATATAATGGAAATATACTGGCTTTAATTCTTGCTCTTTTAAGTATATCCTGCGTAGCTAATATTTCACCTTGTCCTGGAAGAAAGACTAAAATATCTCCTTCATCTTGCTTGATTGCATACTCAATGTATTTAGCTGTTAACTCAGCTAATAAGCTTGAATCAGAATCTCCTAAATACTCTATATCAACTGGATACTGCCTTCCTTTACTAATAATTACTTCAGCCTTTAAAGCTTCAGAAAGCATTTCATAGTCCAAGGTTGCTGACATTATGATAAGCTTTAAGTCTTTTCTAAATTGTTGTTGGGTAAATCTAGCTAATGCTAAGGCTACGTCAGCATGGATACTTCTTTCATGAAACTCATCAAATATTAGAATGGCGGTTTCTTTCAAATGAGGATCAGAATCCATCATTTTATTTAGGATTCCTTCCGTCACAACTTCAATCTGAGTATTTTGAGAAATGCGGGTTTCAAATCTTATCCTATATCCAACGGTATTACCTACCTCTTCGCCTAATATTTGAGCCATCCGATGAGCTATGGATTTTGCAGCTAATCTGCGTGGCTCAAGCATAATAATTTTTTGACCTTTTGTAGTTATGTGATTAAGAAGCGCGAGAGGAATAATGGTACTCTTTCCAGCTCCTGCTTCAGCATTTACTATAAGGTTTTGAGAATTTTCTACTTTATTTAGTAACTCAGGAATGATTTCCTTTATGGGTAGGTCTATAGAATTCAAATTGAACTTATGCATTGTGCAAAGTTAAATGGCTAGAACGGATTATACCTTAATTATCTAAAAAATAGTGGGGCGAGAATTGGTATGATAAAAAAGCCTGCTCTTATTAAAAGAGCAGGCTTTGATTAATTAAAAGGTTTGTCCATCGTTTCCTCCTGATTTTTGATCATCATTGGAAATTCTACTTCTTTTTTGTCTTGCTTTATAATCCAGCTGACCGAAACGATAGCTGAAATTTATTCCAAACGATCTAAAAGGAATCGCAAAAACATTTCTTTGATAAAAATCACTATTTGGGTCGCCTAATTCACTTTTAAAAGGTTTTCTTGCTTTAAAAGGCTCAACAATAGATAAACCTATACTTCCTCTTTCATCCCAGATTTTCTTTTTAATACCCATTCCAAATATCGAAAAGGCAGGGTTATATCCTTGAAGGGTTTGTCTTCTTGGCCTGGCAAAGCCAAATGCATCTATTATCCAATCTTTTGGTAGGTCGATATTTGAGCTTAAGTTACCACTGAATAACCATGCATTATTACTCACTTCTTCGCCTTGTATGATACCATCCGCCATAAAGTAATTGGCATTTAAGCCTCCCCTTATGGTCCAGATTTTGAATAATTTAGTTGAAATAAAGAGATTTGATCCCACATTCTGTTGTGTCCCTACGTTTTCGAAAGTAGTTACTGTAGCATCTCTTGCTGGATCTTCAAAAATAACAGATTGAATTACTTCACTAATGTCATTATAGAAAGCTGAAATATTGATTGAAGTTCCTTTTATAAATGAACTAAATCCTAACTCATAATTGTCTGATAATTCTGGATTTAGGGTAGGATTACCAAAGCTTATATTTCTAATATTTCCTATTTCTTCGTAAGGGTTTACATTTCTTAAACTTGGTCTTTGAATCCTTCTATTGTAGGAGAGTTTTAAAGAACTGAATTTTCCGAACTTTTGACTTACAATTACACTTGGCAGCCAGTTTTCGTAAGATATTTCTTCAAAATTTCTTTCTGTAGCTTCTTCGAAACTACCTTGTAAACCCGTGTATTCATATCTTACTCCGGCTATTAAACCTAATTTCTTGGTGATATTACTTTGGGTAGAAACATAGCCTGCTAATACATCCTGATTATAATAGAATATATCTGTTCTGTTATCAACTACTTGATATTCAGAAGAGCCTTCTGGCTTGAATTCATAAGTGAAATCACTGTCAATATCTCTTAGTATTGATTTGAATCCTGTTTCTAATTTAAATTCTTCTCCGAAAGGATGAGTATAATCGATTTGAATCGTGTTTTCTCGATTGTTTCCATCATTGATGTTGTTTGCTACTTCGTAATTCAACGGAGTATTTTGGTCAATTTCAAATATCTGATCTCTTATGTTACCATCAATTTTGTAAGAAGCAGAAAGTTCTCTTCCTTCCTGATTAGGGAATTTCATAACATAATCAAAAGACCACTCGTAACCCCAGTTTTGTGAGTTATTTTTTTGGAATCTATCAAAAGAAGATTCATTACCTCCTAAATTTTGAGAAACGGTGTTTACACCAGAAGAATTACTATTAAAGCCTCTCAATCTTAAGCTAGTTGATAAACTATGATAGGCATTGAAATCATAAAAAGCACCCATATTACCGAAATATCCTAATCGGTTACTTAAGTTTCTACCGTTCTGCTCTCTTATATTGGTTACTCCATTTACGACTGTTTTTTGGTAAAAGTCAGTAGTAGCATATTGTGGCCATGAGTAAAATGAACTTCCATTTGCATTAAAGCCCAATCTACCTTTTCCAGCATTAATTCCTACAACACCTCTATTAATTCGCGTTCCAGCTGTTAAATCTACATTTCCAGCAAATCCTTGTGGGGTTTGTTTTTTAGTGATAATGTTAATAATACCAGCTGTACCTTCACCATCATATTTTGCAGAAGGGGAAGTGATTACTTCAACGCTTTTGATTTGATCTGAAGGAATCATTCTCAGAGCATCTCCTGTATTGGCACCAAACATACTGCTAGGCTTTCCATTGATCAATATTTGAACATTTGAATTTCCTCTTAAAGAAACATTTCCGTCTTGATCTACAGTTAAGAGAGGAGCTCTTCTTAACACATCAGATGCATCTCCACCCATATTGGCAACATCTTGGTCAGCATTATAAACAATTCTATCTATTTTATTTTCAATGGTTTCTCTTTGTCCTGAAACCACTACTTCTTCTAATTGATCTGTATCAGTTTGAAGGTTGATGTCATTAAACTCAAAGTCAGGTTCTTTGGGAGTTAGTTCTACTTCCTGAGAAAATTTTTGATAACCTACGAAGGAAACTTCAACTATATATTTCCCCAGTTTTAAACCAACGATTTTAAATGTACCATCATCGCCTGTCACAACTCCATTTATTGTTTCTCCATTTTGAGGTGATTTTACAACTACTGTAGCGTAAGATACGGCTTCTGATGTTTTGGCATCTTTGATTGTTCCTGTAATTTTACCTGTAATCTGAGAATTACTTCCGCCTCCCCAGTTTCCTCTCTGCTGAGCCCATGACAGGCTGCTAAAAAGTAATAAAAATAATAGTATTCTATATTTCATAATTTTCTTAATTGATACAAAATTAGACAGTTTTTAACCTTTATTGTTTTTTATTATACACTGATGGTAAAACTTCTGTCTTTACTCTCGCTTTAAAATGATGAAAGGAATATCAACACATTTACATTGCTGATGGATTCAATACAATCTTTTTACTATGCGTAATTAAATAACTCATACACACAATTGCAGTCATTAAATCAGCAATTGGAAAAGCAATCCAAATTCCGTTTAATTGGTAAAAATTTGGCAAAAATAATAACAAAGGAATAAGAAAGAAACCTTGCTTCGTTAAAGTGAGTAACAATGCTGGTAAAGCTTTCCCTAGGGCTTGAAAGTAAGCCGCACTAATCAGTTGAAAAGCAATTAAAGGTGTCATTAAAAATGTAATCCTTAAGGCAGGTACAGTTTTTTCAATCAATTCAGTATTATCTGTAAATATGGATACTATTTGAGGAGTAAAAATTAGAATACCAGCATAGATAACAGAAGACAATAATGTTGCTGAAATAATAGCGTTTCGCAATGTTAAGCTGACCCGTTTAAAATATTCAGCCCCATAGTTATAACCAATAATAGGCATAGAACCTTGCGTAATACCAATTGCAGGGACATTTACTAGCATCATCATTCTATTAATTATACCATAAACTGCAATTGCATTTTCTCCGCCATATTTAAATAAAGAATTATTTAACACTAGGAATAACAAACTAACTACTCCTTGTCTGGCAATTGTAACGGCACCAATAGAAAATATTTCGCCTGTTAATTTGAAATCTAGTAGAAAATCCGTTTTGGATAATTTAAACCCTGTACTTCCTTTTAAGAAGTAATAAGCAGCATAGGAAGCACTAAATAGATATGAAAAGGTAGTTGCCCAAGCAGCACCTTTTATTCCCCAATCCAAAACGGCTATAAAGATAGGGTCTAATATAACGTTTACTATTGCAGGTACAATCATGACTACCATCGCAACTTTTGGATATCCAACTGCACGAAATATGCTATTTGACATCATAGCAAATGCAAGAACAGGAATTCCTAGTAGTAAAATGGTAAAGTAATCAATGGTAGGTTGAAGAATATCACCTTTAGCGCCAAAGACCATTAGAATAGGTTCAATAAAAAGCCAACAACTTATGCTAAAAAATATACCTAGTATAAAAGTTAAGGTTAGCTGGTTCCCAAAGGTTTTATTAGCTTTTTCTGGTTTTCCTGCTCCTAACGCTCGAGAGATGATGGAAGACCCACCAATACCAATTCCCATTCCAATTGATGAAATAAGGAAAGTAATAGGAATCACTACAGTAATTGCAGCTATACCTACCGATCCTACATAATTCCCAACGAATATAGTATCCACTATACCGTAAATCGATAAGGTAAGAATTCCTATAGCAGATGGTATTGCTTGTTTTCTTAATAAGTAATTGATTGGCTTAGTACCAAATTCATCAGATGTAGTCATATAAAGCTTCTATGCAAAAGATGTAACTACATTAATTGTTAAAGGTTGTGAATCTTTGTACTAAATTTAATAATACAATTATAGTCCACATTGCAGTTCTGTTCCAATTTACTTGCACAAGTTTTTTTGCTGATTCAGCTACTTCCTGATTAGATTCTATAAGGTTATGTAAAGGCACAGCTTGAAAAAAAGTACTGGCCCAGAGCAAAACTACCAAGACAGATTGAGTAATTAGGATCCAGTTACTATTGCTGTAGGTTAAGTATAGAGTAAGGATTATTTGAACTAACATTAAAGGCATCACAATTATGGTGATCATTTGAGTATATTTTGGATGCCATGCTAATAAATTAGATTTTTCCATCATAGTAAAGGAAGGATAGACAATCAATTGTACTATCCATATTAAGACGAATAAACCAAAATCTGAAAGTTCTTTTATATAAGATGTCATAAATTAAAGATTGAATGCATGAAGACTAAAAACCTCATGTAAATGTTTTAAAGTTAATATTTTGCATATATTATTTTAATTAACCGATTGAATATCGGAAATATTATGTTGTACTTTTGATATATAAATATTAAACAAAAATGATAGGTTAAGGTTTTTTCATCATGATAAATTCATCCTTACATTACGAGGTGCATTTGAATCATTCTGCCCATGAATGGGTAGTTTTTATTCATGGTGCTGGGGGAAATACATCAACTTGGAAGTATCAAGTTGAATCTTTTAAACCACTTTATAATCTTTTAATAATTGACTTAAGAGATCATGGTCGATCTAAAAACATTATGCCTGAAAAGGATAATTACACATTTGATATCATAACAGATGATATCAAAAAGGTATTAGATATTAATGGTATTGAAAAGGCGCATTTTGTAACTCTAAGTTTCGGTAGTGTTATTATGCAGGATATTAGCATAAAGTACCCAAATATGGTGGCTAGCGCAATATTTGCTGGAGGAATTTTTAAAGCAAATTTACTTATAAAATCATTTGTGCAACTCGCTCGTTTTTTCAATTTGTTTCTTCCTTATTTCGTAATGTATAGTGTGTTTTCTTATTTACTAATGCCCTACCGTAAACACCAAAAATCGAGGAAAATCTATCAAAAACAAGCAAATAAGTTAAGCTCAAAAGAATATATGAAGTGGGTAGGACTGTATAATGAGTTCTTTCGCTTACTTAATCGATTTTACAACCAAAAAATCAACTTTCCAGCCTTAGCTATTATGGGCAAACAAGATTATGTGTTTCTTAAATCAGCCCAAAAATTTGCCAAAAAACATAAAAATGTAATAATTACAGAGGTGAAAGGAGCAGGGCATATATGCAATATCGATCAATATGATATTTTCAATGAATTGGCCTTATATTTCATTCATGAGCATAAATATCAGATTGAAGATACTCGCCCTGATTTCCAAGCCCAAAGAAGTAAAGCGGGGTGAATCGCTATTAATCTAGTCCAGCCTATCCATTCAGGTACACATAAACCACCTTCAATACAAGAGCCTATTTGAATAAAATAAATATGTGAAGGTATAAATGCTAATAGCATTAAGATGGTCAGAAAAGATGCTATTTTACGAGTCGGGTTAAGAAGTAATCCTATTGCTAAAGCAATTTCTATCAATCCACTAATTAAATTAACTTCTTTTTTTAGTGTTAAATAATCAGGAATTAAGGGTATATAAAATTCAGGATTTATGAAATGATTTAAACCGGCAATAAAATAGAAAATGAATATAAGGTAAACCGACCCTTTAGATTCAAGTAAGTTTCCAATTTGTTTTAACATGAACATCTTTTAAAATTAAGAAGAACGGAATCCACCAAATGAAGTCATTGGTAAACAAGGTGTAAATAAACTCAAAAGGAACTATACCTTGTAAATAATTGAATATAAAACCTAAAGGACCGAATATTTTACCTAAAAAACCTACCATCACAATAGGCCAATGTCTTAATGCATTGTAAGAGGCCCACCAATATCCTAAGCCATAAACACCAATCACCATTCCCATGCCTTGCCACACCATAGGATGATTTATTTTTTCCATGCCCACTAATTCAAAAAACTGCTGAGGGAATAAAACTACCCATGCACCCCATAAAACATTGTAAACAGCTGCAATTTTTAATGTATAATTGTGAAATTTATTATTCATGCACACAAAACCTATGTAAAGGTGAAATGTTAAGATTTTTATGCATTTTTATAACGCTAATCTATATAAGTTTTTTTAATTCCATTCGTTCAAACTATATTTACAACGAATTAATGCGGATATTTTTACGATAAACAGAGTACTATGAAATTTAAGCTTTTAGTTATTTTTTCAATTATTGTTTTAGGTGTTCATTTTAACACTTCTGCACAGGACGAGGCTACATTGTCTGAGCAATATCAAAATATGATTGAAAGCAGCGAAACCTTTGAAAAATATAAGGTGATTCCAATTACTAAGGTTAATGCTTTTGGTGATATATTAAGTGATTCTATTAATAGCTTAAATCAAAAAGTTACCTCATCGCAAAATGCTAAATCAAAAGCTGAGAGAGAAAGAGATGAAGCTAAGTCTCAGATGAATGATTTAAATAATAAGTTAGAAGAAGCACAAAATGCTGTAGATGAGATGCCGTTTTTTGGTATGTCAATGACTAAAGTGACCTACAATGTAATCATGTGGTCCATTGTAATCATACTTTTAGCTGGTTTAGTAATTGTATATATTATGTTCTTAAATAGTTTTAGACTTACCCGTCAGGCTAAAAAAGATAAAGAGTTGGTGGATCAAGAAATAGAAGACTTAAGAAAAAGATCACATGATAAACAAGTGAAAATTAAAAGAGAGCTACAAACTGCTCTCAATAAACTTGAAGAATACAAAAGATAAATAAATTTAGATTTTCAATTTTGAAAACCACCTTCTAATGACCATCATTGTAAGGTGGTTTTTTATTTTAGAAAGCATTGAGAAAAAAATTACTTATTCTAGTCAAAATAGCGGTATCAATTGTAGTGATAGTGTTTCTGTATGAAAGAATTAGTAATGATTTTCAAGGTTTTATATCAGCATTTAACATATACACACAAAATATTTTTATAATCCTATTGGTTTCAATATTAATGCCCATCAATTGGTTAATGGAAGTATTGAAATGGAAATATTCATTGAAGCCAATTACAAAGATTTCTATTTCAGAAGCATCAGTTGGGGTTTTTTCAGGAATTGCATTAGGTTTCATAACCCCACATGCTATTGGAGATTATTTTGCTAAGGTATTTTCTATTTCTCATGAAAATCGAAAAAGTGCTTTAGGATTAATTCTGATTTCAAGAATGCTTCAAATGCTCCCAACTTTGCTTTTTGGATTAATAGCAGTTTACTTTATATCAGATTTTAGCTTATCTGAATTTGACTTTTCATATTCTTCCTCCTTTGCTTTAAGTAGTATAATTGGATTCGTGATTTTTGGATTCTTTCTGTTACTTTATTTTAATAGAAATCATCCTAGGGTTAAAGACTATTTATGGCCTATAAAAAAATTAGGATTAAAATTGTTTGTACTGCTTTCAGCGCTTAGTATAGTTAGGTATTTAATCTTTAGTCTACAGTTTTTAATTCTTTTATCTGTATTAGAATTACAAATCAATTTGTTTCATCAATTTATGGGGATTGCTTTCATGTTTTTAATAAAATCAATTCTACCTACATTTAATTTTTTGAATGATTTGGGAATAAGAGAAGTAAGTATTGCTTTTTTCTTTGAAAAATTAGAGGTTTCTGTTGCTCCTATTATAGCAGCAGGTTTAATATTATGGCTTATAAATATTGCAGTGCCCGCTGCTATTGGGCTTTTTTATATACCTAAGCTTAAGTTAATCTATAAAAAATGATCACTTTTTTTTCATTGGTTATTTTGATTTATTCTTTTGGCCTGCTTTACGCGACTAATGTTTACAAACGAATGCCAGAAATAACCGAAAGCGGTAAATTAAAATCAGTTTCACTGATCATCCCTTTTCGAAATGAGAAGGAAAATTTAAGTGTCTTGATCAAAAGTATTAAGGCTATTGATTATCCTAAAGAATTACTTGAAATCCTATTTATTGATGATCATTCTGAAGATGATGGTGCTTCTATAATCGAAAGATCTAGAGATTCAATTCCTTTTCAAATGAAACTATTAAAACTCTCTGGTTTGGAGATGGGTAAAAAAGCGGCTTTAAACTTTGCTGTTAATGAAGCTAAACATGAAATCATATTAACTACTGATGCAGATTGTACTTTGCCTTCTGATTTGATTTCGAAAATGCAGGCACCATTTGAATTGGAACATATAAATTTAGTATCAGGAAATGTTAGTTTTATTTCAAATTCGTTAGTTACAAATTTATTCCAAATGGAATTTGCGCCTTTAATAGGAGTGGGGGCAGTATCCATAGAATTAGGAAATCCTAACATGGCAAATGGTGCAAACTTAGCATTTAGGAAAAGCATTTTTAAGGAACTTGATCCTTATTCCACAAATTTAAATGTCCCATCGGGTGATGATATTTTTCTGTTACAGAAGCTGAAAAAAGCTTTTCCAAATAGTTTTTATTTTCAAAAAGAGGCCTTGGTTAAAACGAGTTCTCCTAAGAATTTACGACAGTTTTATAATCAGAAAAAAAGATGGGCTGCTAAATGGAGAGCAAGTGCAGATTTAAAAGATGCTATTCCTGCGTTAATGGTATGGTCTTTTCATTTAATTTATATCTGTAGTTTAATCTATTCAGTTTTGTATGATAGTTATTTGGTTTTAGGGCCAGTTATTTTACTTAAAATTATGGCTGAAAGCCTATTCATATATCAGGTTTTAAAATCTCAGAAGTCGAAATTTAGTATAACATCTTTCGGCATATTACAGTTGATATACAGCCTTTATGTGGTAGTGTTTGGAATGATTGCTAACTTTGGAAGTTATCAATGGAAAGAAAGACAATATAATACAAATGAACGAGCAGGAAATTGATTTAATGGATGAGCTTTATTTTGTTCAATCTTATAAGGATATTAAGAATGAATTAAAATGGGGAGATTCGGTTTTACAGGAAAATTTGCTTTCACTCCATCAAAAAGAATTCATTAAAATATTGGTAAACCATGATGAAGAATATCGAGCTAATACATATAATCCTCATGAAATGGATTGGGAGGGGTTATATTTTTTAGCCACTAAAAAGGGACTTTTGGAACATAATGGATTTTAAAGTTTAGTCTTTACTTTTTTGTAATCTATACCTTATTCCCCAGCTACCTGAAAAATAGGGTGTTCCAGCTTCATCTAATGGAATGTTTGGTGAGAATTCCATCAAAAATCCAAAATTTTTATTTTCAAATGGGTAAATATTTATTCCAACAGCTAAGCCGACAGTTGCACCTCCAACAGTAGACCCAAGTAAGGATATTCCACTATAAAATTCATGGTTTTCTTTGTCAATCAAGTCGTAGTTGAACATGAGCTTTACAAGGAAGTCTTCTATAGCTGTATTGGGATATAGGCGGATTTCTGGTCTAAACCTTTCATTAAATTCATAAGCGTAAGCTGCTTGTCCTCCATTTGGTGATTGGTGGTAACTTACAATAGATTGAGAATAGGAGTAAACTGAAACTGTTAAAAACAGTAGGGTGATAATAAATGACTTCATAATATTGGTTGATAGTTTAAAATACTTCCTTATAACGGTTTGCTACAAGGAAGTATTATGTTTGATGAATTAAAAATCACAGCTTCCAATTGGACTTCCAGGTGGCAAACTTGGAATTGGAGCAAGATTATATTCCTGAGGATGCTCCAAAAATAGCTTTATTTGTTGCTTCAACATGCCAATATTAGCGTTTTCCAAAGCACTTTTTCTGTAGTTTGTTTTTAAATATTGTTGATCAATATTTTTTAGTTCAGACATTAATTGTGCTCTAGCTAAAGAAGATACATTTCCATCTTTAATACTTTTCATAATGTGATTGATATAAACATTTTGGCTAGTTAGTTTAACAGCCTGATGATAATCATTACTAACTTTTTGATTAAATAAAGTATTGTTGAATATTTCAGTCACTTTCTCAATTCCTGGATTATTCCGATCTCTAGAGTGGAATTCAACCATTCTATTTAACCTTTGTGGATGAAATAATAAATCAAAAACTAAAGTAGAAGCTTGCTCTGCTGCTCCTAAGGCATCAAAACTGACACCTGTTTTACCATTTAATAATTCCCTATTATCATAATAGCCTAATGGTCGAGGATATAACTGTTGTAAAAGTTTTTCGGGAATTGCTAAGTTTTCGGCTAATACTGCATTAGCTAGGCTGTTAGCCGCTTCTAGCTGCCATTCAGAAGCTAAAATCTTCATTTCTTTTAATTTATCGTCTCTTATTTTATAGGAATAATCTAAACCTCCGACAAGTTTTACTGCTGCCTCAACTTGATAGCGATGTAAAAAGTAAATTGGAATTAAAGCTTCTTGAATTTGAGCCATGGGTTGATCAAATTGAATAACATTTTCTCCGAATTTCTCCAGCGCTTTATTTCTCACTTTTAACAGATGATTTAGCTGTACAGCAGGATCTTTTCCATTATCCCATAAATGGGCTAGCGGATGAGCACCGCCTTGAGCCCTTGCATCCCTATCAGAAATAAAACTTAAGCCATTCTCATTTGCTTCTTGAATAATCCCATTTAAATATTCTTTTTCATCTGAATCATCTGGAATATTCTCATATCCATATCGAATAGCGTATTTATCCCATTCGCCTATATTAGTATCATATGCATTTTTTAGAGTTATATTTCCTTTTTCGTCTAATTCAATATTAGGGTGTGGATAATCCATTACGGAGGCATCATTTTCTGTACTAGAAGCATAGGAATGAGCTAGTCCTAATGTGTGACCTACTTCATGGGCTGCAAGTTGTCTTAATCTAGCCAATGCCATCTCTAGCATAGCTGGATTATCTTCATTTTCTTTATATGGGGCCAATAAACCTTCTGCAATTAAAAAATCTTGTCTCACTCTTAAAGACCCCAAGCTTACATGGCCTTTAATAATTTCTCCAGTTCTTGGGTCCACAACACTAGCGCCATAGCTCCAGCCTCTTGATGAGCGGTGTACCCATTGAATAACATTATATCGAATATCAAGCGGATCTGCGCCTTCTGGAAGTATTTTTACTTGAAAAGCGTCTTTATAACCAGCGGCTTCAAAAGCTTGATTCCACCATTTAGCACCATCCATCAAGGCTGATCGAACAGGTTCAGGTGTACCCGGGTCTAAATAATAAATGATGGGTTCAACTGCTTCACTTAATTCAGCACTGGGATCTTTCTTTTCTAATCTGTGCTTGTTTATTAATCTTTGGTTGATGTCTTCTGAAATTGGAACTGCATAATCTTTGTATGCGGTCGTAAAATAACCAGCTCTTGGATCAAATTTCCTAGCCTCAAATCCTTTTTCTGGTAATTGCACAAAGGAATGATGTTGCCTTACGGTAATATTATCAGCATCCGGACTAACACTGTAAATTTCTCTTCCTGAAGCTTGTCCTTTATATGAAATCCAAAAATCTAATTCGGTATTTTTCGGAAAATTTCCGGAGCCATCCATATTGAAAGCTGATCGACTTTTATCTAAACTGTAATTGCCTTCTTTAGCACTTTTTAGTCTTTTCACCACACCGTGGGCGTCTCTAATAAAAAAATCAGTAGCATCAACAATATAAGACCAATCATTTGAGGCTTTAATCTCAAATGAATGAATAACAGAATGAGCAAATGCATCTTGTACTGCTTTCTTTTCGGCAGGGTTTTCAGTTTGAGCTCTAAATTTATAATTAGGCTCAAATACCATTATTTTGTTTCCAATCTTTTCAAATTTAAGAATTTTACTGTTCCCAATTTGTCCTCTGTCAAGTCCAATATCATTAGATCCAATACCTGCAGAAAGATAACTGACATATATAAACTCTTGGTTCAGCTTATCTATTTCTAAATAGATTTTACCTTCATCAGAATCCCAATAGTAATTGAAAAAACCACTAAATTTTTCTTTTCCAGAAGTGAGTTTATCAAATTCTGATATTTCAGGACTATCACTTTGATTTGTTTTTAAAGCACTACATGAATAAATAGCAATGGCTAGAATAAAAAGTAAGTATTTTTTCATAGTTAAGATTTTGATCTAATATATATAATAATCAACAGATTCATAAAGAGTTTTAAGTGGGTGGTTAATAATCGTGATAAATTTCATTACAAGCGGATTTATTATCTCTTGTTTATCCTAATTTCTGAGAATTGAACCTCATTATTTTCATTTCCTTTTACATTATTAATATTCTCAATAGTATTGATTAACTTCACGTTTAGAAATGAGTACAGCCTTGAACATAGCGAACCGATATGAACTGAAGGAGTTAGAACTTGATGCCTTACTTGAAATTACTCAGGCAATCAATGAAAATCTTCCAGAAGAATCTTTATACAAAATTTATAATTTCACTTTAAGGGCAAACCTAAAGTTATCGAAATTGATGTTGGTGGTTCAAGATGATAAACAATGGATTCCTAAACTATCATTCGGTACTAAAAAAGATTATAATTCCATAGATTCAAACGCATATCAAATTGTAGAAAAAGGTAAGATTTTGTTTCCATCTGATTTAGTAGATTCTCCATTTGATGAATTTGATGTGGCAATTCCTGTATATCACAAAAATGATTTACTAGCAGTTGTTTTTTTAGGTGGTGTGGCAAATGCAGAGGAAAGAGAATACATTGAAAATCATTTAAACTTCATTCAAGCACTTTCCAATATTATAATGGTGGCCATTGAGAATAAAAAAATGGCTAGGGAAAGACTGAAACAGGAAGTTATTGCCAAGGAAATGGAAATTGCTAAAAAAGTTCAGCAACTACTATTTCCCAAATCTTTACCTGAGAATGATAATTTCAGTATAGACGCTCATTATTCTCCTCATCATACAGTTGGAGGAGATTATTATGATTGGAAATCCATCAATGAACATCAAAAAATGGTTTGCATTGCCGATGTTTCCGGTAAAGGAGTACCTGCCGCTTTGTTAATGTCAAATTTTCAAGCTTCTCTAAGAACGCTTCTACGTAAGACAACAGATTTAGAAGAGATTATCCATGATTTAAATTATCAGGTTTTCGAAAGTGCTAAAGGAGAGAATTTCATTACTTTTTTTATAGCAATTATAGATTTGAAAGAGAAAACTTTGAAATATGTTAATGCTGGACATAATCCACCATTTTTAGTTTCATCAGACCATAGCATTGAAAAACTGGAAAAAGGAACCCTAGTATTAGGTGCGTTAAATGAAATTCCATTTTTAGAGATCGGAACAGCTTCTATTGATTCACCCCAAACCTTATTACTTTATACTGATGGATTAACAGAGGCCTTCAATGAAGCTGAAGAAGAATTTGGGCCTGAGCGGGTAATGGAAATTTTGAGTCAATATATTTCTGCAACCCCTGAAAGAATTATTTCGGCTATATTAGATAAGATTGATGATTTCATTGGAAAAAGACCACTTTCAGATGATATCACATTATTAGCATGTAAATATCATGTCTGATTTTGCTTTTTATAAAACTCCTAAAATCATTCAAAATATCTTTCCATCATTTCAATGGAAAGTAAATACAGATCATAAAATTATTTTTCCTACTTTTGATGATGGGCCTATTCCTAATCTAACAAATGAAATTCTAGCCATTCTAAAGGATTTTAATGCGAAGGCAACTTTCTTTTGTGTGGGAGATAATATCAGAAAGCATCCCCAAATTTTTGAACAATTAATTCAAGCAAATCATCAAGTTGGAAATCACACTTTTAATCATTTAAAAGCATGGAAAAGCGACTTGAATGTATACTTAGAAAATGTAGAGCTATGTCAAAAAGAAATTGAAAAGCATATTAAACCTGAAGTAAAACTATTTCGACCACCATATGGTCAATTCACTTTCAAATCTGTCCAGAAATTAAAACAAAAGTATTACAACTTTATCATGTGGGATGTTTTGTCAAAAGATTATAACCGAAATATTTCGGCAAATACTATTCTTAAAAAAAGTATTCAAAATTCTTCTAACGGTAGTATTATAGTATTTCATGATAATCTTAAATCTAAAGATAAAATATTGCAATTTCTACCTTTGTATCTCAAACATTTTTCCGATATTGGATACAAATTTGAAAAACTATGACCTATCTGTACTTAAGCCTTTTGTCGATTATTCTTATGGTAATCTTCATGGACTTAATATTATGGATGGCTTGGAAACCAAAAGCTGAAAACCCAAAACCTTATGAAGGTGAATTGCCTTTCATATCCATTTTATTAGCCGTAAGAAATGAAGTTCATACCGTAAATTATGCGTTAAATTCCTTAGAAAAACTCGATTATCCTGATGATAAATATGAAGTTTTGATGGGAGATGACGGTTCAACTGACGGAACTACTAAAATATTAAAAGAGTGGGATAAAGAGACCAATAATTTTTTCTACATCCCAATTGATAAAAAAATTGCTCATCTTGATGCTAAAGCTAATGTTTTAGAGCAACTGGCTGAAAAGTCAAAAGGTGAGTATATGATGATTACAGATGGTGATGTTGAAGTGCCAAGTAGTTGGTTAATGAAACAATTAGCATGTTGGAAAGATGGGGCTGGAATACAAAGTGGATTTACGATAATAAAAGCAAAAGACTTCTTTTCAAGTATGCAGATGATTGATTGGAGTTTAGCTTTAGGTATGGTGAAAATTGTAAGCGGTTGGAAAATTCCTGTTACTGGAGTGGGAAATAATATGATGGTAAGTAGGGAAGCCTATGATAAAGTGGGAGGCTATAAAAATATTCCGTTTTCAGTTACTGAAGACTTTGCTTTATTTCAGGCAGTAGCAAAACAAGGTTACCGCTACCAACAATTAGCAAATGAGGATAGTCTGGTTAGAACATTTGCAACTAGAGGATTTTGGAATTTAATGAATCAACGAAAAAGATGGATGGCTGGAGCTATGAAACTACCGCCCTTTATGTTGACTCTATTAATTTTTCAAGCATTCTATTATCCAGCAATGCTTGCTCTAATTTTTGTTAATCCATTTGTTGCTATTCCATTATTTGGTTTAAAAATTACTTTACAGAGTCTTTTTATCAATAAAATATTAGAAAGGCTAAATCAATATGTGCCTTTAAGCAATCTTTTTATATTTGAATTCTACAGTGGTTTCATTTCTATTGCACTTCTTTTCTATTATATCTTACCTTTGCCCGTGAAATGGAAAGGAAGAAAATTTGCTAAAGGATGATTGAAACACACGCACATTTATATGTAGATAAATTTGATGAAGATAGACAGGAAATGATGGAAAGGGCAGAAGAGGCTGGAGTAAAACGCTTCTATATGCCCAATATCGATCATGAGTCAATTGAGCCCATGTTAGAAGTGGAAGAAAAGTTTTCTAACGCTATCGCTACTATGGGTGTTCATCCCTGCTCTGTTGAAAAGCATTTTGAAAAACAGCTTTACGAAGTTGAAGATTGGCTGAATAAGAGAAAGTTTGCTGCTGTTGGTGAAATAGGTTTAGATTATTATTGGGATAAAAGTTTAATAGAACAACAAAAAGAAGCACTTAGAATACAAGTGCAATTTGCCAAGGATCATCAAATACCTGTAATTCTTCATTGCAGAGATTCTTTTGATGATACTTATGATATTATCAAAAAAATGAATGATGATAAGCTAAAAGGTGTTTTCCATTGTTTCACTGGTACTGCCGAAGAAGCTCAAAAAGTGATTGATTTAGGGTTTTTTATAGGAATAGGAGGGGTGGTAACCTTTAAAAATGGCGGCCTTGCAGAACATATTCCTGATATTGATCTTAATAGAATAGTTTTGGAGACAGATGCACCTTATTTAGCCCCAACGCCTAAAAGAGGTAAAAGAAATGAGCCAGCTTTTTTGGACCTAATTGCTCAAAAGTTAGCTGATCTTAAAGAAATGTCTAAGTCCGATTTGATCGAAATTACTAGCAAAAATGCTACTGAATTGTTTTCCTAATGAAGCAGTACTATAAACTAATACACATTGATACCGCCACACCTAAAGCTCCTGATTGTGCGATCATGATAATCTATACTGGAGGTACATTAGGCATGGTATTCAATGAACAACAAGCCCTGGTGCCTTTTGATTTTCAAAATATATTAGATGAGGTTCCTTCTCTTAAAAACTTTAATCTCAAAATATCGGTAGCCTCATTCAATAATTTAATTGATTCTTCGGACGTAAACCCTTCACACTGGGATGATATTGCTAGCTTAGTTGAAGAGTATTATGATGCTTATGACGGATTTATAGTAATCCACGGTACTGATACTATGGCTTATACTGCTTCAGCAATAAGCTTTATGTTGGAAGGATTGAATAAACCGGTGATTTTTACAGGCGCTCAACTTCCTATTGGTGCTGCAAGATCTGATGCGAGGGAGAATTTAATAACGGCTATTGAGATTGCAAGTCAGAAATTAAACCAACGTCCTATCGTTTCTGAAGTCTGTATATATTTTGATAATCTACTTCTCAGAGCAAATAGGGCTAAGAAAGTTGAAAGTGTTCAATTTGATGCCTTTCAAAGTGAAAATTATCCAGTATTGGCGGAAGCGGGAATAATAATAGAATATAATTTCGCTGCACTCAGACCTTATCAACAAGATGCTGAATTAAAGGTCCGAAAAAATATTCAACAGGAAGTGGCTATTCTTAAAGTGTTTCCAGGTATATCGAAAGCGCTCGTAGAGGGGGTGTTATCAATTGATGGATTAAAGGGATTAGTTATTGAAACTTTTGGTTCAGGAAATGCTCCAACTGAAAAATGGTTCATTAATGCACTACAAAAAGCAATAAATAAAGGCGTTCTAATAATGAATGTATCGCAATGCATGGGAGGGAAGGTTATTCAAGGTAGATATCAAACGAGTAAGGATTTACAATCTATTGGTGTATTTAGTGGAAGTGATATTACAACAGAGGCTGCGATTACAAAAATGATGTACGTTATTAGTCATGCTAAAACAAAAGAACTACAACATAACTATTTAATTAAGCCATTAAGAGGTGAAATGGAATAGTTATAAGTGTATTCACATTAAATAATTATATTATTAAATACTATTCTTCAATTCGCAACTCAATTGCGTATTTAAATTTACCATTTGACAAAATGCACTTGCATGAAGAATAAATTATTAATTTATTTGTGCACGTTTGAAAAGAGTTCAATCGAGAACTAAATATTTACAGATAGAGGGAGAGGTGCCAGAGTGGTCGATCGGGCTCGCCTGGAAAGCGAGTGTACCTTCACGGGTACCGAGGGTTCGAATCCCTCCTTCTCCGCATTTTTAAGTAATAAATTAAATCTTTTTGATGTTATTTGATTAAATAATAGAGATTGGGCTTAAAGAATTGCTAAAATAATTTTCTGTTTGTTGATATTTGTGTAAAATTGGACTTAGTTTTCATTTAACTAACATACAATAACTAAAAAAGGAAAATTACAAACAACTTAACTATGAAAAAGCTATTTGTTTTAATGATGATGACCGGAGCACTAGTATTCGGTTTTAATGGCAATGCAATTGCTCAAGATGAGGAAGCAGCGACTTCTGAAATGGAAAATGACACAACAGCTATGGAAAGTGATTCTGCTGCTGCAGAAGCTGATTCTGCTGCAATGGATGAGTCTGAAGTAGACACTACTGCAACTGCAGTTGTTGAAGAGGAAGAAGTTGTTGAAGAGCAAGGCTTTCACCAAATTGTAAAAGAGAAGTTTATCGAAGGTGGATGGGAATTCATGTCAGTAGTATTAATTTGTTTAATCTTAGGATTAGCAATTGCTATTGAAAGAATCATTACTTTAAACTTAGCTACTACAAATACTAATAAATTATTAGCTAATGTAGAAGACGCTTTAAATCAAGGTGGTGTTGAAGCAGCTAAAGAAGTAACTAAAAATACAAGAGGTCCAGTTGCATCTATCTTTACTCAAGGTTTGATGAGAATGTCAGAAGGTGTTGAAATGGTTGAGAAATCTGTAATTTCTTACGGTTCTGTTGAAATGGGACGTTTAGAAAGAGGTTTAGTATGGATTTCATTATTTATCTCTCTTGCTCCAATGTTAGGTTTCATGGGTACTGTAATCGGTATGATTGGTGCATTTGATGCTATTGAAGCTGCGGGTGATATTTCTCCATCTTTGGTTGCTGGAGGTATTAAAGTAGCCTTATTAACAACTGTTGCAGGTTTGATTGTTGCGGTTATCTTACAATTATTCTATAACTATTGCGTTTCTAAAGTAGATTCTTTAGTAAACCAGATGGAAGATGCTTCTATTGCTTTAGTGGATATTTTAGTAAAGCATAATCTTACTAAATAAGTTTAACCTTTAAAGTTTAACTAAATGGAATTTGTTGATATATTATTATATGGCGCATATTTATTGGTAATTGTAGCTGCATTAGGAGCTATTGTATTACCTTTAATCAGTGCGCTTAGTCAACCCAAAAGTCTTTTAAAATCTTTGATTGGGGTTGTGGCAATCGGTGTAATTTACGTTGTCAGTTGGAGTATTTCAGGTGACGAAGTAACTGCTAAATACATAAAATTCGATATTACAAGCACATCTTCTCAAGTAATTGGTGGTGTTTTAATCACTACTTATCTATTAATGGGGATTGCAGTAATATCTATTGTTTATTCTGAAATCAGTAAACTAATAAGATAATGGCTAGAAGTAAAGGAAGAGCAACAGCAGAGGTGAATGCCGGTTCAATGGCCGATATTGCATTCTTATTGTTAATATTCTTTCTTGTAACTACTACCATTGCATCAGATAAGGGTTTAACTTTAACATTGCCTCCTGAGCCGGATGATGCTGAGCAGATTGATGTTAAAATTAAAGATAGAAACCTTTTTAAAGTAGCTATCAACTCAGCTGACAGATTGTTGGTTGAAGGAGAGAGGCTTGATGATTATACTAAGATTAAAGAGATGCTTATTGAGCATGTTTTAAATCCTAACAATAGTGATGATCTAGCGGAAAGCCCACAAGATGCAATTGTTTCCTTTAAAACAGATAGAGGGACAAGTTATGAGATTTATATTAATGTATTAGATCAGCTGCAAGGTGCATACTATCAGATTTATGCTGATAGAGCAGGTATTACGGCTGATGAATATAGATCATTAGATTTAAAGAATCCTAAGGAAAAGGCTCTTTACGAAAAAGGTAAAGGTGATATTCCAATGGCGATTTCAATTGCGGAACCAACAAACATAGGAGGATAAGTTATGTCAAAGTTTAAGAAAAAAACCAGTGCAAGTCAGGAAATACCTACTTCTGCACTTCCTGATATTATCTTCATGCTCCTGTTCTTTTTTATGGTGACTACGGTATTGAGAGAGACTGAAATAAAAGTTGAACAAAAAATACCTAAGGCAACTCAATTGAAAAAGATCGAAAGAAAATCATTGGTTAGTTATTTATACATTGGTAAGCCAAAGCAAACTGAAAAGTTTGGTGGTGAAGCTAAGATTCAAGCTAACGATGTATTTATTGAACCAAGAGATGTTCTTCTTTGGGTTTCTAAAGAGAAAGATAAGTTATCGGAGGCAGAACGTGATAAAATTACCATTGCTTTAAAAATTGATAGTGAAGCAAAAATGGGTATTGTTACGGACGTTCAGCAGAAATTAAGAAAAGCAAATGCTAGAAAGTTAATGTATAATACTTTGAAATTAACTAATAAAGATAAATCTAATTCTTTATTATAATTTTCATTGTTAATATAGAAAACCTCATTTCTAAAACGAAATGAGGTTTTTTTTTGTCTCCTGAACCATAATTAGATAATTGTGCAGATAAATAATTCAAAAACTATCAATGCATGGTGTATGTACGACTGGGCCAATTCAGTCTATGCAATAGTAATTAAATCTTCTATTTTTCCCGTTTTCTATAATACAGCCACACAAAATGCTTTTAATGGAGATGTGGTTGATTTTTTTGGCTTTAAACTAGTAAATACTGCGCTTTATTCTTTTGCAATATCATTTAGCTTTTTGATTGTGGCAATTATATCGCCCTTACTATCTGGTATTGCGGATTATACTTCTAATAAGAAATCTTTTATGCAGTTTTTCACATACCTAGGAGGCTTATCATGTATAGGTCTATTCTTTTTTACAGGTGAAAATGTTGAATGGGCCATAATATGTTCTGTATTAGCTAGTATAGGGTTTACAGGGAGTTTAGTTTTCTATAATGCCTTTTTACCTATAATTGCTACTCCAGATAAGCATGATATGATCAGTGCTAAGGGCTATTCCCTTGGTTATATTGGTAGCATAATTTTATTGGTTATCAATCTAGTATGTATTTCAAATCCCGACTGGTTTGGACTTGAAAAGACTGGAATTATAGCTAGGTTTTCTTTTTTAACTGTAGGCTTATGGTGGATTGGTTTTGCTCAAATTACTTTTAGGGCATTAAAGGAAGTTAAGAAAGAAATTAATTATTCCAGATCTATAATTGTAAGCGGTTATAAAGAGATTATAAAAGTATTTAAGGAACTTAACAGCCAACCTATATTAAAATATTTCTTGAGTTCTTTTTTCTTTTATAGTATGGGAGTTCAGACCGTAATGTATATGGCGGCTTCATTTGGGAGCAAAGAATTAAACCTACCTGGTAATAAATTAATTATCACTATTATCATAATTAATGCGGTAGCCATAATTGGCTCCTATGGTTTTGCTTATATATCAAAAAAGAAAACAAATAAGTTTTCATTGTTGAATATGTTAGTGATATGGGTAGGCATATGTATTTATGCCTATTTTGTTTATACTGATTACCAATTCTATTTATTGGCTTTTATTGTTGGCTTGGTTATGGGAGGAATTCAATCACTATCCAGAAGTACATATTCTAAAATAATGCCTCAAAATTCACATGACGAAGCCTCTTACTTTAGTTTTTACGATGTAACTGAAAAGATTGCAGTTGTAATTGGTACCTTTTCGTATGGATTTATTGAACAATGGACAGGTAGCATGAGAAATAGCACCATTGCATTGGGATTGTTCTTTGCTATTGGTATGGGATTATTGTTAATGGTAAGAATTCCTTCGAATTTAAATTATAATAGTGAAAACAACTAGTTTTCACTATTTTTCATCTTTTGTTCCATCATTCTTTCTTTCCTTCTCATTTCTTCTTGAGTAGCTTCTAATTCTTCCATATTTTGTCTTAACTCCTCTTCCTGGGCTCTCATTTCTTCAGCTTGTTGTTGCATTTGTTCTAAAAGTATTCTGGTTTTGTCGTTATTTTGTGTGGTAGCAATTGCTGAAGCTATATATTCACCTGCTTTCTCAAGGAATTCAATCTCATGCTTTTTAAATACTTTGAATGATGCTAATTCAATTAATGATTGAATTTCTTCATTATACTTCATAGGAACTATGGTGAGGCAGGAAGGTGTTGAATCTCCCAATCCTGATGTGATAAAAGTATAATCTTGCGGTATTTCAGTGAGCACTAAGGTTTCCTTTTCTCTGTAAGTTTGACCCACTAAACCTTGTCCAATTTCTATTCTTTTATTTATATATTTTCTTCTATCAAATGCATATGCTGCCGATAATTCTAGGTACATATCTTTTTCATTCTCCTCATCTTCCATCAAAATAAATAAACTACCTTGTTGAGCACCTAAATACTCTGTTAAGTATTTTGTGGCTTCAAAAGTTAATTCCTCTGTATTTTGTTCACTGTTTCTGATGATTTCACTCAAATTAGAAAGCCCTTCAGTTGACCAAATTCTTTTTTTGTTTTCAATGTCAGCATTTTCCATTTGCTTTTTCATTTCAATCAGCTGACCAGCTAAATTATCTTGATTAAGCACCTTATTTTCCTCCGTTATCCCATCCCAACTGATATCAAAATTACCTGATGCTACATTTTTTACATAATTTGCCGCTTTTTTCAAATTCTCAATGGAACCGTTTAAGATTTTAGCAGCACCTCTAAACCTTGTATCGCCATCATTAAAAAGGTATTTTTTATTATTCTCTCTAAGGTTAATCAGCAGTTCAATCCGTTTCTTTTCATCCCTTCTTAATTTAATAAATATAAATATTAAGGTAGGTAGCCCAATGAGTAGAAGTAGCAATTGAACTATTGTATTTTGTAGAATTGCACTTTCATATGCTGCTTGTGCTTCTTCTACTAAATTTTCTTCAAATTCATATAATTCTGTAGTAAAGGCATCATTTATTGGCCAAAATGTTTTACCGAAATCTTCTCTTAATAAATCTTTATAAGCCTCAAGATCATCATTCTTCAAATGATTCACCATTTCCTCATACAAGTCCACATATTTTCTATATCCAGCTTTTACTCTAGGATAATTTACAGGATCAGAATAACCTTGAATGGCAAATAAACTATCAAGGGTTTTGAAATTTTCTCTATTTTGTTTTTTGGCTTGTTCAACACTCCAAAATAAAAATCCTTCTTCTCGAATAAGAGCATATCCTCTACCACTAATATCCATTTGCCGAATATTCAATAATGTGTTTTCAGCGGTACGGAACACAAGATCAGCTTGCTCTTGTGTTTCTAAGGCCTCGCTCATCACTTTTTTGTTATAAAAGGAAAGAATAACACTTAATAATATCAGGGTTGAAACTGTTATTATCGCTATGGATATTAAATGTTTATTTAAAAATTTCTTCATTCTTTTTGGAGAGTTATGGTCGTTTGTTTTCTAAAATAATGGTTTGTTGGCGTAAAACAAAGATTTATATCCCATAGTAACTAACTCTCCTTTTTTGTTAATTGTTAAAAAAGTTGTTTTAATGTGAGCAATAAAGCATTCCATTAAAACCTATAAAGCACCAATAAAATAATAGGTTATGTATTGATTCTTTTATTATTAAAAAAATACTATTTTCGATTACTTAATTTTAAAAATATATATGATGAAAAAACTACTCATAGCTTGTTTTAGCTTATGGTTCTTTTCTTCTTATGCACAGGAAACCTATTATGTTAATGGTGTGAAAGATGAAAGACCGGGCCTGCATGCTTTTACAAATGCGACACTACATGTTGATTATAAGACTACTCTTGAATCAGCTACCTTAATTATTAAAAAAGGAGAGGTCATAGCAGCGGGAACCAATGTTAGTATTCCTGAGGGTGCTATAATTCATGATTTAGGAGGTAAACATATTTATCCTTCTTTTATTGAATTATCCAATAATTATGGGCTACCTGAAGTGAAAAGTCAAAGAAGTAATGGACCACAATTAGGACCTAAAAAAGAAGGCGCTTACAATACAAATGATGCCATAAGAGCATATTTTAATGCTTACGAAGCCTTCACAGCTAAAGATTCTGAAGCTGAAAAATTAAGAAAGGCTGGTTTTGGAACGGTACTTACTCATAATAAGGATGGTTTAATTAGAGGAACTGGAGCAGTTGTAGCGCTACATGATGGTCCTGAAAATGAAATCATCTTAAAAGAGAAAGCTTCCCAACATTTTTCATTTGATAAAGGAAGTTCTACCCAAGATAATCCGTCTTCATTAATGGGGGCAATTGCATTGATCAGGCAAAATTATTTAGATGCTAAATGGTATGCATCACAGAATGAGATGGTTGATATTTCATTAGCCGCATTTAATAAGAATAAAGCTCATCCTCAAATATTTGAAGTTGGAGGTGATAAATTATATGTATTAAGAGCTGATCATTTAGGTGATGAATTTGGTGTTCAATATATCATTAAAGGAAATGGAGATGAGTATCAGCGATTAGATGAGATTGGTGCTACAAATGCTTCTCTAATCATTCCTGTAAACTATCCTGAAGCGTATGATGTAGAAGATCCATTTGATGCATTAAATGTAAGTTTAGCTGAAATGAAGCATTGGGAAATGGCTCCTTATAATTTAAAAATGCTTAAGGATAAAGGTATTAATTTTTCTATTACTGCTGATGGATTAAAAGACGTTAGCAAGCTTCAAGAAATGCTTTCAAAATCTATCGAAGTAGGTTTTTCAGAAGAGGAAGCTTTAAAAGCTCTAACGATCACTCCTGCAAGATTAATTAAAATGGATGATAGGTTAGGAAGTTTATCAAAAGGAAAAATTGCCAATTTTATAATAACTGATGGAAGTCCTGTTCAAAAGGGAACCAAAATTTATGAGAACTGGGTACAAGGTAATGGATACAAATATCATGATATTGCCTCTCCCGATTTGGCGGGTAAATATGATCTTTCAGTAGGAGAGCAAGAATATAATTTAATGGTTAGTGGAAAATCTGGAAGTGAAGATTTCAAGATTGTTATAAATGATAGCACATCATACAAATTAAAATCAGATATAAAGAAGCAGCTAATTTCACTTTCATTCACGGATGAGGAAAACGAATCAATAGGTGCAGTTCGTATGTCTGGGTGGTTAACTAAAGATGGACTAGCTGGTAAAGCAAGAATAGCAGATGGTAGTTGGGTTGAATGGTCGGCTAGAAAAAATGCTGATAACGAAGAGTCTGAAGAAGTTAAAGAAAAATCTCCTGATGATGAAGAATCTGAAAGCATCGGAAATCTTATATACCCATTTGTTGCCCATGGGAATGAAACGAAGCCGAAATCCGAAACTATTCTTATTAAAAATGCAACCGTTTGGACCAACGAAGAAGATGGAGTATTAGAAAATACTGATGTTTTATTAGAAAATGGTAAAATATCTAAAATCGGTAAAAATTTAAGTGCTTCAAATGCTAGAGAGATTGATGGAACAGGAAAGCATTTAACACCTGGAATTATTGATGAGCACTCTCATATTGCAATTAGCAGAGGAGTAAATGAAGGATCTGAATCTGTTACTGCTGAAGTTAATATTGAGGACGTAGTTGATTCAGAAGATATCAATATTTATCGTCAATTATCAGGGGGAGTTGTGGCTTCTCAATTATTACATGGCTCTGCTAACCCAATCGGAGGTAGATCGGCCATTGTAAAATTAAAGTGGGGATATAGTCCTGAAGAAATGAAAATATCATGGTCTGATAAATTCATAAAATTTGCATTGGGAGAAAATGTGAAGCAGTCTAACTGGGGAGAAAGAAACACTGTAAGATTCCCTCAAACTAGAATGGGAGCAGAGCAAGTGTTTGAGGATGCTTTTACAAGAGCAAGAGAGTATGAAGCAGAATGGAAATCCTACAATCAATTATCAAAAAGAGATCAAGCGAATACTGCGGCTCCAAGAAAGGATATGGAATTAGAAACCTTAGTTGAAATTCTTAACAGTGATCGATTTATTACTTGCCACTCTTATGTGCAGTCAGAGATTAATATGCTCATGAAGGTAGCTGAAAGACATGGCTTTAGAATTAATACATTTACACATATTTTAGAAGGCTATAAATTAGCTGACAAAATGAAAGAACACGGAGTTGGAGGCTCAACATTTTCAGATTGGTGGGCTTACAAATTTGAAGTGAATGATGCGATACCTTATAATGCAGCTTTAATGAGTGGTGAGGGGGTTGTTACCGCGATCAATTCAGATGATGCAGAGATGGGTAGAAGACTAAATCAAGAAGCCGGTAAAACTATGAAATATGGTGATGTTCCAGTTGAGGAAGCTCTAAAAATGGTAACCTTAAATCCTGCCAAATTACTTCATTTAGATGATAGGATGGGAAGCATTAAAGAAGGAAAAGATGCGGATGTTGTTTTGTGGACAGATGAACCTCTTTCAATTTATGCTAAAGCAGATAAAACGATAATTGAGGGTACAGTATTCTTTGATAGAGAAGAACAAGAAGCAAAATTAGACGCTATCCAAGCTGAAAGAGCAAGATTGGTTAATAAAATGAGAGGTGCTAAGTCTAATGGTAAACCTACTCAAAAAGTAATGCCTAAATCTCAAATTATATATGAGTGTGAGACTGAAATTCAAAATTATTCATCTTTAAAGTAAGTGGACATGAAGATATTTAAAATAATAGGAATAGTAATATTGAGTTTTTGCAGCATATTAGCTCATGCTCAAGTTCCTGCACCAGGTGAACCGCAAAAAGAGCCGATAGCTATTATGAATGCAACCGCTCACATTGGAAATGGTGAAGTAATTGAGAATTCAGTTATCACTTTTGAGAATGGAGTAATCACAAATGTTGCAGATGCATCAAAAGTCAGATTAGATCTATCCTCGTATAAAGTAATTGATGCTGAAGGTATGCATGTATATCCTGGATTAATAGCCAGTAATACCATTATGGGATTAGAAGAAATCTCAGCAGTTAGAGCTACTCGTGATCAGGATGAAACAGGTGAGTTTAATCCTAATGTTAGAGCATTAATCGCTTATAATACAGATTCTGAAATTATACCTACCACCCGATTTAACGGAGTGCTTTATGCACAGACCACACCAAGAGGGGGAAGGATATCAGGAAGTAGTTCCGTAATGGATTTAGATGCATGGAACTGGGAAGATGCGGTATTAAAGAATGATGAAGGAATTCATCTGAATTGGCCTTCAAAATTACAATATCCAAGATGGTGGTTAGGAGAAACAGAGTGGAGAGAAAATAAAGAATATGATAAGCAATATGAAGAGCTTAAGGTATTCTTTAATGACGCAGTATCTTATAGTGAATTAAGTTCTACTGAAGTTACTAATCTTAAGCTTGAAGCCATGAAAGGCTTATTTGATGGAAGTAAAACTCTTTATATTCATACTGACAGAGCAAAAGAGATATTAGAATCTATTCAATTTGCTCAATCTGTGGGAGTTCAGAAGATGGTACTGGTAGGAGGTGACCAAGCTTATTATGTTAAAGACTTTTTATTGGAAAATGAAATTCCAATTATAGTTGAAGAGACATTAAGACTACCAAGTAGGAATTCTGATGCAGTAGACATGCCTTATAAAACTCCTTATTTACTACATAAGGCTGGGTTAAAAGTGGCAATTGGTCAATGGGGTTCAGTAATGCAAGTTAGGAATTTACCTTTTAGTGCAGGAACAGCCGCTGCTTACGGACTTTCAAAAGAAGAAGCTTTACAAATGGTAAGTTTAAATCCGGCTGAAATAATGGGTGTTTCAGATAAAATTGGAAGTCTTGAAAAAGATAAAATAGCTTCATTGGTAATTTCAAAAGGAGATATATTAGATATGGAAGGAAATAAACTTGAATATGTTTTTATTGAAGGCCGACAAGTTACGTTGGAGGCTCACCAACAAAGACTGTATAAAAAGTTTAAAGAGAAATATGAAAATGAATAATGGTGTTCATTTTAGTGGAAAAAACAAAAAAACCGGCCTTTTGGCCGGTTTTTTTAATTTAATTCCTTTTCAGGAAGTAAATTATCAATAAGGTCTTGAACTTTGCTTTTATCAGCACTTGATATTTTATCCTTTAATTCTCCATTTTCATAACTTGCAAAAAATGGTAAACTATATACACCAGCTGATAATCTTGCTTTTGGGTTATCAGGTGCATTGATTTCTAAGAATTTGATGTTACTAGGTGAGTCTGCAACCATTCTTTCAAATTGTGGGTTGAATGCTTTACAAACTCCACACCAATCAGCATAAAATTTAACAACTACTCTTTCATTACTTTTTAACTCCTGCTCTAAATTATCGTCTGTTACTTGCTCTATCATAATGGAATTACGTTTTAAATTTTAAGTAATTACCATAATTATTAAAGAATGTTTCGCAATTTGAAAGGGATAAATAACACTAGATGTAAGGTATTATTTATCATTCTTTAAAGAAATTTATTGATTATGATATTTTTTAAAGATATGGTTTTAATATTTATATTTTTATAAAACTAAACTTTAGATTAGTAGCAGTTTTACCTTTTAAAACAATTCCTATTGATGTATTATTTTTGTGGAAATAGTTTTATAAAAGATTAAACAAAAGTAATCTTGTACATCTTAAATTTCCTCTTGTAATAATAATTTATGAATTTTCTGTAATTCAGGTATTATTAGAGATTTCATGTATTTAGTAACTGATTTATTATAATAACTAGGTCGCTCAAATTGGTCAATAAGCAATCCTAAATTTTCAAAGCAAGCAGCTAAAGCGGTTCCTTTCAATTTATGAAGAATAGCTCTTAATATTTGGAGATTTTCATTTTCAATACAATCTTTTATTTGTCGCTCAAATGTAAGCATGTTTTCTTTGGCTAAAGAAATGAAGCTTTCATAGTGAGATTGATTATCATTTAATCGCTTCATTAATTCAGCTTTATTAAAAGTTTTAAATTTTTGTTGCTTATTATATTGATTAGACTTTTGCTTTTTAATGAGACCGTTGTTTTGAAGCTTTTTAATAGTATTTATGAAATCTTGTTGTATCAGAGGTTTCTCAAGAAAATCATCAATGCCAGCATCCAAAGCTTTTTGCTTTTCTTCTTTGAGTACACCTGCCGATAAGGCTATTATTGGAGTTCTCTGATTTGGGTTTTCAATCGTTCTAATCAGTTCAGTTGCTTCAATTCCACTTAAAACTGGCATTTGAATATCCATTAAAATTAAGTCAGGTTGATGCTTTTTAAATTTTTCAACTGCAATTTCACCATTATCAGCATGAATAATTTCAGCATTAGGAATCGTATTTTCAAGTATATTAAAAATCAAAAATTTATTGATTTCATTATCCTCAGCTATCAAGATCTTATTAATTTCAATAAATTGTATTTCACTCTCATTTTTTGAATGATGATGGTTAATTAAATCCGATTCATTAGAGTCAATTTTCACTATCAAATTAATTAACTTACTCGGTAAAATTGGCTTAGGAGTTTTATATATATTTTTATTCTCTGTGAAATCAGAATAAAAGAATTCACTTTCAATATGTTTATGTAAAAAGATAATTCTTTGGCTTTTCAATAATGATCTTTCGGATAAAATCTTTAAAAACTCAGTTCCATTAATATTTGGCATTTCTTCATCTATAATGATTAAATCATGATTATCATCTTTTGTGATGGATTTTTGAGCGTCAACTGGCGAGTTGAAATATAAAGTGGAACATTCAATATTATCAAAAATACTTTTTAAAGCCTCTATTTGATCCTTATTATCATCTAAAATCAATATATTTTTTACGCTCTTGAACTTATGCTTTTTAATTAATGATTTAAGACTTTCTTTTGGGTCCTGTAGGTCAATACTAAAAGAAAAATTACTTCCAATATTTTCTTTACTTTCCAATTCAAGCTTACTGTTCATAATTTTCAGTAGTTTATTAGAAATAGTAAGCCCTAATCCTGATCCTCCGAATTTTCTAGTGGTGGAAACATCCGCTTGTTCAAAAGCGCTAAATATATTCTTTTGTTGATTTTTAGATATACCTATTCCTGAATCAACAACTTCAAACCTTAGTTTATTGCCAATCTTTTTTACGTTTACTTTAATAGAACCTTTTTCAGTAAATTTTACTGCATTTCCTAGCAAGTTTATTAAAATTTGTCTTACTCTTAATTCATCTGATATGAAGTAAATAGGAGTGTTAGGATCATAGTTTATAATAAGTTCAAGATCTTTTTGTGAAGCTTGAAACGTAATGAAACTAATAGCAGATTCAACTAGCTCAAGCCCATTTAATTCCTCCATTTGCAGTTTCATTTTTCCTGCTTCAATTTTAGAGAAATCAAGAATGTCATTAATAATTCCTAAAAGAGAATGAGCAGAATTATAAATGTGTTGAGTATAATCTGATTGTAAAACGTTTAAATCCGTCTTTCTTAATAGGTCTGAAAATCCAATTACACCATTTAATGGAGTTCTAATTTCATGACTCATATTGGCCAGGAAACTTGATTTTGCTAGGTTGGCAGATTCAGCCGCCATTTTAGCTTCTATTAATTGTTTTTCAGACTTAATTCTTTCAGTAACATCTGTGAATGTTACTAAAGCCCAATATGAATTTTCTTCTTCAATTATTTTAATATTTGCTTCTATCCATAAACTCTTTTTGGTTTTTGAATTAAGTAGATGAACGCGGATATTTTTGGCAGACTTTTTACTTCTTAATGCTTTTCCAACCGGATGCTCTTCATCTTTTAATTCATTTCCATCATTATCCAATAATTTAATGATGGTTTGCATATATCTATTACCAATGATTTCTGATTTATCAAGGTCTAAAATATTAGCTGCACTTTCATTCATTGATCTTATGATCCCTTTAGAATCATAAAACAATAATGCTTCCTGCATTGAGCTTATAATATTCTGAAGCTGTTGTTCACTATTCTTAATTTTTAGCTCAGTTTTTTTTCTGTAGGTTATATCGGATATTGAACCAAACCAATACCAATTTCCATTGCTATCTTGCGTGGGTTGAGAGGAAGCTTTAACCCACTTAGTTTCACCATTAACTATTATTCTAAATTCTAAGCTAAAGGATTCATAATTTTCTAATGCTTGACTATTAGCATTGTTAAACATCATTAAATCTTCTGGGTGAACAATTTTATGAGCAAATTCTGCTGTATCAATCATTTTTCCTTCTCGCCCTATAATTTTCAGAAATTGAGGACTCATATAGTTTAATTGTCCATCTCTACTGAGTTTATAAACTCCAACCGGTATATATTCTACTAATTCATTATATTGTTTTGTTTTTTCTTCAAGTTGTAGTTGATTGTTTTTAATACTGTCAATATTTTGGACTGTGCCATATATACTGGTTATTTTACCGTTTTTTACTTCAGGGATTCCAATTGTTCTTACCCAAAACTGTTTACCTTTTGCAGAGACTAATTGTAATTCAATGTCAAAGCTTTTTTGTTTTTTGATACTATTTTCAATGATTTTTCTGATTCGTGGTTCTTCCTTTGGATCTGATAAAAAGTCAAATATGGTGTCAAAATGGGGTTTATAATTATCATCAACTTCATAAATATGTTTTGTATTTTCAGTCCACGATATATCACCAGTTTCCAAATTCCAACCCCAACCTCCAGTTTTAGTGATAATGTTTGTTTGAAGTAATAATGACTTAGTTCTATCTAATTCAATTTCAGCTTTTTTTCTTTCTGAGATTTCAATATGGGTTCCAAATACTTCAATTGGCTGGCCATCATCTGACCATACGCCTACTTTTCCAATATCTTGAATCCATACCCAATGACCTTTTTTATGCTTTGCTCTTAATTCGAAGTCATAACTATCCTTTTTTAATTTGTAGTTATCGGCAAACACATTCGTAATCATTTCTACATCATCAGGATGTAATTTTTCTAACCAATCCTCCATATAAAATGGCTTTAATTCATCCAGCTTATAGCCAAGCATTTGAGCGTAATTTTCATTGATATGGAGTACGTTTTCTTCTAGATTCCATTGATAAGTACCCAGATTAGCACCATCTATAATTAAATCATGCCTTTCTTTTTCACGTTTTAATTCCTTTTCAATTTCTTTTAATTGCGTAACATCTTGTATGGTACCTCTAAAGATTAATTCGTCAGTATTGTTAATCTTAGTGGCAAGTTGAGTTACATATTTAGTGTTTCCTTTCTGAGTAATGATTCGATGTGTAAGATTAAAATGACCGGTTTCAAAAGCATTAACGTCTTCTTCAAAAACTTTTTTTTCATCCTCTGGATGAACCATTTGTTTAAATGAATCGATTGTAGGATTGTAGCTTTGAGGATCACAATCAAATATTTCAAACACTGTTGGGGACCAGTGAATAATACCTGTATCTACATTTGCTTCCCAATTTCCTATTTTAGCTAATTTCTGAGCCTCTAATAATTTATAGTTTAGCTCTTCTAATTCTTTTGAAATATTTTGATGATCAGAACTCATTAATGATAATTTACTTTAAATTCTGATTTTAATTTTATTTTTTCAACTGTTTGAGTGTTTTATTTATATCAATTTCGGCATAATATAATTTCTTCAAAATTACTTCAGATTTATGTCGTATTTTAGATTTTAAGGTTTGAATACTATTATTTGTTATCAAACCATTTTAGTAATGATGATATGAAAGTTCTAATCGTTGAAGATCAGGAAGAATTGGCCAATAATATATTTGAATTTCTCAAAAAAGAGGGATTTCAATCAAGCATTGCTCCTGATTTCTTTACTGCTACTGATAAATTGGCTGCTTACGAATATGATATTGTTATAATAGATCTAATGTTGCCTGATGGGAATGGAATGGATTTGTTGTATTCCCTACGTGCTAATAGAAAAAATATAGGTACACTAATATTATCAGCCAAAAACTCGATTGATGACAAGGTTAGAGGTTTAGATGCAGGTGCGGATGATTATTTAGGTAAGCCTTTTCACTTGCTTGAATTAACCTCTAGATTAAAAGCAATTTATAGAACCAGGAAACAAGAAAGCAGTAATACAATTGAATTAAATAATATTACAATAGACACGGATAAGAAGGAAGTTTCTGTTAATAGTGAATTATTAGATTTAACGAAAAAAGAATATGAAATGCTCTTGTTTTTTGCGAATAATGCTAAAAGAGTACTAACAAAGCAGAATATAGCAGAACATCTTTGGGGAGATTTTATTGATCAGAGTGATAATTTTGATTTCGTTTATCAACACATCAAAAACCTAAGAAAAAAAATACAGAAAATTTCTGGTTCAGATATTATAGAAACAGTTTATGGCGTTGGTTATAAATTAAAAGCTCAATAATTATGAGATTAATCACTAAGATAGTTTTTCTATACCTTATACTTTCTTTAATAGTCTTTATAATTGGTGGAATTGTTACAATAAAAATTATTTCTAATGAAGTGAAAAAGGAAGAGAGATGGTTCCTAGAAGAAAGATTAAGCTCTACCGAACGCTACATTAAAAGAAGACAACCAGAGAAAGATATAATAAGAGATAAGGTAATCATAAAGCCTCAAAAGGATTCTATCGAAATAAATAATATAATTTTTTCTGATACCATAGTGTATCACAGCACTTTAGAAAGACCTGAAAAACATAATAAATTAGAAGTAGGTAAAAAGATTGAAGGTAATTTCTATAAGATAATTCTATATGATATCATAATTGAGCAGGATGATATAGTAGATGGGGTTATTGAATCGATGGTTAAAATCTATATACTCTTGTTTGTAGTCGTAATAATTGGCAGTTGGTTTATTTCTAAAGAATTATTAAGCCCTTTCGAAGCAACGCTTTCAGCCATTAAGAATTTTGATATTAAACAGAATGAGGCGATCCATTTAAGCGATACAAGAACCAAAGAATTTAAGCGCTTAAATCAGTTTATAAGTCAAATGGCGAAAAAGATTACGGCTGATTATCAATCATTAAAGGAATTTACTGAAAATGCCAGTCATGAAATTCAAACCCCGATTAGTATTGCTAAAGGCAAATTAGAATTACTACAAGAAGGAGTTTTAACGGAGGAACAGAAAAAATTAGTTTCAGATGCAACAAAAAGTCTTACCAATCTGTCGAAAATAGGGAATACACTCACTTTATTGGCTAAAATTGATAATCAAGAATTCGAGCAAACTGAAAATACAAATGTTAATGAAGTGCTTGAAAATTTTTTAGAAGAATATGAGGAACTTATTTTATTAAAGGGTATTCAATTAACCAAAAAGCTTAATGAAGAGGTGAATTGGAACATTCATCCAGTTTTACTTGAGATTCTTATTACCAACCTAATTAATAATGCTATTAAGCATAATTTGAAAGAGGATGGTTTTATTAAAATCTATTTAGAAGATAAAAAACTTATCATAGAGAATTCAGGGAAAGCAATCAATCATGCTACCGAACTACTTTTTGCAAGATTTAAAAAAGGTAATCAAAGTAGTTCTTCATTAGGATTAGGATTAGCCATAATTCATAAAATATGCAAGGTGAGTGGTTTAGATATAAAATATATTAATAGGGAGCAACTCCATCAAATTACAATATCGGAATAAGTTTTATTTGACTTGATTACGATTATTGATATTTCTTAAACAATTTAATTAAAAAAATACTTGTAGCGACATTAATTTTTTGTTGAAACTTGAAAATTCAAATTTTCTTCAGAATTGGATACTAAATTTGTAGCAAAGAAGATTTAATGATCGTTATGCAGTTGAAAAAGAAATATCTTTTAAGAGTACTAGTTATAATTCTAGTGGTGTTTACGGGCTTCAACCTAAATGCTCAAACTAAAATCACAGGTAAGTTAATCGATGCAAATACTAAAGCTCCATTAGGTTATGCTAATATTAGTATTTTTGATCAAAATGAAGAATTAATCACGGGAACTGTAACTCCTGAATCTGGCGAGTTTAGCTTACAAATACAATCAGGAGAATATAACTTAAGAATTCAGTTTATTTCATATCAAACAATTAATAGAAAGATAGTTGCAAATCAGCCTACTATCAATTTAGGAACTATTGAACTAAGTGAAGATGTAAACCAACTTTCAGAAGTTGAGGTGGTAGCAAAAAGACCTCAAATGGAAATGAAACTTGATAAAAGAGTTTTTAATGTTGGAGAGGATTTAAGTAATATTGGAAGTAACGCAGAGTCTTTATTAGATAATTTACCCAGCGTTACGGTAGATATTGAAGGGAATGTTTCTTTAAGAGGAAGCGGAAACGTTCGTATTTTAATTGATGGCAGACCATCAGGATTAGTAGGAATAAGTGGTGCTTCTGCTTTGAGACAAATTCAAGCTGATCAAATAGAAAGAGTAGAGGTTATTACCAATCCATCAGCAAGATATGAAGCAGAAGGGAATGCAGGAATCATTAACATCATTATGAAGAAAGAGAAAAAAGGAGGTCTAAATGGAAGTTTTAGCGCCAATCTTGGTTATCCTTTAATCTCGGGAGTTAATGGAAATTTGAATTACAGAAGAGGTAATATAAATTTATTTGGTAGTTACGGAATTCAATATAGAGAGAATTTTGGTGGGGGATATATAGATCAGGAGTTTACTCCAGAAGATACCACTTATTCAACTTATGTGGATCGTGATAGACAAAGAAGCGGTATTTCACAAAATTCAAGGTTTGGACTTGACTATAGTTTTAATAAAAATACAACCTTAACAGGTTCATTCCTGTATAGAATTTCGGATGAGAATAATCTAAGCTATAATTATTACGATGATTACGATGGTATCGATAGATCAAGCCGTGAATTATTAAGAAGGTCTGTACGTATTCAGGATGAATTGGAAGATGAAGAAGTGTTAGAATATGATCTTAATTTTACTAAATCATTTGGAAATGATAGTGAGCATAAATTAACAGCTGATTTTCAATACAGAAACAATTCAGAAACAGAAGATTCAGATTTAAGAAATGAAAGGTATATCATTGATAGAGATGAATATGTAGATAGTATTCAACAAAGATCTATCATCAATGAATTTGCTGAAAATATTTTAATGCAAGCAAATTATGTAAAACCATTAGGTGAAAATAAATCATTTGAAGCGGGATGGCGAAGTACTTTAAGAACCATTACTAATCAATACGAAGTAACGCAAGAAGTTGAAGGTCAGGAACAAGATAGTGTATTGAGTGATTTCACAAATGACTTTGTTTACAACGAAAATATCCATGCAATATACGCCATATATAATTCTGAATATGATAAATTCACTTATCAAATTGGTTTAAGAACTGAGTTAACTGATATCACCACTCAATTAAAATCACCCGTTGATACAGTAAATAGAAGAGATTATATAAATCTATTCCCATCTGTATTCATGACTTACGAATTCACTAAGCTTCATACTTTACAAGCAAGCTACAGTAGAAGATTCGATAGACCTCGGTTTAGATCATTGAATCCATTTTCAAATTTCAATGATGATAGAAATATCAGAATTGGTAATCCCAATTTAAATCCAGAATTCACGGATTCATATGAAGTAGGACTGGTTAACAATTTTAGTGACGCAACCTTATATTCAGGTCTATATTACAGAAGAACTACAGGCGTTACAGAACGAATTAATACTGTAATTGATGGTATTACCTACAGTCAACCACAAAATTTAGCGGAACGTAATTCTATCGGAATTGAAAATAATTATTCTCATGATCTAAATGATTGGTGGAGATTAAATGGAAATCTAAATGTTTTCTATTCGGAAACTTATGGAGTGGTAAATGAACAAGTATTTGAAGCTGAAACCTTTACTATGTCGGGTAGAGCAACCTCACAAATGTCATTTAGCAATGATTTCAATTTTCAATTAAGTGCATTTTACAGAGCCCCTCAACAAACTACTCAGGGAACTAGAAAAGCGTTCTACATGGTGGATTTAGGTTTTAGTAAAGAGTTATTGAATGAAAAAGCTACTTTGGCCTTAAACGTAAGAGATTTATTCAATACACGTAAATGGAGAACAACAACAGTTGGAGAAGATTTCTTTTATGATTCAGAATTTCAATGGAGGACTAGGACAATAACTTTATCATTTGATTATAGACTTAATTCCAACAAGAGAAAAGGCGGCCGTGATCGTGGTGACTATGATGGCGGTGGTGAAGACTACTAGTTTAGCTTGTTATAAATTAGTTTTCATGTTTTGGCACTCAGTTTCTGAGTGCCTTTTTTATTTCTAATCTTCATATTTTATTATTTTCCTTAAAATTGTTTCCATTAAAATAATTTATCAATCATATTAGCTAAGTATCAAATTCATAAGCATGGAAAATCAAAATACGCTTTGGGGCATTGACTTGGGAGGAACAAAAATTGAAGGGGTTGTTTTAAAATCTAAAGAAGATCCAGAAGTGCTTATTCGCGAACGTATAGATACACAGGCTGAACAGGGTTATGATCATGTAGTGAGTAGAATCAAATTACTTGTAGATCAAATGGCTGAAAAGATTGGCTACAGACCCACATCAATAGGAATTGGAACACCGGGTTCTACCGATCCAGAAACAGGATTATTAAAAAATAGTAATTCAACTAATCTAAATCATAAACCCCTACATAAAGATTTAGAAAAAGTATTATCGATTCCTGTTCATATGGCGAATGATGCGAACTGTTTTGCTATAGCTGAAACTAGAATGGGTGTCGTGAAAGATGAATTCCCTAAAGCAGAAGTAGTTTTTGGAGTGATTATGGGTTCTGGTGTAGGCGGAGGATTGGTGATAAATGGAAAAGTTTGGAATGGTAAACATGGCATTGCGGGTGAGTGGGGGCATATTTTCTTAGATGAGGCCGGAGAGGATTGTTATTGTGGTAAACATGGTTGTGTAGAAACATTATTAGCGGGGAAGGCATTAGAAAGATATTATAAAAGTATTTCTGGAAAGGGTAAAAAACTGAAAAATATTATTCAAGATGTAGCTGAGGATAACTATGCAAAACAAACCTATGATAGATTAATTCATTTTTTTGGTAAAGGATTATCTGTAATTGTAAATGTTATTGACCCTGATGTCATTATAATTGGAGGTGGAGTAGGGAATATACCCGCTCTATATGATGAAGGTGTAGAATCTGTAAAAGAATTTACTTTCAATCCTGAAATGAAAACTCCTATCGTAAAACCAAAATTAGGAGATAGTGCTGGAGTATTTGGTGCGGCATTTTTGAGTGCATAGATGGTCGGTAAAATCAATTTTCCTATATTTGCGGCATGAGTCATTTAATAGCCCCATCAGTACTAGCCGCTGACTTTGCAAATTTGCAAAGAGATGTGGAAATGTTAAACGAAAGTCAAGCCGATTATATCCATGTTGATATTATGGACGGTGTTTTTGTACCTAATATCTCTTTTGGTTTACCAGTGTGCGAAGCCATTTATAAGCACGCTCAAAAACCATTGGATGTTCACCTAATGATTGAAAAACCTGAAAATTATATTCAAGCTTTTCATGATGCAGGTGCTGCTACAATTTCAGTTCATTATGAGGCAAGCCCACATCTACATAGAACATTGCAAGCTATTAGAGATTTAGGGTTGAGAGCAGGCGTAGCAATAAATCCTCATACAAATGTGTCTTTATTAGAGAATGTAATTCAAGATACGGATTTAGTTTGTATGATGTCTGTAAATCCTGGTTTTGGAGGACAAAAGTTTATTGAGCAAACTTATACTAAGGTAAGACAATTAAAAGAATTGATAGCAGATCAAAATGCTACAACCTTAATTGAAATAGATGGAGGTGTTAATTTGGATAATGCTCCAAAATTGTTGGAAGCTGGAGCAGATGTTTTAGTTGCGGGTAGTTTTGTTTTCAAATCAGACGATCCAATAAATACTATAAAGGAGTTAAAGAACGTTTCTGTTGCATAAATTCCGTGCATTAATGCGTTTATTAGCAATTCTATTCTTTACTCTAATTTCATTCTTGGCTCAGAGTCAAAATTTGAAAGGGAGAGTGGTGGATGATAGAACAAATGAAGGTATTTCTTCAGTAAGCATTCAGCTTATTGGTACACAATATTATACCCAGACTGACAGTTTGGGTTTTTTTAATTTATCCTTGCCCAATGCTGAAAGCTACAGATTAAGGTTTACTCATGTCAGCTACATTAATATTGAAAAGGAATTAAAGCCTTCTGATTCCCTATTCATTCAGTTAAAAGTAGACAACCTTTTACTAAATCAAGTTGATGTAAATAGTACAACTGACCTGCTACCCAATAACGGTTTTAAGAGAGTTAAGCCCTTATCAGTTAATGAAATGGCAACTCCATTTAATGAGTTTAACCAAGTGATTGCTACATTACCTGGCGTGGTTTCAAATAATGAGTTAAGCAGCTCTTATGCAGTAAGAGGTGGTAATTTTGATGAAAATTTGGTTTATGTTAATGGTATTGAAATTTATCGTCCTTTTTTAGTTCGGGCAGGTCAGCAAGAAGGCTTAAGTTTTATCAATCCGGATTTAGTTCAGAGCATTAATTTTTCCCCTGGCGGCTGGGAGGCAAAATACGGTGATAAATTATCAAGTAACCTGTTAATAGATTATAAAACTACTGCTGAAACAGAAGGAAATATTAATCTTGGCCTATTAGGCGCTTCTGGTTATTTATCTACCCAATTTAATGAAAAAGACAATTTGTTACTTGGGTTAAGATATAAAAATGCTAAATATCTATTTAATACATTTGAAACTTCAGGCGAATATCTTCCTCGCTTCTTAGATTTTCAGGCCTTTTATAATTATCAAATATCAGATCAAACGTCACTTGATATTTTGGCGGTATTTGCCCAAAATGATTATCGTTTTGAGCCAGCTTCGCGTAATACTGATTTTGGACCCTTTCAACAAAAACTACGGTTTTTTGTACGCTATGAAGGGGCTGAAGCACTAACTTATAAAAGTTTTCAAGGTGGTGCTCGATTAAGACATTTATTTACTGATAATTTTAGAACATCCGTTATTCTTTCAGCCTTCTCTACTGCAGAATTTGAATACAATAATACAGAAGGCTTTTATCAGCTCTGTGATGTGGACAGTGATCTTTCATCAGATACTTTTGATCAATGTATAAGCTTAAGAGGAATAGGTGCTAATTATAATTATGCACGAAACTTCCTATATGCTCAGGTTGCTCAAGCTATAATTCGAAATGATTGGCAAATCAATGGTCAGCATTTATTAGCTTTTGGAATAGAACATAAAAATCAATTTGTGGATGATTATTTAGATGAATTCGATTTTAGAGATTCAGCAAATTTTGTTCAGGTGGATAGGGTAATAGAGCAGGAAAATGAATTGAGGGCATTTTTTACTAATCTTTATATTCAGCACGAATGGCAACTCGATAGTCGACAATCCTTAAATACCGGATTTCGCATAAATTATGGTTCAAATACGGACGAATTACTGTTTAGTCCAAGGGTTCAATATCAATTACTTTTACATCCAGACAAAAGTGGCCAATTAAATATATCTACCGGACTATATAGGCAATATCCATTTTATCGAGAATTAAGAGATTTTTCAGGTAATATTCTACCGGAAGTTCGCGCTCAATCTGCTTTTCATTTAGTAGGGGCATACACTAAAAATTTACAAATATGGGAAAGACCATTCCAGCTTAATTCTTCTATCTATTATAAATACTTATTCAATATAATTCCTTTTGATGTAGATAATATCAGGTTGAGGTACAGACCAGAGTTGACTGCCAATGGCTATGCCTATGGTACGGATTTTAGATTTAGTGGTGAATTCATTCCAGGAACTGAGTCGTGGTTTAGTTTAGGTTTATTATCAACCGAAGAAGATATTCAAGAAGATGATAAAGATTATATTAGAAGGCCAACTGATCAAAGAGTAACAGCCTCAATATTCTTTCAAGATAATTTTATTAATGATCCCACACTAAGAGTAAATTTAAAATTACAAATAGGTTCTGGTTTACCTTTTGGTCCACCAAACAGCTTAAATAATCGGAATATTTTTACAGGTGAATGGTATAGAAGAATGGATGTTGGATTTTCGAAGCAGTTTAGGGGAGAAAGAATTCAATCAAATGATTATATTGAGTCTATTTGGTTTGGTGTGGATGTCTTAAATGTTTTAGGCGTTACCAATACGATTTCATATACTTGGATCGAAGATGTTAGTTCAAATACTTTTGCTGTTCCTAATTCACTTTCGGCAAGATTTTTGAACGTAAAAGGAATCGTAAAATTTTAGAACTATGAAATACCTTTCTTTACTATTCCTTATCATTATTTATGCTTGTAGTCCTAAGCAGGTATTAAAAACTGATACTTCTAATGATATTGATTTGAGTGGAAGATGGAATAAAACTGATGCTGAAATTGTTACTAATGAGTTATTTAATAATTTAATTGATTCGAGAGTAATTCAAGATTATAGTAAAGGTCAATCTTTAAAACCTAGGATTAGCGTTAGAAAATTTGATAGCAATTTCAAAAATGGGGGTGAGAATTTAGCTCAATACTTTATAAAGTATGCTAAAGCTTCTGAATTAATTGAATATACTGATCCCAAATTAAGAATTGCTTCGAATTTTTATATTTCAGGAAGTATAGAAGCAACGGAATATGATAACAGAGGCAATCCTTACATAGAATATAATATTCAACTTAAATTATTAGATTTTAATAATGTTAAAAGCTGGGAAGATAACTCTTCTATCAAGAAGTATATTAAAGAATAGCTATTTGCCTATTTTCTCTTTTAGATTTTCAACAGTTTTTTTAGCATTTCCAACAAACAATTCTCCATTTATTAAAAATACTGGTCTTTTTAAGAAAGTATACTCTTCTAAAAGCAACTTTTTAAAATCGTTTTCAGATAAATCTTTTTCATTCAAACCTTGCTGACGATACTTTATCGCTCTTTTGTTAAATAAGGCTTCATAAGATTCAGTATTCGCATATAATTCTAATAATTGAGGTTCTGATAGTGGATTATTTTTAATATCAATCTTCTCAAAATCAGTTAAATCCAATTGAGACATAATCTTTTTGCATGTGTCGCAAGTACTTAAATAATAAACTACTTTTCTCATTTATGTTACTTTTTGACTAAAAATAATTAAAATATTTGCCTTATGGCAACAAAAAGCTTTAATTCGGGTTTTTAAGTTTGTAATCTAATCTAAAAACCAATTATCAAAACAATTATGAAAAGAATAGTGAGACAAGGGATGTTGGCTTTAGCGGCTTTAGTATTTTTAAACTCTACTGCTGTTATGGCGCAAGATTCAGAAATTTCGGACAAAGATTTATATAATTTCGCATTAATGATGCAGGTTATTGAACAAATGAAAGCGGAGGTTAGTCCGGCTATCCAAAGTTTAATTGAGCAGCAAGAAGGTTTTGACACGAAGAGATACAGTGAATTAGAGAGTGCTGGGGACGATGAGGCTAAATTAAGAGAATTAGGAGCTAATGATTTTGAGGTTCAATTCATGGGCTTAATCATTAAAGAGAAAGAAAAAAGAACTGATGCTATCAAAGAAGCTTTAAATATTTTAGCTAAAAGTATGGTAGGCGTTAAAACTTATAAAACTATCAAATCAACTTTATCGGTTGATCCTGATTTAAAAGCTAAATATCAAGAGATTGTGAGCAGAATGGCTCCAACTTATGAAGATGCTTAATTAGAACAAAGTTCGTAAGGAAGCCGCTCATGAAAACATGAGCGGCTTTTTTATTTTATGACTGGTAGTATATATGGATATGACTGTATTTTATGTAAGTTTTATAGGTGATTTGAGATTTAGTAGTTCAAACATATAATTATTCCTTATACCAAATATTACTTTTATGATAATTTTATCTAAAAATTAATTTTTAAACAAAATAATATTGCTTTTATTAATTTATATCAATAGGATTGTTGGTATTAACTAACTAAATCAAAATAATATGTTTAAAAAGTCGAAATTACTCGCAATTGCATTAATGGTTGGCGCAGCCTTCTTCGTTTCATGTCAGGAAGAAGAATCATTGCAAATAAATGAATTTGCTGTTGATCCATCAGTTATCCAGAAATTAGAAGATTTAGGATTCAATGTAAATGATCAAGCACCTATGGTTTTTGAAGGTGGGTATTTAGTAGAAGGTGATATTTACCTTACGGATGAAACTATCGCTAAAATGGAAAGACCAAGTTTTATTCCGGATGCAGAACAATACAGTACTGATAATTTAGTGTGTGGTCCGAGAGTGATTACGATGTATGCTCCAGAAGGTGGAAGAAACGGTTATAGCTCAGCAATGATAGCTGGATTAGATGAGGCAATCAGAAGATTTAATGCTGAAAATTTAACCATTACTTTCCAAAGAATCTCAAATCAGAGCCAAGCAGATATTGTAATGACAAGATTAAGCAAAAGAGATGAGAGAAGAGGCGTTTTAGGTTCTGCAGGATTCCCAACTTCATCTTGTGATCCATATGGTGAAATCAAAATGAGTGGGGTGTTAGAGTCATCTTATGGTTTAAGCACTAACGGTATCGCAACTATTATAGCTCATGAAATGGGCCATTGCATCGGTTTCCGTCATACAGATTATTTTGACAGAAGCATCAGCTGTGGTGGATCTACTGCAAATGAAGGTGATGGTGGAGTAGGAGCAAATCATATTCCTGGTACCCCAACTGGCGCTTCTGCTGCTGCTAAATCATGGATGTTAGCATGTACTGATGGAAGCGATAGACCATTCAATAATGATGACAAAACTGCATTAAACTACTTATATTAATAGATTATAAATTAAGTTGAATGAAGAGCCGCTATTAGTAGTGGCTTTTTTTGTTTGAAAGATTACAAAATTAGCTAAACAATTAATAATTGTTGAAACAATTAAATTATTCTAATCTATCGTTGTAGAATTATAATAATATAATCTTTATTATGATGTTTTTACAGAATAATATTGGGGAAATAAAAATATTTCAATAGGCTTGCACTATTAATTAACCAAAATCTAAAATTTATGTTAACAAAGTCAAGACTACTGACAACTGCGCTTTTTGCATGCGCAATGTTCTTTTTCTCATGTCAAGAAGAAGAAGCTTTACAAGTTGATGAGTTCGCTGTTGATCCATCAGTTATCCAAAAATTAGAAGACTTAGGTTTCAATGTAAATGACCAAGCTCCAATGCTATTTGAAGAGGGTTATTTAGTTGAAGGTGATATTTATCTTACAGATGAAACTATTGCTAAAATGGAAAGACCTAGCTTCTTACCTGAATCAGAACAATATAGTACTGATAATTTAGTATGTGGTCCGAGAGTGATTACAATGTATGCTGATGAAGGTAGAAGAGGATATAGTCCTGCAATGATTGCAGGTTTAGATGAGGCTATCAGTAGATTTAATGCTGAGAACTTAACTATTTCATTTCAAAGAATTACTAATCAGAATCAGGCAGATATTGTCATGACTAGATTGAGTAGAAGAGATGAGAGAAGAGGTGTATTAGGTTCTGCAGGTTTCCCAACTTCATCTTGCGAACCTTATAATGAAATCAAAATGAGTGGTATACTTGAGTCAACTTACGGTTTAAGTACAGATGGAATTGCTACAATTATTGCTCATGAAATGGGACACTGTATTGGTTTCCGTCATACTGATTATTTTGACAGAAGTATAAGCTGTGGTGGATCAACTGCAAATGAAGGAGATGGTGGAGTAGGTGCTAATCATATTCCTGGCACTCCAACAGGCGCTTCAGCAGCTGACGCTTCTTGGATGCTAGCATGTACTGATGGAAGTAATAGGCCATTTAATAATGATGATAAAACCGCATTAGATTACTTATATTAAATATAGAGTATAATTGGTGTAAAAGGAGCTCATTTGAGCTCTTTTTTTTACCATTATTTTAATGGCATCTTATTATTCAGAATAAATTTTAGGATTCTTTATTATCTTTAAAGATGACTTCGAAAAGAATTATTAAAAACAAAGTATTTGCGCTGGTTATATTTTTACTGATTGGAATTAATATTCAAGCTCAATATTTATTAAAACCGCAATTTGTATTTGATGGTGAAAATCTTCATGATAGCTGGGTGGTTTTAGTTGAAGATAACTTAATTACTGCCGTTGGATCAGTAAATAAAATACAAACTCCAGAAGGGACAAAAACAATAATGTTAGAAGGCAAAACATTGATGCCTGGTATAATTGAGGGTCATTCTCACATATTATTACATCCTTACAATGAAACGGACTGGAATGATCAGGTTTTAAAAGAATCGCATGAGGAAAGAGCTATTCGAGCAGCCGTCCATGTTCAAAATTCCTTAATGGCTGGAGTCACTACTATGCGGGATTTAGGAAGTGAAGGGGCTGGTTATGCCGATGTAGCAGTTAAACAAAGTATAGAAAAAGGAATAATTTCAGGTCCCAGATTATTAGTGGCAGGTCCTGCTATAGTGGCCACTGGAGCTTATGGCCCAAAAGGATTTCATGAAGGTGTGGATGTGCCGCTTGGTGCAGAAATGGTTAGTGGAGAATCTGAATGCATTGCAGCAGTTCGCAGACAATTTGGAAATGGTGCTGACTTTATAAAAGTGTATGCAGATTATAGATGGCAAGCAGGAGCTTCAAGTCAAACTACTTTCATGTTGGATGAATTAGTTATTATGGTAAAAACCGCTAAAACTGCTGGAACTTATGTAGTGGCACATGCTTCTACACCCGAAGGAATGCGTAATGCAACACTAGCAGGGGTAGAAACTATAGAGCATGGTGATGGTGGTACAGCTGAAGTATTTGCCTTAATGAAAGAAAAGGGAGTTGCATTATGTCCGACTATTGCTGCTGGGGATGCGATCTCTCGTTATAGAGGTTGGGATGGGAGTGATGCTACTATGCCTGTTAGAATAAAACAGAAAAAGGAGTCATTTCAATTAGCATTAAAATCAGGAGTTAAAATTGCATTTGGTGGAGATGTAGGTGTTTTTACACATGGAGAGAATTACAGAGAGATGGAGTTGATGGTTGAATATGGAATGGATACAAAATCTGTGTTAAAATCTGCTACCAGTGGCAATGCAAGTATATTTCATCTCAATCAGTTAGGTCATATAAAAGCAGGCTTCCTAGCTGATATAATTGCTGTTGAAGGTAATCCTTTAGAGGATATAAAAAATATGCGTCAGGTTGATTTTGTGATGAAAAACGGTATTACATATAAAGAATAAGGTGGTCACATTCTTTAATAAAAGGGCCTGAAAAATGTAGGGAATAGATAGATGGTTTCTTCAGTATAACAAATAATATCCTTGTAGCGCAGAGCCCCTTCTTTTAGAGGGTACTTTTTGCGTGTAGCAAAAAAGGGAATAGGCTTTATTAATTGAACAGATTGTATAGGATTGCCAGGAAAATAAGGCCATAAAAAGTAATGATCTAAATTATCATGACTCCCTGGCTCAAATAAATATTCAGTGTCTCTTCTTTTCCTTTTTTCTATATCTACAAAACGCAGACTTGGTATTTCACTGTAGGCTTGATAGAATTCTTGTCCTTTATGGGGTACATAACCGGCTCTTAATAAACTTCCTAAACTTCTCATAAAGCTAAATATATTAGTAAATGCTAAATTAATTAGTATTTATGAGATTGTAAAGATGACTAATACTTATTATGAAAAAATATCGATAATTAGAATCGTTCTTTTCGTATTAATTCTCCATTTTCATCATAAAAGCGCCAAATGCCTGACTTTTCATCATTTCTGTAACGGCCTTTAATAATCATATTACCTAGACTATCAAATTGAAAATACCGGCCTTGCTTTTTTCCGTCTTTCAAGGATACTTCAAATTTGACTTCTCCATTCTCAAAATATTCTATAAAACTCTTACTATTAAAGTCTTCAGGTAAAATATTTTCAACCGATATTAAATCTTCATCATCAGTTTTGTCTTTCCCTTCAGCGATTTCTGTATATTGAATACTTTCATTAACTAGAGCATGCCAATTTGTGATTTGCTCATGATTTAGGTAATTCATTTGAATTTGATGCCTTAATAAATCCCCTTCAGCGCCTAACTGTAAACCTATCATAGGAAAACTTCGGAAGTAGTCTTCATGAATTTTCAACTCTTTCCATGATTTATCATCGAGAATTCTTATAGCATCACTTAATAATTCATTTGAACTTAAATAGATAAATAAATTTGCTTCATATTGAAAGTTTTCCATGAAAACTGCATATTCTTTAGTATGGTCTAATGTTCGTTTCTCCTGAACAGCTGTAATTATTTTACCTAATGTTCTGGGAGAATTGCTAAAGACTACATAATCTTCCATAACAGTATAATAAGGTTTATCTATAGCTGAAAATGCTTTTCCTAAAAGAAGTTTAAAGAAGCCTTTTATAGACAAAAACTGGATCTCGTGATTTTTATATTGTATTCGTTTAAATTTTACTGGTGTTTTCTTTCGTATTTGTTCTTCAATATAGTTTAATTGATTTTGTGCTTCTTCAAAATCTTCATGACGTATTGCTATTGCAAGTTCTACTTTATTTTTATCACTATTAGAGTTCAGCTGTATTAAGACTATTTCTTCTTCAATCCAATTCAAAAAATTGTCTTCAATTGAGATGTTAAGATAGTTTTCAATTTTCTGTTTACTCTCTAGGTATGAAGCGCCTTCTTCTTCATTTTCTAATAAAGCTTCCATTTCCTTATAGAAGCTTTTTGTATCTTCAAAAGTGAGGCTCATATAGTAGGATGCATTGTCAGGAACAATAGTACCTATTCGACTTTCGCCTTGGCCCGCTTTCATTAATGCAGTTAATAAGTTCTTTTGATTCTTTTCAATACTTGCATATCCACTTGCTGAAAGCTTTTGATCATTCGCTTTTAATGACAAACCACTATATTTTAACATTTTGAATAGATCATGATTCAGTTCATCGTTTTCAATCCAAATCGAGAGATATTTTGGTAGTTCTTTATAGTTAATATACATATTAAGATCATGTGATTTCAATTCTTCACTTATATCAATAAAATCAAAATCACGAATAATGATAGGACGTTTTAATTGTGCAATTGATTCTTCTATCAAAGCATGAGTAGAAGAGATGCTTAATAAGTTTTCATAGAGGTATAAATAATAGCGTGTGGGAGTGTCTTTAAATTGTATTTCGATAATTTCTTGTTGTTGAAAATCTCTAGTATATACCTTTTCAATATCATCGCTAAAGTCTTTAATGTAGTTTTTTGCAAAGTTTAAAGAGGTTGCGCGCTGTAGATCAATTACATATAGAAAGTCATAATCCTCTGTGCGAGTTTTATGAATGGACATTACCATGGGACGATTCATTACCAATTCCCATATGTTTTCATTGGATTTCATATCTCTCGTAAGCTCATCCATATCCTCTCCAATTTCTTTAAAGTAGGGATCCGATTTCAAATAATTCCAAATGCTGTTTTCAGTTAGATTAGTCCATTGTTCAAACGGATTTTCAATTTCAAAAATAATACTGGCAGAAGGTGGTACTGCCATTAATGGTTTATTTTTAGCTACTGGCTTTAAATAGAAAAAATAAATTAATGATGAAGCAAGGATGCAAAGCAGAATGCTAACCACAATAATGGCTTTTTTCATAAGGTTATAGATTTAGACTTCAAATATATGGAAAGAAGAAGATGTAGAGAGAAATGGTAATGAATTTTATGGCAGAAACAAAAAAAGCATCCCTTTTGAGGATGCTTTAAAGCGGTCTGGACGAGACTCGAACTCGCGACCTCCTGCGTGACAGGCAGGCATTCTAACCAACTGAACTACCAGACCAATTTTTATATTTTATTTCTGTTTCTCTCTTTGAAATCGGGATGCAAATAACTGAATTTTATTTTTAATATTCAAAATTTATTTGCTGATTTTTTTTAATTATTTTTTGCCTCAAATCATTTATTTAAAGCTTTTCTGTGCATCCTTTCGTTTAAGGAGATGCAAATGTAGGCGCATATTTATTAAATGCAAAACTTGATGAGAAAATTTTTCAATTTTTTTTCATTTCTTCATTTTTGTGTGAGTCTTCAGATTTAAATATTAATTTTACCCTTTCAAACAAATTGTAATCATGCTTTTGGAATTCGAACAACCTATAGTAGAATTAGAAAATAAATTGGCTGGGATGAAGTCTTTAGCACAAGAAAGTGATGTAGATATTTCTGATGCCATAAAAAAACTTGAAGATAAAATTGTGTCCCTAAAGAAAGAGACTTTTCAAAATCTAACCCGATGGCAAAGAGTACAGCTGTCTCGTCATCCAGACAGGCCCTACACATTGGATTATATTTATGAAATCACTGAAGATTTTGTAGAAATCCATGGTGATAGAACGGTAAAGGATGATAAAGCTATGGTGGGTGGTTTTGGAAGTGTTGATGGACAAACATTTATGTTTATTGGTCAACAAAAAGGTAGAAATACCAAGCAACGCCAAATGCGAAATTTCGGGATGGCAAATCCTGAAGGCTATCGAAAAGCTTTAAGATTAATGAAAATGGCTGAAAAGTTTAATAAACCTATCGTTACTTTCATTGATACTCCTGGCGCATTTCCAGGTTTAGAAGCTGAAGAAAGAGGTCAAGGAGAAGCGATCGCTCGTAACTTGAAAGAGATGTTTATGCTTAAAGTACCAGTTATCTGTATTATTATAGGTGAAGGTGCTTCAGGAGGTGCTTTAGGAATTGCAATAGGGGATAAGGTGATGATGCTTGAAAACACTTGGTATTCTGTTATTTCTCCAGAATCCTGTTCATCCATTTTGTGGAGAAGCTGGGATTATAAAGAACAAGCCGCAGAGGCCTTAAAGTTAACTGCACCCGATATGTTAAAACACAAACTTATTGATGCTATCATTCCTGAGCCTTTAGGTGGTGCACATACTGACTTAAAAGCAGTTGCAGAAGAGGTAAAGAAAACAATTTTAAAGAATTTCAAGGCTTTAGACAAGAAATCAGCAGAAAAGCGTATAGAAGAAAGAATTAATAAATTCGGTGATATGGGGGTTGTGAAATAACAAAAATTCACCATTTATAAAATGGCTTTTAAGAATGTAGATTTTCTCATTTTTAAAAGCCATTTTTTTTATAACTTGATTTTTAAACAAAGAACATATTATGAATTTACATATTATAGAAACAGGATTTTTTAAGTTAGATGGTGGTGCCATGTTTGGTGTGGTTCCTAAATCTTTATGGTCTCGCACAACTCCCGCTGATGAAAATAATATGTGCACATGGGCTATGCGATGTTTGGCGATTGAAGATGGTGATCAATTAATTTTGATTGATAATGGGATAGGAGATAAGCAAAGTGAAAAGTTCTTCAGTCATTTTTATTTGCATGGTGAAGCAAGTCTAGAGGGATCACTCAAAAAAGCAGGTTTTTCAAAGAATGATGTTAGCGATATGTTTTTAACGCATCTTCATTTTGACCATTGTGGTGGTGGTGTGAAATGGCAAGATGACGATCATACTAAATTAGATATTGAATTTAAAAAGGCCAAATATTGGTCAAACCAAGATCATTGGAAATGGGCTACAGAACCTAATGCTAGAGAAAAAGCTAGCTTCTTGAAAGAGAATATTTTGCCAATGCATGAAAGTGGTCATTTACATTTTGCTGATAAAGGAAAACCATCTCCCTTCTCACAATTTGATATTTTGTATGCGGACGGCCATACGGATAAACAGATGATTCCTAAAATTAAGTATAAAGATAAAACCATTGTATTTGCTGCTGACTTATTGCCATCCGTTGGTCATATTCCCTTACCTTATGTAATGGGATATGATACACGTCCTCTTTTAACCTTAACAGAAAAAGAGAAGTTTTTGAAAGAAGCAGCTGATAATCAATATATCATATTTTTAGAACATGATGCTCAAAATGAATGCTGTACAGTCAAAAACACTGATAAAGGTGTTCGTTTAGATCAAACATTCAAATTATCTGAGGTGTTATAAATTCGTAAAACAGAGTTAGTAATATGAAAATTGGTTTGGCACTTTCTGGTGGTGGAGCAAGAGGTTTTGCTCATTTAGGTATTGCTCAATTCCTTTATGAGCAAAATATTAAACCCGATATTATTTCTGGTACAAGTGCTGGAGCAATTGCAGGTGCATTTTTGGCAGCAGGATACTTACCAAAACGTACTCTGGAAATTATTTCAGACATTAATTTCTTGAAATTCTTTAGACCTGCTATGTCTTGGTCTGGTTTGGTTAGCCTTGAGAAAATTTCAGGTTTATTACTAGAATATTTTCCTGATAATTCATTCAATAGTTTAAAAATACCTCTTATCATTTCAACTACTAATTATTCAAAAGGTGAAAACGTGAACTTTGATTCGGGTGAATTAATTAAACCTTTATTAGCTTCAGCAAGTATACCAGTTATCTTTAAACCAATTATGATGGGTGAAGATAGTTATGTTGATGGAGGGATTACTAACAATATGCCTGCAAATTTATTACATACTAAAGCTGATTTCATTATTGGTGTAAACTGTAACCCAGTAGGCCCAGCAAATATTAATCATAATATGAAAGAGATGTTGGAGCGTAGTTTAATGATGGCTATTAATTATCAAACCAAAGAGCAAGCTCAATTATGCGATCTGTTTATTGAGCCATACAAATTGTCTGACTATAAGGTTTTTTCATTATCTAAAGCTCAGGAGATTTATGATATAGGTTATGAAAGTGTTAAAGTAGCATTCTCAAAATTGGATGAAGATCATCCATTAAAGCAAAATTTTAAGACGGTATAAATTAAAAATTCCTACCACTTAACTCATTAGTTTTCCGCTGATATATTATTGATTCGCTTTTCAAGCAAAATTTATTCTTCTTAACTTCGGGAATAAAAATTAAACAATAATTTATGAGAAAATTATCAACATGGTCATTAATGCTTTTTATTGGCATCATGGCCGCCTGTCAACCTAGTGAAAAAGCTGAGGAGAAGGCAGATTTATCTATTAAGTATGAAAAATATACACTGCCAAACGGACTTGAGGTAGTTTTACATGAAGATAAATCTGATCCAATCGCAGCCGTAGCAATTCAAATGCATGTAGGTTCTAGCCGTGAAAAGCCTGGTAGAACTGGATTTGCGCATTTCTTTGAGCACATGCTTTTCCAAAAATCAGAAAATGTGGAAGAGGGAGCTTTCTTCAAAAACATTAATGATTTAGGAGGTACTTTTAATGGAGGTACTTGGACCGATGGAACGGTTTATTATGAGGTAGTCCCAAAAGATGCATTAGAAAGAATTTTATGGATGGAAGCGGACAGAATGGGCTTCTTTATTAATGCTGTAACCAAGAAAGATTTGGAGGATGAAAAGCCAGTGGTGCAAAATGAAAAACGCCAAAGAGTGGATAATCAGCCTTATGGACATCGTAGTTATGTGATTAAAAAAGCTTTATACCCAAAAGACCACCCTTACAATTGGGAGGTAATAGGTGAACTTGAAGATTTACAAGCTGCAACATTAGAAGATGTAAAAGATTTTTATAACGAATGGTATGGTCCTAATAACGCTACTTTAGTAATTGCTGGAGATTATGATAAAGAGCAAGTAAAAGCGTGGATTGAGAAGTATTTCGGTGAAATTCAATCTCGTGGGGAAGAAAATAAAATGGAGGCTATGCCAGTTAAACTCACGGAATCAAAAAAACTTTACCATGAAGATGATTATGCTAAGGTGCCTGACTTAAGATTGGTTTTTCCTACAGTGGAACAATATCATCCTGATTCTTGGGCTTTAACTGCTTTAGGTGAAATATTAAGCCAAGGTAAAAGAGCGGTTTTATATAAAAAGTTAGTAGAAGAAACAGAATATGCTCCACAGGTTTTTGCTTACAATCGATCAAGTGAATTAGCGGGTGAATTTAACATTGGCGTTAGAGCTAAAGATGGAATTGACTTAGACTCAGTTTATGCTGCAATTGAAGAAGCATTAAGTGAATTTGAAACAAATGGCTTTTCGGAAAAAGATCTTCAAAGAATTAAAGCTGAACAAGAAACTAATTTCTACAACGGAATTTCAAGTGTTTTAGGAAAAGCTTTCCAGTTAAGTAACTATAATGAGTTTGCAGGTAATCCTGGTTACATCACTGAGGACATCAATAAGATTTTAGCAGTTGAGAAGGAAGATGTAATGCGTGTTTATGAGAAATATATTAAAGATAAGCCTGCAATTATAACCAGTTTCGTTCCTAAAGGACAATTGGAATTAATCGTAGAGGGTTCTGAAAAGGCAACCGTTAAAATTGAAGAGGTTAAGCCAATGGAAGAAAATACTATGGCTGATTTAGATCAAGATGCTGAATATACTAAGACTCCTAGTGAGATTGATCGTTCAAAAGAACCTGAATTAGGAGAAATGCCATTAATCACTCCGCCAGATATTTATGAGGCTGAATTAGCAAATGGATTAAAGATATTAGGTATTCAAAATAATGAATTACCATTAGTAAACTTTAGCTTTAGAATTAAAGGTGGTGGTTTATTAGATGATCCTGAGAAACCAGGCGTTGCAAATCTTATAACTGATATTATGCAGGAGGGAACTAAGAATAAAACTCCTGAAGAGTTGGAAGATGCAATTGGACAATTGGGAGCTAATATTGGGATGTATACCTCTAATGAAGAGATAGTTGTTTATGGTAACTGCCTAGCCAGATATTTTGATGAAACTATGGCAATTGTTGAAGAGATGTTATTAGAGCCTAGATGGGATGCTGATGAATTCGCTCGTATCAAAACAGCTCAAATTAATAATATTAAGCAAAGAAATGCTAATCCAAATGCAATAGCTTCTTCTGTAGCTAATAAGATTACATATGGGGAAAATCATATTTTTGCTCAACCATTAAGTGGTACTATTGAGTCAGTAGAAGGTATAACTATAGATGACCTTAAAGCCTTTTATGCGGATAATTTTGCACCAAATGTAACAGGTTTCCAAGTAGCAGGAAGTGTTTCTCAAGAAGATGTTAAAAATGCATTGAATGGATTGAATGAAAAATGGGCTTCAAAAGAAGTAGAAATGCCTACTTATGAAATGAAAGAAGTTCCTGGTGAAGGGAAAATATACTTTGCTAATTTCCCTAATGCTAAGCAATCTGTTATTAGAGTTCAAAGACTTGCAGTTTCTAGAAAAGATCCTGATTATTATCCATTAACAGTTGCGAATTATGGTTTAGGCGGAAATTCAGGTGGTAAATTATTTCAAGTACTAAGGGAAGAAAAAGGCTATACTTATGGCGCATATTCAAGCTTACAGTCAAGCAATGAAAAAGCCCCATTTGGAGCTTTTGCGAGTGTAAAAACGAATACAACACCTCAATCTGTTGCGACTTTTGCTGAAGTTATTGAAAACTATAAGGCCAATTATGATGAAACTGAATTAGAAAAAGCTAGAACAGCTTTAATCAGACAAGAGGCAAGAGAATATGAGACTTTAAATCAAAAGTTAAGTGTACTTCAGGAAATCTCTTCTTATGATCTGCCTAAAGATTTTATTAAAAGAAATCAGGAGAAACTTAAATCATATACTGTAGAAGATATAATAGCCATTATGGATAAATACATGAATGTTGATGAAATGGATTATATCATTGTTGGTGATGCGGAAACTCAATTAGAAGGAGTAAAGCAGTTGAATTTGAAAGAAGTTGTAAGAGTGGATGAAGACGGTAATCAGGTAGATAATGTAATTGAAGCGATGTAATTCGATTTGATATAAATTTAGAAAGGCTGATCTACTTTAAATAGATCAGCCTTTTTTATTTATTGACCTAAAATCATTAACATTCTTTCCCAAGATTTATTTCTAGCCATAATATTTGCTTCGGGTCCATCAGGATCATCACCAGATCGCATATACGCATGTCCAGCACCTTCATAAATTTCATAGTCAAAAATATGTTGATAATTGTCCATAGCTTTTTTTGAGGCATCTATAGTAGAATTAACTCTTTGATCATTCTCACCATAAAAACCATAAACCGGGGCTTGAATATCCATATACTTAATACTTTCTTTAGGCCCTGTCCCATAAAAAACTAAAGCTTCTTTCAAATCAGGATTGTTGGTAGCATATCGGAAAGATTGGGAACCACCCCAGCAAAAACCAATAACTGAAACTCTTCCATTTGCAGCAGGCAAGTTTTTTAAATATTTAAATGCAACGTTTAAATAAGAGCTTACACATTTTGGATCTAGTTCATATATGGCATTTCTTGCCTCGTCAGAAGAAGGGAAATCAGAAGTCTGACTAAACTCCTCATTAAAATCTGATAACATATCTGGAGCGAAGGCAATATAACCTTCCGCTGCCAATTGGTCAGCAAAATTCCTTACCCAGTCCGTTAAACCTCTGTTTTCATGTATGATAATGACTGCTTTAACTGGTTCTGAAACTTGTGGATATACAATAAACGATTTCAAAGTTTTATCACCAGCAGCTAATTCTACCCATTCGTGATGAAGGGGTGATACTTCAAGTCTATTTTCTACTTTGTCTTGTGCTATTAAATGCACACTGAAAATAAAAGTCAATAAAATAAGAGTAGGGATTTTGAGTGAATTTTTCATGATTTTAACAATTAGTCTTTCTTAATTTAAGACAATAAAAAGAAAAATAAAAATGTACTATCTACTCATAATTTAATATATTTAATATAAATTATGGTTTAATGAAGAAGCTGAAACATAAGCTTTATGAGTGTCTCAATCAGAATCCAATTGTATTTGATTTAATCAATGATTTGGCAACTGATGGATATTGCTTTTGGGAGCAAGGAGATTCTGATAAGGTATTGATAGATAGTAAATTAGCTAAAACTATTCATCTGGTCTCTTCTTTAAAAAATAATTTAGATGAAGTTGAAACAGTTAAAGGACATTTTTTAGATGTTCTGACGAAGGAAGTAATAAAAAAAAATAAGGAGAAACCTTCGGATAAAAACATTAATGAATTAACACTTTTTCATTCTTCGGGGAAAATTTCCATTCATTTTTATTGTTGTACAGATTTTAAAAATCAAACTTATTTTCTTGCTGCTCTGCAATATCAAAATGAAATCAATGAATCCATTGATAAGATTTCAAATAAGTTAGATTTAGCTATTTGGCAATGGAATATACAAACAAACGAATTAATCGTAAATGAAAAGTGGGCTAACATTATAGGATATTCACTCAAAGAGCTTGAACCAGTAACAGTAGAAAAATTCTTAAATATTACCCATCCCGATGATGGTGAATATGCCTTAAATAAGGCACGTAATTATTTCAGTGGAATTACAAATGAGTATTTTACTGAAATCCGGATGCGCCATAAAAACGGAACGTGGCGATGGGTGCTTACAAAAGGTAAGGTAGTTTCTAGAACGAAGTCAGGTGAGGTGGAATGGTTCATTGGTTCTCATTTAGATATAACAGAAAGAAAGCTACAAGAACAAGAAGCTGACATATTATCTTTAGTTCCATTAAATTCAACCAATTCAATTGTAATAACTGATGATAATGGATGTATCATATTTGTAAATAAATCATTCGAACGTTTAACGGGATATGAATTAGAAGAGGTCATTGGTAAGAAACCAGGGCATTTTTTGCAAGGAGAAAATACCGATTTAAAAGATATTCAAGCATTTAGAGAAAAATTATTAGCAGGCAAGCCTTTTAATCAAACTATTCTTAATTATTCAAAATCAGGTTTAGAATATATAGTATCCTGTGATGTGAGCCCTGTATTTAATGATAAAGGGGATGTTATTAAATATATAGCCATTCAAACTGATATAACTGAAAATATTAAAAATCATGAATTTCTAAGCACCTTTAAAACTACCTTAGATCAAACGGATGATTGCATTTTTATATTTAATGAAGATGATTTACAATTTAGCTACGTAAATCAAGGAGCTGTTAAAATGATGGGATATTCGGAAGAAGAATTATATGAGTTACACCCTTATGATATTAAACCTGAATATCCCTATGAAAAATTTCAAGATCTAATTAAACCTCTAAAATCAGGTGAATTAGCAAACAAAAGATTTAGGACATTTCATAGAATTAAAAGCGGTGAAGTTATTCCAGTTGAAGTTTTTTTACAATTAATAAGACGCGAAAATTTTAAAAGTCAGTTTGTTGCTATAGTTCATGATATTTCAGAAGAACTTGAACGACAAAAAATGTTAGAGGAGCTTTCACTTGTAGCTGAGAAAACTACTAATCTTGTGATAATAACAGATGAAAATGGCTATATCGAATATGTTAATGCTGCTTTTGAGAAAAAAACGAAATACACTTTAAATGAAGTTATTGGTAAAAAACCAGGAAGTTTTTTACATGGCCCTAAAACCAACCCAAGTGATATAAAAGCTAATCGGATAGGTATTAAAAAAAGAGAGCCTTTCACTCAAGAAATTCTAAATTATACAAAGAGTGGTGATACCTATTGGGTATCCATCACCTTTAATCCTGTATATGATAAAGATGGAAAATTAATCAAGTTTATAGCAATAGAGTCTGATATTACAGAGCGAAAAATCCAAGAAGAAAGGCTGACCGAAAGTGAAGAAAGATTGAAGTTTGTTCTTGAGGCAAGTGAAATTGGTTATTGGGATTGGAATCTAGAAACAAATAAGCTTACGGTAAATGAAAAATGGTTTGAAATGCTGGGCTATTCCTCTTCTGATTTTGATCCTACCATTGAAAATTGGCATTCATTAGTTCATAAAGATGATTTAATAAAGCTAGATAAAATAATTGAAACTATTTTTCCTGATCCAACTAAGGGTGAATTTTCAGTTGAATTAAGGGCAAAACACAGGTTTGGACATTATGTGTGGATATTAAATAGAGGTGCAGTAGTTGAACGAAAAAAAGATGGGTCTCCAAAAAGAGTTTCTGGAATGCATTTGGAAATTAGCATGAGAAAAAAGCTTGAAAATGAACTTGAAGAAGAAAGAGAGTTTTTGAACCATGTAATCAATGCTAAGGCCCTTTCATTAATTATTATTAATAAGTACGGAGAAATTACTTTTGCTAATTCTGGTGCAGAAAACATATTGGGATTAGAGAAAACAAAGATTCTAGAGAAAGCATATAATGACCCAGATTGGAATTCTATTACACTTGATGGAAAACCTTACCCTGAAGAGGAATTACCCTTCGTAAGGGTGATGAGAACAAAAAAGCCAGTAAAAGATATACAACATGGTTTAACTTGGAGTAATGGTAAAATAAAGTACATCTCCGTGTCTGGAGCACCTTTTACAATTGACAATGGAGAAATACAGGATGTAATTTTTTCTGTTTCAGATATTACAGAAAGAATCTATGCCGAGAAGAAGCTTTTTGATACACAATTCAGAATGGAAAATATTCTGAAAGATATTTCTGATGTTATCTGGTCAGTTGATTTATCAGATGAAAATATGAATTATATCACGCCTTCAATCAAGAAGCTAACCGGTTACAATACTGAATATTATTTAGACGGATTTTCTGAAGATAAGTGGAAAGCTAACATAGTTAAATCTGATTTAGCTGAATATGAAAAAGGATTGAAAGAGTTAAAAGAGAAAGGCTTTTATGAAGCAGAATATCGTATCAAAACAAAGGAAGGAGATCTTAAATGGATACTTAATAAAGGAAAATTCATTTACGTTAATGGAGAAGCTGTCAGAATGGATGGTATAATTTCAGATATTAGTAAAAGAAAGGAAAGTGAAAATGAAATAGAACGATATTTGAAAATTGCTGAAGACCAAAATAATAGATTGAAAAACTTCACCTATATAGTTTCTCATAATTTGAGATCTCACTCTGCCAATATTCAGGGTTTAATGTATTTGATTAACAAGAAGTTCCCTGAATTGTCTGAAAATGAATATTTAAGAATGCTTAATATAGCTTCAACCAAATTAGATGAGACTTTACATCACTTAAATAATGTAGTTTCAGTAGTTTCTTCTACTGATGATATGAAGGTGATTAATCTGGCAGAATCTATAAAATCATTTCAGGATACCTTTCAGAATTTTATCCAAAAATCAAATGTGACAATAATAAATGATGTACCTAAAAATATAAATGTATATGCAGTCCCCGCATTTTTAGAAAGCATAATTAGTAATTTATTAACAAATGCTTTAAAATATAAAGATAAAAATAAGCCGAATTCTTATGTTAAAGTTAAAAGTCGTAATTTTAACGGTATCGTTATCATAACGGTAGAAGATAACGGCTTAGGAATCGACCTCGATAAGTATGGTAACAAGCTCTTCGGAATGTTTAAGACATTTCATGCGCAAAAACATTCAAGAGGTTTAGGATTATTTTTAACCAAAAATCAAATTGAATCAATGGGAGGAAAAATAGAAGTTGAAAGTAAGGTGGGAGTAGGTTCAAAATTCAAAGTATATTTAAAAGATGGCAACATTTAAAAATATCTGCATAGTTGATGATGATGATATGTTTATAAGGGTGAGCAAATTCATTATGAAGGATGAGAATTTTGCCGAAAATATATATCATTATTACGATGGAAGAGAGGCCATAGAACATTTAATAGCTACCCAGCCCTCAGAATTACCAGAAATTCTTTTAGTTGATATCAATATGCCTATGATGGATGGATGGGAATTCATGGATGAATTAGAAAAAATTAGAAAAGATGATAAAATGAAAATCTACATTACTTCATCTTCTATTGATCCTGCAGATCTTAAGAAAGCGGAAGGAAATCCCTTTGTTAGTGGGTTTATTAGTAAACCCATTGAGCCTGAAGCTTTGAAGAAAATAATAGATGGTTATAAATAGAAAATTTTCTTTATCCGATAACCATATCAACACACAATAGTTTGTTTTCAATAATTGAATGCGAAAAGCAAAAAAAGAATACTAATTGAATTTATGCAAAACGAAAAAATTGTAATTATAGGAGCAGGTTTATCTGGGTTAACTGCTGCTATTGAATTAGAAAAAGCAGGTTTTAAGCCAACGATATTAGAAGGAAGTGAAAGCATAGGAGGGAGAGTTAAAACTGATAAAGTGGATGGCTATTTATTAGATCATGGCTTTCAAGTACTTTTAACTGCTTACCCTGAAGCTAAGCGCTATTTAGATTATGATAAATTAAATTTAAAAAGGTTTAATCCAGGCGCTCAAATTATTGATTCTAAAAATGGTAGTTATAAAATATCAGATCCGTTAAGACAACCCAATTCAATATTCAGTATGCTCTTTTCTCCTGTTGGTACCTTAGGAGATAAGCTTAAAATATTCCAATGGAATAGAAATTTAAAAAACACCTCCATAGGGCAAATTTTCGAAAAAAAAGAAACAACAGCATTAGCCTTTCTTCAAGATAAAGGTTTTAGTGAGCAGATTATCCAACAGTTTTTCAAACCTTTTTTTGGAGGCATATTTTTAGAAAATGAGCTCAATACTTCTTCAAGAATGTTAGAGTTTGTATTCAAAATGTTTGGAGAAGGATTTGCTGCTATACCTGAAGATGGAATGCAAAAGATACCAGAAATGCTAGCAGATCAGCTTTCTCAAACCGAGATAAAATTAGGTCATAAGGTTTCAAAAGTTGGATTGCGAAAAGTTGTTTTGGATTCAGGTGAAGAACTAGAAGCGGATGCTATCATCATTGCTACAAAACCTGAAAAATTGCTACCGCAACTGTCAGGTCAATTCTCAAAAGATCAGAAAGTAACAAACCTATATTTTAGTTCAGATATTGATCCTATTGGAAAGCCCTTAATAGCATTAGTTCCAGAAGAAAAATACCTGACAAATAATGTTACGGTCATGAGTGATACATCTTCAAAATATGCACCAGAAGGAAGTAATTTGATTTCTGTATCTGTCACCAAGGATTACAATGAAAATGAAGCACAACTAAAAACTAAAGTTTTAAATGAATTGATAGAGCTTTTCCCTAAACTAAAGGAGGCCACCATTGAGCATTTGAAAACATTTAATATTCCTCATGCTTTGCCTCAAGTAGATGATTTTCAAAACCAATTGAAACCTTCTCAATCAAAAGTACAGGAAGGCGTATATTTAGCTGGAGATTATCTTTTAAATGGCTCCATTAATGCTGCAATGGCTTCAGGAAGATTTGCTGCACAAGCTATATATGATGACTTAAAAGGACAGGGATTTCGTAACTAATGATTTAATATAAATTCTTTTGCAAGCTGTGAGGTTTCCAATGGCATTTCTTCCATTGGAACATGGCCTGTATTTTCATATATTTTTAATGTGCTGTTAGGAATAATTTTATTGAATTTATAAGCATTCTCAACAGGAATCCAGTTATCATGCTCTCCCCAAATAATCAGTGTAGGAATTTCTAAATTCGATAATTCCTCAAAACGACTATCAGATTTTTGTTGAAACCGCACCATAGTTGCTTCTCTATTGCCTTCATTTAAAAGTAAATCATAATATCTCTCTAATTTGGATTCATTAAATTTGGAATGATCATAATAGACTTGTTTTAAGCTCATCTTTACTAAAAATTTTGGTGTTACTTTTTTCATAAGTTGAGCACTTATAGGGTTATTAATTAAATCAAAAACTGAAAAGCCATCATTAGTTTTAATCACCCTTTTTTGATTTCTTACTCCTGATGAGTTTAAAAGGATCAATTGCTTCACCTTATTAGGATTCATCAAAGCCATTTTGTAGGCTACTTGTCCTCCCATAGAATTACCTGCTATAGAAATACTTTCATAATTTAATTGATCAACTAGCTTCCAAAGTAAATCCGAATAATAATCAGTGGTATATAGATTTTGAGGATTTACTCCAGTTAAACCATGTCCTGGTAAATCAACAGAAATAGTAGTAAAATCATTTTCTAAATTCATTTGCCATACTTCCCAAGTATGAAGGGATGAGAAACTTCCATGAATTAAAAGTAAAGCTGGACCCTGACCAGTAATTCTAATATGAAGCTTATTTTGATCAACTGTAATATAGCGAGATTCTTCAGTAAAATATTTCTCTTCATTTACAGTGGTTGGAATATCTGATTTGTAGAAAAAAGCGAATACTACAATTATTAATGCTATAGTTACTATAATTATATAGCTGATTATTTTAAGTGTTTTCTGCATATCAGTTGATTAAAGATTATAATCTAAAGCTAATTTAATACTTTCATTTCTATTCAATTTCCCACTAGGGGTTTCGATAAATTTAGGAATAGATTGTATTGATTTCGGCTGATGGTATTTTTCTATATTATCAATTAAAAGTTGCCTTATTTTAGTTATATCTATTTCTCCTTCTAACAATAAATTGACAGTTTCACCAAGCATTTCATCTTCTTTTCCATAAATGAAAAAGTTGTTGCTAATGTTATAATCACTAAATATCTTTAAGATTTTTTGCTCAAGTTGCTCTGGATGGATTTTTATACCCCCTGAATTTATAACGAAGTCATGTCTACCTAACCATTCAAATGAAGTAGTAGAGTGGAGCTTCACCACATCATTTGTTTTTAACGCGTCTATTCCACTAATATTCTTGGCATGAATAATTAACCGGCTTTTTTCATCAGTTGAAAACGATACTCCTTCAAGAGCTTGGAATACCTCTTTTTCAAAGGAATTAATTTTTTTAAGTGCCACGTGAGACACAGTTTCTGTCATCCCGTAAGTGCTATATACGTTCGTGTTTTTAAATTTATTCTTGATTTTTTCACTCAAAGATTCTGAAACAGGGGCGCCTCCAAGTATAATTGCTTTTGATTGATCTAAAAACTTTATGTTTTCAGCTGTCTCGTCAATAATTTTATCAAGCTGATAAGGGACAAAAGAAAAGAAGTCAATTTTAATATCTTTATTAAAATCCTTTAAAGGATTTCCTTTAACTGGAGCTATAATTAAGTTTAACCCACCAATTAAAGCTCGTGCAATCATCATTTTACCACCTATAAAATCTGGATTAATACATAATAATGCATTATCTCCACTATGAACTGATAGTGTTTTTAAGGTTGACTTAGCGCTGGCTTCAATCTGACTTTTGTAAATATTAATTGCTTTTGGTGCGCCTGTCGAGCCAGATGTTTTTTGCACGATAGTTGGTTTATCACTTAACAAATCATTAATAAAGTTGATAGAACTCAAAATATGATCTTCCTGAAATGTTTTAATATTTAAAAATTGATCGAGATTGAATTTTTGTTCATGAAGCTGAATCGTAATATTTTGTAAGGGATTAATAGACATCTAGTTAATAAATTAAAAGCTTTTAAAATTAATATTTAATTTAGTCTGAATTGTAATATAATTAGTTGAATGTTTAAACTTCAATATTATCATCAATTAAAAATTGAATTCGCAAAAATAAATTTGGTAAAAATGACGTTCTCTTCAGGTGAAATCAATAATAAATACTAATTTTGTAATTAATTATTAAACTCCATAAAATAAAATGTTATCGTTCAAATTAGATCAAATCGACAAAAAGATTTTAGATATACTTCAGGTTGATGGAAGAATAACAAATGCGCAGTTATCTAAAGATATTGGGTTATCTCCAGCGCCTACTTTAGAGCGTGTAAAAAAGCTTGAAAACGCGGGTATTATCAAAAGTTATCATGCTAAACTTGATACTGAAAAAATTAATTTAGGTGTAAGTACCTATGTAATGGTATCCTTAAAGGGACACAATAAATCAAATATTGATAAGTTTATTGAAGCTATTGATGATGTAGATGAGATTATCGAATGTAACCATGTTACAGGTTCAAGTGATTTTATTTTAAAAGTCATTGCTAAAGATATTCCTTCATATCAAAAACTAATGTTGGAAAAGGTAAGTGAAATCGAAGTAGTTGATAGTATGCAATCTATGGTGATTTTATCTACTTTTAAAGACAGTAAAAGAATGCCAATACCTGAAAATAATTAATATTATGCTTCAAAAGAGCAATATGATATTAGATAGAGAAGCTATCCAGAGTAAAATCAAAAGGATAGCTTTTCAAATTTTAGAGAATAATTTTAAAGAAGAGCACCTTTACATCATTGGAATTAAGGGTGGGGGCTCTATTTTAGCTCAAAAAATAAGTGAGGAATTAAGAGAAATAAGTGACTTAAATCCTCATTTTATCAAACTTGATATTGATAAAAAATCTTCTGCAACTTCAGCAGTTTCATTAAGTGAAGAAATAAATAACTCTTCAGAAGCAGTAGTCTTATTGGTAGATGATGTATTAAATTCAGGAAAGACTGTATTTTACGCTCAAAGAGCCATTTTAGATCTAGATCTTAAAAAGATCGAAACTGCATTTCTTGTGAATAGGGCACACAGATCATTTCCAATTGCTGCCAATTATACGGGTATAGAAATAGCGACTACCATTCAAGAACATATTACTTTTAACTGGTCAGATGATGGTTTTGGTGTTTACTTGGAATAATTTACTTTTGTATTCAATAAGTACTTAAAACCTAAATACGAACCATGCGCAGATATCTAATCATTCTGTTTTTAATTAATATTATTAGTTTTAATGCTGAATCACAGAGGATTAGATATAAAAATCTATTTCCGCTTCTTCAAAGTAAAGACTATAAAACAGCGGAACCACAATTACTAGCATTCTTATCTGAAAATGATGACGAGGCCAATGCTTATTTTTATTTGGGTGAAATCATAGTTTCTAAATTAGATACCATTCCCATTTTCCCTACGCATAATCAATTTGATTCAATGGCTAATAAAGCTATTGAGGCTTACAAAAAATCAATTGAACTAGTAGACGATAGAGAGGTCAGAAAAAATGATGATTATTATGCTGCTTATAATAGACGGGATTTAAGAACTGGTAAGTTTGGTATTAAGATTTCTGATATTCATTTAGATTATGAAAATAAGATTGAGGCAATAAGAGAAAAGCTAGGATTGTTAGAGGATATCTACCAGCTTAAAATCAGTACATTATCTTCTTATGAAAATTTTTCAGAAAAGATCTTAAAATTCCAAAATAAATTTCCTGATGAACTAGCCTTTTTATTAAGGGCTAAGCAAGAAGATATTGATAAATTAACAGATATAGTTACTTCCTACAATAAGTTAATTGTAGAATATACTTCCTTCTCGGAAAAGCTTAATGCAATGAATCATCCTAAGCATCAAGCTGATTTGAATATAAGTAAAATAGAGAATTGGAATGATCTAAATAAACTAAAATTCGATCAAGAAAATTTCAACTTAGAAATCTATGATTATGAAGCATACTTAAGCAAGCTTCAAGAAAGAATTGAGAAAGAAGTAATCCCATTTAAAGCACTGTTACTTAAAACAGTTAATGATTTTAATTCAGATTTAAGTAATAATACAGAGGCTCAAGATCCCACTGACTTGAGGGATTTAGAAATTCCTGAAAACTTAAGCTTAGGATTAAAAGAATTAGACAAAACAAATACTATATTCAATATCTTAGCTTATAAAATTCAAAAAAATGAGACGAACCTATTCAATAATGCTAATCTATACCCCGTATTAGCTGACTCAACTAATATTTATCAAAGGGCTAATTTGGTTGAATTATATCAAGTAGAATTAAGTAAGCAATTAGCTTTAATTGAGCAGATAGAAGATTTAATATCTGAAAGGATATTTAATGATTTTAATTCTTTCTTTGAGGAATTTGAGCCTTCATTTGAAGCATATTTAGAAACGGAGAAAACAATTGTAAAGCAAATATTAGAATTGGCGACAAAAAGGAGTGATGAAATGGCAAAACAAATTCAATTTTTCTCCTATGAATCAGATTCAATTTTTTCTTCTTATGAGGTAGCGGCTACTTATGAAAGTAATAAATATGTATTAAACACTATTGAATTAGATTCTACATTGATATTAAATGGATCAATTGCAGATAATCCTTTCATAGCATCAGCAGCCTTTGATATGAATATCGGTTCATTGGTATTATTACATGATAGTACATTTACTTTAAATAAGATGATATTATTGAATGATAACATACTTATAAATTTAGAGTCTAGCAAAGATGATCAGCGAGTTCAAGTATTACATTATTATACTACAGATTTAGAAGAATTATGGAGCATTGAATATGAGAGTGAATTAGTTTTAGCAGACGCTAAAGTTGAAGCGGGAATATTTTTTATTTACAGTGAAAAAGGAGAGGTTATACAAACATTAAACTCACAAGGGGAGATAATAGGTAATTAATATAATTTTACCTCCGATCATTTTGCGCTTATTAAATCAAAAATTGCATATTTGTATTTTATATTTCTAGGTAAGTATTGCCTTAGGTATTTCAAGAATTAAGATATAATGAGTCAAAAAATAAATATCACTTTGCCTGATGGCACAGTAAAAGAATTTGATAAAGGAATTACAGGACATGAGATTGCTTTAAGCATAAGTGAAGGCTTAGCGCGAAATGTATTGTCAACTAAAGTTAATGGTCAGGTTTGGGATTCTTCACGTGAGATTAATGAAGATTCACATGTCCAATTATTGACATGGAATGACCCTGAGGGACAAAATACATTTTGGCACTCTTCTGCTCACTTATTAGCGGAGGCACTGGAAGAACTTTATCCTGGAATCAAATTTGGTATTGGACCACCCATAGCAAATGGTTTTTATTATGATGTGGATTTTGGTGATAAAGTCTTAGAAGGAGAGGAGCTTGAAAAAATTGAGCAGAAAATGCTTGAGTTGGCTCGTCAAAAAAATGAATTTAAACGTTCTGAGATTTCTAAGAAAGATGCGGTTGAATACTATCAAGAAAAAGGTGATGAGTATAAACTAGAACTAATTGATGGCTTAAATGATGGCGAAATTACGTTCTATCAACAAGGTAATTTCACTGATTTATGTAGAGGGCCTCATATACCTCATACTGGCTATATCAAAGCAGTTAAGTTATTAAATATAGCAGGTGCATACTGGAGAGGAGATGAAAAGAGGAAACAGCTTACTAGAATCTATGGTATCACATTTCCTAAGCAAAAAGAGCTTAAAGAATATTTAACACTTTTAGAAGAAGCTAAAAAGCGTGACCATAGAAAGCTTGGTAAAGAAATGGAATTGTTTGCCTTTTCTGAAAAAGTAGGGATGGGGTTGCCATTGTGGCTTCCTAAAGGTACTATGTTGAGGGATCGATTAGAAAATTTCTTAAAGAAAGCTCAGATCAAAGCAGGTTACCAAGCTGTAATCACTCCTCACATTGGTAATAAAAAATTATACATCACTTCTGGTCATTATGAAAAATATGGAAAAGATTCTTTCCAGCCGATAGCTGCTCCATCTGACGATGACCATGAAAGCGATGAGGAATATTTATTAAAACCAATGAACTGTCCGCATCATTGTGAAATCTATAAAACAAAACCAAGAAGTTATAAAGAACTTCCTGTTCGGTTGGCTGAGTTTGGGACTGTTTATAGATATGAGCAAAGTGGTGAGCTTCATGGGTTAACAAGAGTAAGAAGTTTTACTCAAGATGACGCACATATATTCTGTAGACCAGATCAGGTTAAAGAGGAGTTCATTAAAGTAATTGATTTAGTGCTATTCGTATTCAATTCTTTAGGCTTTGAAGATTTCGTTACTCAGGTTTCATTAAGGGACCCTGATAATAAGGAGAAATATATAGGGGGAGATGAAGTTTGGGATAAAGCTGAAAAAGCAATTATTGAAGCAGCAGAAGAAAAAGGGTTGAAAACAGTAGTTGAAACAGGAGAGGCTGCATTCTATGGCCCTAAGCTTGATTTCATGGTGAAAGATGCCTTGGGAAGAAGTTGGCAATTAGGAACTATACAGGTAGATTATAATTTGCCTGAACGATTCGAATTAGAATACGTTGGTGCAGATAATAGTAAACACAGACCGGTAATGATCCATAGAGCACCATTTGGTAGTATGGAAAGGTTTGTAGCCGTATTGATAGAACACTGTGCGGGTAATTTCCCATTATGGTTATCACCTGAGCAAGTTGCAATACTCCCTATTTCTGAGAAATATGCTGAGTACGCCAATAAAGTATATTCTGAATTAGAGGCGAATGACATCACTGGTTTTATTGATCATAGAGATGAGAAAATCGGAAGAAAGATTAGAGATGCAGAAGTCAAAAAGATTCCATACATGTTAATAGTAGGTGAACAAGAAGCTAATGAAGGGAAAGTGTCGATTAGGAAACATGGTGAAGGAGATCAAGGATCTATGAGTTTAGAAGATTTTAAATCTTTTTTTAATCAAAAGATTACAGATAGTATAGAAAATAAATAATAATTAAAGGTTAGAAATTGGATTGTAATTTTGTAATCCAATTTTTATCACGATATTTGCACATTGTAAATTAAAAAAAGGAGGTTAATATTAGTAAAATGCGAAAAAAAGGCAGCTACAGACCTAGAGGTAGGGAGGAAGAACCTTACAAGGTAAATAGTAAAATTAGAGCTAGAGAGGTTCGTGTAGTTGGTGATAATGTAAAAGTTGACGTCTATACAATTGGTGAAGCACTAAGAATGGCTGAAGAGCAAGGGCTAGACTTAGTAGAAATATCTCCTAAAGCTGACCCTCCTGTTTGTAAAATTATAGACTATTCAAAGTTTAAATACGAACAGAAGAAAAAGCAAAAAGAGATAAAAGCTAAAGCCCAAAAAACGGTGATCAAAGAGATACGGTTTGGGCCTAACACTGACGATCATGATTTTGAATTTAAGTTAAATCATGCTAAAAAATTCCTTAAAGATGGTGCAAAAGTTAAAGCTTATGTACACTTCGTAGGAAGAACCATTGTATTTAAAGATAGAGGTGAGCTTTTATTATTGCGTTTTGCTTCTGAATTAGAAGAGTACGGAAAAGTGGAACAAATGCCTAAGTTAGAGGGTAAAAGAATGACTCTTTTCATTGCTGCTAAGCAAGCTAAATAAGTAACCAATTTAAATAAATAGATAAATGCCTAAAGTAAAAACAAAATCAGGCGCGAAAAAAAGGTTTAAATTGACTGGAAGCGGTAAAATTAAAAGAAAACACGCTTTCAAAAGTCACATTTTAACCAAAAAGGAAACTAAGCAGAAAAGACGCTTAACTGACATGGGACTTGTACATAAGTCTGATGAAGGAAGAGTAAAAGATATGCTTAACCTTTAATATTTCGCAAAATTACAAAAAGAACGAAGGTTCAATGTTAAACCGGGATATTTGGTTTTATCAAGAGTCAATACAAGTTGATCACCAATTTCCAAAAAATTAAAATTTATGCCAAGATCAGTAAATCACGTAGCTTCAAGAGCTAGAAGAAAGAAAATCCTTAAGTATGCTAAAGGCTACTGGGGTAGAAAGAAAAACGTTTGGACAGTAGCAAAAAATGCTGTTGAAAAAGGTTGGTTGTATGCCTACAGAGATAGGAAACAAAAGAAAAGAGAATTCAGAAAATTATGGATTCAAAGAATTAATGCTGGTGCTAGACAGCACGGTATGTCTTACTCTCAGTTTATGGGAGCTGCAAACAAAAAAGGAATAGAATTAAATAGAAAAGTATTAGCTGATTTAGCTATGAATCATCCAGAAGCTTTCAAAAGCGTAGTTGATTCAGTTAAATAATACTTTTTAACTGATATAATTCAAGCCTCTTTGCTAACGCAAAGAGGCTTTTTTATTTTAGAGCCAATTTTCTCAATAATAAAAATGGAATTGTAAGTGCAGTATAATATATAAAGAATGGTAAAATTAAGTTGATCATACCTAATACTAATAAAATAGCCATTAGCATTAATTGAAATCCTAAACCATAAAGGGAAATCATAGTCATAAACCAATTAGGAAACCTTTTGCTTTTTGAAGCTTTCGAATCTAGTGCATACATCAAGCTGTCAAAAGGGAGATAAAGAATTTTAAAAGTTTTAAATAAAATATTCACTGACTTTTGACTTTCAATTGGAAATGCTTTTGGTGGTTCCATTTCAAATATCTGACTTGTAGTATCACCGCCTACAGAATTATGTCTTAGTATTACATAATAATAATTATAAAGTGTTCCTTGAAACTGAATACATACATAGGATAAAACAGCGATTGAAAAAGCTTGATTTGTTACAATAGCTATTACAAATATAAATAATAGATTCAGCAAACTGTCAAATATAGAATCTAGATATCTTCCTGAGTAAGAGGGGGTCATCTTTATCCTTGCTAACTCCCCATCCATTGCATCAACAATAGACTTTAGAATTAAACCAACAGCAGCTATAGCAAAGGTTTCTAAATATATGGCGTAAGCAGATAACACTCCAATAATTCCGAACCCAATAGTAACATGAATAGGAGTTATATTAGTGTTTTTTATTACAGTTGCCATGAAAATTGCAGGCATTCTTCCATAGTCGGAAAAATCAAAAAACTTGTGATCTTTATGGATTTTTGGCATTCAGTATTTACGTATAACCACCGTATTATTTCGGGAGCTAGAGTGAATTAAAACTCATAAACTAGTCATTTCATTATTATGTTTGAAATATTAACACAGTTTATATTTTTTATGAATATTAAAATAATAATATATTAATGTATTCAATGTTGAATAAGTGAATTTTTTATGAAATAATACAATTTTCAATTGGTTGATACTATCCCACTACATAAATTAAGATGTTATAATGCTTATTTTAAAAAATATTTGGAATGATTGTGATTATTTCGGGAGAGCTTCTTTGCTTTTTCGATATGCAGGATATATATTTTTAGCTATTTATTTATTCCTATACTTACATATATCCAACAATAGTTTTAATTCATTGCATATTTTTACAGCTGTAGTTGCTGTTGTATTACCTTATTTATTATTTCATTATTATGTTAAAAATAATAATGATAAGGGAATTGGAATTCGTCAAAATTTATTTGATTTCTTTTTTATTGGATGGATTATAGGTCTTATCCATTTACCCTACATTCCAACTGTAATTTTTAGTTTAGGGATTATCTGTAATTATGTTGCTGCAAGAGGATTCCATAAACTTCATAGAATACTGTTGATTCCAACTGGTTATCTCTTCACAATGCCTTTCGTAGGTTTTAGTTTTCAGGAAAATACACCAGATATTATGATTCATCTGGCATTGAGTTATGCTATTATTCATTTTCTTTCTACTGCTTATATTAGTTATACATTTTCTAAAACTATGCAGCTAATTAATAAAAAGGTAACCATACAACAGAAGGAAATATTAGCGCAATCAGAAGAATTAAAATCCTTAAATGATACTTTACAATCGCTTAATAATCACTTGGAAGAAAAGGTGCATGAAAGGACTAAGGAATTAGAGAGAAAAAATGAAAAGTTGGCCGAATACACTTTTATAAATGGACATCAATTAAGAGCTCCTGTAGCCACAATGCTTGGTTTATGTAATTTAATGGAATACAGTAAAGAAGTTGAGGAAAAAGAATTGTTAATAAATAAGTTAACTAATGAAGTTAAGCTTTTAGATATCACTATTAAAGAAATCAGGTTAAAGCTGGAAACTGATCAAGTAATTGTAGATAAAGTGAAAAAAGTAGAAACTGAGCATTCCCATTTTGAAAAATTCAAAGACTCTGTGGCCTAAGGAAATGCTCAGGATAAGCTGCTTAAATACTCATTTCAACTATTTCTTTCGCTATTTCTGGACCTACTTTTTGTCTCTCACCCAAACCTAACCATTTTCTTTCCTTAAATCTATCATACACAGTTTGAGGAGTTGCTTCATACTGTGATGTGTAATCAGAAAGTTTGGTATCTATTCCAAGAGATTGGAAAAAAGAGACGGTCATTTCAATAGCTTTTTCGGCTATTTCAATTTCAGATTCACCACTTAACCCCCATACTCTTTTACCATATTGCACTAATTTCTCCTTTTTATCGTCAAACAATTTCTTGTAAAGATTTGGAGCAATAATGGCTAATGTTCTAGCGTGATCAATTCCATGCAGAGCAGTTAACTCATGAGCTATCATATGAGTAGCCCAGTCTGTAGGAACTCCTAATCTAAGTATTCCATTTAATGCCATTGTGGCTGACCACATGAAATTAGATGCTGCTTTATAATCCGCTGGATCCTCCATAACCTTAGGACCAATCTCAATTAATGTTTGTAAAATACCTTCCGCTATTCTGTCCTGCAAAATAGCATCATGTTTGTAAGTAAGATATTGCTCTAAAGTATGAGTGAAAGCATCTACTACTCCGTTTGCTATTTGTCGTTTTGGTAAAGATTTTATCACGGTAGGATCACAAATTGAGAAAACCGGGAAATATTGTGGCCCTCCAAAAGTTCTTTTCTCCTGTGTAGAAGCTTTCGTCACCACTGATCCGGAATTCATTTCAGATCCTGTAGCAGGTAAAGTTAAAACTGTACCAAACGGTAAAACTTTTTCTTGTTTTCGTGCGAGACCTTTTGCCACTAAATCCCATTCATCTCCATCATAAAAAGTTGCTGCAGATAAGAATTTACATCCATCGATCACGGATCCACCACCAACAGCTAAAATGAAATCAATTTTTTCATTACGTATGATTTCAACTGCCTTCATTAAGGTTTCAAAATGTGGGTTAGGCTCTATACCAGAAAATTCAGTAACCTTAAAATCTTTAGTAGCTTCAATTACCTGATCATAAATGCCATTTTTCTTAATGCTTCCACCTCCATATGCTAGTAAAATATGGCTATTCGCAGGTATATTATCAGAAAGCTTTTTTATTTCACCTTCTCCAAAAATTATCTTAGTAGGATTTTTAAATTCAAATGAGTTCATAACTAAATTTTTATTTCAAAAAGTAAACGCCCCAATCATATTAGAGTTTTTATATTTTTCGATATTTTTAATTATTTGTAAATTGAGAATATTGTATTGTTGGCGATTAGTAATACAATGAAAGATTAAGCGTTTGTATTATTTTCCAATCTTAATAACTTATGCATAGAGGGATTTTATTTATTGGCCTTTTGATTTTTGGAATTTCATGTTCTGAGCCTGATGATAAGGGTTTGGTTAAAATATACGATTCACTCGTTAACCAAAAGCAGTTTTACTATCAAGTAGAATATAGTCAGTATAAAATTCAGGATCAGTATGCTGAAAAACTATTTGGTATAGTTGATTTAAATCGTAATTCTTATAGTGGTATTTCCAATGCTTATTTCGGCAAATCTGAATCTGAAATAAATAATTTTTTGCAAACTATTTATACTGGTAAGAACTGGTTATATAATTTATCAAGTTTTCAATTTAAGTACTCTGATTCGGATATTTTAACTGACAGTTTGCATAGTCCATTGCTTATAAACCCAGAAGTATTATTTAACATAAAAGACAATTCTTCTAATATAAGCTTCCAAGAGTTGAACAATGATCTGCAAAAATGGGTGTTTGAATTAAAAAATAAACCTGATCATTTGATTTTAATTTGGAGTAAAAAGGACAAAAAATTAACTGAATTAGAATATGTGTATAATGTAAATTCTAAAGATTCCTATAGCAGAAAATGGGTTTTTGATTATTTGACTCCTGAATTATATAAAAGTCTTCAAAATGATCATGAAGCGCTGTTAAAAAATAGTCAAGAATCATTTTTATAATATCTATCTAATAATTTTTATGCTTTATCTATAAATATTGTATTCTGCAATTATTTAATGTATTTTAACTTTTATAAACCAAAATAAGTATGTTTACTGAAGCAGAAATAGCAGTTATTATAGAAGATAAATCCATTGACAAGATTGTGGAAGACTTGAAAAAAGATTTCATTGAAAAAGTCGCGCCATACTTTGAGATCAGCAATCATGATTTTCTTTCATTAATATTATTAAGTCCAGCTGTTGGGATAGCAATGGCTAATGATAATATAAGTTTCAAAGAAGAGATGTCACTGCAAAAAAAGGCTAGAAAATTATCTAAAGGGGGCTTTTTTCTATCAAAAGACCCTGTTGCAGATTGCATGAAGTTTTTAATTAAAAATTTTAAAGACTGGGAAGCTTCATTTTATACTGCTATTAAAAACATATTTAATATATTATTTGAGGAAAAAACTTTGCAAAAAGCAAATGAGGTAGAGACTCCTTATAAGATAAGAGTAATGCGTGCGCCTTACATCTTAATTCGTTTTATATCATCATTATTTCTTGAAAGAGATGAGGATATTTTAAATCCAGGGAAAATCCGAAAAATTGAATGGGATAAAATAAAAAATATTGGGGCTCAAACAGGCTTAGAGGAAGTTGAATTATTTAATAATTTTGTTGACTCGTTTGAGGTAAAATAGATGTATTACTTGCTTTAGCATAATTTTTGTACTTTTGTACAACTAAAATTATCAATCGTTGGGGAGAAACCGATTTAATATAAAATATTTCACATTCTTTATTCTATTATTGGCTTTTATTAGCATTAAGCCAACTTTAGGGCAGGTTTTTAATCCCTGGGGGCCACCTCCTAATGATAAGAATATTGATGCGAACTTTTTAAGAAAAGTTCTTAATCACTTTTCTGCGGAAGTAGCCGTGGGCTATGGTTCAACTCGATACCGACAAAATCTCGATACTTACAGACTTTTTAGTAATAATAATGGTTTATATTTGCTAGGTCAAGATTCCTCAGGAAATCAAATTGGATTATCAAATTGGATTAACCAACCACAAATTGTTGATTCATTAGATACATCATCAGCTATTCGTTTTCAAACTACCGAATTGGAGTCTGATTCTAATGGAACTTATATAATCGATAGTTTAGAACAAAGACTAGTCGGGGGAGGAAATGCAATTCCTATACATCTTAAAATCCACTTTAATTACAATAGGTTTAGAGTAGGTGCGGGTGCTACATTTGAAATAAATTCAAAAGCTAATTTAGCGCTGAAAGGATTTCCTGATTACATATCTAACTATGAATCGGATTATTCCAGATTCTACACTAAAAAGTATTATTTGACTGCCGGTGTTCGATACTACGACTTTTGGGATTTTTCCTATTTTGCTGATATTGAGTATGGTATCTTCAGATTATCAAATAATGTGTTTCCTGCTGGCCTTGTAAGCTTAAGTAATTATTGGAATGTTAGTTTACCAATTGAAAAGAATTTTTCTGAATATTTCCGATTGGTTATGAGACCTTCTGTTGATTTTAAATCTATTAACACCTTTATGCCTTCAGGTGAATCCATTAATACAAAAATGTGGAATTTACAGTTTCAATTGGGTGTAAGAATCAGTTTTCCGCTATTCAAAGATTGTCCAATAGGAAATTGCGAAGCACAAAAAGAACACCGTCATGGTTCTAAAAAATTCAGAGGACAGCCAATTTACAAATGGCAGAATCCAAAAGTAGGTGAGAATTATCCGTATAATTTGAATGAAAAAAGAGAGGCATTTCCCTTTTTAAAACGCAAATGAAATGATTATTTTTGTCACCGCTTAATAAAAATCCTTAAATTGCACTTTATTTATTTTTAGACAGTAAACAAATCTATGGCTGAAGGAGAAAATGAAAAAATCATCCCAATTAATATAGAGGATGAAATGAGAGGTGCCTACATTGATTATTCAATGTCGGTAATTATTTCAAGGGCTTTACCTGATGTTAGAGACGGATTAAAACCCGTACACAGAAGAATTCTTTTCGGAATGCAAGAGTTGGGGCTTGCTCATAATAGACCCTATAAAAAGTCAGCCAGAATCGTAGGAGAGGTTTTAGGTAAGTATCACCCGCATGGTGATTCTGCTGTTTATGATACCATGGTTCGTATGGCTCAACCATGGTCACTTCGCTATCAAATGGTGGATGGTCAAGGAAATTTTGGATCCATTGATGGTGATTCTCCTGCAGCAATGCGTTATACAGAGGCTAGGCTTCAACGGATAGCGGAAGAAATGTTAACAGATATTAATAAAAATACTGTTGACTATCAATTCAACTTCGATGATTCTTTAAAAGAGCCTACCGTATTACCAGCTAAGGTTCCTAATCTTCTATTAAATGGTGCTTCAGGTATTGCAGTGGGTATGGCAACCAATATGGCTCCTCATAACTTAACTGAGGTAGTAAATGGAATTCATGCTTACATCGATAATAACGATATTACGATACCCGAATTAATGGAACATATTTCAGCTCCTGATTTCCCAACAGGCGCTGCAATATATGGTTATCAAGGAGTTAAGGCTGCATTTGAAACAGGTAGAGGACGTATCGTAATGCGTGCTAAAGCTGAGATAGAAGTGCTTAAAAATGGACGTGAGCGAATCATCGTTACTGAAATTCCTTATTTGGTAAACAAAGCTAGCATGATTGAAAAAACTGCTGGCTTAGTGAATGAAAAGAAAATTGAAGGTATTTCCGATATAAGAGACGAATCTGATAGAAATGGATTGAGAATCGTATATGAGATACGTAAAGATGCTATTCCTAACGTTGTTTTAAATAATTTATATAAATATACTCAGCTTCAAACTTCATTTAGCGTTAACAATGTAGCCTTAGTTAAAGGTCGTCCTGAAACGCTTAACCTGAAGGATATGATTAAGCATTATGTTGATCATAGACATGAGGTAATCGTTAGAAGAACACAATACGAATTAGATGAGGCTCAAAAAAGAGCGCATATTTTAGAAGGATACTTAATTGCCCTTGATAATCTTGACGAGGTCATAAAATTAATCCGTGAATCTAGAGATCCTGAAATAGCTAGAACAGGATTAATGGAGAAGTTTGAATTATCTGAAATTCAAGCGAAAGCTATACTTGACATGAGACTCCAAAGACTAACAGGTCTTGAAAGAGAAAAAATTGTTAAGGAATATGAAGAGATCAAGAAATTAATAGAATACTTGGAATCGGTGCTTGCTGATGAAGGTTTAAGAATGAACATCATCAAAGATGAAATGCAAGAAATGCAGGACAAATATGGTGATGAAAGAAGGACTGAAATCATCCATAGTGCTGAGGAATTCACTGATGAGGATATGATCCCTAATGAAGATGTGGTTATCACCTTATCACATCAAGGATATATAAAGAGAACCTTATTAAATGAATATAAAACTCAAGGTAGAGGTGGTGTAGGTTCAAAAGGAGCAGGAAGTAAAGATGATGATTTTACTGAACTATTATTTGTCGCTAAAACACATAATTACCTGCTTATATTCACAGAATTGGGAAAAGTATTCTGGATAAAAGTATACAGATTACCTGAAGGTTCTAAAACTTCTAAAGGAAGAGCAATACAGAACTTAATTAATATAGAATCAGATGATTCTGTTAGGGCTGTAATAAACGTTGAAAACCTTGATGATGAAGATTACATCAACAATAATTATTTGGTGATGTGTACTCAGCAAGGTACCATCAAGAAAACTACTTTAGAAGCGTATTCAAGACCTAGAGCTAATGGTATTAATGCCATCTCTATTAAAGAAGGTGATAGATTACTCAATGTTAAATTGACAAATGGCGATAATGATATTATAATTGCGGCTCGTTCTGGAAGGGCAATTCGCTTCCACGAAAGTAATGTTAGACCAATGGGTAGAACCGCAGCCGGAGTTCGAGGAATTACCTTAAAAGATGATTCTGATATAGTTGTAGAAATGGTTGCTATAACCCGAGAAAATGCTAATTTATTGGTTGTTTCTGAAAAAGGTTATGGTAAGCGGTCAGATATTGATGATTACAGAATTACCAAGCGTGGTGGTAAAGGTGTGAAAACACTAAATGTTACCGAAAAAACTGGTGAGCTTGTTGCTATTAAAGAAGTAATTGACACTGATGATTTAATGATTATTAATAAATCAGGTATAACAATACGATTAGCGGTAGAAAGCTTAAGAGTTATGGGAAGAGCCACACAAGGTGTTAAGCTTATAAAGGTTAGTGAAACTGACAGTATTTCATCCGTAGAAAAAGTTGAAAAGATTGATGATATAGAAGAAGAGACAGAGGCAACTGAAGAAGGAGAAAATACAAATCAGTCGGATCAAAGTGAATCATAAATAGAATAAACAAGTATAAGTAAGTATTAATTGTAAAATAAAAAGTATAGAAATGAAAAAACTCGCATTATTTTTCGCCTTTTTTTTAGTGATAGGTCAGGCGTTTGCGCAGAATTCGAATGTTCGTAAAGCAGAAAATGCTTTAGAAAATGGAGAGTTTCAGGAAGCAATAGAATTAATTAATGAAGCCTCAGAACATGAGAAAACAATGGATGATCCTAAGACATGGTATGTAAGAGGGACAATATATCAGGCGAAATTGAATAAAGAAGGTTATGATGAAAATTTGGTAAAAGAGGCTACAAAGAGCTACAATAAAGTTTTCGATATGGTAAGTGAAGGTGATAAGTACTTTACTTTAACGGATCTTAAAGTTCAAGAGCTTTGGGGAGGATTCATTAATGAAGGATCAAATGCTTATTCAGCTCAAAACTTTGAAGGTGCTGTTGATGCCTTTAAAAGAGCTTTATTAGTATTACCAGAGGATACTACCGCTACACTTTATGCTGGTATCTCTGCACAACAAATGAAAGATAACAAAACAGCTCTTAAGTATTATTACAGACTTTTAGATTTGGATTACAAATCTGAAGATATCTATGGCAGTATCATTTCAATTGAGAGATATGCTAATGAAGATATTGAAAAAGCTTTAGAAGTAACTAGAATGGCTAAAGAGGTTTTTCCTGAAAATGATCAATTTCAGAAACAAGAAATTAATTTATTAATTGAATCTGGTCAAGTTGACATTGCTAAAGATAGAATAAATGATGCTATCGAAAAAGAACCAAATAATGCTAATTTATATTTTAATTTAGGTTATTTATATGAGCAATTAGAGCAACCAGAAAAAGCTGAAGCGGCATATTTAAAAGCAATCGAAATAAATCCAGATTATTTAGATGCCAACTATAACTATGCAGTTTATTACTACAATAAAGCTGCAGACTTATTAGCTGAAGCTAGAGACATGGATTTACAGACTTATAAAAAAGAAGGTAAAAAGCTTGAGAATAAAGCGAAAGAATATTTGAAAAAGTCTAAGCCATATTTTGAGAAAGCATTAGAAATTTCTCCTAAAGAATTAGCAGTAATTGAAACATTGCAAACTGTTTACACTCAGTTGGGTGAGAATGCAAAGGCAGAAGAGATGATGGATAAGGCTGATGCTATTAAAGCTGAAAATTCAGAAGGTCAAAACTAATTAGTATAACAAAATCATATAATTAAGGTTATCCTAGTGGATAGCCTTTTTTTTATCTCTACAAAAACTAGAAATATTTAATTTATGAGTCATTCCTCTCAAGATTTAGAAAAAGCAACGCTTGGAGCTGGATGTTTTTGGTGTATTGACGCAGTTTTAAGAAAACTTAAGGGGGTTCAAAAAGTTGAGTCGGGTTTTTCCGGAGGGCATATTAAAAATCCACCCTACAGAGAAGTGGTACAAGGAAGAACTGGTCATGCCGAAGTAGCAAATATTACTTTTGATCCAAGCATTATTAGTTATCAGGAAATATTAGAGGTGTTTTGGCAAGTACATGATCCCACAACCTTAAATAGACAAGGAGCTGATGTGGGAGAACATTATCGTTCGATAATTCTGACGCATAATTCAAAACAGGCCGAAATAGCTCAAGAAATGAAATTGCAATTAGACCAATCTGGGATTTTTGATGATCCCATAGTTACGGAAATCAAAGCCTTTGAAGCTTTTTACCCAGCAGAAACTGCACACCAAGATTTTTATAATAGAAATGTTGAAATGCCGTATTGTACTTTTGTTATAAAGCCTAAACTCGATAAAATAAAAAGATTATTTACTGATAAATTAAAGTGATAATATTTATATAATCTCCTTTTCTTTAAAATCTTAGCGTTAACTGACCATGTGAATCAATTGGGTTTTCTACTTCAAAATTAGAAAGAGAGCATCCTACTAATCTAACTTTGTTTTCCATATTAAATGAGTCTACCAGTTCGGCTAATGCTTTATCAAATACTACAGCAGACTCAATGATTTCTTCTAAGGTTTTACTTCTTGTAATCTGTTTAAAATCATCAAACTTTACCTTTAAAGTGACTGTATGTGCTTGTGCTTTGGTCTGTTTATAACGATTCCAGCATTTTTCAGCTATAGTTTGCAAAGCTTCTATTATCTCTTCTTTTGATTGCAAACTTTCAGAAAAGGTATTTTCAGCCCCAACAGATTTTCTTATCCGATTAGGATTTACCCTCCTGTAATCTTCTCCACGACTTACGGAATAAAAATAGCGTCCTTGCTTACCAAAATGCTTAATAAGTTCTTTTAAGGACTTAGCTTTTAAATCAGCACCTGTTTTAATTTGAAGTTCATGCATTTTTTCAGCAGTCTTTTTACCTACCCCAAAAAACTTCTCGATAGGTAATTCTTCGATAAAAGGTACTACCTGATGTGGCTTTATAACAAACAATCCATCAGGTTTTCTATAATCTGAAGCAATTTTAGCTAAGAATTTATTAATTGATACTCCAGCTGAAGCTGTCAAACCTATTTCTTTCTTTATCGCTTCTTTTATTTCAATAGCAATATCAGTGGCAGTTGAAATTCCTTTTTTATTTTCAGTTACATCTAAATATGCTTCATCTAGTGAAAGTGGCTCTACTAAATCAGTGTACCTGTAAAATATCTCCCTAATTTGTTGACTTAATTGCTTATATCGATCAAATCTAGCTTTTACAAATATTAAGGATCTACATTTTGAAGCTGCAATTTTAGACGGCATTGCGGAATGTACTCCATATTTACGAGCCTCATAGCTAGCAGCTGCTACAACACCCCGTTGGCTGTTTCCGCCCACAGCAATTGGTTTACACTTCAATTTAGGGTTGTCCATTTGTTCAACAGATGCATAAAAAGCATCCATATCAACATGTATAATTTTGCGTTCTATCTCTTTTTCCAAAGCTTATCCGCTTATGTTTTTGTATTACCGTTTATCCTTTTGTAGTAGTGAAATAATGAAATAAAAAGGATATTATTATTACAAAATAAATCAATTCATTTTTAATAATAACCAAATGAAGAGAAGAGAGTTTTTACAACTAGCTGGAATGGGTATAGGAGGGGCAATGTTAACTGTACCATTAATTGGTAATGCTGTTGATGTTGATCGACTTCTGGAAAGCCCATTAGATGTATTACAAAAGAAAAGATTAGCAGATATTGGACTTAATTCAGCAAAAGCGAACGGTGCTTCTTATGCTGATGTTCGAATCGGAAGGTACCTGAACCAGTACATATTCACCAGAGAAGACAAATTGCAAAATGCCGTAAATACGGAATCTTTTGGTGTTGGTATTAGAGTTATCGCTAATGGGACTTGGGGATTTGCCTCAACCTCTGATGTTAGTGATGAAGGAATTAAAAAAGCAGCAGAGCAAGCAACAGCCATCGCTAAAGCAAATGCCAAAATTCAGACTGAGCCTGTCAAATTAGCACCTGTCCAATCTCATGGTGAGGTAAGCTGGAAAACACCGCTTGAAAAAAATGCGGTAGCAGTTCCACTACAAGAAAAAGTAGATTTACTATTATCGGCTAATGCAGAAGCAATAAATAATGGGGCTAATTATGTAAATAGCGCCTTATTTTTAATAAATGAACAAAAATATTTCGCTAGTACTGAAGGTTCATATATTGATCAAGATGTACACCGAATATGGCCTAATTTTAATGTAACTGCTATTGACCCAGATACTGGAAAATATAAATCTCGCCAAGCATTAAGTTCTCCTATGGGAATGGGTTTTGAGTATATGGATCCTAGACCAGAGAGTATGAAAGAAGGACCTGGTGGAACGCTACATTTCTATGATCGCTATGATATGATCAAAGATGCTGGTTTGGCAGGTAAGCAAGCTAAAGAAATGCTTAAAGCAGATTCAATTAAAGCTGGGAAATATGATCTAGTATTAGATCCAAATCATTTAGGCTTAACCATTCATGAAAGTATTGGTCATGCCACTGAACTAGATAGGGTATTAGGTTATGAAGCAAACTATGCTGGTACAAGTTTCGCAACTCTTGACAAATGGAGAAGTAAAGATTTTAAATATGGTAGCGATATCGTAAATGTTTTTGCTGATAAAACTCAACAAGGTTCCTTAGGTGCTGTTGGATATGATGATGAAGGAGTAAAAACTAAAAAGTGGGATCTTATTAAGGATGGAGTTTTAGTGAATTACCAAGCGATCAGAGATCAAGCTCATATTATAAATGAAGATGAGTCTCATGGTTGTTGCTATTCTCAAAGCTGGAATGATGTTCAGTTCCAAAGAATGCCGAATGTGTCTTTATCTCCAGGAAAAGAAAAGTATAGTCCTGATGATATGATTAAGGATGTTGAAAAAGGAATTTATATAGTAGGTAGAGGATCGTATTCAATTGACCAGCAGCGCTATAACTTCCAGTTTGGCGGCACATTATTTTTCGAAATTGAAGATGGAAAAATAAAAGGGCCAGTAAATGATGTGGCTTACCAATCTAATACTCAGGAATTCTGGAATTCTTGTACAAAAATATGTGATGAAAGTGATTATAAAACTTTCGGATCATTCTTTGATGGAAAAGGGCAGCCTTCTCAGATCAGTTCGGTCTCTCACGGAAGTGCGACTACCCGATTCAATGGTGTTAATGTAATTAATACTGCAAGAAATATTTAATTCTATGTTTGGTTAATGAGCATAGTCTCAATTAGCTATTTGCTAAAATTTAAAAACATTAAAAAATGGCAATATTATCAAAACAAGAAGCAAAGCAGATTTTAGAAAAAGTAATGAGCTTTTCTACTGCTGATAGCTTAGAAGCAAGCCTCTCTGGAAGTGGAAGAGGTAATATTAGATATGCAAGGAATACAGTTACAACAAGTGGTTATAATGATGACGTAAGTTTAGGAGTTACGGCAAACTTTGGTAAAAAATCTGCATCTTCCACTATTAATGAATTTGATGATGAATCATTAAGAAAAGTAGTGAAGAGAGCGGAAGAGTTAGCGAAATTAGCTCCGGAGAATCCTGAGTTTATGGAACCTTTAGGTCCACAAGATTATAAAGAGTCAAAAACTTTTTATAAAAGTACTGCAGACATCACTCCAGAGTACCGAGCTGAATTAGCAAAGAAAAGTATTGAACCAGCCAAAGCTAAAGATGTAACAGCTGCTGGTTATTTAGAAGATACTTCTGGTTTTTCGAGTATTATGAATTCTAAAGGTTTATTTGCTTATTCGCAAGAATCTGAACTTGAGTTCACTGTTACTATGCGTACTAATGATGGTACCGGTTCAGGTTGGGTTACTCGTGATTTTAATGATGTTAACCAATTCAATGGCGAAGAAGCTTCAGCTGTTGCACTAGAAAAGTCTATCATGAGTAGAAATGCTAAGGCAATTGAGCCTGGTAAATATACTGTGATTTTAGAACCTGCTGCATCTGTTCAATTACTTGGCAATATGTTGTTTAACATGGGAGCCAGACAAGCAGATGAAGGAAGAAGTTTTCTTTCAAAGCAAGGGGGAGGAACTAAATTAGGAGAGAAGCTTGTGGATGAAAGAGTGAATATTTATTCTGATCCTTTCAATGAAAGAGTACCCGCTAATGCATGGAATGGTGATGGATTACCAAGAGAAAGAACCAGCTGGATAGAAAATGGTGTAGTAAAGAATATGTCATACAGCCGTTACTGGGCTGATAAAAAAGGAGTTAAGCCAGTGCCAGGTCCAGCAAATGGTATAATGGTAGGGGGTGATGCTTCTACAGAGGATTTAATTAAAAGTACTAAACGAGGTATTTTAGTTACTCGTTTATGGTATATTCGTACCGTTGATCCGCAAACTTTACTTTATACAGGTTTAACTCGTGATGGAACCTTCTATATCGAAAATGGCAAAATTAAACATCCTATTAAAAACATGAGATTTAATGAGAGCCCTATTATTATGTTAAACAATCTTGAAGAATTAGGACAACAACAAAGAATAAACGGAAGTTTAATTCCGGTTATGAAGATCAGAGACTTTACTTTTACAAGTTTATCTGATGCTGTATAAGTAATTATCTAAAAGTATAGAGAAGAGCTTTAGGATTATTCTTAAAGCTCTTTTTTTATGTTAATATATTTAGATATATTGTATATAAAGGGGGGTAATAAAAACTGAACCAATCAATAATAAATGAATAGTAGACTAAATAAACCTTTCTTTTTTGCATTTTCAGTGGGGTTGGCTACAGCAATAGTGTTTTCTATTACTATTATTTTAAGCTATCAGTATTATCAAAAACAGAAAATTCAACAGCTGCAGTTAGAATTGAATTTTGTAAAAGAAAATATCCGTAAAATTATGACGAACAGTAATTTGGCGGCATTTTCAGTAGGCTTAACAATTGATCCTGTTCAAGATACAGTTAAGAATTTTGACTTTGTTGCTAAAGAAATAATGCAACAACACCCGTATATTTTTGGTGTTCAAATTCTTAGAAAAGGCGAAATTCAATATGTTTATCCTTTTGAAAGACATAAGTCTGTTCTGGGGTATGATATTCTTGAAAATCAAAGTACTCAAATAGAAGCTCAAAGGGCTATTGACGAAAAAGAGATTTATTATGCTGGTCCGTTAAGCTTTAAACAAGGAGGGCAAGGAATTATTGCTAGATTACCAATTTTTCATAATCAGAAATTTTGGGGATTTTCTGCTGTTTTAATCCGTATGGATGATTTTCTAGAAGCATCTGGAATACGAAAGTCTGAATTCGATAATTTTATTTTCGAATTATCTAAAATAAATCCAAACACTGGTAAAGAAGAATATTTTACAAATAGGAGTGGGGCTAGCGATTTAAGTCTAGATTATACTTTTGCAGAGTCAGGATGGAAAATAACTGCAAATTATCAAAGTGAATCTATAGTATATATTATACTTTCTATTTTAATCATTTTGGGCATTTTTTCAACGGCAGGTAGTTCACAACATGCTTATCAAATACTTAAAAGGCCTGAAAAACTGGAGGCTTTATTGAATGAGAAAACGAAAGAAATTGAAGAGAATAATGCTTATCTCCAATCAATGGTTCAGGCTATACCAGACATTATTTTTATTTATGATGAACAAGCCACTTATTTAGATTTCCATGCCTATAAAACTGAGTTTCTATTATACAAACCTAAAGATTTCATAGGCAAAACTGCATATGAATTATTTGATAAAGGGTTTGCAAAGGAAACCCATGCTTGTATATTAAAAGCTTTAAAGACAAGTGAAGTAATTGAACATTCATATTATTTAGATTTTAAGGAAGATAGAAAATTCTTTGAAGGAAGGTATATCTCAATTAATTCTGAAAAAGTGTTAGCAGTAATTCGGGAAGTAACAGAAAGGGTATTATCAGCCCAAAGACTAGAAAAAAGCGAGCAAAAGTATCGAGGACTAGTTTCACAAGCTTCAGATACTATTTTCCTTTCTGATGAAAATGGAAATTTAATTGAATTGAATAACAAAGGAATTGAAATGACTGGTTTAAATGAAAAGCAGATTAAAGAATATAACCTTAATGATATTATAATTCTTTCAAATGAAAAACATTCCAAGATCACAGAATTGATTCATGAAAAAGGAAATACATTACAAGAAGGTAGTTTAAAAAAATCAGATGGCACTGAAATTCCTGTTGAAATAAATTGTAAAATAACAGCTTCAAAACAAATACAAGGGATTATCAGAGATGTTTCCGCAAGAAAAAAGTATATACAATCAATTCAATTACAAAATGAAAAGCTAAAGGAAATTGCATGGATACAAAGTCATGAAGTACGAGCACCTTTAGCTAGAATTTTAGGATTATTGGATTATCTTGAAAAGTATGATGAGGGAACAAAAGCAGATAACAATCATATTATTAGTTCTTTACGTAAGAGTTCTCTTGATCTAGATTTGATAATAAGAGATTTAGTAAAGAAATCTGAGGAAGCAGAAAGTAGTACTTCATAAGCCAATATAAAACATTCTTTCTTTATATGTCACTGCTATTCATTACCTTTGATACAGTTTCTGTAATTTCAAATCTATAAAAGCAATTAAATTGGAATTTAATCAATTAAATTTTCACCCTACTTTAAGTGAAGGCCTTGAGATGATGGGCTTCAAAAAAGCAACACCTATTCAAACAGAAGCAATTCCTAAAATTTTAGAAGGTAAAGATTTAATTGCTTGTGCTCAAACAGGAACTGGTAAAACTGCAGCTTTTGTTTTGCCCATACTACATAAAATCGCTTCAGGAATTGAAACAAAAGGAGTAAATACGGTTATAATTGCCCCTACCAGAGAACTTGTACAGCAAATAGATCAGCAAATTGAGGGCTTTTCATACTTTACACACGCAAGCAGTATTGCTATTTATGGAGGTGGTGATGGTGCTGCATGGGAGCAACAGAAAAAAGCTATTCGAGCGGGAGTAGATATACTGGTTGCAACCCCAGGTAGATTGATTGCCTTATTAAATTCAAATAAAACCCAACTTGATAATGTACAACATTTAATTCTTGATGAAGCGGACAGAATGTTGGATATGGGGTTTTATGATGATATCATGAGAATTATCAAGCAATTACCTACAGAAAGGCAAACCTTATTATTCTCGGCTACCATGCCTCCTAAAATCAAAAAACTTGCGGGTGCAATTTTGAATAATCCAGAAGAAATCACATTATCGATTTCTAAGCCGGCAGCAGGTATTTCTCAAAAAGCATTTTTGACATATGATGATCAGAAAATCCCACTTTCAAAGTTTCTGTTGGGCTCAGGATTATATGAAACAGCAATTATTTTTGCTAGCAAAAAGGATAAGGTAAAAGCTTTAGAAAGAGAATTGAAAGATATAGGAATGAAAATGAAAGCCTTTTCAAGTGATCTGGATCAATCAGAACGAGAAGTTATCATGCGTGATTTTCGTTCAAAAAAGGTGCAAGTATTAATTGGAACAGACATCATTTCAAGAGGTATTGATGTAGAAAATATAAGCTTAGTGATCAACTATGATGTTCCGGGTGATCCAGAAGATTACGTTCATAGAATTGGAAGAACTGCTAGAGCTGCTACGAAAGGGGAGGCTATAACTTTCATTAACGAAGCGGATATGGAAAAATTCAATAGAATTGAATCCTTAATAGAAAAATCTGTTTTGAAAACAAATAGCTTGCCTAATCAAATTGGGCAAGGGCCGGAATATCAAGAAAATGCCAGAAAGAGAAAACCTGGTGGTTTTAACAAAAGAAAATCATTTAAAAAGCGTAATAAATAATATTACAATTCATTATGACATTTAAGGAATTAGGAATCTCTAAAGATCTAATAAAAGGATTAACAGAGCTTAATATTAATCAACCGACTAAAATTCAAGAGCTAGTTATTGGTCATCTAATGCAGAATTCAGGTGATTTAATTGCTCAGGCACAGACTGGAACGGGTAAAACAGCAGCTTTCGGATTACCAATATTAGAAAGAATTAATACCAAAGATAATAAAATACAAGCTGTAATTCTTTCACCCACAAGAGAATTAGCTCAGCAAATCAAGCAGCAAATCTTCAAGTTCACAAAATATTCAGAGAAGGTTTTTACTGAGGTTGTATTTGGTGGAGAGAAGATTGAAAAGCAAATTCAAAACTTAAGAAGGCCTACGCATATCTTAGTCGCAACTCCCGGTAGATTAGCAGATTTAATTAGAAGAAAAGCGGTTGATATTCGTCAAGCTAAGCTGATGGTATTAGATGAAGCAGATGAAATGTTAAGCATGGGTTTTAAAAAGGATTTGGAATTCATTTTAAATACTATGAAACACCAAAAAGATATTTGGCTGTTTTCTGCTACTATTCCTACCGATATTAAATATATCATCAAACAATACCTTGATCCTAATGCTAAGCAATTAAAAGCATCGGGTAATGAATTGGTTAATGAAAAAATATTACACCAATATGTGCCTTGTGACACAGATGAAAAGTTTATGGTGTTAGACTATTTCCTGAAAACTCAGAAAAAGGAGAGAGGTATAATTTTCTGTAATACTAAAAATTCAGCTAGATCCTTATTTGAAAAACTCAAATCTAGAAAATTAGCGGTTGGTATTCTTGAAGGAGATATGCATCAAAAAGATCGTGATAAGGAATTGCGATCATTCAAAAGTAAAAAGCTTGATTTATTAATTGCTACCGATGTTGCGGCAAGAGGTATTGATGTTGCTAATCTTGCTTACGTAGTACATTATGAGATTCCGAAGCAATTAGATTATTATATACATAGAAGTGGTAGAACTGCAAGAGCGGGAAAAACGGGTATAAGTATGGCGCTTTGTACCAAAAATGAAATGGTCCAAATCAAAAACATTCAAAAAGAGTTAGGAATAAAAATGAAACAGGTTCCTTTTGGATAAAGTTTTAGCAAAGACAGATTCATTAATTATGAAAATACATCTTATTAAATATCTAACTCTTGTATTTATTGTTTCAGGAATAGCTATCTCATGTTCTACTAAGGAACAAAGACAGCAAACCCTTATTCAAAAAGGCTATCAATCACTTGATAAGGGTCAAACTAAACAAGCCCTGGGTTATTTTGAAAGTGCTATAGAATTAAACGATGAAAATGCTGCTGCCTGGAATGCTAAAGGAATTGCGCATTATCAGGACGGTCATCCTTATGAAGCCATTCAGGCTTATGGAAAAGCATTACAATATAAACCTGATTACACAAGAGCCTATTTTAATCGGAGTAATGCCTTCTATCAGACAGGAGAATTTTATAGAGCTCTTGATGACTTAGAACCAGTTTTGGACTCATATCAAGATTCTGCATTTGCTCATCTAGCTAAAGGATTAGCATTAGTAGGCTTAAAAAAGTATGATGAAGCAGAATTATCTTTTAATAAGGCTTTGGAATTAGATTCTTCAAATTCAGAAATATACACTAATAAAGCGGCAGTTCATTATTACAAAAAGGATTATGAATCTGCTATTACTGCAATTAATAAAGCATTAGAGATAAATCCGAAAGAAGCAAACGCCTGGAACTTACTTGCCTTAATTCAATCTGAAAACAAACAATTTGATCAAGCTTTAGTGTCAGTGAATAAAGCTTTGGAAATAGAAGCAGGTCAACCTTATTTCCTTAATAATAGGGGATATATTTATACCTTTTTGGACAATTATGATAAAGCGTATACTGATTTGAGAAGGAGTATTGTGATCGATGAGAAAAATCCGTATGTCTACAGGAATCTTGGGATTTTGGCTTTAAAAAAGGGAGAAATAGAAGATGCAATACGCCAGTTTGAAAATGCTTTAAATAAAAATAATGACTTACCTTCTACCAATTTTTACTATGGAGAAGCACTTAGGCTTAATGATCAAGTAGATAAGGCTTGTGCAGCTTATCAAAAAGCAGCCAAAAATAAAGACAAAGAAGCAATTGCAGCAATAGAACAATACTGTAATTCACTATAATTCAAAAATAGAATTTCTTCGGATTAGTACGATAAATTCATTACTTTTGCCCAAAATTTCATCCTATAAGATATGTTTGATAATCTCAGTTATAAGTTAGATCGCGCTTTTAAAACCCTGAAAGGTCAGGGGCAAATTACGGAAGTTAACGTTGCTACTACCGTAAAAGAAATCAGAAGAGCATTGGTAGATGCCGATGTTAACTTCAAAGTAGCAAAAGAAGTTACGGATAAAATTAAGGAAGAAGCATTAGGTCGTGATGTACTTATTTCAGTATCTCCAGGTCAGTTATTGGTTAAAATTACTCAAGAAGAGTTAGCCAAAATGATGGGGGAGAAACAGGAGGATATTAATGTAGAAGGTTCTCCTGCCACTATTTTAATCTCAGGTCTTCAAGGATCAGGTAAAACAACCTTCTCAGGAAAATTAGCTAATAGATTAAAGAAACAAGGAAAGCAAGTGCTTTTAGCTGCTTGTGATATATACAGACCTGCCGCTATTGACCAGTTAAAGGTGTTAGGAGAGCAAATTGGAGTAGAAGTTTATGCTGAGCCTGAAAATAAGGACGCAGTTAAAATTGCTAATAATGCAATTAAATATGCCAAAGAAAATGGTAAAAGTATAGTCGTAGTCGATACTGCTGGTCGATTAGCTGTCGATGAGCAAATGATGAAAGAGATTTCAAGCTTAAAGAAAGAGCTTAATCCTTCAGAAACATTATTTGTAGTTGACTCCATGACTGGTCAAGATGCTGTTAATACGGCTAAGACCTTTAATGAGCAATTAGATTTTGATGGCGTTGTTTTAACCAAATTAGATGGTGATACAAGAGGTGGTGCTGCTCTATCCATTCGTAACGTAGTTGAAAAGCCAATCAAATTTGTAAGTAGTGGAGAAAAAATGGATGCCATTGACCTATTCTATCCTGACAGGATGGCCCAAAGAATATTGGGCATGGGGGATGTGGTTTCATTAGTTGAGAAAGCACAAGAAACTTTTGATCAGGAAGAGACTAATCGATTATCCAAAAAGATCCGTAAGAATCAATTTGACTTTGAGGACTTCTTATCTCAGCTACAACAAATTAAGAAGATGGGTAATGTTAAAGATCTTTTAGGGATGTTACCTGGAATGGGTAAACAAATCAAAGATCTTGACATAGATGATGATGCGTTCAAGCCAGTCGAAGCCATTATTCGCTCAATGACGAAAGAGGAAAGAACAAATCCTGAATTAATGAATGCGAGTAGAAAGAAAAGAATTGCATCGGGTAGTGGTACATCAGTACAAGAGATTAATAACCTATTGAAGCAATTCAAGGATATGAGAAAGATGATGAAGACCATGAATAAAATGAGTGGTAGTAAAAGAGGTTTAGCCGGTTTTAATCCGTTTGGAAAATAATTATTAATATATAAGTCATTTCTTACATGAAATATTTAAAGGCCTGTAAATAATTTATTTGCAGGCTTTTTAATTTATATACGGTCGTAACTTTCTTATTTTCAATGCAATACGCTATTACTTAAGTGTGCTATGGCATAATTTTCCCTCCTTTATGTAAAGCATATTTATTTTTTTATATAATAATTTCTTGTTTTTGATTATTATTTTTGATTAAATTGAAACTTCAATATTAGAAACGTAAATCACTGATAATTAAAGTGTTTTATAAATAATTAAAAACTATTAAACTTTTTATCTTTAATAGTATTATATCAAGACAGGTGTTTGTGAGAAATTATTTCAACTATTCAATTGTATTAACCCTTATTAGCTTTTTGCTTTTGGTTGTTGCTCAACCTATAGAGGCATCCGGTACTAATAATATAAGCTCAGAAGAGTTAGGGATTCTTACATACTTTTTTGAGTTGAATCCTGATGAGTTAAGTAATATAGTTAGAGCTTTATCTTTCGGCTTACTAAGTTTAGGCATTGTGGGTATTGCTTTTAGCTTTATGGATGCAGGTTCTAAAAGGATTAGAAGACATAATGATTATTTAGAGGTATTAGTAAAAGAAAGAACCAGAACCTTAGAAGAAAAGCATAATCAATTAGTAGCTCAAAACACCGATTATAAAGAAGCTTTAGCACTTATTTCTGAGCAAAAGGAAGAAATAGAAACAGCCCAACAAGATTTAGTAACTAAAAATAAAGATCTTACTGAAGCTCTAGAGGAAATACAATCACAGAACGAGGTAATTGATCGTGAAAGAACAAAATTAGAACAGGCAAAAAGAATTATTCAAACCCAGAATAAGAAATTATTATCAATAGCAAGAAATTTAGATCAGCAAGTTCAGGAAAGAACAATTGAATTATCTAAATCAAATCAGTTATTGATTGAAAAGAATAAAGAATTAGATGAATTTATTTATAAATCAGCGCATGACTTAAGGGGCCCTATAGCACGCTTTAAAGGCTTAAGTCAATTAATTCAAATGGAATATGAGCAGAATAATGACATATCTACTCACTTAGATCATTTAAATCATTCTGCTAACCATATGGATAATATGCTAAGAAGATTGAGTAATGTATATGAAATAAGTGCTCGGCCTATTAGCCCACAACCTATTGATATTCAATTAATTCTAGATACTGTTTTTGACAGATTATCAGGTGAAGAAAACTTAGATATAATTGATATTGATATTGAGAATAATTTAGCAAAGCCTGTAAAAATCGACCCATCTTTATTGCATTTAATATTAAAGAACTTAATAGGTAATGCAGTTAGATTTCAAGATCCGTTAAAGCTACAAAAGTGGGTTAAGGTTAAATTTGATATGGTCGATCATAATTTAATAATAAGTGTAAAGGATAACGGTATTGGAATTAAAAAAGATCAAATCCAAAATATTTTTGATTTATTCTATGTAGGCTCAGAATTGCCTAAAGGACCAGGTTTAGGTCTTTATATTTGTAAAATCATTACCAATAAATTAAATGGAGATATAAACCTTAATTATTCAGAGCTTGAGAGAGAAACTGAATTTAAAGCTTCTATTCCAATTATTGATTAATTTTACCTTCCAACTATATTTTATCGCCTAATTTGAAATAAATAGTAAACTAAATAGTTAGTGTTAAAAAACTATTTTATTTATGAAATTATCAAGCTGATTTATTACCCTAGCATTACTTATTTTTTCTACTAATGTTTTTTCGCAATCCAAGTTTTATATTGGAGTAGAGGCGAATTTTATTCAAGATCAGTATCTGATAAAGGATGAAGGTACCGCAGTTAGTACCCCTAACATGCATGCAATTGATATCCCAGGTACAACATTTCTTTTAGGTTATCAATTTAACCCAGTTTTTAGTCTTGAAACTGGAATAGCAACTCGCCCTGTAAAAATAGGTTATGGTTTAAATTTTGATGATGTAAGAACAATGTCAGAAAGTTCTAATGCTTATTATCATATACCTTTGAGAACTCGGGCAGTGGTCCCTTTAATCGGAAATTGGTTGTCAGGTACAGCTAGTGTCGGTGTTCAGTTAAGTGTTACTGATCCTACTAGAATTGGCACAACTTCAACTGGAGGTTATGGAGAAGGAGGCGGAACTAGAAATGGGGAGCCGCTATACTCCAGAAGGTCTTCTTATACTTCTTATAATAGTATTTTCTTCACTGTTTCATCTGATTTAGGCTTACAATTTAACCTTAGTAAAAAGTTTAGTTTGTACACCACTATTTCATACAATCGTGGTTTTAAGGACTTGGAAAAAGTAGATATTGAATATCAGTATATGAATGAACCCGTTAAAAAAGCTAATATTCGTCATCAAGGGACATATATAAGTCCAAACTTTGGATTAAAATACCGATTCTAGTTATATTTAGCCATATATGGCGAATCATCACTTTGATTTAATTATAGTAGGCGCAGGTCCAGCTGGCTGTACCTGCGCTTATCAGTTAAGACATACAAAATTACGTATTGCAGTAATTGATAAAGCCACATTTCCTAGGGATAAAATATGCGGTGACGCATTGAGTGCTGATGTAGTAAATCAGCTAGATCGGATGGATCCAACTTTAGTTGATTCATTTAAAAAATTCAATCAAAAACTTCCATCACAAGGCGTTAGTTTTTTTGCACCCAACGGACAAAAACTAGATATTCCCTTCACTAATCCTAATTTTGATGAAGCAGCAGGATATATTTCAAAACGCGTTGATTTTGATCAATTTATGTTTGATCAGATTAAAGACCAAGCTAATGTAGAACTATTCGTAAATGAAAAAATAGAAAAGATTGAATATGAATCAGATTTGGTAAAGTTAGAAAGTAAGCTACACACTTTTACATCTAAGCTGATTATTGGAGCTGATGGAGCGTATTCAGTAGTAAATAAATATTTAGGAAATATTAAAGTTGAAAAAGAGCATTATTGTGCAGGTTTAAGGCAATACTATAAAAATGTGAATGGTTTTAATGATCAAAATCACATTGAATTACATTTCTATAAAGAATTATTACCAGGTTATTTTTGGGTGTTTCCATTGCCAAATGGACAAGCAAATGTTGGTTTAGGTATGTTATCAAGTGAGGTTAGTAAAAGACAGCTAAATTTAAAAAGTATTTTATACGACTTGATTCATAATCATCCCAATCTAAAGGATCGTTTTAAAAATGCTGAGCCAATTGAAGACATAAAAGGATTTGGATTACCAATAGGATCTAAGAAAAGAGCTATTTCGGGCAGACAATTTTTATTATTAGGCGATGCAGCTAGTTTGATAGACCCATTTACTGGAGAAGGCATTGGAAATGCTATCAGAAGTGGGAGAATAGCTGCTGAAGTAGTTGAGGAAGCTTTTTACAAAAATCGTTTTGATTCTAAATACCTCCATAAATATGATCAGATCATTGAACATAAAATGCGTAATGAACTACGTATAAGCAGATCAATGCAGAAACTTTTAAAATATCCTAAATTGTTCAATTTTGTAGTAAAAAAAGCTAACTCTAATTCATCCGTCAGGACCTTATTAACTTCAATGCTCGATAATGTGGATTTAAAGAAAGAACTAATAAAACCTAGATTCTATGTACAACTATTATTTGGAAGCTTAAAATAATAGTCTAGTCTTATCACTTTGGCTTCTATATCCTTTGTCTACCTTAGGTTTAAATAAAATCTAATTTTGTTTTTTATTAAATCACTTTTACATAAATTACTTTTTATAATAATTTGAACATGAAAATATTTTAATTGCTCTCATAGTGCGTGTAAATATAAAAATACCCATATTTTTCTTAATTTATTTTAGTCTTCATAGTGTTGATATTTATGGAGGAAATGAAAAAACGTTATATCCAATATTTGACGCGAATATCTCATTTAGTAAAGTTGCTCCCACGATTTCTGATTGTCCTCCAGATAAGGAAACACAAATAGTTAATTCATGTTCTGTCCCAGTAAGCTGGACTGAACCAACCGCAACCGACCCTAGTGGGATTAAATCAGTTACCAAATCCCATAACCCTGGTGATGATTTCCAAGTAGGCATCACCACAGTTACCTATACCTTTACTAATAATAATGACGTGCAATCCAGTTGTAGCTTTGATGTTACTGTTAAATATAAATTCTTTGATCTGCCAAACAATCAGACCATAGATATTTCCAGTGGTTGTAATACTCAAGTATTTTGGGGCGAACCATCAAATTGTGGGATCAGTGTTTCTTCCAATATACCCTCTGGAGTTTCTTTTCCTATTGGGACTACTACTGTAACTTATACTGCTACTCGGGCTGGCTTTTTTCCTGATGATGAAGCATCCTTTACTGTGACGGTCAATGATAATGTAGACCCTTCATTTACTAGCTGCCCTAACGATATAACAATTGATGCAAATCAAAATTGTGAAGCTACAGGGAATTGGAGCTTACCTGTTGCTAGTGATAATTGTGATTCTTCTCCTAATTTAACTTCTAATTTTAATCCTGGTGATGTATTTCCTTTGGGAACTACAACTGTTACTTATACTGCTACTGATGAGGGGGGTAATACTGCTCAGTGTTCCTTTAATGTTACAGTAGAAGATAATAGTCCACCAACTTTTAACAATTTACCCACTGAAATCCGTGTTGTGGCAGAGGGAAATTGTACTGCTATTGCAACTTGGCCTGGCGTAACGGCTTCTGATAATTGTGATTCAAATGTCGATATTTCAAGTAATATCAATTCTGGAACTTCTTTTATATTGGGAACTACTGCCATAAATTATACGGCTATAGATGATGCAGGAAATGTCGCAAATGCGAGTTTTAATGTTATAGTGGAAGACAATACTTCACCCACAGTTTTAAGTTGTCCTGGAGATATAACAGTATCTGCTGATGGCGATTGCTCTGCGGTTGCAAGATGGAGTTTACCCACTTTCGATGATAACTGTGATAATGATCTTAGCATTACATCAAATCATAATCCTGGTGAGGCCTTTTTGTTAGGTTCAACTACAGTTACCTATACTGCTGAAGATGATGCAGGAAATAGTATTGATTGTAGTTTTCAAGTAACAGTTATTGATGATACTGCTCCAAGCATTGAGCCACTCAATGATATAACAGTTTCTACTTCTGGTGATGGATGTCAAGCGATTGTAAGCTGGGATCCCATCATTATTTCGGATAATTGCAGCAGCTCAATTACAGCGGATACTTCTCCTAGTTCAGGTGATATATTTTCTTTAGGAGAAACCGTTGTAACCGTTACGGCAACAGATGAAGCAGGTAATCAAAGTACCTCAAATTTTTCAGTATTTGTCGAAGATAATACTGCAGCGGTAGTTAATAATTGTCCTCAGGATATAGTAATCAGTAGCAATGCCAATTGTACAGCAACAGCAACATGGTCTTCACCAGTATTTACTGATAACTGTGATGCAAATCTAACCATAAGTTCTTCTCATCAGTCTGGAGATGTTTTTCCATTAGGAACTACATTAGTTACATATTCTGCAATTGATAAAGCAGGGAACTCAATTAGTTGTAGTTTTAATGTGATAGTAGAAGATAGGTCTGCACCAGTTTTTGCTGCTTGTGTAAATGACATTATAATTACAGCAAATCAGAATTGTGGAGCAATTGTAGAATGGACTGAACCTACTTTATCTGATAATTGTAGCACTGAATTTAATATTGGAAGTAATTATAATTCTGGTGATTTATTTCTTGTAGGAACAACTGAAGTTATTTACTCAGCAACGGATCAAGCAGGAAACACTAGTAGTTGTAGTTTTAATGTTATAGTAGAAGACAATTCTAACCCTACTGTTGCCTTTTGCCCTGCCAATAGAGTTATAAATATTAATGAGAATTGTAATGGAATAGCCAATTGGGAAACTCCAATCTTTAATGATTGTACTAATCTGACTATCAGCAGTAATTTTAATGTAGGAGATGTATTACCATTGGGAACCAACTTAATTGAATATACGGCAACTGATGTAAATGGTGCAACAGCTTTATGTTCTTTTACGGTTGAAGTTGTCGATCAGAATCCGCCTGTAATTGAAGACTGTCCTGAAGATATAGTGATTAGTGCTGCAAGTACTTGTGATGCTACAGTGGAATGGACTGAACCCACTGCATCGGACTATTGCTCTAGTATCACCTTTGATTCTAATTATGAACCAGGAGCGACTTTTCCATTGGGTGTAACCACTGTTGAATATACGTTTACAGATACAAATGGTAATAGTAGTATTTGTAGTTTTTCAATCAATGTAATAGATGATTCTGAGTTGATAATAGAAAACTGTCCAGATGATATTATTATTCAGGCTGATAATGATCAAGGAACTGCCAATGTGGATTGGACCGAGCCTTCTATTCAAGCTTCTGAATGCTCTGAAATTTCTATTGAATCAAATTTTAAACCTGGTGATCTATTTGAATTAGGAACCACTGAAGTAGTTTATTCCTTTGAAAGAGAAGATAGTGAACCTATAAATTGCTCATTTAACGTAACAGTTGAGCCAGCAGAATTACAAATTGAAATTAGTCAGATCATTAGCCCAAATGGCGATAATCAAAATGACACATGGATTATAGAAGGCATAGAAAAATTTCCTGATAATCAAGTGGTCATTGTGGATAGATGGGGGACTGAGATATATTCAGTGAGGGGTTATAATAATCATGAAACCGTATGGGATGGACGAAATAGAAATGGTGATCTTGTAGCTAGAGGTACTTATTATTTTTTTATCACAGTTCGAAACAATGAAAATGTTTTAAATGAAAAAGGCTTTATTGAAATTTTAAGGTGATGTGTTTATGATCATTATCTAAAGTTTCATTCTAAGAAATTTATTATGAATTTAAATAACAATGTAGTATATAATAGATCAATACTTATTATGATCATAATAAGCATTTGGGCTAGTATGTATGCTAATGCACAACAGGGCGTACAGTATACTCAATATATGTATGATGGATCTCTTATAAATCCTGCTTATGCGGGGGCAAGCGAAGCCTTGAGCATTTCCTTATTGCATAGAGACCAATGGACAGGATTGGAAGGAGCACCACAGTCTCAAACCTTGTCAGCTCACACACTTTTCAAAAATCCTCATTTAGGAACTGGATTAATGATCCACAGAGAAAGTATTGGAGTTCATTCAAATGTTACAATAGCGAGTAATTTCGCTTACCATTTAAAGGTTGGAAAAGACAAAATACTTTCATTTGGATTAAAAGCGGGAATGCTGAATGTGAATTCTAATTATCAGTCAATACAAAATAGTAATCCAGACCCCTCGGTAAATGATGATAGTTTTTCTGGTACAGACTTTAACGCAGGTTTTGGCTTTTATTATCGAAGTAAATACCTTGAAACGGGTTATTCAATTCCTTCTATAATTAATCGCAGCATTAACATTAATGATTCCATAACATTAGATCCCATCAATCTAAACCATTTAATTTTTAGTCAAGTACATATTCCTTTAGGGAATAACTTTAAATTAAGCCCTGGTTTTTTGATCAAATGCTTTTCAGGCACATCCCTAAGTTATGATATTAACTTTTTAACTTCCTACAAAGAGGTGCTATCTGCTGGGGTTTCCTATCGAAAGGAAGAATCAGTTGATTTTTTATTAAAGTTTAATGTATCGCCTCAATTTCAACTTGCCTATGCTTATGATATGCCTATTGGAACGGTTAGTAATTTATCTCAGGCTTCAAATGAAATAATGTTGCGATATATTTTTAAGTTCAGCTATGATAATGTCAATTCTCCTCAATGATGAAGGCTAAAAGAAAAACTTTTATTACCAATACGAAACTATATATTTCTTTATTGGGTATCCTATTTTCTCTTTTATGCATTACTACTATTCATGCACAAGAATCGGTATTTTCAGCATTTAAATATTCTGTTCAAGATGCGGATAAAGCTTTTATAGCAGGTAATTATCAAAAGGCATTAGAGATATATGAAGTAATTAATAAACAGAAAGGTGCTCCTGAAAATATAGAATTACGATTAGCTAGAAGCTATTATTTTACTTATCAATACCAGAAAGCTGTCCAGTTTTATAAGTCCTTTGAAAAAAAGAAACAGGAATTCCCTATAGATGATTATTACTATTATGCTGAAGCATTAATGATAACAGGGGATATTGTAAATGCTCTTGAGTATTATAAATTATGTTTGGAAAATAGACCTAATAATGAATTATATAGTGAAAGGATATGGAGACTTAATAATTTGTCGTATTTGTATGAGGATTCCTCAAAGAATATTACGCATTTCTCTAATATCAATACTAATTATAGTGAATTACAAATGCTAAAATCTGCAACTAATGAGGTAATGTATATTTCAAACAGTCCTTCGGTAAGTCTTTTTAAGAAAATTGATGTAAAAGAAAATGCCGGGTTCTATACCTTAAAGCAGAATAGAACCTATGCAGATCCATTTTCAATTGTTGCTCTTAATTACGAAGACCAAAAAACAATCGGTGGCCATTTAAATACTCCATTTCATATTAGCTCCATAAGTCTATACAATAATGGGAATTCAATGGCTTATACTGCTTCCGCAAATCAAAAAAATAATGCGGGAAATTTTCCTCTTCAATTATATTTTGCTGATAAAATTAAAGGTAAATGGAAAATGACAAATGCTTTCCAATTCAATAACTCAAACTTTGATATTTCAGAGGTGTGGATCAGTGAAGATGGAAAGAAATTGATATTTAGTGCTAATTTTAAAGATAGCTTTGGGGGAAAAGACCTTTATCAATCTGAAAAAAATGAAAAGGGCTGGACTAAGCCTGTTAATATTGGAAATGAGGTTAATACTGAGCGTGACGAGCGTTTCCCGTATCTTCAGGGCTCAACTTTATATTTTTCATCAAATGGGCATTCCGGCTTAGGTGGCTTTGATATATATAGGTATAAAACAAATCAAAACGGAATGAAAGAAATTGAAAACCTAGGTTATCCTATCAATTCAAATTTTGATGAAATATCCTTTACAATTGACAGCTTGGGACAGGAGGGATTTCTAAGTTCAAACAGAAAAAATAAAGGATTTGATTATGATATATATGAATTTGCACTCGATTTACAAAGCTACCCTATGTCAGTAGAAGGTAATGTTAAATTTATTGAGCATAATTGGATGGACTCAACCGAATTAGAGACATTACCTAATGTAAAAATGGAGTTAATCGATTTAACCAAAAATGTGGTAGTTGCAACTACAAGTACTGATTCAAAAGGTAATTTTAAATTGAGAGTACCTTTCTACAGTAGGTTCAAGATCAGAATAATTGGTAATGATTTAGATGGTCTGGTAAGTTTTGAAGTACCAAAGTTTGCGAAACAGGATTTAAGTTACGAAATAGTTGTGGTGAATGATGATTTCAAAAATACAATTCCAAGAAATGCAGAATAAATTAATTGATGACCATAAAATCTATATCCTCCCCAAAGCTTTTCTAATTTTATTTTTAGTAATTCTCTTTTCAAATTCTTATAGTCTTCTGGCTCAAAATACTCAGGTAATACAAGTAAAAACATTCACAGAAAGCCTTCAGCCGTATCCGAATTTAAGCATTTCCATTAATAATAGGGATTTTACCGACCTTAATGAGAAAGCTGTTATTTTTATCAATTTACCTTCAGATGAAATCCCGATTAAATCAATTAAACTGAAAGATGAATTATTAGAAGTAGCTTCATGGAATCTTAGCAAAGGTACACTTGAAGTAATAATCAGGAAAAAAAGCTACATAGATAAAAAAATTAAGGTAATTGATGTAAATGATAATATTTTAGTAGATCTAAATATTACATATAACGGTAAAAAGTCCATAACTAAGCAAACTGATCAGGATGGATATGTAACCATTCCCTTAGGATTAAATGAACGAATTGCATCTAAAAATCAATTCGTTATTAAAAATTTTGATATCATTAGCTTTAGAAATTTAGAAACTCCAATACTTACCATAAAAAAGGTAGAGATAGCAAATAGTAAGGATGATTCTCCGATACCGGAAAATAATGTTAGAATTTCTCAAGCTTCGGAACAGATTTCAAGTCAAAGTATAGATACCTTATCAAACTTAATATCATTTTATAATTTATTAAATACAATAAGAAAGTCTGAGATTGATACTCGTACACAAGCACGGCTTGATAGCAAATTCAATGAGTTATTGAGTAGAATGAATAATGGTTCTTCAAACACTACTAATGAGCTGCTTAATGAAATCTCTGATTCGACCATTGTGCAGGAAGATATCGATATACTATTGGAGCAAGCTAGAAGTGATAATAAAGAAATGTCTCGGAAGAGAATCATTTTAGAGGATAAGATTCAAATTGTAAGGGATAAACTTAATGTTGGATTTGAAAATATGACAGAGGAATCAAAAGAATCCTTGTTATCGGAGATCGAAGCTTTAGAAATTTTGCTGAAAGAAAATAAAGATGAGTTTAATGAAAATTTAAATTCCTACTTAACCGTTATAACCGAATTAAAAAGAAGGTTTTTTGATCTTCAAGAATTAGAATCAAAACTAACCGAAAGTGAAAAAGAAAGGTTAAAAGAAAAGAAACTATACCAAGAGCGTCTATTAATCACCTTTGGTGTCGTCTTTATTTTTTCGTTGCTCATCATATTACTTTTCTATTTCAGAGCTCGTCTTAAAAAGCAGAAACAGGCTCTAATAGAAGCTAATAAAGTAGTTAAATTGACTAATGAAAATTTAGAAAATATAGTTTCAGAACGTACATATCTTCTGAACAAAACCTTTAAAGAACTTGATACAGTATTGTATAAAGCATCTCACGATTTAAGAGCCCCTTTAAGTTCCATCGCTGGCATAAGTAATCTGATTAACAGGGAAACAAATAATGTCGAATTGACTAATCTATTATTCAAAACCAATAATAGAATGGATAAACTACTTAAAAAACTAAGTACAGTAAGTGAAATCCATCAACCGGGTCAATTTGAAGAAATTATTATCTCTGATATCGTTAAAAGAATTATGGATTCCTTTCAGGAAATAATTAAGGAGAGGAATATTGATTTTAATCTTCAGATCGATGTTCCTAAAAATGTATTGAGTATTTCAAAATTAGTTGAAGTAAGTATTTACCATTTGATAGAAAACGCATTATATTTTTCATGGGTAGATAATAATCAACAGCCAAGAGTTGAATTAAATATTCAATTAGAGGATAACGCTTTAAAAATAAAAGTCTCTGATAATGGAGTAGGTGTGGATAAAAATATTGAACCTAAACTTTTCGAAATGTTCCATGTGGGAAGTGAATATTCTGATGGAAATGGATTAGGATTATATATTGTACAAAAATCAGCTGAATTGCTAAACGGCAAAGTTTATTATGAAAATACCCAGGATGGTTTAACCACTTTTACAGTTATTTTACCCACAGATGGTAAAGGAAGCAATACGCTTGAATATCTGGGAAGTCTTAATCATAATTAGATCTAGAAATCTTTTTGGTCGCTAACATAGATTGTTCGATTATAGCTGCTAATTTTGGATATAATTAATTAGAAAAACCTAATGTTTGACGGAGCAGCTTTTCCTAAACCCTTAGAAGAAGAGATATTTGAACAATGGCTTGAAAATGGTCGTGAAAGTAAAATTGGTTATAAGTATATGCTCATTATCTGGGATAATTATGATGATGCATATAATCCGGTTTATGTAGAAGAAAGAGAAAATATCAATCGATTTGAACGTTATGAGAATTCAACAGGAAGAGAATCTCTGGTAGCGGCTTATGATTTATATTCAGAGAGTAGGGTAGGTTAATTCATACCTATTTTATTACCCTTATGCACTGGAAATAATATGTTGGAGCTCTTCAATTTCTTTCTGCTTATTATCAAGTTCTTTTCTCTTCGAATCCAAAGGACCACCTTTTAGCTCATCTAATTCGAGAGACAATTTGTACATTTTATCTTCTAGTACTTCCAAAAGTACGTTTTTATATTTTATATCGATCTTTATCATTCTATCAACAAATAATGTAATTAATACTATATACGATGATTTGTCTTGATTTGGTGATGATTTATTTAATAAAATATCAATCAAAATAAATATTTATCATTGTTTGAATTATCAATTCGACCATAAGAACAGAAATTGCACCAAAAAAGGATTTTATATGCAATAAATGAACTTTAAATTAATAACTTAATACATAAAACATATATTTATCTTAATGAAAATTCTTAATTACATTATCCTCATCTTAGGATCAATTTTCCTAATTAATTGCCAAACAAATCAGGACAGCTCAAATCAGGAAAATCAACTTGATGAAGTCGTTCTAAAGAAAACTGCTCTAAAAGCAGAAGTAAATGGAGTTATTTTCCGTGATCTTAATAAAAACAACAAGCTTGATGTATATGAGGATGTTAATGCTCCGATAGAGAAAAGGATAGAGGATTTAATCGCTCAAATGACAGTTGAAGAAAAGGCTGGAATGCTATTTATACCTGGAGTTGCTGTTAATGAAGATGGTAGCTTGGATAAAGACCCGGATGCTACAGGACCTGGAGCAAGATACCCAACGGCTAAAAATAATATTGATAAAGGTAAACTGAACCATTTTAATGTATGGAGTATTCCATCTGATCCCCAAATTATGGCAATCTGGTATAATAATTTGCAGCAGTATGCCGAAAATTCAAGACTAGGTATTCCTGTTACGATTGCTTCTGATCCTAGACACCATTTTAGTAATTCTATTTTCTCAATGGAAGCAAGTGGGTTTACACAGTTTTGTGAAACATTAGGTTTGGCGGCAATTGGGAATGACTCTATTGTAAAGGAGTTTGCAGAGATAGTCAGGAAAGAATATAACGCTGTTGGTTTAAGATTAGCTTTACATCCTCAAATCGATTTAGCAACTGAACCTAGATGGGCTAGAATAAGCGGGACATTTGGAGAAGATGCAGAATTGACGGCTAAAATGGTGAAAGCGTACATTAAGGGTATGCAAGGAGAGACCTTATCGGAAAATAGTGTGGCTTGTATGACAAAACACTTTCCTGGTGGTGGTCCCCAAAAGGAAGGATTAGATCCTCATTTTTCTTTCCAAAAAGGTCAAATATATCCTGGTGATAATTTTGACTATCATTTAATTCCATTTGAAGCAGCTTTCGAAGCTAATACTGCTTCCATTATGCCGTATTATGGCGTTCCTATAGATCAAACAGATGAAAATGTTGCTATGGCGTTTAATAAAGCTATCATCACTGATTTATTGAGGAATAAATACAACTATGATGGAGTTGTTTGTACAGATTGGGGATTGTTAACTGATACACCAATGGGACCAGATGTAATATGGTCAGCCAGAGCATGGGGTGTGGAAGATTTAGCTGTAACAGATAAAGTTTTAAAGGTTATTGAAGTAGGTTGTGATCAATTCGGTGGTGAAAATAGACCAGAAGTTGTGGTTAAGTTAGTGAAATCAGGACAATTATCGGAAGAGAGATTAGATATCTCAATAAAACGTTTACTAAAACAAAAATTCCAATTAGGCCTATTTGATAATCCTTTTGTGGACGAAGCGAAAGTAGGGGAGCGATTGATGAAAAAAGAATATGTTGAATTAGGGGATGCTACACAACAAATGGCGATGACTCTTCTTAAGAATGATGAGGATGTATTGCCATTAAAAGAAAATGAATTGAAGGTATATTTGGAGGGAATGGATAGCGCAATTGTTTCAAAATATGCAAAAGTAGTGACTGAGCCCAATGAAGCAGATTTCGCTATAGTAAGATTAAATACTCCTTGGTATCCGGTTGATACTAAAAATCCTTTTGCTCAATCTTTTCACCACGGGGACCTAAATTTTAAAGGAGAAGAAAAGGCTAGATTGATAGAGTTAATGGAAACAGTACCTACAGTGGTAGATCTATATCTTGATAGACCAGCTGTAATTCCTGAATTATCAGAGAAATCAAAAGCACTTATTGCTGATTATGGTGCTAGTGACGAAAATGTTTGTAAAGTGATTTTCGGGAAAGCTAAGCCTCAAGGAAAGCTACCTTTTGAATTACCTTCTTCAATGGAGACTGTTGAAAATCAGCTGACGGATGTTCCTTATGATAGTGAAAACCCATTATACGAATTTGGTTTTGGTTTAACATATCAATGACCAATATCATCAATGCTTATAATTTTCCTCATTGGTAAATTTTTATAGGCTTAGTATCTTTATAATATCAAGTAAGAGATAAAAGGCAGGCGATAGGCCTTATCAAAATTGAAATATTCTTTGAAATCATTTCAGTAATGAGTTTGGGATAAGATATCTTCTGTTTTGATAAATTCTTTTGATTTCAATTTTTATTAGAAATGAAAAGAAGTAGCCAAAATAACGGTAACTTGATATTTTGCAACTGCAAAATGAGTGGGAAGTTGTTTCGACCAGGAATAATTTCCCACTCTTTGTTTTAATTGAGGAGTAAATTTTAGCATCAGTTATATGATATAAATCATCCTTTCAGAAAACCCCAGTCATCAATTATCAAAATGCTATTTCCTAGCTTTATGTAGCAAATTAATCTGAAGAGATTATTAATTAACGTTCCAGTAAAATGGTAATTTTTCTAGCCTAGAATTACCAGATAGCTAGAGCAAGAATACATTCTTTGAATCATAATTTTAAATCATGAATCAGTTCATATATCCCTTTAAAGAGCTTTCTCTTTCCGATTTAGGAAGAGTAGGCGGTAAGAATGCTTCCCTAGGTGAGTTGTATAAGGAATTAGTGTCAAAAGGAATAAATGTTCCTGATGGTTTTGCGATATCGGCTGAAGCCTATTGGGATGTATTAGATTCTAATAATATAAGAGATAAATTAAAATCTACCCTAAGTGAATTAGATACTAAAGGATTTAAAAACCTTGCTGAAATTGGAGAGAAGTGTAGGAAATTATTAGGTAAAGCTAAATTACCAACTGATTTAATAAATCAAATCATTGAAGCTTATCAATCTTTAAAATCAAATTATCCCGATTCACTACAATTAGCAGTAAGAAGCAGTGCAACAGCTGAAGATTTACCAGAAGCTAGTTTTGCCGGGCAACAAGAAAGCTATTTAAATATTGAATCAGAGCAAGAATTGTTAGCTGCTTGTAATGCGTGTTATGCTTCTTTATTTACAAATAGAGCTATTAAATACAGAGAGGATAATGGATTTAATCATATGGATGTAGCCCTTTCAATTGGTGTACAAAAAATGGTACGATCAGATCTTGGTTCTGCAGGGGTTTGTTTCAGTTTAGATACAGAAACGGGTTTTGATAAAGTTGTGAATATAACTGGAGCATGGGGCTTAGGTGAAAATGTAGTAAAAGGCACAGTTTCTCCAGATGATTTTTGTCTTTATAAACCAGCTATCAAAGCAGGTAAGAAAGCTATTCTTTTTAAGCATTTAGGGCAAAAAGAAAAAACCATGACCTATGCTGCTAAAGATGAGAATAAGAAATTCACATATAAAACAAAAACTATCAACCTCAAGACAGCTAAAGAAAAACAAAAACAATATGTATTAACTGATACCGAACTAGAAAAACTCGCAAAATGGACCATTCAAATTGAAGAACATTATCAAAAGCCTATGGATATTGAATGGGCAAAGGATGGAATAAACCAACAATTATATATTGTTCAGGCAAGAGCTGAAACAGTTCATTCTTTACGATCGAAGTTTCAATTCTTTGATTATAAACTAAAGTCAAAAAGCAAAATTATTGTAGAAGGCCGGAATGTAGGAGGGAAAATTGCAGCTGGGAAAGCAAAAATTCTACAAAGTCCGGCTGAAATTGACAAATTGAATGAAGGGGAAATACTGGTAACAAATTTAACCAATCCAGATTGGGACCCTATTCTTAAAAGGGCAGCGGCTATTGTTACCAATACAGGAGGTCGGACAAGTCATGCAGCTATAGTAGCTCGTGAAACTGGAGCTGTAGCTGTAGTTGGCGCTCATGGAGCTACAAAATTAATAAAAGATGGACAAGAGATTACCGTAAGCTGTGCAGATGGAAAAAAAGGAACTATTTATGAAGGGAAATTAGACTGGGAAAGCACAGAAATTGATACCAGAGAAATAAAACTACCCCAAACAGAAGTCATGTTTATTCTGGCTGATCCTGATCAAGCCTTCAAACTATCATTTCTACCCAATAATGGAGTAGGACTAATGAGATTAGAGTTTGTAATAAATAATAGCATAAAGGTTCATCCTATGGCATTAGCACATTTTAAAAACTTAAAGGATAAGAAAGCCAAAGCTGAAATAGAAGAATTAACCTTTGCCTATCCTAACAAAGAGGATTATTTCACAGAGAAATTATCTCAAGCTGTAGGAACTATTGCGGCTGCCTTTTACCCTAAAGATGTAATCGTAAGAATGAGCGATTTCAAAACGAATGAATATGCAAATTTATTAGGCGGTAAGGAATTTGAAACAGAGGAGCAAAACCCGATGATAGGCTGGAGAGGCGCTTCAAGATATTATAGTGAGGGTTACAAAGACGGATTCAAATTAGAATGTGAATCCATGAGAATTGTAAGAGAAGAGATGGGATTTACAAATGTTAAATTGATGATCCCTTTTTGTAGAACCTTAGATGAAGCTAAAAAAGTAGTGGATATTATGGCCAAATATGGTCTTAAAAGAGGGGTTAATGGATTGGAATTATATATGATGGTAGAAATACCTAGTAATGTTATACTTGCGGAAAAATTTGCTGAATATTTTGATGGATTTTCCATTGGATCAAATGATTTAACACAATTAACATTAGGAATAGATAGAGATTCTGAAGCGTTGCAATCTATGTTTGATGCTGAAAATGAAGCAGTTAAAAAACTTATTAAGGAAGCTATTACTAGTGCAAAAAATACAGGCACTAAAATTGGATTATGTGGTCAGGCTGCTAGTGATTCTTCAGATTTCACTTATTTTTTAGTTAAAAATGGGATCGACAGCATATCCTTTAACCCCGATGCTTTGATTAAAGGGATAAAAAGTATTAATCATGCTGAATCTATGATTAACCAACAAATAGATGCGATTTGATAATAAATATTTTGATCAATTATTCAATCCAAAATCTATTGCAGTTATTGGGGCATCAACTCATACCGATAAAGTAGGCTATGCTTTACTAAAAAATTTACTTGATGGAGGGTTTACTGGGAAAATTTATCCTGTAAACCCAAATACAAACTCAATTTTAGGGTTGAAAGCTTATTCAAGTGTAGAGCAAATAAATAATAATGTTGATTTAGCTATTATTGCAGTTGATGCCGTAAGGGTTCCAGATATACTAAATCAAGCTTACAAAAAAGGAATCAAAACCTTTATAATCATTACTGCTGGCTTTAAGGAAAGCACATCAATTGGAGCTAAAGTATTAGAAGAAAAATTAGTTGAAGTAGTTTACGCTTACGAATTATTTGTAATTGGTCCGAATTGCTTGGGAGTTATCAATACTCAACCAACTATTAATATGAATGCAACCTTTGCTCGTGTTGCTCCTAAGAAAGGCAACATAGCTTTTGTTTCACAAAGTGGTGCCATCGGTATACATGCTTTGGAATATGCAGCGAGGCAAGATATTGGATTCAGTAAATTTGTAACAATTGGTAATAAAACAGCTATAAATGAAAATGATCTATTGAATTATTTAATTGATGATGAAGAAACTAAAGTGATATTGTTATATCTAGAAAGTTTTTCAGATGGTATTAGATTTAAGGAGATAATTCAATCAAAAAATCAACAGCAGTTAAAACCCATTATTATATTAAAATCAGGAAGAACTGAAAGTGGTATTAAAGCAGCACTTTCCCATACAGGCGCATTAACTGGCGAAGATAATATTGTTAGTCAGTTTCTTGATGATTGTGGTGTACTTAGAGTAGATTCCATTGAAGAATTATTTACAACTGCTTTGCTTATTGCGAATCAACCCAAGCCAAAAGGTAATAAATTATTAGTATTGACTAATGCAGGTGGATTAGGAATTATGGCAATGGATGCCACTAAGGATACAAGCTTAGTGGCTATAAAATTAATGAAACCTGAGCAAGACATTCTTCAAAAAGAGTTACCTAATGCAGCCTCAACTGCTAATCCCGTAGATATATTAGGAGATGCAGGGGCAGAACGGTATAGTCATACATTAAAGACCCTTCTTGATATAAATAGCTTTGATTTGTTGTTGATGATTTGTACTCCTCAATTTATGACGAATAGAGCCCAAATTTTGAATTCAATACTAGATTTGGTAGCTAAAGCTAGAAAAAATCAAATTACACTTGCCGCTGTGTTTCCTTCTATCAATGAGGAATTGTTCACTATTTTTGATGCCTATGATTTACCCAACTATGAATTTCCAGAACAAGCCATAAATGCCTTTTCTAATTATGTAAGATTTGCTAATTATAAGTTCGAGGACGCACTAGTTCAAAACACAAAGTTAATTAACAGAAAATATAATCATCTAAAAAAATTATTCGATAAAGCTAAGCACCATAATCAAGAATACTTGAATGAAGTTGAAAGTTATAGTATACTCAAAGAATATGGGGTTACCTTGGCCCCTCATTATGTGACCAAGCATATTGGTGAAGCCATTTCTTTAGCGGATAAAATCGGGTATCCAGTGGTTGCTAAAATCATAGTCAAAGGTGTTCTCCACAAATTTGATCAAGGAGGTGTAATCCTTAATATTAATACTAAAACTGAATTGATTGAAGCCTATAATCGCTTACATGAGAGCTTTAATTCTAAAAGGGTGGAAGGGGTACTGATACAATCACAAATTAAAAAAGGAATTGAATTTATTATTGGTAGTAAATTTCATGAAGGTTTTGGCCATTTTATAATGTTTGGTTTAGGTGGAACCTATGTTGAAATATTAAAGGATATTAAATTAGCAATGTCACCACTCACAAAAGTTAAAGCTTACGAGTTAATAGAATCAATAAGAGCTAAGGAAATAATGGAAGGCTATCGTGGTATTAAACCTATTAATAAAGAAGCGCTTGTTAATCTACTTTTAAAAGTCTCCAATATAGTTAATGATTTTCCAGAGATTGAATCCTTAGATTTAAACCCGGTATTTGCTCTTGAGAATGACGCCATTGTAGCAGATGCTCGCATCATTTTGAAAAAAGAGGTTACTAAAAAATGAGTTATATCTAAATCATCAAAAAAAGAGATTAAAATTTTTAGTATTAAACCAATCCTTTTAATCTCTTACAATTCGAGTGATTAGGTTGAAGAAGGGGAGAGAATTTCATGATTTAACTGCTTTGTAAGTTTAGTCATTTTACGATCCATTTTTCGTTCTTCTTCCAGAGAAATACTAAACAATCTGTTAGCACTAGAATCTTCCAATTCATTTGCATAACTAACCATAGCAATATAACCCGCTATTTTGAAATGGTTAAAATGCTGTATAGCATTCACAATTTCTATATCCTTCAATCGTGTATCAGCTATTTTATTAATCCATTGGTTTCTTTTGTTAATTAATGCACCGAATGGTTCGCTGTGTTCACTTTCCAGTTCGATTCCATAATCATCAAATGCATTTTCCAATCGACCTTGCTGTCTCCAAACCTGTTTGATATACTGACGAATTATTTCTCGTAAATCCTCTGAATTAATGGATTTTCTAAATTTTGTCAGAATATTGATTTCCTGTTCTTGAGAATTATACAATTCTTTTCCCTGTTCGATAAATAAGTCTTTAAGTGCCGCTATAGTTTTCATAATTCTATTGTTTATTGTTATAAATAATGGTTTAAAGTTGATTTCTATTGCCAATTAGGCATTTCAGCATCTTCAAATAATAAAGTTCTATTAGTGCCATTGGTATCCATCTTCCAAATAGATTTTAATCCTGAACCATCATTTGATGTATTCATGAATATTATACTGGCACCATCAGGTGAAAATCTTGCTTGCAAATCATTGGTTCCATTGGGTTTATTATTTGATAGATCTGTAATTTCCTTAGTTTCAATATTTATTTTAAAGATATGGGCGTTTAATTGTCTTCCATTAGCGGATTCATAGCCTGAAATATCCTGTGTATACAATACTTCCTTGCCATCTATTGAGAAGCTTGGGTTTTGGATAATTCCAGGTAAATCATCTACTAAGCGGATAGTGTCAGAACCATCGCTATTCATTAAGTATATTTCAGATTCATAGATGGTAGAACCAATAGTTTCAACTACAATTTTATCGTTTACTGAGGTCCAGTCTGAACTTCTAAAATGCTTGCCATTAGGAGCTGTGGCTATTTGATTTAAACCCGTTCCATTTCGGTTGATTGTGTATAATTTTTCGTAATGACTATACAGCAATTTTCCATTATCAGGTGACCAACAAAAAGCTATACCTTGATTGTGGAATCCTGCTATCGGAATGTTAGTTACTTTTTTTGAGTTGCTGCCATCCTTATTCATCAAATAAATATGATAGTCGACTTCTGCATTAGATGAATAAGCAATTAAATCTCTATTATTTGAATACAATGGTTTTAGTTCAAAATCATTGTTTTCAGTTATTTGGGTCAATTTCCCACCCTCTAAGTCTGATGAATAAATATTATAATCTCCTTCACGGTTAGAAGTGAATAGAAAACGATTATCAGGGAATACTACAGTAGAAAAACTCCAAATATCACCTTTTGTAATATTGCCTGTTGAGCTAATCACGTTGACTTGCCAAAAGTAATTCGAATTATAATTTAAGTCTTCTACCGTTAGTGTAGTATCTGTATAATCATCTACTTGTTGAAATATATGATTGTCATCATCTTCATATAATAGAATCTGGTATTTTAGATTTTCTTGTTCTCCTTGATCTGATATTGACCAAATAAGATTTAACGTAAGGGCTTGATCAATAGCATTATTTTGAGGAATAGGGTTTATGGGGATTGAGGCAATTCGATTTGCAATGTTTAATTTAAGAGTTACATCGGTAACTTCATTATTAGTAACATTTATTTTAATGTTTTCATTCTCAAAACCAAAGGCATTAGCATATACCGTATATTCACCGATCGGTATATTTTCTATGATAAATTCTCCTAAATCATTTGTGTAAACTTCATTGGTAGCAGGAAGAGTGTTTATTTCTACATTCTCAACAGGCGCATTTGTAGTTTTATTAATGGATACTCCACTTATTGTACCAGTTAAAATAGGAGTGACCACATCTTCAGTACAAGAACTTAGGTTAAGAATAAGAATCAAAACTATTGCTAGATATCTTATTGAAATTCGTTCCATGACGATAGTAGATAAAAAAGCCGAAATTATATTCCGGCTTTTTAGTTAATATGATCTAATGATCAATTGCATATTATTTCCTCTTTGCTGAATATTCAATTCAGGGGAATCTGTAGCAGTAGAAGTGTGTATAACACTATTATATTGACCATCTTGCACAATATTACTTTTCGCAAAATTGCTAGAGATCTGTTGTTGTACTGTATTATAATTCCCATCTTGAGTAATATAGACTTCTATAAAATCACCATTAAGTTCTCCATAGTAATTATTCATACTCCCTGTTTGGCTTAGCGCAAATTGTCCATTTAAACCATTTTGTAAAACATACATTGAGTTATTTAATCCTTGCTGATTAACAGTGGTTGTATGAAGTCCGACTTGCTTGATGTAAGCATTATTTTCGTCCCCTAATTGAAGTAATGACACTTCATTATTTAGAGCATTTTGTTGTTCATTTTCAATATTAATTTGTTCTATGTCGATAGCATTATCATTATTTTGAGCTTTAACCATAGAGATTGGGTTATAAAGCAATAATGCTATAGTTGCTATGACAAATAGATTTTTCATTTCCTTTTTTTTAACTGTTATTAAAAATACTTTCGCCCTTGGAGCGAAAGTATTTTTTCAAGTTTAGAATTGAGTTACGAATGCTGAGTTACCATTTCCTGCTTGGTTTACAAATGAATTGTGTCCTGCATTAAATTGGAAAACTTCAGATCTGTTCATAGTACCTTCTTGGATAGTCATTGAATAGTTTTCAAAACCATTTTGTTCTTGCCAAGAACTGTTTGATCTACCATCTTGAACACTCCAAGCTTCATTAGATTCTCCTAATTGGTACTGAATAGAACTGTTTCCACTACCATTTTGAAGAACGTTTGCATAATTATATTCAGCTGAGTGTGGGTGATCGTTTTCACCTTCACCTAAGCCTTCACCATCATCATTACCTTGGGTTTGTGAAGCATAATTTTCATCTCCCCATTGTTCCACATCAGCAACATTCATAATTCCTGATTGGAATTGTTCAGAAAGATTGCCAACGCCTGATTGGAATGCGTTTGCTACATTTTCTCTATGAAGTTGTTCTTGAAAAGCTTCATTGCCTTCTCTCATTTGCATAATGCTTGCATTATTGCTGTTTCCTTGTTGATATTGATAAGCATAGTTTTCGAATCCCATTTGATTGACTGTTGCTTGACCCAACTTTCCACGTTGAATTTGTTCAGAAACATTGTCATTCATAAATTGAATTGATAAAGCTGAATTTCCATTGCCGTGTTGGTCTTGTGTTCCCAAATTACCAATACCACCTTGTTCAGACATTCCCATGTTTAGAGTTCCTCTTTGGGTTTTAAATGCTTGATTTGCTTCACCCATTTGACCAACAAAAACATTATTTCCTTCTCCTTGTTGATCTGAGAAGTTATAGTTTAATGCACCTGCTTGCATCACAACTGCCCCGTTTGCTTCACCAGATTGATACACATCACTGGTATTCTGTGCGATTGAATAAAAGCCGATAAACATAAATACGGCTATTATACTGATTAACTTTTTCATCGTTCTTTTTTTAAAAATTAAACATCTATTATTAAAATACCTGATGAAACAGACTTGCAATACCAGCAATTACAAATCCCTTTTTCAAATATTTTGGGGAATTTCAATACTTTTATTTTTGCTTATTACTCTTAGTACTTTTTTCATTAATTATTCTACTCCATAAGTTATTATTGTTGTCTTCCCTCAATTCACCCATTTTTTGCTTTACTTCTTTAGGCTTTTTATTGATGGAAAAATATTTAGTAATCCCTACATTTACACCCCATATAAAGTCATCAAACTTTCCAACTTCTAAGCCATCCAAATTATCAGTAAGTATATGTTTGTAATTTACAGAAGCTTGTATCCCTAATTTATTAGTGATTAAATGCTCTATACCTAATTCTATTTTGGCATGGGGATAGAAGTATTCCCAATACTTAATATCATTATCGAAATCATTTTTAAGCTCTTTTACCGTACCGGCACCTACGTATAAGTAGGGTGTTGTAATATGGTAGTTCAGAAGTTTATATTTTAATCCAATGTCTGCATATCCAACAGTAGTAGTGAATGCATCTTTAGCACCTATTTCATGCGCTCCAATACTTGACATCAAAGTAAATCGGGAATTAGAAGAGTATTCTAAATTCAGTTCCCCACCAGCAAAAGGTTTAGCTTTAACATAATCACCTTGGTAGGAGCGAGCAGTTGCATTTAGTCCTACTCCAAATGTTGCTCTTCTATTTTGTGTATTAATACCGAAAGCATCGATATTAGTGTTTTCATTTCGTTCATTTTTATATTCAGTTATAACAGCTGACTGAAGTTCAGATTCATCCAAAAGCTGCCATAAACTTTCCTCTATACCTTCAATTATTAATCCTATAACTGCTTTTTCAATTGCTTCTTTTACAGCCATCTCGCCTGGTTCATTATAGGTATAACCCATCTCAGCTTCTAACAATCTTCTTAAACTTACGAATCTAAATACCCCTACATCTATTTGTTGAGAAAGGATAGTTTTCGAAGTATAGATAGTTTTTAATATTCTACCGGTGCTTGTAGAAACTGCTCTTAAATATATGGTAACTCTATCTTCTCTATACTCACCTGAACTGCCAGTACCAAAATATCTGACCCCTGCACCACCGGTTTTGATATTGCTATCATAAGATACTATTCCCCCTTCAATGATAATACCTGCAAAAATCAGTGGGGGTAATAGCTGGTCTTTTTGATCAGTATAGTTTGCCCTACTTGAGCGAATAATCTTTCTTTCGTTTAATAGATTGGACAAACCCTCTCTTTCTATTGGAATAAACCATCCGGATTCCTCCATTGCTCTCAGTAGGATAGAAGTAGCACCTTGGGTTACCGCAGTGGACCAACTTGCACCAGTTTGAGATTCTTTATATTGGCCAGTCTGATCTCTAAATTTATATACCGCAGCTACAATTTTTTCTTTAGGTTCTGGAAGCTTAGTTAATTCTTTATAATGTTGAGTTTCAGCACCAAGTCTAGCTTCTTTTACTCGCATTGGCTCATACAAATAATTCGTACATGCAGAAAATATAAGCATCGATGTTATTAATAAATAATATGTGAGATGTATAGTTTTCATTATCTATAATTTAATAGTAGGGTACTATAATCTGTGTTTCTGCTCCATCTGTAGTATCAAAAATTGTAATATTAATACCTTCAATGCTTGATAAAATCTCAATTTGAAAGCTTCCTATTTCAAATGTTCCATCCTGTATACCTTCCTCACCAAAAAGATTACTAACAAGTTCTCTAGATAGTTGAGAAAGAATTTGACGATTTATGCTGTTTTCGAAGTCAGATAAAGGATCTTGTTGAAATGAAGGTATGTCTGATTCCTCCTTAAAATCATTCTGTTCTGATGCAGAGCTTAGCAGCCATTGATAATTAAATGTATCACCACCAAAAGCCGGATTTATTGGTTTATAAACAAAATCTTGTGATAGACCCATGTTCATTGCTCCGAATAAAATAAATAGTATTGCAATTAGCTTTTTCATGATCATTGATTTTAAAATATTCCACTTCCTTTAATGTCTTCTCCTTCTAATGATTTAAGGATCTCTCTATAGTTATTTATAAAACCTTGCGTTCTTTCTCTGGCTATTTCAGCAATTGATTCTAAATAATCATATCTTGCTTGAAGGGGCATTTCAAAAATCAGCATATCATTTACTTTAATACTGATTTGTGTCATATTACCTCTGAGAGGTTTTTCTTTAATTACAATGATAAATGCTTGGTTTGATTGATCTGGCCATACCCATTTACTATAAAACAGTTCATGAAAATCATTACCGGCTTTGGTCATGGTTTCATTCACTATTAATTCATTGATTTCAATTTCTAATTGATCAATTTCTTCCACATTTTTAGGGGTGTCTTGTTTTAATAGAACTGCTGCTTTTAATTTTTGAATTAATAAGCTATCACCCTGAGCATTTAGAGTGCTTATAATCAAAAGGTTAAATAATATGAGTGTTATCGTTTTCATTTCTCCCCCATTATTTGAATCAAAATTGGCTCAGTATGGCCTTTTTATCAATGATAGAGATCATTTGTCATCATGATTGTGTGCTTAATAGCTTATGATAAAGATTAAGTATTGGATTGATTTAGATTGTAACTAAATCATTCATTTATTAGAGTGATAAATATTTCATTTTCCACTGACCGCCATCATGGTTTGAGTAATCATAAGTCATTATTTTTATATTAAAATCAATAAGATGGCAGAGGTTATTACACATACTAAAGAATTTTATGAATCATTGGCGTCCATTTTTTATTCGATGGTTGTAGTGGATAATAATGTGAATAAAAATGAAAAATTGCGCATTAAGGCATTGGTAGATGAACATTGGTCAAATGATAATAAAATTAAAAATAGCGAAGAGATCATATTTAATAAACTAAATCAATTATTTACAGGGAATTATGACAAGGAATCAGCTTTTTTTGATTTTAAACGGTATTTTCTAAATCATCCGGAAGAATTCAATGATGAATTAAAATTTCAAATATTGAAAGATGTAGACAGTATAAGCATGGCATTTTCAAGAAGAAACAAATCTGAAAGTATCTTAAATAGCCAGCTATATTTTCTATTATTTAAATCTCATGGTTTGTTTGATAGCGACATTACAAATTGATAATATTCATTTTTAATTCTGATGTAAGTCAGTGTTTTTCAATTTTTATAAGCCTACTTTTAATGATGTCAAAATAACCAATTCATTTATATTAATTAATCTAAAGGTTTAAATGGTTAGGTGAAATTTTGATACTTTAAATTAGGATAAAAATGAAAACCTTAGCACAGAATAGGAAAGTACAATGGTTGAATTTCTTTCAATACGTGTTTTTTATATCTATAATTCTCTATTTAGGTCGCTCATTATTCATTCCTTTAACTACAGGATTACTTATTAGCTTCATACTCTATCCATTTTGTCGTTGGCTCGAAAATCATAAAATACCTAGAATAGTCTCAATCCTAATTGGATTAAGCGTATTCTTTCTCATTAGCCTGTCTTTTATTGGATTGTTGATTTATCAATTTTCAAAATTCATGGAAGAGTGGCCGCAGATAAATGAAAAATTAGTACTTTTATTAAACGAATTAGATACGAATATCAGTAGTTCTAAGCTTCAGAAATTCATTGATCCTGAATTAGGCTTAATTGGAAGTATAACGGATTATATCAGTGTTCATTTGATTCCTGAGATTCCTTCCACTCTTTATAATTCATCAATCTCATTAGTTCTTTTTATCATAATCCCGATATTCTCGGCTCTTATATTAATGTACAGAGAAGTTTTAGTAGCATTTTTGTATGAGATCTTTCCTGTAGCCGCTAAAAAATACATTGAAAAAATACTACCTGATGTAATTGTTACTTATTATAATTTTATAAAAGGAATGATAGTGGTGTATTTGATTGTAGGTGTTTTAAATAGTCTTGGCCTATTCCTAATTGGTATCCCAAATCCAATTTTCTTTGGATTCATAGCCTCTATTCTCACTTTTATACCCTATGTAGGAATCACAGTGGGAGCCTTACTTCCTATGGCCATTTCGTGGATTAAATTCAATTCTATCTTTTATCCGATAGGAGTAATAGTCGTTTTTACTATTGTACAAATTCTTGAGGCTAATGTTATTTTTCCATTGGAGGTAAGCCAAAAATTGAAAATAAATGCTTTGGTAACCCTTATTGTTATTGTAGCAGGAGGAATTATATGGGGCGCAATGGGAATGATATTGTTTTTGCCATTAATAGCGATCTTAAAATTAATAGCCGATCAAGTAAAAGAATTGAGAGCGATTTCTATTTTATTAGGTACTAAAAAGGATTTAGATCAAGATGCTTTTGAGAAAGGAAAGAGTTTGAATCAGAAATAAATACTTAAATTAAGAAAGAGAATAATCTAATGTTAATTGAAAGTTAAATGAACCAGCAACACAAAGGCTTAAATGATCATCAAATTCATCAAAAGTTAAAGGAATATGGTCCAAATGTGTTGGCTAGGGCTCACAAAATTAGTCCCATTAAAATCTTTTTAAGTCAGTTTAAATCCCCATTAATCATTATTCTAATTGTAGCTGCTATTATATCTTTTTCAGTAGGGTTTTTACCTGATCAAGAATCAAAATTAGTGGATACAATTTTAATTTTAGTCATTGTTTTGCTTTCGGGAATAATGGGGTTTGTTCAGGACTATAATGCTGAAAAAACGATTGAAGCACTTCAAAATCTTGCATCGCCAAATTCGAGGGTAATAAGAAATGGAAAGGAAGAAGAAATCGATTCATCGGAAATTGTGCCAGAGGATATTCTTGTAATTGAATCAGGTGATATGATAACCGCTGATGTTGAAATTCTTGAAGCTTTTCAATTAGAAGTGGATGAATCTGTATTGACAGGTGAATCAAATTCAGTTAAGAAAAAGGAAGGTGATTTAGCTTTCATGAATACCTATGTTTTAGGAGGAAAGGCCACTGCTTTGGTAAAAGCTACAGGAATGAAAACTCAAATTGGAAAAGTAGCGGATAAGCTTGAAAGTCTTAAACGTGAAAAATCATCTTTTCAAATTGAATTAAATTCTTTAAGTAAAAAACTATCAATAACCGCCTTAATTATTACTGTAATAATTACTTTAATTGGTATTCAGAAATTTGGTTTATATGATTCATTATTGACAGCCATTTCTTTAGCGGTTGCAGCAATTCCTGAGGGATTGCCTGCTGTGGTTGTACTTGCATTGGCAGTTGGCTCTAAAATAATGGCGAAAAGAAATGCTCTTATTAGAAAATTAACTAAAGTAGAATCAATAGGGGCAGTCAATATTATATGTACTGATAAAACGGGTACCCTTACAAAAAATGAGATGACCATCACTCATTTATATTTCAATAATACAGTACATGAGGTGAGTAAAAATAGTTTTAAACCTCAGGAAAGTGAGGAAGGTAAAATGCTCATGAAATGTGCTTATACTTGTAATAATGCAAGTGTATCCAAAGATGAATTCGGACAACAAAAATATTTTGGAAGCCAAACGGAAATTGCTTTAAAGAAATATTCAGCTAAACATTTAGATGAAAATTTCGAGAACTCTTTTTCCAAAACACAGGAAATATCATTTAGCTCAAAGCGTAAAATGATGTCGGTAGTGGTTGAAGATGAAAGTCAAAAATCTTTCGCATTTTCAAAAGGTGCACCTGAAGTATTAATAGAAAAATGTAGTTTTATCATGCTAAATGGTAAAATTGAAAAGCTTACTGAATCAATCAAGCAGGAAATAAATCAACAAAATAAAGATTTTGCCAAAAAAGCACTAAGAGTATTAGGATTTGCTTTTAAAGAGAATATCACACATTCATCTGATGCAGAAAAAGATATGGTTTGGTTAGGATTACAAGCCATGATAGATCCACCAAGACCAGAGGTTTATGATGCTATTTCAGATTGTAAGACCGCAGGTATCAGGGTGATTATGATAACGGGTGATAATCCTATTACAGCGGCAGCAATCGCGAAAGAAGTAGGCTTAGACTCAAATCATGTATTAGAAGGAACCGACATTGATGAAATGTCCGATGAGCAATTAAATAAAGCCCTTAATGACCAAACTAATATATTTGCCAGAACAACCCCTTTCCATAAACTAAGATTACTTGAATTATTAGAGGAAAAAAATACAGTTGCTATGACGGGTGATGGCGTTAATGATGCTTTAGCAATAAAGAAAGCAGCTATAGGTATTGCAATGGGTAAAAAAGGAACCGAGGTAGCCAAACAAGCAAGTGATATTATTTTATTAGATGATAATTTTAGTACTATCACAAACGCCATAAAGCAAGGAAGAACCATTTTCTATAATATTCGCAAGTTTATTAACTATTTATTAACCTGCAACTTAGCTGAAGTTGGAATTATCTTTACTGCCACGGTCTTTTTTTCCTTAGACGAACCTCTTTTATATCCAGTTCAATTATTATGGATTAACCTTTTAACAGATGGTTTAGTAGCCTTAGCATTAGGGGTGGATCCATCAGCAGAAGATGTTATGAAAGAGGCACCAAGAAAGCTTAATGAACCTATAATCGATAAAAAAACGGCATGGCTAATAGTTAGTATAGGTATTAAAATGGCCGCTTTATTAATTATAGTATTCATATTTGTTTTACCAATGGGAATAGAAAGGGCTCGAACTACTTTAATTACAGGTGTTGTAGTTTTTGAGTTTGTAAGAATAGGTGCTATTCGTTACCAAGAAAAAATAGGTTGGTTCGCCAATAAATGGTTAGTGATGGGATTAATCATTTCATTAGTGCTTCATGTAGCATTAATATACTCCCCTCTAAATAGCTTTTTCTATTTAATCCCAATTGGTTTAAAGGAATGGGGCATAATATTATCTGGAGCTATAATAGGATACTTATTCGCTATTTCCATCACTTCAATTATCATGAAAACTGTAAAAACTTGATGATTTACATCATCCTTCACATTGATTCATGACATAGGAAATAACTCTTTAAATTTTGATTTTTGAATATACCAAAGGTATTACCATTGGTAGGAAAAAAAGTTAAAATTAAATGTTAAGGTCATGGATTTTGTTAGAAACACTGAAAGCTTAGAGGTCTATTCACAATACTACATTGAGGCCGAGAATTGGAAATCAGATATTGAGTTTTATATAATAGAACACAAGTTTATGAGTACGCTCATCAATAAATACTTTACTTTTTTAATTAGCGAAGAATATCTAGATGAAACTCAAGATATAGTCCTTCGACTAAGTAAATTAGAAAATATTGGCAAGGATTTAATCAAAGATGTTGAGGACTTTATGCATGGTGTAAAAACCAATTTGACTAAAGATGATCAAATGTTTTACAAAAGACTTAATTCTGAAAAAGAGAAGTTGGGAAGAAGAGTTGAAGCCTTTTCTCATATTTTTAAACATATCAAAACAGATGTGTTTAAAATCACTGAAAAAATTCTAGGGAATGAAAAGGTCAAAAAACTTATTAGCGCTGTTCATTAAATGTTATTAATCTGCTGCAATGGAATTAGTTATTTATCATAATTATCAATCAGTTATTGATAAAATTGAGGCATACATTAAGGTGCTTAGAGAAAATGAACTCAACTATGATTCTCAGGAATTACAATCCTTAGGATTAAAGCATAAAGATCAAATACACTCAGCAATTGAAAAAACACAGCAGATTTTATACTTAGCAGGTGAGGACCTAAATTTCCATATCAAAATTTACTATGTCGATAAGAATGGAGTGTTGTCAAAAGCATGGCGACTTTCCAAATTAGCCTATACACTTTGTTTGTTGAAAGCTGATGTTTTTGATTATGAAGGTGCAAACTTACAAACGTTAATGGCTAATAAAATTTCGAATTTATTTTTAGATAAAGATCGATTTAAAAGCAGAAAATATAAAAGCTCTACTTTCACATAACTTTTATAATGTTAAATACTCAAAACCATGCGTTACTTTCTCACTTTTTTAATAGTCTTCTTCATAACAATTGATAAGCTTAAACTATACGCTCAAGATGAGAAAACAGAATTCAATCTAAACGAAGTTTTTAACAATAATGAAGAATTAGAAGCTCTTGCTTTATATCCAAATGATATAAGAGCGGCAATATTAGAATTATCCACACATCCTGAATTAATAGTAAAACTAGGTTTAATTCAAGAAAAAAGTCAAGAAGCTTTTCAGGAAATTATTTCTACTGAAACAGAAGAAGTTCAAAAGAATTTATGGGAACTCTTGAGGTATCCTGGTTTGGTGGAAGATTTAGTTGAAGGAGGCCCTAAAAGTAAAATAGAACTTAAAGATATAACAGCCTCTTATCCTGAAGAAATCAATGATATTTCAATGGAAATAGGGGTTGGGCAATATGATAAATTAGTAAGCATAAATCAAATAGATCAAGAAGTAAACCAGACCTTAGAGGTACTATTGAAACAATATGATGATGATACAGAAGAAAAGGTTAAGCTATTACTTATGTTTCCTGAAGTACTACATATTATAGTAGATAATCTTGATGCCGCAGTATTAGTAGGGAATGAATATCAGAGAAATCCTGCATTAGTGCTTTCCCAACTAGAGGATATGAAATTAGAGGTAGCACAAAAGCACCAAAAAGATATAGATGATTGGAAAAAAGGATTAGAAGAAGATCCTCAAGCTTTAGTTGAATTTGAAGAAGCTTCTCAATCTTTTCGTTCTGAAGAAGAAATATATGAAAATTATGATCCATTGTATCCTAACGCTTTAACTCCAGAGGAAGAACAGAATAAGGAGATTGAAAAAACTGAAGATGTGAATATAGAATACAATTATTATCCATATCCTTATTGGTATGGTTATCCTATATGGTTTCCAAATGTTTACTGGTATAGATATCCCTATTGGTACCATTGGGGTTATTATTACGGACCAGAGCAATCAATCGTAATACTAGGCTTGCCTTCATATTACTATTTCTACTGGTATTTTAATTTTCCCACTCATTATTACCGTTATCCTTATTTATCGAATTACATCATTAGATATTATCGATCTCGTATCTCAAGAAGTTCAACTAGCAATAGTTTGGATCGATCCGTTGAGCACTGGAGAACTAGCTCTAGGAGCAGAATTCCAAATTCTATTTTAGAAGAAGACAATGATAGAATAAGAATCGAAAAGATTAGAGAATATGGAAGATTTGAGCAAGATTATCAGAGAAGAATAGAACGTAAACCTAATAGAGTAGTAACAAGAGAACAGTTCTTAAACCAAAATAGTAATCGTTATCGCTATTTATCAGGTCAAACCAGAATCATAAAAGATAATGAAACCATCAGAACGATACGTACACAAACTACAATAAGACGTTCATCAGCAATTCGATCCAATACTTTCAATCGAGCTAGAGACATACATCAGAGAACATGGCAGAGATCAATTCCTTCTCGAAGTGGGGCATCAATCCCAAGCTCACGCTCCAGAAGTACATCAACAAAGCGAGGTCGAGATAATTAATAACATTTCAGTATTAATTTTATATTTCGTTATTCTTGACCCATTCTAAAGATGATCAAAATCATCTGTAAGCTGCATTTGAATCATTTCAAACTAGTGATTTAAGTACTAATTTTAATTAAGATTTTAAACAAAAAGGTTATGAAAAAATTAGCTCTGGTGTTCATATCAATGTTATTCTTGATAGGCACCGCATTTGCACAGGATCAAGATCGTGATAGAAATCAAGATAGAGTCCATGATCATTATACCCTCAAAGATGGTAAAATGTATCAATTTAAGAATGGGGAGCAATTAATGCTTCAAAATCAAGTAAGACTTGAAAACGGTACTGTAATAAATCCTAACGGTACTTACCAATTACAGAATAGGGAAATGAAACAGCTAAGAGATGGTGAATGTCTTGATATGCTTGGTAAAAAGTACCGTAATCGTGAACATTTTGAAAAACAAATTAAACGACAAAGAGAAAGAGATATGAGAGTGAAAGAAAGAAATAAAAATCAAGAAAAGGGAACCAAAGAAAGAAAAGGGGGTGGAAAAGGCAATGGTAAAAACATTTAATAATAGACTATCCTAATACCATTCATAAATGAACTAACACCTCCATTTCTCTTGATATAAATTTTATTATAGAGGAATGGAGGTATTTCAAATTCAAATTTATTTTATAAGCCTGCAATGATTTAAAACTATAAATTCAATTAAAAAAGATGAAAAAGACCCTTCTCATATTGCTTTTTGTATTAATGGTCTTTCCACTAATCTCACAAAATGAAACTTCAGTAGAAAAGTCTTATGTCAAAATCAATTTAAAATACAGTAGCGATTATGTTTTTATGGGTCGTACAGATTCTTTAGCTGCTCCTTATTTATCCCCATCGATTAGTTATTACCATAAAAGTGGATTCTATACCAGAGGATCTTTATCTTATCTTACTACAGCCGATCAAAATAGAATAGATCTCTCTATAGTGTCATTAGGCTATGATGCTACATCAAAAAATTTATATGGTGGTATAGGCTTGAGTGCTTACTTTTTCAATCAAGAAAGTTATGCAGTGCCCTCTTCATTATTTGGTTTTTTAGATGCTTATTTAGGGTATGACTTCTACTGGTTTGAAATAAATACTGATTTAAGTTTAGGTATGAGCGACAATATGGACGTTTTTACAGGAATTGAAGTGTTTAGAATATTTTATCTATTTGATTCTAAATTATTAATTACCCCTTCTTTTTACACTAATGCCGCTACTCAAAATTATTATAATGAATACTACAATACACGAAATTCAAAAATGACGCTAGGGGGTGGTTTTACAAAGGGAAAAGGAGCTAATGGGAATATTAATAATGTAAATAATGTTCAAGAATCAGTTACTTTGGAAGAAGCTTCTAAATTTCAAGTTTTAGATTATGAATTTAGTAATTCAGCAACCTATAGATTGAAGAACTGGCGGATAAATGCTACAGCAAAATTCTTTATTCCTGTAAATGCTTCAACTGTTACAGCGGACGGGGAGACTGTTTATGAGGAAGAGTTAAATAATGTATTTTTTTATTCTTTTGGTATTGGCTATATAATTAAATAGTATGTAAAGATATGATTATTATTGTTTTCGGACTTCCGGGAGTTGGAAAAAGCTTTTTCGCCAAAACTTTAGCTCAAAAACTAAAAGCGAAATATCTTAATACAGATATCATTCGCAATGAAAAGTATGAGCATTTCGATTACAATGAACATAACAAAACGGATGTATATAAGCATTTGATCAATGAAATGTATAATTACGCCCATTGCAAAAAGGATTTAGTTTTAGACGGCACTTTTTACAAAAAAAGAATAAGAGAAGCCTTCTTGAAATTATCAAATGACTTAAATATTAAATTGAATTGGATTGAAATAACAGCAGATGAAGATGTGGTCAAAGGTAGATTAAGTGAAAAAAGAGAGCATAGTGAAGCTGATTATAATGTTTATCTAAAAATAAAAGAAGATTTTGAGCCCATCAATACGCATGAGTATTTAAGTTTAAAATCGACCAATTTTAATATGGATGATATGATAAAAAAGGCTATTGATTTTATAAATGATAAATAGCAGTTATGAATCGTTCTCAAATAGAACATTTAGTAAAAAATGGAAAATTTCCATCAGCATACAAATTTGTTGAGTTATTGGAAACGCACATTTCATGGGTAATTCTTTGTGATGAAATTGTTTATAAAATTAAAAAACCTGTCAAATTCGATTTTCTTGACTTTTCAACCCCTCAAAAAAGAGAATTTTATTGCCATAAAGAAGTCGTTCTAAACAGAAGGTTAGCAAAAGATATTTATCAAAGTGTGGTATATATTCATGATAATAATGGAAAGTTCGAAATCTCATTACAAGAATCTGAAAATACGATAGATTATGCAGTAATGATGAAGAAAATGAATCCTGATAAAAGAATGGATAAATTACTTCGGTCTAATAAAGTGAGTTTGGAGCAAATAGATCAAATTGCCAAAACACTAAAAGAATTCCATGATAAAACTGAAACGATATATGATATTCAACCCTTAGATTTAAAATCAAAATTCAATGATATAGATGAAATATCAAACTTCGTAAAAGAGTCTTTAGGTATCAAATACAAAAACATAATTAAAAATAGTATTCATAAATCAGATCAGTTCTTAAAGCAATATGAGGCCATAATTAAGTTACGTTCCGAATTAGGGTTAATTAAAGATTGTCATGGTGATTTACATTCAAAAAACATTTTCTTATTAGACGAACCTATTATTTTTGATTGTATTGAATTCAATCCATCATTCCGACATTTAGATATATTAAACGAATTAGCTTTTTTCTGTATGGATTTGGAAGCTTATAATCATCATGAATTAAGCCAATACTTTATGGTTTGTTATAATAAGCTAGAAGAAATAATTCATAGTAATCAGGAATCGCAATTATTCATTTATTATAAAGCCTATCATGCTAATGTAAGGGCCAAGGTAAGTGCAATGGAAGCCCAAAAGGCAAATTCAGATAAAATGGATAAAGCTGTAGAAGAAATAAAGCTATATCTGGATTTATTGAATCAATACATTTCTGAATTAGATTAAAATTTTAAAAAGTATACACAATAAACCCTACCTCTTTGGCTTAATATGTCCTTGAATTTACATGCCTTAGAAGGTAGGGTTTAATCGAAAACTAAAAACAATCATTTTCAATCTATAGCGATTGTTTTTTTATGATTTTTGATTGCTTCTTGTTTTTTAGGTACTGAAAGTTTTAAGATACCATCTTCATATTTTGCTTTTATCTTTTCAGCATCAATAGTATCTGGTAATAAAAATGATCTTGAAAAGCTATTGTAGCTAAATTCATGACGAGTGTAGTTTTCTTTCTTTTCTTCTACTTCATCTTCTTTTTCGCTACTAATAGTGAGATATCCATTGTCTACATTCACATCAAAATCACTTTTTTTCATACCTGGTGCAGCCAGTTCCACAGTGAATGCCTTATCGTTTTCGATTACATTAGCCGAAGGCAAACGACTAAATCCATTATCCAAATCCAAAGAAGGAAGACGTACATCATCAAATAAATCATTAAATAATGTTGATGTACGGGACATGAGTGATGGTTTTTTCATTACAAGTGTCATTGCATTAAACATTTAGTTATTTGATACAATAAAGGAACAACTTTCCGAGCTTATTTGAAATGATAGCAGTCAAAGGCTAAAATGACTTTAATCATTGTAGTGTTAAAAATCTAAATTTCAGTTGGTTTAGAGTAAAATTTGCATTGACTGGATAGTGTACAAACAATGATTTATATCATATTGTCAAATGATTGCCCTTATAACTTTTGTAAAGAATATTACTGAAATTTAATAATATTCAAATGAAAGTAAAAAATGTTGTCTAATACTGCCTATTGTAAACTAATATACCAATATATAGATGAAGGTATAATTGTTGTGAGTCAAGGGGGAACAATTCTATGGGTAAATGAAAGTCTTGAGAAAATCTTCGGTTATGAATCAGGTGAATTATTAAATAAACCACTAGATATCCTCATTCCAAAAGCTTTTATAGGAAGTCATGACCAAAAAAGAAAATCCTACATTAAAAATCCAATTCCCAGGCCTAGGCATCATAATTTAGAATTTGAAGGCATAAGAAAGGATGGTAAACCAATATGGTTAAAAATTGGCCTAAATAGTTTTGAAGATGATGGAGAAGTTTATTCAATAGCTCAACTTACCAATGTAACAGATAAAAGGCTTGCTGAAATTAATATGCAAAAGTATGCTGATAGAGCAAAACTATTTCTAAAGCTCTCGAAAACCATATTTCTTGAACTTGATCAAAAAGGCAATATTCAATTAATAAATGATGAAGGATGCCTTATTTTAGGAGTTTCTCAAGATGAAGCCGTAGGCCTAAATTGGTTTAATACTTTCATTTCGGATCATGATAGACCCAGAATAAAGCTACTATTTAATGAATTAATAAATGGTAGAATTAGTGATACTAAAATTGTGACCTCTTCTATTGAATCGAAATCAGGTGAAAAAAGGCTAATTCAGTGGCACAATACTGTAATAAAAAATCAGAAAGATAAAATAACAGGTACTTTAAGCTCTGGAATTGATATTACAGAACAAGAAGCATTGAAGAAGTCACAAAATAATATAGTTTTATTAGCTACCGAAAAAGAAAGAAAAAGAGTGGCTATGGAATTACACGATGGCGTGATTCAGACACTCTCTGCAGTATCTATGAATTTAAAATCAATAAGAGAGGCCATCTATACACTTCCTGAAAGCAATCAAAAAGCATTTGACGAGGGACTAAATTTAGTACTCAATACTATTTCAGAAATACGAGCTATTTCACATGATTTAATGCCATCGATTATTATTAATCACGGCTTAGAGAAAGCTTTAAATGATTTAATTGAAAGAACAACTGAGACCAATAATATTATGGTCAATTATCAATCAGACGGTTTAAGTAAAAGTTTAGATCAAATGTATGCGCTAAATATATATCGTATTTTACAAGAGCTAATTCAAAATACCATCAAACATGCCGAGGCTGATTCAATAAGTATCCAAATCCAAAAAATTGAAGAATTCATTCAAATTATTTATCAAGATAACGGTATAGGTTTTAACACTAACCTTCATCTTGGTAACTCTGAAGGAATGGGAATTCAAAATATAAAAGCAAGAATTGATTCAATGAATGGAGATATTACCATTGAATCATCCAAAGGAAAAGGTGTCATAATAATGGCATCTCTGCCTATAACAGATAAGATTTTGATGGAACAAACCGTAATTTGAAAAAGTCGTATTAGATTATAAATAAGGGCTTATCACTGATGATTAATAAAAATCAAGTTAATGTATTTTTAGTAGATGACCACCAAATTGTTAGGAATGGTATCCGTGCATTATTAAGTGATAATGAAAATATTAACATAATAGGAGAAGCTGCTAATGGAAAAGAAGCTATTACTTCCATGCAGGAAAATGCATCAAAAATAAAGGTGGTTATAATGGATATATCAATGCCTGAAATGGATGGAGTAGAAACGACTAGATATCTTAAAAAACATTTTCCGAAATTGAATGTATTGGCTTTATCCATCCATGATGATGAACCCTATATTGTAAGTATGTTAGAGGCGGGAGCATTAGGTTATATCCTAAAAACAACAGAAAAGAAAGAATTAATTCAAGCTGTTTGCAGTGTTGCAAAAGGAAAAAGTTATTTTGATAAGGAATCTTCTGTGAAATTAGCCCATCATTTTACCTCGAAAAATAATACAAAAGAGAATAGCAAATCAACGTCTTTTATTCATTTAACAAAAAGGGAAAAAGAGGTTTTAACCTTAATAGCCGCGGAATTTACCAATACTGAAATAGCAAAAAAACTGTTCTTGAGCCCTAGAACGGTGGATAGTCATAGAAGAAACCTACTTCAGAAACTTAATGCGAAAAATACTGCAGGATTAGTCAAGTATGCTTTAACGCATACTCTTTAATTCTTATGCTCTAGGTGTTTTCACCTAGATAGAATTCAGCTTTTTACGTCTATCATCTAATTAATAGATATGGTATTTTTATATCATAATCCCAATAAAATACCATAGAGATGAAAAATGATGTAATACCCCATTTATCTATTGATAATGAGTTGTTTAAGATTACACATAATAGTTTTAATTCCCCTTTAAACTCTCTTATTCAATACGCGGAAGAATTAAAATTCAACAAAGGACAAATTTTGTTTAATGTTGGCAATATTGCGAGAGGATTTTACATGATTGATTCTGGTGAAATTAAAGTAAGTAAGTTTGGTGTAGACGGTAAGGAACAAATCATTAAAATCTTATCAAAAGGAGATTTCATAGGTCATGAAGCCCTTCTAAATGACCATAGATTTCATGAATATACAGAAGTTCTTAAGGATGCTGACATCTTATATGTTAGCGGAGAAGATTTTAAAAAAGTAGTTGACAATGATCCTGCATTGATGAATTTTTTGGTACAAGATTTATGTAATAGTCTCAATAAAGTTGAAGACAAGCTAGTTTCTTCAGCATACGAACCTGTCAGAGGAAGACTTGCAGCAATGCTATTAGAACTTAATACTATTTATGCTAAGGATAATAACTCCGAAATTACATTAAGTAGGGCTGATTTGGCTAAATTAATTGGAACGGCTAAAGAAACTTCTATCCGTTTACTTTCTGAATTTAAATCGGAGAATCTGGTAGATTTACATGATCATTATATAATCATTAAAGACATGAAAGCCTTGAACCGGATAGCTCAGATGTATAAATAAATTTAAAAGCCAATCAATCTATATATAAGCAAGTCTGTATGTAAAGCTTTTGGGAAGCAAAGCATACAGACTTTTTAATTTCATCTCTGATTAATCAATATAGATAACCAATCTTATTTAGCTAAAACCTAAATAATTGAAATAAACAAGCCTTCCGACAAAGATCAACCTATTTACTGACTTATGTCAGTATTTACCTTAATAGCCTTTTGTAGATTTATTAGCATAATAAAACTACCTAAAATCATGGAAGAGCTATTAAAAACCAGACTAGAAAAAGCGGACGAATTACTATCGAAAGCCGAGAACGAATTATACAAACCAGAAGAGGATGTTGTGCCTTACAGCGTTTGTCAGAATGCATATCGAGCAGTTATAAATTATTTAGGTAGTTATTTAACCAAGCATGGTGAAGAATTTAAAGAAGCTACTCCAATAAAAGATTTATTAACTGCCTGCCGCAATATTGATCCTAATTTCAATGAACTTCATTTAGCACCTATGTATCACCCTATTCAAAGCGAGGATGTGTGGATGAATATGGATACAGCTAACAGCTTTGTAGCCATGGCTAAAAGAACCAAGAACATGATTATGGCTAGTCATTAATATCTAAAATTTAAAGTCATGAGTAAGAATATCAAAGCTAAATATCCTGGAATCCCTGCTGCTATGGATGGCAACTCTGCTGCCATTAGTTGTGAGCGTGAGTCGTCAGATGCTGCCGGGGCGTATCCAATCACACCCTCAACCCAAATGGGGGAATATTGGGCAGAAGAAGCAGCCAAAGGTCACTTAAATATATCTGATAAACCCTTAATCTTTATAGAACCAGAAGGTGAGCATGCTGCAGCAGCTGTAACGGCTGGTCTTTCTATGACGGGTCAAAGAGCAGCTAATTTCTCTTCCGGACAAGGGATTGCCTATATGCATGAATCTTTATATGCAGCAGTAGGCAAGCGTCTTACTTATGTGTTGAACATTGGTGCAAGAGCCATGACTAAATCAACATTAAATGTGCATGCGGGTCATGACGATTACCATGCTGTTGATGATACAGGCTTCTTTCAAATGTTTGCTAAAAATGCCCAGCATGTTGCGGATTTGAATGTAATTGCTCACCGCATTGCTGAATTAGCACTTACACCCGGAATTATTGCTCAAGATGGGTTCTTAACTACTCACTTAATTGAAAGCCTAAAAGTACCTGAACGTGAGCTCATTAAAGAATATCTAGGAAGACCAGACGATATAATTGACACTCCAACTCCAGCTCAAAGAATTATTTATGGAGAACAAAGACGAAGAATTCCTGAATTATGGGATGTTGATAATCCAGTTATGGCGGGAATTGTTCAAAACCAGGACTCCTATATGCAGAGTGTGGCAGCTCAAAGGCCATTCTTTTTTGATCATATAAAAGAGCTAAGTGATAGAGCATTTAAAGAATATGCAGAACTAACTCACAGACAATATCAAAGAGTCATGACTTATAAAGTAGAGGATGCAGACTACTTAATATTAGGTCAGGGGAGTGTAGTTTCAAGTGCTGAAGTAGTAGCTGACTACTTAAGAAAAACGAGAAAACTAAAAGTAGGTGTATTAGATTTGGTTATGTTCCGTCCGTTCCCGGCTGATTTGTTGTCGAAATACATTAAAGGTAAAAAAGGAGTGGTGGTCTTGGAAAGACTAGATCAACCTCTTGCTGAGGATCTTCCCATTGCACGTGAATTAAGAGCCGTTATCTCAAAATGTTTAGAGAACGGAATTTCGAAGGATGATAAATCCTATCCAGATTTAGAATCCTATCAACCTAAAGATGCTCCAAAAATTTATTCAGGTTCATTTGGTATGGGAAGCCGTGATTTACAAGCAGAAGGAATTATTGGAGCAGTTGAGAATATGTTACCTGATGGTAAGCATAAAAAGCAATTCTATCTATCAATAGACTTTATACACGAAAATCCTTTCACGCCAAAACAAAGGGAATATCAAGAAACCATAGAAGCTGCATATCCTAAAGTAAAAGAATTAGCTGTGCATGGTTCTGAAAATCCTAACCTTATGCCAAAAGGAGCTACAACAGTCCGTTTTCATTCGGTAGGAGGTTGGGGCGCCATTACTACTGGTAAAAACTTAGCGATGACCTTGTATGACCTCTTAGGATATGATATTAAAGCAAACCCTAAATATGGATCAGAGAAAAAAGGACAACCTACAACCTACTATTTAGCAGCCGCACCAGAACCTATTAGAATGAATAGTGAATTCTATTTTGTAGATGTAGTGTTGTCTCCTGATCCAAATGTATTCAAGCATACAAATGCACTAGCTGGACTCAAAAAAGGGGGGTGTTTTATTATTCAAAGTGATAAAAACAATCCGGAAGAAGTATGGAATTCTATTCCTAAGCAATATCAAAAACTTATTGTAAAGAATGATATTCGAATTTTCTATATAGACGGATTTAAGATCGCAAGAGAAGAAGCTACTGATCCTGAACTACAGTTACGTATGCAAGGAATAGCCTTTCAGGGAGCATTCTTTGCAGCTTCTCCTCTAATGGAGTCAGCAGGACTTAATGATAAACAGCTGTTAAAAGCAATTGAAGATCAATTGCAATCCAAATTTGGTAGCAAAGGACAAAGAGTGGTGGATGATAATATGAGAGTGGTAAAAAGAGGCTTTACAGAGGTTCATGAAATCACTGAAAAAGTTGTTCAAAATGGTTCAGGCAATAAATCGAAAGCTGAAGTTGGTGTACCATTACCGATTATGTTAAAAGACACTCCAAAGAGTAAATCTAAACTAAGTGATATCCATCGATTCTGGGAACAAACCGGTAATTTCTATGCTCAAGGTATGGGTAGCGATAATCTTACCGATCCATTTATTGGATTGAGTTTGATGCCTGCTGCATCCTCAAACTTCAGAGATATGACAGGAATACGTTTTACTCACCCTGAGTGGAATGCAAACAACTGTACTGCTTGTGGTAAATGTTATACTGCATGTCCTGATACTGCTATACCAGGCTTAGTGAGTGACTTAAAAGATGTTCTAGATACTGTAGTAAAGAGAGTTAAGAAAGAGCACGATAATGTAAAACACCTTCAGAAAGCAGTACGCAGCATGGAAGGAAAGATTAGAGCCAGATTTAATAGTGCATCAAATGGTGCCACTGTAAATAATTATTTACATGATGCGATAGCACAAATGATAGAGGATCATAAAGAAGAAACTGATCTTGTGCAAGAATTAGGTTGGTTTAAAGAAGAATTGGGTGATTTTCAATTTGCACTTACTCGACCATATTATCATTTAAACGAAAAGAAATCACCTAATAGCGGTGGATTATTCAGTATCACGATTAATCCAAATGCATGTAAAGGTTGTAATGAGTGTATTCAGGTTTGTGATGATGATGCTTTGAAAGCAGTAACTCAAACAGAGGAATCAGTAGCTAACTTAAGAAAGAATTGGGATCTATGGAATGATTTACCCAATACACCAGAGAAATACAATCGAATTGATGACCTGGAGGCTAAAATTGGTCCTTTAGAAACCTTGTTGCTTAATAAGGAAGCCTATTCAAGTTTTTCAAGCGGAGATGGAGCCTGCTTAGGTTGTTCAGAGAAATCCGTAGTCCATTTATTTATAGCAACAGTAGAATCATTGATGCAGCCACGCATCAAAAAACACATTGCAAAACTTGATGAATTAATTGAAAAGTTAGAACAACGCATTCAAGCTAAACTAATTGAAACGGTAAATATTAATGATACTGAAGCGATAGAAAGAATTTTAAAGGATTCTAATGATACAGATCTTAGCATGTCTGTTATTGCTTCAAAATTAGAAGCCGAAAATGGAAGCATACCAATCGACCAGGACTGGCTAGCTGAAACCACCCATTTGTTATCGCAATTAAAAAGATTGAGATGGAAATATACAGAAGGCAATACCGGTAAAGGAAGATCATCAATGGGGATGACCAATGCTACAGGATGTACTTCTGTTTGGGGAAGTACCTATCCATATAATCCATATCCATTCCCTTGGGCTAATCATTTATTTCAGGATTCTACCTCTATGGCAATGGGTATTTTTGAAGGACATATGGCAAAAATGGCAGAAGGATTTGTAGCCATAAGAAAAGCTGAATTAGAATTAGCTGGAAAATATGATCCAGAGGATAATAAAGACTTCTTCACCTATTTTAATTGGCATCAATTTACAGATGAAGAGTGGCTGCTTTGCCCCCCAGTTGTAGCATTAGGTGGTGATGGTGCCATGTATGATATAGGTTTTCAAAACCTTTCTAGAATGATGGCATCAGGAAAACCAATTAAAGTCATCACTGTCGATACTCAGGTATATTCAAATACTGGTGGTCAAGCATGTACATCAGGCTTTATTGGTCAAGTATCTGACATGGCTCAATACGGTAAAGTATGGAAAGGTAAACCAGAGCCTAGAAAAGAAATAGGACTTATCGCAATGGCACATAGAAATACTTATGTGATGCAATCTAGCCTTGCCAATACAAGTCATATGATTGAAGGTTTTATAGATGGATTAAGCACCAAAAGACCAGCTCTGTTCAATCTTTATACTACCTGTCAGCCAGAACATGGTGTGGCAGATGATATGGGCGTACATCAAGCTAAATTAGCTGTTGAGTCTAGAGCTTATCCACTCTTCAAATATAATCCTGATTTGGGAGTGAAAGTAGAAGAAGCACTAGATCTCAAAGGAAACCCAGCTATTGATCAAGATTGGCCTTCATATGAATTGAAATATGAGGAAAATGGGATTCAGAAATCAATGGAAGTACCGATGACTTTCGCAGATTTTGCAATTACTGAAGCTCGTTTTAGAAAGCATTTTAGAAACGCTCCAAGAAATAGCTGGAATGATAAAATGCTTATGCTTTCTGATTTCTTAAATCTAGAAAAATCAGACAGAGAAGATAAATTTCCATACATATGGGCTGTAGATCGTAATAATCAGCTGAGCAGAGTATTGGTAGATAAAACCATAGTAGAATCTTGCGAGGAAAGAAGAGATTTCTGGATAATGCTACGTGATTTATCAGATTATGAAGCTAAAATGGATACTACTTCTGAAGTTGATCTTGAAAGTAAAATCAGATCTGAAGTAGTTCAGAAAATCACTCAAAAATTGATGCAACTAGCCTCAGGTAATGGGGATGTCAAAATTGATCCCAGTATAAAACCAATTGCAGTTACTGAATCAGTTGAATTAAATCAATCTAATGTTCATGAGCAACAGACTGCTGTAGCAGTAAAGGAAGAACCTAAAACTGAAACTGCACAAAAAGAAGAAGAGTCAATTCCGCAGCAAGACGCCAGCATGGAACCTTGGCTTGAAAGCGATGAGTGTACATCCTGTGATGAATGTATCAATTTAAATCCAAAGATTTTTGCCTACAATGAAGATAAGAAAGCCTACATCAAAGATCCTAATGGAGGCCCATATTCGGATTTAGTGGTTGCTGCTGAAAAATGTACGGCTCAGGTGATTCATCCTGGCTTACCAAAAAATAAGGACGCTAAGGATATCGATAAATGGATTACAAGAGGTGAAAAGTATAATTAATCATAATCATGCTACTAACTCAAAATACCTTTAAGCATGGAATTCATCCACCAGAAAATAAGGATGAAACCAAAGGATTGCCAAGAAGACAATTTTCCTTTGCACCCTTATTAATCTTGCCTTTATCTCAACACATTGGTAAAGCTGGGAAAATAGTGGTGCGTGAAGGACAAGAGGTAGTAAGAGGTCAGTTATTAGCTGAATCAGATGGTTTTCTTTCAGTGCCTTTACATTCACCTGTAAGTGGCACTGTTAAGAAAATCGCTAATGTTCCTACACTTTCAGGAAAAATGACACCCGGCATCTATCTCGAAAGCTTTCCTTCATCAACTCAAGAAATTATAGAAGGTGAAGCTGTTGATTTAGAAAGTGCAAGCGTAGATGAGATCATAAAAGGGATTCAACAAGCTGGAATAGTAGGCTTAGGTGGCGCAGCATTTCCAACTCATGCAAAAATCAAGATTCCTGAAGGAAAACATTGCGATACCCTAATTATCAATGGGATTGAATGTGAACCTTATCTCACAACAGATCATCGGGTTATGCTTGAGCAAGATCAGGATATCTTTATGGGAATCAGGTATTTAATGAAAGCAACTCAAGCCAAAAAATGTATCATTGGAATTGAAGCCAACAAGCAAGATGCTGCGGATTACCTATCAGCAAAGCTACCAAAGGATATTCCTATTTCAGTAAAAGTTGTACCAGTGAAATACCCACAAGGAGCTGAAAAAATGTTGATCACCGCACTACTTGGAAAAGAAGTTCCTTCGGGCGGCTTACCAATTGAGGTTAATGCTGTAGTAGTAAATGTTGCCACTACAGCAGAAATCGGAAGGCTATTACCACATGGTAGAGGAATTCAAGAAAGAGTAATTACAGTTACAGGTCCTGGTGTAAAAAATAAGGGAAATTATCTTGTGCCAATCGGAACTCCATTACGGTTTTTGCTAGATCGAGTAGGAGTAGATGAAAATATGAGTGAAGTGTATATGGGAGGTCCCATGATGGGAATGGCTGTCGCTAATCTCGACATTTCCATTGTTAAAGGAACCTCAGCAGTAGTGGTTTTTACCAGCAAAGAAATAAACTCAAATAATAAGGTTTATCCATGTATTAAATGTGGAGCATGTGTAGATGCTTGTCCTTTGTCACTTAATCCATCAAAACTAGGATTATTAGCCAAATTTGAATCCTACGATAAAATGGCAGCTGAATATCATTTGATGGATTGCTTTGAGTGTGGTTCATGCTCTTATGTTTGTCCTTCCCATATCCCATTAGTACAATATTTCAGACTTTCAAAATCGATCATTCGAAAACAAAATGTGAAATCATGAAAAAGCAAAGTCTTCATATTAGCACTTCACCCCATCTTGCTCAAGGCACTAGTGTTGAGGTAATTATGAGAAATGTAGTCTATGCTTTGCTACCTTTATCATTCTATTCAGTATATGCTTTTGGTTGGAATGCAGCTCTTGTTATACTAACGGCTGTATTTTCAGCTGTTTTAACCGAACATGTTCTCAGCAAGCTTTCAAATAAAGCAAGTACCATAAGTGACTGGTCAGCAGTAATTACTGGTTTACTACTTGGTTTAACTTTACCCCCAATATTTCCATTATGGATGACCTTTTTAGGAGGAGTAATTGCTATTGCAATGGGTAAGTTTCTTTTTGGTGGTTTAGGATATAATGTATTTAATCCTGCATTAGTGGGGCGAGCAGTACTACAAGCTGCCTTTCCTGTTGCTATAACCACCTGGCAAGATGCTTTTTCAATTGATCGATTTACATCCGTTAATTCTTCAATCTGGGCTATACCATTTATGATGCCCGTTGTGGACGGTACTTCTGGAGCAACGCCCCTTTCTGCCTTCAAATTTGATGGTGTAGTTACTGATACAAGCGATTTAGCTATGGGGCTAGTCAGCGGTTCAGCAGGAGAAACTAGTGCTGTTTTAATACTTATAGGTGGACTCTACTTAGTAATCAGAAACTTCATGAATTGGAAAATTCCGATTTCTATACTGCTAACGGTATTTATTTTTAGTGGAATTCTCTACTCAATTAATCCAGAACTATATCCATCACCAGGTTTTATGTTATTTTCTGGCGGCTTAATGTTAGGGGCGGTATTTATGGCTTCTGATATGGTGGCCTCACCCATTACTACCCTAGGTGTAATCGTATATGGTGTAATCATCGGAAGTATGATTGTAATTATAAGAATATGGGGTGGTTTACCAGAGGGTGTTATGTATGCCATTTTATTTGGGAATGCATTATCGCCTCATATTGACCGACTTATACAAAATAGAGTATATGGAACTTCATCTGCAAAATCATGAAAGAAACTACTCAAATAGCACCCACTAATAGTTTTAAAATGATTAAAGCAATGGCTTTGATTGGAATACTTTGTGGTCTTTTAATTGTATTAACTTATGAGGGTACGCTGGCAAGAATAGCAGACCTAAAGGAAAAAGCTTTACAGGAAGCAATCTTTAAAGTTCTTCCAGGAAGTACTCAAACACAGGCCTTTTCTTATAATAAGTCCTCATTTGATATAGCTTCAAAAGGAGATCAAAATTTAGTTTACGCTGGATATGATGAAAATGGAGAATTGATAGGACTTGCAATCGTTGCCTCAGGTCAAGGTTATGCTGATGTCATTAGAGTTCTATATGGTTATAGTATTGATAATCAAAAGATAATAGGTTTTTATGTATTAGAAAGTAAAGAGACTCCTGGCCTAGGAGATAAAATAGAAAAAGATCCGAGTTTCTTATCAAATTTTGAGGCATTGGATGCTAGCCTTAATGAAGCGAAATCAGCAATTCAAAATAAGATAGTCACAGTAAAGAAAGGGGAGAAAGTAAACGAGTGGGAGATTGATGGTATTACAGGTGCAACAATTTCCTCAAGAGCCATAGGGGATATAATTGGAAAAAGTACTCAAAAATGGATTCCAATCATTTATAAAAATCAATCTGTTTTTAAAAAGTATAGAAATGAGCAATCTCAACAGTAATAATGAGCTATTAAAGAAAGTACCCACTTCTACAGATGAGTTTATAAAGGGCTTATGGAAGGAAAACCCAGTTTTTGTTCAAGTATTGGGAATGTGTCCTGTTCTTGCAGTTTCAAATACTGCTGCTAATGCAGTCGCAATGGGACTAGCAACTGCTTTTGTATTACTGATGTCTAATGTATTGGTATCCTTACTTCGTAATTTTATTCCAAAGCAAGTCAGGATAGCCTCCTATATTTTAATCATAGCCACTTTTGTAACCATAGTAGACTATAGCATTCAGGCTATAAGCGTAGAATTACACAAAAGTTTGGGAGCATTTATTTCATTAATAGTAGTTAACTGCTTGATATTGAGCAGAGCAGAAGCCTTTGCTTCTAAAAACACGGTAGGTAAATCTATTATGGATGCATTAGGCATGGGAATAGGATTTACTATTGCATTATTCAGCTTGGGAGCAGTAAGAGAAATCTTAGGAAATGGCTCCTTTTTCGGAATCACTCTTTTTCCTGAAGGTTTTCAAGATTGGGTGATCATGGTATTACCGGCTGGTGGCTTTTTCACTTTAGCTGCATGGCTTTTAGTATTCAATATCTATAAACAAAAAAGAGCAGAGTCATGAATTCAGAAAGCCTTTCCCAAATATTCATTAGCGCAAGTTTAGTTAATAACTTTGTGTTGGCCTATTTCTTAGGTATTTGCCCTTTCTTAGGAGTTTCTGGTAAAATTGAAACCTCTACCAAGATGGGAGCTGCCGTTACTTTTGTGATGTTAATTAGCTCAGTTTCAGCATATGCAATTCATGCCTTTTTAATAGCTATTGATGCTCCTTTCTTACAATTAATAAGCTACATAGTGGTAATTGCTTCTACGGTACAACTTGTAGAAATGTTAGTAAAAAAATTAAGCCCAGCCCTTTTCAAGGCATTAGGTATTTTCCTACCCTTGATTACAACCAATTGCGCCATTTTGGGGCTGGCACTATTTCAAACCAATAAAGGCTATGACTTATTACAAAGTGTAGTCTATGCATTAGGTGCTGGTGCGGGTTTTACGCTCGCACTTATTTTAATCTCAGGACTAAGAGAGCAATTAGATTTAGCTGATGTACCTAAGGTCATCAGAGGAACTGTTTTAACCCTTATAGTAGCAGGTATATTATCACTGGTATTTATGGGTTTCTCAGGTTTAGGAGGAAAATAAAATGAAGAGATGATATTAAAATATTCGATAGCGGTACTCGCCATTGCGGGTTTAATGATCCTTTGGGCTCTCATACAATATTTATGGGGTAAAACATTCAAAGGTGAGCATCAAGATGCCGATGTCCTGGCTGGAAGATCTTCTTGCGGCAGTTGTGGATGCGGTACAGTTTGTAAGCTCAAGAAAAAGAGCGTGAAAAATTAAAATGATAAAGACATGGCACATTTATCAGATTATGATATCAGGAAGCAATACTATGCTAAGGTATTAAAAACAAGAAGGTTAAGCCCTCCTGATGCAGAAGAAGTTAGAGAACTCACTTTAGAAGTTCAAGATCCAAGTTTTGACTGCAAAATAGATCAAAGTTTTGGTGTATTAGTTGAAAAGCATGATGATTTTGGGAATACATTGAATCACCGTTTATACAGCGTTGCCGATATTCCTGAAAAGGATATTGATAAAACAATTATCACCTTATTGGTGAAAAGGTGCAATTATATTGATGCCTTCAGTGGTGAATTATATAACGGTATTGTTTCGAACTATTTATGTGATAGAAAAGCAGGTGACAAAATTATCATTACAGGTCCTTATGAATTACCATTTGAAATACCTGAAGATAAAAATGCGAATCTAATTCTAATAGGAATGGGCACTGGAATAGCGCCATTCAGAGCTTTTATTAAACATATTTATCATAATGTGAAAGATTGGCGCGGCCGTATATTATTGTTTTACGGTGCCAAAACTGGATTGGAACTACTCTATCAGAATGAAGAGGATGATGATCTTACTAACTATTACAATGAGGATACTTTTAAAGCTATTCATGCCTACAGCCCGAGACCATTATGGCACGATCCCGTTGTGATTGATCAATCTATTGAGGAACGTTCTGAGGAGATTATAGAAATGCTATCACATTTGAATACCTACATCTATATAGCGGGTCATAAAAAAGTGAAAGAAGGATTAGATAAAGCATTTGCAAAGGTAGTGGGTTCTGAAGAAAAATGGAAAGCTAGAAAAGCAGAACTGAAAGCAGGTAAGAAATGGATTGAGTTAATTTATTAAGAAGTTAAAAATGGGCGTTATAATTGCCGTAATCGCAATAGGAGGATTAACTCTATTTCTTGCAGTAATGTTGGTGATAGCCAATAAGAAACTGTACGTATATGAAGATCCTCGAATTGACCAAGTGGAAACTATGTTGCCTAAAGCCAATTGTGGTGCATGTGGTTATCCGGGTTGCAGACCTTTTGCTGAAGCTTTAGTGAAAGGTGATGTTCTTCCAGGAAAATGTACAGTAAGTTCTGATGAAGGTCGAAGTGCGATAGGTGATTACTTAGGAATCTCAGTTGGGGATGAAGAAAAAAAGGTCGCTCGTTTAGCTTGCGCTGGGGGAACCAATGTGGCTCGAAATAAGGCTCAGTATGAAGGGATTGATAGTTGTCAAGCTGCCACTTTAATTTCGGGTGGTGGAAAAGCTTGTTCATGGGGCTGTTTAGGATTAGGAGATTGTGAAAAGGCTTGTGATTTTGATGCAATTCACATGGATGAACATGGTTTGCCGGTAGTTAATACCGCTAAATGTACTGCATGTGGCGATTGTGTAATTGCTTGCCCTAAAGATCTATTTTCAATTGAACCTATTAGCCATCATCTATGGGTCGCATGTAAAAATCTGGAAAAGGGGGATGAAATCTTAGAGGATTGCCAAGTTGCCTGCACTGCTTGTGGGCGATGTGCCATGGATGCTCCTCTGGATTTAATTACCATGAGAAATAACTTACCTGTTATTGATTATTCTATTGATCAACAAAATATGGATCCAATTCAAAGATGCCCAACAGGTGCCATATTATGGTTAGATAATCAACTAGGAGCTGTAAAAGGAAAGAATAGTAAAAAGATTATACGAAAAGGAGAGCGTGAAATGGGCTATTCATAAAATGGCTGACTTCTATCGCTAAAAGTGCTGATCTTTATCAGTATAATTTAAATAAAATCTGTCTTAATTAGTCATATTCAAAGCGTTTATCATGGAAACTACCTCAGAAAGTATACATTCTGAAACCATCGGAATGGAAAGGAAGGAAATAAAAGAGGCCATCATTGAAATTGTAAGCGATTCCGGTGAAGGAGCTCAAAAGTGCGGTCAAAGTTTAGGTATTATCTCCGCTAAGATGGGAAATGGCGTATGGACAGTTGAAATTATTCCTTCTGAAATTCGACCACCTGCCCGTTCTAGAGAAGGAGCCTCTGGAATTAGAGTGCGGATGGGCACTGATAAAATCACCAATATGGGAGGCCATGCTGATATGGTAGTGGCTCTAAATGAACAAGTATTATATGGAAGAATTAAGCAACAAGCCTATAAACCTGGTACTTATTTATTGATTGAAAATAAATGGGCTACTCATACCGAAGAAACAAAAGAAGCATACGAGCAATCTATTAAAGAATTTACTGAGCTGGGCTATAATATCATTGAAATTCCTATGGAAAAGGAATGCCTAAAACATGTCAGTGATGCACGAAAAGGTAAAAACATGTGGGTTTTAGGTCTATTGAGTAATATTTATGATAGAGATTTAAAACTTGCCGAAGAACAAATCAAAGCTATATTTTCTAAAAAAGGAGATGAGATTATCCAAAACAACCTAGATCTTTTACATGCTGGCTATGAATATGCGAAGGATAATCTACCTATGCATTTCACAATACCGACCAAAAAGCGACAAGGAGACTATGTAGTAATGAATGGTAATGAAGCCTTGAGTTTAGGAGTTATGTCAGCTGGAATTGAAGTTTGTTCAATGTATCCTATTACACCGGCTACATCAGCTACTCATGCTATGGCAGCCGCCTTAGAAAATGCAGGTGGTATCATTCATCAAGCCGAGGATGAAATTGCAGCGATAGGTTTTGCAGTAGGAGCATCATTTGGGGGTAAAACAGCGGTTACGATTACATCAGGGCCAGGTATAGCCTTAAAAACTGAATTCATTGGACTGGCAGTAATGGCTGAAATACCATTAGTCATTATTGATGTTCAGCGTGGTGGACCTTCTACCGGTTTGCCTACAAAAGTGGAGCAAGGAGATTTATTAGCCGTATTGTATGGGGCAGCAGGGGATGCCCCTAAAATAGTACTTGCTCCATCTACTATTGAAGAATGCTTCCATTATATCATATTAGCTAGGAAAATAGCTGAAACTTTCAGATCACCGGTATTTGTGCTGACTGATGCAAATTTAGCAACTGGTGTTCAACCCTTTCCTCGACCAAAAGTGAATCCTGAATGGTTTCCTGGACCATTAGATCAAAGTAAATGGAAAGAAGGACTTAGAGCCTATGATTGGGATCCTAACACAGGTATTAGTAAAAGACCTATTCCAGGCCAAAAAGGAGGGATGTATACCCTAACTGGACTGGCTCATGATGAAGAAAGTCATGTGGCTTATCAGCCAGATGTAAATCAAAGGGGAGCTGAAAGTAGAAGTAGAAAACTTGCTGCCTTAGGCAATACTTTAAAACCACCTGAAATTCATGGTGATGAAAAAGGTAATTTGCTATTAGTAGGTTGGGGTTCAACTAGAGGAGCAATTGAGGAAGCCGTTGACATGGCAAGAAAAAATGGTGCAAAAGTTAGCAGTATCCATTTACGGTTTTTGAGCCCAATGGAACCGGGTATCAAAGAAATATTCAAGAATTTCAAAAAGGTGATGACAGTAGAAATTAATTATAGTGACACTGTAGGACAGCCTTTGATTACTGAAGATAACAGGCGCTATGCTCAATTAGCATGGTATTTAAGAGCGCAAACACTTATTGATGTGGATTGCTACAGCAATGTGTATGGTCAACCGATGAGTCCCATCCGCATATTGGAAAGAATAGAGCAAGAGCTCGGACAAACTTTAATGGACTAGAAAATGATAAGTATTAAACCAGATTTCTGTGACTTAAGTTTTGCCAATGACGAACTGCTGGGAATAGAAGATTATGAAAGCAGCAAGGCAAGATGGTGTTCCGGCTGCGGAGCTCATACTATTTTACACAATGTTCAACAACTTTGCAGAGATGAACAGCTTCCACCCGAAAAAACTGTTTTTGTATCAGGAATAGGATGTAGTAGTAGATTTCCACATTATATGAAAACCTATGGCTTCCATGGATTACACGGTAGAGCTCTTCCTGTTGCTGGTGGAATAAAGTTTAGAAGGCCAGATTTGAATGTCTTTGTTATCACCGGTGATGGAGATTGCTGTTCAATAGGGGCAGGGCATTGGGTGCATGCAATTCGATACAATATGAAAATGGTCGTTTTGCTTTTTGATAATTCAATATATGGTCTCACTAAAAAACAAACATCTCCTACAAGTCCATTAGGTATTCATACCAATACCCATCCGAGAGGATCAGTGTTGCCACCTATTCATCCAATTCAATCTACCTTGGGCTTCTCTAATGTCTCTTTTGTAGCCCAAACAGTAGACTGGAAACCTGCACACTTATATGCTACCCTTAAAAAAGCATATGATCATCCAGGTTTAGCATTTGTACGAATCGTTCAACGCTGCCCAATATGGATGAAGGACAGTTATGAACCAGTTGTAAAAGATCCCAATGCCATAACGCTTTTACAACACGAAAATGGAATTGTTATCGATAGTAAAGCGACTCAAAAGTTTCATAATTTAAAAGAACATGATCCTTCGAATTTAATTAAAGCAAGAGAATTAGTAGAAACAACAAAAGATACCACACCAATTGGGTTATTTTATCAAAATAAAGAAGCCACTAGATATGATGAATACGGTGCCCATAATATGGGAATTTCAGCCGAGGATAAAACCGAAGCTATCAATACATTGATGGATAAATATGCGATATAAATGAATTAAAATGGAAAACATAGAAAATACAGTTCATGAAAATTCTTTCCATTTAAAAAAGACTAGCACTGCTCCTGAGCAGGAAATGAAAGACTTTTGGAAGGATTTAAGGCATTTTTATCGTACAGCTGAAAAAAATGATGAAGAGCTGAACTCTAAAACTTATCATGCTGCTTTACAGGATGTTATACAGAAAGAATCCGCTTATCCCTATAAGATCATTGAAAATCACAAAGAGATCATTTTAGAAGAGGAAGAAAACATGCCTTTGTTTATGCTAGATTTTATTATGTCTAGCTATCAAATACAAAATAGAAAGAAATTTAAAGAAGATGTAAAAAGAGTAATAGAAGTATTAAAAACTATTTTAGATGTTGACAGCAAGAGTAGTCAGATACTAAAATTAAAAGAAAATTATGGTTTTGCCGCTGAGATGATAGCATTTGAAAAAATGGTGGATTTGTTACCGAAATCGGCCAAATCTGACTTATCAAAAAGTAGAATTCAACGCTTAAAATCCATTCTAAATGATTTACAAAAGTTTAACAACTTTATTGAAAAACAACATGGAATAGTGGTTTATGAAAAAGCGCTGAAGACTGTAATAGAAAAGAATTTACTATTTAAAGGTGTCAGAACAATTGAGGCTAAAACAAATGCATTTGAGTTAACCGAAGATTTATTTAAGCATGAAATAAGGTCCTTTACAATTTTAATGAAGGCCTTTAAAATGGCTCAATTAGAAATTGAAGATGAATACGAAGAAGAGTTTCATGATGATTATTTCGAACATTTTGATTGGCATCATTTACAAGAGGATGAATTAAGATTATTTGTTCCTATTCTTTGCATTACTGATCAAAAATATCTTAACAACCATTTAACATCATTCGGAAAAATGATGGCGGTTAATCACCCCGTTAATGTGGTGATTATCAATCAAGAATTAGTATCAGAACCTAACCCACAGCTTAAATGGGTAGATTCATCTTATAAATTTCGACAAGAAATAGCCGCTTTAGCCATTGCCCAAAGAAATATTTTTACATTCCAAAGTACAATAGCAGAACCTGCACTTCTATACGAAGGGGTTAAAAAAGCTTTAGGTTCATATGCACCTTCTTTAATCCATATCAGTGTTCCTTCTAACGTGAGAATGACTACCCTAAGCAGAACACTTTTAGCCAATGCAGCCAATGCAGGGAGATACTTTCCGATGGTTCAATACGATCCTATAAAATTTAGCGAATGGGGCAGAAGGTTTTCTATTACATCTAATATCCAACCGACAAATTTATGGCCTTCTTATAGCATAAGCATCAGATCTGAGGATGATGAGGTTCAAAATATTGAAATGAACTTTACTTATGCAGATTATAAAGCAATATTTCCTGAAAAAGTAAAAGAATTAATGATAATTCCAGCTGAATTTGAAACAGACCAATTAATTCCTGTTTCTGAATTTTTGGAAATGGACTTGAAAGACCGATTTGAGAAGATACCATTTATATATTTGGCTGATGATAATCATGAATTATTCAAAGCTGCAGTTCCCTATGTTTGGATTTTATCTTGTCAGGAAAGAGCTGATTACTGGGCATTTCTTCAAGAATTAGCAGGCTTTAATAGTTATAAAGTACGTTTAGCGGTTGAAGAGAAGAACAAAGAGCTAAACGAAGTATTAGAAAAGGAAAAGAAAAAGCTAGAAGAAGATAGATTAAAAATCACGCAACAAGCGGAAGAAAAGGCAGTAGCTACAGCTGCTCAACGACTCGTTAATGCTCTTATGGAAGGGGAGATTTAGAAGTCTTAAGTCAGAAGTTAGAAATATTGAGTTAGAATTTTGAAAATCTTCTATACAGATTTACAGAATTAACGCTTTGTAATTCAATTATATATCATGACATATATCATCTATATTACTAATCTATATTAGAGTTTTTAGAGGGTAAGCTTTTTATATTAGTATATAATAAAAAGCTACGGAGATGAAATTTGAAAAGTATACTCAAACCGCCAATAGCATTCTTAAAGAGATTGCGGAAGAACTAGGATTCCCAAACGATATTGACCTTTCTGGTAGAATATTAAGGGCTGTTTTACATACGTTAAGATCCCGACTAACTATACAGGAGTCATTCCAATTAATGGCACAACTCCCAATGTTATTAAAAGCGATATACGTTGAAGGCTGGAAATATCAAGAAAAACCTACTAGAATTAAAAATATAGGTGAATTTATTAGGGAAGTAATTCATGAAGACCAACCCTTAGGACATCATGATATCAGAACTGTAAAAGATGGCGAAAATGTTATCCGTACAGTTTTTAAAGTAATCAGAAACCATGTTAGTGAAGGAGAAATTACTCATATTATCATGAGCATGCCCGCTGAATTACGCCCATTGTGGGGACTAAAAGACAAAATGCAAACGGCTAGTCCATAGAAAAATTTCAAATTCATTAAAAATGGGAGATAATAAAGTCATTAGTACCGAAAATATTTCAGCTAGAAATAAATTTATGCGACAGCTTTTGAATGATATTGAATCATTGGAATACATGTTGAAGCATAAGTTAATAGAAGATGATAAAATCCGAATAGGTGCTGAACAAGAGTTTTTCCTTGTTAACGAGCAATGGAGACCATATTTCGAATATGAATATATTCTGAAAGCACTTGATGACCCCCATTATACAACTGAAATGACTCGTTACACCTTAGAAATCAATGCAGACCCAATTGAAGCTAAGGATAACTGCTTAACCAAAATGCATGAACAATTAAATGACCTATTATATAAGGCTAATAATGTAGCGGGACAATATAAGGCTAAGGTCATTCTTACTGGAATTCTTCCCACGATCAGAATGAATGAGATAACACTAGAGCATATGACACCGATCATGCGTTATTATGCTCTTAATGAGCGTACAAAAGAATTACGTGGTGAAGATTTTAGTCTGCATATAAAGGGCGTTGATGAACTAACAGTTTTACATGATACCATAGTTTTTGAAGGTTGTAATGCTAGCTTTCAAACTCATCTTCAAATAGCGCCTGATGATTTTATTTCAAGTTATAATTGGGCTCAAACCATTGCAGCACCAGTATTAGCAATAAGTGCTAATTCTCCTTTACTAATGGGCCGTGAGTTATGGAATGAAACTCGAATAGCCTTATTTCAACAAAGTATAGATACAAGAGCAACATCATATGCTTTACATGAGAAAGAATCACGAATTTCATTCGGTCATAAATGGGCCAGCGGCTCTGTAGTAGATATTTTTAAGGATGATATCGCAAGGCATAAGGTTATGCTGGCTAAAGCCATTAAAAATAATTCTATCAACATTTTGGAAAGGGGTGGAGTTCCAAAACTTGAAGCGTTAAAAGTTCACAACAGTACTATATATCATTGGAATAGAGCTTGTTATGGATTAAGTGATGGCAAACCTCATCTAAGAATTGAAAACAGATACCTTCCCGCTGGTCCTTCTACTGATGATGAAATTGCAAACCTAGCCTTCTGGGTAGGCTTAATGGCAGGCAGACCTTCAAAATTTGATGATATGCCAAGTATTATGGATTTTAAAGATGTCAAAGCTAATTTTTGGAAAGCTGCTAGATATGGAAAAGATTCTGTAATTTCTTGGGAAAATAAAGACCTTCAAGTAAATGAATTAATACTTGAAAAACTGATTCCAATTGCTCTCTATGGTTTGCAAAAACTTGATATTGACGAAGCAGATATTCAAAAATATATTAACATAATTAAAAACAGGGTAAATGGTCAAAACGGAGTGCAATGGCAAATTTCCAATTTTCGTAGACTGCGACAACAATACAAACTAGATGACTCCTTAAAAACACTTACCAGTTCTATTTACCAGAATCAACAGAAAAATATTCCAATACACAAATGGCAACCTATTAATGAAATTTGTTGCACGCATAAAAATGCTATCACGGTTGGCAGTATCATGTCTACTAAACTTTTCTTGGTAGAAGATACTGACTTAGCAGATCTAGCAACAAACATAATGCGCTGGAATAACATTCATCATCTACCTGTTGAAAACAGTAGTGGTCAATTAGTTGGGCTTCTTACATGGTCGCATATGACGAAAAGGTATCCTAAGAAGCGTAATGAAAAAGAAGTAGTATCAGACATAATGGTAACTGAGCCATTCACTGTTCATTCAGATACATCTATCAAAGAAGCCATGAATATTATGAAAAAACATGGTTATGGATGTTTACCAGTTGTTGAAAAAGATAAATTAGTTGGAATCATTACTAATACTGACCTAATTCCATTTAGCAATGACAAGCATTTCTGAAGATATCATGCCGCAAGTTTCCACCGAAAGATTAATTACTCATATTGAAGGAAATAATCAAGGACCAATAGTTGTATTCTTAGCAGGTATACATGGCAATGAACCTTCAGGAGTTTTTGCCTTAGAAAGGCTTAGTCAAAAACTAGTTGGTAATGAAAAAAACATTAGTGGAAATATTTATGCATTAAGAGGAAATATAAATGCTTTGGAGAAAGGAATTCGTTTTGAGAAAGAAGACCTAAACCGTTTATGGACTAAAAGCAGAATGCAAGCTTTGAATCAAAAGCATGTCTTTATTAGCAACCCAGATCAGGCAGAACAACAAGATTTATATGAAAATCTTATGAGTATAATTAATCGTCATGAAGGTCCTTTTTATTTTATGGATTTACATACTACCTCATCCCATACTATTCCATTTATTACATTGAATGATACCATACTTAATAGAAAATTTACCAGACAATTTCCAATGCCCATTATTTTAGGGATAGAAGAATATTTAAAAGGACCCGCCTTAAGCTATATTAATGAATTAGGCTACGTTGCTTTTGGTTTTGAGGCAGGTCAACATGATGAAAAACAATCGGTAGATAATCACGAAGCCTTTGCTTATGTAAGCTTAGTTTTGACAGGAGTCCTACCAGAGACTAAGCTTTTTCACCGCTATATGCAGAGGTTAAAAAAAGCAACGAGAGGAATTGGAGGCTTTTATGAAATTTTCTACCGTCATGAAATTCAGCAGGAGGAAGAATTTATTATGCGACCAGGATTCGTGAATTTTCAAACCGTAAGGAAAAATGCCTATTTAGCAGAAAGCATTAACGAAGGAATATATGCACCTCATGAATCAAGAGTATTAATGCCGCTATACCAAACGCAAGGTGAGGATGGATTCTTTTTAATCCGTAAAATTGCGCCAATATATTTACACATATCAGCGATTCTTCGTAAGCTTAGGATGGATCATTTACTAACCTTATTACCAGGTGTTAGCTGGCAAACCAAAGCGAAAGAAGGATTGAAAATCAACTTAAGAATAGCACGCTTTTTTGCTAAACCAATATTCCACTTGCTAGGCTACAGAAGTGTTGAAATTGGAGACCACTATTTGTTTGCAAATAGTAGAGAAAAAGCCTCCAGAGATAAAGAGTATAAATTTGCTAAATGGAATTATAAATAATTAACTTCTAGAAATAACCATTCTCCTTTACAACCATCTTCTACTCATTGAATATGTAAACCATCTAAGGCATTAAAGTATCATAGAATGTATGTCCTGCCATAAATTATTTTATATTTGATAGCTAAGAAGATATAAATCTATGGAAAATAAGCTGTATGATGTTTTAATTATTGGTGCTGGAATTTCTGGAATTGGAATGGGATATTGGCTAAATAAAAAATGTCCGGAAAAGAATTATAAAATTTTAGAAGCTAGAAATAAAATTGGGGGCACTTGGTCATTGTTTCAATATCCTGGAGTTCGCTCAGATTCTGATATGTTTACTTTCGGCTATAGATTTAAACCGTGGAATGATCCTCAATCTATCTCAAGCGGATACAAAATATTAAAATACCTTAAAAGCACCACTGCAGAAAATAATATCGATGACAACATTCTGTTTAATCATAAAATGACCACTGCCAATTGGTCTGATGAAGCAAAATGCTGGGAGCTGAAGGTAGAAACTAAAGAAGGAAATTTAACCTATACATGTAAATTTTTGAGTATCTGTACTGGCTATTATGATTATAAGGAATCCTATAGACCGACTTTTGAAAATGAAAATGATTTTGAAGGCAAAATTGTAGTTCCTCAATTTTGGCCAAAAGATTTAGATTATACAGGAAAAAAGGTGGCCATTGTAGGTAGTGGAGCTACCGCTGTAACCTTAGTACCCTCTATGGTTAAAGGGGGAGCTGAACATGTTACCATGATTCAAAGATCTCCCACCTACATTATGAATCTGCCCAACAGGAATCAGATGTTTATTAGCCTGAAAAATTACATCTCATTAAAATGGGCATATAAAGTTACCAGATGGAAGAACATTGCCTTACAAATGTTATCATTTGGTCTATCCAGAGTATTTCCCAAATGGATGAAAGGCATGCTGATGAAAGCTGCTGCAAAGCAATTACCAGAAGGATATCCTGTCGATAAACACTTCAATCCAACTTATAATCCTTGGGATCAGAGGCTCTGTGTCGTGCCTGATGGTGATCTATTTAGTGTTATAAAAGAAGGAAAAGCAAGTGTAGCCACCGATCAAATTTCGCATTTTACTAAAACAGGTATTTCATTAAAATCAGGAGATCAAATTGATGCTGATATTATCGTATTAGCAACAGGACTTAAAGTGCAACTTCTAGGAGGGGCAGCACTTAGTGTGAATGGTGAACTCGCTAAAATAAATCAATCAATGATCTATAAGGGCATGATGGTCAGCAATATACCAAATCTTATTTATGCTTTTGGTTATACAAATGCTTCATGGACTTTGAAAGTTGATTTAACAGCGAATTATCTTTGTAAGCTTTTGAAGTATATGGACAAACACTCCTATGAAGTAGTGATACCACACGAAGAAAACGCTGCTTCAAATGAAAGCTTCTTAAATTTGAATTCAGGTTACATTGAAAGAGCAAAAGAGATTCTTCCAAAGCAGGGTAAAAGAAGACCATGGAGGGTATATCAAAGCTATTTAGTGGACATGCTAGCCACTCGTTTTGGTAAAGTAAAAGATAAGGCACTTCAGTTTGAGAAATAATAATTATTGACTTGGTATTAGATTGCAGTTTGGCATCTCATGAAAAAATAAGAGCTTTGAATTGATATGTTAAACTTAAAAAAAGAAATTCTAAGAGTTACTTCTGCTTCAAATATTTTAGAAACTCAATCGGTTCAAAATCTCTGGAGTGGGTATGGTGAAATAAAACGTTACCAATTAGAAGAAGGTAAGTTTAAAAGTATAATTGCAAAACATATTCAACTCTCTGATGGTCAGCAGCACCCTAAAGGTTGGAACACCTCAAGTTCACATCAGCGTAAATTAAAATCATATCAAGTTGAAAGAGTTTGGTATCAAAATTATGCTCATTTAACTGATGAAAATTGTAGAGTTCCAAAGGCGTTGCATTCAACTGAGACTGAAATGGAAATGCTTATAATAATGGAAGATTTGAATGAATCAGGATATCCTCACCGCCATAACCCAGATAATATTACACTTCCTAATGTAAAAAGTTGCTTAAAGTGGCTGGCCAATTTTCATGCAAAATTCATGAATAATCCTGCAGAAGGGCTTTGGCCAATTGGAACCTATTGGCATTTAGACACTCGTCCTGACGAATGGGATAAAATGAATAATCTTAGCTTAAAAAATACAGCTAAGGCTATAGATGAAAAATTGAATCAAGCTCAATATCAGACCATCATTCATGGAGATGCAAAGCTAGCTAATTTTTGCTTCGGAAATAATAATAATGTGGCAGCAGTTGATTTCCAATATGTAGGCAAAGGCTGCGGAATGAAAGATGTCGCCTATTTTATAAGCAGTTGTTTTGAGGAAGAGGAATGTGAAAAATACGAAGAAGAATTACTAGGGCATTATTTTAATGAGCTTGATAAAGCCTTAGATAATACTTTGGATTTCAAATCATTAAAGTCAGAATGGCAAAAGTTATATAAATATGCTTGGGCTGATTTTTATCGCTTTTTAGATGGGTGGAGTCCTGGTCATTGGAAAATGCATGATTATAGCCAGCGTTTAACGCAAGAAGTATTAAGTGAATTGGATTTAAAATGAATCTGACTAATCACGATATGGCTGAATTATCTAAAATAGCAGAAAAAGCAGCTATTGAAGCGGGACATTATATTCAAAAGCAGTTTGACCAACAATATGAAAAAAGGCATAAAGAGGGAGGAGACTCTCTTGCTTCACAAGTAGTAACTGAAGTAGATATTCAAGCTCAAAAAATCATACTTGATCAATTAGAAGAAAGTATTATTAAATATGATCTAGGGTTGCTTACGGAAGAGCAAGAGGATAACCAATCAAGATTTGAAAAGGATTATTTCTGGTGTGTGGATCCTTTGGATGGTACTTTAGCATTTACTGAAGGTAGATCCGGTTATGCGGTTTCCATTGCTTTAATTTCAGAAGCAGGGGATCCGATCATCGCCTGTGTATATATACCTGATTCAAAAGAATTGTTTTCAGCCATTCTAAAAAAAGGACTATCTCTTAATGGAAGTCCATTTAAGAAATCAAGGTCATCTGATATTCTCCATTTTTATTACGATATAAGTCTTGAAAAGACACCTTATTTTAATACCATTAAGAATGAACTGCATAATTTTGCCATAAATAATGGGCTGAAAAATTTAAAGCTCCATTCAGGTCAGGGCGCAGTATGCAATGCTATTGGAGTATTAAAATCAGGATACGGATGTTACTTTAAATTTCCAAAGGAAAACAGGGGAGGTGGTAGCATTTGGGACTATGCCGCTACCCGTTTAATATTTAATGAAGCAGGATTACTGGTTTCAACGATAAATGGAAAAAAATTACCATTAAATAAAGAGAATACCTTTATGAATAAATTCGGTATTATCTATACGTTTAATTCTACGATTAAAAAATTTATTCTTCAGCTGTACAAGCAATTAACTAAATAATTAAACTAAACCTGACTTATCAATTAACTCTTTGAGTTTATCAAAATTTACAGGCTTCTCTAAAAAACCTATTACATGAGGATATTCAGCTAGTTTTTCTTGATCAATATGTTCAGATGAAATCATAATGGTTTTGGGTTGATGCTTCATTAAATCTAACACATCAAATCCACTTAATCCATCAATATATTGATCCAAAAAGATAATATCTGGATGATTTCTATGAATATCGAGTAAGCCTCCTAATGTATTGTTTCTTGAGCTAATGTGTTCAATTTCAGCATACAATTCATCCATATTTGCTTTTAAATATTTGCTGAATATAATATCATCATCAATAATCAGGTATTTTAATTTACTCATGGTTAGGCAGTTAATTTTTATTCAGAATTATTAATTCCTTAATCAGAATCAATAATACAAAAATAGTTTAGTAAGTTTTACATCATAAGATTGAATTATTGATATTTTTCTGGCATTATATTCGCTAAACAATTCTAAGTTAAAAAAGAAGAATAGACAGAAATAAATGAAACAATGAATAAAAGCCTCATCTTTTCAGCCGATTTTAAGATTCTTTTGTATTTTAGAGGATCTTTAATTTAATCTTAAATTATAATTTTAAACGTATGAATAAATTATTCGCTTTTATATTTATTTCTTCAGTATTATTAGCTTGTAGTGCCCCAGAAACTGTAGAATACCAAAGCCCATCAATTGAAGTTGAAGGAGAATTTTTATTTGAAGGTCCTAATACTCTTCAGGGAAAAGCATCTGAAGATATTCTGGCTCAGATCGCATCTCAAAATGAAATTACAGAGGAAAATATTAAATCTATAAAACTAAAGTCTGCAACGATTTCATTTTTTCCTGATAGTTTACGCACAGATGTTGAGAGTGCATTGATTCAATTAGTATCTGATGACCTAGAGTTGATTTCAGTTGCAACTAAAAGTCCTTTACCGCAAGAAGAGGTTATTTCTCTTGAAGTGACAGCTGAACAAGATATATTGCCTTATTTAAAAGATGATAGTTATACCTTGGTGGTAGATGCTAATATATCTTCGGATATGGACTATCTAAGTGCGAAAGTAAGTTTTGAATTTAATGTTGAATATAAAAAGTAAGTAAATATGAAAAAGTTAATTTATGTACTTTGTTTTTTCGTTACATTTTCTTTGTCTGCTGAAAATGATCCGGGAGACAAGTTAATAGGAGTATGGAAGCCTAGCAATGGAAGATCAATGGTGAAAATCGATAAAATTGGTAATAAATATTATGGACGTGTTGTATGGTTAAAAGAACCAACAAATGAGGATGGAAGTCCAAGGACTGATGTAAACAATCCAGATGAATCCTTGCGTGAAACACCACTTAAAGGTTACAGATTAATTAAGGACTTTGTTTATGATGAGGAAGAAGATTTATGGGTAGATGGCACTATATATGATCCTAATAATGGAAGTACTTATAATTGTAAAATCGAATTGAAGGATGATAACACAATTGAAGTAAGAGGATATATTGGTGCTGCTGTTTTTGGTAGAACTGATGTTTGGACGAGACTGAAAAGAAAATAAAAATAGTTAATTCATTTAAAAGGGCTGCAATTTTAAGGTTGCAGCCCTTTTATATTTTATGGGCTTACCAAACTCAATGAAAACTGGATATACCAAGTATTACTTAAGCTATTTTCTTGCAAATAATCATCTCCATTAAATCCTCGATAAAATTCACCTTCATCTAGCTCAAAAGAGTAATTAACTCTATAGCCTGCTTGGCCACTAACCCAAATAAAATCATTTAAGCCTCTAGAATAAGTTAAACCAGCTCTTATTTCAGACCTTCTCAATTCTACTGAATTATTAGTAATAGTTGAAGCGGCCTGATAATTTCCAAAATTGCTTAGGTTGTAAGTAGCACCTTCAACATAATACCCCATTAAAAGTAAATTTCTACTATTCATACGATATCGTGCTTGTAATCTAGCAGGTAGCAGGGCTTCAATTCCCCATTTTTCATTTTTAAAGGTTTTATAATAATAGACTACAGGCAGTACATTTAAAGCACCACCTAAATAGGTTCTTGAAACTCCAGCTCCCCACATTAAATTATCATTGGGTTTAAAACCATAAATTAAGGCTGCAGGAACTCTCGTATTGGATAAAGAAGGTGGATTATCAAAAGAGTAATCACCGTTTAATTCAACTCCTAATTGCGCCAATAAAAAGCTCTTTTCATTTAAAGGTTTGAATAATGTAAAGTTTGTATTTAACCATTTCAAGCTGTAATCCGATAAAGTAGCATTTAAAGGATTTTGGTAGATCACATCATTTCCACTATTAAAACCAAACTGAACATAATTAAAACTCCAGTTTATTAAGATATTGTTTTTGGAAAGCAAGGGTACATTAGAATTGAAACGAAACCCACTTGCTTGCGACCATTCAGCTTCCTCTTCAGCTACATCTCCAATCGCAGGAGTAGTTAATGTAGAGGGTCCGTGATAATCTAATCCAAAACTTACCAATTGGGTTGGACTTTGGCCTAAAGTTTTATTCGTACAGAAAACTTTCAGACTACTTCCAGCTTCTTCGAACATAGAAGGATCAAAATCATCAAAATCGTCATCACCATCTTGACCCATAATCATGTTAGTTGAAAGCAGTAAGAAAAATAATAGTATATAGTTTTTCATTTTATAATAGTTATGGATTTAAGTTATAATATTTCAATAATAAAGATATTAATAATTTATTACAATGGCTGAAAGTTAAATCTACAGTAACATAAATAAAATGTATTATACTGTTAAAGAATATTTATATCCGTAAATATGACATAGCCACTCATTTTTTTTGAATTGTTGATATTGCTTAAAATACCCTATTAACTATAAAATAGAATTTATTATTTAATCAGAAGGTTACAATAAAAATTTGAATAGGTGCGTAACTTATATACACATTTGTACACAATATGTGGTTAAACCATGAAGAGAATTTACATTTCTCAGAACTTGATAATTTTTTAATCAAAAAGTAAAAAGAAATTAGTATAGTTTCCAAATAATCAAGTATTTAGCGCATTATTAAAATGATTTATATAGGCTATGGCTAATAAATTATTCCCTACTATTTTTTTACTTTATAACTAAATAAAATGCTTTCAAATTTAATTTACGTAAGTAAACGTAAGAGTAATTGCACAGAAGAAGAAATCAAGAAGATTTTGGATTCTTGTGAGAGAAATAATTCGGGTGAAGATATCACAGGGGTATTGCTATACTCAAAAGACAGCTTTGTTCAATACCTTGAAGGAGAGTATAAAAAGATCTTCGAATTATATGATAAAATAAAATTGGATGATCGTCATAAAGAAATTAGACTGATCAATAGCAGTCCAATTAAAGAAAAAGTATTCCCAAGTTGGCACATGGGCGCTAAAAAACTTGATTTCTCAAATATCGAATTCAAAACCGATATTACTGAGAAAGATAAAGGAGAGTTTAATAAAATTCTTAACGGAGAAAATTCTCCAAATTCAGTGGAATTGCTGAAGAAGGTATTTAATTAAAAATTTACCGATTAAAAAATTTGAACACAGACTATCAGTCTGTGTTTTTTTATGCTTTTTTTCATGATTTAGAGATTTATAAGGGACTAGGAAACATATGCAGATGTCAAAACTTTCGCATCATAATTTATTAATCATTACACAAACATTCTACAAACTCCACTGAATTGAAAGGTTAGGAGTGAATTTTAGGGCTTGCTGCCTTATTTCTTGTATCGTATTATCTGAATCTAATAGATAGTACTGATTAATGATATTTTCATAATTAATGAAATTCCAAAGTGAAATAGCGAATTGTAGTTTCTGATTAAGCCTCAAATTATATGTATACCTTATAGATAAGTCAGGTCGCATATAAAAAGGTAAACGATAGCTATTGACCGTCTGATACAATATCGAGTCATTAACAACCTCTTGCCCTTCTACAATTCTACTGAAAGCCCTACCTGAATGGTAATTTAGGCCTAATGCAAATTCCAATTGCTGCAATTGATAGCTTATCCCCATTCCACCTGCATGTGGTACATCAAAATTACTTGGAAAAGAAGAAGGTGTAAATTCCGAAAAATTGTATTCGGTATTTGAAATAGAATGGTTCAACCATGCATTCAAATCATCCATCTGCTTATTAATTAAGATATCAATCCCTTTTGAAGTATAATTCCCGCTACTTCTGATGAATCTATATTGATTTTGAAATCCCTGACTACTACTGCTTATATTTTTTACGTCTTTCCAATAGCCTTCAGCACTAATTAGCCAGCCATTTTTGCGGTAGTGCCCACCTATCGAAATTTGACGACTCGAGATTATAGGAAGATCTTGATCATTTACTAAAACCCATCTACGCTTTTCAACTGCTAAAAAATCGGTTTGAAAATCAATGATTTGAGTTGTCGTTTGTGTTTTAAGCTCTGCCAAAAGCTCAATGTCAAATGCATCATTAAGCTGTTGGTTAAAGGTTAAGCGTGGTTCAAAACTGTATTGATTAAACTTATTAAAATAATTCATTCTTAAGCCCACTTTTGCAATGGATTTTCCCTGAAAAAAAGACCATCGAATATCGTTGATAATAGAGTGAGTTTGAAGTACTTCTTTTACATTTCGGCTAAAGGCTGGTTTGTTAATTTCATCAAAATTAAGCACGCCAACTTCATTAAATTGATATCCATAATCATACTGAAGTCCGGTTTTAAGCTTTTGACTATTCATGAGTGTTAAATTCAGGTCTAGAACCTCATTTTGCTGCCGAAGAATTTGATCATTGGGTATATCATAATTAATTGAATTTAAATCATATGAGGAAGCAGATAAATGAATTTTTGTATTCAACTGCTGAGACCACTTTCGATTTAATTCTGCAGAAGCTATCCAGTTTTGCTGGCTTAACTCACTAGTCTTAGAATCAATAATTCCATTATTAAGTGCACTTTCCTCATAAGAAATAGTATTGTACATGTTTAAATAACTAACTCTAAGTTTATCTCTTGAATTAATATCATAAAGTAGTTTAGCCGAATAATCGTGAAAATTAAAATATTGATTGCTCCTTAAAGTATCAGTGGCTTGTACAAACTGTGACACCTCCGTATTGGCAAAAGCCCGTTCAAAATAGTTATCAAAAGTAGGAGTATTCAAAACATCCGCTATTGACCTTCTGGCTGATAGATTTATGGCTATTTTATTAGTAAGTGGTATCTTCCAATAACTATTAGCATTTAACATATTTAAACCTACTGCACCTTCAAAGCTTTGGTTAATTTCATTTTCCATTTTAATATTGAGCACACTTGAAATACCGCCTGGATATAGGGGAGAGGTTCCATTTTTAGTCAATTCAACCTGATTAATTAAGTAGGGATTTAGGGCAGAGATAAGCCCGAAAAAATGCCCAGTTTGATACATTCTGGCTCCCTCCCAGAGCAGTAAATTTTGATCATTTGAACCACCTCGCACATTAATATCAGAAACTCTTTCATTTAGACTTTGAATGCCCGGAAGCTTCTGAATACTGAAAAGAACATCCTGCTCACTCAGGCCAGGTAAGAGTGAAGTATTGGGTACATTTATGCTTATGGTTCCATCACTTTTTTTATTAATCCCTTCAGTTAGATAATACTTAGTTTGCACTTCTTTAAGCATTGTATTACGAGACTGAAGCCCTATTTTATTTACTTTTTCTCTATTTAATGATTTTATGCTCAACTGCTGACTTTCATAATTCAAATGGCGAATTATGAGATTATCTACTTCCGCATCCCTTATTTTAAAACAATAATTACCCAGGCTATCAGTATAAAATACTTTTTTTCCATAGATTATAATGCAATTTTCTATAGAGGCTCTATTCTGTTTATCGAAAACATGTAAACAAATCAAATCCGAATGCTGATCATTCCTGACGCTGATGGTGTAGAATTGTGCATTTAACTTATTGATTTTTAAAGGAGTTTTTGACTCAATCCATTGCAGATAATCATCTAAAGATTGATGGGAGACAGGATAAGGAAGTTTTAAATGCGCAACATGCTCATCTACATAGGAAAAGTTAACCTGATATTTTGATTCAAGTGAATCGAGAAGGGCAGGCAAAGAAATAGAGCTCTGTTTTTGGGCAAAGCTGGTAAAAGGTAAAATGAATACTATATAAAATACTATTCTTTTAATCACGATTTATAATAACCTTTTTGCCTTTTATGACAAAAGATAAATGAAGTGGTTCAGTAATAGATTTTAATGCGAGATTAATATCATCATGGCTAAAACTTCCACTAAATAAGGTTTTTTTATTTATATCTTTTGTATCGATGGTTACATCATATTGTCTTTCGAATTCTTCTAATACATATTGATAAGGGATACTGGAAAAACTACTGATTTGATTCATCCATGAAGGAGTTGTTGACAATGATTTATGAATGAGTTGGTAATTAGATTTTTGGGCTTTAAAAATATCGCCAGGCTTTAACACCTTAATATCATCACCAAAACTCACCTTAACAGAACCTTCATAACAGCTAACTTCAAATATATCGTTTCTAGCTAATACATTAAATTCTGTTCCTAATACTTTAACATTACCATTTTTAGTTCTAACATCAAATTGAATACCCTTTTCTACATCAAAAAAAGCTTCACCTTTTAATGATAAAGTCCTTTCTTCATCCCAGTTCTTGGCATCATAGGATACTTCTGATACTGCATTAAGCCATACTTTAGAAGAATCTGGTAATAAAAAATTACTGTGCTCAGCCGTATAGGTTGATTTTACATCCTCAGCTGTATAGTTGTAATATAAATAAGCACTCAGCAAGACTAATAATAGGGTTGCTGCTACTTTATAAATACTATTCCATGGGTTGAACCTAATTTGGCGTTGCTTAGGCGCCTCCTTCAATTGCTCTTGTAAATATGAATATTCGGATTCCTCTTTATATTCAGGCGCTCTGAAGGCTTGTAAATGTCTATCAAGCTTCACAAGATTTTTGTAATCATCTGTTTTTCTGAATTCTTTAAATTCCTGCTCGGAAAGTGTATTATCCAGCCATTTTTGTATGTATTCTTCCTTTTTCATGATTGTCCTAATAATATAACAGACAAGGAGATAAATCTCCTACCACATTACTTAATTTTTATATGCCTTCTACCTTTTCTCTTATTAGAGCCAAGGCCTTATATATTCTTTTTTCTACCGCTTTTCGTGAAATCCCAAGCATATCGGCTATTTCCTGATGTTTTTTACCTTCAATACGGTTTAGTAAAAAAGTTACCCTCATTTCTTCCGTTAATTCATTAATAGCAGATTCTAATTTGTTTTGATATTCCTGCTCTTCTAAAAGGTATTCTGGATTCTCATGTGTATATGATTTTGGTTTGATTGCACTAAACTTTTGAGCTGTTTTAGATTTATCAATCTCATTTAGAATGAAATTTTTAGCTACAGTGAATAAAAAACTTTTTGCTTTTTCAAAAGGAACACTTGCGCAGTTATTCCAAAGTTTAACAAAAGCCTCTTGAACAACATCTCCAGGATTAAAAGCATCCCCATATTTATAATATAGGAAATTGTGTAAATCCTTAGCGTGGGCACTAAAGAGTTTACTATACACTTTTTCTTGGCAAACATCCTGTTTCGATTCGCTCATAAATCTATTAAAAAGAAATTTGAAGTTTTAATCACTTAATAAAGTTAAAAAAACTAAAAGGGGGATGTATCAAATTATTATATAATTTACTTATATCCGAAATAATTTTTTTATTATTCAATAATAAGATTTTTACAATTTTTGTAAAGTGCTATTTATCAATAGTTTACAAATACATACTCTTTTATAATAGAGGTGGTAATTTGAACTAAATAAAAAAAATTAAAGTCAGTGGTAGGAGTTTGCTCCTTCATTCTGTTTTATACACAAAGAGCGCAATTATTATGCAAAAGATTTACAATCTCATCGGTTCACTTATAATTATTAGTATGACTTTCTCCAGCTGTCAGGAGGAATTTGTACAAGTAGATAATCCTTCGGAAGAAGAGCAGATTAAAGTGGAATCTGAGAGTTTTGATTTACTACTAGCGATGAGTGAACTTGATGGAAGTAAAGACGATTTCTTGGATGATAACGGTTGCTTTGCAATTCATTTTCCATATTCTATAACAATAGGAGATAGTATCATTCAAGTTAATGATGCTGATTATTTATATGATTTGGAAGAATTTCTGGATGATAACGAATATGATGAAGATTCTTTCGCTATCGTTTTCCCTATTATGCTTACTTCATATGATTATAACAGCCTGCAAATCAATAATTATATTGAGTTAGACGAATTGGAGGATGATTGTAACGAAGAATATATCAGCTGTATTGATATTGAATATCCTATCAGCTTTTCTGTTTATAATGAAGAAGCACAAAATGCTAGAACTGTATCTATAGAAAATGATCAAGACTTATATGTTTTCTTAAGCAACATTAAGGTAGAAGAAATTATCAGCCTTGATTATCCTATAAAACTCAGCCTAGAAAGTGGGGAGATTCTTAATGTTAATACAAATTCTGAATTAACAACGGCCATTAATACCTATAGAGATGAATGTGAAATAGAAGATGTGGAAGATGAAGAAGTGATTACTGAGGCCGATAGCCTATCTACTATTCTTGCATCAGGAAAATGGGTAGTAAGCCTTTTAGATTCTGCTGGCGTGGATTACACTGCCGTACTTTCCGCTTATTCTATTGAGTTCTTGGAAGCAGAACAAATGCTATTATCGAATGGTGAAAAAGATATTGCGGGTGAATGGGAAACTTATTCTGAGGATATAACGACCATTTTAATAATAGAATTAGAAACTGAGGAATCTCCATTTGGAAATTTTAATCATGAATGGGTATTGCAAAGCATTGATTCTACCAGTCTCAAATTAGAGGCAGATATGGAAGATTATCTGCTAAAACTCAATCTGGAAAAACAACAATAAAAATAATAAATCAAGTATTTAACTTTAAAATCAAATAATATGAAATCAAGTATTAAAAACTCTCTATTAGCTTTAATGATGGTCTTAGGATTATTCTTTCAAAGCTGTAATTCAGATACAGATCCTTCAGCAGAGGCTGTAGTTGAATTAAATATGAAGGCACAAACTACTCAATCTACTATAGCAACTGGTCGTTCCATCAATTCAGGATTTGTATTCACTGAGGTTTTATTAGGGGTTTCTGAATTAGAATTTGAAACCTTAGAAGAAAACGAAAGAGAAGATGAAGAAGGTGAAGACGAAAATGAAGAGATCGAATATGAAGGCGAATTCATAGTAGATTTACTAACTGGAACTAGCAGCCCTGATTTTGGAATGGCTGATTTAGCACCAGGTATTTATGAAGAAATTGAAATGGAAATGGAGCCCTTTATTGATGGTCAGCATTCTGTTTTTATTGCTTTTAACTATACTAATGCAAACAATGAAGTAATCAATGTCGAATATACATTTGATGAAGAGATTGAATTCGAAATCGAAGATGAAAATGGTTTCCAATTAGATGGTGGTGTTGCCAACCAAATGCTAATTGTATTTGACTTAGATGCACTTTTTGCAGGAATCGATTTAAGCAATGCTACAGCTGATGATGATGGTGTAATCAGAATAAACAGCACTTCTAACTCTGAAATTGCGGCTCTTATAGAAAGCAATTTAGATCAAACATTCGAAGCAGGTGAAGATGATGATGATGACGGAGAATTTGATGATGATGAGGAAGAAGATGACGATGATGACGATGATGACGATGATGATGATGATGATGATAATTAATTTTCCAGTATGTTGAGTAAACAATGAAGAATAGGAGGCCTGATAGGCCTCTTTTTTGTTCTATAAAATGGAATGGATAATTAAGACAATAAGTCTATTTCTCATAAAAACTGATACCCTTAAAAAGTGGAAGGTGATTTTAATATTATAATAAACAATTAATTTACATTAGTATTGAATAGAGTTGAGTCAATACCTGGAATTACCTTTAGTGCATTTTGATAGTAAACTTTTTGTAATACAGAGTCGGGGAGACCTAAACCGTACATTTTCCAGTGTGCATGACGTTTTCGGTAATAATCAAAATATTCATCTCTGGTTTCTAATACTCGGAAATAAGTATAATACTCTTCTTTGTTGTAAGCATCTTTTCCCATCATCACCCGGTCTTGATAATTGATCATAAACTCCCTTGCAGTTATGGGTTGACGGCCTAATTCTGCTAATACGGCACCTATTTCAGTATATACATTTGGCATTTCATCTAATAGATTAGCTAATCGTTTTAAATCATTTCCAAACCAATCTAAATGCGCAGCAATAAATGTGGTCTCCGGATGCTTTCTAAAAACAGCATGTTGTTCAGCCATCACTTCTTCAAAAGAAGGATTTTTTTCAGGATCCTTGTATCGGCTAGGATATTGTTTTAATTCTAGCCAGCGTTCATTGTTTTTATCTTTAGGAAACCAAAAAGCTTCGGGTTCTCCGGTATGAATTAATACTGGAATACCCAATTCACCACATTTAGCCCATATAGGATCAAGCCTGGGATCATCTGCCTTAATTCTGTTTCCCTCATTATCGGTATCCGTAAGCCCTAAACTTTTATACACTTTAAGGCCTTTTACACCCATTTTTACAGCTTCTTCCATTACCGATAAGGTTTCATTTGGCCATCCTTCATCATCCAGTTTCTCAAAATCAAGGTTCATGAATAATACAAAGCGGTTGCTGTATTGTTCATTCACATTTTCAAGAGACTCTTCCAGATATTTACCTCTAAATCCACTTAAATTTACCATTACAGCCATATTTAAGTCATTCATCTCTTGCACCAGTTTATCTAAATCCTGTACAGGCATAGTCCATTGATGATTGTGAACATCCACGAAAGGGAATTTCGCACTTTTCAAGTGATGTTCTTCTACCTTTAAGGTAGAGATAGGTTCATATTCTTCAACATCCATTACGTTTAATCGATAATGTATCTTGCCAATTAACCAATAGGCAAGACCTAGAAAAAGTAGAATTAAAATGGGTATTCCTACCCATTTTTTTGCTGAGAATGCCATGATTTATTGTACTGATACAGGAACGGTAAACATCACATCGTCCCAGCTAAAATGGATGGTAGTGCCTCCATCATTCGGCATAAAACCAATAGTAAAGATTTCAACAATTGAAGCTGATTTTTCTACTGGTGCATCTACAGCTACCACATCCAACTCATAATCAGGTTCTACTGCGCCAAAAAAGACACCCGTTTCACTATTTAAAATTACTTTGAAAGCTTCTGGGCCTGGAATGGCATACATACGGTAAGTCCCAGCTGAGACCGCTTTGCCTCCAAAATTAACATCTTTATTAAAAGTGATTTCAGTGGCCGCATTTGCTCCTAATCGCCAGTATTTACCATAGGGCTGAAGTGCCTGCTCACTTTCCTCTCCGAAAATCAATCTACCTTTCTTTGAAGGCTGACTGTAATCTATAGTGATTTCTAATCCATCTTCATTAAAGGATACCGTTGCAGGAGGACTAACGGGTGTAGCTATGAACAAAGCGTAAACAATGTAGGCTATTAAAACTATGAAGAGTATTCCGATTCCTAATAAAATTTTCTTTTTCATGTTCTTGTTTAGTTTTGTTCTTTCAATTTAGTAAATATTCATCAATGAATACATCAGATTAACAAAACCAAAGGGCAAAATATCAACTTTGTTTCTAAAGTGATTAAAGTTTTAACTAATTAGATTGGGTTGAAAATATACATCCAGCATTAATTTCAATTTAATATTGTAATATAGTTTTAATGAAAATGGCAAAATTAGGATGATTAATGCCTATAACCCTTCCAGGTTCCTCCATATCGGTAATCTGCTAAAGATTGATATTTTGGTAAGCAATTTTTACAAACGAAAATCCAATCTTTCCCTTTCCTTTGCTGAATTCTATACATGACATCATATTCAAGATTACAAGACGGACAAAGCTTAGTTTTCATTAAGTAAATCGTATCAATAATTCAATAAAGTAAAATTGCTAAGGGTATAATTTGTTTACCCTTAGCAATAAAAAATATTTTATTTAATAATTTTCCATTCCAAATCACCAGTGTATTGATATGCAACCTTTCCTTCCTCATTCATCGCAAATAAATAAATCCACTCATTATCGCATAAGTCTCGGATTGATTGGTGCTTTTCTAGAATTTTACTCATTTCATCAATTGGTGCTTCAATAACTACGTTTAATCGCTGTGGTTCATGCTGATATTGCGTACCATCATGAACTGATTGCCACGGTAAGCCTACTCTTAAATCACCTCCAAAACCTTCCAAAACACCTAATCCTCCTACCACATTATGAAGCGTTTTATTACCTGCCCCAAAAACTTTATTATCTACTGTAGAAGCATAATATTGAAGATTGATCCAGCTTGTCACCACCATAGGAGCGGTCATAATCAATTCTAACACCCCAAATTCAGTATCTTTATGCCAGTCATAACTATGCAAGAAGGCTTTGGCACCAAAATCTAAATTTTGAGTTCTTTTTCGGGGAGCCACAATGAAAGAAGAACAACCTGCCAAACCCCATTCTGGTCTAACTTGAGACCAATCTTTACATCTAGAAAGAACTTTGAAATCTAAATCTAAAGCTTCTATATTCATTCGTGAAGCTCGCTCTTTTCTTGAAGATTTAGCTGCTACTTTAAGTGCATGCTTTATCTCTTCAATTTCAGCATGATGTGATGCCGGAATTAATTCCTCATTATAAATTGTTACTTCATCTGTTGTTGTATCGTGCTGACAAGCAATAAAATGAGTCTCTGATGGGATGTGAATTCCTTTTTCATTCAATCTAGCTCTTACTTTAGGCTGATTTAAAACAGCTGCCGCAACTTTTGCATTAGCCTCACCCGTATTCCCGCCACATGCTCCACAATCCAATCCTGTTGCATGTGGATTATTGACCGTACTTGAACCATGCCCAACAATCATTACAGTGCGAGCAAAATCTTCAGTAAGTAACATGGCTCTTAATGTTGATTCTGCCATACTTAATTGATCTTCATCCGAAATCCCATAAGTATTGCCTTCAACATCTGTAAAATTCAGATCAACCCTCTTAATATGATTTAACTTCTTATTAATTCCATCTTCATTTGGATGGGGAAAAGGCCTGCTTAAACCAAAGGAGTCAGTAAATAATTTAGGGAGATAGGAGAGTCCCACTGGGCCTACAAAACTAAAACAACTGATGGCTCCTAGCTTAAATGAATGCCAAGCTCTGCTAACATGTTGTTTTAAAGTTCTACTTTTTATAGCATTCAAATCATTTTGACTGTTATTTGTCGTCTCCTTTATTGTATGCGTTGTATTTAACAATACAGGGCATTGATTACTTGCTTCATTATGTCCCAATTGAAGGAATTTAACTGGAAAAGCAAAGAAACCTGCAAATCCCATTGTTTCAATTCCCGAATCAGCAGCTTCAAGATTTCTTCTAAATAATTCAGATCGAACATCAATACAAAAAATGGCTTGAGCTTTTTTAGTTTCTATTTCATCATTATCAAGTTTTTGATTTTCAAATTTTAAGATAATTTGTCTTTGATTGGCTATGTCAAAAGCATCTTGCATAATAAGTTGGTAGGCTAATGCCTTGCTTTGATCAGAATCATTAGCAAACAAGCTCATTTTAACTTTATCATTAAGCCATTCTTTTTCCAGCTCTTTTGAATATTTAATTTTATAAAAGGCATATTCCCAGCTTAATAATATAGCTAAAAGTTCTTCAGTAGCATGTGATTCTTGATCTCCAGCTAAATTCGCATCCCAATCGATTCTCGAGGTAAATCCTGCCCAGCCCCCAAGGGACATTAAAATAGAATGTAAGTAAAGATCAAGCGATTCATCATGTATATTTAGCTTATTGATTAGCAGTTCATTCAGTTCTAAGTAATTATTAGGTAGTTCTTTTATCAAGCTTCTGAAACCTTTTAAGCCCATCAGTTCTGTACTTCGGTCTACTTCAGCCTCTTTTTTCCAAGATTGATATATTGAATCACTTTTATCCTGCGTATTCCATATGGCTTGATCATTATCAAAGTAAGCGGCAGCCCATTGAGAAATACGATCAATCATAAATCTTTTCCAATCTTTTTCCTCCAACTCGCTGCACAATTCACTTATTGATTTTACTCTGAAAGACTGATCATTTTCTATATCATCCTCTATCAAAGCCTGAATAAATTCATTTACCGATAAATTTGAATGGTTTCTTTTTAATGCTTCCTGAATATCATCATTTGTAATTCTAGCTTGATTTAAAGCTTCCAGGTAAAAAGAAATGGGCAATGTGGCCTTTGCATTAGCGGTTATATTCAATTGTTGCATAACCTTAGAGAATTTTTGGTCTGCCATTCCCAAATATGGATTTACAGCAACAAAATTTTCTAAAGACCATAAAGGGGCAATCTTTGATGCTGCATTTTTAACTGCGGCAGAAACTGTCCCGTGCTTGATGTTATTTTGAGTTTGCATTTGATTTCAATTAAAGTATTATTAGATCTAATTATCGTTGAGATTCCATGCTTAATTTTATTTCAGAAGACCTTTGTTCTTCTGTTTGCTCTTCCTCAACAGTAAGATTTGCCCACTTGAATTTATCTTTCTTTAAAGCCCCGATCAATCGATCAAAAATTACATTGGCATAAAGGCCATTTCTGATATGGATACCGAGATTGTATGTAAAACTCCCTTTTTTGAGGTTTGGGGCCATTAATTGCAATAAAACCACTAAAGCAAAGAGAATTAAAATTGATAGTACAGCCATTTTAATAACCATTGTAGGTTCGTAATGTGTTGGGATTTGACTGTGCAATAAGTAATGAGCTCCTTTTTCTAAGCTAAAAAATGCTAGTGCAACCATGAAAGCTAAATAGGCTGATTTCATAATACCTTTTATGCCACCTGAAGAATCTAAAGCTGGAGCAATTATTTGAGATAAACCCATTACAATAATGGCTCCAGTAGCCATAAGTGCAAATTCTTCATCTGGCTTAATGCCCCAAATCCAACTAAATAATCCATAAATAACAATGGCTATCATTATACTAGTGATAATTCTGCCAATACTTCCCTTTCTGCTAGGTAGCTTAACTCTTTTAGCCTTAACCGTGTCAATAACACTTCCTGAAGAAAGAAAAGCATGGGCTTTATAAAATGAATGCGCCACTAAATGAAGAATAGCTGCCGTGTAAACTCCAAAGCCACAAATTAGCAACATGAAACCCATATGAGCTACTGAGGAATATCCTAAAGCAATTTTTACAGTGGGTTGAGTCAAAAATACTACTGAAGCAATCATTGCGGTAAATCCTCCGATGAAGATAAGTAGGAGAGAAGCTGGTTCGGACATATTCATTAAGAATGCCATTCTGACCATCAAGAAAGGGCCTGCATTAAGTAAACCTGCATGAAGTAAAGCAGATACAGGAGTAGGGGTTTCAACTACTTCAATTAACCAGCCATGAGTTGGAAATTGCGCTGATTTCAATACTGCTGCAATAACCAAAAGAATAGTTGCTGATGTTAAAGCTGTATTTAGGTTAGAGATTGCACTGGCTTTCTCAAAAATTAATTCCAGATTTCCTGTATTGAATTGTAGATAAAGAATGATACAAGCCGCTAAAAAACTGAAATCGCCTATTCTAGCAACAATAAATTTCTTTCGAGCTGCTGCAACTGCTTGAGGTCTATTTTTGTAAAAAATAAGAAGGTAGTGAAGACAAATACTGGTGATTACCCAGAAGATAAATAATTGAGCAATATTCCCTGCAATCACAAGAAGTTCTACTGAGGCAATGGTGGTCGCTAATCTGGCTATGAAAATATTTTGTCTATCATCACCATCAAGATAGTTTAGGCTATATTTTAAAACTATAAATCCTAATAGTGCGATCATAATCAACATAGTGATACTCAAAGGATCCATTCTTATTGCAAATCCTAAACCAGAACTTCCTAAAAGCATGGATTGGCTAGACCCTAAAAAGTAGACAACAAAAGCACATGTGAGCGATATGAAAATACCTAACCAACCTATTGTTTCTATCAATAGCTTCGCTGGTTTTTTCCATTTAAACAGTAACATTATGGCCAGTCCATACAGAAGTAAAGGAGCCACTAGGGGAACTAAAGCGTAAAGGTTTGTTTGCATAACGTTTTATTTTTATGCAAAGGAAAAGCATTTGTAACATAAATAAAAGTTAATATATTTTATGATTTACATATAATTTATTTATGTTTACTTGAAATAGGTTATTTAAATAAACTGAGGCAAGAATAGTAACTCACATTTCATTTTAGTATTGACCAAAAAAAAGCTCCAATTGGAGCTTTTTATAATGTTTTTTAATTTTTTAATTCTCTGGTGGAAGAATTACAGCGTCTATAAGGTGAACAACACCATTTGAAGCCTCAACATCTGCTGAAACAACATTTGCATCGTTTATTTTAACCCCATCAGTAGTTCCGATTGTAATTTTCTTACCATTCACAGTAGCAGCTTCCATACCATCAGATAAATCGGTTGACATCACCTTTCCACTTACAACATGATAGGTTAAAATAGATTTAAGCTTTTCAACATTTTCTGGTTTCAATAAGTCATCTAAAGTACCTTCAGGTAATGCAGCAAATGCTTCATTGGTAGGAGCAAAAACAGTAAAAGGACCTTCTCCTTGTAATGTTTCTACTAAACCCGCAGCTTTTACAGCACTTACTAAAGTTGATAAACTTTCTGTACCCATAGCTAGGGCTACAATATCATTTGAAGGCTCTTCCATCACTTCCTCTACAACCTCTTCAGCTTCTGACATTTCTGTGTTTTCTACTGTTTCTTCAGTCATGTCGGCACTTTCATCAGAGCTTTTTTCTGAAGAACCACCACATGAAAACAAGAACAATAATCCAATCGCGAATAAATAATTTAATTTTTTCATAGTTAGTTTTTTTTATTACAATCGTATTAACATAGGTGGAGTACAGTTGTTCACATTATTCATATAAAAAAAATTAATTTTCATATTAAAATAATTTAATGGCACTATGAGGTCCTGACACGCAATTATTCAAAATACTGAAGAAACAACCACTACTTAATAGATCTGAATGAAAAGTTAGAATGCTTTTAATATAGGAGCCAGAATCGATCTTAAAGCTCTTGGAACTATTAGCTAATGATTTGATGCTTATTATCGGTATGTCAATATGGATTGTGCGAAAAAAAAATGATACACCAAACTCATTAAATATCATTGATAGTATGCTTATGATGCGCTTAGGGCAAATACTGATACTTTAAAATACAGAAACTCCATCAGGTCGATGGAGCTTCTAATAAAAATAATGCTATTTTATTGATCCTTTAATATGCTTTCATACATGGTATTAAGCATATCGTTTCTGAGCTTCCAGTCATTCTGATTCATAAAAATTAGCACTCCCCAATCAGAAAGTCTATTATAGCAGAGCATAGAGGATTGTCCTAATAAATCTCCGGATTTTAGGTATAAAGTATTATCGCCATCCTGTATAATATTTGTACCTAAGCCAATAGCTTCATTTCCCTCAATAAAATACGGTACTTCAGTTAATTTAGCAGCTTGACCGATTGCACTAGTTTCATCTAGCAAAGCGCTTAAGAATTTCATCATATCAGAGGTACTTGATTTCACCAAGCCTGAAGGCGCAACAATATTCCAGATAAAAGGAGCTTGCACGCCACCGTCTTTATTATAGCCAATTGCGACATTAGCAACATCAAAGTCTGTGGTATAAGTACGGGTCATGTTGAGTGGGGCAATAATCTTTTCTCTGACAAGTTGATCATAGCTTTTCCCATATAAATCCTCCAAAATCTGACCCAGCAGCACAAAACCGACAGTAGAATATCTATAACTACCATAGTCTTTTAAGCTGTTACATTGATTGATCAGCTTAGTTAATAAATCTTGGTCTACCGAAGCAGTAGGTTGTTGAGGATTTTTTTCAATGAGTTCTCTAAAATCAATATCTGGCAAACCTGATTGATGCGAGGCCAGATCCGATATTTTGATCTTGTTTTGAATAGTTTTATTCAGCTGATAAACCGCAGGCAAATAATCATCAATATAGTCATCAACCTTTAACTTACTCTCTAATACGGCCTGAGCAATTAGGTTCGCAGTCATAATCTTGGTGATTGAGGCAATTTCAAATAGCGTATGCTTGTCAATAGCTTCATTCCCTTCTCGGCTCAAATTGCCATAAGCCGTAAAAAAAGTTTCTCCTCCTTGTATAAAGCCAACGCTCATGCTTATCTCAGGATTAGACTCATGGAAGCTATTGACCAGAGAGTCGATACGTTGGGTGATGCGCTGAGCGTAAGTGAAGGTATTAACGAATAATAGAAGCGAAATAATAGTAAATGCAGTTTTCATTGTGTTTTAATTTTTTGATTAAATGATGACACAAATCTGCACCTAAAGTCATTCTGAATCGACCGACAACGCAAAGTCGAACGCATTACTTACAAAACAAAACGTTCGACTTTTTACAAGAGCCTGATTATAAGTGCTTTTTACGGTATTCTGTAGGTGTGAAGCCTGTATGTTTTTTGAAGGCCGTATTGAATGAAGATTTTGAGTTAAAGCCTACTTCATATAATACCTCTAACACAGTTAACTTCTTATTATTTTGATCAGATAAAATCTGAGTTGCCTTTTTAATTCTGAATGAGTTGATATAATCAAAGAAATGAAGACCAATTTCATGATTAATCAAGACAGAAAGCTCCCTTGCCTGTAATTCAATTTTATCTGATAGCGCCTGAATGTTAATCGATGGATCGAGATAAGGCTCTTCTTTCAGCATATAATCATTAAGCTCTTTAATTCGGGCATTGTGAAGGGTATCATTCTTGTCTACAGTTTTATTTTCGGCTACCAAAGTAGCTACAAGCTTTTGCTTAGAATCTACATTCCTAAATAAGCCAGGATTGTTCAAGGATTTTAATAAGTACCAACAGATGATGATGAGGTAAAAGACATATAAAGAAGCACGTAAAAGAGTGGAAATATGCTCATAGCTCGAAAACTTGAAGATATTTTTAAGTAAGGCCACCGCATAAAATAACGATATAGCGAATGCCAATTGAAATAGCCATTGGTAGGCCTGTACTTTCTTTCCGGCATTATTTTCCATATATAAGTTTCTCGCTTTCCTTATAGCTAAAAAAATCAACACCAGGTAAAGGATGACTTGTAAGTGGAGTAACACATGATTGACTTGTACTTCAAATACCTCTTTAAAATTTGTAAGAAACTGTATTTTTTGTTCATTTCCCTGCAAGTAAAAACGAGGCATAAACATCAGGTTAACCACAACAAAAGGTATAGTATGTACCAGATGTTTAGGTCGAAGGCTGAAATTAGAATAGCAAGCAGAAAGTACATAAAGGTACAAAGTTGGTAATTGCAAAAAGATCACCAGATTCCTCATCATCGCCAGATTGGTCATCAGTCCATTATCTGAAGTATAAAAATAGCCACTTGTATCAATAGCTGTGAGTAATAAAAAGGTTGCAAATAGATAATTACTCCGCTGATTAGGCGACTTTAGGGTAAAAAGAAAAAGCGCTAATAGCAGTGATACCGATATGGAAATGACCACTACAACAAAAAGAAAGCTCGAATGCATGAATAGAATTTCTTAAAAGCCTCAGCTAAATTGTAGATAGTTGCTGATAATTGCTAACAAAAAATTTATTATTGATTGTTTTAAACAACATTAGAAAAATATAACCAAAGCTATCCATCCTATTAGCGGTAAATAGCTAAGTTTCTTTTTTGACTATTTTACATAAGGCGGACTATCGTTAAAAAACATTTTCTAATTGAAACGCCACCTTTTAAGTACTCAAGAATAATTTATAAAGACAATATAGTGTATTCCACTCTTCTGTTCTGCTTTCTCTCTAACTCAGTTTTTCCTTCCGTAATAGGTTTTGAAGAACCATAACCTTTGGTCTTAATTCTTTTCTCATCAATTCCTGCCTGCACTACATAGGCTTTTACAGCATCGGCTCTGTCTTGTGACAAGATCTTATTAAGCCTTGCAGAACCTCTTCTTTCCGTATGACCTCCAATTTCTATTTCCATGGTTTCAGAAGAACGCATGAGTCTGATCAAGCGATCTAATTCAGGATATGAAGCTTCCAAAATTTCATAGCTCCCTTGAGCAAAATATACATTATTCAAACTTATAAATGAGCCTTCGCTTAGCGGGCTTAAATAAATGTCACGGGTAATTTCCTGATAGTTCTCCTTTTGCTTTAAATCTATATTGTCATGCGTAGATAAATAACCGTCTAAGTGTGTATAATAACCGTAGTGCTCACCATAGGGCAGGATTATTTGATAAGTTCCATTAGAGCCCTTTGACTTTACTTTATTTAATCTTCTTCCTCTAGGTAAGGATTCAAAATAGATCTGAGCATTTAAAGGCTCTTTTGTTTGAGCATCCAACACTTTACCTTTAATCAATACCACAGGATCAGGTTTTAGTGCTTCTGGTAGTTTCACTCGGTATAGATCTAACTGGGAAGCATTATCATTTGCTGATACCATATAAGCCCACTCACCATGAGCCGGAATCGTAAAATATCCATCCCAGTTTGCGGTATTGATTTCAGGTCCTAAGTTGATCGGCTCACTCCATTCAAATCCTCTTTCATCCAACATACGACTCATAAAAATATCCTGATCACCATAACCCGAATGCCCTTCGCTGGAGAAATAGAGTGTTTTACCATCAGCCGCTAAAAAGGGGGTAATTTCATTACCAAAGCTGTTCACAACATTTTTTAAAGAACTGGGGCCCGACCAACTTTTAGTGTAGGTTCGTGAAATAGATCGGTATAAATCATTCATACCGGCATTATACCCTGTTTTTAAAGACATAATCATAGTGGTACCTGAGGCTGAAAGGCTCGTTTCTGCCGTATTTGAGGAATTCATATAACTTGATATCTCTATTTTTTCAGGTATAGACCATTTATCGCCTTCCCATTTTGCAATTGAATAGCCCTTCCCAATTAGGCTTAAACCATCATCTGAATAGGTATTGCTTAAAATTAGTGTAGAATTATCAGTGCCTATCCCCATCACATTATTGTTGCCGGCTGTGTTCAGTGGAAACCCCAGTTTTACCGGATTTCCCCATTTCCCATTCTCCAAATTAGAACGCCATATTTCCTGCGCCATTTCGCCCCCTTCATTTCTGGTAAAATATAAGCTTTGGCCGTCATAAGACACGATGGGATTTAATTCCTGGGCATCCGTATTAATAGGATAGGGGAGCTTTTCCTTGATCACTTTAGGCTGGCTTGCCAATTGATTAATTGCCGGTTTATCTTGTAATACGTGGAAATAATCTACGCTTATGCCAATATCTCCATTCAATACCACTCCAATTTTGCCCCCTTGAAAATGGAACCTGCTTGCCCGTATTTGAGCTAACTCTCGATCATTTATACTAAAATATATGGAGTCTTGCCGTTTATGAATGGTCAGTTTATGATCGTTGCCTTTGCCTCGAATTTCAGCTGCCTTACGCCAGCCCGTAAACTGCTTGATTCGACTTCCCCAGCTCGAATAAATTTTATAGACTCCGGTAGAATTAATAACAAAGGAAAAAGTCGATCGGCTATTATAATCCGATCCCCAATGGATACCGTATGAAGCCTCATTTCCACCCTGAGTTTGCCTAAGCAAAGCTTCAATTTTATAATCTGATTTAGGGTTTATGGCAATGTGACTATAAGTAGCAAAAAGATCTGTTTGATTCGTTCGGTCGATGCTTAAGCGCTGACCATCATAATGATATTGGGCATAACTATCACTTTTAAATTGCCATGAAAGAGCTGGGGCTATAAAATCTTCTTGCATCAAAAAGTTCGTTTGAGCAGACAAGAAAAAGCTTGAAGAGCAGCTTAATGACAGCAGCAAAAAATACTTCATAAGTTTAGTCAGGTTCATTTTGCCCGCTAAAGTAATAGAAAGGGCTTAAATATACTATAATCCGAATCGTCTTATGGGATCAAATATTCTCAGTACTTTAAGCCGAATAAGTGCCATAGTACTATATGTTTTATACTTTTCTCTTCAAAATCAACTCACTTTCAACCATTTAAGCACTTTTTCTACTGTTAGTCCTTGTACGATAATGCTAAATACCACAATGATATAGGTTATGGCCACAATAAGCTCTCGATTCATCTCATCCGTAAGGGAAAGCGCTAAGGCAATTGAGATTCCTCCTCTTAATCCTCCCCAAGTCATGATTAATCCTGTTCTTGGAACAAAATCCAATTTCTTTTTGAAAATTTGAATTGGCCCTAAAAGTGCTAGGTAACGACAGATCAAGGAAATAGGAATGAGGATTAATCCGGCTATAATATAGTTATCTTCAAAACTTAGAATCAGTACTTCTAAACCTATTAAAACAAAAAGGATGGCATTCAAAAATACATCTAAGATTTCCCAAAACTTATCTACATAGCGTTCAGTAATTTCGCTCATGGAAGACTGTCTTTGTGTATCATTCCCTAAAAATAAGCCTGCCACTACCATGGCTAAAGGACCAGAGAAATGTAAACTGCTAGCCAATAAATAGCCTCCCATCACCATAGCTAAGGTTAGCATGACTTCAGTTTCATAATTGTCAATTGATTTGAGCATCCAATAGGTAGCATAGCCTAAGCCTAAACCTAAAAGTATACCACCACCCACTTCTTCAAAAAATAAAAAGCTGATATGACCTATGGAGATATCTGCCTCAGGATTGGCTGCGAGCTGAAAAAGGACCAGGAAAATGACTACTCCCACACCATCATTGAAAAGGCTTTCACCTACTATTTTGGTTTCCAGCCTTTTGGGAGCACCCGCTTTTTTGAGAATACCTAAAACCGCAATAGGGTCAGTAGGAGAGATGAGCGCACCAAAAAGTAAAGCTTGCATAAAGCTTATGGGAAGATTCATGAAGTTAAGCAAGTAAAAAGTAAGACTTCCAATCAATATGGTAGATACCAAAACCCCGAAAGTAGCAAACATCAAAATAGGATAGCGTTGTGTTTTGATATGGCTCAGTTTAGTATGCAGTGCCCCAGCAAAAAGCAGGAAACTAAGCATTACATCAAGTAGAACTTCTTTAAAATCAATAGAACTAATAATTTCAACCGCATTATTTAAAAGCACATCCGTAAAAAAAGAAGAAATGGTAATGCCAAGCGTGAACAGCATGGCCATGATCATGAGGCCTATGGTAGTCGGCAATTTGAAAAACCGAACGTTCAAATAACTAAATAAGGCAGAAATGACGATTAGTAAAGTTATGATTTGGAATATATTCATGCTCTTTTTTTGAAGTCGAAAATAGGGAATCTGTGATTAGTGTCCTAATGAAATTTATTTAATGATAGTAGCACTAGAAAATAAGTAAAATTAAGGATTTGAGGTTCAATGATATTATAGTTCTACTTTAAATAGCACTACTCTTAGGTTTAGATCGTTGAAAAAAAATACTAAACTTGCAAAGTTAAATAACTACAATTGCTTATTAATTTCTACCCCTATGAGATTTTTTAATGATTCCCGTAAAACGGCTAGAAGGATGTATAAAAAGCTGCATTTAAACTGGCTTTTCAATACTTCCACCTTTATAGGCAATTTGTTCATAGCTTTGATTATTTCTTATTTTTTTAGGAGGCTAGGATACGGTGAGGCTGTAGATTTTGTGTTTTTGGTTAGTATATTATCTGTAGGCTTATGGGTTACAGAAGCCATTCCACCATTTGCAGTTGGCATCCTCATCATCTCATTATTATCTTTTGGCTTTGGCACAGACTATTTATTAGAAACAAAATTTCCAGTAGAACTTTTTACCGGCACCTGGACTAGCAATGTGATTTGGTTATTGTTAGGAGGTTTTTTTCTGGCTGAAGGTATGCGAATAGCAGGTTTAGACAGAGCATTATTTCGGTTTACGGTAGAACGATTTGGAAATCAGGAAGATAAATTATTGCTTGGCCTTATGTTCACTACTGCCATAGCCAGTATGGTGATGTCGAACACTGCCACCACAGCGATGATGATTACCTCTGTATTGCCGCTAGTGCATACGATCGGAAAATCATCTCCCTTCTCCAAAGCCATCTTAACAGGCATACCAGCAGCGGCATCCGTAGGGGGAGTGGGAACCATTATTGGGAGCACGCCAAATGCTATAGCGGTTGGGGCATTGCAAGAAGTGGGAATCTATATTTCCTTTACCGACTGGATGGCGATAGGATTTCCTATGGTGATTATATTAGTCTATATGTTTTGGTATTTTCTAAAAAGCAGATTAAAGTTAGGGGAAGTCAGACTGAATCTCGATGAAATTTTACAACCCAATCAAAATACTGATAAATTCAAAAGAAGAGCTGTAATGATCACCGTGAGTGTGACCATTATCATGTGGTTAACTGAATATTTCCATGGTTTGCCAGTGGCTGCCACCTCCGCCATTCCTATTTTATTTTTAACCATTACTCAGGTTATCAGAGCGGAACATGTCCGCAAGCTACCATGGGATACCTTAATGCTAGTAGCGGGTGGTTTGGCATTAGGTATAGCCATTGTTAAAGTTGGACTGGCTGAGATCGTGATCAATGAGATTAATGCATTGCCTATATCAGTCCTATTCGTAACGATAATCTTCAGTGTGCTGGCAGTGCTAGTATCCAATGTGATGAGCAATACGGCAGCGGCTTCTATTTTGGTTCCATTAGCAGCCAGTTTAGCCCTTCCATTTGGGATTACTGGTCCTATTATTGTAGCCTTAAGTTGCTCCTGCGCAGTACTTTTACCCGTTTCAACTCCAGCAAATGCCATTGCCTATTCTACGGGTATGATGGAACAAAAGGATTTTAGACAAGGAGGTATCTTTTTTATTATTCTAGCCCCAATTTTTGCTTTTGGAACAGTCATGCTGTGGTATCTTATAGCTTTTTAAAAAAGAAAAAAGATTTTTAAACCAAGTCTTACAAGAAAATTCAACCTACAACTTCTAATCCACAACTCCCAACATCCAACATCCATCATCCAACATCAAACCCCCAACATCCATCATCCAACATCCAACTTCTAACCCCCAACATTCCCAAAACCTCCAAAAATTGTTTTAACAAAATATTATAATTATTTCATTTTTTATTCATAAATTAGGTATAACTATCACATTAAGAACCTATTATGAAAACTATATCTAGTTATCTTGCCATTGTATTCCTTGCCACATTCCTTTCCTGTAATGAAGAACTCACAGATCCAGAATCAGAAAAGGAAATAGGGTTTTTGTCACTAGCCTTAAATTTAGATATTGACATTCAAAAGACTAATAGACAATTGTCTGTCAATACTGATGATTTTAAAGTGATTATTTATGATGAATTAGATAATGAGGTTAGCTCTTTTGAAAGATTTGCAGACATGCCAGCACAAGTGGAATTGCCGGAAGGTAATTATTATGTGGTGGTTCATTCAAATAACCTGCTGCCTGCTGCTTTCGATAATCCATATTATTATGGTACTAGTTCATTATTCACCATTAATAAAGGAGAAGTAGAAGAGGTAATCGTAACTAGCGAATTGGCCAATGTAAAAGTAAGTGTTGCTTATTCAGATAGTGTTTTAACCAATTTTGATGATTGGGAAACAGAAGTAGCTTTAGGTTCTGATGCCTTAATTTTTGTAAAAGATGAGACTAGATCGGGTTATTTTGAGGTTGGACCCTTAACCATAAATGCGACTTTATATTTTACAAAATCCGATGGTACAACTGACTCAAGAACCGTTTCAGGAACTATCGACAATCCCCAACCAAAAGATCATTACACGATTACAATTGATGCAACACTTGAAGCGGGTAGTTCTTCTTTTACCATAGAGGTTGATGATAGTACAAATGATATTGATGTGACCTTTACAAATTCCGAAAATCAATGTTTTATTGAAGGTCAATTTACAGGAGTTCGATACATAGAATACGAGGATCCTGATGAGGAAAATGAATACAAGCTCTATTATGATGAGACCACAGGGAACGTAATCGGTTTATTGGAGCAGGAGAGTGCACCTCCATATTTTGAAGTGAACTTAACCTATAACGGCAATGATCAGGTAATCCGAGCCGAAAGTATTGATGGGGCGTATGAATACTTTTATGATGGTAGCGGTAGAATTTCAGAATATTTGTATTACGATAATTTAGGGGCTGGAAACTTTGAACTTAATGGACGCATTGTAAATACCTATACGGGCACTCAACTTACAAAAAGTCAATTTTATAATAATGATGGGTCAGGAAATTACACTGTTCCTGGCAGCTACCATACTTATATTTACCCTAACACAACTACTAATGATCCCGAGCAGGTAAACTCTCACCAATCGAGCGGCTTAGTTACTGAAAGAAGCTTCTACACTTACGATTCTAATCCAAACCCATACCGAATGGTAGGGGGATTCTTCTACTTCTACATTGATGTTCCAGGCATGGACTTTTCTGATCATAATGTAGTTTCTATTGTGCAAGAAGAATGGGATGCAGTGGCTGGGGCATTCGTTGCAGATGAAAGCTCTACCATTAGTTATACTTATAATGCAGAGGGTTATCCTACTGAAGGCAGTGTAGTGCAAAATGCAGAAGAAATAATAGCTATCTTTTATAATTATTGTTCACTCTAAATTAGCCAAAGCTTTAAGCTATGTCTATTCAGATTTTTTTAACGGTAAAAGAAATAGCCCCTTGGATCATAAGTTTTCCAGGGGTTTTTTTATTGGAAATACCTTATGCTCTTTCCGCTACTAATGTCTGTTTGTTAATCACAATAACACTAACCCAAATGACCCACCAAGCATCCAGGAAGAATACTATTTTTTGTAAAAATGGAAGATAGTAGAAGCCTATTTTCGTTACAAAAATCACAAATACCACAAAACTGAGTAGATAGCAAGCATAGGCAAGCTTTTTAAATCCTTTGTTTGAATATTTTGTAAGCTCAATAAAGAAGGGGATTAAGGCTACACTTCCAAATAAAGCGGTCACCACCACAATTGCATCATGGTAGCTCGTATACATAAATATAAAAGCCGTCATGGTAAGCACCCCAAATACTCTGATGAGCTGAGTTTTTCTGTTTTCCCAATGAAAAATATCGGGTAGTATGTAAAAGAAAATGATCATGGTAAGGCTCAATATCAGATGTGAGACTATGGCAAGACCCCTAGCTTCGTTTACCAATCCACCTTCCGTCACAGGATTCATCACATCACATAAAAAGTTATGAAAGAAGCTATACCCCTCATAAATCGCATGATTTTGAGAACCTCCAGGATAATCCGATGCCGCGAGGGTAAAAACAACTAAATAAATGGCCAAGCCAAAAATGGGAAAATAGGGAAGGTACTTTTTAATCATGCTAAAAATTTCAATAAGAATGCAAACTTAACCAATCTTTTGCATTTTGGTTCGTTAAGCTCCCATAAACAGAGGTAAATGATACCCCTCTGTCCACCAGTTGGCGGACATCTCCCCTTAAAAGGGGAATAATTAAAACCCCTCATCCGCCTACTGGCGGAAGCTCCCCTTAAAAAGGGGAGCAGCAGAGTGTGCAAATCATAATCTGACTGCTTAACATTTATTTTTATCAACATTATTAATTCAAGGATTATATGATATTAATTAAACTACCAAGTTTGCTAGAAGCAGTTCCCAGCTCCCCTCCTTGCAAAGGAGGCGTGTCCGCAGGACGGGGTGGTTTCAATACCTTGTCCGAAGGACGGTGTGGTTTTAACAACAAGTACGCAGGACGGGGTGGTTTAAATCCCATTCCGCAGCAGGACTGATAACTTTTAAATACCTAGCATCATAAGATTAGAATAAAATTAATATCTTGATGAAGCTTAATTCCCCAAAAAGTGAAAAATCAACCAATAAACAATAAACCCGAACTAAAAGCCTACCGCAAAAACCTTAGAAACAATGGCACCCCAGCTGAAGCCTATTTGTGGAGTTTTCTAAAAAACAAACAGCTAGAAGGAAGGAAATTTAGAAGGCAATTTAGCGTAGGTCATTACATTTTGGACTTCTATTGTCCTGCTGAGAAGTTATGCATTGAATTGGATGGCGCTGCCCATTTTACAGATGCAGGTTATGAATATGATCAGCAAAGAACTGCATTTTTAAATGCCCAGGGTATAAAAGTGATTCGATTCGAAAACAAAATGGTTTTTGATCATACAGAAAGTGTGTTGGAGAGTATTAAAAGCTGTTTTAAGAAATAACCCCTCTGTACGCTAAATAGCGGAATATCTCCTAAACAGGGGAATAGATAATACCCCTCATCCGCTAGCTAGCGGAATCTCCCCTTAAAAGGGGAATAATTAAAACCCCTCATCCGCCTAGTGGCGGAAGCTCCCCTTAAAAAGGGGAGCAGCAGAGTGTGCAAATCATAATCAGCGTGCTTAATATTTAATTACATCTTAAAAAAAAGTGTGCTAATTTTAGATAGTATTATAAAATAACTACCAAGTTTGCTAGAAGCAGTTCCCGGCTCCCCTCCTTTCAAAGGAGGGGTGTCCGAAGGACGGGGTGGTTTCAATACCCAGTCCGAAGGACGGGGTGGTTCTCACCCACAAAAAAGCCCCTTGAACAAAATTGCTCAAAGGGCTTAAGGCGATGAAATGATCATATGCTATGCGGTTAGAAGACTTTCAATTTCCATAATTTTATCTTCTCTGTATTGCTTTTGCAATTTTAGTTCATCGATACTGGCTTGCTGAAGATAGGCTTCCTCTGGGGTCAACACATTTCTACCTTTCGATTCCGTCTCTACTTCCATGCTGATTTTGTCTAACAAAGCCTGCTGATTGTCAATCATCTCTTGAGGCGCATTGGTACTGTTTAAGTGCGCCAACAAGCTTTCCGCTTTGGCTAAATCATCCTTTAATGCATCAATTTCGCTTTGATCCATTTCCTGTTTAGACAGCTTATTGGTCAATCGTACTTGTGATCGCACAATATCTCTATCTAACTCTTTTGATTCTGCTGACCATTTCTGCTTCAGATAAGTCAACTGCTCGTTTGTCATTTGATCTAGGGTTTTCATTTTTATTTATATTTAAAAGGTTGAACATACTACGCTAATTCAAATCGGGATAGCCTTACCAGTTCTCGCATACTGCTATTCATGAATTGCTCAAGGCACTTCAAGAGTTGGGCAGAGGGGAGATGAATTCCGTGCTCTACTTTGGAGATGGTGGATTGATTCACATTGAGTTTAATTGCCAGTTGTTGCTGGCTGAATTTGTGGTATTTTCGAACGAATCGAAATACTCTAGCACTAATTTCTTTAGTTTTCATAAGGCATTAAGTTTAGGGTTGAACATATGCTAATAGAACATTCAAGCATTGTGCCAAAAACCATATTTACGCATGGCTTTTTTAATTTTATCCAAATAAAATTATGCGTATTTTTATTTTGTAAAATAAATTATGCGTGGTTCAAATTTTAAAAGTACGCATAAGTTTTTCTGTAGAGCTAGAATATATGCGTACTTCAAATTCATCGCGCATATATGCGTGAAATTTTTTTAGAATTTTTTATGCGTGGATTAAAAAATAAAAATGGGAATAGGGGAGATCGCCCTATTTTTCATCTAAGATTTTAGTTGATTGGTCTAAAGGCCTTTTATATATAATCTAAAAGTGCTAGATTGAGATTATTAATTACTTTCAACTAAAACCTAAAAGATATGCCTGTCAAACATAAACATTTCGGAATAATTTGTAAAGTAATTCAAAAAAGGTTTGTTGTATAAATGGCTAGGAAAACACCATATGAAAAGCTACAAACAAGAATTAACGGGATTCTGAATAATAACCCGGAATTGAATAGAAATGGAAACCGAATCTATTACCAAGGTCAATTGCTCATATCATTCAATGAGAATTCCATCACCTATTCTCGGAGAAGATATTACCCCAGATCTGAAGATCGAATAGGAGAAGCAGACTTTTCAGCTAGGATAATACTTTCACATGAAACAATTCCCTTAATAAGTAGCTCATCAGCTAAACCTAAAAACTTATTTCAGAAAATATTCACCCTCGTAGGAAGTCAGCATAATCAAGGTTTAAATCGTATTATCATTGGTGCAACTGAGAGTAGAATTGACGGTAATAATCTTGAACTCACCTATGGACTCTATGATACACTGAGGATTATAAACACAGAAGAACGAAGAGATGAAAACATTCGATTTAGAACACGAGTACAGCCTCTAATTGCTCAAAACTTTGGATATGAACTAGCTATTCCTGAAAATCAAATTGATTGGGGTGTTCGATTGCAAGAAGTAATTGCAAGTGGAGAAGTCTCCCAAGCAGACATTCAGGAAATAGCTAATCAATTAAACCCAGGGGAGAATATTCAAATTGTCCTGGAAAAACAGGTGAATAAACAAGTTTCATGGTTGCTTAATACGATAGAGATAATTATTGATGAAGGAAATTTGACTGTTCCAAGATCCAAAGAGCTTGGGGCTGAACAAATCGAGCAATACACCCAAGCTTCCATTAAGGGTCCAGAGCATTTAATGGAAAAAATATTAACTGACTTTGGGCAACACGCCCTTTTTGGAGTTCCCGCTCTTATTAATACAGGCAAGTATGTGATGAACGACCGGTTTCCTCGGGCACAATTTGATTTACTTTTAATTACGAGTTTGGGAGATATTGAAGTAGTAGAATTAAAAAGAACTGATACCATTGTCTTAGACTTTGATGATCGAAGAAATAAGTTCTACGCCTCTTCGGAACTATCAAAAGCGATTGCTCAAACAGAAAGGTATATTACTTCAGTAACCAATGATAACGATAGAGAATACCTTATAAACAATCAAACTGTAAGAGAATACTTAAATGACGAGCTTGGTGAGTTAATCAATGTAGATACGGTTCGACCAACTGGACTCATTATTATTGGCTCTACGCGAACTTGGGCTAAGGACTATGATGATTTAGAGGATGGTGTTAGGGGTAGAATAACAAGAGATGCTTATAACACCAATTGTGAAAGAGCTTACCGTGAGTTGAAAGATTCCCACAAGAATATTAAGATAATTACCTATTCTGACCTAGTCCAAAGTGCTAGAATGAGACTTGAGTTAAGTGAAGAAGAAGCAGATGAAAATGATTAGCTTATATTTTATCTAAAAAACACTCTAATTCTATTTTAAGCTTATAAACATGGTTTCAATAAAACATAAATAAATATGTACCTCTAGCAAAATACTAAATTGGATTCCTAACCAGTCTTAGTGAAATTTTCTGCTAGCCTTTAAAAAGTAAAAGATAAAATAGCCTGAAGAAAGTCGCATCAATATATCCCAGCCACTCATAATTCTTTCCCCTTGGTAAAAGAAAGGATGAACTGGATTTAGAAAATAAAAATATGAAACAATTGCCAGTTTAGTATTTGTCCAGCTAAAATCATCTGCAGAATTCATGATTGAAGGGGAGAATTCACTTAAACAAAACCATAGAAGGTGAGCGCTAAATAACCAGAAGAATGGAACCCAGACATTAACTCCGTAACCACCTAGAACTTTATGAGTCCATAGAATCAGTCTATCTCCTAAAACTCTTATATTTCTTGTTCTAATAATACTTAGTAACTTTCTATAGGACTCTAATTCTTGAACCTTAAAAAAAGAAGCGTCCAGAGCATTTTCTTGTTTTGAATGGGCATATTTTAATTGCCTAAATACTTCTTTTCTTTCCCTTAGTTCTTGAAGATCTTTTTTGTTTTCCTTACCTATCATTTCTTTTTCATTCCACTGAATATTAAAAAAATTGGCACCAACCAAGAATGATCTATTAAACTTGCAAGTGCAGGATGATAGATTTAGGTCATTAAAAACAGCATCAGAAAGATCACAGTCAGTCATCGTTAAACTATCACTAATATTTGAATGTGTGATTTCGAATTTAGAGTAGTTCACAATTCTGTCTACATAAAACTCATTTACGAAATACCCATCACAAGTGAAGCTTTCTAAACCTCTACAATTTGAAAGCGATATTTTATTTAATGATGTCTGGTGCCCTTCAAGTTTTATTTTTTGTAATGAAGAATTAAGAAAATTTAATTCTCCGATATCATAATTGATTTCTAATGTAGTTAAATTAACATTTTCACCTGAAATGGTTAAGTTTCCTTGTTGAGATGTTTGAAGGTGACCACAACTGGAGTCTAAGAATTTTAAAATATTTATTGATTTTTCTGGTTCAAGCTTAATAATATTAGAATTGTTCGAAAAGGTTAATTCACGTGTATTAATTTTGAGTAATTCTTTTAGTTTGCAGTCAGAAAACACCACTTTGTTTTTAGAATAGATTTCTCCGCCAGATGGAATTATATTTTCAAATAATATGTCTTTTACTTCATTCGAAGGCCCTATATTTAACTTTCCATTAAAATTCTTTTTAATATCCAAACTGTTTAAAGTGCAGCTGTTCAAAGAAATCAAATTGCATCCCAAGTTGGTAATTTTTATATATTCACCTTTAATTCCATTAAGCGAAATGCTTTTTCGAATTTCAGAGCTAATACTTAATTGAGAGATTTCACAATCCTCAAAAGATAAGCTTTGCATGCCTATACCTATTAGGGATAGTGGTTCTTCAATTATAATATTATCCATTTTTACATCACCTGAATTTCTTTTCGATATGTTTTTTAGCTCCTCAATGAATTCTCCAGCACTTAGTTTTCTTTTATCCATATTAAACAGCATTAGTATTTAAAAGTAATAAATCTTTTAATTTCAATGCTATTTGTACAGAACAAATCCTGAAACATTTAGAATAGCTGTAAAGAAGATACTTAATTACATAATGGGAGAAAGGTGAGCTTAGAAATGGACCATTATTATCCCTTTCAATTGAACTGGATTAAAAATGATCAGATGAATACCATCTATTTTAGATCAAATGATATACAAAGCAATTTTGGAATTGTAGCCTATGATGTAAATCAAAAAAAATTTTACCAAAACTTCCTATTTAGCGAACAGCTTTTCTCCTGATGGTCAATATCTTGCGGTAAGCAACTATGAATCTACAGCTTATGGTGCTTGTGATAAAGAGTATTGTTTTAAAATTATAGAAGTCGCTGCGGGAAAAGTGGTGGAATACTTCTCAAATAAAGAACTCGGTGAACCACATGGCTGGATAGGTAATTCAGGACATCATTATCTATTTAAAAAGAATTATAGCGCAAGAGCAAAGGAACCCGCTGAGAATTTCATATATAATGTAGAAACTACAGCCATTATAGATCGGTTTGAAGGTGAGATTATCAATGGCTTCAGACGTAAAAATATTAGCTATTTCATATCAGATGGGTATTTATTGCTAAATACATCAGATTATAGTGAAAACCAAACTGGAATTAAGTTATATAGCTATAAAAACTAAGGTCGCTTTATCTCAATTATTCTGTTTAATTTATTTCACTACTTTTATTAAAATAAAAATAAAGTATTCTTTAAACTCAGCAGCCAGTGAATGTCATAGCCTTAAAAGCAATTACTATAAGACCCGTAGCACCAGAAGATGCGTCCTTATTATTTGAATTGATGACCAGCGCTAAATTTCTGGCCAAAATCGGGGATAGGGGGATTAAATCTGAAGCGGATGCCAGGCAGTATATACTAGCCAAAATGCATCCTGATTTAAAGAAAAAAGGCTTTTTTGTCAACCATATTATTATGGATAGTGAAACAAAAGCGGAGATTGGAACTTGTAGTCTACATGATAGAGAAGGAATAAATGGGGTTGATATCGGCTACGCCATTTTAGAACGCTATGAGGGGATGGGCTATGCCACTGCAGCAGCTCAAAAAATGGTAGATTTGGCCTTTGGTACCTATGGGCTCAGTAAAGTCTGTGCAATCACGAATGTAGATAACCTAGGCTCGAGCAAAGTTTTAGAAAAGGTTGGCTTTAGTCATGTGGGTAATATTGAAGTCCCCATAACGGATCATCCAGTGAAATTGTATGAATTGTCGTATGATGAATTTAAAAATAAGCGCTGACGGAAAGCAAAAAACCGATGGTTTAGGAATCAGAAGTATCAGTTTGTTCGTAGTCAATCTTAAGTATTCTCCAATTAAATTCACCGGCAGGCGTTTTAACCACGACTTCATCGCCTTCAGTTTTATTTAAAAGCGCTTTTGCAAGAGGAGAGTCCATGGAAATATAGTCTTTATTGCCAATAATCTCTTCATATCCCACAATACGAAATCGTCTTTTTAATCCTCTATCAATATTCTCAACTTCCACCCAGGCGCCAAACATTACTTTGCCTTCCTGAGAAGGGTGATAATGAATGACTTTAAAGTTATCAATGCATTTGCGCAGGTAACGAACACGGCTATCAATTTCACGTAAGCGTTTTTTATTATAATGATAATCAGCATTTTCAGATCGGTCGCCTAAACTGGCGGCCCATGAAACTTTGGCCGTAGTCTCTGGGCGTTCCACTTTCCACAAATGATCCAGCTCATCCCGCAATTTTTGTAATCCTTCAGCAGTAATCATTTGCGATCGATTCAATTTAGGCAATGTAGATTCCGGAATTTTACGTCTCATGTTTGGATGATCTTATTATAGTGCAGTCGAAAATTAATAGATTGAGGAATAATATCCTGAGCAATCAGGGATAAACAATAAAAATTTTCTCAACTGTTGGCTGTGACTGATCTTATTTTATTTGAGGATCAGAATCTAAATATACACATCGCATCACTTTGTTATGGATAAAGGTTATATAATTTATATTATGTTAAGTTATGTTTTTTAATTCCCACCTATCTTATCATTTTCCGAATAAGGATTACCTCTAGCGAAGCGCTAGTCAATCTAGATTCTTCATGTAAAACCAATGGTTCTATAAACATTTAATTTCTATTGCTCTATTTTTGAATGTATTCCCAATGGTAAAGCCCTCTATATTTTAGCCGCTCTATTTCAGCTTTAAATTTCTTCCTTCATAAATCATCTAATCTCAGCGCTCTATTTTGCGATACATAGTACAGATGTGGAGTTTAAAATCTCTTTAGGAAAATAGCGCATTATAAATAGCTCTAGTTACCTAGAGCTCTACAATTCATTTATAAACAATCAGTTTTGTTTTCATTATTGAATACATCTCACAGTAGAATCACTACCACTTTCTTAAGAGATTTTCATAAATCCATTTAACTTAACATAATATTTAAAGCACAGATCTTTTATAGGCTCCTCGAATCTGCCATATTAGAAAATATTGCAAGCCTGAACTAAATGCTAGTAATATTGAGTTTGTGTATTCTGAAATAGCTAAATTTGCATCTCAATACAATGATCAGGCATGGAAACAGAAATCGCCCCTATACCCTCTATAAAAGTACAGGATTTTGATAATCAGGAGCTTAACCTGATGGATAAGTATGCGGGAAAGCCGCTTTTAATCATCATCTATAATAACCAATGTTTGGGATGTACGGGTCGTGCCATTCCTCTAGCCTATGAATATCAGCAAGAATATGATAATCTTCAAGTAATTGGCATTCACTCTATTTTCAACAAACTCCCTGTTACAGAGGAAGATATAAAGAGCATATTCACCAGCGGGGAATTGCCCTTCCCTATTTATCTTGATCAGGACCACAAAGTGTACGATCAGTTTAATGCTGAAGGTACCCCGCAATGGCTTTTAATTACAGCTGATGGGAAATTGTATCGCTCCATTTTCGGCTCGCAATTAGGAGCTCAAAACAGATTGATGTATGCGCTTGATGCGCTTTGTAATGAAGCATAATAATAGCCCTAAAACCTAAAGACTTTTAATTGTAATGCCCTATCTAAGAAAACTATACTGCAAGCCTACCGAAGCAAAATGAATTAAGGAGAAATTATAGACTTGTGCGATGTCAGCACCGCCTTCAATAATTCTATAGCCTGCACGAGCGCTTAGATTTGAATCACCGAATTGATACTCGCCACCAATCAATATATCTTCAGCTCGGCCAACAGTTCCTACTAAAGCATCTCCTTTTAACAATAGATGGAAATTGTCTGAGGTATAGTGTTTTAAATTAAAACTAAGCAGCGGTACTACGCCTAAGTCTGTGGTTTCATCCTCCAGATTACTTTCTGCTAATGCAATTCGAGCATCCCGTATTAATACGGTAGCTCCAGCCGATAAATACCATTGATCGGACTCTATAAATTGATAGCGATAACTGGCTCTATAGGTATTGAATTCATAACGCCCTGAGACTTCATCATTACTTAGTCCGTAAGTATGAGCACCGAATACGATATTCTCAGCGCTTGTTTTTGTATAGTCAAATGCTAAAGGTGCGGCAGTTAGCTCTATGATATTACGATCCAAAAACTGGAATTTAGCCTCTATCCTAGCATAAATGACCGGTTGATTCACCTCAAAATCATCTGTAAGTGAAAATAGATCTCCTTTATTGCCTTCCGCATTTGCATAACGCACATCATTATAACCATTAAAAGCAGCGCCTGATTCCAGAGTTAAGTCAAACTGAGCCTGGGCATTAAAACTGGTAAATGTTACTATTATTAAAAAAGTTAGTCCTCTCAAAATCATAAAAAGTCCATTTGTTATACTATGAACACGAGGCTTGTTCGCTATGGTTACTCTTCTCTATCTGAGCGGTGAATAGGCTTGATTAATCTCTAGTTTTCATCCTCAACTTAACATAATATTGAGATTGAGTTTTACCTTCACCGATAACTACTTGTATTTAACTATAAAAAGATGAGAATATATTTATAACTCACTGATATTCAACTCTTATTATCCTCTTCCTTATTTAAACTTTATGGATATTCTTTCAGTAGAAATACTGCATTTATTGATTATTCGAGATATTGCTTTATTGGTAGCTTGAAATTAATTTTCTAACTTCAGTGCTCATCCAATAAATATAAGCTATGGACTTAACAGAATTTATAATTCGTTTATTATTATCGGCTGTTGCAGTGTTTTTAAGTGCTAAATTATTATCTGGCATTAAGCTAGAAAGCTTTGGTCAGGCTATTATGGTGGCGATCATTTTAGGAATCGTAAATGCAGTCGTCAAGCCTATATTGGTATTTTTCACCATCCCGATTACAATTATTACTTTAGGCCTTTTCCTACTGGTAATCAATGCATTAATGATCATGTTGGTGGATAAAATATTGAAGGGATTCGTGGTAAAAAGTTTCTGGTGGGCTTTCTTCTTTAGCATCATCCTATCGGTTCTGAATGCGATTTTACAGTCACTTTTTTGACAAATATTAGTAAAGAGTTTTAGGTATGGTCTATTAAAGGGCTTTATTTTTGGTCCGACCTGCGGTACTGACCAAGTTGCTATTGGTTCCGAACTTTGGTACTGACCAAATTGCTAATGCTTCTGACCATTGGTACTGACCAAATTGCTAATGGTTCTGACCATTGGTACTGACTTGCTAATCGTTCCGACCTTCGGTACTGACCAAATTGCTAATGATTCCGACCTTTGGTACTGACCTAATTGTTATTCTTTCTATGCTAATTGCTATTGGTTCTGACCTTCGGTCAGACCCAAGTGATATCTGCATCCTTACTTAAAACCTACACCCTAAAACTTCTTACCTTCAGCATTTTAACCAATTCCTAATGCAATAAGGTCTGCTAGCACTACAACTCCTTCTCTTAAATAAGGGTCTTTAATTTCGCCATCCGTATTGATTTTATTCACCAATTCAGGATCAGCAGATATTTTCTCACTTAATTCGTTAGCTGCGTTTTGCCTCTCTAGAGCTTTTTCATTTTCAGCTTTTCTTTGCTCAATATTTAAGCTGACTCTATACATACTTTGCTGGCTAACCGCTTCTTTTACGTTATTTTTAAGCGTTTTTAAATATGGCTCTTCCTCTAATCTTTTCTCGTGTTTGGCATTTAGTTTCGTCAGTATATCATCATTTATGTGTTTGGTAGTCTGATAATTAGAGCTTTCTATTTGATCCCATTCTAGAGCACGTACATAAGAGCTTTCACCAAAAGTTTTTGCAGCATAAGGCGATGGCATTTTAATATCAGGTGACACTCCTTTATGTTGTGTACTGCTACCATTTACTCTATAGTATTTTGCTAAAGTTAATTTTACCTGACCTAATGTATCTTGAACTTTAGGCACAAATTGATTTAAAGAGATTAAGTTTTGAACCGTTCCTTTCCCAAAAGTATTCTCTCCAATGATTACACCTCTTTTATAATCTTGAATTGCTCCTGAGAAGATTTCTGAAGCAGAAGCACTGAATCTGTTGGTTAAAACCGTTAAAGGACCATCATAATATATTTCTTCATCTTCATCTTCGCCTAACTCAATACTCCCATCTGATTCACGAATCTGCACAACAGGTCCTTCCTTAATAAATAAGCCACTTAATTCTATAGCTTCTTGTAAAGATCCACCACCATTTGATCTTAAATCAATTACAATTCCATCTACTTCTGATTTAATAGTATCAAGAATCGCTTTAACGTCTCTGGTAGTGCTACCATAATCTTCTTCACCATTACGCATGGCTTCAAAATTCAAGTAAAAGGAAGGAATAGTAATAATGCCTACATTGTATTGATTTCCATCACGGTAAACCTCTTTTACCTCAGCATAAGGAACTTGATTATCTAATTTTATTTTATCTCTAACGATCGTGATTTCTTGAGGAACGCCAGTAGAAATTGGAGTACCCGCTTCAATAATTTTTAAACGAACGATTGTTCCCTTCGGACCTCTAATTTTTTGAACAACATCATCTAATCTCCAACCGGTGATATCCACAAATTCACCTTCAATACCTTGTGCTACCGCTAATATTTTATCATCTGTATTAATTAATTTGCTTTCAAAGGCAGGTCCACCTAGTACTACTGAAGCCACTCTAGTATAATTCCCATCTGTAGTTAGGGTTGCACCAATTCCTTCTAAGGATTGGCTCATTCTAATTTTAAAGTTTTCAGATGTGATAGGTGAAAAGTAACTGCTGTGAGGATCAAAGCTTTCTGCGAAAGTATTCATGTATAACTGGAAGACATCTCGCCCTTCATACTCTCCTATTGTTTGCTTCAATCTGCTGTAACGCTCCTTAATTAAACGTGCAATCGTAGTGTCTGCCTTGTCATCCAATTTATAATCTATTGCTTGGCTTTTTACTAATCTTCTCCAACGATCATTTAATTCATCTTTGGATGCTACGTAATCAATAGAATCAGAATTAACTGTTAAATACTCATCTTTTGTATAATCGAAATCGAAAGATAATTCATTCTCTATATAGTCCATTCTTTCGAAAAAACGCTCTCTAAAAACATTAAAGATTTCAAAAGGAGGTAATAAATAACCAAGCTTGATGTGGTCATCCAAACGTTCTCTATATTTCTGAAAGCCTTCTATGTCTTCTTTAAGGAAATAATGCTTGTTTACATCAAGTGAAGAAAGATATTCATCAAAAATGATTCGTGATAGATCATCATCAATTGCAATCTTTTCATAATGATATTGGGTTAGTAAACCAGCTACTAAACGCGCCTCCATTGATTGGCTTTGATTAGGGCTAAGCTTCGAAGATTTCTCTTTTTGCGCAAATGCATTAACACTAAATAAGCCAATTAAAATATAAATGAATATTTTTTTCATGCTGTAAATATTGTAGTTCAAAATACTTGAACGGAAAATTTTCAATTTATTTTACTGAATTTGATAAGCGGTTATAAAGCCATTGGCAGTATGCTTGAAGCCGTTGGATTTTGGTAAAATAGATTTCTATCATGATTCTCCAATTTCCAAATCGCTTTATCCATCATCCACTTGATATAACGATTGAATTTATGTCCCATCCATACACTAGAATTGAGAATGACTACATAAGTATAACCATTATCTTTTCTGTTAATAAAACAAGCAGAGCCAGCTAATGTTCCTGTACGCCAAAAATTTTCACCTTTAGCCCCTTTCCATCCATATGCGTCCTTATAGGAATTTCCTGCTACCATCATGGATCTACTCTCATCCGACAGCAGTTGATAGGCATTGTTCGGATCCACTAAGGTAACAAGCTTAGCAAGCTGGGATGCATTTGCAATCCATCCGCCTGCAGCGCCTAAAGTATTGATATCACTACCGCCATAAGGTTTATCTACAGACTCATAATTACCATCGAATGATTCGAATTTATAGGCTCCAGGATGATTATAGTAGTGAACTTCAAATGGTCTTCTCTCCCATTCATAATTCCCTGAAATCCGCATACCATAGATGCCATTAGGCTCTAAAATATTATGATTCACATAGTTCTCGTATGAAGTCCCTGTTTTTTGCTCTATTATTTTTCCCAACAGCATATATCCAAAATTGGAATAAGCATATTGTGTTCCTGGTATATATCTTAATCTTCTATGCTTCAAAACGAATTCGATTATATCATCCTCTGAAGGTGGCCCTTGCAGATTCATTATTCTTTTGATCTTAGCAGCTTGAAACATAAAATCACCATCTCTCCAACTCCATCCACCTTTATGATTCAACAAATGCTTTACTTTTACTTTTTTATGATTAGAGTCTTTCATCTCATCATAATGAGATAAGATTCCTTTTTTACCGAATACATTATCATCTAAATCAATAATCCCATCATCCACCATTTTCATGATGGTAATAGCGGTTATTAATTTAGAGGCACTTGCAATCCTAAATAAATGTTTTGTATCTGTAGGTTCTTTAGTATCTATATTAGTATAACCGTAGCCTTTTGAATAAATCAGTTTATTGTCCTTCATTACAGCAACAGAAGCACCCTTAATATCCCATCTATCCAAAAACTTATGTATGGTTTGATCAAATTCAGGATTAAACTCGACTGAGTCCATTTCGGGTGCTGGAGCAACCACATTAAAATTAATGTAATTTAATTGACTCTGATTCCCCTCATCTATGGATCTAGTGAAGGCAACTTCAGTGGTAGTGTAAAAAGCAAAACTAATCGCGGTTACGCCTAAAACAATGGCAATTATTAATGTACTCTTCCTCAATTTAATAATAGACTTGGTTCTTTTTATGAATTTACAAGCGTTAATATTGCTTTAAAAGCTCAAATATACAACAATATAGCAGAATAACATACATATTCCGCGATAAGGGCTAACAAGTGATTTTCAAAATAATTCCGTTGAATTCGATATTCTTATAACAATAAGCTTAATTTTAAATTTAAGCTAATCAATCTTGAATCTGATACGGTTATTGATCACATGAAATACGATTACATTATAGGAGGTGCTGGCTTATCCGGACTTACTTTAGCCTGGCAAATGGCGAAGCATAACATACTGGATGATAAGCAATTATTAATAATTGATGCGGATAAAAAAGAAGCCAATGACCGTACTTGGTGCTTTTGGGCTAAACCTGAAATGTGGATTACAGAACTACCAATCAAGCAATCATGGAATAAGGCTCAGGTAAAGGGTTCGGACTTTGATTTAGTGCAAGACTTAGCCCCCTATCGTTATTATAAAATTGAAGGAATAGATTATTATAACTTCATTAAAAATGAATTAAATAATTACTCCCAAATCACTTTTATTCAAGACCATATAATTTCGGAAGATGCAAATGAAAAATCAGTGACCACTTCCGAGTCAACCTATCATTTCAAGGACTACTTTTTCAAATCATATTTCTATCCAGATGAATTAAATTCGGTTCAAAATCCAAAGCAACATTTTATTTGGCAGCATTTCTACGGTTGGAAGATCAAAACTAAAGAAATTGCTTTCGATCCCAAAGTCATCACTTATATGGATATGAATGTGGCTGAGGAAATCAAGGGATTAAGCTTTGCCTACATTTTGCCTGATTCGCAATATGAAGCAATGGTGGAATATACTTTGTTTTCTGCTCAGTTGTGGTCAGAAGAAGATTATAAAAATGCCTTAATTGACTATATCCAAAATAATCTTGGAATCAAGGAATATGAAATTGAAGAAATCGAATTTAATAAAATTCCGATGACCAATGCCAGCTTTTCACAAAGGTCAAAAAGTATAGTTCCGATTGGTACTTTAGCGGGCACCGTTAAACCTAGCACGGGCTATTCATTTGTGAGAAATTATCAACATATTCAGCAGATTATTAAAAATATAAAATCAAATAAAGATGATTTTGCTATTAATAGCTCTGTTAAGTTTAAATTTTATGATGAGGTTTTAATCAACGTATTGCACACTTCCAAAAGCAGTGGCCATCAGGTATTTGGAAATTTATACAAGAAAAATAAGCTGCCGCAACTCCTTAAATTCCTGAATGAGGAAACTAATCTCTTAGAAGACCTTAGAATTATGAATACAGTACCAAAATGGCCTTTTATAAAAGCTGTAGCTGAAGAATTAGTGAAATAATATCGGAGAAATAGAGCTTATCTCCTATTGCAAATGAATGCTTTTAAGCTAATTTTGCATCTCAAATTAACAATCATGAAAGAAGGATCAGATTCACTCAATTTTATAGAACAAATCATTTCAGAAGATTTAAAATCAGGAATGGATAAAAATGTCCTGCGTTTTAGATTTCCTCCTGAGCCAAATGGTTACCTACACATAGGGCACGCAGCCTCAATATGCCTAAATTTTGGATTAGGTGAAGATTATCAATCTCCTGTAAATCTGAGGTTTGACGATACTAACCCAAGCAAAGAAGAGCAAGAGTTTGTGGACTCCATTAAAAGTGATATTGAGTGGTTAGGTTTTGAATGGGCAAAAGAATGCTACACATCTGATTACTTTCAAGAGCTATATGATTGGGCTGTAGAATTGATTAAAAAAGGAAAAGCCTATATTGATGGCCAATCTCCTGAATTAATAGCAGAGCAAAAAGGAACACCTACAGAGCCTGGTAAGCCTTCTCCACATAGAGACCGACCGGTAGAAGAAAATCTTGATTTATTCGAGAAAATGAAAAATGGAGAATTTGAAGCTGGTTCTTATGTATTAAGAGCTAAAATTGACATGGCTTCTCCTAATATGTTAATGCGTGATCCTTTAATGTACAGAATTATAAATAAGGCTCACCACAGAACGGGTACAGATTGGTGTATATATCCTATGTATGACTGGGCGCATGGTCAGTCTGATTATATCGAACAAGTTTCGCATTCCCTTTGTACACTTGAATTCAAATCGCACAGAGAATTATATGATTGGTTCTTAGATCAAATTTATGATGAGAACAAATTAAGACCTAAGCAAAGAGAATTTGCCAGACGTAATTTAAGCTATACGGTAATGAGTAAGCGTAAATTATTAGAATTAGTACAATCAAAAACAGTTGCTGGTTGGGATGATCCACGTATGCCTACTATCTCAGGATTAAGAAGAAGAGGCTATACACCTGAATCCATTAGAAAATTCAGTGAGATCTCAGGTATTTCTAAAAGAGATAGCGTTACGGATGTATCCTTATTAGAATATGCGATTAGAGAGGATTTAAACAAAAAAGCAACACGAGCAATGGCGGTTTTAGATCCTGTTAAATTAGTTATCACCAATTATCCTGAGGGAAAAACAGAAATGCTTGAAGCTGAGAATAATCCTGAAATGGAGAATTCTGGTGTTCATGAGGTCCCTTTTTCACGAGAGCTATACATAGAAAAAGATGACTTTAAAGAAGAAGCAGGTAATAAGTATTTTAGACTTACTTTAGGTAAAGAAGTAAGATTGAAAAATGCATATATCATAAAGGGTGAATCTGTTGACAAGGATGAAAACGGTAACATCACCACTATTTATTGTACTGCTGATTTAGATTCGCGTTCTGGAAGTGGAACAGAAGCAAGTATGCGAAAAGTAAAAGGAACCTTGCATTGGGTTTCAATTGAACATGCGGTCAAAGCTGAAGTGAGAGAATATGACAGATTATTCCTTGATGAAGCACCTGATGCACATGGAGAAAAAAGCTTTATGGAATTTATTAACCCAGATTCCTTAAAAATCACTAAAGAGGCCTATTTAGAGCCATTTTTGGCTAGCTCAAGTATGGATGATAAATTTCAATTTCAGAGAGTTGGCTATTTTACTTTAGACAAAGATTCTTCGAAGGATCATCTCATATTCAATAAAACAGTAGGACTAAAAGATTCATGGGCTAAGAGTCAATCAAAAGAGCAAAACCAAGCTCCAAAACAGAATCAGGCGCCTGCAAAAGGTGGTGGAAGAAGCCCAATTAATGAATTACAGAAGATCAGTAAAAAATACACTAATCTGTCAGGCAATAAATTAGAGACTGCTAGAAACAGCATAATAAAGCTTGCAGAGGATATAAGCTATGAAGAATTAGAACCATTATTTGGTACTGCTAAAAAGAAAGTAGGTACGAGAATTGGAGTTACTATTGCTTTAGGTGTGTTATTGAATAAAGGCTTAGAAAGAAATGATGCAATCAACGAATTCATTCAAGCTGGCCTAGAAGATGATAACGATCTATTAAAGGAAGAAGCAAATGGAATACAATAGCAATAACTAAGTGATAAAAGTTAAAAGGCGGTTTGAAATATTTCAAACCGCCTTTTTTATGTTATAAATTTCTACTGCTAATAATTTAATTGTCAACCCATGCTATTTTGACAATATCTTCAACTTCAATTCTATAATTACCCTGCCGAATATGTCCGTTTACCAATAATGCAGGTGGTAGTTCAGGAACTGTAAGCGTTTCGTATTTCTTTTCAGGAATTTTATCAACCTTATGACTAGACAACCTTGCCTCGTGTATAGCACCAGATTTTAAAATAACCTGAATTTTACTATCAATTGGAATATCTTTTATTGCCTCGATTACTTCTTCCTTAGTCATATTTCTAGTATTTGTATGATAACCAAAAAATTAAATAAGTTGTTTATAGGCTTAATCCTCAATAATTGATAAAAAAGATAAAAGGTCAGACCTTTGGTACTGACTTTTATGCTGATTCATCTTGGTCAGACGACAGTCAGACCTTCGGCACCAGCCTTTGCGTTTGAGTTAACTTGGTCAGACGATAGTCAGACCTAAAACTGATTAAAACATTCCTGAAAAACTGTGCAAACGAACAGACGATAGTTGAATTCTTTATGCTATAAAAGAAACAAAAGGTCAGACCTTTGGTACTGACCTTAATGCTGATTCATCTTGGTCAGACAACAGTCACACCTTAGGCACCAGCCTTTGTATTTGAGTTAACTTGGTCAGACGATAGTCAGACCTAATACTGATTAAAACATTCTTGAAAAACTGTGCAAACGAACAGAAAATAGTTCAATACTTTATGCTATAAAAGAAACAAAAGGTCAGACCTCTGGTACTGACCTTAGTGCTGATTCATCTTGGTCAGACAACAGTCAGACCTTCGGCACCAGCCCTTGTGTTTGAGTTAACTTAGTCAGACGATAGTCAGACCTTTGGTGCCTTACTCATCTTGGTCAGACGACAGTCGGACCTTTGGTAAAAGCTAACCTCAAAAAAAAGAGTTTAATTCAATTTATTATTAGGAAGATATTATATTAAAGCATGAATATTTCAACCAACCAACTTTATCATGTATATAATCAAGGTAACAATAAGGAAACGATTTTTAGAGACCATCAAGACTACTTAAACTTCCTGAATAAGGTTAGAATAAATATAGGTTCCATTTCAAATATTATATGTTATTGCCTTATGCCGAATCATTATCACTTTTTAATTTCCACGACTGAGGATTCAATTAAACCCATTAAATTGGGAAATATAAACTCACAAGCATTAAAAAATGGTTTCAGATTGTTGAATAGTTCTTATGCTAATGATTATAATAAAAAACACAGTCGATCTGGTTCTTTGTTTAGGCAAAAAACAAAGTTTAAAGAATTAGAAAATTCAAAAAGTGATTATCCCTTTATTTGCTTTAATTATATTCATCAAAATCCTCTAAAAGCTGGTATAGTTAATAAAATGGAAGATTGGGAATACTCATCATTTAAGGATTATATGGGTTTAAGGAATGGCACACTTTGTAATTTCAAACTTGCTTATGAATTACTTGATTTAGACGCAGGATCATTTTACAATGATTCATATTCCATCATCAATGAAGATCTATTACCTGAACTATATCAAGAAAATGATAAAAGGTCTGACCTTTGATACAGACCTTAGTGCCTTACTCATCTTGATCAGACGATAGTAAGACCTTTGGTACAGACCTTAATGTTAACTCATCTTGGTCAGACGACAGTCAGACATTTGGTACTGACCTTAATGCTGATTCATATGGTCAGACGATAGTCAGACCTTTGGTGCTGACCTTAATGCAGATTCATATGGTCAAACGACAGTCAGACCTAAAACTGATTCCAAAATTGCTGAAAAACTGTGCAAACGAACAGACGATAGTTGAATTCTTCATGCTATAAAAGAAACAAAAGGTCAGACCTTTGGTACTGACCTTAATGCCTGACTCATCTTGGTCAGACGATAGTCAGACCTTTGGTGCTGACCTTAATGCTGATTCATATGGTCAGACGACAGTCAGACCTAAAGTAATTTCTGTCAGACCTTCAGTTCTGACCAGATTAATCCATATTTAATATTTATTTGTCTAATATACTTTTCAAATCGACCTCAGAATAATTAATTGATTTTAATGTTTTGTGATCATCCTTTCTGAACACTAAATAAAAATCATCTTTTTTCTCATAAAACGCATCCTGATTTTGGGATTGGTAATGATTTACGGTTGCCTGCGCTTCTGATTCTGAAGTACAAACTTTACTCATATTTGACCTTTGAACTTCCTCAAATAATTCTGCAAACTTATCTCCCATCCCAAACTCAAGAATTGCACCCGCTAAAACATATTGCAAATCACATAAAGCATCTGCAGCTTCAACAACATCTTGATTTTCAACCGCTTCTTCTAATTCTTTTAGTTCCTCCTTTAAAAGATTCAGACGCAATTCAGCTCTCTTTTGGGGTGGAATTTGAGGATCAGATAATATAGGATGGTTAAAGGTTTTATGAAATTTACTAACAGAATTAAGCGCTTGTGCTTCTTTCATATTATAAGATTTAAATGTGAAATTATATTTTTAGGAAATTAAATATATGTAATTCCTGTTGAAAATTCACTTTGGATAATACTATAGATAAAATAGGATTTGGTGGCGGTTGCCATTGGTGTACTGAAGCAGTATTTCAATCTGTAAAGGGAGTAGAAAAAGTCGAGCAAGGATGGATAAAATCTAAATATCCCAATCATTCATTTTCAGAGGCTGTTATTGTACATTACAACAAGTCCATAATATCCTTAAAAGAACTCATTTACATACACTTAAACACTCATAGTGCAACTTCTCAACATAGTATGCGATCTAAATATAGATCCGCTATTTATTACTTTCATGAAACAGACAAGCGTACAGCTGATCAGTGTTTAAATGAACTAAAAAACGAATTCAATCAAGAATTAATCACAAAAACATTAGAATTTATTGAATTCAAATTAAATAAAGATGACTATTTAAATTACTTTCAAAACAATCCGGATAAGCCTTTTTGTAAAACCTATATTCATCCAAAATTAAATTGGTTGAAGCAAAATTCATCCATTTCTGAATCATAAATTCTCATTTCCGTATTAATTACTAAAGAAATGAAATTATGAGTAGAGCATTTGTTAAAGAAGATGATCAGGAGGAAGCTCCATTTATACCCCCCAGAGCACCACTGCCTACAGGGGAATCTAATTATGTGACTCCAGCAGGTAAAGAAGCGCTATTGAAAGAAAAAGAATTATTGGAGCTAGAAAAGGAGCAATTAAAGAAAATAGAAAAAGAATCTGACAGACGAAAATCACAGCTGGAAATAAATGGAAAACTAAAGCTTCTAGAAGAAAGAATAAATTCTGCCAAAGTCATTATAAATGACAACCAAAACCCTCATGAGGTCAGATTTGGAGCCCTCATAAAATTTAAAATGAATAATCAAATTCAGAATTTCCAAATCGTGGGAGCGGATGAAGCAGATGTAAAGCAGCAAAAGATTGCATTCTTCTCACCAATTGCACGAGCCTTAACTGGTAAACAAAAAGGTGATACAACCAGCTTTCAATTGGGTAAAGAAACCAGAGAAATCGAAATTCTTAATATCGAATATTAATTTCTAATCTGAACCTCTACTCTCCTATTTAATTTTCTACCATCAATACTAGAATTGTCAGCAATTGGGTTTAACTCTCCTTTTGGTTCTATTGAAATGTTTTCAGATTTAACTCCATGCTTTATAAGCCAGTTTTTTAAACTTTCAGCTCTCTTTTCAGATAAGATTCTATTGTAGTTTTCATCTCCAACATTGCAAGTATGCCCTGTAAGCACAAAACCCTTAATATAGCCCTTTTTCAAATTCTCATTCAATTCCATTAATGATTTCTGATTTTCATCAATTACTACATCATCAAAATCAAATAGTACTGAATAGTTTTTAATCACTATATCTTCTGATTCGGTCTGATTATTTCCTGCTTTTGAAGCGCTGCTGCCGCTGCTCAGGCTTGAACTGGTATTTTCACTAAGCATTGCCAATTTGAATTCCTCTGCCCAATTCGTACTAATAATTTTAAAATCTATTCTATTATTAACATTAAATATGGAATTGATATGTTTCTTATAATCATCTTGATTAAGCTCAACATCTCCTTTAGGTGTAAGTATGAATTGATCTTCATTAAAATCTTGCTGAACATAAAATTCCCGTATCTTCTCTAATCTTTCTTTTGATAACTCTAAGTTTTGTAAACTATCCTCAAAATCATGTGCATGTCCAGTCAATTCAAATTGTAATCCCTCATATTGCTTGAAATCTTCTAATAATCTGACTAATTCAAAATAAGTTGACATAACAAATTCAGAACCTTCCTTTTCAAATTGAATGTTATGACTTGTGAATGATTCTCCTTCCTGAACCGGAACTGTATGAATATCCGCTGTTTCAATCATGTATTCCTTTTGCTTAGTTAGATCAATATAATGACTCTCGCTTATGACATTTGACTTATTTACATAAAAGAAATAGGATGCACCAGTAGGTAGAATGGCATTAAAGTGATCCGCCTCATAATCTATATTAACCTCAGATTCTGAAGCACTTGTTGTCAAAAAGTTCACATTATATTCAATGCTATCTGAACTTTTATTTTCAGATAGAAATTGACCCTTAAGTAAGATTACAGGATCTGGTCGGAACTGATAGGGTATGGTGATGGAATATATATCTCTGCTACCTTCTCTTCCGCCCTCCGCACTAACATAATAGCCAATTGATCCATTAGCGGGTATTGTATAATAGGCTTCAAATCCTTCACTGTTAACATCAGGCCCTAGATTCTGTGGTTCTGACCAATTTGTCCAGGTAGAGTCTAATCTTTTAGAATAAAAAATATCGGCATTCCCATAGTTTTCATGTCCCATAGAGGCAAAAAATAAAGTTTTATTATCCGCTGCCAGAAAGGGAGAAAATTCAGGCCTTTTGGTATTAATCTGCTCTCCTAAATTTATAGGAGTAGACCAATTACCCTCTTTATCCTTTTTACTAACATATAAATCTTGATCACCATAACTGTCATTACGATCTACAGCAATAAGTAGTTCCTTACCACTGGTACTAAAGAAATAATCGATATAAGAACTTTTATTATAGAAATCTTTAATGGCTACTTTCTTAGGTACCGTCCATCCACTGTCTGTTAAATTACTAACCGCTATACCTTCCTCCTTTTTAGAATTATCATAGGAATCGAGTAAGAATAAAGAATTTGCAGTTGGAGATACTGAAACTACTCCATTAGGATATTCATTATTAAGTGGTTCGCCAATGTTAATGGCTTTTTCCCATCCTCTTAAACCATATTTGCTCACATAAATATCCTGGTCGTCATCAACACCCATAACATTGTCAGGTGAATTTTGTCTGGCAAAAAACAGATAATTACCATCCGCAGAAATCATGGGTTTTGATTCTGTGTAAATTGTATTTATTGAGTCAGAAAGATTAGTTTTAATTATTTCTTGGGCAAATACTAAACTTAAGTTCAATAAGAAAATGCTGGTTGAAATAATGGAAATTTTATAAATTCTCATCATTCAGTATTAGGATTGATCTATACGAATATAAAAGATTAAATTATTACATGAAACAAAACTACCTAAATTATTGAATTTCAGTAAATAATATAGATATATATTAATACTTATTAGACCAATATTATTTTTTGACAGACAAATGAATGTATGAATAATCTAAATTTTAGCGACATAAAGAAAGAAATTGAAATAATAACTTCACGTAGCAGTGGTAAGGGAGGACAGAATGTGAATAAGGTAGAAACCAAAGTAATGCTGAAATTCAACATTAATACCTCCCGATCTCTAAATAACCATCAAAAGGAATTGATAAAACAAAAGTTATCCAATAAACTAAATAAAAATGGTGAATTAATCGTTACTGCTGAAGCAAAAAGATCTCAACTAAAGAATAAGGAAATTGCATATAAAAAGCTGGAGAGATTATTAAAAAAGGCATTTGAAAAGCCAAAAGTTAGAAAGAAGACCAAGCCAACCAAAGCTGCACAGAAAAAAAGACTAAAGTCTAAGAAACTACATTCCGAAAAGAAAAAACTGAGAAAGAATCCTGAATTATAAATCTTAAACTTTAAGGAACCAAAAATGCTTCATTATTATTCTCAAAATCAAATTTAGCTCTAATATGCCCTTCTTTATTTAATTGCAATACTTCCATAAATTGAATCTTTAGCTTAATGACTGTGAAATATTTATCATCAATCTCAGGCTTCAATTTATGTCCTTCAGTTATGCTTTCAATTGGTTTACCCGGGTTCAATTCAGTGTTATAAGATTCCTTTCCTGAGTTAATTGAGTTCCAATGATGATTCGATATCTCATCCTTATAATGCAATGTAGCCTGTGCTTTTAACTTAATCTGAAACTTTTTTTGTTTGTCATAAGCAAGTATTGAAACCCTAGGATTAGCTTCTATTTCATGAATTTTATCTGAACGATAATCCGTATAAACATAAAGCTCTAATTCTATTTTATCGAATTTCCTTAACACTACATATCTCGCATTAGGAAAGTCATCTGAAAGGGTATTAAACACAATGTACCTATATGCTGATTTTGGGTCATTACCCGCTCGGTTTAAAAGACTTAATACCGTTTCTTTTATTTCATCAAGTGTTGATTCAGAATTTATTAAACTCATTTCAAACGTTTCTTAATACTTTTATTCATCCATTTTCCGAAATTTGACCAAAATAAGCCTTGCATCCAGCTCCATAATTTATAAAATGATGGTTTTACAAAGCTACTAAGCTGAACTGTAACGATTCGTTTATCCTCTATATCTTCAGTAAAAAACTCTAATCGGTATGGACGAATGAATCTAAATGAAAACACATAACTACCGTAATAATAGTTTAAATCTCTGTAATGTGGATTTACCTCTCCTATTTCACCCGCTAATGACAATAGCGGCCCATGGTGAGTGTTTAATACACCGGGTTCAAATTCATGTTCTTGGGAAGCATCTTTAAGAAACTCAACTCTAAATGGCCATATTTGATTATCGGTAAAAGTTTTTGGGTCGTTTAGCCATTGCCAGATTTGTTCTTCTGTATAGTAAGATTCAAATTCCCTTGAAAAGACGTGGTTTTTGAAATGGGTGGGCTTTAGTTGAAGAGTTTTTTCAGTTTTCATCTATTATTTTTCCTATTAACTCCTCAAATATGAATTTGTTAATTCTCTAATATAAATTCAACCGCCATCTTAATATGCAAGTCTGTTGTTCGAAGCATCGGCAATTCTGAATCTATTCCTTTTAGCAAAATTGGGAGTTCTGTACACCCCAATATTATTCCCTCTGCTCCTCTTTTCTTCATATCCCTAATTTGATTTAGGTAAAAAGATTTGGCTTCGTCAGAGAATGTGCCTTGAGTAAGCTCTTTGGAAACATAGTAGTGAGATTTATCTAAACTTTCGCCTTCAGGGATAATGACCTCCATATCGTAATCATTTTTTAATTTTGAAGATATGAAATCACCAGTCATGGTGGGTTTATTCCCAAGTAAACCTAATGTTTTCATTTTTGAAACTTGAGCTGCTTTTCCTGTGGCAGTTCCTATATGTAAGATTGGGATATCAATTTTAGGCTGAACATAATCGTAGACCATGTGTGGTGTATTAGCACAAATTATAATAGCTTCCGCTCCTGCTTCTTGTAACTTTTTGCTTACTTCAAGATATTTGGAATTGATTTTTTCCTTATTTTGTTCTCGCATTAACTCAATATTAATGCTATAAATTAAAAGCTCTGGATTGGCTTGTTTCCCTATTACTTCTGATACTTTCTGATTGATTTGTGTATAATACTCTACCGTAGCATGCCAGGAGGTACCTCCGATTAGTCCCAAAGTTTTCATATTCATTCTAATTAGATAACAAAATCAATTTAGATATAAATTCGGACTAAAGCAGTAACCTAAGTTACCCTAAGCAATTAATCTTCAGCTTTTTCAATTATTTCCCAAGTATGATCTGCCAATAATTTTACAGTAGCTAAATATCTCATATTCTTCTGACTTCTACCCCATTCCCCTGGTGCAACTAAAGATAAGATATCTTTCCCATCAGCACCTTCATACATATAGTAAGTATGATTGATAAGTGGCTCAAAATTAATCTTAGCTAAATATATTCGCTCTGAAATTTCAACTCTATTTTGAAGCTCATTCGCCTGCTTGGCCAACAACTGCATTTGTTCATACAACTGGCTCATCTGACGATCAGTTTGCTCATGCATGGCTAAAACCGCTCTGCCTTTAATTTTACCTCTATCGGTTGGTTTAATAATAGCACTGCCAGAATGATGCGGAAAAGAAATAGTACCAGGTTTTTCGGTGGTACCTTCTTTCATTTTATCCAGATCTATTTTATCAACATCAATTTTTTTACCCTTCTCACTCATATTCTATATATTACCTTCGGATTTCTACTTCCATTGGATCCACTTGCTTAACACTATCTTTATCGGAATTGTTATACTCCCCTTTCTTAGATGGCTTTCCCCCTGGAAACCTTGTTCTAGTGGACATATCATACACCACATAGAAAACAATGAGCATAAATATTATGGCAATTATTAAAAATACTTTAGACTTTTTCATAGCTAATTTTCTTCATCATTATTTAAGTTAAATAACGAAAATGGTTCTTTAAACTGGATTTCCTTTATAAAGTTATAATAGATCGTAATTCCAGACTTGAGTACTTCAACCCCTATTCTTTCATTAGAACCATGAATGCTATTTATATCTCTTTCAGTAACTACAGCAGGTATAAAACCATAAGATGGAATATCATATGATCTAAATAAGCTATTATCACTTGTAGCAGGAAATAAAAATGGAATGGTTTCCGCTTCAGGGTAGCTTACAGAAATTGATTTCTCAATTACTTTGTAGTATTTATTCAATTTAGAAGGTTCCGCTTCCGGACTTTCAGCAATCACACTAATTTCAATATTCTCATTATCTAACTTTCTCTCGATATAACGAATAAAGCTTTTTGAGGATGTGCCAGGTACTAAGCGACAATCCAACACTGCAGTAGCCGATGTACTTACTTGATTCGGTGGGCCAGGTGGATTGTAGATATTAGTTACTGTAACAGTATTCGTTAATAAAGAGGATAGAAAGGGCTCTCTTTCTATTTGTTTACGTACAAAAGGGGCTAAAATTGACCAGTTAATATTCCGAATAAAAAAGCCTCTCACTCCACCTTCAGCCCTACCTAACCTTCTGAACATTTGTCGAGTGCTTCTGTTGAAGAAAAGTATAACCTTTCGATTTGTTAAATTATTAAGGCTATTGATCAGCTGCATATTTGCATAATTATTGGAAGGTGCTGCTCCATGACCTGCAGAATTGCTGTTGATTTTTAATTGAAGCCATAAGCTTTGTTTTTCGGCCACCGAAACTCCAAAAACTACCTTATCTGGATAATTTTTCAATACATTTTGATAGCCTGCTCCTCCTTCACCTAATACTACTGCTGCATTTAGTTCATCTTTAAAATTATTCATTAGATAACGAGCTCCATTTTTACCCCCAGTTTCTTCAGCAGAAAGAAATAGGACTGTAACATTATAAGGCAATTCAGTTGTATCGTAATCATGTTGAAAAGCCTCCAAGGCTTTGATTTGCATAATGCCAAGACCTTTAGCATCTAAAGCACCCCTACCGTGTACATAACTTCCATCATAATGACCACTGTACGGATCATGTTTCCATCGATCTAAGTCATCAATAGGAACTACATCAATATGGCTTTGAAGAATGATGTTAGGCTTACCACTACTTAAGGGATAAAGCGAGGCAGCCAGGTTATAATTATCCGAAAAGTTTGAAAAAACTCTTAAATGTAGATCAGTTGTTAGGATGTAATCTTCAATAAAGATAGCGGCTTCTTTTTCACTACCAGATACAGATTCTCTTTGTATGTAGGCTGATAGTAAATCAATAGATTCTTGAAATGAAATTGATTTAGGTAAACTATCAGAATAAGATATTTTTTGAGCTACTACTACACTCGAAATTAAAAAAGTAAATAGCGTAAAAAATATTAGCCTCATATTAGGTTATTTTATCTTCCATCCATAAATATCCAACACCTATAACAAACAGTATAAAAATCCATATTGTTATAAAGTGCTTTTGAAATTTATAGTTTGATTGCTTCTGCTCTAAACTTTCAAAATTAAGATAATTTAAATAACTATTGTTGTATTCATTCAGGAATTGTGAAGCATTTGTAAGCTCAGAATCATGAACATAAAAAGGGATTAATTTTGAAGGATTTTCAAGCTGGATAAAATGCCATCCAAGCCTTGCAGGATAAAACATATAGTGCGCTCTTTCTGGGTAAATTTCATCCTTAATTTTGACCATTTCAATAGTGTCCTTTGAAGGATTAATTACTACTAATCGATCAAAATTATTTTCAGACCAAACCGTAAAATTAAAAGGATGATGTAAAACAGGCCAAGCAGTTTTATTATAAAATACTGATTTTTCATTTTGTACTAATTCTTGAAACACGTTCTTCCATATTCTATTATATTCTTCATTATTGCCAGATAAGCTCAATTGAAATGTATTTTGAAAATTTATTACACCATAAATTATATCAGGCCTGACCATCCTAAAAAGGCTGTTTTCAGCTACTTCGGTAAAACCTCTTATACTATTGATTTGTAGGTACTTATAATGTTCTTGATCAAGTAAATTATTGCCCGTACTAAAAATATTAGTTATTTTAGACATATCTAAATCAAGCGAGATATTCGTGTTTTCGTTCGATCTGAAGATTAAGCTACCTTTGTTTTTAGTGAGTTCATCTCGGAATCTAACTTGTTGCACCTTAGTTAAATTATTCCAAGATTTAGCATCTACCAATAGAACTTTCAAATTGGAAACTACCCCCCTATTAATTGAAATTGAATCACTCCAATTAATTCTTTTTATATTGTATTTATCCTTTGAAATTTTTGTTTTTTGATAAACAGAATGGCCTTCATTTTTTAAATAATTTGTTAAAAATTTCCACTCAAAATCAGGTGCTGCAGATAGAATTTGAATCCTATATAATTCAGGTTTTTTAACTTCAACAGAAAAATTATAATCGTAATTTTTATCTGATATTTTAATAAAATTATCGGCTGATACTTTCGGTAAAGTAGATATTTCAGCCTGACTTTTTTTAGCCACTTTAAATGGAATTGTATTCTGATTTATGAATAATTTTTCTGATATCTCTTGATCATAATTATTCTTAATTATGATCTTTAAACTATCTCCTAAATCAATTGACTTTGGATAATCGATCGTTAGTCCCCCCTTTAAATTAAGATCAATTCTTGTATTAAAATAACGAGGATTAAGCTGTGGAAAATAGCCATATAAGAATGCCGTATCAATTTGAAAATCTAATTCCTCAAGTGAAAATGAATTAGCATTTTCAGTTCCGAAATAGCTGAACTTGTAATTTGAATCTTGTTTTAAAATTGGAATATCATATTTACTAAATAATGAATCTTGAAAATTATGCAATAGACCGTGACTAATTAATACAGCAGAGCTCTTGGGTTTTTCTTGTAGTATATAAGGCTTTAGATAAATGAGATATAAGGAAGCAATTGTCAATATTACAGCTAAAACTCTTAAAGGAAGTCTTCTTCCTTTCTTTCCTATTTCCCAAAAGAGTAGAAGTATTGTAATTGAAATTATCACAATTAGATGTTCAAAAGACCACTGATTTTCCCAATATATATTTAGTAAAAACTTATTCATTTATTAGTTGATAATAGGATTGCAATAAGTCTGATTTCAATGAAGCCTGATTAGATTTGGATATTTGATTATTCAATTCTAAAATCAACTCTAAATAAGCCAATACATCACGTAGATTATCTAATGTTTTGTCATTTTGGAAAGCTTTTATAGCTACTAAAATTTTGGAATAACGAACAGGCTCATTTGTGATTTTGATTATTAGTGCCTCAACAAAACTATTTAATATTTTATCTGCACCTTCTAAATCATTAGCTATATAAGCTGAATTTAATCCTTGATAAGTATTCCTTATCTTTTCATTAAAGCTTATTTCTTGTCTATTGGTATTGACAAGATTTGGTTTAATTTCTTTCAATTCTCCAGTTAAGCGCTTCCTAGCCTCATCTATTGGTGGCGGTTCAAAGCCTAATCTTTGAACATAAATTCGGGAAGCTCTTTTAACTTCTTTGATCAACTTCAAGGCTTGGTATTCATAAGGCAAAGCTTCTTTGGGTTTGTAGGTTCTTAGATAAAGCTCCGCTTCCCACATATTGGCGAGGGCTTCCTTTAATTTAGCTTTTACTTCCGCATCTAAAAAAGTTGACAACTCACTTTCATCATGAGCATGTACATAAGCAGCTAATTCAGGAGTTTCATTATAGATGGGATTAGAAAAATTACTATGCTCATCTCCACTTTCATTTTCATGATCATGACCTTCATGCTCGGACTCTTCTTCACTTTCTATTTGTCCATGGTCATGTCCTGAATGATCAATTTCTCCTAAGCCTCCAGTAGTTTCAAATTCCTCTCCTAAAAATACTCCATACCGTAACCTTAATACTTTTTGATCCGCGCCAATGTTATTACTTCTAGCATCAAACTCATTTTTACTAATCGCATTTTGATCTTTAAGTAAAGCCTCCGTATCTATAATAATTTGTCGCTGACTTTTAAAATATTCTGCTTCATTGGTTAAAGCGAAACCTTCATATTCTACCGACTCATATTCTGCTGTATCTTCAATAGAAAGAAAATACACATCTGTTCTGGTAAATTGAGATCGATATGGATTATTATCTTTTGCTTCAAAATAGAAATACAATTCATCTCCAGGATTTAGATCAAAAGTATCTAAGGGTATTTTGATTTTGTTTTGAAATGCTTTTAAACTCTGATTTCTTTTCAGGATTGAGGCTTTCATCTCTCGAAACTTTACAGATTCACCTTCACCCCTACTCAAGGTCATAATAGCATCGATTGATTTGATTCCATAATCATCATCTGCCGTTAAGTTGAATTCAAACCTTTGATTAATATCTTCCCATTTGATCTCATATCGGTTAAATTCTAAATTTGTTGAGAGAGCGGGTTTATCATCTTCAATTATTTCCAAAAGTTTTGGTTCATTTGTTATTAAACTGTCTTGTTGCAAGTATGATATCTCAAACAATGATGACTTATAAAAATTAAATATCTTTCGAGTATTTTTAGCTACTGAATATGTGCTCTTATTCTGCCATAATAAATCATAATCTATTTCTCCCCTATTTGAAAAAATAAGCTTACTGTACTCAGGTATTTTTTTACCTTCTTGCCAAATAAATGATCTTAATCCCGTATAAAGTGACGGATATATTTTAAGCTCATAATCAAATATCAAACTATCATCAGTATTTGAAAGTAATAATTCATTAGGTGAATTTTCCTTAGATAGACTCTGTGAATCCGATGGAAAATCGAACGGAATAGTTATTGATATAATCCAAATTAATACACTCAATACCAATAAAATAGATGAAGTGAACCAATTAAAGTCAAAACTGATTTGGTTGAGTTTTGGTAAATGAGCTTTGACTTTAGATTTTTGAATTTCTTCTAGCTCACTAACTCGCTCTGTTTGAAAAACTCCTAAACTATATTCAAGTTTAGGGTATTTATGATGTAAAAAACTTATGATCTCCTCATCATTCCACAGTATTCTAGGATGCCATAATAATACTAGTAGTAAAACTGATAAATGAAAGACAATCTGAAAAGCTAGTACCGACTGAAGATCAAAAATATTACATAAAGTTTCAAGCAATAAGCTAGAACTAAATAACCACAATAAGACATTGATTATTAATCTTAAGTAAAATTGAATTAAAAGCTTATTCCAATATTTTTTAAACGCTCTATCCATGATGCTTTCTATAACTTATAAAACGTTCTGATAGAATTAATAAGAGAATAGAAATCATAATCCATTCGTCATAATCCTGATTAATAATGGCTTTTAATTTACCTTCGTTTTGACGATTATATAATTGATTTAATGAGGAATAATAATACTCTGGTTGAGCAATGTCAGCTATAAATTCAGAGATTAATAATACAATAAAATCCTCATTTAGTGGATTTAAAAACCAAGTCTTATTAATAAGTAAAGCTTGGTAATTAGGGTATCTTTCTAAGGTATAATCACTTGACACAGAATTATTAATGACAAGTTGATTGACATTTAAATCACCTAACTCATCAGATAAAATAAGTTCTGAATTGAGCTGTTTATTTGGCTGAAATACCAATTGATTTGAAGTATAATTTTGATTGGCCTGTAATACGTTTTCTATTTTATTATTTACTAGTTTATCCTCAATTTCTAGATTATAACGTATTGTATCAGTTGATTTAACCAGAGATTTCAATTGATTATTTTCACCTTTGTTAATAATTTTCAAATCAAATGGAAGTTTTGGTATCGCTCCTACAAAGCCGTTTTTAGGTAAGTTATCAATGTAAATTACTGAATCAATATCATTTCTTTTATTTGCTAACTCACTTAAAAGAAACCATTTGTTTGCAAGTGAATAGGTTTTAAATTCAATAGCTTCCATTTTATGATATTTATCAGAAATGTAAGCATTTGGAAGGTCAATATCCTCTCCTATTAATACAACAGTCTTCTTTTCAGTTTCTTGTTTAAAGAATAGATTCGACATTAAGAATACTACCATAACTAAAATCAAGGCTCTTAATAGAAATAATAGCTTTTCTGAAAATGCAATTTTATTTGATCGCTGTGTACTGCTTTCCTTAAGAAACTGAATACTTCCTAAGGAAATAAGCTTCGTTTTATTCTTACTCCATAGATGAATAACAATAGGAATGATGAGTGCCAATAACCCATAGAATGCTATAGAGTTAGTCAAACTCATACCCAAGATTGATTTAAGTGAGACAATAACTGAAATATAGATTTATTGAAGCTTTCTTTACCATTCATTTGCCAATACACGATTCCGTTTTTCACACATTCTTGTTTGATTTCAGCTTTCCATTTTGCAATTCTATCAACATATTCAGTCTTACTTTCATTTTTATTTATTTCTACTATAGCTTCGCTTTCTAAATCCTTAAAGCTAAAATACTGTCCTTCGAAATCTAAATTCTCTTCATTATCAAATAATAGGTGAATGAGCATTACCTCTTTTGATGCCACTGACCAATCACTTAACAAGCTTTTTAGCTGAGAAAACTCACCATATCCATCAGTAAATAGGAATACTGTATTTTTATTGTTGATTTGAGAATGAGGCTTTAAATCCTTTAGCTCAATATTCTGTTCGGTTTCTAGATGAATCAAGCGATAAAGGAATTCTTCGAAGCCTTGTGGCGGATCATCTTGATTGAAAATATAATATTTATCAAACTGATTATTAGCTATATATGCAAGAGCAGCAATTAAGGTTCTGGACCAATTAAATTTAGAATTTTTGCTATATTCAAAATTCATAGAAAGGCTATTATCCAGTACAAATATGAAGTCGTGCTGCTTTTCCATTTCAGCTTCCTTGATCATATAATGATCCGTTCTGGCAAAATATTTCCAATCTAATTGCTTTAATGAATCACCGGGTGTATAATTCCTGTATTCCTTAAATTCAATTCCAAATCCAGATTTAGGACTTTGATGCAAACCAATCATCAAACCTTCAATATGATGCTTTATGAAAAGCTGCATTGCTTTCAGCGCTTCAAAATCAGGTAATTGAAATATGGTATTGAATGAACTCATGAAGCTTTATTTAATCTGCTTTAGCAATTCCTTAATAAGTTGATCAACAGTATATTTCTCTGTTTTAGCCACAAAGTTTAAAACAATTCTATGTCTTAAAACGGCTAAAGTTACGGCCTTTATATCATCAGGAATTACAGATAACCGACCCGCCAAAAAAGCATGTGCTTTTGCTGCCAGAACTATAGACTGCCCAGCTCTTGGTCCTGCACCCCAATCTACATATTGTTTTACTATCTCCAGATCAGAAGTTTGAGGCCGGGTTGAACGTACTAATCTGCTGATAAGTTCTAATAAACTTTTATCAATATGGATATCGCGAACCCAAGATCTTGCCTGAATAATATCTTCTGCTGACAAAATTGATTTGAGGTCATTTTTTTCATTTGCTGTGGTCAGCTCTAATATATCAACTTCTTCTTGATCTGTTGGATATTCTACTACCGTGTAAAATAGAAAGCGATCTAATTGAGCTTCAGGCAAAGGATATGTCCCTGATTGCTCCAAAGGATTTTGAGTAGCTAAAAGAAAGAAAGGCTTAGGCAGCTCATAGGTTGTACCAGCATAAGTAACTTCCCTTTCCTGCATGGCTTCCAATAAAGCGGATTGAGTTTTAGGTGGAGTTCTATTGATCTCATCAGCTAATAAAATATTAGTAAAAATAGGGCCCTTATTAAATTTAAAGAATCGTTTGCCAGTGCTTCTATCTTCTTCCAAAACTTCCATCCCAACTATGTCCGAGGGCATTAAATCAGGGGTAAACTGAACACGATGGAAATCAAGATGTAAAATTTTAGCTAATGACCTCACTAAAAGGGTTTTCCCTAAACCAGGAACCCCTTCCAATAAAATATGGCCATTTGCTAATAAGGCCATAAATACCTCACTTACTACGTTTTCCTGGCCAATAATCGCTTTTGATAGTTCTTTTCTAGCCGATTTAAATTTATTAACCGCATCCTTTATTTCTTTTTCTTCCATTTTTTATGTTCAATTGAAGGTTTATCAGTTAAATAGTGCATACATTACAATATTGACTGCAAATTTGGTATTGTCTTCTGCTAACCATCGTTTATTTCTAAAATCATAGTCCCATTCGCAACCATAATCTTTATTACTGTATAGTATCCTTATTTTATTATCTATTTCAATAGCTTTTAAATAATCATGAACAATATCATCCCCCCAACCATTTAGCTCCTGTGAAGTAGTAGGAGGACCATCTTCGAATTCGAAAAAACTGTAATAGATATCATGATCATTAGGAATTTTCTTCAAGGCATTCTCTCCATATATTTCATTCATTTGTCTTTCAAATGATTTAGCAAATAATCCATCAATATCGTGATTGCAATCATCTACAAATATAAATCCTCCGTTTTCGATATATTTTGTGAAATTCTCCTTTTCATCAGCAGTAAACTGAACCAATTTATGACCACTTAAATAGCAGAAGGGACAATTAAAAAGCTCTTTACTTGCTAAAGCCACAACATTTTCCTGAGTATCTACCGGAATGTTTGTATATTCTATTAATGAATTCAATAGATTAGAAGGCATCCGTTGATCTACATTCCAATCGCCTGATTCATATTGTAAACGTGTGAAGAAAAACTCATTCATTTTACTAGTTTACGCTAAAAACACTACGACTACAATGAATTGTTTTGGAATTATATAAATGGTCAGAAAACAGAATTACTGGAAATATTCCCTAATATTTAAACTACCTTTTGATCAGTAATTTTCCTGAAGAGATAATTTCCTCTTGATTAGAAATACGATAGAGATATAAACCTTCCTCTAAGATTTCAATTTGCAAAAAGTTGCGATCTCTTGGAATTGAGAATGAGCCTATTTCCTGGCCAGTGGAGTTTATGAAAGTTATGATTGCATTTGGTAGTTCTTCTTTCGAAAATACCTTTAAATCTTCCTCTGTATTCCAGGGATTCGGATAGATTATAAAGTTGGAATCTTTTACATAATAGGCTGATTCCGTTTGACTAATTATTTCTTGACCATTTTCAAAATGAATTACAATTCTATAATAATTAAATCCATTATCTGGATTTTCATCCAAATAGATATTTTCGAAATTTTCAGGAGTAAAGGTGCTGATGACATTCCAATTACCATCACTCAAACGCTTTTCAATGGATAGTTCCCTTATTCCATTTAATGAAGCTAATTGGATGTTTTGATAAATCCCCTCTGACTGTACTGTTTCCAAATAATAGGAGTTTAAATAACAGTTTGCACCTTGTTGAGTATAATTAATTAAAACCCCATTTATTAATGCTTTATCATTTTTGAAAGCTTGTACTTTAAAATAATCACTCTCTATATTCGATTTAAGAAGGGTAATACTAGAATCAGATGTTTGGCTAATCGTGAATAGTTCGTTGGACTTAAGATTATAAACTTTATAATAATCTGCACCTTCAATCCTTTTCCAATTCAATGAAATTGAATCACTACAGTTTAAACCTACATTTAAGCGAATAGGGCTAGAGATTGGAAAAGTATCACTGACAAAGCTCTCTTGATTGATCTCCATTTTTAACTGTGCAAAATCATTATAGATAATAGGATTCCATCTATAATTTTCAGCTAAAAGATTAAGATTCTCCTCTATTAATGTCCATTCTGATTCTCCAACCAATTTAAAAAATAAATTAGCTTGAGCCTTGGAATCAAAAGTACTCTCCCATCTAATATGAGATGCAGTCTCACCGTTATAAGGAATGTTATCTTTAAATGTGGGACTTGTCCAACTAAACTCATTTTCTGTAATCCATTTATAAGCAATTGAATAAGGCTGAGAAATATCAGTAGTTTGATTAGTGCTTACAATTATCTTAACTGAGTCAGTTTTAATCTTGTCAATATAAACTTGCTCTATATTATTAATATGATCTTCACCTAATGTTGCAGAGGAACTTAAGGCTTCAAAGCTAGCCTCTGTAGATAAAACCCATGGTAAATACTCCTTACCATTAGCATCAATTAGCTTTAAATCTAAATCATTTACCAAAGCATATGCATCATTAGGAGATGCTGGCGGATCCGTCCAAACTAAGGTCATTTTTAATTGAGAAGCATTTATTGGTCTTTTTAAAGTATGTGTATTTTCAATACTAACTAATTCGGATTCTAGATAGCTTTCATTATAAATTGCATTAACACTCGAATAACTATTTAAACTTCCAAAACCTGTTTTGTGATCAGGCCCTAATAAACCAATATCATCAGCTTCGTTTATCAAAATAGCTTTCAACAATGCTGAATTTACTTGGGTATTATACTTATCCTTAAAAGCTTGTTGCATTAAAACAGAAGTCCCACTTACTAAAGCAGCTGCGTTTGAAGTACCCGCCATACTGTAGGCCACCAATTCTGGTTTTATTCTTCCATCAAATGCAGGTCCATTACTGTTGAAATTGATTAAATTCATAGCAGTATCTACAGCTCCAATGGTCAGAATATTTTTTGCCTGCTTAAAGTTTCCAGTAATATTAGCATAACCATTTATATTGGCATACACTCCCTCTTGGGCTGTTTCTAATCCTGAATTACCAATTGAAAAAACATTAATTATTTCTTTATGTTCAAACGCCAGCTGATCATATAAAGCAGCATCCACTCCATAAAAAGACTCAATCACAGTACCATAGGAATGGTTTTGAGTTTGGATATTATTATCCGAAAAATAACCATAATTATTAGGGCTAACTTCTGCATTAGAGGAAGAAGTATGTTGAGCATTTGTAACAACACCTAAACCTGTCAAAAAAGAATTACCATTTCCTGCAATTATAGTTGCCATTTCTAGGGCATGATTATCAGAAAACTCACTTTCAAGACCAGTTTGAATATATCGCCCCTGTAAATCTATATCTTCAATAGTATAAAAAGGCTCTCTTATACTTACTACTTCACCTGAACCATCCAATTCTGGATAATAGGCCTGAATAGTATTTATTTTATTTGGATTTAAATTTAGATCCAGCACTCTAGCCTCACTTATGACATTTTGAGGCACTTTCTCTATGTAAGAAATGAATGATTTATTTAATAATTCATCTAAAATAACATTATCTACATGAATTTTAAAAAAATAATTTTGAGTCAAAATAGTATTTATCTTAGGGTTTGAAGCAAGAAAATTTTTACATTTTTGTATATCTTGACTTTCAATCCAATATACTCCGTTTAATAAGTGATTATTTGAAATTGTTATATTAGAAGATTTCTTCCAGTTATTATTTACTCTAAAAATAGAGAATTCATTTTGTGAGGTCTTATATCTTAAATCAGTTAAATCATTAGCTCTAACAATATAATCATTGTTTTTTAGTCTTCTAATAACAGAAAAATTCTTTTTTAACAAATTAGAATCAGACTCAAAATGAACCAAGTAATACTTTTGATTTTTTATACTATTCAGAGATTCTTGTTTATCAATAATATAATTCTCTTTTGAATTGCTGCTTATTCCTTGACCATACAATAGAGAATTGTTAACGATTAGGAAATATAAAAATAAAAAGCAGAGAAAAAGATTATTTTTAAAACTAGCCTTCGTAAATAAGTAAGATTTCATTCAGTTTTGGTTAAATCATCTTCATATTAATATTATTATTCAAATAATTAATATGATTTATCATCTTAATTCGAAATTATTTAATGTAATATTTTTCCTTTTCAAAATAATTACAATATGTTGCAAACCTAATCAAAATTTTATTAAAGTTATGACAAATTTAAGAAAAGGCATTACGCTTGCTATCGCTTTCGTAATGACAGCACTACTAATGACTTCATGCCAAGAAGACGAAATGGCAAATCAAGTAGACAACACAGTTGTTTCTGATCAAGTAATAAAGCAATTGACCCAATTAGGTTTTGATCCTTCTGATGTTTACAAAGAAAAATTCAATAATCCTCTTACTGGTGATCAGGGTTTCAACTATGTGGTTGAAGGTGATATCTTAATAAGTAAAGAACAATTAGATGAAATGTCTAATAGTGAAATTTTTCATACAGGAAAATTTGCAGAACAGTATAGAACTTCAAACCTAGTAAGTCAAAACCGTACCATTAATGTAATCGGTTACACTGCAAATAATGCAAATGGATTAGATTCTAAGATGAGAACTGCATTATCGTGGGCAATAGATAATTATAACGCATTAAATACTGGCTTAACGTTCACTCTTACTTTTGGTTCAAATTTCAGCCCTTTTGATATGGTTGTTTATAGAGTAAATGGATCTGGTGGTGGAAGTGCAGGCTTCCCAAGCGGAGGAAATCCAAACAAATTCATTCAAATCCAATCTGGAACTAGTAATTTTGACACCAACGTAGTAGAACACGTAATAGGTCATGAAATAGGCCATTCAGTTGGATTAAGACACACTGACTGGTTCAACCGTTCGTTCTCTTGTGGTACAGGCGGAAGCGAAGGTACTGCTGGAGTTGGTGCAATTCATATTCCTGGTACTCCTACTGATATCGACCCTAATTCATTAATGTTAGCTTGCTTTAGTGCAAATGAAGATGGTGAATTTGGTCAGTTTGATAGAGTAGCACTAGAATTTTTATATTAAAACCTAGTTTTACGGTATATATTAAAAGGTCAGCAGTAAATGCTGACCTTTTTTTATCTATTATTTTTGAGGAGGTCTACTTGGCCTTACCTCTATTTTACTTGGCAATGTTCTCGGATTTAATTCTAATAAATCTACTACCATCTTACCAATATCCTCTTTCTGTATTTTCCAATAATCATCTTCGTTAGGTTCATGATTATTAAAGTAAGTAGCTACAGAGCCGGGCATTATAGTGGAAACATTGATACCATATTGCCTTAAATCCATCATAACAGCTTGTGTAAATCCAGTTAACCCAAATTTACTTGCATTATATGCTGAACCTGAAGGGAAGAAATTAGTACCCGCTAAACTAGAAATAGTGAAGAAATAACCGCCATTTTTCTTTAATGCTTCAACGCTAGATTTAATAGTATAGAATACACCCGTTAAGTTTGTATCGATCACTTCATTCCACTGATCGATTTCCATTTCATCTATGGGTGCAAAATGACCTAGACCTGCATTCGCAATAACAATATCAAGCTTACCCCATTTGTCTAATACAGCATTTACACAAGTTTGTTGATTTTCGAATGATCTCACATCAGCCTGAAGCCCTAAAACCTCACCTTTAGCATTTTTCGCTAAAGATTCTGCTGCTTTATCTGCTGCCTCTTGACTTCTACTTGTAATAGCTACATTTACACCCTTAGCAAGTAATGCCTCAGCAATTCCATACCCTATTCCTTTACTTCCACCTGTAATTAGTGCTGTTTTATTTTCTATAATTTGCATAATTTGATTTTGTTTTCATTTAAACAACTGATTCAAATTCGATAGGTTACAGAAAATAGTGAGGAATATTATTTTTTAAGCTTAAAAATATAGCCTACACCTTTAATAGTTTTGATATATTCATCACCTAAAGCTTGTCTTATTTTTAAGATGTGAATATCAACCGTCCTTAAACTAACTTTTGATTCACCTCCCCATATATCTTCTAATAATTGTTCTCTTTTAAATACTTGGTTAGGGTATTTTGCCAAATGCAATAGAATATCAAATGATTTGGATTGAATAACTATTTGATTTCTATTTGGAAGCTTATAAAGTAAATGGTGTTTGATATCAAAATGCAAATCTCGGATTTGATAATCCTCCATAGAAGCAGTTCCAGAAGTGATTTCTTCATCATTAAAAAATTTTGATATTCTATGTTTAAAAGCCATTTTTCTCAATGGTTTTTTCAAAAAGAAATCAATTCCTGTATCATAACTCAATATCTCATACTGTTCATCAGAATTGGATGTTAACGCAATTAATTTAGGATCATGCTTACAATTATTTTGCTGATTTTTGAAATATTTGAATAAGCTGATACCATCATAATTCTGGTTAGCAACTTCTGAGATGACAAGTAAAGGCTGGATTTTGTTGGCAAGTTGAATGGCATGATTTGTATCCAGAGCAAGGGATACATTGAAATTTTCAGATTCTAATACATCTACTAAATCTCTAAGCGTATTTTTATCATCATCAGCAATTATGGCTGTTTTAGCAGGGTTCATTTTTTGTCTGTTCCAATTAACTCTCTACCAAGTTTGTAAAAAATATAATTAGTAGTACATCCAAATAATGAAATTAAAATGAATATAACCTCTTGTTAAAATAGGCTTAATATTAAGAACCGAAACTGCGAAAATTGATAATAAACGGATAATCTAGGAATACACTAACCATTATTACCCGTGAACTTTTCTATAGTAGCTGCTCCTTCTGCACTAATTCCTTCCGCTTTGAATACTTTAAAAATAGTCAAAAAGATGATCTTTAAATCGAGCCAAAAAGATTGGTTCTTAACATACCATATATCATATTCAAATTTCTTGCTCCAGCTTATAGTGTTTCTTCCATTAACCTGAGCCCACCCTGTAATACCTGGCGTTACTTGATGTCTTTTCGCTTGCTCGCTATTATACAATGAAAGATACTCTACCAATAATGGTCTGGGGCCTATAAATGACATATCCCCTTTTAGAATATTTAGTAGCTGCGGTATCTCATCCATGCTGGTCTTTCTAACTATTTTACCAATCCAGGTAAGGCGGTCCGCATCGGGTAATAACTCTCCTTGCTCATCCTTATCATCACGCATAGTTTTAAATTTAACAAGCATAAATATTTTTGCATTTTTGCCAGGTCTTCTTTGAGTAAAAAAGACTTTACCTTTTTGAAAAGCTGCGAGCAGTATAGCTACTATAATAAATATAGGACTCGCCACTACAAGTGCAATTAATGCTGTAAGTTTATCAAAAAATGGTTTTATGAAATTCCTATACATATTATTTGATTACTCCTAAATGCATTATTGCATCACCTTCATGAACTATTGGATTATGATTTAAACCGATGACATAACCATTTACAACAGATTTAATTTTACTTTTAAAGCCACCAAAAGGATCATGAATATGTCCCAATAATTGATTCTTTTTGATTGCATCCCCACTTTTTACTGCGGACAAAAACACTCCAGATTTCTTAGCTCTCACCCAAGAAGAGTTTTTAATGATTAAATTCTGATATGGTGCATTTTCTGCCTCATCCCTCATTCCTAAATGTTTCATCATTCTTTTTGCTCCATTGATTCCTTCTTTGATAGCGTACTCATCAAACCTGGAAGATTCACCCCCCTCATAAACTAATATGTTTTTACCAAATTTATTAGCTGTCTGTCTTAATGATTTAGGTCTAAACTTTGAATCCAAAGTGAAAGGAGCATGAAAGGCTTTCGCCAACTCTACATTCACATCATCCTTCATCATACATCTTATTTGAGGATAATTTGTTCTATCTGCACCGCCTGTATGAAAATCTATACCATAATCGATTACTGGCAAAATCTCTTTAGTTAAGAAATAAGCCATTCTTGCAGCTAAAGATCCATTTTTATTACCGGGGAATGATCGGTTAACATCTTTTCCATCTGGTACATACCTTGAAAAATAAATGAATCCATATACATTTATAATGGGGATGCATATTACAGAACCTATTTTCGGGATATGTTCGTTTTTTTCAATTATCCTTCTTACGATTTCCGAACCATTAATCTCATCACCATGCAATCCTCCCATCAGTAATAATGTAGGACCTGGCTCTGATGATCTAGCAATTGTTATGGAAACGTCTATAGGAGTATGAGAAGGTAAACGTGCAATATTTACATCAACCACTTTCTCTTCACCTGGCGCTATTTCTACACCATTTATATTCATTTATTGAAGATTAAACCTCTATGTAATCGATTGTTATTATATAGAAGTGATTTATTTTTAAAAGAAAGGTACCACCAGATTATGGCTGAAACTAGTAATCCTATTGAAGCTCCAACTAGTGTATCCACCATAAAATGCTGGAATAGATATACTCTTGATACAGCAACTAGTATCGCTATCAGCATATAAATCACTTGTAATAATTTATTTTTAGTTATTAAAATCAAAATAGTAGCTAATGCAAAAGCTGAAGCTGTATGGCCACTGGGCATTGCATAAAGGCTTTTCAAATCAACTCCTTCCACTAAATTAAATGAGCTTAATTTATCGGCATAATAATCTGCTGGACGAGGTGCTTTAAACACGATAATCTTTAAAAACTGGATAATTAAAAAATGAATGAGCCCTGTTAAGGTTAACAGTATAGCATAATAAAATCTATACATGAGCAATATAATACCCACCACTACAAATATATGCCACTCACCTACCAAGGTGATAAAACTAAAAAAGGAGTCTCCGAAAGGATTATGCTTTTGATTTAGCCATAAAATGAAAGTTCCTTTCTCAAAAAATAGAACCAAAGAAATAGCAGTCAAAAAGTAAAGTACAAACATTAAAAATGCAGGACTCTGTAGTTTATCTTTTATACTTTCCATTCAAATCTTAAGTATTTAATGGTTTCACCCGCTTTTGAAAATTTCCTTTCATAGCGAGTACTGATACCATAATGCTCTTCTAAATATACTGAATTATGTAAATCATCCACGAAATGTAAGTCTTTAAAATCAGTTCTGTTGGCAAGCACTTCATTCAAAGTCCATTCGTATAAAGGAGTATTATCTGTTTTTAAATGTACACGACCATTTCCTCCTTGTATGTTTTTATATATATCCAAAAACCTATGAAAAGTCAACCTTCTTTTTTCATCTCTATCTCTAGGCCTAGGATCTGGGTGAATAATCCAAATATCTTTTACTTCACCTTCAGCAAACATTTGTTCCAAATCTAGAATGAAGTTTCTGGCGAATGCTACATTTTCTAAACCTTCCTCTAAGGCTTTTGTGCTCCCTTGCCAAAGCCTTTCCCCTTTAATATCGACACCTACAAAGTTTTCATTAGGAAATTCCTTAGCAAGCCCAATCGAATACTCGCCTCTTCCACATGCTAACTCTAAGTTGATAGGATTTGAATTTTTAAAGATTTCATTAGCCCAATTTGATTTAATGTTAGAATATCTATCATCATCATACTCAATTACATTATGACGATTTCTTAAATCTTCAAACCTTTTTAACTTCTGTCTACTCATATTATAATTCAGGAATTTCAGCGACTGCAAAGGTAGAACCTCCTACAAAAATTAAGTCTTTGTCACTAGCATTTTTTTTAGCAGCCTCATAAGCTTCTTCAATTGAAGAATATCTTTCACCTAGTAAATCATATTCCGAAGCTTTGTTTTTTAGAATTAAAGCCTCTAATGCTCTTGGTATTTTTGCTTGAGTAAAATAATAGCATGCATTTTTCGGAAGTATAGATAAAACCTCATCTAATTTTTTGTCATTTACAGAGGCAAAAACGAAATGAAGTTTTTCCTTTTCTTCTTTATCTATCATCTTTATCAAATGTTCAAAAGCGGCATAATTATGGCCAGTATCAGCAATAATCTTCGCTTTGTTATAATCATTTGATATCCGTTGCCATCTTCCTTTTATACCCGAATTTACTATTACATTTTTTAAGCCATCTTTAATATGTTGCTCTGAAATGCCATAATTTTGTTCATTCAAAATGTCAATAGCCGTAAATACAGATTTAAGATTTTGCAATTGATAGCTTGCTGACATTCCTAATTCAAAATCAATGGATAAATCGTTTTTAAGACTATTTGCTCTACATTTCCAATGTGGGATCGTCTCCTCTATTGTAGAAATATCATAATATTTAGAAGCATCGTAATACGGAGCCCCTTTGGAATCAGCAATAGATTTAATAATTAACCTAAGTTCATTTTCATTCACTGAAGTAATAATAGGAGTTTTTTCTTTTATTATACCCGCTTTCTCTTTTGTTATTTCCTCTACGGTATCACCCAAAAATTGCTGGTGGTCTAAACCAATTTGAGTGATAATTGATAATTCTGGATTAATGATATTAGTACAATCTAATCTACCTCCCATGCCCACTTCAATCACCGCAATATCCACTTCTTCTTCAGCAAAGTAATCGAATGCCATTGCAGTTGTTAATTCAAAAAATGAAGGTTTTAATGATTCAATTATAGGTTTAAACTTTTCTACATATTGAATAACTCTAGATTCTGGAATTGATAATCCATTAATCCTCATTCGTTCTGTAAAGCTCTTAAGGTGAGGAGAAGTATAGAGGCCTGTTTTATAGCCTGCTTCTTTTAAAGCCGATGCGATAAATGATGAGGTACTCCCCTTACCATTCGTACCTGCAACATGAATATACCTCGTCTTTTCATGAGGATTATTTAAGTATTTTAATAATTCAATTGTGTTGTGTAAGTCTTTTTTATATGCAGCACTACCTACTCTCTGAAACATGGGTAACTGCTCGAATAAAAAAGCTTCTGCTTCTTGATAGGTCATCATTTAATTAGCGCGAATCAAAAATGTAATGGTTCCTTTAGATTGAGGAGCAGTTCTACCTCCTGACGTTCTGCTGAAACTTAATTTAGCTACTTCATCTTGGTAAATTTTAACCACCTCAGCAGATACAGTAGTCTCAATAGCCCGTACAGAAATGACCTCTCCATTTCCGTCTACTCTAATCTCAAATACAATTTTACCACTCTGCTGTGAAGTATCGTTTGGTCTGGGAGGAGAATCCCATTTCCAACCGGCCATATCCAATGAGCTTCCATTTCCACCACCCTGAGGCCCCATCATAGCCTCGGCATCTACTTGCCCGTCAGGATTTCCTTGATCCCCTTTGTTGTTGGTAGTTTCTCCTTGTGAATCATTATTACCAGGAAATAAAGCATTAGGATTGGCTTTTGGCTCTTCTTTCTTCTCTTCTACTTCTTCTTTTTGAGTTTTTTCCTGCTTTTTTTCTTCTTTCTTCTCTTCAACCTTTACAGGTGATTCTTGATTACTAACTACCTCTTCAACAGTTTCTTCTGCTACATCTTCAGTAGTATTCTCACTCTCATCAATCACTTGTTCGGTTTCAGCACTTTCCTCTACTGACTCTTCGGTAGTTTCCTGTACTTCTTCAACAGGCTCTTCTTCAGTCACTTCCGTTTCTTGACTTGCAACGGGTTCATCACCTGATCCCGTATTATCCATACCTATATTTAATTCTATCCCATATTCTGGAAGAGGTGGATAAGGCTCCTTCCAAGCGGTTACCCATAGGAATAGCAGGAGCAGCAATATGTGTAGCCCTAATGATACGGATATTCCTATTATCCGATTTTTCTTTTCTCTATGTACATAATCACTCATTCGGTTGTGCAGCAATTGATACTTTTGCTTTTAATGAGGCTGCTATTCCTGCTACTTTTACTAGATATTCTGTAGGAACAGTTTTGTCGATATGTAAAACTACAACTCCTTCGTCCGCATTTCTTAATTCTCTTTGAATAGCAGTTTCTAGGTCAGAAACAGCAACTCTCCTATCATTAACGAAATAAAGCATATCTTCTGTTATCGTAACGCTAACTTTTTGCATTACGATATTGGTAGATTTACTGGAAGGCAAATTAACCGGTAAACCAGAAGGCGTAATAAAAGAAGAAGTAAGCATGAAAAATATAAGCAACAAAAATATGATATCAGTCATTGATGACATGCTAAATGCTGGATCTACATTATGTCTTGATTTCATTGACATAGCACCTTACTTATTTAGATTCTTGTAATAAATCAATAAACTCAACCGAAGTATATTCCATTTTATGGATTACTTTCTGAACTTGAGTCACTAAGTAATTATATCCTAAATAAGCAATAATACCCACCGAAAGACCTACAGCTGTTGTGATCATAGCCTCATAAATCCCTTCAGATAATAATTTAGGACTAACTGAGCCTTCTTCCTGTGCAATGGCTATAAAAGCTTGAATCATACCCGTAACAGTTCCTAAAAAACCAATCATAGGTGCAGCACCTGATATTGTAGCTAATAGAGAAAGATTCTTTTCTAATCTGTAAATCTCTACTTTTCCTACATTTTCGATAGACACCTCAATGTTTTTAAGAGGACTACCAATTCTAGAAACTCCCTTCTCTAACATTTTAGCTATGGGGGTTTCATTTTGACTGCATAGCATTTTTGCTTCATCAATCTTACCATCAGAAACCAAGGATTTTACCTGATCTAGAAGGCCAGTTGGTGTCTTGGAAGATTTCTTAATGGTTAATACTCTTTCAACAAAAATTGCAATTGCCGCTGCCGATAATAACAAAAGGGGAATCATAACATATCCCCCTTTTAAAAGTAAGTCAAACAAATTAACGCTGTTTTCTTGAGCGTTTACCGCTGCAGAATCTGCAAGGGTAGTAACTTGTAATAGTGTCATATTTTATTTTATCAATATTTCAAAGGCCAAGGTTGTTCTTTAAATTGTCCTGATAATTCTGTAGCTCTTGTACTAGCTGCAGCAAAACTTTCAGTTTCTTCAATAGCCACTCTATTGAATTTACTTTTTCCAAATGGAGGAATGATATAAGCATTCGTTCCATCTTTTATAAGTTCTTCTGCGTAGTCCTTCGCAAGATCTTCATCAAAGAAACTTCCTACAACAACATATGAACGACCTGTTCTAGAATTTAGTGTATTCACTACTCCAACTTCTGGTTCTTCAGGTTCAATAACTTCTGGTTCTTCAGGCTCAACTGGTTTTTCAACCACATAAGTTGTTGTATCTTGAACTGGCTCTTCTACTACTGGCTCTTTTTCAGGCTCTTTTAGGAAGAAAAAATATACTAAAGCAACTGCAGCAATTATAATAATTGATAAGGTAATAATAATCGGAGCAGCTGATTGCTTTTTAGGTGGAGTATAAGAAGCTACTGGCTTTTTTTCTTCTTCAGTAGCAGTTGGTTCTTCTTGAGTTTCATCATCATCGTCTCCAAATGGATTTGGATCATAATCCTCCATGGAAAAAGGCTCATCAGAAGTCTCTGAGGTTTCTGAAGTATCAAATGAAGTTTCTACCTCTTTATCATCCTCAGTAGTGTTGAAGTCATCAGATTGATCAGAATCGCTTTCATCATCTAAATCAGGCAAACCGAAATCCTCATCATCTTGATCCGGTCCATTATGTAAGTTTTCGTCTTTATACTCTTCGTCTTTTTTGTCCTTCTTGGCCATGTTCTGGTAATTTAAGGTTTACTCTAACTTAAAAGTATTAAAAAATCATAATACTTTATCAATAAACTATAATTTTTCAATAAAATCAATACTTATTTATAAGTACATTTAATTACAAAAATCAAATATAATGGCAAATATTGATTTTAAAAACATTAAAATGAATATGTGAAACCTCCCAAAACTTGGAACCCACGGTTAGGATAACCCAAGAAATACTCATATTTGTTGGCTATCAGGTTATTAGCATGTAAGAAAATCTGGCTTCTATTGCTCAATTGATATGCTAATTTTATTCCTAAATCATATATGGGTGGTATAGCTTCATCTATATTAAAGGAATAATTAGCATTTTCTTCTAAGAATATATTTTCATTGTTCATAGCACCTTGTAAATGTGCATTCAATCCTATTTTTAGTTTGTCAGCGATTACATAATCTGAATTCAGCTTGAGTCGAAACTGTGGTCTAAATGGCATTAATTGATTATCGCCAACATTATAATAGAAATAGTCTCCTCTTAAATCTATATTCAAATTATCTAGATTCGTAGATAAAGCGAGGTAAGCATTGGCTTCGGTATTTTTTTCTGTAAAATACCGAGGAGCATATCTTAATTCACCCTCCGATTCATCAAAAATTGCAGCAAAACCGTAATTATATTGAACAGATGCAATACTTCCTCCTACTTCATAGCCTAATACATTACTGATGGCACCATTCACTCCACCATAGAATTTTAAAGGCATTAAAGTATTAAATACTGGAATGGTATTGTCTAAATAAGGATTTTCATTTAAGAAGCTTCTATATTGATTTGCTCTTATATCACCCTTAAGCCCAATAAATAAACTTAATTTATCGAACACAGTATACTCAGCATTCAAATCTGGAAAAAGATGTGTTTTGCCCAAATTCTCTAATGTGTCGTTTTCATAGGCAATAATAATTCCCGCCTTTATTCTCAAATCATTCCAATTATAATGGATGCCAGGTTGGAAACGAATTAAATTCCTATTTTGACTAGAATCTATTGCATTGAAATTAAGGTTAGAGAGAAATCCATTTAGATTGAAATAGGCAGAGATGTCTTCATTAATATCATAACTATTATCTAAGGCATAGTTAAATGAAAACTCTGAATTTTCAATATTAGAAAACAGCTGATAGGAATTTAACCCCAACTTATAATGGTAATTAGAATTATCATTTCGATCTTCTAGTTTTATATTAGCTCCAATTGAATGATAGGTTCTTTGAATACTATCTCGATCTACTTCATTTACTAAGGTTGTATCATAACCATACAAATAGTTATTATTTCTTTCATAAAATGCGTCAGCTGAAAGAGCTGCATTTTGAAATATAAATTTTCCATATGGATTTATGTTTTGATATCCGGAGCCTGAATTCCTTCCATCAATAGGTCCATTAGCAAAGCTTTGATGTAGTAGATTTAAACCATAGCTTTTATCTTTATTTCTTTTGCTAGAGAAATTGCCTTCAAAATATGAAGCTCCATAATTTCCACCCCCTAATCTTACTTGGCTTCCATATAATTTCTCAAGTTTTTCATCTTGAATAGTCAAAACTCTAATCCGAGGAGACAATTTATTAAGTTCAGGAATAAACTGTTTTGAATTGAATTTCACATCAATGGAAGATTGACTTGATTTAGCATTCGGCACTTTTTTAAAATCTCTATTTACCCTTGCTAAATCAATCTTTCTATCCTTTTCAATGATCACCTGAGAATCCTCTAGATCACCTTCCTGATTCCAATTATCCTGAGCTAAAACAGCTATTGGAAAGCTTAAAATGACAATTAAAACATATTTTAACATATTAATTCTTCGTTGAGTCATTTTCAATTACTTCATTCATTTCTAATGAGTTGCTAATGCTATCATTCTTTTTACTTGAAATACTATCCGTTTCAATCCCATCTAGCCTGGTCTCCTCCTCTTTAATCAAATCAAGCTTTAATTGAGCTTCATCTTTTAAAATTTTAGAATCTGAATTCTCAATAATAGAATTCAAGGTTGCCTTAGCTTGAAAAGACTCTCCCATTGCATAATAATTATCCGCTATTAATAAAAATGATTTGCCTAACCATGTTGAATAAGAATTATACGTTTTATTCAACTCAAACAAGGTATTGATGGATTCCTGATATTCCTCAGAATTATATTGCATCAACGCAATCATATATTTTGATTCAGCCGCATATTCATCCTTTGCTGCATTTACAGCATTTTGGAAACTCACTTTTGCCTCATCGTACTTTCCTTGATAATAGTTAGCCATTCCCTTATTTAAATAGGCTTCATTAACCGCATTAGCATTAACGGCTGCTTCTTTTATAATTAAATCAGCATAATAAATCATTTTACTATAATCAGATTGAGATTTAGCAATCTCCATTAAACCCGTATAGGCATTGAATTTATCTTTCTTATTCTCTGCATTATCTAGTAATTTTGAGAAGTATAATCTTGCTTTATCATAGGCTTTATTCTGTAATTCTATTTCTGCTATTTTAAGAATTGATCTTTTATTAAAGGCCGTATTATTAGATTCAACTACCTCGTAAAATAGATCCAAGGCTTCATTGAATTGGTTATTTCGGTAATAGGAATCCGCTAGATAGTATTTAGCATCCGCTGTCAATGAATGATCAGGATAATTGTTAATGTAAGCTTGAAAAGAAGCAATGGCACGATCGTACTTTTGATTAAAATACAATGACTGAGCAGCATCAAATTCAATTTTAGTTACTTCCCCATCATTCGGATTAGCATTTTTATAGGCTGTTAGATATTGATCAAGATCTTCCTCCTTATTCATAATGCCATATAATTCCTGCAAACCGGCTAATGCACCATTTGCTGTGGAATGAGTCAAATAGTTATTAAGGATTAGCTTATAGTCACCTTCAGCTTTTTCATATTGCTGTAAATTAAAATAGGCAAGCGCTCTTTTAGCATATGAATAGGGTCTTAAAGGACTTTGTGGTAGATTTTTCAAAAGATTTGTAAACCCATTAATTGCAGTTTGGTACTGCCCGGATTCAAATGCCAATTGCGCTTTTTGAAAAATCGCATTGTCGTAATAATTCGAGTTTTTATAGTCATTTATTATCTTATCAAAACTCTGGTTCGCTAAAGTATTTTTTCCATTTATCGCATTAATAATCCCTTTTTGAAAATAAGCATAATCAATATTAGCATTCTTCTCACCTATCGCCCTTTGATAATAATCTAATGCTAATTCATATGATTTAGTCACATAATAACAATCCGCTAATCGAATTAATGCGTCTTGATAGTAAATTGCTTTTCTTCCTTTTTTAACATACGCATTAAAATACCCTAATGCTTTCTCAAATTGCTTATCATTATATAATGCATGAGCAATTCCATAATTTAAACTTGAAAACCAATCATCTTTTTCAACACTGTAATTAAATGATTTTTGGTATGCAGCGATGGCGTCCTTATACTTTTTTCCCGTAGAATATGACTCTCCCATCCAAAAGTAAGTCTCTCCTAATAATGTTTTATCCTGAGGATATTCTACAGATTTCTGAAATAACTGAACTGCCCTGAAATAATTCGCCTGGTTGAAGTATTCTGCACCCTGTAAAAAGGTAACTTTCTGATAGGCTTGTTTTAGCTTTAAAGATTTACTTTGAATGGACTCTATAAACTCAATTGCCTGATTGTATTCATTTGAATTTAAATAAGCTTCACTTAATAATTCCTTAGCTTCCGTTACATAACTACTCTTTGGATATTGAGAAATAAAAGATTTTAATTCAGAAACTGCTTTTGATATATTAGATTCTTGTAGATAAAGCTTCGCAAGTTGAAAGTGACTTTCTTCAGTAATGCCCCTATTAAAATCTAGCAATTTTGCTTGCTCATAGGCATTAGCGGCATATCTGTAATTCTCATTTTTAAGATATAACTCTCCTAAGTAATAAGCATTAAATTGAGATAGAGAATCTTTTTCTATTCCTACTTCTTCAAATAATTGAACCGCTTCTTCAAAGTCTTTTTGCTGATAGGCTACATAACCCATTCGATATAATAATTCCCGATCAAGCTTTGATCTGCTCGCATCCCTGTATTCCTGAAAATATTGACTTGCTTTGCTATATTCATTTTGATTGAAATAAGCATCTCCTATTAACAATTTGATATTCAAAGCATCAATCCTACTTAACTGAGGAAGTAATGTTTCAGCATGTTCTATTAAAGCCTTATAATCTCCTTTCTGATAATATATGTTGGCAATCATATTGGCAGTAGAGACTTTGTAGGTATCATTTTCAGCAGCCCTTTCCAAATCAATTAATGCATTATCAAAACTTCCTTGATTAAAATTGATGTATCCTGCGTAGTAATTTGCAGCTGATTGATACTCATTATTTCTTCTTTTCAATTGATTGAAAAGAGGTAATGCTTCATCAAATGCTCTTCTGCTAAAATAGGAATAAGCTAATTTGAATTGATAGTCTTTTTGATCCTCTTCATTTAAAACATTATCATCCGTTTTTTGATAGTATTGAATGGCTTTTGCATAATTCTTTTCACGGAAATAGAAGTTTGCCAGTTCAAAATAAGCCTCAAAGGCTTTAGGATGTGATGGATTAGATTCTACAAAAGATTTAATTCTCTTTTCACCATCATTTTGATAAAGGTAAATCGATATTAAGGCACCGTAATATTCTGCATTTTTAGCCTTTAACTGATCTGCATTTTTATGCTGAACATATTCTTCGAATTTATGTTGAGCAGCAGAATATTGTTTATCCTTATATAAAGATAATGCATTGCTGTAAATGTCATTTTCACCTTCATTTACAAAAGCATATTGGCTAAAAAGAGTAAATGGGAATGCTATTAGAATTCCTGCTATTAAAATATTTTTAATCATACTTCCTGTTGTATGCAATACCTAAATTATATTAAATAATCATATTAGCTGTTGATTAGTTAACTACTAAATCAGCTTTTTATTTTAATTGATGTACTTAATGCATCAATTTATATACCAATTCTTTCATCAACTGTGATTCATTGATATTTGCTGTTACTCCCTTAAACATTAAATCAGCTTGGAAAATATGGTTTAGATTCTGAATTGTTTTACCAAGATTGTAACGATTTACAGCTACTATATAATCTTTCGCAAAAAAAGGATTTACTCCAGCTGCACTCGCTACACCTCTTTCACTTTTATCTCCAGAATGATGTACTAGCAGGAGTTTTGTGAAAAATGAATGAAGAAAACCAATATTCACTACTGCAGGATGATTTTTGGGGTCTGAGGCAAAATAATTAAGAATTCGATTTGCCTTCAAAGCATTCCCCTTAATAATGGCTGATTGTAATTCAAATATATTGTAATCTTTATTGATACCAACATACTCCTGAATTAAAGCTTCTGTTATTTCTGAAGGTTCGTTAAAGTTTACAAGTACTTTATCAATTTCATTAGATAGGCGCTCTAGGTTATTGCCAATATATTCAGTTAATAACATCAGAGCCTGCCTATTAATACCATGTCCTTTTGATTTCACATACTGAAGAATCCAATCCGGCACTTTATTCTCATATATTTTATTAGATTCTAATAGAATAGTGTGCTGCTGCAAGCTTTTATATATCTTCTTTCTCTTATCGAGCTTTTTATGCTTATAACAGAATACTAAAACCGTTGAAGCTTGAGGACTTTGAAGGTAATTTTCCAGTAAACTAAAATCGAAATTGCTTTCAGTGAATTCACCCAAATTCTGAGCTTCCTTGACAATAATGACTTGCCTTTGCCCCATCATAGGAAATGATCTGGCAGCAGAAACAACTTGATTTAACTTTACATCTTTTCCGTATAGTATTTGCTGGTTGAACCCCTTCTCACTTTCATCTAAAGCATTCTTCTCGATATAATTACTGATTAAATCAATAAAATAAGGTTCTTCACCCTGTAAGAAATAAACCGGTGCGTAATTTCCGTTTTTAAGATCGGCCAGTATTTGCTCTGCTGATTGTGCCATACGTGCGAATATAATCTATTGCAATTTTGTATTGAAATTAATTTAGTAATAGTTGGAAGATAGAAGTTGGATGTTAGTATTGAATTAATCAAATAAAACAAATGATATACATATATTAAAATTAGTGGCTATAAATAAGATACTGTTAAAACATGCCAAAAAGTAAACCATACAAACTTGTTAACGTTCTCTTTCTTTCATCCTCTCAAGAATATGATAAACGGCCGGACATATTTCAGCATTTTTAAAGGTCTTATTTAGGATCTGGTGCATGCGCTTACGATTAGTATGAGGATACTCCCTACATGCTGTTGGCCTATTTTTATACACTATACATTTGTTATCATATCCTAAAAATGGACAAGGTGCAGAGTTTAAGACGTAATCATGGTCCTCATCAATATGTAAATACTGGTCAATAAATTCCGGGACCTTCATTTTTAGAGCTTTGGCAACTCTTTCAATATCAGATTGCTGAAAAATGGGACTAGTAGTTTTACAACAATTAGCACATTCTAAACAATCCATTTCATCAAATACTAGAGCATCTAATTCATGGAATTCATCATCAAGCTTTTTCTTTTTTCTTAATGCTTTATAAAGATCCTTATTATTGGACTTATATTCTTTGCTGTTTTCTTTCCAGTTATCGTATAGTATTTTACTCATTCCGAATTTATACTAAATAAATCCCATCAGATTTGATTGTAATTTTCTTCTCTTTGTAAAGATGTCCGATCTGTCTTTTAAATTCTTTCTTACTCAAGCCAAACATATCGTAAATCTCTTCAGGTTTTGATTTATCATGATAAGGCATAAAACCATTATGATCCCTCAATAATTCTAGAATCTCTTTTTGCTTCTCCTCCTTCTCCACTTTCCATTGAACATCAATTTTTCCATCTATCCTGATAGATTTGATCTTACCTTTTCCAGACATCCCTATATCTAAAGGATCAAAGACTGTATTTTCATATATCAATCCTTTATACTGTTGATTTATCACTACTTCATAGCCTAAATCCGTAATTCTGTATATTAAAAGGTCTACTTCCTGACCCTCTTCTAAATCACCAGATCCTTCCTCTAAAAAGGATTCAATATGCATAGAAGCTACAATTCGCTCAGTTTTAGGGTCGAGTGTTACAAAAGCTACTATTAAGTCCCCTACCTCTAATTCATCAGTCTGCTCTGAAAATGGAATTAATAATTCTTTTTCTAAACCCCAATCTACAAAAGCACCAACTTTAGTTATTTGTCTTACTTCAAAAAGACTAGCTTGATTTAATTCAGCTAAAGGTTTTAAAGTGGTGGCTATAGGTCTTTGAGCAGAATCTTTATATATAAAAACCTCTATTTCATCATCTATATTCTTATTTTGAGGAACGTATTTATTAGGTAGTAATACATCTTCCTCGCCATCGCTTAAATATAGTCCTTGAGGGGCCTCACGGACCACTTTTAATTTATTCCATTTTCCTAATGTTAACATGCCTGCAAGTTAAGCTGCTTTTATGGAATAATGAATATAGAAATGAAATTTAGCCTAAGGATGCTTAGTTTATAACTCTCTCCATTCGGATTGTCCTACCAATTTCAATTTGTTGTAAGCCCAAACAGTCTGTTTCTCTACAAAATTCTAATTGAGAGGATACTTTGTAAATAAGGCCTAGTGAAGCAGCGTATACTTCAATTCTTTGATCATAATTAGATACAGAATCTTGATTATCTTCTTGAATGACTTGAACAGTACTTTCAAAGGTTTGATCTCCTAATTCATAAGGTTGAAATGCTTTAAAAATTTCAAATTCATCTTCTTCAAATTCCTGAGGAAAACCATCCCATGATTTACCTTCGGCAACAGGAAAACTAAGCTTTACTTCTTCAGAATTACCAATTTTCAAACTTGCTAATTTGTCCGATCTTTCTTTTACTATTGAAGATAAAATCTCCTTATTACCAGCCTGATCTAATTTATAACGATACCCCTCTAATTTAATACGATTCTGCAAAGAAATAGAATCAACCCATTCATCTTGAATTTGATAGCGTAATGTATCAATAGAGCCATCATTATTGTAATTGATTTCTTCTACTGAGTATAATTCAGATTCATTGACATTTAGAGGAAAGAACTGTAGCCCCAATATTTCTTCATTTGGAGCTACAGTAGAATTCTCACATGATGCAAGAATTAAAAAGAGACTAAATAGAATTTGATAAAGCCTCATTTTTTATTTTTTGTTGATTGAAAGAGGAATGAATCCAACCACCACCAATCACATCATCTCCTTCATAGAATACTGCAGCCTGACCAGGCGCAATAGCCGGAACACCTTTGCCAAAGAACACTTTCATAGTATCTCCTACTTGCTCTATTACAGCGGGAGTCCCACCATCATTATATCTAACTTTAGTTACGGTATCTTTTCTGTCATCAAGTGATTCATATTTACTCATCACAAGACTTTTAACATACATTCCATCACGAGATAATTCATCAAAAGTACCTAGAACCACTCTGTTCTTATCCTTTTGTATTTCTGTAACATAAACGGGATAGCCAAGCGCTATACCTAAACCTTTTCTTTGACCCACTGTGTAGAAAGGGTATCCTTCATGCGTACCTACTACGGTTCCATCCTCTAATACGAATTCCCCACCTTTCACCTCTTCTTCCAGGCCATCTACTCTTCTTTTCAAAAAGCCTCTATAATCATTATCCGGTACAAAGCAGATTTCGTAAGATTCTGATTTATTCACTAATTCATAGAACCCTTTATCTTCAGCCATTTTACGAATTTCAGGCTTTGTTAAATCACCTAAAGGTAAAATCGTTCTGCTTAAGCTTTCTTGAGATACACCCCAGAGTGCATAAGACTGATCCTTATTCAAGTCTTTACCTCTTGAAATAACATATCGACCATTCTCTTCTCTCACTTTAGCATAATGACCGGTAGCGATATAATCACATCCTAATTTATCCGCCCTTCTTAATAAGGAATCCCATTTAATGTGCGTATTACATAATACACAAGGATTTGGAGTTCTTCCAGCTAGGTATTCATCCGTAAAGTGATCGATTACATAATCTCCAAATTCTTCTCGGATATCTAAGATGTAATGAGGAAAACCCAAATTTACTGCTAAATTTCGGGCATCATTGATAGAATCTAGACTACAACATCCAGTCTCTTTTTTTGAACTACCTGAAGATGCGTAATCCCAGGTTTTCATGGTCATTCCAATAACTTCATAACCTTGCTCGTGTAGTAACACAGCTGCCAATGAGCTGTCAATTCCTCCGCTCATGGCTACTAATACTCTTCCTTTTTTACTCATAATTCACGGTTTCACAGGGTTCACAGCCCTGCTTTGGTGATACATTTATTTTCAATTGTCAACATCTTTTGCTGACATTAGTTGCAAAGTTAAGCAAGAATTCATTAAAGCTCTTAACTTTTTAAAAGACTTTAATAGTATACTTCATTCTTTTAACCTAAATCAATATAATTTTAAGTCTCTGATAACAGATTGACGATTTCTTTGTTGTCAGCCTAAGAATTTAAAAAACAAAATTTAATTTTTAAATCTGACGATTATAGAATGATCGTAAATAGTGAAAATAAATAATATATGAGATTAACAAAAACAGCATTAGCGCCTCTTTTTAATGAAAAAGATATATATGATCGACAAATTAACTTAGAAGAATATAAAGGTAAAAAACTACTCATAGCGTTCTTTAGACATGCCGGTTGTCCATTCTGTAATCTAAGAGTTCACGCATTAACGAAGGTTCATGAAGAATTGAAAACAAAAGGCTTAGAAATGATTTTCTTTTTTGAATCAAAAGAAAGTGTTTTGTTAAGAAGTACTTTTCACAAGGAAGTATCTCCAATTCCTTTAATATCTGATCCTGAAAAGGAAATTTATGCCAAATATGGATTAGAAGAATCTAAATCTGCCTCAGCCAAAAGTCATATAAAAAGCTTTGTGCAAACTGCAATCAAAGCCAAAATAGCAGGTGTACCTATGAATATGCCAACAGAGGGTGAGTCGCTAAATACCATTCCAGCTGAGTTTTTGGTAGATGAAAGCTTAAGATTAAAAAAATTACATTATTCAAAAGGATTAACCGATAGATTGGAAATTAATGTAATAAGAAAATTTGCTGCTGACAGTAGTATTTTTGATCAAGAATTAGAAACCGCATAAATCTCGATTCTTCATTCTAAATTTAAGCGTGCTGAGAATATTTTACTTATATTTTCAGCATGTTTAAAAAGTTAAAACAACTAGGGCCAGGAATGATTGTAGCTGCGGCCTTTATAGGTCCTGGCACAGTAACTACTGCTAGTTTAGCAGGTGCTGGATATGGCTATACACTCCTATGGGCCATGTTATTTTCCATTTTTGCTACGATAATCTTACAAGAAATGACGGCTCGCTTAGGTACACAAGCCAAAATGGGTTTGGGCGAGGCTATTAGAAAAAAGTCAGTCAATAAAGTTTTTCGATACCTCAGTTTCGCATTAGTCATTAGTGCCATAGTGGTGGGGAACGCAGCTTATGAATCCGGGAACTTAGCAGGCGCAATAATGGGCTTCGGTAAAGTACCAGAGTTTTTAGGGATAAACTCTTTATTGTTACTGATAGGTATAACAGCATTCATCTTGTTGCTTATAGGTAAATATAAATACATTGAAAGATTCTTGGTGGTATTGGTAAGCATTATGGGAATAGTTTTCATTTGTGCAGCCATTTTATTAGAACCTTCAATCTCAGCAATTATTAAAGGGTTATTTGTACCCCTTATCCCAGAAAATGCTACTTTAATGGTGGTAGGATTAGTGGGAACAACCGTAGTGCCCTATAACTTATTTTTACATGCTTCAGCTAGTAAAACTAAGTTTAAAGATACTGACAGTCTGAATATGTCGCGATTGGATACTGTTATATCTGTAACTTTAGGAGGGATTATTACCATGGCCATTATGATTACAGCAGCGATTGCTTTTGAAGGAAATCAAAATGAATTTAAAGGCATTAATTCTTTGGGGGCACAATTACAGCCCATTTTAGGTGATTGGTCTACAAGTTTTATTGCATTTGGTTTCTTAGCCGCTGGCTTTTCATCGAGTATAACTGCACCCTTGGCTGCAGCTTACGCCACATCAGAAATTCTGGATTGGAAAGGCGGATTGCAGAACATTAAATTTAAGCTTACCTGGGCATTAGTTCTTGTCTCTGGAATTATAGTTGCTTCTTGGGGATTTGAGACTACCGCCTTAATATTATTTGCTCAGGTCACCAATGGATTGTTGTTGCCAATATTAGCTATCTATTTATTATGGATCGTAAATGATAAAGAATTAATGGGAAATCATGTAAATTCTAAACTCATTAACGTAATAGGCGTTGTGGTTATCATGATAACTATTTTATTAGGTTCAAGAAGCATATTAAGTGCCTTCGGAATTATTTAAACATTCAAATGAATTCTATTGATATAAATTGTGATCTAGGAGAAAGCTACGGCCAATTCAAAAAAGGTAATGATGATGCCGTTTTCCCTTACATAAGTTCTTGTAATATAGCCTGTGGTTTTCATGGTGGAGATCCATATCATATGGAAAAGACTATTGAACGTGCTATAAAACATAAGGTGCAAATAGGTGCTCACCCCTCCTATCCTGATTTAGCAGGTTTTGGTAGAAGAAAAATTGATATTCCTGCTGAGGAACTCAAATCACAAATAAAGTATCAAATAGCTGCACTTAAAGGCATGGCTGAAAGTAAGGGAGCTAAAATGAATTACGTAAAGGCACATGGGGCTCTATATAATGAAATAGCACATAATTCGAAAGAAGCAGAAGTGTTTTTACAGGCAGTGAAAGAAATTGACCCAAGACTAGCTATTATGGGATTAGCAGGAAGTCCATTTCAAGAGCAAGCACAAAAAGCTGGATTTAAATTTATAAGAGAAGGCTTTTTAGACAGAAGGTATCTCGAGAATGGTAAATTGATGAGTAGAAAAGAAAAAGGATCTGTTTTAGAGTCAGTAGATGAAAGCTTTAAGCAGCTTAAATTAATAACTGAAGAGCATGCAGTTAAAACTTCTTCAGGCAGAAACATTCCACTAGAAATCGATAGCTTATGCATTCATGGAGACAATCCACTTGCTGAGGAAATACTAAAAACCATAATCTCGAACTCAAATATTGAGATTAAAGCTTTTTCAATATGATGGATATTATAGAATATGGTGATAGCGCTCTTCTCATTAATTTTGAGCAAAAAATTGACTTAGAGATTAACAAGCTAGTCAATGCTTATTTTAAATCAATCAATAAGCTAGATTATATTCTATATCAAATCCCAGCATATTGTTCTTTAACCGTAAGATATGATAAGTCAAAAACCTCTTATCATGCTTTAAAAAGCAAAATTGAAGACATTGAAATTGATCAACTTAATCTAAATGAGAACTCAAATCTGATTGAAATCCCTGTTTGCTATGATTTGAGCTTTGGAGTAGATTTAGAAAGCTTATCAAATGAATTAGGCTTAAGTATAAATGAATTAGTCAAATTACATACTAGCCAAGAATATTATGTCTTTATGATGGGATTTCTTCCTGGCTTCCCCTATTTGGGTAAGCTTCCTGAAAAACTTAAATGCAAAAGAAAGGATACGCCACGAAAAAGAGTGGATAAGGGAAGTGTTGCAATTGCTGGTAGTCAAACTGGAATTTATCCCATTAATGCACCAGGAGGCTGGCAAATTATTGGAAGAACTCCTATCGAAATATTTGATGCTTCAAAAGAGGAAGGCATACTATTAAATATGGGGGATAAAGTGAAGTTCAAATCGATTGGTCAAGAAGAATATAAAGAATTAGTACAGCATGGATCCTAAGCTTACACTCACATTTCTCAAACCTGGTTTACAAACCACCATTCAAGATAAAGGAAGATTAGGATACCAATATCTGGGCATTCCAATTGGGGGTGCATTGGATCAAAAATCTGCTAAAATGGCTAACTTTTTAGTCAGTAATGATGAAAATGAACCTGTATTTGAAATTACATTAACTGGACCTGAAATACTTTTTGATTCTGATGCTTTAATTGCCATAACCGGAGCAAATTTTGAAGTCTATTCAGATGGAGTACTAATTGATAATAATAAAGCACATTATTTAACTAGCGGATCCATTATTAGCTTCGGAAAGCTGAAAGCAGGAAGTAGAGCCTACTTAGCTGTAGCAGGAAAATGGAACGTACAAAAGTGGAAAAACAGTGCCAGCCCATTATTGCAATCGCCCGAGGCAACAGCAGATAGTTTCATAAAGAAGGGATCTAAAATATCAATTGATTCTCATTATTTAAACAAAACAGAAAGCTGGGATAAAAACAAAACTTTACCCGTTCTATCGAACAAAATAAGAGTGAAAGTTAAGGCGGGACCAGATTTCGAAAAAATATCTAGAATGACCATAGCTGAGTTTTTTAGCCAAGGACATACCATTTCTAATGATTCAAACAGAATGGGGTATCGTTTAGAAAGCAAACTTACTAAGGCTGAAAAAAGAGATGAATTAATTTCTTCAGGAATAATCCCTGGAACTATTCAATTAACACAAAGTGGACAGGCCATAATTTTACTAAACGATGCCCAAATTACTGGTGGTTATCCCAGAATTGCCAATATCGAAGAAGATGATTTAGATTCAATGGCACAGCTTAAACCCGGAGATGAAATATGGTTTAGCTTGGTATAGGTTGAATAGTTTGCAGTTAGAAGTTTGACGTTGTATAACATCCGTCATTTTAAGAAAGCAAGACTGAAACAACCACTCCTATTTACACTGCTGATATTCATTCAAAATTGCTTTCCAAACTTTCTGTTGATCGTATTTATCCAGTATGGAATGCCTGGCTTTAGCAGCTAGCTCTTTTCTTTTAGATAAATCAGTAAGTAGCTCCACCATTGCAGATTCAAGCTCATTAGCACTTTTTACAGGAACAATTAATCCATTTTCATCATGAGTGATAATCTCATTGCTTCCATTGATATCTGAAACTATAGAAGGAAGCCCCATGGATGCAGCTTGCAATACAACGTTAGGAAATCCCTCGCGATAAGAAGGGAAAACAAAAATATCTGAGGCAGCAAGGAAAGGCCTTATATCTTTTTGAAATCCTACATGTATAATTCTACAGTTATTTTCTATCTCACTTTTGATTTCTGGATTCACAGCCTCGCGCTCATCCTCAAAGGCTCCAACTAAAATAAGATAAGAATTAGCTTCTATATTTTTAAAGGCTTTAACTAAGTCATGAATTCCTTTATCCTCAACCAATCGTCCCACAAAAACAAAAACCGTAGAATTCAACGGAATCTTATAATCATTTTGAACCTTTTTAATCAGGCCCTCCGATACTTCATGGGTCGAAAAATAATCTGTATTGATTCCATTTGAACTCCCCTCACCTATAATTTTAAATTTAGATTGATAGGAAGGAAATGCAGTTTCCATATATTCTTTCAGTCTATATGAATTAGGATAAACTTTTTGAGCACAGAAATAAGTGATTTTTTCTGTCACCCTAAGAATCCTGCGAGTTAGACCTGAGGCTTCCATTAAAGGCATTCCAGCTACCGTATGCATTCTACAATTAACGCTACAAATTCTAGCTGCTAACATCCCTAATAGGCCAGCCTTTGGCGTATGAGTATGCACAATATCTGGATTCTCTTCTCGAATTAATCGTATGAGTTGTATAAGCGCTCTAAGATCCTGGAGCGGACTTAAAATTCTAGTAAAATTAATTATATAGTGTTTTACTCCTTCTCTATCGCATACTTCTTGAACCTCCGGACCATCAGCACTAGCTGTAATTACCTCATAACCTTGCTCCCGCATATATTTTAGTTGTCCTTTCAGAAGAATATTTAAGGAGATAGGCACTGTGGTAATGCGGAGGATTTTTTTCATGTATGTAAGTGTAGAAGTTTTGAGGTATTTAGGTTATTAAGTTTTAAACTGCTAAGATGCCAAATTTTGATTTCTATTTATAATGCTAAGCATTATTTTCAGCCAAAGGCTGCAACTAATCACAAAGACACGAAGACACTAAGGGTTTGAAATGAATAGATCTTGTTATATGATTTCCAGTGAAAATCAATATTGACTAACAAAATCTATAATTACTATACATTTATCAAATTTTGGTCTAATTCCTTTGTGTCTTTGTGCCTTTGTGGTTCAAATCAGCCTTGGGCTGTAATATACTTCCATCTTCCAACTTCTCCGCTATCTCCCCCATATTCAAACTCTTCATACCGTACTCCTTCTGCAAAAAGCTGAAATGAGTCAATATCTCTCTCAATCCATCCAGATTCTCTTCTGAATGATTGCCGAAATTATGAGGATGCCACCATAAGTGATAAAATTCAGCCTTTTGAGCTGCAATCGTCATTTCTTTCTTTATACGATTGATCTTTTTCTTATTTAAGAATAGCTCCTTAGGATTATAAGGTCTTAATAATCGACTAGCCGGTAATAAATACACGCCTTCTTTTTGCTGAATAGCATTTATACCATAAGAAGTTTTACCGCCAATATTAAAATAAGCATCTAAACCACGATTTAATCGCTTCCATTTGCTTTCATTTAATGCTCCATCGGAAATATCCCACCACCAATCCACTGGATTAGAGCGGATAATTTTAATTCCATTCTCACTGCATACTTTTAAATAATCAGCATTGAATTGGTTCCGGGGAAAAACTAGGGATCTTAACTTTTGCTCATATTTTTCAGAAGCCTTTGTAATCGCTTTACAGTCTGCATCAAATTGCGCTAAAGTTTGACCTTTCTCATTACAATAATAGTGGGCAAAGCTATGCGAAGCTAGTTCCTGGCCTCTTCGACTTATAATATCTTTAATTAGTGAATCTGCATAATGGTAAGGGTCTTCTTGTTCGTTCTCACCAATACCAACAGATTCAAGAAAATGATAAGCGGATAAATGCTTTTGATCATAACTTGGTTTTTTATCAGGAAAATTTGCTTCAACTTGATTCTTATTTTCATGCATCAGCAAACCCACTGTAGCCCAGCTCACATGCACTTCATAATGCTCAAATAAATCTAACAACTGCGGGATAAGCTTTCGAGTATTGAGAAAGTATTGCTTTTTGGCTTTATCCAGAGGCCATTTTTCAAAGCCACCCCAGTGAAGCTCAAAGTCAAGTGATATGGTGAAAATTGAATTCAAATTCTAAGTTTTTATAACTACAAATTTACATAAATATTTATCAGCTAAAGCTGAAACCTGAACCACAAAGGCACAAAGACACTAAGGTTTTCACAAAGAAAACTATATTTAAACAGAGCTATTAAGCTATTACACGAGTAAAACTTGTATCTCTCTGATATTCAATACCAAATAATAAATATTTGTGAAATTAATTATTAGATTCCATATAAATAAATTTAACATGAAGTATGGAGATGGCATGAGATTCGAGCTTAATTATTAAATAACCAATCATTAATTACTAATTATTTTTCTTTGTGCCTTTCCCGATAAATGCGGGACAGGCTGTGTCTTTGTGGTTACCCTGCAGCCTTCGGCTGTTAAAAGACCTCCAAGTCACCCAAAGCAGGATACCAATTTTTAAAATTTCGGAACTCATCCAGATCCTTTTCCGCTAAAGTTCTAATGGTCACATCTGGCCCTAATTTTTTATTTTGTTTTAAGATGCCAGGAAGCTTTACAGACTCAAAGCCACTGATGCTCATATAATCAAAATCATTTTGATAGTAGATTTCATCCAGTAATTGTTCCACAGAATGCTTGTCACCAAATACATCACAAACTCTTAGCTCTACTCCTAAACCTCCAGCTTTTAAACGAAAAATCACACAGGCTTTTGTATTGAAATGAGCATAATATGGAATAATAGGAATCTGCTGATAGCGCCATTTTAAGTAGTCTAATGAGTATTTAGAGTTCCATTCTGATGATGCTTCAAATTTGAAATTAAAATCAATTAGAGCTTTTTCCAAATTGTAATCTTGAGGATTCAGCAATTCTAAAAATTCCGTTTTTTGATCGCCTTTTAGTTTAGCAATGGCAATACGAATCGGTTTCTTTATACTAATTTGAATTGGTAATTTTCCGACTTCCTCCCAGCCCATTTTTAAATAGCCTGGCTTAGATTGATTATTAGGTGTATTATATACTAAATGGATTCCTTCAGCTTCACATTGTTCTAATAAACCTAAGGTCAACTTCTTGAAAATTCCTTTCCCCTGATGGTTAGGATCGGTAGCAGTATCAACCGCTCTTATAGCTCTGTATATCTTAGCCTCCTTTTCCCAATTCCATTGCATAAAAGCCCGCACTCCAATCAGTTCTCCCGCTTCCTCTGCTACCCAAACTGGTGATGCTCCAAATGGATTATTAATATGCTTCCATTGCCAGTATTCCTCCGATTTTGGCATCATAGATTCACCCAAACTGGCTTTAAGCAGCTGGATTATATTTGGAATGTCTGATTGAGTTGAAGGTCTTATGTTCATTTTTTGACGGCTAAGCCGCTAATTAACCACAAAGACACAAAGGCACAAAGAAAAAGAACTAAAAAGACAAGTTCATTCTGGATCATCCTATTTGCTTTTAATTAATTTTTATTTGTATTACTTTAACAAAGTATAATTATTATACTATTTCAACCCAAAACCATATCAAATGAGTGAAAATGAATTATCTAAAATTGTAGTTAATGCAGCTTATCAAGTCCACACTGAATTAGGTGCTGGATTACTGGAAAACGTTTATCAGGAATGTCTATTTAGTGAGTTACAAGATGCAGGAATTAAGGTTAAGAAAGAAGTTGCTTTGTCAGTTGTTTACAAAAATAAAAAAATTGAATTAGGATACTGAATTGACCTATGGATTGAGAATAAGTTAATAATCGAACTAAAATGCGTTGATTCTTTTATGCCTATCCATAAAGCTCAGTTATTAACTTATTTAAAACTTACCAATAATAAATTAGGACTGCTGATAAACTTTAATGTTCCCTTAATCAAAAATGGGATAAAAAGAGTAATAAATGGTTATTTATAGTCTTAAAAAAACTTTGTGCCTTCGTGTCTTCGTGGTTCAAATCAGCCTTTGGCTGTAGCCAAATAAACCTCTTCAAGTTCCCTCACCATCCGTTTCAAACTAAAAGCCTCTTCCACTCTCTTTCTAGCTCCTTTTGCTAGTTTGGCTCGCAATTCCTTATCTCTTAAATGCTCCAATTTCTTAGCTAAGCTTTCCCACTCCTTTACAGCTACCAACAAACCACTTTTACCCTCCTGAATTACCTCTTTTACTCCACCCGCATCAGTAGACAAAATCGCACATTCCATGCTCATGGCCTCCAGTAGTGCTATGGGTAAGCCTTCAAATTGAGAACTCATCATAAAGATGTCCATCATGGAAAACCAATCTTTGGTGTTGGTCTGTAGGCCAGGTAAAAATAACTGCTTTTCTAAACCCAACTCAGTGCGTAATTGCAATAATTGAGCCGCAAAAGGACCATTCCCCACTATCACTCCTCTTAAATTCGGATTTTCTTTGGCAGCCGTATGAAATACCTTTATCCATTCCACTAAGCGCTTTTGAAAACGGAAAACGGCAATGGTACCCACTACCTGAAGCTCATGATTATCTCTCTTTTGTCTGATTAGCTCTTGCAAAACTTGTTTTCCATTATCAAAAGGCAGTTCGACCGCCTCTGCATCATTTGCTCGAAAAGTAATCGCACTGGATTCATCAGCTAGTGCTTCTACTGCCGAAGCCGTCTCATCCAAAGTCTGTCGTTGATAGAAATCGGTATTGACGCCATTTAGAACCGTTTGTACTGGCACCTTGGGCTTTATATTTTGCTGAATAGAAGTATGCACATCAGCGCTTACCGCGATGGCTTTCGATTGCCAGTTGAAAGTTAATTTATTCAGCCAGAAGGTCACTTTATGATAGCGTTCCTGCTTATTATGTTCGGTATAAATCAAAGGCACCGGATTGCTTTTATGCAAAAAGCGCGCTAAAAAGCCAGCCCAGGGCAAATGGGCATGCACCAAATTGATGTCATGCTTTTTGATATAGTGGTCGACTTTATCAATCTGTCGCATCAGCTGTATATTATTTTTAGCGGGCAAACAACTCACTTTAGCACCCGCCTCTTCCAAAGCCGCCACCATCTGATCTTTCCAGGGTAGGAAGTAGATATAATGAAATTCAAATTGGTCTTTATCGTGTAGTTTGAGCGTTTCCGGTAATAGCATCTCTGCTCCGCCCCTACCAAGGGATTTAATGATGTGAAGGACTTTTGTTTTAGGTTTGCTGGTTGTCATGTTGGCAAGTGTGCAAGTAATTGGTTAAATGGTAATTAGTAATGAGTAATTAGAAATTAGTTAATTATTGAACTGCTGAACATTAATTTTATGGAAAACTTTCCTATTTTCTACTCTCTAATCAATAATCTCGGCTAATTATGCAAAGCTATGATATTTTTTTAACCACAAAAGAGGCAAAAGAAAACAAAAGTTTACCAATCTACCTGTTCTGAGAATCGGAAGAGAATTAAGGATGGATGTTATAATTATGTGATTTATTAATTAATTACTAATTCGTAATTATTAGTTAAAAATACAGTCTTTTTCCGTTGTAAGAAAAGCATAGTCTTGAATTAATTATGCAAAGCTTTGCTGACTATTTAATTAGAAAGTATTTTTACAAAATGATCTACGGCATCTTCATCATTATCCTCTCCTACTTCATTTCCATGCAGGTGATAGACCGACTGATGCCAGTTCGTAAGGGCCTCAATAAATTTGGCCTCCCAAACCACAGCACTAAAGACAATAAGTTTCTCAAGCAGCTTTTTTGGTATCATCTGTTTTTGTCTTTGGTTTATTATACTTATGCACTGTTTAATCCTTCTGACTCTCAATTTTACTATGAGAAGGTGATAAATAACTTTAGAGGGCCTGAATGGATGGACTTTTATGGTACTTCTACCACTTTTATAGAATGGACAGGATATCCTTTTGTAAAATGGTTAGGCTTCTCTTATGAGGCAATGATGGCTCTATTTGCCTTATTTGGTTTTTTAGGATTTATATATTTTTACAAATTCTTTAGGGAGAGAATTGCTTTTAAAAACACCTTATTTGGTTTTGACCTCCTACATTTATTTTTCCTACTCCCCAACCTTCACTTTTGGTCAGGTTCCTTTGGGAAAGGTTCTTTTATTTTTTTGGGAATTGGATTACTTTTCTATAGCTTAAACAATATTAAAAAAAGATATTGGGTATTATTGGTGGGAGCATTGATTACCTATCATATTAGACCACATATTTTACTGGTAATTCTAGCTTCATCTTTGATTGGTTTTACCTTTAGTACCAAAGGTTTAGGTTATTCTGTGAAGTTCATAATGATTGCAGTAGCTACAATTGCGCTAGGCTTTATTTATCAAGATGTTTTGAAAATGGTGGGCTTAGAAACAGACACCCTATTCACTGAAGGTTTAAATATGGACCATAGAGCTTCTGAATTAGCAAAAGCTACTTCCGGTATAGACATTACTACTATGAGTCTGCCTGAGCAAGTCTTTACTTTTCTTTTTAGGCCCCTCTTTTTTGATGCTCCGGGTATGTTAGGGATTATCGTATCCTTTGAAAATGTGTTTCTATTGGGAATTACATTGGCTTTTGTATTTAAAGGAGGAATAGCTTATATAATCAAAGGAGATTTTGCCGTGAAAACTGCTTTTTTTAGTTTTATCACCGTTTCTATCGCACTAGCACAGATTTCAGGCAATTTGGGAATTGCCATCCGGCAGAAAAGCCAGGTAATGATTTTATTTCTCTTTGTAATCATTCAGATGTATGATGATAAGAAAAAGGAGGCTTTTAGGGCAAGAATGAGGAAAGTAAGGAGGCAAAGGGCTGCTGAACCAGCTAAAGCTGGTAGATAACCACAAAGTCACGAAGGCACAAAGTAATTCAGCTAAAGCTGAAACAATAATCTCGCAAAACCAGTCCCGCACTTTAGTCGGGAGTCGCAGTGACACTAAGGATTATTAACTTGAGCACAAAAGCTATTTCCAAGCGTCATTGCGAATCCATATAGGGTGAAGCAATCTATTGTAAGCTAAAGCACACTTGAGATTGCTTCATCCCTAGCAATGACAGTAAATACTGTCATTATCATTAATTCTCATTTTTCTTTGCGCCTTCGTGCCTTTGTGGTTCAATACAGCCTCAGGCTGTCCCGATGAGTTTAGCCAATCCTTCTTTAAGATTGAATTTGGGATTGTAGTTTAGTTGGTTTTTGATTAGGTTTATATCCGCAGCACTTTTTTTGATGTCACCTTTTCTAGCTTCTTGGTATGTTGGGTCATTAGAGTATTTCGTTAGATTTTTTAGCACATCGTACAATTCATTTAGAGAAGTCGTTTGTCCGCTCCCTACATTATATAATCCAAAGGTTATTTCAGATTGGGCTCCTAACAACAAAGCTTGCACTACATCGTCCACAAAAACAAAATCACGGATTTGTTCCCCATCTCCGAAGATTTGAATGGGTTCTCCTTTTTGCATTCTATCCATGAAAATGGAAATCACACCCGAATAAGGTGAATCTGCTCTTTGTCCGGGACCGAAAACATTGAAAAAGCGAAAACCTACGCTTTCAATATCCTCCCATTCCTGAAATGCTTTGGCATACTGCTCATTCAACAATTTGCTTAAGCCATAAGGGGATTGTGGGTTTAATGTAGCGGTTTCTTGTATGGGCATTTGCATTTGCTCACCATAGACTGCGGAGGATGAGGCATAGCATAGCTTTTTGACTTTAAGCTTTCTTGCCAATTCCAACATATTGATAAAACCACTTTCATTGGTTCGGTGCGTTAAAAATGGCATCTCAAATGATTTAGGAACACTGACCACTGCTGCTAAATGGAAAATGTAATCTAAATCAGTGATAGATTCCACTGTTGAAGGTTTGGCAACATCCTCATTGATAAATGCTACTTCAGGCAATCCAATAATATCTTCTATATTACTTTGAAGACCAGTAGATAAATTATCGATGATATAAAGCTTAGCAGGTTTTTCTCTAATAATGGTCTTAACCAAATGATGACCGATAAAGCCCGCTCCGCCTGTAACTAAAATATGTTTGCCTTTTAAAAAACTATAATTCATTTAAATTGATTTTTGGAGCTAAAGCTCTTTTTTGAACCACAAAGTCAGGGAAACACAAAGGTTTCACAAATAAAATTTTAATAAAAAAGTGGTTTTAGCATAACTATGTATTTTTAAACTGAATTATTAATTACTAATTAATATTCTTAGTGGCTTTGTGCCTCCCGACTTCTGGTACGGGACAAGTTTTGTGGTTCCATCACAGCCTCCGGCTGTCTAAAACCTCTTTATAGTAATCAGCGAATTTTTCCGCTATGACCTCATTCCTAAAATCCTTTTGCACTAATTCATAAGCTCTTTTGACTCTTTCTTTAGTTGCATCAGGATTCTCAATGGTTTCTATGATCGCTTCAACAAAGCCTTCCTCATCTCCTTTTTTCATCAAAATACCAGTCTGTTCATTTTTTACCACTTCCCCGACTCCGCCCACATTATAAGCCACAACAGGTATTTGGCAATCAAAAGCCTCTAAAATAACGCCAGGTAAGCCTTCAATGATACTGGGCAATACAAAAACATCCGCTTGTCGAACATAGTGCATAGGATCGGATTGAAAACCTAAGAATTCCACGTAATTAGTAATCCCCGTATCTTGAACTAGTTGTTCAGTTTCTTTTCTTAAAACTCCATCACCAACTAATTTAAGTTGAGCATTTGGATATTCTTTTAATAGCTTTTTGAAAATAGAGAGTAGACCTTGATGATTTTTCTCAAAACTAAAGCCTCCAACATGGACTATGCACAGTTCTCTTTTTCCCGATTCGTTCCTCTCGGGATCTCCGCTTTGCTTCGACAATGACGATTTCGTGTCAGGACCTTCGCTAAGCTTCGGTTCAATACCAATAGGTATTACTTTTGATTTATTTTCTGTATTAGGAAATAAATCATTCAAATCTTTTTTTGACTGTTGACTTACAGAAGCAATACCCTCTACATTTTGGTATAAAAATCCATTTAACTTTTTAATTACAGGATTTTTAATATACAAACTGACCATAGAGGCATTTCTGAAGACAATGGGCTGTGGCCAGCCATGCATTAGCTTTGAAAGCACGGCATATTTTAAAGTATCTCCTGCATTGGCTTGGATAATATCAGGTTTTTCATTTTTGATGATTGCAGCTAAGCTTTTAAAGCCAGCAAAATCCAACCATCTCAACTTGCTTGCTAAACCTAAATGAATTTGTTTGCCTGAAAACCTCAATTCACCTGCTCCTTTAAATAATGATACTAAAACTACTTCATGACCTTGAGCCTGCAGATGATTACTCAACTGGCTTGCAAACATTTCAGCTCCGCGTAGCTGGGGTTTCTGTATGATCTGTATAATTTTCAAGCTAATATTTTAGAGAGCTAAAGCTATTATTAAACCACAAAACTTGTCCCGTACCAGAAGTCGGGAGGCACAAAGACACTAAGTTTATTAAGAAAGTATAAAAAAGATAGTTAAAATAATTCTGGCCCAACAAAATAATACTTTCATTTAATGTCTAGTGAATTAAAATTGCTTTGTGACTTCGTGTCTTTTTGGTTAGCTACGGACTTTGTCCGTCAATACACTTTTGTAGAATTCCAACATCTCCTCATGGATTTTATCAATTTGAAATAGCTTTTCAAACCTTTTAAAACTATACTCACCCATTTCTTTTCTTAGATCAGCGTTTTCAATTAACTCTTGAATTTTTTTGGCAAATTCTTGCTCATTTCCTGCTGCAAACATCAAAGCATTTTTATTCTTTTCCACTACTTCATTTAGTACCGGAATATTTGAACAGATGATAGGTAATTCAGCTGCTTGTGCTTCAATTAATGATCCACCTAAGCCTTCGTATAAGGAAGGGAACAAAAAAATATCAGCAGCTTTCATAAACTGTGCAACATCTGAACGATGACCTAAGAAATGAAGAGTAAGGACTAAATCTGTTTCTTTTAAATAATTTTGTATGCTTTTGCTGGCGTTCCCTTCTCTCCCAAGAAATAGCAGTTCGATTTTATTTTTAATCGGAACTGGAAGTCTAGCTAATGCTTTAAGTGTGTGAATATGCCCTTTTTGAAATTCTTGGCGGCCTACTTGAAGAAGCCAGATTTTATCGGGATTTAGACTTTCATTTTCAGCTATTTGAGTTCTTACATTTTCCCTCTCACAAGCATTATCTTTCCGCCCTCTAAAGATGACATTCATTTTACTCGCGTTTAAACCTAGATAAGACTGATAATGCTTTTTAACTGTTTCTGTAATTGGAATATAAAAATCTCCGAATAGGTGAGCAGTAAATTTATCTAATAATCTGTAGCCAGTTAGTTTATAAGCTGATAAGTTTTGATCTTTTAATCGGGAGGGATCATATGTGCAATTCACCAAGCTTTCTACTAAAGTAAAAGAGGTGAATAATTTTGACAGTCTAGCTCGCAAAGTTGCTTTAAATAGTACCGAATGCACTAAATCAGGATTAAAGGCTTTTATCTGACCGGCTATTTTTTTTGCCGTTTTTATAAGATTTCCTTTTTTCAGAAAAGTAACATCAAAGCCTGCTTCTAGTATCTCCTTTTCAATCCCAACGGTTCTATGTTCCAACACCAAAATTTTAATATCTATTCCTTGGCTTCTTAGAAAGTACCAAAGATTGGCATTACTACGCTCCGCTCCCCCTGTGCCAAGTGAATCTTGAATGAATAATATCTTACTGAGGCTTTTCTGCCTGGTAATAGCCATAGTGCTTAATTGCTTTTTCCGCGTTTTGATTTATTAGACCCCAATCCTGTTTACTTAATCTTTGAAAGCTCTTATCATTTTGATTCATAATTTTCATAGATTTTCCGTGAACTTCCATTTTTTGTGTAAAAATTCTAGGATCGAAGTATCTAATTCCTAAGAAATCACAAATTTGATTAGCTAATTTTTGGGGGTCAACTGTAAAGTCTTCGTAGGATAATTCATATAAATTCTGAATTTTTTCTTTTTCATTTTCAAATACGGTTTGAGAAGCTACCCATTGCTGAATGCAGAGTTCCAAAGGATATTGAACACCATATTTCTGTGCTTGCGCTCCCATAGGTTTGGCTTTACGCTGAATCCCTTCCGCTACGGCATAAGGATTTCTTCTGATATGGATAAAATAGGCATCAGTAAAATATTTTTGAAAAAAGTGAATTCGTAAGATATTTGAAATAGATTTTTCAACTACAATACTAGAAGTTTTAGGAATAAAGAATGCCCAGTGGCCTTTAACAATTTGAGCTTTTTTTTTATTAAGTTTTAAATCTGATGATCTAATCATTTCAGCACATTTCCACCACATTCTACGCCAGCCAAAATCCTCTGGTCTTTTGAGCTGATTCGTTAACATCACTCCCTCATCAGGCAGTACCGTTAATTGTGGATGTTGACTTAGCAATTCTGCTAACAAAGTGGTACCAGAATTATAGCAGCCCAATATAAAAACCCATTTTTTAGGTTTTAATGGTTTTTGAGTAAGATTTAGAAAAGCATTTAGAATTACGCTGTTTCTAAAACGAGTATATATACGAACTTTTAAAGGTTTTTTACTCAAGTTTTTACCGAATTAAATGATATGCTACTAACTAACAAACCCCTGTTAAATATGATCGAAGAGGGCGGGTTGGAGGACAAAACATCGGACCAGAGAAGCAGCTTTGTTTTTTCGTGACTTTTTGTTTCCTTTTGATCCCTGTCCCGACTAATTCGGGAAAGAAAAAAGAAAAAGTAAAAGGCTTAATACTTAACGATACCATGATATAGAATTAATGAAACTCACCTCTTTAAAAACCTAAACAACCTCTTCCTCAACGGTAAAACCTTTGAATGCCATCCACTCAAAATAAACCTAAACTTCCATAGCGGTGTATCATCATTCACGCTTAGGCGAGAAATCCTCATCGGATTTACCTTACCCCTATTGAGTTGATGATTAAATAAAAAAGCATACTTCACTCCTTCTTCTATTAAAACCTTTTCTGCTAACTCATTATAATTGCCATTAGGATAAGCAAAATATTCGTAGCCTTTTAAATCATACTTCTCAAAGAAAGCTTTTGTCTTTCTCAACTCATCTCTTAGCTCCTCTTCCGTGCATTGATCAAACATAGGATGCGTAAAACTATGATTGGCAATCATGATCCCCGTTTCCTGCATTTCTTTTAATTGAGCAACTGTTAATTGCTGCTGCTTCAATGGTGGCAGTTCTGAATTATCCCTTAACTCTTCTAAATAATCCAATCTTTCCTGATTGGGGATCAATTTTAACCTTTGAAGTTCTTTAGATCCTTTTTCATTCCCCAAATAATACATCACTTCATCCCACCAAAATGGTATTTCGGTATTTATTAGTGAAGGGATAATAAATAAAAAAGTAGGGATTTGATATTGCTTTAATAAAGGAAAGGCATTTTTGCAGAAGGATAAATGCCCGTCATCAACGGTAATTAATACTTTTTGTGACTTTAAATATTTAAGGTGTTTTCCAAGATTATTATTAGGATTAAAAGTGTGGTAAGCAATGAATTTTTTAAAATTTGCAATATTCATTAAAACTAGTTTAAGGTATTATTTACATACCCAACAGAACCTTTATAATTAATTATTTTGGCAGGATTCCCACTTACCACAGCATTATCAGGTACATCAAAGTTCACAAAACTTAAAGGTGCAATTAATACATTATTGCCTATCTTAATATTGCCTACTACAACAGCATTAGCACCAATCCATACATTGTCACCAATCGTGGGACAGCCTTTTATCTTACCTCTACTAACATATCCTATTGTTACTCCTTGCGCCAAATTACAATTTATACCGATTTTAACATGCTGATTAATAACTATGTTTCCAAAATGACCTAGAAACAGGCCGCCACCTATTTCACAAAAATGAGGTATTTGAAAACCATACTTTACTTTACTTGATTTAAGTAATAGTCTGCTAATAAATCCTAAAGGATGTGCTAAACCAAATTTTTTTGACCATCGGAAATAATGACAAAATCTATATCCAGGCCGTCTAATAAACTCTCTAAATGAATTACTGCCATACCTGAGCCTGTCCATCTCTAAACTATTCATTCGTTAATAATTTTTACAATATTAATTTAAACAATATTATTCTAGATTTTACAATGTTTGTAAGCAACATGTGAACGCTAAAAGAATTAGACATATATAAGCTATAACGGGTAGCCATAAGACTCCAAGTCTAGGCCTAGATTTGTCATTATCCAGTTATTATCTGCTCTAAAATATTTTACATATTTTTCAGAAACAGCATACTTTTGCGTATTTTTATTACTGATAAATTTACTAGCAAAATTAGTAATGCTTTTATGTTTATTATTGCTATAAAAATTTCTCCACACTCGTAATTGTTCCTTTGATATTATTCTATTGCTATGTAGACAATCAACCACTTTGTTAAAAGGGTAATTTACCAATCTATGCGCTTCTATTAACTTAGGATTTTTACGAACGTTATTTATTTTTTGGTAATCCTTCTTTATTTTAGGTACCTCACCCAACCATTTATAAATTTTAGATAAAAAATCATCTTGATTCTCAATTAATTGTTCATAAAGTAGAATTTTCACATTATGCTGACCAAAAACATTATGATATGTTGTTATTAATGAACTATAACAAAGCTTTTCTACAATATTATGAGCAATCCTTTCTTCAAAAAATTGGTCAAACTTCGTATAAACATAACCTCTATTTACAACTCTGTAATTATAAAGAGATTCTAAATAACCTATTTGATGTCTCAAAACAAGCAGAATTTTGGCATTGGGAAATAGAAACTTGAGTCTATCAGCAACCTTATTTATATTAATTATATTATTGTTCTCTATATCTCCAGAAAAGTACTCCTGACTTATAAGCATCTTGTTACTATTTTTTGATTGAATACATCGATCTTTAATCTCGTTCAAAGCCTTTTTTGAATCAAATTCATCATTAACGAAATACTCCCTTCTTGGAATAGGTACAAAATTAATATTGATATCTCTGAATACAGACTGCTGCAAAAATGAGCTTGCTGTTTTGTGTAACCCTATATGAATAAAAACTTCATCTTTCATCATTCTAAAAGTTTTAGAAGATAGGGATATGTTAATTCCTCTATTGTATCTTCTTCTTTTATATTTTTTTTAAAATAATGCTTATAGCAATCTTCGTTTACGCTCAACTTGATATCATTTTTATTGATTTTTTCATCTATAAACACCTTAGTTATATCAAGAGTATACTGAAAATTATTTATTGCTTTCTTGACTAACTTGTGGTTATTAAATTCATGAAAATCCAAAAGTAGTATAGGTTTTTTGTAAATAACAGCAAAATTGATGGCTGTAGAATAATGCGTAACCACTAATTTAGAAAATTTAACCAGTTCAGCACTACGACTTTTAATCACCTTAAATGGAAAACTAGCTAAGTATTCTGGATATTTTTCAGATTCGGGATGAGCTGCGATTAAAATAGGAAGTTGTAAAATTTCTTGAATTTCTGAAAGTGTACCTATTAATTTCCTTTTATATTTTTCTTTATCGATAAAATTTTCACCTAGAGAAGCCAGAACTGCTGGTTGATGGCAGATCATTTGATCAAGAAAGACTACATAATTCTTTGGGAAATCTATAGGTCTCTCAGTTTCAATAAGTCGTATATATTCATTGTAGTCTTCACTATGCTGTATGACTATTTTTTTTGGGTCATTAGGAAATTTGAGCCTTAAAACATCTTTGGAAGTAGCCAATAACAATACATCTGGTTCATACTCGTATCTGATTGGCACAAAACGTTTCAGGTATTGAAATATATTTGAATTATTTAACCATCCAGATGTAGGTGCCTGCTTTGTTATTCTTCCAATCCAGGCAAAATTGTCGTATTTTCTTATTTGTTCTATAAATGAAGGATATTTACGTTGCAGGCCAAGTTGAGAGATAAAAACAACTCTACCGGTTAGTTCTGAAATACTTAAATCTAGTTCTTCTCGCTTATAAAAAATTTTTATTAATCCTTTTAATGAGTTTGGTATTTCTAATTTAAAACCTTCAACGGCATTTACAATTTTACCTACATGCCAAATTTCAACCTCATTTCCATTTTGTTTTATTTCTGCAATATCGTAATTCCTATAAAGATTACTTCGAATCATTCTTAGCTCTACAAATATTACTTTCATGTTTTTTTAATTTTCTTTATTATACGTATTGTTAATCTACGGTTGGAAATAGCTACTATTAACATACCAATAGAACCAATTATAGTAGAGTGACCAAATAGCGAGAGCCAAGAGTCGATTGCATATAAATAATCCCTTAAGAGATACAAAGCTAATGCATAACCTACAAATGGTAAAAATGCCTTTAAGATAGACCCCTTTAAATACTTTAGCTTATCAACGTTAATTACTGGAAAGGCATACATATATTGAAAAGGAAGTATAGCTAAAGCAACTATAATTGTCGCATAAACGGTACCTTCCAAGCCGAAATAATTAGCTCCAAAATATCCAATAGGAACGTTTAATATAGCAAATACTATAGTTATTATAGAAATAATCTTAATTTTACCTATCCCATGGAATATTTGCATGAGAAAAGAGTTTGATTTCCATACTATTTGGAAAAGACAAAGTAATTGAGCTATCCAATAATACTCTTTATACTCATCACCTACCCATAAATACAAAAAAGGCTTTACGAAAAAGAAAGCAGATATACTTATAAGTGCATTGATAGAATTAAATAACTTTGAACCGTTATAGATAAAATCATTTATGACCGATTCATTTTGTACTGCATTTTTGTGACTTATGTAGGGCATAATTGCCGAGTTGAATGTTCCGATTAAGGTACCAATTCCTCGAAAAGGTGTATTTAGAATTTTGTAAACGCTTATTAATTGAACACTAAGAACCGCTCCTATTATTATATTGTCCAAGTTAAATAATAAAATACCTGCAATGCTAGTAAGAGCAACCCATCCACTGTAAGCAAATATTAGTTTAAAAATGTCCTTATCTAATCTTGGAGAAAATTTATAGGATGGAAGAGTATTTTTAATAATAATAAACTTAATTATAAGTCCTATTAAAATAAAAGAATTTTGAACTATAAAAACTTCCACCACCCCCTTACCCATTTTCAATAATATAATAGCCCCTATGAAGCCTAGAAGTTGACTTAAAGCGGAAATTGTATTGTCCAAAAGAATTTTTTGTAAACCAATTAGTACATTGCTTGAAACAGTAGCAGGCCAATAAATCAGTGTCCAAACACCAGCGAAGGTAAATAAACTGTAAAAAGTTGACCTTTGTTGCGCCTTTATATCAAACCAGTGATCTAATTGGAAAATGCTAGTAGACCATAATAAAATAGAAATAACTAAGCCTATTATAAAATAATAAACGAAATTATTATTAATAATTCTGTTTAGCTTATCGTAGTCCTCAAGAGCATTAAATTGTGCAATGAACTTGGCAGATCCTTTTGGAAAGCCTAAATTAAGTACAGCTAGGCTACCTGCAATAGATTGAACTAAAAGATAAATACCATAATTCTGATAACCCGCGAATTTGATAAATAAAGGAACAGTATAAAAGCTTAAGACAAGTAATAGAATTTTCAGAAAATACTGCGAAACAGTATTTAGTATTAGTGTTTTAAGCAATTCTTAATTGTTTTTGAATTAATTTGGCAAATTTAAAATCAAGTTCACTATCAATATCTATTGATGCTATATCATTCATAGGGTATTTTTTAAGTCGTTTTAATTGGGTTAATACTTTCGTATTTAAACTAGCCATATTAATTATATAGATTGCCCCATTAATTTCCCAAACTTTGGGTATATCCTGCCTTCTTGTAAAATCACCTTCCTTCGATTTTCTCAAATAGCCTTCTTCATTTTCTTCAAACAATACATAATATGGGTTTGACTTCGTTTCCTTTACAGAAACCACCATATCTAATTCATTATGATATAAGTATAAAGCTTCCTTAATATGTTCCCCTGTTCTAAAAGGTGAAGTGGGCTGTAGTAAAATCAGTGTATCAGGGTAATAACCATTTTCTTCTGAAAACTTAATAGAATGTAGCAATACTTCCTGAGTTCCAGCCTCATCAGTAGCTAATTCTCGAGGTCGTAGAAATGGAACTTTAAGTCCAGTTCTCTCTACAACTTCTTTAATTTCTTCATCATCAGTACTTACCATTATGTATTTATCCTCAAATACTTCTCTTGCAGCTTCAATCGTATAATAAATAAGAGGCTTCCCTCCTAGTTCTTTAATATTTTTTCGAGGAACACCTTTTGAACCTCCTCTTGCTGGTATCACTACTAATGGCTTCATTAAAATTTTATATGTTTATAATCTTCTTGGGCTTTCTGGAAATCTTCATGTTTACCAATATCTAACCAATAGCCTCTGAGCGGATATGAATTCACTTTTTTCCCTCTAATTATCAGCTCTTCCATTAAATCTGTTGCATTGTAGAATTCATTTTCAGGTATTAATTCCAACAATTCTCTTTTGATCAAATAAATCCCACCATTGGAATAATAAGTATAAGTAGGCTTTTCTTTAAAAGATTTTACACTTCCCTTCTCCATTTCCAATACAGCATAAGGAATTAAGACTTCATAAGGAATAGTGACTACCGACAGATCGGCACCTGATTGGATGAAATCTTTATAGAAATCTTCATAATCAAGATTTGTTAAAATATCGGAATTGGTGACTAAAACAGTTTCATGTTGAAAGTTTTTTATAGCTCTTGCGGCTCCAATAGTACCTAAAGGTTTCTCCTCAGAAACATATTTAATTTGTACACCCTTACTTTCTCCTTCTTTAAAATACTCTTTCAATTGGTTTCCAAGATAATTGATGGAGATCCAAAAATCATCGATTCCGTAAGTAATTAAACGATCAATATTATGTTCAATTATGGGTTTATCCGCTACTTTTAATAAGGGTTTAGGAATGTCATTGGTTAAAGGCTTTAACCTAGTACCTTTGCCACCTGCCATAATAATAGCATCAATGGGCAAATAGGATTTTAGAAATCTAAAATTGATAACATTGATGACCTGATGGGCATCATTTAGAACTGGGATAATTTTTAGATTTGCAGCCCTAAATTTTTCTAAATCCTCTACATTATAACTTGATTTGAGTATGTATTTTGGATTGGGTTGTATGAAGTCAATCACCTTCTGATGAATTGACATATCTTTTAGCAAGCCTCTTCTTACATCACCATCAGTTAATGATCCTACAAGCTTCTGCTCATGATCAACCACAAATAAAATAGCATCTGCAGCCAGTACATCTAATTTTGCAAGTGCTTCTTTTATGGTACTATCTTGGTCAACTAGGTGCTTTTGATAATTCACTTATCTATTATTTTAAGGGCTTGAAAAGCTTCAGCGTATTCCACACCAACTGTGGCCCCTCTGTAAGTCGCTAATGCTTCAATGTTTCTTGCTGATCTGGGAAAAGGATGTTCACCCAATTCTGAATCAAATATTTTCATGATCTCAATTTTTTGATGACAAAATTCACTGATGTCCACAAAGTAATTAGGAACAAAAGCCTTTTCAGCAAGTGCTGGAGCAAATTCAGTTTCAGAAAGGCATTCGTAAAGTAATACTTTCTTAATAAAAGGATATCTAAATGATTTAGTACAGGCCATTACCGCATCAAACAAAACTCTATGATCTGAATGGGCATCTGATCGGTTTAAACAATAAATAACCTCTGGTTTAACTTTATTAAATACCTCAGAAATCTCAGGTACCATCTTGATAATACTAGCACTACTAAGGCTCATAGTCGGATAATCTAACAGGAATGTCTTCTCGAATCCAAAAGCCTTAGCTACTTTCTTAATTTCCTCTTGCCTCGAATCTACTCTTTCTTTAGAAAAACCATGTTCTTCAAACACATTGGTAGCGATCAACCAAGTTACCTGATCACCATTTTTTATATGCTTTAATAATGTACCGCCAGCTCCAATAGTTTCATCATCAGGATGGGCAGAAACTACAATTACATTCTTCATTAATAGGTAATATTTTTATAAATCAAATTCTTATTGATTTCAACAGAAGTTAGCACTTCAACTGCTTTTTCTGCTGAATTTCCATCGCCATAAGGATTTTGCTTTTTGGCTACTTTTGCAAGATACTCTTCGTTTGTATTGACAAAATCTATTGCTTTCACAATTTGATCTTTATTATTATCAACAAATATCACATTATCTCCATGTACTCTTCCCCTTTGCCTGCTTCCAATATTGATAGCAGCTAATCCTAAAGAAGGAGCTTCTAATAGGCCGGAGCTAGAGTTGCCCAATAAAAAATCAGCATTTCGAAGTAAATTTACATACTGTAAACGATCTAAATTTTTGAATACTTTAAACTGCTTTGGGTATTTCATGATATACTCATCATATGCTCTTATAATCTCTGAGCTTCCAGCATCAGAATTAGGATAATTGATAAAGCAAAAATATCCGGATTCAGCTATTGCTTCTAAAGTAATAAGAATTCTTTTTCTTTGCTCTTCCACTTCAGTAATAATAGAATGCTGAATTAAAACACAGTAGTCTTTATCTTCACTGATGCCAAAATGCTTTAATACATCATTTTTTGAAACAGTTTCTATTGCTAAAAATCGATCTAAGGCAGGATTTCCCATCACCGTGATTCTCCAATCTTCCTCTCCTAATTTCAATAAATTTTTCTTGTGCTCTTCCAAAGTTGTAAAATGAAGATGCGCAAACTTACTGGTTGCATATCTTACCGAATTATCAATATTTCCGTCCTTTGCTATATCTCCGCCAAAAAAATGAGCAACTGCAATATCCATAAAAGCACAACTCATGCTTACTGAAATCGCTTCTTCTCTATCGCCTGCAACCAATACTATATCTGGCTTTTCTCTTGATAAAGTCTGCACTAACAAAGGAATTTGATTACCGATAGAGGCAATTCTAGCCAATTTTTGATCTGAATCTAATAAACTATATATTTTTTCAGAAATCCTGAAATGATCTCTTTCAATATATTCAGCCGTCAGTCCATATTTCTCTGATAAATGCGGCCCCGTAATAATGATACTAAAATCAATATCATCTCTTTGGTTTAGTTTTTCATAAATACTAAACATTAAATCATATTCAGAACGAGCACCCGTTACGGCAATAATTTTTCGCTTCTTCATCATTTAAAAAACATCGGAATCTCCCATGGTTAAGTCCCATGAATTAAAATACTTTAAGACTTCACATTTTTCAGAGAATGCACGATAGCCCATAAAAGTGAGAGGTTTTTCTGGTCTAAATTTATTCCGCTCCAATAATTTATGTCTTGGGTCAAATATTGGCATCCAGGTATTCAAAGAAATGATAGTTTCTCCTTTATCCGAAAGAAAACTTAAAACTGCTGAGATTACTTCATTAATAACCTCAGGATTTGCATCATAACCATGCTCAAGTATATCTACTTCTTTAGTGCCAGCAGAATCAAATGAATCAATAATTTTTATTACTACAAATTCTAAATGATCAGCATCCGCCAATTCTATAATATGATACTCATTATCTGGATGATCTCTATACCTCCAATTTAAATAATTAGCATCCTTATGAACCGAAATTTCTCCTTTATTATTCTCTTTTATTTTTGCAGCATGTTGCGCTGAAAAATCATAAGCAGTACGGTAATTTACCTTATCATATTTATTAAATACCTCACTAAAAAGTCTTAAAGAATGCACAAGGCTCACATCATTCCATTTCAATCTTTTTATTAATCCATAATGTGAATTTAAGTTAGGAAAGCCCCAGACAGCCTGTATACCATTATTCTTGTAAATATCGTGATATAAATTTTCTGCTAAGTCAGTAAAAATCCCCTTCCCACCATAATCTGGATGCGTCATGGTGGTCATCGATAAAGAGGTTAATACTTTTTCCTCCTTGATATTTAATATAACAGGAGAAACTGCATAATGCCCCACTAACTTATCCATGTCCCACATCAAATTAATTAGAGGTTCTTTAAGAGTGGGATTATTTAAATACCTCCATTCCCAAAATTCCTTTGTCATGTTTTTTCCAAAAGCCAAAGAAAATAGTTCTAATATTTCGAGCTCGTCTGAAGGTTTATATTTCTTTAATTCCATATCAATAAAGGTCTGAATATGATAGTTTAGATCCTGGGTCAAGTTCTTTCTTTGCTCTCTTCCCTATTATGCTTTCCAACTCCATAGGAGAAATTCCATCTCCTGGTCGAAGCATTATTAGGTCCTCTTCGGTTAAGTGCTGATCTTTCCCTATGTGATTCTTTATATGAATGCTTTTACGTCCCAGCTTTTTATTAGTGACCTCACTCTTACTCACCTCTTTAATACCACTCCCTGCAATGGCAATTTCAATATTGCGAATAGCTTTCACCATTGATACTAGTTCATCTGGTTCTAAGGAAGCTTTATGGTCAGGTCCTGGTAAATTTCTATCTAAAGTAAAATGTTTTTCTATTACTTTTGCACCTAATGCTACAGCTGCAGTTGGCACTTCAATTCCTAAGGTATGGTCTGAATAACCTATTTCAACACCCAGTTCCTTTTGAATATGCAACATGGCCTTTAAATTAACATCTTCCATTGGCGTTGGATATTCTGTATTGCAATGCAGCACTGTAATATCTTTACGTTTTACGCCAATTCGTTCAATCGTTTCAACAGCATCTTTGATTTCATCGATTGTAGCCATTCCTGTTGATAAAACAATAGGTTTTTTCTTACTGGCAATATGTTCAATATAAGGTTTGTTTGTAATTTCCCCTGATGGAATTTTAAATAAAGCCGGTTTCAGCGAATCTAAAAAATCAATACTTTCTTCATCAAAACCTGTTGAAAGAAACTTAATTCCTAATTTTTCAGCATATTCGATTAAGTCAAAGTGCCATTGCTCCGACATTTCGAGCTTTTTGAGCATATTATATTGAGAATCATCTCCGTCATTAATATTTCTGCTTTGATAATCCGCTTTTTTAGCTTCTTTACTTACAATTTTATCCGCCTTAAAAGTCTGGAACTTTACAAAATCAGCTCCAGCTTTAGCTGCTACTTCGACTAATTGCTTTGCCTTTTCAAAATCCCCATTGTGATTCACCCCGGCTTCCGCAATTATAATCGTTCTTTGTGGCTTAATCATATATTATAGATATCAGATTTATAGCTTCTTAAGTTTTCTTCTTTTGAAAACCATTCAATCGTTTCTTTTAATCCAGAATTTAAATCATGCTGAGCTTTCCAACTGGTCAGTTCTTTGATTTTTTTAGATGAGCCAAATAATCTAAATACCTCACTTTTTTCAGGCCTTAATCTATCTTCATCTGTTATAATTTTAGCCTCAGGATTTATAATATCAATTAAATTTTGAGCTAACTCTTGCATTGATATTTCAGATTCAGTTGCGATATTAATATGCTCGCCTATCGTTTTTTCTGATTTCGCTATTTCAATAAACGCATTTGCTGTATCTTCTACAAAAAGAAGGTCGCGAGTTGGTCTTAAATCCCCCAACTTGATTTCTGTCTCTCCTTTTAATAACTGAGAAATAATAGTGGGAATGATGGCTCGAGCCGATTGTCTTGGCCCGTAAGTATTAAAAGGTCTTACAATGGTAATAGGCAAATCAAAACTCCTGTAGAATGACTCAGCAATACAATCAGCTCCTATTTTACTTGCTGAATAAGGTGATTGCGGTTGTTTAGGATGCTCTTCGGTTATAGGTACAAACTGAGCTGTTCCGTATACTTCTGAAGTAGAGGTAACCAATACCCTATCAGTCCCTAAATCTTTAGCTGCTTGTATAACATTAAGCGTTCCTTTCACATTTGTATCTATGTACGAATCTGGTGAGTGGTAGCTGAAAGGAATGGCTATTAAGGCTGCCAAATGAAAAACAATATCCACATCCTTCATTGCCGTTCTTACCCCGTTCGGATCACGAATATCACCAGCAAAAAGTTCTATTTTCGCTAATTTATCTTTAGGTAAAGTATCTAACCACCCCCAAGAATTGAAAGAATTATAATATACAAAGGCTTTCACTTTATAGCCTTCATCAATCAATTTTTCAGTCAGATGGCTTCCAATGAAGCCATCTGCCCCTGTTATTAAAATATTTTTATCTTTCATTAATCAATACACTTAAATCTTTTTGTAATGCTTCACTGAATTTATTCGCACCTATATAGGTCATATGGACTGCGTCATAAAAATCGATTGAATCATTATAATTATTTTGCTTAGTTAAATTAAAATTTTTGTATAATAAATTATTCTCTGCTAGTGTCAATGATTCGAAAAATGAATCAAATTCTGGCATATTATTAATAGCCTCAAAATAATAATTTGTTATTGGTGCTTGAAATAGAAATATTTTAGTTTCAGGCAAGGTATTATGAATAAAAGAAATTCCTTTTTCCAGTTTGTCATTTTGATTTGGAGGAAAATCAAAATAGGTTTTTCTATCTTTCAATCCATGTGCATTTTGGTAATTTTTTTTCATAATAAATCCTCCGGGCAAATACATTTCTTTTTCATTTTCGGTTTTAGCATTAACTGGATTAAAAAAAAATTCAAAAACATTAATTATATATGTCAAAGTAATTATTTCCTTTCCGTTGGAATCTAGAAATAGTTGATTTTCAATTTCAGAAACCCTTGGTTCAATATTGGATATAAAATCAATTGAGGATTCTAGCCCATCGGAATTTAACAATCCAGGGAAAACTTCCCATAAAATGACTTTTGGTTTTAATTCTGCTAGATACTTATTTAATAAATAATTTGACTGGATAGGAGTCTGTCCGCTAGAACCTAAATTTAAAATACTTATACTCTTAAAAATTTGAGTATTTATGGACCGATAAGCATGGGATGAACCAATCACCAGAACATCAATATCTCTAGTCGTATCAGCTTCAGCTAATTTAGCACCTAATAGACCTGAACCATTCTTTTTATAGTTAATATTTGGTAAAAATGGGCTCGGAAATAATATATGTAATAGATATATAAATGGAGGTATTATTAAAACTGAAACAAAAGAAACTAATAAAAATCGCTTTATAAATAATTTCATCTGTTTTTAGAATTGAAAATAAATAAATTCAGTTTGGTTAAAATTCCCATAAACAATTAAAAAAATTACTATTAGAAAATAGACTGCAATCCTACTAATAACATTTTGAATTTTTACAGTAGAATTAAAACCTTTTGAACGTATTTTCCATTCAATTAATATAAATGGTAAAAATATAATTGGTAAATAATATTTAAATAATGAGAAATTTGACGGTAAAAATTCACTTTGAAAAATTTCAAAAAAGTAATTATTAGCATCTACTATCGAATTGGCTCTAAAAAACACCCAAGCCAGACAAGTCAATGCAAATGTAGTCCCCATTTGCCAGAGTTCTTTTAGGTTGGGTAGAAATCTATTTTCAGCTACGGTATCGGTATTTTTCCTGTTTTTACCCATTAGTAAAAGTGGGAGAAAATAAATTGCATTTAAAGCGCCCCAAACAATAAAAGTCCAGTTAGCACCATGCCAAAAACCTGAGACTACAAAAATCACAAAAGTATTGAAAACGGCTCTGCCCTTGCCTACTCTGCTGCCACCCAAAGGGATATACACATAATCCCTAAACCAAGTAGAAAGGGAAATATGCCATCTGCGCCAGAACTCTGCCATATCTCTAGAAAAATAAGGTGTCCTAAAATTAGTCATGAGATTAAATCCAAAAAGCTTGGCAGTACCAATGGCTATATCAGAATAACCGGAGAAGTCTCCATAAATCTGAAAAGCGAAGAATACTGCTCCTAAAATCAGTTCAAGGCCACTTGCACTTTGGTAGTTAGCAAATACTTCATTTACAAAAAGTGCGCAGTTATCGGCTATCACTACTTTTTTGAACAAGCCCCACAAAATCAGTCGCATGCCATCTGCTCCTTGCTCATAGGTAAACTCACGCTTGATCTTAAATTGAGGCAATAAGTTTACTGCTCTTTCAATTGGTCCCGCCACTAATTGTGGGAAAAAGCTCACATAAGCAAAAAATGCAATTGGGTCCTTTTCGGCCTTCATTTGTCCTCTGTAGAGGTCAATCGTATAGCTCATAGTCTGAAAGGTATAAAAGCTAATCCCTACAGGTAATATCACATTTAATGACCATGGGTTGGCTTGCACCCCTATCATGTTCATCATATCGGCAAAAGACTCGGCAAAGAAATTGAAGTATTTAAAAAAGCCTAGAAAGCCTAAATTGGTGCAAATACTTATCCACAGAAAAAGTTTTTTTCGAGCCTTAGTACTACTCTTTTCTATTTGCTGCCCAGCTATAAAATCTACCAAAGAGCTAAAAGCAATCAAAGATAGAAAACGCCAGTCCCACCAGCCATAAAATAAATAGCTAATGGCCAATAAAAAGAAATTCTGTGCCTTTAGGTGCTTCTTAAATACAAACCAATACAGCAAAAAGCTGAGCGGTAAGAAGAGAACAAATTCAAAGGAGTTAAAGAGCATTAGTTAGGTTGTCGGGTGTTTAGGTTGACAGGTTTTCAAGTTATATTGTTTACTTAGATTTACATTATACGTTTTTCCAATAAAGTATTTTAAGATTCCTACCTCCCGACTTTCAGTGCGGGACAGGTAACGCAGGAATAGCTTGTCCCGCATTTTAATCGGGAAAGGCTAAAGCACACCATTTCGTAATTCCAAAATTCGTTATTCATAATTAATCAACTTTCCCAAAGCAATAAACCCGCCTCAGCAGTTGGAACTTGTCCTACAAACTCTGTGGGCTCCATAAATAAAAAGCGAATTTTACGATCAATTCTCTTTTCGGCTATGCCGGTCATATTGGCGATGTATTCATGATTAAACTTATTACCAACTAATAGGAAGTCTATTATTCCGCCATCTATTCCTTTCGCATAATCACCAATCAAATATACCTTTTCTAATTGCCCTACTTTCCCAATGATCTGCTCTATTACGCGGTCTATTCCAATATATTTCTTGATAATGTTGTGAATATCTTCAAAAAGCGGGTGCTTTGTATTCGCCTGATATAATTTTTTATTGCCTTCGATATCTGCCTTCAACATCCCAGCCTCCTCAAATTTATTGAGCTCTAGGCGAATGGCATTGGTGCTTTCTCCGAATTCCCCTTCCAAGGAACGCAAATAGCTCTTAGTCTGCGCATTCAAGAAGAACTTAAGCAGAAGTTTAATACGGGTTTTAGAAGTGATGAGGGTGTCGAGCAATGTATGTTGTCAAGTTTAACACTTATTCAGTGTTTAAGTTGTCAAGTGATCAGGTTTTTAGCGATTTATAAATAGTTAGATGAAAGATGTAGGATGTTCGGCCTTCAACAGTTTTAAATAATTTACTATTTCTGTATGATTTTATCAATTTCAATTTAATACTGAACCAACTCAATTCTTAATTAATCAATTACTAATTCGTAATTATTTACAGCTTCGCCCTTTCAGTCCCAATTAGAACTTAGCAAAATGCTTTTTCTGTGTGATTTTAACTAAATCAACAATTCGGCTAGTACTAATGAGATTTTCTCAGGAAACACCCCTATAATCCCCTCAAGGGGATAGTCTCACACAGTAATATTGGTAACAAATAATTAAGGTATTGTCATCTAATAATTAGCCAAAATTTAAATAAAAAACGAGTAAAATAACTACTCAATAATAAAAGTAGTAGATAGATTAAAGAATTGCAATAAGCTAAGGAAAAATTGTAGGGAAGATGTAAGAGATTATATACATTTAATTATTTTCACAAAGATTAAATCGTTTCATAGACTTACTTTGTCTTTTTGCTAGATCAAAAAGAATCAGCTAGTAAGCGGACAAGCGAAAAAATCATGACAAAACAAAGCTGCTGCGCTGGCCCGCTGTTTTGTCTTCCCACCCACACGCTTCGAACAAATATATTCCTATTAATTTGATTAAATTTCTATGAATTGAATTTAATTCAGATGAAGATTAAAAGATAGCACGACCAAATTTCGCTGCAAACGAAAAAGCGCGTAAGGAAGGGTGAAATGGCGGGCCAACGTAGGCCTTGAGGGCTGACAGCTTCATTTCACTCAGATTTTTTGCATACTTTTTCATCATTGGAAAAAGTATTAAGTAAATATCAAAACTGTTAAAAGTCTAGCTTAATCGGTAATAAAAGACATTAAACTTAATTTATTCCTTTACTACCCCAAGTAGTTTATACTTGTATTTTCTTTTTGCTAGATCAAAAAGAAAGAAAAAATCATGACAAAAAGATGCTTCCGCGCTGCAATTCAGCTCCCTCCCCGCCTTTTTGTCCTCCTGCCCGCTTTCTTCTAGCGATCAATCGTGGTTAAGAAAGCAGTTTTCCCTATAAAATTCCAAATTAGTCACTTCCATTTTTCTGGCTAATTCGCCCAACTTTTGCGATAGCGAAAAAGCGCGAGGCAACGGTGAAATGGCGGGCCAGCGGCGGCCTAGAAGCGTGGAAGCATCATTTCACCTAGATTTTTTGGATACTTTTTTATCAATGAAAAAAGTATTAAGAAGTGAGATACAACAACAAGCTTTTAAATAGGGAAGTCATATAAATGCATTAGAAAATAAACACCCCTATAATCCCCTCAAGGGGATAGTTGCAGGGATTGATATTATTATGTTGAGAGATAATTTCGCTAAAATTTTTTCTGGAGTGGTATTAAAAGAATTCCATCAAATAATTTACTAGACTAAATATTTATTTAAAGTGAGATTCCTGCTTCCCGACCTTCAGAACGGGACAGGTTACGCAGGAATGAAAGTAGGAACCATCAGCAACAAAAAAACATAGCTAATATCATAATTTCCGAAGCATTCGGAAAAGCGGGCTGGACGAAAGTTTAGCGGGCCAGCGCTAGCCTTGTGCTTTGAAGCATTAAACTTTCTTGAATTTTTCGCTGGTCCGCTTACTAGCTGATTCTTTTTGTTCAAGCAAAAAGGAAAAAATCATTTTATTTTCTGTTTTTAATGAGTGCAAAAAGCTTGGAATATATCGAATATAATAAGCTAAAGCAAAAGATCCCTGATCAAATCAAGAATGACGCTACTTGCCATTAATATCGTCATTGCTATTAGTAAAAAGTCCAAAAGTTTATAGTTACTACTTATAGAACACCCCTATAATCCCCTCAAGGGGATAGCTATAAAATGTAATATGAATAATGGTTTAACACTGTTAGATTGCTTCATTCCTAGCAAGGAAGATAATGGCTAATAAAAAAATTTAATTCTTAATTCTTAATTCTTAATTCTTAATTCTTAATTCTTAATTCTTAATTCTTAATTCTTAATTCTTAATTCTTAATTCTTAATTCTTAATTCTTAATTCTTAATTAACCCTTTCTTCTGAACAATCCTTTACGTTTCTTCAATCTGTCCTCATCATAATAACCATAGCCATAACCACCATAGCCCATACCATAAATATATCCTCCATAATAACCATAGCCTCTTCTTCTTAATTGGATATCATTAAAAATGACCGACATCGGTTTTATCTTGCCTTCATTATAAAGACCATTTACCATATTCAATGCTTGTTTCATACTCACTCCTTGTCTTACAATTAAAAGCGTATGATCTACATGTGGCAATAATTCCATAGCATCTGCGACCAAACCGATTGGAGAAGTATCAATAATAATAGCATCAAACTCTTCACGAAGTTTTACCATAAACTCGTTCATCTTGTCACCTGCTAATAACTCAGAAGGGTTTGGTGGCACAGCTCCAGCTCCTACGAACCAAAGGTTTTTCGTTTCACCATTAATAACCACTTCATCTTTTTCTGCATAGCCTGCCAAGTACTCACTTAAACCCCGATCAGGATAAGCTTCAATAAAGTCAGTTAAGTTTGGTTTACGCATATCGGCCCCTATTAGAATAGTCTTTCTACCAGAAGCCGCTAAAGTATAAGCTAAATTTAGAGAGCAAAAGGTTTTTCCTTCTCCACTCACTGAAGAAGTTACCATAAATGTTTTGGCTTGCTTTTTATCTCTACCCTGTAAATATTTCATATTAGCTCGCAAAGCTCTGAAAGATTCTGCGACTAAAGATTTAGGTCTATCCTTTACAATGGTATTCGTTTCATCAATTTTGTGGGCAATATTTCCCAATAAAGGCATATCGGAATTTCTATCTAAATCATCCCTATCCATTATTCGTGGATTAGTAAAATCTTTAATAAAGAAAAAGGCCACTGGAAGTAACAATCCCATTGCCATCGCTATTAGTAGATTACGCTCCGAATTAGGTCGAACTGGATTATTAGAATAAGAAGGCTCTTCAATTAGTTGATAATCCGATGTGGCGGAAGCTTTTGAAATAGCCGCTTCAGTTTTACGTTCAATAAAAAGGTCAAATAAATTTTGATTCAATTCAAATAATCTTTTCGCACGATTGAGTTCTCGCATATCACCCTGTAATTCACTAATCGAACCCATTAAAAAATTACTTCTCCTATTTATTGCGGAAAGTGTATCTCGATTTATTTTCTGGTAGCTATTTAAAGCTTCGAAAATATTTTTTTCAAGCCTTTTTCTTATGCTATCTTCTCTGTTTACTAAAGGGTTTTTATAATTTTCCTGATTTCTAAAAATCTTGTCTTTTTGTTTCTGCTGAATATATTGATTGACTAAATCATTTAGCATTGGGGCATCTAACCCAATTAAAGAGGGAGCAAATACTTCAGAAGTTCTATTTTGCTGTATATATGATTTTAAATAATTATAATAACGCTCTTGTAATAAAACCTCAGCTTTTTGTTGATCTAATTGATTGAGTTTTGAAAATATAGTCTGACTTCCTAATGTCAATTCTCTATTTTCCAATTGGAGTTGATCAATTGTTTCCTGAAATTGAACAATTGAGTCAGAAATCATCGCCATCTGTTCATCAATAAAATTGATGGTATTCTCCAGATTCTGATTTTTTTCTTTTAACCCTAATTCTTCAACTACCTGATAATAGGTATTCATGAAAAGGATATCCTTTTCAGGAATTACACTTTCCATAGCCATATTCAGGATCGCAGACCCTTGCTGTTGCCATGAAATTTTTAACCGATTCTTATACTGACTAACTAGACTTTCTTTTTTATTGATTACAAAAAAGTATTTGCCTTGATCAGTTGAGGCTGAAGACCCACCACCTTCTATCACAAATTTCCAATCCCCAATTACATAAGGGGTATTATAATTAAAATTCTTCCCCTCTAATTTAGAAGCCCAATCCTGATTTCCCTCAACATTAAATTGAAATTGGTTTTCAGACTTCTTATTAACAAATATTTTTAATCCATAGGGCACATTATTTCCCATTAGGGTATCAATCACAACTTGATATCCATTCCCACTTTTTTGCTCGGTTGTTTTTATATAACCTTGCGCAAAGTAACTTACTCTAAAATTTAGTCTGTTGAGAGTTTCCTCTATCTTATCATTTGATTTTAACAGGGGGATTTCCTCATAAACTTCCTGACTTGACCCTAAGTAATATTTTGCATCTTCGAGTCCAGGTAAGATTGATTTGTTCTCAGTAAATTTCTTAGTGATAAACTGACCTTTTATAGAATAAACCGGATTTGCATATCGATTGTATAGAATCCCTAATGTTGTTGTAAAAGCAAAAAAGAGAATAATAAAAGGCCACCTTCTTAATATCTTAAGCAGATACTTTAGAAAATCTATCGGCTTGTCTTCTTTTACAGCCTCGTCTTGAAAGTCAAATCCATCCATTACTTACTGAGTCTGATTTAAGATGATCAAAATGAGAGATAAAGCGGAAGCTGTAACTCCAATAATATTTGTTGTAGCTGGTAATAAATATCTTCTTGATTGTCTTGCTCTTAATGCTGGCACTACAATTAGATCATTTGGTTGTAAATAAAAGCCTTTCTGAGATACTAAATCTTCTCTTAAAGTATTCACATAATACACTTGAGCTTCACTCCCGCTAAAACGTACTACCTTCAATCGGGATCTATCTGCAAAATCAGTCAGGTTTTCAGCTAAAGTAATGGCGTCAATTACATTGGTTTCAGGATCAAAAGAAGTGTAGCGCCCTTCATTATTCACTTCACCTAATACCGTAAAATGAAAACTCAAAAGCTGAATACGCACAACAGGAGTTTCAAAATAATTAATCAATTTTGACTTAATCAATTCCTCCGCTTCACGTATGCTCAAACCAGATAACTGCACTTCCCCTATTTCAGGCAATTCCAAATTACCTTTTCGATCTATAGTAAAACCAGTTTGCTGCCGATCTAACATTATGGGCATTAAACCAGAGCCTTCCTCACCAACAGCACCCATTCCCTGCATACGCATATTATTTTGATTTCCACCATCTTGAGTACCCTGGTTATACTGGTTTAATTTTCTTATAATACCTAATTGCTCCTCATATTGCTTCACAAAATCAAACTCTGCCGGAGTTAAACTGGCAATACGAAGCGAGATAATATCTTCAGGCTGAAGTTCATACGGTTTATTGTAGGTCTGATAAGTCCTGATAATACTATCCGATTCTGACACCTCACCTTTTTCAGGGTCATCTGGATGCTGTAAATACACGATATCTTTGTTAGAAACACAGCTAAAAAAAGAAATGGCTATGAATCCTATATATATAAACTTTCTAATCAACATTTTACTTTTTCAAATACCAAAACTAATAAATTCTATATGATTTAAAATATCAATTTAGGCTTTTATTGTAGTTATCAATCATATTTGGTCGAAATTAATAAATACTTGGTGATGATTACAATTCGATTAATAGAACTTATCAAATATCTAAAAACTAAAAGAATTATTTTTATCGTAAGTAATTTTACTTAGATACTAAAATTATGATAGAACAATTAAATGATGACAATCTTTGGTTGCACCTTTTTACAAATCAAAGAGTAGTAGTTCGTTTATATTCCGATTATTCCGCTTTATGCAATGCTTTTGAAGCATCCTACAAATCAATAGCAATAGAAAATAAAAAATCTATACAATTTATAGATGTTGATGTTTCTGAAAATCCAAATTCAGTAAATGCAATAGGTGCTTACAGCCTTCCTTTTGTAGGGATTTATGAAGAAGGAGAATTAAAGGAAAAATTCTCTACCTCTAACTTAAGCCAACTGCATACTATGATTCAAAATCAAATAACATGATAGCTCAATTTCTAACGACTATCTTTCATTAAAAGAAATCAATAAAAAAAAGCCATCCGCAATAGTGCGAATGGCTTTAAAAAGAGAGCCTCCTGTCGGGATCGAACCAACGACCTACTGATTACAAGTCAGTTGCTCTACCATCTGAGCTAAGGAGGCATAAACTTAATTTTTTAGCTTTTTCAGTTTGTAACCGTTTGTTATTCCCTGAATGCGGATGCAAATATAAAGGCCGTTTTTGTTAATGCAAACCCATTTGCAGAAAAATTTTAAAGAAATTTTTATTCAATTGAACGAACGATTCGTAACTGCTTCTTTAACAGAGAGATTTCTTTTTCTGCGTCTTCAATTTTTTCTTCAAATTCTTTTTTGAATTTATCAGCAGTCTTTGATGAGGCGAAAAACTCCATATTATTTTTCCAAGTCACAATATCATTTTGCAAATCTCCAATTTTCTTACGGATTGAATTCTCTTTTTGATTAAGCTTACGATCTGAATTAGGGCCAGCCATAATCTTTGTAATTTGCGCCATCAATTTCACTTTTTCTTTCTGCTCATCATTCAATACATCTTCAGATTTTTCAATAAAGCCTTGAATAGCATTTGAGAAATCTTCTTTCGCTTGTTGAATTGATTCCTTAGGAACAAAACCTATCTTTCCATAAGCTTGCTCATAGGCTTCTAATTGGTCTAAATCGCCAGGTTCCAGATTATTAATTTGATTGATGATGTCATTTTTAGCCTTAAGATTTTCCTCATACTCTTTCTGAGCATCTTTTGAGCCTGCTCTCTTATTTTCAAAGAATTTATCACATGCTGCCTTAAATTCTTTGTAAACACTCTCTCTATACTTCTCTGGAACAGGACCTACCTCTTTCCACTGTCTCTGTAGTGCTTTTAATTGATCAGCTGTTTTATTCCATTCTGTACTTTCAGATAATTCTTGCGCTTTTTTAACAAATTCCTGTTTTTTCTTAAGATTCTCTTCGCGCATACTATCTAAACGCTTAAAGAACTCATGTTTATTTGTAAAGAATTGCTTAAAATTACCCCAGAAGGCTTTATTAATATCTTTGGCATTTTCTTTAGGTACTTGCCCTGTCGCTTCCCACTCTTTTTGAATAGCTAATATTTCCTTTGTTTTGGCATTCCATTCTTTAATTCTATCAGAATCAAATTCAGTAAATGGATTCAATTTTTCAATTATTAGCTTTTTCTTTTCAAGGTTTTCTGTTTGTATTTCTTTTAAATTTTTAACAAACTCCTTACGCTTTTCATATATAGCATCTGAAGCTGCTTTAAATCTTTGCCATAAAGGCTCTTGTTCTTCCTTCGGAACGGGACCTATATGTTTATACTCTTCATGTAGATCATTTAAATGCTTAATAGCATATGGGACGTCTTCTGACTGTGCTAATTCTTCAGCTTGTTCACAAAGCTTTAATTTCGCATCTAAATTCTTCTTTCTATCTAACTCTTTTAATTCAAAAAGAATGCTTCTTTGATCATAATAGCGATCTAATAAGGCATTATAATTAGCCCAAAGTGTTTTGGATTGATTTCCAGGAACCGGACCAACTGCTTTCCACTCTTTCTGAATTTCTTTAATGACATTTAAACCAGTGATAGTCTCTTCGCTATCGACTAATTCTCTTAAGCGATCTAATATGGCTTGTTTAGTTTTAAGGTTCTCGTCTTTTTGGTGTTCAAGCTCCTTATAATGTTTTTTTCTTCTATCCCTATATAATTGATAATTTGCTTCGAAACGTTCATTTAGCTCATCATGCTTCATGGCAAAATCAGCCTCTTCCCCACCTTCAGCTAGAAACTTGTCTAATGCTTCTTTTCTTTCAGCATTATACATTTCATCATAGAGCGGCTTAATTTCATTTATAATTCTATCTGCTTTTCTGAAATTATCGCTTTTTGAAATTTCTTTAATTACCTCAACTAACTGTTCCTTACTGAATTCTGAATAGTCTGGAAGCTCTTCATGATCATCTTGATCTTGTTCTTCCTCATTTTCTGAATCTGAAGCATTTTCTATTTTTTCGTTTTCCTGCTCGGAAATTTCTTCAGTTTTTTCTTCTTTATCTGAAACAGCTTCTTGATTTTCTGATGTGGCATTCACATTATCCTTCTCTTGATCCTTTTCAGAATTATTTTCTTGTGGATTTTCAGAAGTACCTTTTTCTTCTAACATAATACTTTCGATTTATCAATTATAAGGTACAATATTAATTAAAAAATGTGAAAAGTTTCAATCAATTAAGATTGGGATCGGAAGGGTAATTGGCATAAATTTTAAATCTGCCTCCCATTTTTTCTAAAATACTCTTCCAAAGGGTTTCGGGCGGGCTATTAAATATATAGGAAGGATGAACACCCCGGGCAATTATCCAGCTATTATGATCTATTTCCTCCTGCAATTGATTTTCTGACCAACCGCTGTACCCAACAAAAAATCTGGATTTTTCATTTTCTAATTTACCTTTTTGCATTAAGGCTTGTAAAACATCAAAACTCCCTCCCCAATACAATCCATCACGAATTTTCTGTCCTCCTTCTTTTAATTCATCTATATCATGAATAAAGTGAAGTGTATTTTGTTGTACAGGTCCACCTACAAACAAATCGGCTGCAAAGGGACCAATCTCATCTAAAACCTCATCTACTTTAAGAATGGATAATTTATTCAATACGAAACCAAAAGAACCTTCTTCATTGTGCTCACATAACAATATCACGGTCCGCTCGAAATTTTGATCGGGTAAAAAAGGTTCAGATAAAAGAAGGTCTCCTTTCTGAGGTTGTTCTATATTTTTAAACTCAAAATATTCCATTTAATGAAGTGCAGCTTTTAGAGGAAGGGCTTTTAAAATATTGGCTTCCTCTTCACTCATTTCTTCTAATCTAGAATATACTTCTTCCTTTTCAAAATATTGTAACGCCATATCGACAAAAATTTCTCCATGTTTGGCCTCAGATGCCCACAGGCGATGATAAAATTTTTTCAAATCACCTTCAGGTAAAGCTTCATAGATTAATCTAAACCTTTCAGCTCCTCTGGTTTCTACTAAAGAGGCCAGTAATAGCCTATCCATAAAACGCTCTTCCCTACCCGATCTACAGGTTTTGATCAAATCATCAACATAGTAATCTTTTTCAATTTTATGAGGTAGTTGAATTCCTTTAGCTTCCATAATAGCGTAGACATCTCTAAAATGCTCCAATTCCTCTACCGCAGTGTCAATTAGCTCTGGAATAATTTCAAGTCTGTCAGGAAATTTAGCCACAAAACTCATAGCCATTCCTGAAGCTTTTCTTTCACAATTTGCATGATCTTGTAAGAAACTATCAAAATCTGCCATAACTGTATCTACCCATTCTTGACTACTATCTGCTTTTAAATCAATTCTTAATTTCATTAGATAATTTCTTTAACTATTTATGACCCTTTTATTGGAAACAATTTGAAACAATAATAATTTTAAAATTATTAACCCACTAATGATTGTGGAATTTTTCATTAAAGAATTATCAATAAGTCAGATATAATGAGTCAATCTATTGCAGATATAAGAAAGGAATATAATGCTAGAAGTTTAAGCATTTCAGAAGTTGATAAAAATCCTATTGACCAATTTTTAATTTGGTTTAATATGGCTTTAAAGGCTGAAATTATGGAGCCCAATGCCATGACCTTATCGACTATATCAAATGATAAACCTAGCTCCAGAGTTGTATTACTTAAAGGAGTAGAGAATAGCGAATTCGTTTTTTATACTAACTACAATAGTTCTAAAGGAAGACAGATGATTAAAAACCATAATGTTTCTCTAAATTTTTTCTGGCCAGAACTAGAACGACAAGTACGAATTGAAGGAGAAGTGAAAAAAGTTTCTTCTGAGGTAAGTGATGCTTATTTTCAAAGTAGACCCAGAGGTAGCAGAATTGGCGCGTGGGTGTCACCTCAAAGTGAAGTAATCGAAAATAGAGAAGAGTTAGATAAGAGATTAGCTGAAATTGAATTAAGATTTAAAGATAGAGAAATAGATCGACCACCACATTGGGGAGGCTATTCTGTAAAACCATCGTTAATAGAATTCTGGCAAGGAAGACCCAGTAGATTACATGATAGAATTCAATATACATTAATTGATAACGATAGTTGGAAGATTGAAAGACTAGCACCTTAATGTCTGATTTATATTTCGATAGGTATGCCTACCCAAAAAGATTTATCAAGTCAGAAAGTAGGCCAGACACTTTCATTAGGGTTGTAATTCCGGTATTCAATGAACCTGACATAAGACCAACTTTAGAATCTTTAGCTCAGTGTAATCCAACAAAAAGAGGCATTGAAGTGATTTTGGTAATAAACCATGCTGAAAACGCAAGTGAAACGATCAAAGAAAATAGTAGGAAAACGGTAGACCAAATCAACGAATTTATAATTCAAAACACATCAGATTTAGTAATCCATATTATTAAAGCATTTGATCTCCCTAAAAAAAAAGCTGGGGTTGGATTAGCTCGTAAAATTGGAATGGACGAAGCTGCCTATAGATTTAATTCCATAAATCAAGATGGTGTTATTCTGTGTTTTGATGCAGACAGTTTATGTGAGAAGAATTACTTATGTGAAATAGAAAATCACTTTTTAAAATATCCAGATTGTAATGCTGCCTCTATCCATTATGAACATCCAGAAACTAATGAAGATGGAAATTTAAATGAACCTATAATTCTATACGAACTTCATCTACGTTATTACATACAAGCATTAAAATACACCGATTATCCTTTTGCGTATCATACGATTGGTTCGAGCATGGCTGCAAGGTCATCCGTTTATCAAAAACAAGGCGGAATGAATCAAAGAAAAGCTGGAGAAGACTTTTATTTTCTACATAAAATCATTCCTTTAGGCAATTTTCACACCATCACTTCTACAAAGGTGATTCCCTCAGCTAGAATTTCTGATCGCGTTCCTTTTGGTACAGGAAGGGCCATGCAAGAGCATCAAAATAATACCAAAGACTTAAATTTAACTTATGATTTTGAATGTTTTAAGATCATAAAAGCATTTATGAACGAAATCAATATCAAAAGTAATATCAGCGATTTCTATTCAACAATAAAATCATTCTTAATTGAAAATGGATTGGAAACAGAATTAAATAAAATTCAATCTCAATCTAAGAATCAAACCCATTTTAAGCAAAGGTTTTTCGAATGGTTTAATGGATTTAAAATGCTAAAACTTGTTCACTATTTACGAGATAATCAGTTTCATGAAAAATTATTGATCTCGCAAGCAACAGCCTTATTAATTGAATTAGGATATGAAATAAATCAAAATCCAACTGCCTTAGAGCTTTTAAAAATTTACAGACAGTTGGATATTGATTCTGGTAATTAAATTAGACCGTTTAAGTCTTTTACTCCAAGATATCTTTCAATGGTATATCCTTCTGCGTAATCCACTCCAATGATTTGACCAAATTCCATAGCTCTGGCTTCAACCATTTTCATAAATCTAGGGCTGGATATATAAGTTTCTGGTTCTTCAGATCCAGGTTTATAGAATTGTGAGTCGAAGGCTTTAATAGAATTCATTTTCTTATCCCACTGCTCGCTTACATCAACCACAAAATCTGGTTTAATAGGAATGCTTTGAATATAATGGTATACCTGTGAAGGTCTGTATGCTTCTTGAATATTCCCTTTATCATCCTTAGTTTCAAATTGCTTTAGGCCTGCTAAAAACACTGATTCAGATAACAATTCTGATGCCCTACCATGATCGGGATGACGGTCTGAAATAGCATTAGCCAAAACTATTTTAGGCTGATACTGTCTAATCTTTTTTACAATCTCAGTTTGATGCTCCAAATCATTTTTAAAAAATGCATCTTTAAAACCTAGGTTCTCTCTTACCTTAAGCCCTAATATTTCTGCACTTTTTGCTGCTTCTTCCATTCTTTTTTCAGGAGTTCCTCTAGTACCCATTTCACCTCTCGTCAGATCAATGATACCGACATTCTCTCCCATTTCAGCATGTTTTGCAAGCGTACCTGAACAAGCTAATTCTACATCATCCGGATGAGCCGCAAAGGCTAGTATATCTAATTTCATAAATTAAAAAGTAATATCATCTTATACAAACATACTACTACATAAGATGTTTAAACATTGATTTTTGTATAAAAAAAGAATGTCTTAAAATTTAGTATCCTTATAAAATTTAAAGGATTCCCTAAAAACTAAGACATTCTTAAATAAGATTAAGCCTTCTCAGTTACTTCTTGCTGTTCTAGTTCATCTTCCTTTTCAGCCAAGAAACGCTCTGCATCTAATGCAGCCATACAACCAGTACCTGCAGCCGTTACAGCTTGACGATAGGTAAAATCCTGAGCATCACCAGAAGCAAAAACACCTTCAACTTTTGTTTTTGTACTTCCTGCTTTAGTAAGGATGTAACCCGCCTCATTTAAATCTAAATAATCTTTAAAAATTTCGGTATTTGGTTTATGACCAATAGCAACAAAGAAACCAGTAGCTTTAATTTCTGATTTTTCACCCGTTACATTATTGACGACTCTAACACCTTCTACCGCATCTTTACCTAAAACTTCTTCCGTTTCAGTATTCCACAGTACCTCTATATTTTTAGTTTTTTCAACTCTTCTTTGCATGATTTTAGAAGCTCTCATTTCATCTCTTCTTACCAACATTGTAACCTTATTACAAATGTTAGATAAATAAGTAGCTTCTTCTGCTGCTGTATCACCAGCACCAACCACTACAACATCTTGTCCTTTGTAAAAGAATCCATCGCAAACAGCACAGGCAGAAACACCCATACCGTTTAATCTTTGCTCAGATTCTAATCCTAACCATTTGGCAGAAGCTCCTGTAGATATAATCACTGCATTAGCTGTAATTTCATGCTTATCATCAATAATAACTTTATGAGGATAACCACTGAAATCGACTTTTGTAGCTAAACCAAATCTGACATCCGTTCCAAATCTTTCTGCCTGTTTTTGGAAATCAACCATCATTTGTGGCCCATTAATCCCTTCCGGATAGCCAGGATAATTTTCAACATCATTAGTGATAGTTAACTGACCACCTGGCTGGCCTCCTTGATATAAAACTGGTTTTAAACCTGCTCTTGCAGCATAAATTGCAGCAGTATATCCTGCAGGTCCTGATCCTATTATTAATACTTTTACTTTTTCCTCTGTCATATCGTTTAATAGTTTCTGAGTTATGTTACGGTTCTCTGCAAAAACAGATGTAAATTTAATAAATAAAATAAAAAAAGGTCTTCTAGAAGACCTCTTTATGTATCATATGTTACGTAAAAACTAACCCAAATAAGGTTTTAATGCTTTACTTCTTGATGTATGTCTAAGTCGTCTAATTGCTTTTTCTTTAATCTGACGAACTCTTTCTCTAGTTAAACTAAATTTCTCTCCGATCTCTTCAAGAGTCATCGAATGTTCACCATTCAATCCAAAGTACAAAGTGATAACGTCAGCCTCTCTTTGTGTTAAAGTAGATAAGGCTCTTTGAACCTCTCTTCTCAATGAATCATTCATTAATTCATCATCAGGAGATTCTTCACCGTCATTTTCTAATACGTCTAGAAGACTATTTTCCTCACCTTGTATGAAAGGTGCATCCATTGATACGTGACGGCCAGAGATTTTCATGGTATCAACTACCTCATTAGAAGTAACCTCTAAAACTTCTGCTAGCTCATCCGGAGATGGCTCTCTTTCAAACTTTTGCTCCAAGGTAGAGAAGGTTTTTGAAATCTTATTTAAAGATCCTACTCTATTCAATGGAAGACGAACAATACGAGATTGCTCCGCCAATGCTTGCAATATGGACTGTCTGATCCACCATACTGCATAAGAAATGAATTTAAAACCTCTGGTTTCGTCAAACCTTTGAGCTGCCTTGATCAAACCTAAGTTTCCTTCATTAATCAAGTCTCCTAAGGATAAACCTTGATTCTGATATTGTTTGGCCACAGACACTACGAAACGCAAATTGGCTTTAGTCAATTTTTCAAGTGCAAGTTGATCACCTTGTTTAATCCTAACGGCTAAATCTACTTCCTCGTCCGGAGTTAACAAATCTACTTTCCCTATTTCTTGTAAGTATTTATCGAGGGATTGACTCTCCCGATTGGTGATTTGCTTGCTAATCTTGAGCTGTCTCATTAATTATTTTTTGATTTAAACTTAAACGAACTCTTAACATAGGGAATTCACTAAACAGTTCCTTCCCTATACCAAAAATGTAAATTATTAGATAAAAAAGAAATTATTTCTCTTCTTTTTCTGGTTTAGGTAATAATACCTTTCTCGATAATCTTAATTTTCCAGTCTTTTTGTCGATATCGATCAACTTCACTTTTACTTCTTCTCCGATTTCTAAAACCCCTTCCATATTTTCAATTTTCTCATGTTTGATCTCTGAAATATGTAAAAGACCATCTTTACCAGGCATAATCTCAACAAAAGCACCGTATGGTTGAATTGCTTTCACAACACCATCGTATACCTCACCTACTTCAGGTTTAGCAACAATGCCTTTGATCCATTTAACTGCAGCATCTAAAGATTCCTTATTAACGGCAAATACATTGATTTTACCACCTTTTTCAGTTTCTTCAATCACAACAGTTGCTCCTGTAGTTTTCTGGATTTCTTGAACAACTTTTCCACCAGGACCAATTACAGCACCAATCATTTCTCTATCGATCTCAATGTTAACCACTCTAGGAGCATTTGGTTTATAATCTTCTCTTGGAGCAGCAATTGTTTTAGCCATCTCATTTCTGATATGATCACGACCTGCTTTTGCTTGGTTTAAAGCTTCCATCATTAACTCTGATGACAAACCATCTACTTTAATGTCCATCTGGCAAGCTGTGATCCCTTTTTCAGTACCCGTTACTTTAAAGTCCATATCTCCGATATGATCTTCATCACCTAGGATGTCTGAAAGGATAGCATATTTACCTGTTTCAGCATCAGAGATTAATCCCATAGCAATACCTGAAACTGCGGATTTAATAGGGATACCTGCGTCCATTAATCCTAATGAACCAGCACAAACAGTAGCCATAGATGAAGAACCATTTGATTCTAAGATATCTGAAACGACTCTGATAGTATAAGGTAATTCTTCTGGTGAAGGAATTACTTGCTTTAAAGCACGCATTGCTAAATTACCGTGCCCTACTTCTCTTCTTCCAGGACCTCTATTTGGTCTTGCTTCTCCAGTTGAGAATGCCGGGAAGTTATAATGCAAGATGAATTTATTGTAGCCAGAATGCACAGCTCCATCAATCATCTGCTCATCAAGTTTAGTACCTAATGTAACAGTAGTTAATGATTGAGTTTCACCTCTGGTAAATACCGCGGAACCGTGAGCCGATGGTAAGTAATCTACCTCACTCCAAATTGGTCTGATCTCATCTAATTTTCTACCGTCCAAGCGACTACGCGTTTCTAAAGTAGCATTTCTAATCGCTTTTTTCTGTGTAGCATTTAAATAGCTTTTTGCTAATGTTAAGCTTATTTCTGTCTCATCTGGTAAAGATTCAAAATATCCATCTTTAATTTCAGAGAATAGTCTAGCTCTTTCATGCTTATCTGCCAAGCCTTTAGCCGCTATATCGTAAAACTGTTGATAGTATTTGTCAAAAATTTCTTTTTCTAATTCAGCATCTGGCTCTTCTTCGTGGTTGTATTCACGTTTTTCAGTTTTACCAGCATCTTTTGCTAAATCTAATTGTGCCTGACATTGGATTTTGATGGCATCATGTGCGAAATTGATGGCTTCCACCATTTCTTCTTCTGAAATTTCTTCCATCTCTCCTTCTACCATCATGATATTATCCATGGTGGCTGCGATAATCATATCGATGTCAGATTCTTCTAATTGCTTAGCATCAGGATTAACAATCATTTTACCATCAACACGAGCCACTCTTACTTCAGAGATCGGGCCTGCAAATGGTATATCGGAAGCAGTAAGTGCAGCTGAAGCTGCTAATGCCGCTAATGCATCAGGTAAGTCATTTTCTCCTAAAGAGAATAATTGTATGAAAACCTGTGTTTCTGCATGGTAATCAGAAGGGAATAAAGGTCTTAATGCTCTATCTACTAATCTTGAAGTTAAAACTTCATAGTCAGATAATTTTCCTTCTCTTTTAAGGAATCCACCTGGTATTTTTCCAGATGAAGCAAATTTTTCTTGGTAATCTACAGACATTGGAAGGAAATCTACTCCCTCTCTAGCCTCTTTATTTGAAACAACGGTTGCTAATAAAATGGTATCTCCCATTCTAACTTCAACTGATCCGTCAGCTTGTTTAGCTAACTTCCCTGTTTCGATACTAATTTCTCTACCATCAGGTAGATTGAATGTTTTTTTTATTGCATTTGGTATAGCCATAAATAATTTTTTTACTGTTTTCTCGTCTTGTTGTTAATTGTCCGCATTTGCTATACACGTCCTAAATAAGATGTGGTATTTAATGGGGTGATAATAATGGAAAAAGGGAACCTAATAGATTCCCTTTTTATTGTGAAAAGTGATTTATTTTCTTAATCCTAATTCAGCAATGATTGCTCTGTATCTTTCAATATCTTTCTTGTAAAGATAATCTAACAATCTTCTTCTTTTACCTACAAGTTTCAAAAGACCAGTTCTTGATGAGTGATCTTTTTTGTTAACTTTTAAGTGCTGCGTCAAATGATTGATTCGGAAGGTGAAAAGCGCAATTTGAGATTCTGCCGAACCTGTGTCATTATCTGCTTTTGACCGACCATGATTTTTGAACAGCTCTTTTTTCTTTTCTGTGTCTAAATACATAGTTAGCGTTATTATATTATTTTAAAACAGCCGCAAATATACATGTATTTTTGATGGAACAAAAAGACTATTTATTTTTTCCTTTTGAAAAACTTGAAAATTTTTGCGATTTTTACCGCATAATAATCCACTTCAAATAATCTTGAATCATTTCTAGCTTGTCTGAGGAAGAACAAACCAAACGGCAGAAGTATTACATTAGAGGCCCAAACCGCTGCAAATACGTTTACATCTCCTGCCCTGCCTAATTTTATCCCAGAGGTATTGATCACATAGGAAACAATAAAGAATATAATTGAAATTATAACTGGAAATCCTAAACCTCCCTTTTTAATAATAGCGCCTAAAGGTGCTCCAATTAAAAACATAACAATACAAGCCACTGCATCAGATAACTTCTTATTTGCTTCAATAGAATATACATTGCTTTCAAATTCTCTTCTTTCTATCCTGGTATTTTCGCCTTTCAATCTATTTTTTGCAAATCGAGGTTTGTCAATTATGCTGTTAAAACCCCTATTCCTACTAAAAAAAGCACTGTCGGCTTTTGCAATTAAAGTAGAGTCATATTTAGTAATGACGCTTTTAGGTACTTCCTTTTCTTCTTCTGTATTGTTATTATTTACGATCGCCTTATTTAAATACTTTTGTTTGGGTCTATTTTGATTTTCTATTGGTTCAATATCATCTATTTTAACTGAGTCGGAATCTACTTTTACAGTATCTTCTTTCATTTCCTCCCATTCTGCTACTGATTCGGGTTTGATGTCATCAATTTCCTTCATGTGCAGATTAAAAAAGCGAGGCGTATATCTATAAATTACTCTTTTTGATTTTATGATGTCATTTTGCATAGAATCAACATCATTCCTTAGTTGAGCTTCATTCTTCATCAATCTATTTGAAGAAAAGAGTTCTTTATCAGTCCTTTCCATTTCAAAAGAAGCTAAGCTAAAAACCACTTTATTATGCTGAAATATATTTCTTATATAATTGGATGGTTTATCGGGTTTACTCGGATCTTGTTCTGTGTATGACCTTCCATCAAACAGTTCCATAACAAGGTATTTATCACCTAAAATGGTATACATTAATGCTGAATCAGCTAAAATGATTTCAGTATTCCCTTTCTTTTTTGAATGATTATAAATAATTAAATCTCCTAAAGATTTATCATCATCGTATTTTTTATTGGCTTTAATACTATATCCAGGAATACCTCCATAAAACGCACCCTCTTTAATATCAATAGAAGGTTTCTTTTGTTTTATATCATATAAAAGACTGTATGCCTCTAAATTCGCTTTGGGTACTATAAAATTATTCGAATAATATACAAGCGCACTTAAGCAAACAACAAAAACAAAGAGCGGCCTTAATACTCTAACCAATGAAATTCCTGCACTTTTAATAGCAGTTAATTCAAAATGCTCCCCTAAGTTTCCAAAAGTCATTAAAGAAGATAATAAAACTGCTAAAGGGAAAGCTATGGGAGTCATATTTATGCTGAAATAAGCTATTAACTCAGCAAAAACACTGAAGCCTAAATCTTTCCCCACAAAATCATCAAAATATTTTAACATGTATTGTGTTAGTAAAATAAATACTACCACAAAAAAAGTTATCAGGAAGGGCCCTATAAAAGATCTTAAGATGAGTTTATCTATTTTTTTCATTCAGTCCTTTAGAATTGAAATGCTATTTTAATATTGTCAATTTATTTCAAGATGCAAATAAACAAGAATTATGCTAAAGAAATAAATTATGAGAAAAATGAAAGTTAATTATAAATAAAACTCTATATCAGACTATAGAATAAAAGACATAAAACCCTTTATATCTGCGTTTTATAAATTAATATTAATTTATAATATTATTTTTAATAAAATGCCAACTGCTGTCTTGAACACCTATCCAATCCTTGGAACGAAGTCTAGAGGCAATCACATGATTACCACTTTCTGGGAATGGAATTTCTTTCTTAATTTTTGAAGATAATTGAGCAAACATTTCTTTCATAGCCTCTACTGAGACTACATTATCCTGATTAGATTCATCTTTATAATAATAAGCCATAAATACAGGACATTGCACCTTTTGAAAAGTTTCCTGAATCATACTTTTATTAATCATACTAAACAAGGAATAGTAGGCATCAACATGATAATATTCAGACCAAAAAGCTGCTATTGAATCTGGCCTTACCTCATGATTAATTTCCCCGCCCATCACCAACTTGGTAATATTCTTACCCCAAGGACCTAAAACCAACCTTTCATTAAAAGCTTGTCTTAAAGCTATATAGGGCGAGTATAATATCAAACCTTCAACATCATTCGGAAATTCAGATGCTAACCATAAAGCTTGCGCAGCACCAGTAGAAGTAGCTGCAATAATCACCTTTTCCCCTAATAATTTCCCGACAGACAATGCTTCCATAGCTGATTCCATGTAGGACTCAGCAGTTAAGCCTTTATATGCATTTTCAGAATTTAAACCTTGTCCCTTTAAACGGGCTAAATAAAGGTTAGCGTTTAAACTATCAGCTAAGTTAGTATGAACAGGGAATCCTTCTTGATGACTTGCCCCAAAGCCAGGTAAATAAACAATGGCATATTCAGTTGATATTGAAATGCCATCATTCCAAACTATTTTAGCTTCATTACCAGCTTTAAGAGTTGGATATTTACTTTCATGTTGTTTAACCCAATTATCTAACGTAATAATATCAGCTGGAATTTCAGGTAATGTATGAGAAAAGATAGGCTCAGGAATTTTAGGACCTAATTTGTAAATTATAAAAATAGTTGCAATAATTAGAATTAAAGCAATAAGAAACCTTTTAAGAAACTTCATTAGGTATATTCATTTTTAAAATACTGACCAATCACAAAACTAGCGCCAGCCAAAGCAATATCTTTTAATAATGAGCTAGCTGACAGTTGATTACCCTCCATTGCCATCGGAAGATGTACAAATACTGCAAAAATTAATAACATAATGGCGAGTAAATTAGAAACTAAATGTATTCGCCTTTTGATAAGGATACTGATTCCCGCTGCAACCAAAGCTGCCCCTGTTAAGTAAACCCAAAAAGTATGGCCAGGAATAAAAGAAGGTACCACATTTTGTAAAGTTTTAGTGTTTACAAAATGAAATACCCCAAATATTATCATTGGAATAGCAAATAAGAATCTTCCTATATTAGATATTAGGTTCATTATAATTTCAACTTAATTACAACTACCCAATATATAAAAAATTATCCTCTTATTTTATCCAACGCTTTATTAACTGCTGCTGCATCTTCCTCAGTTAAGACCATAGCCTCATTGTGGAAGTTAAATAACTCAGGTTCTATTTCTTTTAATAGCTTTTGACCTGAAGTAGTGATAACAACATCAACTTGCCTTCTATCATACATGCAAATTGATCTTTCTGCCAACCCTTTTTCTACTAATTTATCCACAAGCCTAGATGCATTAGACATTTTGTCAAGCATTCTTTCTTGTATAGAAGAAACAGTTAATGGATCAGGAAATGTACCTCTTAATATTCTTAATACATTATATTGAGGTGCTGTTAATTTATGTTTTTTAAATATTTTATGTTGAACAGATCCAATCCAATTGGCAGTATAGATAACATTTAAAATGGCTTTTTGCCTTTCAGTCTCGAACTTCGACTGTTTAATTTCTTCTTCTAACTTCATCTTACCTTTAAATTTAACTACTTAATAAATTGTTACATTTTGTATTGTTGTAACATTAAACACGAATGTATATATTTTGTTCCCGTGTTTAAACGTTTAATCGACCAATCGTGTAAAATTCTTGATTAATGGCACTTAAATAATCAATGCTGAGGATTGGCGGCTAATAAATTTGCTAATAAGCGATATGCACCTGGCACTCCTGCTGGTAGCTCTCTAAAGAAACTTAGGCCAGTATAAACAAACTTACCTTTGCCATAATCTGCCACTAAAAGTGATCCCCTTTTTGGAGTTTCACCCGGATCATTCCCTACTAAAATAGGTTCATAATGAGAATCCCAATTACTTGGAAAATAAAGCCCACGCTCTTGAACCCAACCTTCAAAATCTTGATTTGTAATTTTATTAGGGTAATTCAATACTTCATGTTTAGGGTTGATGAATTCCATTTCTGTTTCCTCAACAGTAATTCTATCTCTAGAAAGAATTAATGGATAAGGCCAGAAATCAGTATCAGGCAGACTGTAAGTAGTGTTGTATTGAACCATATAAACACCTCCAGATTCCATATAATTTTTCATTTTACCATAATGGATCTGTAAAGCTTCATTAACATTATAAGCACGTATACCTGCGATTATAGCATCATATTTTTTCAACTCTTCAGGACTAATAGATTCAATATCAATATTTTCAACCTCATAGCCCATAGCTTTCAAGGCCTCATCTACGGCATCTCCGGCACCTTCAATATACCCTATTTTGCTACCTGCAATTTGAACATCAGCCAATACCAATTGCTGTTCCGCATTTTGTATGATTACTTGATTTGGAATATGATCGTATTGAATTTCTTGCACATTTTTGTTGACCTCAACATTTCCTATCTGTACAGTAGCTTTTAAAGAAAATTTTCCGGGCTTAGTTCCTGATTTAATTTTTATGCTAAATGTCTTAGAATTGTCTTTAAGAAGATTTTCAAATATTAGCTTTTTGTCATTTTCTACTATTTCCCATCCTTTTGGCAGGTCTAAACTTAACTCACCTGAAGCATTATCTTTCAATGATTTAATATTTAAAGAAATTTCTTTTTCTTGGCCACTTGAAGTATAAATTGAAACTTCCTCTAAAAACTCAATTGAAACTGGTGGTACCACATAAAAAGGCTGGATAATCTCCCCTTTAATTCTATCCGAAGATTTAAATTTTAATGGAGAACTAAATTTAAAATCCTTGCCATTTATTTTCAAAACAACAGTGGCTGTGAAAGAAGGATCATTTTCAGGTTTACCAATTAGTTCTTGATTTTTTACAATGTATAAACCATTATCTGATGGCTCATTCAACCAATAAGGATTTGAATACGGGAAGTCTTGTGGTATATTAAATACTAGCTTCTTAATTTCAACCTGATTATATTCAAGTGCAACTGATTCATTATTTACACCTTCAACATTAGCCAAACTAGCTGAAATAAATTCTACTTCAGCTGAAGAACGGTTAACTAATTCTAGATTTGCTGAGATTTTATCTTCGGGTGAACCATAAGGATTACTAGTGTAGAACAAATTGTACAATCCAGCACAATTGATAATTAACTCCTCTAAGGCTTTTAATTTATCTTTTTTAATGGCAGAATCATCTAATTCCTCAATTAAATCCTTTATTGTGAAAAGTTGATTGATTGAGTTTTCAGGCTTTTTGGGATTGAATTCCTTGATTAATTTTTCAATTTCTTTTTGAATACCTGACCCTCCCTTTAATTTTGACCAACTATTATCTATGTCAGCAAATAATTTCTGCTTTGAATCAGACCCTTCCCAATATTCGAAATACTCTACCTCTTCTCCTCTTGAACCAGCAGTGCCAAAAGCTTGGGATTTATGACTACTTCTACTTAATGCGGCTAATTCAGTATATGAAATCCCTAATAATGGATCATATCCTCCTACATCTTCGCTAATATATTTATCTTCATCGAAGCCACCATTTCTGCTGAAGAACCAAGATGAAGTATTCCAATAAATCTTTTTTGGCTGCCATACATTTACCCATTTTAGCTGCTCAGAAAAAGAATTTTTATCTCCTGCTTTTCCAAAGGCTTCATGAGCCAATATTGCCGAAGCAGTATGATGACCATGTGTGATACCGGGAGTTTCATTAAAGCGAGTTACAATTATATCAGGTTGAAAATTTCTAATGACCCATACCGCATCTGATAAAAGCTTTTCCTTACCCCATTTATTAAATGCCTCTTTAGGATTTTTTGAATAGCCAAAGTCATTTGCTCTTGTAAAAAACTGCTGTCCACCATCTATTGAACGTGCTTTCAATAATTCTTGAGTTCTTATTAATCCTAATCCTTCCCTGAGCTCAGGTCCAATTACATTTTGACCTCCATCTCCACGAGTTAAGGATAAATACCCAGCATCAAATTTTTTTCCATTTTCTACATAGGCTATGAAGCGCGTGTTTTCATCATCTGGATGAGCAGCCATATATAAAACCCGAGTGGTATTTTTAAGCTTTTCCATCTGATGAAGAATTTCAGATGAACTTACTGCCTCTTTAACTTGGGCATTGGATAATTGAACAGTAAAAATGAATATTATCAGTGCGAATATATTTCTCATAAAAATTTTAAATTTCAAACGATTTAAAGAATTATCAAACTGAAATCAATCCAATCCTTTTTCAGCGGCTATTTTTTGGTTTAAATGTTGCAATCACAATTGATAATAAAGGAATAAGCCAAACTAAATCATTCATTAATAAATGAAACATGAATTTTTTTGTAAAAACACCATTCATGATTACAAAATAAACTGCAATCCCTCCTATCAGTTTAGCAAAAAATGATAACAGAATAAGCCATTTAAATCTTAAAGGTTTTAAGAAACCAAGGAACATCATAAACCCTACAATCAGTATTCCAATAGCCTGATAGAAAACCCAATCATTAGAACTCTGATCTCCATTTGTCATCCACTTAATATAACTATCCGGACTCCAAAACAAAAATATTGCCCATGCAGTATTGTAAACTGAGGCAATTAATAACACCCCTCTCATCCAAGCTTGTATCATACTTTATATATTTGTATTGATTAAATAATTAGTCATATAATTATTAGCCACTTAATCACTGTTATGGCTAATGATTCGCTGATTAAAAAGATAATATTAATCATTTATTTAAAGTCAAACTTATAAAACCGAAAACAGTTAAATATAAATGTTAAAAATACATTCAAATCCATTTTCAAATTTTACCTCAACTATACTTATTCTTTTCATAATTCTTTACAGTTCTGCCTGTAAAGTCAGCAAAACAAAAGAGGTGCCCTATATGAAGGATAATGTTATTGCAAACTTACCAGAAAAGAACCTTAACATATTTAGCCCCAAAAATAACAGTCAAAATAATCCAGTTTTAATATTTGTGCATGGTGGCAGTTGGAATTCAGGAAAGAAAGAACTTTATAATTACTTTGGAAAAAGATTGGCTCGAAAAGGTATTGTTGCAGTTATTATCGACTATCCATTAAGTCCAGATTACATTGTTACGGATATGGCACTTGCAGTGTCAGCTGCCACAAAGTGGGTAAAGGAAAATATTTCAGAATATGGTGGAAATCCAGACCAGATATTTATATCAGGCCACTCTGCAGGAGGACATTTGGCCACTCTAATCAGTTTAAAAGATGATTATTTCAATGAGCTCAATACAGAGAATCCGATAAAAGGCGCTATTCTGATCGATGCTGCTGGCTTAGACATGTATGGCTTTTTAAAAAAGAGAAACTACCCAGCGGGAACTTCCTATTTGAAGACATTTACGAATGATTCTGAGATTTGGAAGCAAACTTCACCTATTTACTATTTGGATAAAAATGATCCGCCATTATTAATTATGATGGGTGGAAAAACATTGCCTGGTATTCTTTCAAGCACTGAGAGATTCATGAAGGAGTATAAAAAAATTGAGCCTAAGCCAAATTATCATTTACAAGAAAAGAAAAAGCATGTGCCCATGATTACGCAATTTATTAATAGTAACAATCAGGCATACGACTGGATAGAAAACTTTATAAATCAAAATCAGTAATAGCATCAAATGTGATAATTTGAGAAACTCTAGACTTTCTCAATAGTTGTTACTTATATAATTTTACAATTAGGATTATTCCCAATAAAAAAATATTTAAATGGAAGATATTAATATCTTATTAACTACAGCTTCAAATTATTGCCAGAACGGTGACTATAAACAAGGTATTCATTTATATTCTCAATACATTACCAAAAACAATCAAAACCCAATCGCTTTTTACCAAAGAGGAAAAGCATATTTTAAAATTAAAGATTATCAAGCTGCTCAATCTGATTTAAGCAAAGCTATTAAACTGAAACCTGACAGCGCAGAGCTTTTCGCTGAAAGAGGTTTAATCTATTATATGGCTAAGCAGCAGGATGCTGCAATATCAGATTTCAATACTGCAGTGGAAATGGAGCCCGAAAATCCTTTTCGCTATGCAAGCAGAGCCTTTATAAAAGATCATATGAATGATTTAGCGGGCGCTAAGGATGACTACCAAAAAGCATTAGAACTTGATCCTGAGGATGCTATTTCACATAATAATCTAGGCTTAGTTTTAGGAAAAATGGGAAACCATAAACGAGCGGAGGAACACTATAAAGATGCTGAAAAATTAGATCCTAAAAACTTCGGGATGAAAACTAATAATGCTAAAGAAACACCAGAAGTTGCTCCTCAGCCTAAGCCGGAACCTACTCCTCTTCCAAATATTAAGAAGGAAGAAAAAGTTAGTGGAACAGCTAATTTTGGCAATACTTTGAAAGCATTAATTTCCTCATCGGAAGAAAGAAAAGAATTCTGGTCATTTGTAAAAAACAAGGTATTTAAAGCCACAAAATAATTACTAATAAGTTAACTTAAGTTCACTTTTATTTTCTAAAGAGTTAAAACAACCTTCCCTGTTGTTTTTCCAGATTGAAATAGTTTCAAAGCTTCATGCATTTGGGAGAACTCAAATTGATGACCAATATATGGAGCTTCCATATTTAGATTTTCTAATTCAGCTAAAATCTGCCTCATAAGATCTTTCTTCTCGTACAGCCAGATCAAATTGAAGCCAAGAATTGCTTTATTAGTTTCAATCATTTTTTGAGGATCAATTTTGGGTCTTGTCAAATACTGCCAAACCAACTTTGGCCAATTGGGTGAATTACCAGTACTGCCATATCTTGCAGAACCATAATTCACCAATCTTCCTTGTGGGGCTAACATTTCATATCCGATTTTAAAAATTTTACCTCCTATGCATTCCATAATCACGTTAAGCTCTCTTCCAGCCAATGCTTCATCCAGATCATGCTTGAATTTACTTGAGCGAACGATATATTTCTGATACCCCTCCTTTTTTAATAAATCAATTTTTGCAGCTGAACCCACAGTTCCAATCGTGTAAGCACCATATTGTTGTGCCATTCTATTCGCTAAAAGTCCTACACCACCTGCTGCAGAATGTATTAAAACGGTATCTCCTTTTTTCAAATTCCCTAAATGAAACAAGCCATAATATGCAGTTAGGGCTTGCACTAAAAAGGAAGCCCCTTCTTCAAAGGTCCAATTAGCTGGAATTTTACTTACATAGGCTTGATCAATATTAATATGAGAAGTGTAAGCACCAAAACGAGTCACTCCCATAACTCTATCTCCTATTTCAAAATCTTTGACTTTACTTCCTTTTGCAATGATTTCACCAGAATATTCTAAACCAGGAATAAAGCTACCTTCAGGAGTCGCGCTGTAGAGACCTAAAATGGCAAAGACATCAGCAAAGTTTAATCCTACCGCTTTTACGGCAACTTGCACCTCGTTTTCACTAGGATTTAATATTTCTTCTTCTACTAATTTTAGTCTTTTAAATGAGCCTGCTTTATGTGTTCTATAGGATTGTTTGATCATAGTCTAGAATTAAGAAATCAAATGTAAAGAATTCTAATTTCATCATCTCCATACTCATAATCCAAAATCTAATTTAAAATTCACTATTATTTCCTTACTAAGCCTTTTATATTTGCAGCCACTACAAGTAATCTGACTTTCAACAATAGAAATATGCAAAAGAATTTTATAGAAGAGCTTCAATGGAGAGGCATGATTCACGACATGATGCCGGGCGTGGAAAAACAATTGGCAAAAGAAATGAGCAGTGCTTATGTGGGTATTGACCCTACAGCTGATTCTCTTCATATTGGTCATTTAGTTGGAATCATGATGTTAAAGCATTTTCAAGATGCTGGTCATAAACCATTCGTTTTATTAGGTGGTGCTACTGGAATGATAGGTGATCCATCGGGAAAATCAAAAGAGAGAAACTTATTGGATGAAGCTACTTTAAGACATAATGAAGCCGCTATAAAAGCTCAAGTTCAAAACTTCTTAGTTTTTGATGATGAAGCTGATAATAAAGCTGAACTAGTGAATAACTATGACTGGATGAAAGATTTCAGTTTCCTAGGATTCATCCGCGATGTAGGAAAGCATATCACAGTGAACTACATGATGGCGAAGGATTCTGTAAAGAAAAGATTGTCATCTGAATCTAGCGAAGGAATGAGCTTTACAGAGTTTACCTATCAACTCGTGCAAGGATATGATTTCCTTCATTTATACAGAGAAAAGAATTGCAAGCTTCAAATGGGTGGTTCTGATCAGTGGGGAAACATTACTACTGGTACTGAAATGATTCGTAAGATGGAGCAAGGGGAAGCTTTTGCGGTTACTTGTCCATTGATTAAAAAGGCTGATGGTTCAAAGTTTGGTAAAACTGAGAGTGGAAATATATGGCTTGACCCTAAAAAAACTTCCCCATATAAATTCTATCAGTTTTGGTTAAATGCTTCGGATGAAGACATGAGTAACTTCATCCGAATCTTCAGTACAAAAGGAAAAGAAGAAATTGAAGCATTAGAAAAAGAGCATAATGAAGCACCACATTTAAGAGTTCTTCAAAAAGCTTTAGCTGAAGAATTAACCGTTAGAGTTCATTCACAAGAAGCTCTAGATATGGCTCTGAAAGCCTCTTCTATCTTATTTGGAAAATCAACCACTGAAGAATTAAAGAGTATTGATGAAGAAACTTTATTAAGCGTTTTTGAAGGGGTCCCTCAAATCACAATTAATAAATCTGACTTAGACAATACTGAAAATGTAACAGACTTTCTTTCTGAACTAACGCAAGGAACAATCTTCCCTTCTAAAGGTGAAGCCAGAAAGATGATTAAAGGTGGAGGAGTAAGTGTAAATAAAGAGAAAGTTCAGGATGCTAATGCGGGAGTTGATTTTACTTTGCTTCAAGGAAAATACATTTTAGTGCAAAGGGGTAAAAAGAATTACTATTTAGTTATTGTAAATTAAATTTAAAGGCTCTTTTGAAAGTTCAATCCATAATTATAAATATTTTTACTATTTGAGTAATGGATGTTTAATAAAGGGTGTTATTTATCTGAAAAATTTTATAGTAAAAATCCTAAAATCTAGTCTCTAGAAAATAGATCCTAAAATCTAAAAAATGAAAGATATTATAATAGTTGGTGGTGGTATTGTAGGCTTAGCCACAGCTTTGAAAATCAAACAAAAGAATTCAAAGTTATCCGTTTTATTATTGGAGAAGGAAGAAAAGCTAGCACAACATCAAACGGGTAATAATAGTGGAGTAATTCACTCAGGTGTTTATTATAAACCTGGTAGTTTAAAAGCTAAAAATTGCATTGATGGCTACAACCAACTATTAAAATTCTGTGATGAAGAAGGAGTTCCATATGAACTATGTGGTAAAGTAATTGTGGCTACAGATAAATCAGAACTTCCGACCTTATCCATGATTGAGGAAAGAGGAAATCAGAACGGATTGTCGGGTTTGTTAAGACTTACTAAAGAAGAAGTAAAAGAGCGAGAGCCTTACGTAAATGGAATCGCAGGTATTTATGTGCCTCAAACCGGAATAATAGATTATACTGCTGTTTCTTTAAAGTATGCTGAAAAATTTCAAGAATTAGGCGGAGAAATAATCCTAAGTCAAAAAGTGACTGATATTCAAGAAAAAGGTGGAGTGACTACTGTTATAACAAATAACAATAGCTATGAAACCAAATTAGTGGTGAACTGTGCTGGATTGTATTCTGATAAAATTGCTAAACTCACTACGGAAAAGCTTGATTTAAAAATCATTCCTTTCAGAGGGGAATATTTTATGATTAAGCCAGAAAAGCAGTATTTAATTAAGAATTTAGTATATCCAGTTCCAGATCCTAACTTCCCATTTTTAGGTGTACATTTCACTAGAATGATCAATGGTGGTATTGAAGCAGGCCCAAATGCGGTACTAGCTTTCAAACGAGAGGGCTACCGAAAGTCATTATTCAATTTAGTTGAGTTAGGAGAATCATTGGCTTGGCCCGGTTTTCAAAAAGTAGCCGCTAAATACTGGAAAACTGGCTTTGGGGAGATGTATCGTTCATTCTCTAAATCAGCCTTTACAACTGCTCTTCAGAAGCTTTTGCCCGACATTACTGAAAGTGATTTAACTCCTGGTGGTGCGGGTGTTAGAGCGCAAGCTTGTGACAGAAATGGCGGCTTAATTGATGATTTCTTGATACTAGAGGAAAGCAATGCTGTAAATGTTTGCAATGCTCCTTCTCCAGCGGCTACCTCTTCCCTATCTATTGGGGATCATGTGAGTGATTTAGCATTGAAAAGGTTTTAATATTTTTTAGAAGCTTAAGTCTAAACTTTTCTTAATAGAATCTGCATTTTCCTATATTGCGATATGGTCGAAAACATCATGTCATATTTCGAAAATGAGTGGCAAATTAGCCCTGATTTGCAATTAAAAATATTTCATAGCTTTTTAGCTTTATTTGTTTTACTGCTTATCAGGTTTTTAGCTCTTCAATTAATTTTCAAGAATTTTAAAGATGTAAAAGATCGCTATCAATGGAAGAATGGGGTTAAAAATGCCTATTATATCATTTTACTTATTGCGCTAGCTAATATTTGGATTGATAAGATTGATTCAATAGGTACATTTCTAGGTTTAGTAAGTGCCGGTTTAGCCATTGCACTTCAAGTCCCCATAGTAAATTTAGCAGCATGGCTCTTTATTGTCGTTCGTAAACCTTTTGAAGTTGGGGATAGAATTGAAATCGGAGGTGTTTCTGGAGATGTGATCGATATCCGTTTTTTTCAATTTACTATTAATGAAATTGGCAATTGGGTAGCTGCAGAACAAAGTACTGGAAGAATTATTCACGTCCCAAATGGTGAAGTTTTTAAAGTAAGTCAGGCGAATTATAATCAAGGTTTTAGTCATATTTGGCTTGAATTACCAGTATTAGTAACCTTTGAAAGCAATTGGAGAAAAGCTAAAGAGATTTTAGAAAATATCATCAATATCCATGCAGAAGAGTTATCCTTTTCTGCAAAGCGAAAGTTACTGGAAGCTTCGAAGAAATATATGATATTTTACAGTAACCTCACTCCTATTGTGTATACACAAGTAAAGGATAGCGGGGTAGAATTAACCATTCGTTTTTTATCTGAGCCTAAAAAAAGAAGAGTAGTAGAAAATAATGTATGGGAAGCAATATTAGATAATTTTGCAAAGCAAGATGATATAGATTTTGCTTACCCAACTCAAAGAGTGTTTTACAACTATACTGAGGGTAAGGAAGGCGCAAAGAAAAAATTTGATCCCAATTTGAATCAATAAATGCATTCATTTTTACTGGATTAAATATTATACTCAATAATTAATTTATATTTTTGCTCAAACACAACACAGAAAACTATGTCAAATAACTTATTAGCAGGAAAAAAAGGAATTATAACAGGTGCATTAGATGAAAATTCTATTGCTTGGAAAGTCGCTTTAAAAGCAAAAGAACAAGGTGCACAATTTGTTTTAACCAATGCTCCAGTTGCTTTAAGAATGGGAGGCATTCAGGAACTAGCTAAAGAATGTAATACTGAAGTGATTCCTGCCGATGCAACTTCTGTTGATGATATCACTAAATTATATACTGAATCAAAAGAAATATTAGGTGGAAACTTTGACTTCCTTCTTCACTCAATTGGTATGTCACCAAATGTGAGAAAAGGAAAAGCCTACAATGATTTAAACTATGATTGGTTGCAAAAGACTTATGATATTTCAGCTGTGTCATTTCATAAAATGATGCAAACAGCAGATAAAATGGACGTAATGAATGAATACGGTTCTATTTTAGGTTTATCATATATCGCAGCTCAGCGTACATATCCATTCTATAACGATATGGCTGATGCCAAAGCATTATTAGAATCAATTGCACGTAGCTATGGCTATCATTTTGGAAAAAGAAAGAATGTGAGAGTAAACACTATTTCTCAATCCCCTACTCCTACTACTGCTGGCTCTGGTATTAGTGGATTTGATTCATTCTATAACTTTGCTGAAAAAATGTCCCCATTAGGAAATGCCACGGCCGAAGAATGTGCAGATTATGTCATTATGATGTTCTCTGATTTCACGAGAAAAGTTACCATGCAGAACTTATTCCATGATGGTGGTTATTCATTCACTGGAATCTCTGAGGAGCTAATTGACGAAATGAAATAAATTCTATTTACCATAAACCTGTCAGGTTTACCCTATATTTGATTGCGGAGTATAATAAACTACTGCCTTTTATCAATATCAAAACCTGACAGGTTTTCAAAATCACCAGATGCTCGTATTTCCAAACGCTAAAATTAATTTAGGACTAAACATCACAGCCAAAAGAGCTGATGGTTATCATGATATTGAATCATGTTTTTACCCTATACCTATCAAAGATGCCTTGGAAATAATCCCTTCTGAAAAATTGGAATTTCAGACTACTGGTTTAGAAATCCCTGGAAATTATGAGCATAACCTAGTGATCAAAGCATTTAATACTGTTAAGGAACGTTATAACATCCCCAATGTCAAAATCATTCTTCATAAACATATACCAATGGGAGCTGGTATGGGTGGAGGTTCGGCTGATGGCTCTTTTATGTTAAATCTCTTAAATGATTATTTTAATTTGAATTTATCCATTTCAGAACGAGAGGAAATGGCACTTCAATTAGGTAGCGATTGTCCTTTTTTTATAGAAAACAAACCAAAGTTTGTAAGTGGACGAGGAGAAATTTTTGAGGATTGTAATCTAGACCTTTCTGGTATGTATTTAGGAATTATTTATCCTGGAATTCATATTGGAACAGCAGAAGCTTACAGCGGCATTATTCCCAAAAAACCAGAAATATCAGTAAAAGAAGTGATTAACAATTTCGCTATTCAGGATTGGAAGGATAAACTTAAAAACGATTTTGAGGAATCAGTTTTTCAAAAGCACCCTCAATTAAAAGGAATTAAGCAATCTCTTTATGATTTGGGTGCAATTTATGCAAGCATGACCGGCAGTGGTTCTACTATTTTTGGCCTATTTAATGATAACTCGGACGTTGAATCAATCAAGGCTGATCAAATATTAAAATTATAAACATAAAAAAACCTCAAAATTAATTTTTGAGGTTTTCATGGTATCTAATTATTCAAATTATTTCATTGATGGAGGTAAAACAACTGCATCAATAACATGTACTACTCCATTAGATGCCTTAATATCTGCTTTCGCAACATTCGCTCCGCTTACAGTAGCACCACCTTTTAAACTAATGCTAACTTCCTCACCCTGTACAGTTTTAGCTTTTTGACCTTCTTTCAAATCAGTTGACATTACCTTTGCTCCAATAACGTGATACGTTAAAACTGCTACTAATTGATCTTTATTTTCGGGCTTTAGTAGTGACTCCAAAACACCATCTGGAAGAGCCTCAAATGCTGCATTTGTTGGGGCGAAAACAGTAAATGGACCTGCTCCACTCAATGTTTCTACTAAACCAGCTGCTTTTACTGCTGTTACCAATGTTGAAAGGGACTCAGTACCTACCGCTAATTCAACAATATTTTTGTTTTGAGCTTTAACTGAGAATGACAATCCTAATACAAATACACTTAATACAACTACTTTCAATAACTTTTTCATCTCGTTTGTTTTTAGTAAGCAATTGAAACAGTAAATGATTGATAATGTTTTATTTACAGGATTACATCTAGTTTTAAAATAAACTCATTTGAAGATAAAAGGTCACTGGTATTCAAATTGAATAAAAAATGCAGGAGAATGGAACTCTTAAATCTTATCAATAAAATTCCATCTTAAATTATCAACTTTCCCCTTCTTATTAAACTTTCTTACTTTTCTTTGAACGTAATTCAAATCCCTATACTCATCTTCTAATCTCCTTAATTCAATTCTTTGTTCAATTAAAGCTTGCCTATATGATTGGACTCTATTTACTAATTCACTATTACGAAGTTCATCATCATTTTCATCTTCGATTGAATAGGTGTTCAAATAACTTTTATTTCGAACTATAGATTTTTCAACATCTTCTAATCTCCCTCTTAAATTAATAATTTTCCCCTCTTGATTAAAAGCAAGTGCATTAACACTACTTGTTACTGCTAATAATGCCCCAGCATAGGGTATAGATTTGTTTGCAATAGTATGATCTTCAAAGAATGAACCTGTTGCACTAAAAGTACCCAGAAAAAAAGTGGTGAATAATAATCCTTTCTTTAAGCGTTGATTTCTTTGTACTTTACTATCCAGTTCTTTAATCTGCTTTCTAAGTCCAACTAATAAAGCATCAGTTGATTTTTGATAATCAATGAGCTGTTCATAGAGTTTTTCCGTGTTTACACCCTCGTTTACAGTAACTGTAAAGAATTTACTATCAGAAGCCCCATCTGGATCAGTTACAGTAAATAAAACATCAAATTGAACTGGTATTCCATCAGCTTTTACAATATCAAACCCAATGGTATCAGTCATAAGGAAAACTCTGCCATTCTGTTGTTGAACATATAACCAATCTGGTTCATTTTCTAATGTAAATGTTAAATCAGAAATCGGATGATTATTATCTTTAATAAAAATCCTTCTCTTTAAATCATATCCCTCTCTTATACTAAGATTACTTAATTTTGTAATAGAAGGAGGGTCATTTTTATCACTTTTAAGTATAGTAACTTCTTTTTCTACAAAATTCTTAGAGTCATCAGCTTCTTCAGCTCTAAGCGTAATTTTTAATGGAAAATAAGAACTAATATTACTCATTTCAATAGCACTCAGTTCCCAACTAAATATACCATTCTGGTCAATTGAAGGAGCCCCCAAATTAACAGGAATATCAACTGAATACACTATAGGATCATTATTTGGATCATTTACAGAAAAATCAATGTCCAACTTTTGATCAGCTGTGATGATGTAGGAATCATTTACATTATTTCTTAAACGAGGAGGTAACTCCTGACTTACTATTTGAAAACGATATTTTCGTCTATTTACCGCATTAGTATTATCTACTGCGATCAAATCTAAATCAAAATATTTTTTACTAGCCTGATTTTGGCTTGGCGTCCAGGTCAAAAGCAATCTATTTCCAATAATATGTGTCTCAGCCTGATCGATTGAATTTAAATCCGTATTATTATTCCAAATGTAATTTAGAATGACATCATCCTCATTTGAACTATTTGCAGTGGTGGCAACAAACTCTAAATTGTATTCTTCTCCCTGTAAAAGTTTTATAAAAGCTCTACTCTCTAATGAATCTGGTTCCATTTCAATGGTAGGTACTGATTCATAGGCATTAATTTTAATCAAAGTTTTAGAAGTTGATACGATCTGGTCAGCTGAATCCTTTAAGTAGAAAAAAACTGAATGTAAGCCGATATCATTTGCATCAGTTTTCCAATAAAATTCACCTTCTTGATCATCAAAATTAGCATCCAAAATACTGCTTTTCCATGTAAGCTTTAGGTCTTGATTATTTTGTCTGTCATATTTAACTAAGAATACAACCCCTTCTCCTACTTTCGCTTCAAGTAGTGCTGGTGATTCTAATTCAATATCATTTTGGGCTATTAAATTTGTACTTAAAAAACTTACTAAAAGGAATAAAAAAATATTTCTAAAACTCATATAATCACCTAATTATGTCACTTTGTAAAGCTCTTCTTTTCACTACTCTATTAATTAGAGGGTAGCTTAGTACAGAAAGTAAAATAATGGCAGTACCTAAATAAAATCCAGCACTCATTTTTTCTTTCTCACCAAAAATAGCAAAAGCTAATACAATTCCATAAACAGGTTCAAGGTTGACTGTAAGGTTTACTACAAAAGCACTTAAAACTTTTTGTATTTTTACTGACATTGAAAATGCTAATACTGTGCAAATACCAGCCAATAATAAAAGATATACCCAGTCCAATTGATTTGGAATGAAGTTTACAATTTCAGTATCGAAATAATAGAGATACAAAGGGATAAATAAAAGTGAAGATAAGCATGCCCCCATCATTTCATAAAAAGTTATAACATAATGATTGTGCTTATGAGTTAGTTTTCCATTTAGCACAGTAAAAACACTAGCTAACATTGCAGCCAGAATTGCCATTATTAAACCTTCGATATATTGAAATTCTAATCTGAAGATTATATACAATCCAAGAACAACTAATATCCCTAATAACAATTCATAGATTTTAATTTTTCTACTACTCATGAGTGGTTCTATTAAACTAGTCCAGAATGAACATGTAGCAATACCCACAAGGCAAACGGAAGCCGTAGAGACTCTAGCAGCAGCAAAAAATAATATCCAATGCAATCCAATTATTAACCCAACCCCGATTATCTTGAAAAACTCTTTAAATTCAACCTTAAAACTTTTTTTCCAAAGAAGTAATAACCCTAAAAGAATTATCGTAGAAAAGAGCGTCCTATAAAAAACTACCGCAACAGCTGAAACATTAATAAGCAATCCTAAAATAGCTGTTAATCCCCAAATTAAAACTACAAAATGAAGCTGTAGATAGTTTTTTAATTCTTCTGTCATCGTGGTACGAATTTATAAAGTATTAGGCCTACAATAGAAAAAGTAATATTCGGTAGCCATACCGCTAATATTGGGTTCATAGAAGAGTTTTCAGCTATTGCTTTACTTAAAATGAAGAATATGATAAATACAAAAGCAATCACAAATCCTAGGGCTATTTGAAACCCCGTCCCCCCTCTTTTCTTTTTTGATGAAACTACTACTCCAATAAATGTTAAAATAATGGCCGCAAATGGAGCCATAAATCTAATATAGCGCTCAATTAGGTAAATTTTCACATTATCTGCACCCCGTTCTTTCAATAAGCTAATATAATCATTTAACTCACTTAGGGTCAGTGTTTCCTGAAGTCCATAAGTGTTACCGAAATCTTTTGGAGTGATATTCAAAACGGTATCCATTTCTCGACCCTTTTCAACTATTTCTTCCATTCCATTGAACTTTCTTAAATCCCAATCTCTCACTTTCCATTTACTTTGGGCAGAGTCCCACTCAATTCTTCTAGCACTTAGCTTTTCTTTTAATATTTTATCTTCTATTAGTTCTAATGTAAACCTATAACCAACATCTCTTTGATTATTGTAGCTTTCCATATATGCATAAGTATTAGGGGCTATTTTGAGGTGTATATCTCGATCAGTAAAATAGAATGGTTTTTTTACATATGCAGTTTCAAAAGCAATTCGGGTTTTATTAGCATCTGGAATGATGTAGGCGTTTAAGAAAAAACTAGCTAATCCTACAATACCAGCTCCCAGCATGTAAGGAAATAAAAAACGTCTGAAGCTCATACCGCTAGCCAGCATGGCTACGATTTCAGTATGCCCAGCCATTTTAGAAGTAACAAATACAGCAGCAATAAAAATGGTAATTGGAGTAATCAAGTTTCCGATCCATGGTATGAAGGCTCCATAATAGGGTAGTATTTCCAATAATGATAGATTATGCTCCATGAAATCATCATTCTTTTCTGTATAATCAATCACTGTCACGATTGCCAAGATGATTAAAACCACGAAAATGAATGTTGACAAGAATTTTTTAAGTATGTATTTGTCTAATAACTTCATATTGATTCTTAAAGACGAGTCATTAATTTTTTGACCATTTTCTCCTTCCAATCATAAAATGTGCCAGAGATAATCTGTTCTCTAGCTTCACCCACTAGCCAAAGGTAAAAAGTTAAATTATGAATACTCGCAATTTGAGCTCCAAGTATTTCTTTAGAATGAATTAAATGTCTTAAATACGCTTTTGTATAAAATGTATCCACATAAGTACCAAGATTAGGATCGATCGGAGAAAAATCATCTTCCCACTTTTTATTTCTAATATTGATGATACCCTCTGTCGTAAATAACATTCCATTTCTTGCATTTCTGGTTGGCATTACGCAATCAAACATATCAACACCCAGTGCTATACATTCTAATATATTAGCAGGAGTACCTACTCCCATTAAATACCTCGGTTTATCCTGCGGGAGAATATCACAAACCAATTCAGTCATTTCGTACATATCTTCAGCAGGTTCACCAACTGATAAACCTCCGATTGCATTTCCTGCTCTATTCTTTGAAGCAATTTCTTCCGCTGAACGCTTTCTTAAATCTTTATAGGTACTTCCTTGTACAATAGGAAATAGAGATTGTTCATAACCATATAGGCCTTCTGAATTGTCAAATTGCTGAATACATCTATCCAACCATCTATGAGTCATATCCATAGATTTTCGAGCATACTCATAATCACATGGATAAGGTGTACACTCATCAAAGGCCATAATGATATCAGCGCCTATTTTTCGCTGAATATCCATAACTCCTTCAGGGCTAAAGATATGCTTAGAACCATCGATATGAGATTTAAAAGTTACTCCTTCTTCCTTAATTTTTCTAGTGCCAGAAAGACTATAAACCTGATAACCACCACTATCAGTTAAAATTGGTTTATCCCAACCATTAAATTTATGAAGCCCCCCTGCTTTTTGTAAAACATCCAATCCCGGTCTTAAATAAAGGTGATACGTATTTCCTAATATAATCTGTGCTTGAATATCATCCTTTAATTCACGCTGATGCACTGCCTTCACAGATCCAGCCGTACCCACCGGCATAAATATCGGTGTCTTTATAGTTCCATGTGCTGTTGTCAGTTCTCCTGCCCTAGCACTTGAGTTTTTATCTTTATTTGAAATAGTAAATTGCATAAGATTGCAAAAATATAGCTTCTGAAGAATTTATAGTTTTTATTTTCTAATATCTTTGTTGAAATGCAAAATCAATTTATAAAATGACTGAAATGAGCTTACTAGGTATTGCATTTATTTTCTCATTTCTGATTCAATTATACTTTCAGTCAAAATACTTTATACCTTTTATTTTTCATAAGTCAGATCATGATTTCAATAAGTCATCAAAAAAGCCCGTATCTGTAATAATCTGTGCTCATAATGAGTTAAAAAACCTGAAAACCAATTTAATCTCCTTTTTAAACCAACATTATGAGGATTATGAAGTTATTTTAGTCAATGATCGTTCAAAAGATGGCACAAAAGAGTGGTTAAATAAGGTTCAATTACAAAACCGAAAACTTAAAGTTATTGATATAGACAAAGTACCAAATCATTATAATCCTAAAAAATATGCAATCACAATTGGCGTAAAAGAAGCAAATAATGAAATTTTGCTATTGAGTGATGCTGATTGTAAGCCATCTTCTTCAAATTGGATTGACAGAATGTCATCTTTATTTACAAATAAAATAGATATCGTTTTAGGCGTTTCATTATACCATAAGGGTTCTGGCTTTTTAAGTCAATTTATAAATTTTGAAACGCTTCAAACTGCTTTATTATATTTATCATTTGCCTATAAAAATTCTCCCTATATGGGGGTAGGAAGAAATATTGGGTATAGAAAATCATTTTTCTTAAAAACAAATGGATTTGATGGTTTCCAAGAAATAATGGGGGGAGATGATGATTTATGGGTTAATAAAAATGCGAATAAAGATAATACTGAAATTTGCATTTCGCCTGATGCGATTACTTTTTCAACTCCCAAATCGAACTGGAAGGAATATTTAAATCAGAAGAAAAGACATTTATCAGTAGGGAAATATTATAAAAATAAAGACAAGTTTAAACTCGGACTATTTCATTTTAGCCAAACATTAATATGGATTTTATTAATATTTAGTTTAATCTTGGGAAGTCGTACTGAATTTTTAATTTTAAGTTTAACTTTTTTACTAAGGTTGATAGGACAATATGTCGTGTTTTACAAGCTTAGCATTAATTTTGGAATACTTTTTAGGCATTACTTTTTACCTATCACAGAATTCTTTTTTGTAGGGTTTTATTGGATATGGGGAGTATATGCTTCACTAACTAAGCATCATAAATGGAAATAAATAAAAATAGAAATTTCTCAGAGAAGGCGTTAAAAGATTTCAGACTAATAGATCAAGCAGTAATTGCCAAAGACCAAATGGCCTATGCTGAGTTAATGAAAAGATATAAAAAACCAGTTTATCACATGGTTTTAAAAATGGTTCGTAATGTTGATGATGCAGAGGACCTTACTATAGAAGCTTTTTCAAAAGCTTTCAAAAGTTTACATAGATTTAAAAAAGATTATACATTTAGTACCTGGCTTTTCAGAATTGCCACCAATAATGCTATTGATTTTATTAGAAAAAAGAAATTAAGAACCATTAGCATTCATTCGTCTTATAAAGATGATAATGGTGATGCTGTAGAGATTGATGTAGAAGATAAAGGGAATTTAACCCCTCAAGATAAAGCTATTAAAGAACAGCGAATTGAATTAATGAGAATGTTCGTTGATAAACTTCCTGCAAAATATCAGCGATTAGTGAAGCTAAGATATTTTCAAGAACTATCTTATGAGGAAATTGCAACTGAATTAGAAGCCCCTTTAGGAACTATAAAAGCACAATTACATAGATCCAGAGAATTAATGAGAGAATTAATTGAAGGAAAAGAGAATAGATTCTAAGATGGATAGTAGTGCGATTATAGAAAAATACTTTATTGATTTAAGTGAGCAACAAAAAGCCCAATTTAAAGAATTAGGAAGTTTATATGCTGAATGGAACGACAAAATAAATGTAGTTTCAAGAAAGGATATTGAAAACATTTATGAAAAGCATATACTCCATGCTTTAGCAATAGCTAAATTTCAAGATTTATCTGAAAAAAAAATCTTAGATGTTGGAACTGGAGGTGGTTTTCCTGGAATCCCTTTAGCAATTTTATTTCCCGATGCAGAATTCACTTTAGTGGACTCCATTGGCAAAAAAATTAAAGTTGTAAATGCAGTAATTGAAGCATTGGGATTAGAAAATGTTGAAGCATTTCATCAAAGAGCGGAAAAGACAAAAGGTAAATTTAATTTTGTAATAAGTCGAGCTGTAACCAGAATGAAGCCATTCTTACATTGGGTTAATCAAAAGATTTATTCAAACAAGCCTGAAGATAATTGTGGCGTAATTGCCTTAAAAGGTGGAGATTTAGAGGAAGAAATGTCTGAAATTAAAAGAATGTATCAAGAAGTGTCTATATCGGATTATTTCGAAGAAGAATTCTTTGATACTAAAAAAATCATATTCGTCCCATTCTAAACTATATTTATATATGAAAGTTTTAAAGTGGATTATCATCATATTATTAAGCTTAGGACTCATTGGTTATTTCGCCTATCTAATAGTAGATGAAGATTTACCTACAGGGGAAGAAGGTCCAAAAGCTGAAGAATTAGCTAATAGAATGCTTGAGGCAGTTAATGATTCCGCCTGGCATGCTATCGCAGTAGTAGAATGGAATTTTACTGGTCAGCGTCACTTAGTTTGGGACAAAGTAAATCATCGGGCAAAAGTATCATGGGATAACTATGATGTATTTATAAAACTTGGAACCAAAGAAGGTGTAGCATTTGCAAAAGAGAAAAAAATAGAAAGAGAAGAAGTATCTAATAAACTGCTAGATGAAGCTTATGGTATTTGGGCAAATGATTCATTTTGGTTAAATCCCATTACAAAAATAAAAGATAACGGAACGATTAGAAAATATGTCCCTCAAACCGATGAAAATAAAGAAGGCTTATTGGTAACTTATCAAACTGGAGGTGTTACACCGGGCGATTCTTATCTTTGGGTGGTTGACAAAAAAACGGCTTTAGCTGAATACGTTAAAATGTGGGTTCAAATAATTCCAATTGGTGGAATGAAATTCACTTGGGATGATTGGAATACTACGCCAGAAGGTGCCAAGATTGCTACTTCACATGAAAGTGTAATGACCATAAATATATCAGAACTTAATACATGGCCTTCTTTAAATATGTATCCAAATCTTAAAGAATTTGAGGTTTTAAATTGAGAATAATCAAATTAATATCATCCAATAATCGTATTAAGTTAGATTAACCTATTAACTATGAAAGCTTTCTGAATTCATATCAGAAAAATTTATATTATTATCCAAAATAGATGAATTATTTAAAATGCTTATACTACCTTTGTATCCCATAAGTATAGCAGGCATTTCAAAATTAACTTATGGCATCTCGAAAAAATACTAAATTCATCTTTGTTACTGGTGGTGTAACTTCCTCTTTAGGTAAAGGAATTATTGCAGCCTCTTTAGCTAAATTACTTCAAGCAAGAGGGTTTTCAGTTACCATCCAAAAACTAGATCCTTATATAAATGTTGACCCAGGCACATTAAATCCTTATGAGCATGGAGAATGTTTTGTTACAGAAGATGGTGCTGAAACTGATTTAGATTTAGGACATTACGAGCGTTTTCTGAACATAAATACTTCTCAAGAAAACAATGTAACTACCGGAAGAATATACTATAATGTAATTACCAAAGAAAGAGAAGGCGCTTACTTAGGAAAAACTGTACAGGTTATTCCACACATTACGGACGAGATAAAAAGAAATATATATTCAGTAGCCGAGAAAAATGATTATGATCTTGTAATCACTGAAATAGGTGGTTGTGTAGGGGATATCGAATCACTACCTTTTATTGAAGCCGTAAGACAAGTAAAATGGGATGTTGGACCTAACAATTTTCTAGTTATCAATCTTACCTTAATTCCCTATTTAAGTGCTGCTGGCGAATTAAAAACTAAACCGACACAACATGCTGTAAAGCAGTTATTAGAGTCAGGTATCCAACCTGATATTTTAGTATGCCGAACTGAACATAAGTTACCTCAAGAAATTAGAAAGAAATTAGCTTTATTCTGTAACGTAAATATTAATTCTGTTATAGAAGCGATGGATGCTGATTCAATCTATGATGTTCCATTACTAATGAGAAAAGAAAAACTTGATGAAAGGGTTTTAGCTAAATTAAAGCTTTCTCATAAACTGGAACCAGAATTAACACAATGGAAAAATTTCCTTGGTAAATTAAAGAATCCAATATCTGAAATCAGTATTGCATTAGTGGGTAAGTATATAGAACTACCTGATGCCTATAAATCAATTACTGAAGCTTTCATACATGCGGGAGCAGAAAATGAGACTAAAGTAAATGTAAAATGGATTCACTCGGAAGAAATCAATGAAGAAAATGTAGCCTCAATTTTGAAAGGCGTTCATGGTGTATTAGTAGCTCCAGGCTTTGGTGAAAGAGGAATTGAAGGGAAAATTCAAACCATTAAATATTGTAGAGAAGAGAAATTACCATTCTTTGGTATTTGTTTAGGAATGCAGTGTGCGGTTGTTGAATTTGCTAGAAATGTATTAGGCCTGAAAGATGCCTCTTCTACTGAGATTGATGAGAAAACAAAAAATCCAATTATTGATTTAATGGAAGAACAGCATAGCATTACTCAAAAAGGAGGTACTATGCGACTTGGTTCTTACGAATGTGAAATCAAAAAGAACACAAAAGCCTATCAAGCTTACGGAAAAACAAAAATTACTGAACGACATAGGCACAGATACGAATTTAATAATAGATATTTGCAGGAAATTGAAGCTGCGGGAATGATTGCCACAGGTAAAAACCCAAAAAGAAATTTAGTGGAAATTGTAGAAATACCAGATCATCCATGGTTTGTAGGAACACAATTTCATCCTGAGCTTAAGAGTACTGTATTAAATCCACATCCATTATTTGTGCGATTTGTAAAAGCTAGTTTAGAACATAAAATATTATCAGAATCGAATAATTAAAATTTAAATGGACAAAAATCAAGCAACAGGACTTATCCTGATTTCTATTTTAATGATAGCTTATTTTTGGTTTTTTGCAGAAGAACCAAAAATACCTGAAAATGGTGAGGATACTAAAATAGAACAAATCGATGAAAGTCAAATTGAAACAACAAGGACTCCAGAAGTCAAAGAATTTAAAAATGATTCTACTGTAAATCAAGAATTAATTAACCAATATGGTGCTTTTGCTACTGTGGCTAAAGGTGAATCTGAAATCACAACCTTTAATACAGATAAGCTTCAAATATCTTTTGATACTAAAGGAGGTAGAATCAACTCAGTTGAGCTAAAAGATTTTGAAACTTTTGATGGAAAACCAATTACCATAACGCAACAAGCTGATGAAGAAAAAGAGTTAATTTTTAATACGGCTACTGGTCCTGTAAACTTGTACGATCTTTATTTTGAATTAGTAGATGCACCTAAAAGACAAATTACTGATGGTGATACTATTCAATTTAAATATGTTGCTCAGATTGACGCTAATAAAAGCATAGAGCAAATCTATACACTTTCAGGAAATCAATATGAAGTAGGCTATGCTGTTGCCTTCAATGGCTTTACTAATGAAATTTTAGGCGATCAACTTACGCTAAGATGGAATAAAAAAATGCGCAAGTTTGAAAAAGACCTTGAGCAAAGTAGAGTTAAAGCCACTGTAAACTATTATTCTGAAACTGAAGGAATGGATGGTTTAAGTGAGAGATCTGAAGATGATAGTGAACAATTGACTGAAGCTGTAAAATGGTTCTCATTCAAGCAAAACTTCTTCATGGAGGCTATCATCACTGACATTCCGATGAACAGAGCTGAATTTAGCACTAACATTGAAGATCTTTCAGATGATTATGTTAAAAGAGGTACTGCAAAAGTTGAGATCGCATATAGCGAGTTTCAGAATAAAGCTGCTGAATTCAAATATTATTTTGGTCCTAATAATTACAAGGCCTTACAAAAGGTGGCTCCTGATTTTGAGGAAAACGTTTACTTAGGATGGTTCCCAATTAGTTTAGTTAATAAGTACGTTATCATTAACGTATTTTATGTTTTAGAGAAATACATCAGTAATTATGGTGTAATTATTATTATACTAGTTTTATTAATCAAACTAGCATTATCGCCACTTTCTTATAAATCATATGTTTCAATGGCCAAAACCAAGGTATTGAAACCTCAATTAGATGAGATTAAGGAAAAGCATGGAGGTGACATGCAAAAAGCTCAGGCAGATCAGATGGAGCTCTATAGAAAAGTAGGGGTAAATCCACTTTCAGGTTGTATACCTCTCCTATTACAGATGCCTATTTTATTTGCCATGTTCTACTTCTTCCCGAGTTCAATTGAATTGAGACAAGAAGCATTCTTATGGGCGAGCGATTTATCAACTTATGATAGTATAGTAAACTTACCCTTTGAAATACCATTCTATGGAGATCACGTGAGTTTATTCACTATTTTAATGACTGCATCTACCCTACTGATTACTTGGTCGCAAGGTCAAGTGAGCTCAGTACAAGGACCAATGAAAAACATTCAATATTTAATGCCAATCATTTTTATGTTCGTATTAAATAGTTTCCCTGCAGCATTAAGTTTCTATTATTTAATCGCAAACCTTATCACATTTGGTCAGCAAACTTTAATCAGAAGAATGATTGATGAGGATAAAATCATTAAGATTTTAGAAGAGAACAAGAAAAAGAATGCTAACAAAAAGACTTCTAAATTTCAGCAAAGATTACAAGAGGCAATGAAGGCAAGTGAGGAAGCGAAAAAAGGAAAATCAAAAGGTAAAAAGAAATAACATTCTTTGATTCCTGTAAATATTGAAAGGTGAGTGAAAAGCTCACCTTTTTTTATATTCATCTACTTCTAATATTTTCTACAAATTCTTTTTTAGAACTTCATATCATAATAATAGATTAATTCTATCCGAAAAATACAGATTTATAGGTATTGTTTTATAATTTAATTATTCAAATTATTGTTATATGATTAAGTACCTTTTTACTGCTCTTTTTATATTTATGCAGTTTATACTTCTGGCTCAGGATGTTTCCATAGAATTCAGACATCATGATAAAGCTTCAGGTTTGGATCAACCTTTTCCTTACAGCATTATTCAAGACAATAGTGGTTTCATCTGGATTGGAGGAGAAAATGGACTTTGGAGATACAGCGGAAGTGAATATAAACATTACCATCATATAATATCTGATCCAAACTCATTGGTGTATGATTTTGTATGGAAATTGTTCGAGGATAGTAAGGGTAATATTTGGGCTTGTACTTACGGTGGTGGTCTATCAAAATATAATCCTAAACTGGATCAATTTTCAAACTACGCTCATATTACTGGAGATTCCAATTCTTTAAGTGACAACAAAGTTAGAGGGATAGCTGAAGATTCGGATGGAAATATATGGATTGGAACTAATGAAGGACTTGACAAACTGAATCCCGAAACTGGGAAATTTCAACACTTCGGACTTCAAGATGGACTGGCTGATTTAACAGTAAGGACTATCAAGCTCTCAAAGGATAACTCACAACTATTTATTGCAACTGGAAATGGTGTAAACATACTTGATCTCCAAACTGAAAAATTTAAAACCATAGGAAAGGAAAACGATAGTATACCTGGTCTGAGGTATACCTATGTTTACGATTTACTTGAATATGATGGTCAACTATGGGTTGGTACTGGTGGAGGATTAGAAATAATTGATCTACGATCATTCAAAGTAAAACATATTTCAGCTAATCCTGAAAATGGTAAAGGCCTGAGTCATAATGTATGCTTTTCAATATATAAAAGTCCCAAAAACTCTGATATCATATGGTTTGGAACCATGAATGGAATAAACTATTACAATAAAAAGAAAGAACGATTTTTTTGGGTAGAAGCGCATCAAAAGGATGTGGACAATATAGGTGGAAATAGCATTTATAATGTTTTTGAAGATAATTTGGGTGGGGTTTGGGCCGCTGTAAATAATGGAGGAGTATATCAATCGCATCCTTCATTCAATAAATTTAAGTATCATAATTTTCTTCCCGCTAATACTGATAAATACCTTAACAGATATACTAGCTACATCCAACATAGTAATGACGAATTACTCATAACTTCTTATTCTGGCCTAATCGTATGGAATCAAAAAGACAATTCTCATCAAATCTTTAAAATGAATAATGGTGACCAAGGTAGTGTAAATAGAATGTCTCAAATCACTCGATATAATGAAAATGAGTATCTAATATCCGTTTGGGGTAATTTCATTTACCATTGGGATCATCATAAAAGGAAACTTACTAAGCTTAGAAACGATTCTGGAGACTCAAATTTAAATTTCAATTTAAGAATTTATGTAGATCATAATAATACCATTTGGTTGGGTAATAGCCTCAAAGGATTATATCAATACGATCTAGAAAAGCAAAAATTAAACCCTTACTTCGTAAGCGATTTATCAAATCTTGAAAATAGTGGTGATGAATATATTAAATATATAACAGAAGATAATAATAAAAGGTTATGGGTTGGCACTGCTGATGGTCTTCACTTATTAAAGGATGGCGTGTTTGAGAAATTTTCACCTTCCAGAAAAAAAGGAGATTTAAGCAATGGAAATATTAACCATATTGCTAATAGTTCAAAAAATGGCTTATGGATCAGCACTGAATTAGGATTAAATTTTTTCAGTTTTACAACTAATACTTTTACCAGCTACTATAAAAAAGATGGTCTCCCATCCAATGTTATTAGTGGAACATTAGAAGATGATAATGGAAATCTTTGGGTAGCAACAGCCTCTGGACTTGCTAAAATGAATGATGAAAAGCAATTTTCAATATATGATGGTAGTGATGGTTTAAGAGAAGAATATTTCATTTTTGGTTCTGCATTTAAAAGTGAGGATAATCATTTATACTTCGGAACTTCAAGAGAGATTGTGCATTTTAATCCTGATGAATTAGAATATAATAAAATGCCACCCAAGCCATATTTTGATCAATTATCTATTAATAATTCAGTTGTGAACATGGCAAGTAGACCTGATTTATTGAATTCTACTTTATCAGAATCTAGTTTATTAAGCTTTCAGCCCACCGATCTCTTACTAAATTTCAACTTCGATGCCCTAAACCTCATAAACGGCCAAAAAAATAAATATTCTCTAAAAATGGAAGGCTTAGACACTGAATGGCGGTCTCCATCTCTTAAAAAAAATGTAAGTTTCAGTAATTTACCAGCTGGTGATTATAAGTTAAGATTAATTGCTGTAAATGATGAAAATATCTGGAGCAAAGAGGAGGCCTCCTTAGCCATTACTGTATTACCCTATTGGTATGAATCCTGGTGGTTTAGAACAATTCTTGCATTTTCATTAATCCTAATTATAGGTTTAATCATTCAGTGGCGCTTTAATATTATTAAGAGCACAAATAGAAAACTTGAAGGTTTGGTTAAGAACAGAACTGAAGAAGTATTGGCTCAAAAGGAAGAAATTGAAAGCCAAAATGATAAATTACTTTCCAGAAATAACCGAATTGAACTTCTATTAAGAGAATTAAATCATAGAATTAAAAATAATCTTCAATTGGTATCAAGCATTCTTAATCTTCATAGTAGAAGTACGGATAATATTGATGCAAAAATGGCTCTAACTGAAGGTAAGTTAAGAATGCAAGCTCTATCATTATTACACCAAAAGTTATACATGACCGAAAAGTATACCGAGGTAAACTGTAAGGATTATATTAAAGAACTTCTAGACTATTTATCCATCGCCTTTAAAAGCAACTATTCTAATGTGGAGTTTATCCTTGATATAGACGATTTTAAACTCAATCTAGATCAAGCTGTTCCGCTTGGATTAATTTTGAATGAACTTGTCACTAATTCACTCAAGCACAGCGGAAAAGAAGAATTGAAAATTGAACTCCTTGCAAAAACAAACGCTGATAAAATAATGATCAATTTAAAAGATAATGGAGACGGTATAACTCAAGAACATTTTGAGCAAAGTAGCTCTTTTGGTATCAGTATGATAAAGTCATTAGTTGATCAAATTGATGGTAGGTTAAGTGTGGGCTGTAAAGATGGACCTCATTTTAAATTAGAATTTATTAGTAAGGAAAACGATTAAGAAATGAATGATTATAAAAATATCTTAGTCATTGAGGATGAATCATTAATCGCGCAGGATCTCTCCTATTTGCTACAAGATTTGGGCTATAATTGTATTGGCATTGCAAAGAATTATGAAAGAGCAATGCTATTATTCAATACTAATGATGTCCATCTGATTTTATGTGACATCAATATCGAAGGAGAAAAAGACGGTATTGAAACAGTATTAGAATTAAATAATATCAAAAAGACCCCTACCATATATCTTTCAGCCTATTCTGATCATAACTTAGTTAGCAGAACAGCAGATACGGAATCTTATGGATACTTGGTAAAGCCCTATAATGAAAGAAGTTTAGATGTTGCCATTAATGTAGCTCTTCAAAAGTTTTATAAAGAAAATCATACTGAAGTAAATAAAGACTTCTTAAATAATTTTACGACTCGTGAAGTTGAAATCATCAAATTATTGGCGGCTGGTAAAACAAGTTCAGAAATAGCGAATATCTTATTTATAAGTACTCAAACGGTCTCAAAACACCGAAGTAATATCCTTAAAAAATCAGGCTGTAAAAGTTCTACTGAATTGATACATCAGTACTATCAATAAGAAAAACTAATTTTAGAAAAAATTATTTATTTCAAATAATTGCTTAAATTAAGTTCTGAACAAACACAGTTTTATGAGATTATTTACTCATCCCAAATTGAGAATTACAGTAGAGGAAATTAATAATATCCCGTACATAAAAGAGGTTTGGAGAGGAGTTTTTAACCCAGAAGTTTTTCGAGATTTAATCGATACTTCCCTGTCTATTTATGCAGAAGAAATAAAGAAACATAAAGTAACTGGTCAATCTAAATTTTTACTTTTTGCAGATGTGACTGAATTAGAAATCATTAGAGCGGAGGAAATTAATTGGTTGGAAAGTGATATAAATCCACAATATGAACAACTTGGTTTTACTCATCAAGCTGTAATAGCTCCAGCAACCAAAGTAGCCTCTAATAAAGTGGAAGAATATGAGTCAGATGACGATGAAGCTGCTTTTGTAACAAAAGTTTTTAAAAATCATAAAGAAGGATTAAAGTGGTTTATTCATTTAAATCAATAATTTTATTCCAATATAACCTTCTCCCCTTTTGGGTATTTTACTTCATAAATAAATTTCTTGCTAACTGACTCATTACTATTTAGATTCAATTCCCATTTTAACTCTCCCGTTTTCTCAATATACTTCGCTTTAGATTTTTCCTCTAAGTTCACCTCTATCTGTTCTCTTAATGACACCGGTATTTGATCATATAAATTCAGTTTTATAGGCTGAGATTTAGTATTTCTTAACTTTATTTCAAAGCCTACTTTCTTACTTTGATTAAGTCCTATAAAATTTCGGGTACTAAAATCATCAATTTTATCTCTCTCAATTACTATACCTTTATCATTGCCTAATGATAATTGTAAAGTATCAATTGTAGCATTCGCATTTAATATAGTGGTTCCAACAAAAGCACCTTCAAAAAATAATTTAGCCTCTCCTTCCATTAAATTATATTGGTCCCAATTAGAAATAGCGGCTACTAAATAAGCATTTTTATCAAGTTTTGGTATAGCTACATAATGATAATCTGCCTTTACCTCGTATTCCTTCAAATCAATAAACATTTGAGGACTACCCGATTTTATAGTATATGCATCTTCAACCTCAAACTCAATATTGGTTTGTTTTTTAACAACTGTTGAGGTCATTTTTTCAGCACTATTTATATTCACTCCTGCTACTTTATCTTGCACTCTTTTTGATTTGGATAATCTTTCACCTCTTGAAGCATAACCGTAAGCTGTTACAACAACTTCTGATAATTCCTGAACATCTGTTTCTAATCCAACATTAATAATAGAAGAATTAATACCAACTGTTTTATTTTTCATACCGATATAACTGAAAACAAGTTGATTAGATCCTCTTGGAACGGTTACTGAATAGTTACCTTGTAAATCTGTAGTAGTTCCAATTGAAGTTCCTTGAACAATTACATTAACTCCAGGTAGAGGTTCTCCTGTTTCAGCATCTACTACACTACCTTTAACTGAATTGCGATTCACCCCTAAGTTAGAGATATCATTTTCTTTAAATTGAGTGAAACGAGCATAATCTAAATACCAAGTTTCCAATTCTGGTACATCTTTATTTTGATTCGGTTCAGCATTTGAAAATCGCAGTTTAACATTATTCCAATCTTCACCAGTTTGCTGAAAAACTTCAGCCTGATATTCTAATGCAATCGGTTGAGTGATATCTTTTACATTTAATCTATACTTTGGATACCAGCCCGCCCCTTCTACAAAATAGCTTACTTCAAAATTTGCATTGGTAGTTTTCAGAACCTCAACCTTTACTAAAATATTGCTTTTTGTTTCTTTTCCTAATCTTGCAATTCCTGATAATTGATTATTTAGTCTTGATAATCTGTTTCTTAAATCACTTAATTCAATATTTACGGTAGATTGTTCTTCTTTGATTGAAGTTAACTCCTTTTCATATAAACTTAGCATTTGTAATAGCTGAGTAGAAGATATATTCTCCGATCCTAAATTCTTATTTGCAGCTATTAAAGCTTCTTTTTGATTTAAGACATTAGATCTATTTGACTTTATTCTTATGTCATCTTCAACTTTGTCAATCAAATTTTGTAATGAATCAACCTTCTTAGAATTTGTATTCTCTTCTAAATAGTCATATTGATGTTGAACTGAAATGATTTTTAAATCACCGGCAGCTTTTACATTAATACTATTGGGATCCATATTAGGAGAAAGTGATTTCATTACTAAATCATAATTCCCTTTTTGTAAATTGATTGATCCCGTTCTGAATAACTGAGCACCTTTTAAAAACACGGTGACTTGATCTGTTTTAGTCGTTAATGTTTTTTCCTGATAGTCTTTTTGGCCTAATACATTAATTGATAATCCTAATAATAAAATGGTGATCAGCTGCTTCATATAAATGTTTGGTTAAAACTTAAAACGTAATTATTCGAATAATCGTACATCCTCAATTGATTCAGGTGTAACATTAAAAAATTCTTCGTGAATATTAAATGAAGCTTCATCTCCAGCTTCTACTTCTTTATAAAAACTATCCTCATTCATTTCATAAGCATTCACATTATCTTGTAAATTATATCTTAAGATATTCATGACTTGCTTTTTCAAGGTTTCATCTACTATGAGGAATAATGACTCTAATCTCCTTTCAAATGATCGAACCATCATATCGGCACTTCCTCCATACACCTTAGGGTCACCATTATTATGGAAATAATAAATTCTTGAATGCTCCAAGTAATTACCTACTATAGAACGAACTGTAATATTCTCACTCAATCCTTTTCTACCTGGACGCAAACAACAGATCCCTCTAACAATTAATTTAATTCTAACTCCTGCTTGAGAAGCAGCATATAATTCCTCAATAGTCTCTTTATCTTCAAGTGAATTTATTTTAATACAAATACCGGATGGAAGCCCAGCCTTTGCATTCTCTGCCTCCTGCTGAATTAGTCCGATTAAACGAGTTCTCATATCTTTAGGAGCCGTAATTAAACGCTCATATTCATGTGGAAGACTGTGCCCTGTAATTACGTTAAAGAACTCTGATATATCCTGAGCATAAACTTCATCTGTACTCATTAAACCAATATCAGTATATAACCTTGCAGTATCCTCATTATAATTTCCACTCGCCATGTGTAAATAACGCGTTACTTTTTCTTTCTCTTTCCTAACGATCATCAATAGCTTCGTATGAGTTTTATATCTGCTAATACCATAAATCACAAAACAGCCTGCTTTCTGAAGTCTTTTTGCTTCTCTTATATTATTTTCCTCATCAAAACGAGCTTTTACCTCAAATAAAACCGAAACATGAATACCATTTTCAGCTGCTTTTAATAAGGCATTTGTAATTCTTGAATCTTCGGCTAAACGGTATATGGTTAGCTTAATAGAAAGCACTTTTGGATCTTCAGCAGCTTTCTCTAGCATATCGATTACAGGTTCTATATTATTGTAAGGATGATGCAAGAGAATATCACGATCCTTCAAGATTTCAAAAATATTGTCTGAATCTGATTTATGTTCTGGAAATGCTAAAGGAGGAACTGGATCAGGTGTCGAAGGAATTTTATCCTTGAACTCGGTATGTTTTATAATTTGCCAAAGTGCGCTATAGTCAACTAAATCCCCTTTCTTAAACTTAAAAATATTGTCTTTGTCAATCTCCCATCTATCACAAAGAATTTTCATCATCCATTTGTCATAGTCTTTATCAATTTCGATTCGCACTACCCTACCAGTTTTTCGGGTCTTGAGCTTTTTACGCATTTCCTCTAGAAAATTAGCCTCAATATCATCACTTTCCTCGAGTGTGAAATCACCATTACGAGTAATTCTGAATAGGTTTACAGATAGAATTTCAATATTTCGGAATAGCTTATCAATATTAGCTTTAACTAATTCCTCTATAGGAATAAATAACATTTTATCATCACGCTCAACTTCATAAAACCTTTGAATATTTTGAGGAATCTGAATAAATGAAAGCTTTTTATTATCCTTTTTTTCACCGAAAGTCCTGGTAACTACAGAAAAAATAAGAAGCTTATTCATCAAAATTGGAAAGGTATGATAATTATCATACACCATAGGTGTGAGCATTGGGAAGATGATCTTATCAAAAAATCCATTTGCCTTCTTCAACTCACTATCATTTAAATCAGTCAACTTTGCAATTTTAAAGTTGTTCTCCTCAAAAATAGGTTCGAGCTCATTTTCAAAAAGCTTATTTTGCTCTTTTACAAAATTCTGGCATTCCGTTAATAGTTTTTTCCTGAAAGGCAACTCTCTTAAGCCCGAATAGTCAACACGCTCTCTACCATAATCTATATAATTATAGAGCGATCCCACTCTAATCATGAAGAACTCATCTAAATTTGAGGCAGTGATGGCTAAAAACTTCAAGCGTTCAAAAATTGTTCTACTCGGTTTTCTTGCTAAATCTAGCACACGATAATTAAATCGTAACCAACTTAAATCTCTACTTACTAAGTTACTCTTATTAATTAATGAACTTATTCTATCTATTGCCATGGAAAGTAATTCAAATTTTTATCTCAAAAAATTTCTTCTATGAAATAATTGAATGGTAAAATTAGCTTAAATAGGTTTATTTAAGCAACAATACAAATTAACAAAAAAGTGATCTATTCTAAGAATATTTTAGATTAATCTGCATTCATTTCTGATAATTGGCGGTAGTCGCTTTTATAAGGAGTGGGAATAATTTTTATAAAACTAATTCAGTGTATAAGGATTTAATAATCCCCATATGGCATAATAACTTAGTTCCAGAACTAGCTGTATTAAAATAAGAATGCCTAATAGTTTTATTTTTTAAACTCTATTTTTTATTGGGTTCCATATTATAAATATATCATATAAAGTAAAATTTTTAAACATTATATTTTGATACATCATATTTTGATGTATATTTACTCTATGTATTCAAAAGAACTATTAAAAGGCACACTTGGAGTTATAATATTAAAGCTCTTGGAAGAAAACGGAAAAATGTATGGTTATGAAATTTGCCAGAAGGTAAAAGAGATATCGGATGGTAAAATCCTGATCAAAGACGGTAGTCTCTATCCTACTTTACATAAGCTTTTAAAAGATGGTATTCTAACCACAGAAGAAGTGAATATTGGCAAAAGAGTAAGAAAATATTATACCTTAACTCATAAAGGAAAAGGAGAAAAAAAATTAGTTGTGAAGGAATTGGAAGATTTTATTGAAACCTTAAATAAAATAGTTTTTACAGATAACAAAACCTCTCCTGCACTATGATAACGGATGAACAACTCGCTTATATAGCTAATCAAATTAATGATAGCAATATTTCATCATTAGAGATGCGAGATGATCTAATTGATCATTTTTGTTGCCTGATAGAAATTGAAATGCAAAGAGGTCGTGACTTCGAAGATGCTTATCAGAAAGCGTATGAGCAAACCACTCCAAATGGTTTTGAAGAAATACAATATGAAACACTTTTTTTATTAAACCACAAAAAAATAATACTCATGAAACAATTCACTTACATTTCAGGCTTTATTTTTAGTTTTTCATTTACAGTAGGCTTATTTTTTAAATTAATGCATTTTCCAGGAGCAAACATTATGATGTTTTCGGGTTTATTGGGCGTATCCTTTATTTTCCTACCCTTATTATTGATCATTAAATTTAAAGATAAGGTTCTAACTTTAATTTCTGAGCGACTAAAATGGATTTTCGGTACTTTTAGCTTAATGCTGATCTTTTTAGGAAGCTTCTTTAAGCTATTACATTTACAAGGGGCTGGTGTGTTATTTGGCCTTGGATTTTTAATCTTCGGTTTTCTTTTTCTACCCTTCTATTTTTTCAGAATGTATAAGTCTAGTCAAGAAGAATCTGTATCGCACTCATAATTTAACTTCATGAAAAAAATAATTTACACCTTAACGTATTTTGCCTGTTTCATCTTTCTTGCTGGAATTTTCTTCAAAATAATGAAGTTACCTTATACATATTATTTATTATTTGGAGGAGAGAGTTTAGCGGGCTTAATATGTTTTCCTATGATCTTTTTTATGAAATGGAAAGAGGGTGAATTAAATGACTTGAAAATTAGGTTTCAATGGATTTCTGGTCTATTTGCCTTTATAGTTTTTATATTTTCTACCTGGATAAGATTTTACGATAACCAAATTGGAGATTTTAGTTTAGCTTTTTCGTTTTTCCTTTTATCCTTTACTTTTCTGCCTTTTTTCTTCTACAATATGTATCAGAAATCAATTAGAAAAATTTAAATATTATTCCCAAAAAAAAACATGCGATATGCCAGAGTGAATTAATTTTTACATAATTATTAATAACAATTAATTAATATAAATTTGCTTTCGGTTCAAATAATTAATAACAAAATAAATTGTGAAAAGACATATAAAGCTTAGTTTACTATTCTTATTTATATCATTTGCCTCTGTCAAATATTCAAATGCTCAATCGAATTATATAGAGGGTTTTTATATCAATAATCAAGGTGACACAATAAATTCAAAAATTTACTATTCTTCCGGTCAAAGTGCATTTCGTAATTGCCAGGTTTTAGTGAATGAGAATAAATCAAAAACATTTACTCCAGAAGATATTCTGGGATATGGATATTTAAATGACGCATCATATTCCTCAAATATTATTGAAAGTTTTTTTCTTCGTGACGTAATTAATGGTAAGGTATCCTTATATGAAAAAGAAAATGAATACTTCATAAGTGTTGATGATAGCGTTTATCATATTAAAAATTCAGCAGAAATTGCAAATAGAAATGGTAAGAGATATGTTATAAACCAAAATGTATGGAAAGGAAAATTATATTATTTAACTAAAGATTATCCTAATTTAAAAAGACAAATTGATAAAATGTCTTTTAGAAAAAATGACATTAAAGCATTTGTTATTCAATTAAATAAAATGAAAAATGAAAAATATATCGATTACGATATTAAACTTCAAACAGATAAAATTAAATGGGGAATTCGAATAGGGCATCAATTTAACAGAATCAATAAAACTAGTTCTGTAAATTTTCCACATTTGAACGAAACTTACAAAAGCCAATCTCAGACATTTGCGCTAATATTTGATTATAAAATTCCAGAATTCTCCAAATCTTTGAGTATAACTTCAGAAATTTCAATAAGTAAAATTAGCTTTTCTGGAAATAGAGACGACCAATCTACTTTCCCTAGAACTTTATACATAAGTACATTTAATTATACTCAATTAAGTATACCTATTGCACTATCCTACAGATTTAATCAAGATAAGTTATTTGTAAAAACTTATACCGGCTTTAATTCGCAGTTTACGATAAATGAAAGCTATCTTTTCGAAAGGATCACTATTTTTACGGATGAAAGATTTTCAACTACAGATCAAGCTTTTACACCTACATTATTTCAACCTGGCTTAATATTTGGGTTTTCTGTAGGATATGAATTCAAAAATTTTGAAGCTGGATTGGATAATCAATTGAGAATATCCACAAAATTAAATAAAGAAATAAATCTTTATATGGGTCAACAGTTTATAAACTCTGGACTTTATATAAAATTCTAAAAATGAATATCATATTTAAATCATTGCAGTAATCACTATTCCATAATAAAAACCATACAATGCTGCCAGGGAAGGTTATCAATGTTTTCTTTCAATTTAAAACCGGCAGCATTCATTTCTTTTACAGCCTGCGCTTCACTCATTTTGTGTAATTCTTTAATAGGCACTGTTTTGTCTTCTGCCCGATATTCAATCAAATAAATTTCGCCCTGAGGTTTTAGCGCATCTTTTATAGAAGCTATCATTTCAATAGGATAACTAAATTCATGATATACATCTACCATAAGTACTTTATCTATTTTATTTTCAGGTAAATTGACACTTCGCTCTGATCCTTTAACCAATTGAATATTTAAAACACCTAATTCCTCTTTTTTATCTTGAATAGCCTGAAGCATTTCTGCTTGAATATCTACAGCATAAACCTCTTTTGCTTTTGGTGCCATTTTAAAAACATGATAGCCAGAACCTGCACCTATGTCGGCAATTACATCATCGCCCTGAATATTCATGTTTTTTAAAAGTCTATTGGTATTTTCTTCTTTTTCCCGTTCTGGTCTTTCCAACCAATTTATACCCTGATAACCCATTACATGAGCTATTTCTCTATCCATATACCATTTCCCAGTTCCAAAGCGATCACCGGCTTTAAAGCTGTAAGCTTGATTATCATTGTCATTTTGTGAATGACAAGAAAAACTTAAGAAGAAAAATATTAACAATAGCAATAACCTTCTCATAACTGAATATTTGTTTCTTAAAACTACGCAGTGAGCAAATAGTTTGCATAAAAAAAGGGTTGCTTTCACAACCCTTTCATCTATCAAATAACCAAATAATCAATTATAGATCTTTTTTAACATCCCATTTTTCGAGGTAATCAGCTACTCTTCTCACTACCATTCCTCCTAATGAACCGTCTACTACTCTATGGTCATATGAGTGAGATAAGAACATCTTATGTCTAATTGCGATTACATCTCCCTGAGGGGTTTCTAATACAGAAGGCTTTTTAACAATAGCTCCTAAAGCTAGAATACCTACTTGAGGTTGCATAATAATTGGAGTACCCATTACATTACCAAATGATCCAACATTAGAAATAGTAAAAGTACCTCCTTCTAATTCCTCAGCTTTTAATTTATTATCTCTAGCTCTCTTAGCTAAGTCATTTACTTTATTGGCTAACCCGCGTATGTTCAATTGGTCAGCATCTTTTATAACAGGCACGATTAAATTACCACTTGGTAAAGCAACTGCCATTCCTATATTAATGTGTTTCTTCTTGATGATTCTATCACCGTCAACTTGCACATTAATCATTGGATAATCTTTTATTGCTTTTACAACCGCCTCAATAAAAATTGGTGTAAAGGTTAGATTTCCATTTTCCTGTTCCTTGAAAGTATTTTTATGTTTATTTCTCCACTGAACTACGCTGGTCATATCAGCCTCAACGAAAGAAGTAACATGTGGAGAAATTCTTTTAGAATCCACCATTCTTCCTGCAATCATCTTACGCATTCTATCCATTTCGATGATCTCATCATCTGCAGAAATGCTAACTGGAACACCCTGTGGTGCTGGTTGTGCGGCAGCTGGTTGAGATGCTGGAGCAGACTGCTGAACAGATTGAGCTGGCTGACTTTGAGCAGGAGCTTCTCCTCTATTATCTAAATAGGATAAAATATCTTTTTTAGTTACTCGTCCATCTTTACCAGTACCAGAAATAGACTCTAATTCAGCCATTCCAATATTTTCTTCTTTAGCGATGTTTCTAACTAAAGGAGAATAAAATCTTCCTGAATCTGAACGAGCTGCAATATCATGACCATTATTTCCTGAATAAGAGCTTTCCGTTGAAGCAGCAGGTGCAGCTGAGGCTTCTTGTTTTTCAGGCTTAGAAGTTGATCCATTATCTGATGATGCTGAGGTTCCTCCTTCAGTTTCAATTATTGCTATAGGTTTTCCTACAGCTACAATATCACCTTCCTGAACTAAAATTTCTTTCAAAACTCCAGCCTCAAGAGCGGGTACCTCAGTATCTACTTTATCAGTAGCTACTTCTAATACAGATTCATCTTCTTCAATAGTGTCACCTTCCTTTTTTAACCAGGTAAGCACTGTTGCTTCCATAATACTTTCACCCATTTTGGGCATTACCATTTCTACAGTTGCCATGAAATAATTAGTCGTTTATTGAAATGAAAAACTCTTATAAAAAAATATATTTTAATTAAAAGGACTATTTCCTTCTATTATAAGCTAGAAACGTTTTAAATGTTTCAAACCAAATCAAATTTGTACAAAATTAACATTTATAAACTTTTTCTCAATTAATTTGAGCTTAAAGTTTGCCGAACCAAATTTAATAATGAATTAGTTGTGATTTCAATATTACCATGTCTATCAAATTGAAAATGATATAATTTAGTTTGGGTTTTAGTACCATCAGCCAAAGCTACCCACACTGTACCCACTCGTTTGTCCTTAGTTCCTCCTCCAGGACCTGCCACACCACTGGTTGAAACTCCAATATCAGCATTGAATAATTCACGAACTCGTTCCGCCATTTCAATTACCGTTTGCTCACTAACCGCTCCGTATTTTTCAATAGTTTCTTTTCTAACTCCTAATACATTGATCTTTAAATCATTATGATAAGGATTTATACCTCCTCTATAATATTCTGAACTTCCAGCATTTGAAGTAATTAAATGAGCTAAATAACCACCTGTACAGCTTTCAGCACATGCGATAGTTTTGTTTTGCTTTAACAATAAATCCCCTATTTTTTGAGCTAAATTGCCTTCATCGGTTCCATAAATATACTTTCCTACTAATTTATAAAGCTTGTCTACCTCTTGATCAATTAAGGCATTCAAATGCTTTTCATCTTTCCCAGAAGCTGTTAACCTTAACTTCACCTGTTTTAAACCTGGAAGATAGGCTAACTTGATTTCCTTTGATAATCCATTTTCCCAATCTTCAAGTTTTTCAGCCAAAATGCTTTCCGGAACTCCTACGGTATGAATCATCTTATGAATTAAAACAGGAGTATCAAAAATCTCTTTGAACTTTGGAAGAATGGAATCCTGCATCATTTGTTGCATTTCTCTTGGAACACCTGGCATAGAGATAAATATTTTGTTATCCTTTTCAAACCACATACCTGGAGCGGTTCCAAATTTATTTTCAACAGGCTTACATTTTTCTGGTAATTCAGCTTGTCCTTTATTCAAATCATTTAACTCTCTTCCACGCTTTGCATAACGTTCCTTTAAATCTTCCAATATATCTTCATGAAGCTTCATCCCAGAATCAAAATATTCTGCTAAAAGTGGCTTGGTTAAATCATCTTTCGTTGGGCCAAGGCCTCCGGTAATCAAGATAATATCAGCGTTTTTCTCAGCTTCACGAAAAGCATTCATAATGCTATCGCGAGAATCTGAAACTGTAACCTTACGAGAAACTCGGATTCCAATCTTATCTAATTCTCCACAGATAAAATGAGAATTCGTATCTAAAGTCTGACCGTATAAAATCTCATCTCCTATTGAAATTAGTTCGGCATAAATATTTTTCATTGAATTGTTTTCTTAACGTTTTATTACAAATAAAAAGGAAGCCTCAAGCTTTCCTCTTCTAATTATTAAATAATAAGCTCCTTGTTCTAATTCTGATACATCAATAATCTCAGTTTGAAGAAAAGGTTTTGTATTATTCGATTTTAAAACCTCTTTCCCGCTTTGATCAATTATACTGTATTCATCAAATTCAAATTGATCTCTTCCAGTAAGGTGAACGAATTTATTAGCAGGATTCGGATAAATTGAAAAGTAGGATTTTAATTCATTTTTATTGCCTAAAAGAGGATCATCAAAAACAACCAATTGCTTTCTTCTAAGATCACTGCAACCCAATGTGTCTTTAACAGAAAGCTCTAAAATGAAAACTCCAGGTTCAGTTAAAGTGTGTATTAACTCTTGTGTACTTCCTATAGAATTTCCATCCAATTTCCATTGCCATTCTGAAGCTTGATCAAATTCAGAAATCAGGTTGATTTCTTGATCAAATGCTAAATTAATGGTATCACGAGATACAGAAAATTCTGCACTTAAATCACTTACAAAAACAGGTACTTCAACTGGTTCAGAAGGTTTATAGTTTGAAACATTCACAGCATAAATACTCATGTTGTCAGAAATGCTGTCAAGGCTAACATTAGCACCTCTTCCTATTATTTCAGTCATAGTACTGTCTCTGAAGTAATATACTTCATTTGAATTATTGGAATTAATGACTACGGCCTCACTCTGACATAAATAATAATCATCAAAAGTAGGTACAGGACTTTGATCTGGATTAAAAACTACTGAATCAATACAATTAGATTGACTAACCGTAATAAGTTTCAAAGGAAAATTTTTAAGTGCCAGTAAATCAAAATATAACTCTTCTTCTGTGCTAACTGTATCAGCTCCAATCAACCAATAATAATTCGTTGCTAAGGGAGAATTCTGAACAGCATATCCTTGCATGTTAACAGTTTCAGCTTGAAGATTTAAACTTACATTCATTTTAGCATTTAGTGGAACAATCTGAACTTCAACTTCTTCAACAGTAGAAAAATAATCACCCTTTTCATTTCTAATATAGAAAAGAGTATCCTTTTGAATTGATTCTATAATGAATTCAGAGCCTTTAAATATTTGATTCTGTAATAAACTATCTGAGTATATTGTAATTTCTGTTAAATCAGGATCACTTATAAGCAAGTCTGAATTTTCACAGACTTCAAGCTTTCCAATATTGGGTTTAGGAAGTCTTTCAAAAACTTCAAAAGTTTTACTTAGAGTATCTTTACAACCTATCTGGCTTGTTATGATAAGTTGAGCTGAATAGCTTCCCTCCGAATCGAATATAATAGAAGGATTTCTACGGCTAGAAGTTATTCCATTGCTAAATTCCCAGTTCCAGCTCGTTGCTAATTCACTGCTGTCACTAAAAATTACACTATTTGCTTTATCAGGATCAATTAATATGGGTTCGGAAGGTAATGTAAAATTAGCAATGGGTCTTTGTATACTTATAACCAATCTTTTTCTAATACTTTCTATCCCCATCGAGTCGAGTTCTACATAATAGAAAGTAGTATCCTGATTGATTTGTCCTGGCGCAAAGTTATCACCTGAATAAATTGGACTTGAACTACTCGAACTTGTATAAATATTATACTGTGATTGATCAGGAGCACTAATTACTGGGCTATCTCCTTCACATATTAAAACCTGTCTACCAAATGGTGGGTTTGTATAGCTAATTGAATCTTTTTCTTTGGCAGTTGAAACTAATGCTTTTAACTTATCAAGGTTATCAGCTCTAAGTATAGCAAAAGACAAATTAATTGAACTAGAGTCCTTAAATTGTGGATATAAAGCGCCATGTAGTGCTCCTACATTATTTCCTCCTGAATTTTGACCAGCCGCTAGCTTTGAAAATGAATTTACCAAAGCATATTGAATGGTGGATTGTTTTAATGAATCATTTTCTAGATCAGTTGTATGACCATTAAAATTATCCATATCAAACGCATAAAAAACTGAATCATATTTAGACAACATAGTTAAACCCACATATTCACTTTGAGCCTCATCATAGGCATATGATAATTGCAAATCACTATCATAAGCTACTGAATTATTTGTCTTTTCATCAATGGCATAATCTGTAAATAATGTGAAGTACAACGAATCATAAATATTAACACTTCTATTTTCAATTTTGAATTGATTAATTAAAATATCAGGAGCGTCATTCCATGCCAAAAATCTTTGTCTGATATAAATACCTAATGGATTAGAAACATCGTCCCTTTCATTAAAAACACTTCTTACGTCAAGGTCAGCAGTTTGATCATTATACCTTTTTAATGACTGAAAACTTTCAAAATCCTCAGCATAAATAAAATTTGTTGGGCTTATCACAGAATTCCTTCTCAAGCTATCCAATCCGGCATAAAGAATAACTCCTGCATTATCAATTACTCTTTTATTATTGTAATAGACTGCAAACTCATTAAACGGATTTTCCTGGCTTCTCCCAAAATTACCTGTTGCATTCAACCCAAATTTCCAATTATTGAAAGTAAACAATTGAATTTTAGGACTACTCTGAATTTGAAAAGATTGATAGTCATTATAAAATTCGCCCTCAAAAAGTATTCTAAAATTTAACGCTTCATCTTCAGGCAAGTCTTCAGATAGAATCACTTTAAAGGGCTGATTTGTATTTATTACTGACTGATTATTTCCTAAAGAATCAATCCTATATTCTCCTTGTAATATTTCAACATAAGGACTGGAAGTAGTTAAGCTTACGTTTATATTCTCAGTTGATTCTAAATAGTTTGTGAATTCAACTTGTATAGAAAGTGTATCGCCAAAATATGCGGCTTCTTCCAATCCGTTTGTGTAACTCACATCACTAATTCTAATTGATGGGCTAGAAAAATCTGCTAGAGCTTTAAATACATTCAGTCTTCCCTTGCCAAATTGATAGAGATAATCACGATTACTTGCTACATCATAGATATCATCAGAAGTTACTCGAAGTTGTTCCATAACTTGCAATGCATTCCATTCAGGGAAAACAGAGCGAAGTAATGCTGCTGCTCCAGCTACCATAGGTGCCGCATAGGATGATCCACTATCAGTTCCGTAAGTATCTCCATTTTCCGTAGTATAAATCCCAACACCAGGTGCTACGATGTCAATGAAATCACTAAAAGTAGCATTTGCATTTCTGCTGTCATCAGAATTGACATAACCTACAGATAATACATTATCATAAGAAGCTGGAAAAAAGTCTAATTCCGCATTGGTATTTCCCGCAGCAGCCACCACAACTACATCCTTTTCCAATACCGCATAATTTATAATATCCTGAGCAAATTGTGAATATCTACCAGAACTACCCCATGATAGATTGATTACATCACACCCTTGGTCAGCAGCATATATAATGGCCTCAAAACTGTTTCTTGAAAAGTTATTTTGAGTTTGAAAAATTTTAATAGGCATAAACTTTGTCTTAAATCCTACTCCTGCAATACCTGTATTATTATCTGTTGCAGCTGCTGCTATACCTGTCACTCCTGTACCGTGAGTGCTACCATCTGATTCGGGGGAATTATCCTCATCTGCAAAATCCCATCCATAATAATTATCAATATATCCATCACCATCATTATCAACCCCATCAATAGGATCTGCAGCATTTAAATATAAGTTAGCATTTAAATCCTCATGATCTAGATCCGCACCTGTGTCAATAATACCTATCACTACATCTTCATTTCCCTGAGAAGTATTCCATGCATCATAAATATTAATTTGTGCCAAATGAAACTGTGCCTGACCGAACTGTGCTTCAGGGTCGTTGGGAACATATAAAGGCTTTACATTTGGGTATTTTTCAACATACTTGACATTATCAAAGGATTTTAGATAGTTGATGTACTGCTTTTCATCAATAGCATCATTGATTTCTATTTTGAAAAGATTATCCAAACTACTTTTTCCATTAGATCTATTCCTTCGAGAATTAGATTTACTTGAAAAGCTTTTTAAATTTTTTACTGATTTATTTTCTTCTAAATCATCAATGTTAAGCGCATTTGAAAAGGGTTTTCTAGATTTACTATCCTCTTTCAATTTCACAACTAAAACACCTGGAACATATTCTTGAGCTACTCCCTGCTGAATAATAAATATGGACAGCAATAGAGGTAAAATGTAATTCATAGGTTGATTCTTTTTCTTCACTTCCTTGTAAAATATTATCCGTCTAAGGAATTCTATTTTCTTGCTTCAAATCTTAAATGTATATTTATGCTTTTAGAAATAAACACAAATTTAAAAATATTATCCATGAGTTTATACGAAAAGCATAAAGACACTTTAAAAAAGGCAATTGATGCTGTTCACGAACGATCTTTTTATGCTCAATACCCAGAGCATCCATCACCAAAGATTTACGGTGAAACTGCAGATAAAGATGGTCAGGAAAAGTTTAAAGCGAGTTTAGATAAGAAATTTGAGGACTTATTGCAAACAGATCCTGAAGCATGGGTTGGCCAAGAAGAATCTCCTTATTTAGGTAAACCATTAGGAATATTATATCCTTCTTTTAGTTCAGAAACATTAATTGATAAAGCTAATAAAGCCTGGACGCAATGGAGAAATACTTCAATTGATGATAGAGCTGCAATTTTAGTAGAAAGCTTAGATCGATTTAAGGACAGATTTTTTGAAAATGCATATGCGACCATGCACACGACTGGGCAAGGATATATGATGGCATTTCAAGCCTCTGGACCTCATGCAGCGGATAGAGCTATGGAAGCTATAGCTTTTGGGTATGACGAACTAAAAAGATTCCCTGAAAGTAAATTCTGGGATAAGCCAATGGGTAAATTCAATGTGCAACTCAATAAAAGCTGGAAACCAATGCCAAAAGGTATCAGCTTAGTAATTGGTTGTAGCACCTTCCCTACTTGGAATTCAGTTCCCGGTCTTTACGCTTCACTAATGACTGGTAATCCTTGTATTGTAAAACCACATCCGGGTGCAATTTTACCAATGGCTATTGTAGTATCTGAAATTCAAAAAGTATTAAAGGAAAATGGAATTGACCCAAATGTTTGCCAGCTAGCTCCTGATACTTATGATAAGATGATCACTAAAGATTTAGCTGAACATAAAGAAATTAAGCTAATCGATTATACAGGTAGCTCTGCATTTGGTAGCTATTTGGAAGGTTTAGATAATAAAATTGTATTCACTGAAAAAACTGGAGTTAACTCAGTAATCATAGACTCTGCAAAAAACATTGATAAAGTAGCTCAAAACTTAGCTTTCTCTGTTTGTTTATATTCTGGTCAGATGTGTACTTGCCCTCAGAATTTCTTCGTCCCTGAAGGAGGAATTGATACACCCGATGGAAATGTAAGTTTCGATGAATTTGCTCAAAAGCTTGTTGATAACATCAACGGATTGGTTGACAATCCTAAAGCTGGGCCATTTGTTCTAGGAGCTATTCAAAACCCTAAAACGGTAGGACATACTGAAGAAGCAAAGAAAATGGGCGGTAAAGTTTGGCTTGAAAGCAGATCAATTGAAAACCCAATGTTTGAAAAAGCTAGAACTGCAACTCCTATAGTTATTGAAATGGATGCCAAGGATGAAGATAAATTCACTCAAGAGCTATTCGGGCCAGTTGTATTATTGATTAAAACTAAAGATACTAATCAATCTGTAGAATTAGCTTCATCATTGGCTGCAAATCATGGTGCAATTTCATGTGCTGCTTATACAACAGATGAAAATATGAAGAATTTAATCATGGATAAAATGGGTATGGCAGCAACCTCAGTTAGCTTTAACTTAACTGGTGCTATACATGTTAATCAAAATGCAGGATTCTCTGATTTCCACGTAACGGGAGGTAATCCTTCTGGAAATGCTTCATTAACCAACCCAGAATATGTAATAAAAAGATTTACATGGGTAGGATTTAGAGAGCCAGCTGAATCGTAAAGAGATTATATTTAATAGTGAAAAGCCTGGTTTTAATAAAATCCAGGCTTTTTTATTTTAGGTGTTGTCTAGTCCTGAAATAAGTTACCAACTAGACCATTATTATTTAGAACCTAGGCTATTATTAGGACCAATGTTCATTTCGGAAAGTTTTTCTCCTCCTTTTATTCCAAAATCCAAAGTTCTGATTGGGAATGGAATGGTAATATCATTATGATCGAATGCTTCTTTTATAGCAATTATTGCATTTGACCTCATTTCTAAATAGCTAGGTTCGATAGGGTACTTAATCCAAAACTTTATCTCAAAGTTTACAGAGCTATCTCCATAACCCGTGTAGGTGAAAATCATATCCTCTTTTCTAACTACATAATCAAGATTATTAAGAGTTTCTAAAACTAATGACTTTACTGTCTTTAAATCATCACCATAGGAAACTCCTACAGCTAAATCAATTCTTCTAGTTCCTAAAACAGAAAAATTTTCGATAGGGTTAGATAACACATCTTTATTAGGAATATACACTTCTTGACCTTGAAAAGTCTCAATAACGGATACTCTCAAGTTAGTTCTAGTCACTTCTCCCATATAACCTCCAACCTTAATAATATCACCCACTAAAAAAGGCTTCCTAAATGCTAAAATCACACCTGAAACGAAATTGGCTGCTATATCTTGAAAAGCAAACCCAAGGGCTAAACCTACTACTCCCACCCCAGCTAAGAGGGAGGTCACAGCTTTATCTAAATTAAGAATATCTAGAATGATGAAAATCCCTATCCCCATCATCGAATAGTAAATGATAGTAGCGAATAGATTTTCTAAAGCTTTATTGTCAGAAGATTTCTGGAATATCTTAATAAATACCTTTCTACTTAATTTCGATACAACCACAAAAAGGATGAAAAGAATCACGGAAAGCAACATATTAGGAATCATATCCACGAAAGTATCAAACCATACTGTAAATTTATTTGCGATTACTTCTAATGGTTCTTTAATTTCCTTTCCTACTGAATTAAGTTTTCCCTCTTGCATAAAAATTTGGTTTGCTAATAGTATAAATGCTAAGATAAGCCCTTCATCATAAAAGAAAAATCAAAATAATTTTCTATTATTAATCTATGTGTTACGATGTTGCTTATTTAACTCAGAAAAAGAAAAAATACGCTGAACGCCATCCTGATAAGGACCTAGAGGCTATTGAAAGTTATTTTGATGAAAAAGGAAACCCCATAAAACCGGTTTTCCATACTACAGGATTCGACCACCCTAAGCTAGCTGTAATTACATTAGAAAAACCAGATGAATTTCAATTGATGGAATGGGGATTGATTCCATCATGGGTGAAAGACAATGATCAAGCCCACCAGATGCATAACAAAACGATTAATGCCAGAAGTGAAAGCATGTTTGAGAAACCGGCTTTTAGAAAAGCTGCAGCAGACAAAAGATGCATAGTGATGGTAGATGGTTTCTTTGAACACCAACATAGAAAAAAAGAACAGGTCCCTCATTACATCAGCTTGAAAGATAATCAACCTATGAGTTTAGCTGGGATTTACGAAGAATGGGTTAATCCTGAAAACGGACTGAAAAAGCAAACCATTAGTATTGTGACTACTCAGGCGAATTCCATGATGGCTGAAATTCACAACAGCCCAAAATTGAAAGAGCCTCGGATGCCTTTGATTCTACCTAAAGAACTAGAAGAAGAATGGTTGATATCTATTCAAGATAAAGTGAGCAAAGAACAAGTGGAAGCTTTAATAAAACCCTTTGACGAAAAATTCATGCAAGCTTGGCCTGTAAAGGCTGTCAGAGGGAAGAAAAACAGACCACAAACTCATGATATAATTGAGCCTCAGGAATACGGTGAGCAACTGGGCTTATTTTAAAAAAAGCCAAGCTTGAAAAAACTTGGCTTTTAAAATCTTAATTTGATTCCAATATTTGGAATAGCTCATCCAGTTTAGGTGTGAGGATGATTTCAGTCCTTCTATTTTCTCTTCTTCCTTCTGCAGTATCATTTGTAGATTTAGGTGAAAATTCGCCTTTACCAGCAGCAGTAACTCTTTCGGGTGAAGCTCCATTTTGCGTTAATATTCTTACTATTGAAGTAGCTCTCAACACACTTAAATCCCAGTTATCTTTTAAATATCTATTGTTTCCCGAAATTGGAACATCATCAGTGTGGCCTTCTACTACTATATTAACATCTTGGTTTTCTTTTAATACCTGAGCCAATTTCTTTAAGGCCTCTACTCCTTTTGTATCTACTACTGTACTCCCGGAGTTAAATAATAATTGCTCCGCTAAAGAAACATATACTTTACCGTTTTTGACTTCTACTGTCAGGTCGTTTTCTTTAAAATTAAGTAAAGCCTCACTTACCTTTTGTTTTAGTGCATTTACTGCTGCTTCCTTATCCGCCAATATTTTTTCTAATTCAGCAACTCTTTCCTCACGCTCAGCTAAGTTAGCCGCTAATTCATCATTTCTTTCTTTTGAAATTTCTAAATCAGCTTCCATTTGTAATAATTGCTTTTCTTTATTGGCTAAATCTTTATTAAGCTTTCCACTACTGCTCATTAATTTATCATAATAGTCGTTTAGCGTTTCATATTGTTGCTGTAAGGAATCTAGGCTGCTCTGGGATGCTTGATACGCTTCTTTGGATTTCTCTAAAGACTCTTTTTCTTCTGCCAGTTGAGCTTCTAATGATTCAATTGTATTCTTTTTCATCTTCAACTCATCTTCCAACTCCATTTTATCTGCATCCAGTTTTACCTTCTCAGCTAAAAGCTGGTCATATTTCTTCTGGGTTACACATGCAGCACTACTAAAAATTACTAAGGCAATAAATATTGTTCTTACTATCATTTTTTTAGATTTAATTATATTAAAGTCTGTAACGAAACTAATGAAATATTGATTGTATTGATACAAAATTTAAATTTATGAAAAAGAAATTAGTCGTCTTAACCGGAGCGGGAATAAGTGCTGAAAGTGGGATTCCAACTTTTAGAGGAGAAGATGGATTATGGGAAGGTCATGATGTTACTGAAGTGGCCTCCCCACAAGGCTGGGCTAAAGATCGAGCTTTGGTTTTAGACTTTTACAATCAAAGGAGAAAAGCAATTTTTGAAGCGCAAGCTAATGAAGCGCACAAAATTCTAGCTGATTTAGAAGATCATTTTAATGTAGAAATTATCACTCAGAATATTGATGATCTACACGAAAGAGGAGGTTCAAGCAATGTGTTACACTTACATGGTGAAATCAAAAAAGCAAGAAGTACGGCCGATGAAACTTTAATTTATGAGCTTGACAATTGGGAATTAAAAGAAGGAGATCAATGTGAAAAAGGTTCGCAATTAAGACCTCATATTGTTTGGTTTGGTGAAATGGTGCCTCTGATTGAGCCAGCAGCTCAAATTGCATCAGAAGCTGATATTTTCTTAGTTGTCGGTACTTCGCTAAAAGTTTATCCTGCCGCAGGCTTGATCCACCAAGTAGGACCTCATGTACCCATTTATGTGGTAGATCCGAGCACACCAGAATATTATGGCAACAATCAAATAACTGCTATTGCAAAAGGAGCGGTTGAGGGGATGAGAGAATTGTATAAAGAATTAGTAAATAAAAAAGCCTGAACTATATGCTCAGGCTTTAATATTAAATTAGGCAAATTGTTTAAACATCAACTTTCGCATATTTTGCATTTTTCTCAATAAAATCTCTTCTTGGTGGAACCTCATCTCCCATCAACATACTAAACAAATGATCTGCTTCAGCTGCTGATTCAATGGAAACTTGTTTCATTTTTCTTTGAGTAGGATCCATAGTGGTATTCCATAACTGTTCAGGATTCATTTCACCCAAACCTTTGTAACGTTGTAAGTGTACCGCACCTTCAGTTCCATCAGGAGATATTTCTTTAACTGCTTCTACCCTTTCATCTTCTGTAAATACATATCGTTCTGTTTTACCTCTTTTAATCAAATATAAAGGAGGTTGTGCGATATAGATATAGCCTTTCTCAATCAATTCTCTCATATAACGGAAGAAAAGCGTTAAGATTAACGTTCTGATGTGTGATCCATCAATATCAGCATCGGTCATGATCACAATTTTGTGATATCTTAATTTCTCAAGATTTAAGGCTTTTTCATCATCTTCTGTACCAAAACGTACGCCTAGTGCAGTTAAGATATTTTTAATCTCATCATTATCGTAGATTTTATGCTCTTGTGCTTTTTCTACATTTAAGATTTTACCTTTCAATGGTAGAATAGCTTGAAAATTACGATCACGCCCCTGCTTAGCAGATCCACCAGCTGAATCACCCTCAACTAAATAAATCTCACACATGCTCGGATCCTTTTCAGAACAATCAGCTAATTTACCCGGTAAACCAGTACCTGACATCACATTTTTACGCTGCACCATTTCACGCGCTTTACGAGCGGCATGTCGGGCTTGAGCTGCCAAAATAACTTTTTGAACTATCATTTTAGCTTCCTTAGGGTTCTCCTCTAAGAAATATTGTAATGTTTCGGCAACGCAAGTTTCTACGGCACCCATTACATCTGAATTACCTAATTTGGTTTTCGTTTGACCCTCAAATTGTGGTTCTGCTACTTTAACGGAGATAATTGCAGTTAAACCTTCTCTAAAATCATCCCCTGCAATTTCTATTTTTTGCTTATCTAATAATCCAGACTTATCAGCATAAGACTTTAACGTTCTGGTTAAAGCTCTTCTAAAACCTGAAACGTGAGTACCTCCTTCATGAGTATTAATGTTGTTTACATATGAAACTACATTCTCAGTATAGGATGTATTATAGTTCATAGCAACCTGAACGGGTACACCATTTTTCTCCCCTTCCATGTAAACAGGTTGAGGAATCAGCTTTTCTCTACCAGCATCCAAATAATCAACAAATTCCAAAAGTCCACCTTCAGAGAAGAAATCTTCTTCTTTAATGTTACCTTCTTCGTCTTTTTCTCGATTATCGATTAATTTAATTTTGATACCCGCATTCAAATACGCTAACTCTCTTAAACGAGTGGCTATGGTATCATATTTATAAACTGATTCTGTGAATATATCCGTATCTGGCTTAAAATGGATTCTAGTACCCGTAATGTCGGTTTCACCAACGGGTTTTACGGGATAATCTGGAACCCCTTTTTGATATTCTTGTTGGTATATCTTTCCATCTCTACTGTATACAGTAGCTTTTAAATGAGAAGATAGAGCATTCACACAGGAAACCCCAACACCGTGAAGACCACCAGAAACTTTGTAAGTATCTTTGTCAAATTTACCACCAGCGTGTAGTACAGTCATAACTACTTCTAGAGCCGATTTCCCTTCTTTCTCGTGCATGTCCACTGGGATACCTCTACCATCATCAACTACGTCAATTGAATTATCGGTATTGATTTCCACAATAATCTGAGAACAATGCCCTGCCATTGCTTCATCAATAGAATTATCAACAACCTCCCAGATCATATGATGAAGTCCTTTAATCCCTACATCACCAATGTACATGGCTGGTCTCTTTCTTACTGCTTCTAGTCCCTCTAAAACGGTAATATTACCCGCTGAATAATCTTTGTTCTTATTATCTTTTTCTGTACTCATAGTGTTTTTACCAAAAGGTCAAAAATAGGTTAATTTAATGGATTTTGATAGCTTTATTAAGTGTTTTTTCAGCATTTTAATGATAATGTTCTCTAACATAATTTAAAATTTATATTGCCAAAACAATAAATTAACTATATATTTAGTTTTTAATTGACTGAAATTTCCTATGTATAGAATTATCCTTCTACTTATATCCGCTCAGTTAATATTGACTTTCAATACTTTAAGCCAGCATAAGTTTTATTCTAAACAAGATTCACTTGACTATAATCACTACAGCTTAATACTGAGTAAAGGTTACTCATTTTCGGTTGAAAATGGAGCGGTAAAAAGAGTTTTGGTAGATAGTAGCTATCTAGAGTCCGATAAATATATCCCTTATGACTCTGCTTTAAAAATAATAAGGTCTATCCCTAAATTTTCATATTCAACCCATACACCCAATAAAGAATTTACTTCTCTTAACGAGCTTGAAGAAACGAATCAATACGATTCTATAACGCAGCTTTCAATATCTGGAAAATCCAACACTAAACTTCCTTTACTAAAAATTATAAAATGTAAAAACCTAAAAGAAATTGAACTTGTAGGGACAAATATTAGGAAAATCCCATGGATGCTTAACTGGAAAGTTTTTGGTTTAGACAGTCTAAAAACAATAAGAGTATACAATCATGCACCTGGTGTAAAACTCAAATTTGCTAAGAATGATAATATTGAGAAATTTGTATTTCGCGACAGTCCCTACTCTCCTGCACCTCATTTTTATAAATTAAAAAATTTAATAGAAGTTGATTTAGTCCAAAATGACTTTGCCCCTGATACAAAATTCAATTTTGAAAAGTTTAAAAAATTAGACCATTTAAATCTGTCTAAGAACTCAATTTCTATTAAAAATTTAGCAAAAGATACGGTTCACAGCTTAGGGCATCTGATATTATCTTTTAACAACCTTCAATCTGTTGATCAGGAAATTGGCTATTTTAAAGACCTAACGGACCTTCAGCTAGCTGAAAATGATATAGTAAGTGAAAATATTGATCTTGCTTTAGGTACTTTAACTAATCTGGAAATATTATCATTTTACAAAAATGAATTAGACAGCATCCCTCCTTTCATTTTCAACCTTAATAATTTAATTGAATTGGATTTATACTACAATGAAATTGAAAAGCTTCCATCTGAATTAGGTGAATTAACTAAATTAGAAAGGCTATATATTGCACACAATAAATTTTATAGCATCCCTGAAAGTGTTGGGAAATTAAGATCTTTAAAGGAATTCTACATTCACCATAATCGAGTCTCTTACTTACCTCAATCTATTGGAAATTTGGAACATATTACTGATTTCCATATTCAGAATAATTACTTTCAAGGTTTTCCTGAATTCGTTCTAAATTATCGAAAACTAGAAGATTTAGATGTTTCGAATAATAAAATTGAAAAATTACCTAAAGAAATATTACAACTTGAAAATTTGAAATATTTATGGATGAAGGGCATAAACTTTTTAGCCACTGACAAAGCTGAGGCTAATGATATTAAAAACACATTAGAATCACTTCAAAAAAAAGGGGTGAAAGTCAGCATCGACCTTGAATAAAATCACCAATCGATAGTAGAAAGATTTTGTGATTTTAGATATTCATTAGCTTTGCTGAATGGTTTTGAACCAAAAAAACCTCTGTGGGCAGCAAATGGAGAAGGATGCGGGGATTCAATCACAAAGTGCTTCTGTCGGTCGATAACAGCTCCTTTTTTCTGAGCATAAGCACCCCACAATATGAACACTATGTTTTCTTTTTCATCTGAAAGCTTTTGTATTACTGCATCTGTAAATTCTTCCCAGCCTTTTTTCTGATGTGAACCTGGAGATTTTGCAGCAACTGTTAAAGTAGCATTTAAAAGCAAAACGCCTTGCTCTGCCCAATTGGTTAAATCACCATTTGGAGGCATTGCCTTTCCCAAATCAGATTTTCGTTCCTTAAAAATATTGACTAATGATGGTGGCATAGGTACTCCAGTACGAACCGAGAAACATAATCCATTTGCCTGACCAGGTCCATGATAAGGGTCTTGACCTATTATAACTACTTTAATATCATCGAATGAACAACTATCAAATGCTTTAAAGATTTCTTTCGCTGGTGGATAGATAGTTTTATTAGCATATTCAGCTTTTACAAATTCTACCAATTGATGAAAATATGGTTTTTCAAATTCCTCCAATAATCTTTTCTTCCAACTTTCTTCTAGTTTTACGTTCATGGATTTAAGTTTTTTCAAATTTAAAAAAAGATGTAAAAAGGCAACAGTTTTATTAATATGTAATAAATCCTTAAACTATTAATACATTAGATTCGTTGATTTAATTATATTTACAATATGGTTCAGTCAATCACAAAAGGCATACATGTTAGTGTGGAAACAGAATTCCAGCCAGAATATAGCAGTCCGGTGCAGTTCCATTATGTATTCACATACAAGGTAATAATTGAAAATAAAGGGGATCAGACAGTACAATTACTAAGAAGACAATGGTATATCCATGATGCTGCAAATGCTATTAAGGAAGTTGAAGGAGAAGGCGTAATTGGACAACAACCTATACTAGAACCTGGTCAAAAACACACCTACGTATCCGGATGCAATTTAAAATCACCATTCGGTAAAATGCATGGCTATTATCAAATGGAAAGAATGCTTGATGGGCAACTAATCGAAGTAAGAATTCCTGAATTTGTAATGATAGCACCTTATAAATTGAACTAAGTTGAATTTCTTTCTATTCAAAGAATACATCAAGTATTTTCATTTACAAACTGACGAACACTCTTTACATTCACCTTTCTTCTATAATTTTTATTTAAAACTGATCAAATCAAACCAAAAACACCTTGATTGGTCATCAATTGAAGTTAAAAGACAGGAACTATTAAATAATTCTCAGGAAATAGAAATATTTGATTTAGGAGCAGGATCAAAAGTTCAAAATAGCTCAAAGCGTAGAATTAGTTCAATTGCAAAGCATAGTTTAAGCAGCTCTAAATTTTCACAGTTTTTATTTCAACTTATTCAATTTTTTGATTTTCAGCAGATCATTGAACTTGGTACAAGTCTGGGCATTAATACTTCTTATTTGGCTTCTGCTAATAATCAGTCTATAGTAGATAGTTTTGAAGCTGATCCAAATGCTTTAAAAATAGCAAAGTATGTGAATCAAAACTTTGAAAACATCAATTTTCATGAAGGTAATATAGACAATACACTTCCTGAATTGTTAAATAATCTAACTGAAATTGACTTAGTTTATGCTGATGCCAATCATACTTATGAAGCTACTACACGGTATTTTAACCTAATTGCTCCTAAATTATATGCTGCTTCAATATATATATTAGATGATATACATTGGTCTTCTGGAATGAACAAAGCATGGAATGAGTTAAAGAAGCATGATATGGTATCAGCATCTATAGATTTATTTGATGCAGGACTACTCTTCTTCAACCCTGAATTAAACCAACAGCATTACATTTTAAAATTTTAGCTCCTTAGACTCACTTTAAAAAAAAGTTCATTTCCTGCTCTTTCAGGAATTGAGTTTTTACACTTCTCCATAATTTCAATTTGAAATTCCTTTTCGAAAAGTTTTTCATATTCACTTTTCTCACCACCAAAAGGTGGACGATCATCAAACAACGGAATATTAAATAGCAATCCAAATAAAATACCATTCGGCCTTAACAGCGCTTTCATTTTTTGAACATATTGAGGTCTTAATTCTGGATTCAATGCACAAAAAAATGTCTGTTCAATAATAATATCAAAAGATTTAGTAAGGTTGAAAAAGTTAAAATTTAAAAGCTGCTCTTTCGGGAATTCAGGATTTTCTTCCGCAAACTTTTTTAATGGAATAGGCGAAAAATCAAGTAAATACACATTTTTAAATCCATTTTCCCACAAGTATTTTGCTTCATATGCATTTCCACAACCCGGAATCAAAATTTTTGAATCTTTATTCTCAATCTGATTCATAAAATTCGTTATCGCAGGGGATGCATATCCAATGTCCCAGCCTGTCTGATCATTCTGGTATCTCGATGTCCAATAAGATTCATTTAACTCCATTCGGTAAACTATAATATTTGTTTAAATTTGCAGTTTGTATTTAACGAAGAAAATATACTATTTGTAGTATATTTAGTAAAATTCATCAGCAAACTTATTAAAAACTTCTATCTAAGATGTCAGAAGAACAAAAAAAGTCAGATTACAATGAGATTGTAAATCAGAATAAAAGCTCGAACAGAAACATCATTATCATCGCATTGGTCGTGTTAATAGCAGTTGTTGTGGGTGTAAAGTTTTATCTTGATTCAGAAAAAGAAAATGAAGAATTAAGAGAGAATCTGGAAAGAACCTATTCTGATCTTGATAGTATCAGCAGTCAATTAGATCAAAAAATTGCTGAAATTGAAACATTAGGTGGTGATATTTCTGAATTACAATTAATCAGAAAAAATCTTGAAGCTGAAAAAGAAGAATTAAAGCAATCCAATAACTGGGCAGCTAACCAAATTCAAAGATATAGAGACAAGGTTAGTGGTTATGAAGAATTATTAAATCTTCAAGACGAGAAAATAAAAAAGCTTGAAGCTATTAATGAGCAACTACTTTCCGAGAATACTGATTTAAAGACTGAAAAGAATGTTTTAAACGATAGCATCTCCAGACTTAAAAACAACAGAGAGGAATTACAAGATAAAGTTGAGCTTGCTTCACGATTAAAAGCTGAAAATATTAAGGTTATAGCCATCAATAGCAGAGGTAAAGAACGAGCAGATTTGGAGTATAAACCTCGTCATATTGAGAAGCTTAGAATAAAATTTAATCTGGCGGAGAATAATGTAGCGCAGCCGGAAGGAAAAGATATTATCTTAAGAGTTATCAATCCTATTGGAAATGCTTTGTTTGATGTAGCTACCGGATCTGGCTCGTTCATGATCGATGGTAAGGAAATGTTTTATACGGCTAAGCAGGAAATTTTATTTGATAATACTCAGCAGGAGCTTTCATTTATTTATGACAGAGGCGAAGAATATGAAGAAGGAGCTTATCAAGTTGAGTTATACGCTGATGATTATTTAATTGGTAAAGAAAAATTTATAGTAAATTAAAACCTATTTTAATCTAGTTATCCACTTCTGCTTTTGTTTCCATTTTTCAATGAGATTTAAATCCTTAACTCTAATAATAGCACTAACGATCTGTTTTAGTTCCTATGCCCAAGAAGACAAACATTTTATTGTCCCAGAACTTATGGTTGGATCGATAGTTCCTAATTATCTTAAAGCACCTTCATTTGGTATCAAAGTCGGTGGAGCTGTAACTTATTACAAAAGTGCAGAATCGAATACACCAACAAATCGGTATTTTAACAAACCATTATTGGGTCTGCAAGCAGGTGTCTACCGTCTTGGTAATCCACAGGTATATGGAAATGAATTCAATTTGATGCCTGTGCTAGGATTAAGAATGAAAAAGGGTATGTTTCAATGGGGCATTGGTACATCCTACTTCACTAAGACTTACAGGCAAGATGAAAGAAATCAATCTATTGGAAGCCACTTTAATTGGGCTTTTAATTGGATGTATTATCGGTCATTTAAATTATTTGAGGAAAATGATTTGAGAATTGGCTTTGGTTACCGCCATTCTTCTAACGGACATACACAACTGCCCAATTATGGACTAAATTCAGCTATTCTTTCCATTACTGTTATTCCATCCGAATTAAAAACCTCAATGCCAGGGAAGCAAAAAACAGACAGAAGCAGATCAGCATTTATAAAATCAAGAAGCGGAATTGGGATACATGAATTTGGAGGTACCACGAAACCGGTTGGTGGGGAAAAAAAATTAGTCTTTAGTCAAAGCATTGGAGTCGGTTTCACTTTCAAAGAACATTTCAGATGGTACGCAGGTTTTGGTACTAGACACTATCAGCATTATGCGGATTCAATTAAAAATAGCCCAGAGTTACAAGCTTTAAATGTTCATCCTAACAATCATTTTTTTATGATGGGAGTCGAATATTTGATTTACCATATTGGGCTTTCAATTGAAGGAGGAATTAACCTCTCAAAACCTTTTTACTATCATTTCTCAAAGGAATTTGAAAATACTGAAAGTATTAAATACACGCTAAAGAAAATATTCCCTAGTAGAATGGGACTGAAATTATATTTAATAAACACTGCAAAAAAGCCGAAACATAATGTGTACTTCTCGGCTCATATTAATGCGAATTTCGGGCAAGCTGACTTTTCAGAAGCAAGCCTGGGATATGTATATAGTTTTAAGTAGATGTTGTTATTTCAACCCTAATTTTTTGAGTTGTTCATCAAATAGTTTTTGAGCTATTTCTTCTTGTTCAATCACATATCGAACCCCTACGTATTTTTTGGGCTTACCTTCAGCATCAAGTACTGGAGAGATAACCGCATCTACCCAATAAACTGAACCATCCTTTGCTTTATTCTTTACGATCCCTCTGAATACATTACCTGACTGAATTGTATCCCATAATAGTTTAAAGACTTCTGATGGCATATCAGGATGTCTAAATATACTATGCGGTTTCCCGATCATTTCTTCTCTGCTGTATTTGGCAGTATCAATAAGCTTTTGATTCACATAAGTAATAGTACCAAATAAATCAGCTTCTGAAACAATAGTAGATTCATTTAGTATCTGCTCTCGAGCTTGCATTTCAGCTTGCATTTTCTCCATCTCATGCATTTGCTTCTCCATCTCATCGGACTGAGCACTCAATTCTTCCATATTTTGTCTCAGTTCTTCTTCTTGTTGCTGTAATTGCTGATTTTGCTCCTCAGTTTCTTTATTTTTTCTTTCCATCTCTTCCTGAGTTGCTTGTAATTCCTCCATATTTTGATGAAGTTCCTCAGCTTGAGATCTCATCTGCTCCTCTTGTTCTTGTGAAAGCTCTAAAAGACGTTTAGTATTTGCATTAATTTTATTTAAGCTAAAAGAAGTAGCCAAGCTTTCCCCTAGCTTCTTCAAGTAGTCAACTTTATAATCTTCCAAAATTTCAAATGAAGCAATTTCTAAAATCCCCTCTATTTTCTCATTAGTCATCATGGGCATAATGACGATATTTTTTGGAGGGGCATCTCCAAGACCACTTTTTATTCTCACAAAATCATCTGGAACTTCTGTTAGAAAAATCATATCCTTCTCCAAATAGCATTGCCCAATCAATCCTTCCCCTACTTTTACCTTATCTTTTATTTTCTTTCTTCTACCAAATGCAAAAGCCGATTTCATTTCAAGATAAGGTTCTGAATCTTCCTCTTCCTTTTCAACTAAATATAATGCACCTTGATTCGCACCACTGTATTTAACAATCTCACTTATCACCTCCTTAGATAATACCTCAGGATCATCGTGTTGACGTGTTAAATTATTTATCCGTCCCAATCCTTCCGTAACCCAAGCTCTATTCTTTTCCTCTTCTTGTGACTTTCTAACTTCTTCTAAATTCTGTTTTAATTCATTTTCAGAATCATGAAGCTCTTTTGTTTGCTTTTCATTGTCTTCAATCAGTTGCTGACTCTTCAATTCAGCTCGATAATTGATATAAGCCATCATAAATACAATAAGAAAAGCTAATAAGATAGAGACTGTAAAATTTATAGAATATAAAAAACCTTCCGTAATGAATGAATCATCAAAACCTTCCGTGAAGAAGGCCAATGAACTTTCAATTGTTACAAAAACTAAAAAGTTAAAACTTGCTGAAAAGATCAAATATGACTTTTCCCTAATATCAAAAACTAAAAACGGAACAAGGGAAAAGACTAACATAAAAAGAGCCAAAACCAAAGGTATATTTTCTCCTTCATCTACCAGATAAATTGTGAAAAGGGCTGTTAAAAATAAAGGGGAGATTGCAGAAATAATCCTGGCAAGATAAATAGCTTTACTATAATTTAATACCCAAGTTAATGCAACAGCAACTATTCCTAATAATGGTATAAAGGCTAAATTTGGAACATGAATAAAAGAAATAAAAGAAAATGGAATTGCTACTAATAGTAAATTGAAAAGAGCAACCACATTACTCAATTTTATTTTACTGTTTACATACTCAGTATATGCTTCATCAACACCAATATGCTGCAATCGGGAAAAAATGTTCATATTTTCTTTAAAATATAGTTTTAAAACATAAAACTATGGAAAATATACTTGCTGTAAAAAGACGATGTAACATATACAGTCATTATACTGTAAATGTGGGCTTTTTTGAAGCAACTGTCTTAGAATTCTTAAAGATAATTATGTTTAAGAAACCAAAATACGAAACCGAAATATTACCAAATTGATATTCAAATTCACTGTAAAGAAACCAGTTTTGATATTTAAAATCACCCATTTCTTTAATCATTTCAGAAGTGATGGAAGAATTATTATGGATACTTCCATAATCATGAGCAACTCTATCAAAATAGGCTTTTTGATTAGGAACTGTTGCTATAATAATGATCAATAAAAGAATGAATAGAATAATCAGTTTTCTTATCATACCATAAAAAACTGGAATACATAAGAAAATGTTATTAACAAAAGTTACAAGTCTTTACATTCTCCTTGATAATCATCTTCAAATTGAAATTCTAGTTTGTTAGATGATTCAACTTTGTAAATCTCTAAAACAAAGGTACCGCTAGTATATGCTCTGGCATTTTCTTGCATCCATAAGGTGTCTGAAGTATAATCTTGATTGTTTATCTTCCCTTTTGCAACAAAATAGGATGTATTTAGAGTATCTGCATTCACCCAGCAAGTATATTGATCCAAAGGAAAGAAATCTATGGAATCGTTATAACCACCGATATCATAATAAAAGGAATCAAAATCTATGTCAGTGTCATTATACAAAGCAAAGTTCGCTTTATTATTTTGAATTTCCCCACAAACAACTGGTACACAAAGACTTTGATCCATATTTTCTAAGTCCATACAAGAAAACATAGTCAAGCTGATAAATAATAATATATATTTCATTCGAATCATCTCTCATTACATGACAGCTGGATGACCATAAAGGTTGCAATGCACTAACAAAATAATAAATAAACTTTATGTTAATATTTGTGCCATTTAAAGTTTATCACTATTTTTGCGCTTCAAAATAAACAAATACAAAATGCAATTGAAAAATTACGAGACGGTATTCATACTTACTCCCGTTTTATCTGATGCTCAGATGAAGGATGCTGTCGACAAGTTCAGAAAAGTCTTAGAAGACAAAAAGGCAGAAATCATTAATGTTGAACAATGGGGCTTAAAAAAATTAGCTTACCCTATTCAGCACAAAAGTACTGGTTTCTACAACCTAATTGAATTTAAGGCAACACCTGAAGTTGTTGCTGCACTGGAGTTGGAGTATAGAAGAGACGAAAAAATCATGAGATTCTTAACAGTAGCTTTAGATAAGCATGCTATAGAATACGGAGAAAGACGCAGAAAAGGCGCATTTAACAAGTCTAAAGAACAAAAAGAGGAGGTAGCGAAATGACACTTCATAACGAGCCAATAAACCAGAAAAAGCAAGATAATCAGAAGAAATATTGCCGTTTCAAAAGATACGGTATCAAATATATTGATTATAAAGATCCTAACTTCTTATTGAAGTTTGTGAATGAGCAAGGTAAATTATTACCAAGCAGAATCACGGGTACTAGTGCTAAATATCAAAAGAAAGTGGCACAAGCTGTAAAAAGAGCAAGACATATTGCCCTTTTACCTTATGTTACTGATTCATTAAAATAATTAACCCAAAAAAATTTATCAGAAAATGGAAGTAATCTTAACACAAGATATAAATGGATTGGGCTATAAAAATGATACAGTAACTGTAAAGCCCGGCTATGGCAGAAATTACTTAATCCCTCAGGGTTATGCAATTATTGCTAATAATTCAAATCAAAAGAAAATTGCTGAGAACATTCGTCAAGCAGCTCACAAAGCAGCAAAATTGAAAAAAGATGCTGAAGAGATAGCTCAAAAAATTGGCGACTTAACATTGAATATCAAAACAAAAGCTGGTGAAAGCGGTAAGATATTTGGAGCCGTTACTACGCTACAAATTGCTGATGCTTTGAAAGAAAAAGGTTTTGATATCGATAGAAAGAAAATTGCAATTTCAGGAGATATCAAGCAATTAGGTGAGTATTCAGCTAATATCGATTTACACAAAGAAGTGAAGAAAGAAATCTCTTTAGTAGTAGAATCAGAGTAAGCTAATTAAAATAACAATTGAAAGCCTTTTGTTTACCCAAAAGGCTTTTTTTGTGTCTTCACTTTTTCCATAGAACAAAAGGAGCCCAATAGTACGGAGCACTATAATCTGAATTAATCATATTTATTTTTGCTAACTGTAATGATTTTGAAAATGAAGGCTTTGATTGCTTTAAATCTTCCTGATAGAAATTTTGCATTAATAGAGAAGTAGATTTATCCGCCACTTTCCATAATGAAAGAATTAAGTTACTAGCACCTGAATAAGCAAAGGCTTGCCCCAAACCCATCACCCCTTCTCCCCTATTTATTTGTCCTAATCCGGTTTCACAAGCTGATAGTACAACCAGTTCTGCATTAATGTCTAATCCGTAAATTTCACCCACATATAATATGTTCTGTTCTGACTTCAACTCAGTTGGCTTAAAATATACTCCTGACAAATCCGGTGTTTCCAAATCTACTGTGCCATGAGTAGCCAAATGAATATATCTATAATCATTTAAGTCCGCAGATTTGAAATTTTCTTTAGTAGCATTATTACGTAACAATGAATTAACTGGTATTGATTTTTGATCACACCATTGCGTAAAATATTGACTTTCAGCCTCAGTACCTGGTAAATTTGCTATTTGATCACCAAACTCAACCGGAGAAATTAACAATGCATTATCAGAATATGAATCACTTATTTTGTTCATATACAATGCTGCTGTATATGAATATTCTAGCTCATACTTATTTATTAAATACTCTTGAGCGTAATAATCATCACTGTTTGATATTTTCGAGATTAATGCTTCAAATGGAATAGTTGATAATTCTCCATCAGGAATAACTATAAGCTTATTTAAATTTTTATCCAGTTTTGAGGGAAATAAGTGATCATATAATATATGAGAAATCTTACAGAAACTAGATTTAAGATTATAATTTAAAGTATTTCTATAGGCTCTTAAATACTTTAAAAGCTCATCATTATTATAAACCCTATTAAAAGTAATTGAATTTGGTGTGAGAATGTATTGAATCGTTTGATCAGTACTATTCAAGTTAGAATATTCAATAATAGCAGTATTTTCAGGCATAGAACTTTGAATCTGCTCTACGCTATTCTTCTTATTTTTATGTTTTAGTTGAAAATATTTAGGATAATTTACTTCTAATTCACTAATAAAGCTCTCATATTCCTGATTTAGATTAAAATATTTCCCCTTCAATTGTTCTAATTCAGATATATTGGTTTCCAGTGATATTTGAGTACTTAAATAAGCCATATCAGCTGTAAGATCAGCCTCTTTTTGAATCATGGCGTCTGGAATACCAGAAAAGCTTTTGGCTTCCGATTCTATTACAGATAACCTCAACAATGACGATTTTGACTGCTCTGAAAATTGAAAAGCTTTCTTCAAATATTCATTACCAAAAAGGCTTACTTCATGAAGTTGTAAAGTTATTCTCTGACCTAATTCATACACGCCTGCGGCATCATTACTCAATTGAATTTGATCCTTTTTATTTTGTGTACTAACTCTTAGGTTCTCAATTAATTGATTAGCTAACTCAATTGTATTCAAAGCAATAATCAGATGATCATTATTTAATGAAAAACCATAATAATAAGATTCTAAAATATTAGCTTTTTGAGTTAATAAGGATAATTGTACATTCATCCTTATGGCATCGTTCTTTTCAGGATTTAACTTATAGTTCTTTGATGAAAAACTAAAACTATTCGCTTCCAATCCTTTTTGAATATTGAAAATGGCATTTTCATAATCCTGATTTTGTAATCCTAAGGAGGCTAATGCTGAATATACATTTGCTAATTCAGAATTTCTACCCCCATAATTTGAGATGTAAATCTCTTTCGCCTCATTTAAATAGTCTCCCGCTAGTACAAATTGTTGATCCGCTAGATAAATATTACCGATATTTAAATTTATAAAGGCTTCAGTTGGCAACCCTTTTTCATGTATTTCAGACCAGTCACTTAAAGCTGAATTCAGAACTTTTAAAGCCTTAATACTATTTCCCAACCTAGATTCTGCCAAACTTATATTAACCGATATTTGAATGATTTTATCAATATTCTCTGTTATATTCTCCTCATAAATTATTAAAGCTTGATGGTAATAATTAATTGCTTTCTCAGGATCATCATCTACATAAACTAACCCCATATTATTTAATAAATCAGCAATATTAACTTTGCCTATACCATTAATACCTTTATAAGTATTTAAAGATTGTTGAAAATATTCTATTGCCTGCTGGTTCTTTCCCTGATTCCATAGAATTAATCCATAGTTCTTCAGCCACCTGGCATACACTTCAGGTTCTGAGTGCTTCACTATCATTTTATTTTTAGAAAAGAATTGGTCGTGAAATGATTGAGATTTATCATTTAATCCTTTCAAAAAAAACAATTCAGCCAATAATAATTCAGTTTCAATTGAAATAGAATCCTTTGATATATTAGTAATAAGCGAATCAATATTCTTTACACGGCTTTCCCGAATTACCTCAATATAAAAATTAGATAATCGCTGAGCATTACTACTAAATGAAATCATAATCAATAAGAGTATTGCTAACAGCTTTTTCATTTCAAAAATTATAGGTGTAATTAAGGTTTAGGACATATTGCCTTGTTAAGCCATCAGGATTTTGCTCTCTCTGCACAATACTTTTACCGTAAATCAAATCTAACCCTGATAATACGTTAAACTTATAGCTGATACCAACTAAACCAGATAAAGCCAAGCCGGTAGTTCCATCAATTATTTGATACTCATCTTGCTCATTCAAAGCTTTATCATGTGTGATTCTGTAAATGGGTAGTAATCCAAGGTTAAAATTCAAGCGCGACATCCTAAAATTCCTTTCAAATCTCATCATGATATCTGCGCCTCTTTTTAAAGATAGACCTTCATCATGTCTTCTAACATAATCCATTCCGCCTTCATACCATCCCCACAGTTCTTCTGAAGCAATAAAATTATTTTTATTTTTATGGATAAGCGGCTGTTGATAACCGAACGAAAAAAGCCATTTGCGATTTAAAAAAGAAGCGCCTGCTACAAAATCATAAGTTCCTAAAGAGGTTTGGTAATACATAGGCAATACCATTGATCTTTCAGCAACAGTCTTAGTCGCATTATTGGTTGGAATTTTAGTACCAACTGTAGCCAATATATTATACTGGGGTTTAGAAATAATATTTCTTGTCAGACTAAGTGAAATATCGCCAATGCCCTGAGTAGAACCAAAATTACCATTTACAAACATATAAGGTGCCTTTACTTGTAAATCATAACGGTCACCAATCATGATTCCAAAATCAAGTATTACAGCCCGAATATTTGCCGATGTATTACTTTGTCCTTCATATAAACCTAATGAGATTGATCTTAATTTAATAGGAACATTATTTTTAAAATCTTGACTAGGTTTCATAGCCCCCATTGTACAAAAACCTGCATCACTACAACCTTGACTTTGACCTAAGAATGCCTGAAATAAAAATAGAATTAGCAAAATAACCTTACATTCCTTAATCATTGTTCATTGTTAGTGAATTATTAAAAATCAAATTACTTAAATTGTAAATAAGATTCATGAAAAAAATCTATAATTATTTCAATCAAACCTTACAATAATAAAATGACTGTTAAACATAAAAAACTATTGTCTTTTATTACTTAATATAACTTAATAGCTATATTAAAAACTAGTAATCAGATAGTTAACCTTGATTACTCATGTTTGATTGTAAATGAATATTTGGAATAATTTAAAAATAAAGCTCGCGAAATCCATTTCTGCTCATCAGAATGAGGGTGTAGATTTATCTAATTATAGAAATCTATTATTCTACTATATACTGCTTTTTCTTTTAATTTTATCTCCAATATCTATTATTCCAGGCTTTATCTATTCAATTGAATTACCTGAAATAAAAAACCTAATTTATGTATGTGTAGGTCTATTCATTATTTTAGTTGCTATCGGCTTTTTAAGAAAGTTAAGCATTAATACAAGAAAGCTAATATTCATTTTGAGCATATTTATAGTTACCTGGTATACTTTTTTTGCCTTAAAAATTGAAGGCCCAGGCATAATTTACATCTTCGTTTTGGTAATTGTATCCAGCCTAATTCACTCTGCACGTTGTGCATATTATTTGTTAGCAGCAGACACAATTATCATACTTCTAATTGGATTGAACCTCGAATTAAATTATATAAGTATAGACATAGGCAACATTGAAAGTTCAGCTGCTTGGTTGAGCTTAGCCTCAAATCCAATCTTTTTGGGAGTTACCATTGTAGTTTGTATTGATCTTATTTTCAGAAAACTTGAGAAGATAATTCAACAATTAAAAAATTTAAATGAACAAGTTAAATCAGATAACCAACAATTAAAAACTACACAAATAACACTCAGAGATAAAAATGAAGAGCTGAATAAATTTGCACATACTATCGCACATGATTTAAAGGAACCATTGAGATCTATGCAATCTTTTGCTCATCTAACGATATCTAAATACTCTGATACTTTACCAGATCAGGCACAGGAATTCTTATCACATATTAAAACCTCATCGGTAAGAATGGCTACCTTGTTAGATTCCTTATTAGAATATGCTCAGATAGGGTCAGAAAAGAAAACCTCATCTTTTCATGTTAAGGAAATAATAGAAGAATTAAAGAAAGATTTAAATATTTTGATTAAGGAGAATAATGCTATTATCAAGCATGTGGATAATCTACCTGAAATCATTGGATACGAAATTGAGTTTAAGCAATTAATGCAGAATTTGATTTCAAATGCTATAAAATTTAAAGATATCAATACCAAAGTTGAAGTCAATATCTCTGTTGAGGAGGACGCAAAAAACTGGAAGTTTAAAATTTGTGACAACGGAATTGGTATTGATGAAAAACACCAAGAGAAAATATTCTCAATATTCCATAGATTACATAAAGACAAATTCCCAGGGACTGGATTAGGCCTTGCAAATTGTAAAAAGATTGTGGAGATGCACAATGGAAATATATGGGTTGAGTCACAATTAGGAAAAGGCAGCTGCTTTAATTTCACAATAAGTAAAGATTACACATAAAATTGTATGTTTATTACATTTATAATTATTGAACATTGAATCAAATAACTGAAGCCGAAAAAGAGCAGTTTATAAGCACATTAAAAACTCGCTTTCAGCAAAATATGCATAGGCACAAAGAAATGAATTGGAGTACTATTTCAGACTTTCTTAATGCAAACGAATCCATTTTGAATACCATTTATAAGATGGAAAAAACTGGTGGTGAACCAGACCTCTTAAAATTTCCTGATGGCAGAATATTGTATCTTGATTTTAGTAAGGAAAGCCCCTCAGGTAGAAGAAGCTTGTGTTATGATCATGAAGCTTTAATAAATAGAAAAAAGAATCCACCCAAAAATAGCGCAGAAGATATCTCTAACGAACTGGGAATAAAAATATTAAATGAAAAGGATTACAAATACCTTCAATCTACAGAGAACTTTGATACCAAAACCTCTAGTTGGATTGAAACTCCCGAAGAAATCCGTAAATTAGGTGGTGCACTATTTGCCGATTTTAGATACAAGCATGTTTTTATTTATCATAATGGAGCAGATTCATATTACAGCGCCAGAGGTTTCAGAGGTTCTGTTGAAATCTCTATATAATAATTTAAAATTTCTTTGAACTTTATTTCCCTAACGAACGTTAGTTTATTATCTTTGACCAAATGATTACAAAAATAAAAGGAAATAGAAAGCAGCAAATAATTGATAAGGCTACTTCACTTTTTCAAAAACAAGGTTATGCCGCCACAAGCATGCGTGACCTAGCCAGTTACATAGGTATTGAAGCTGCTAGTTTGTACTCTCATATTAAATCGAAGGAAGAGATTCTACAGACTATTTGTTTTCAAATGGCAAACGATTTTTTCAACTCTTTAGAAAAAGTAGAATCTGAAAATTTAAGTGCTGATATCAGACTTAAAAACGCAGTAGCGTCCCATGTGAAAGTATTAACTAAAGATAGTGCTGCAAGTGCAGTGTTCTTTTCGGAATGGAGACATTTGAGTGATAAATACTTAAAAGAATTTCTCGATATGAGAAATTCTTATGAAAATAAATTTATTCAAATATTAATTGATGGATATAAAGAAGGGGTATTCAAAAAGATGGATGCGAAATTCACCGTTTTAGCATTACTATCATCGATAAATTGGATGCCATCTTGGTATAAACCTGAAGGGCAATTAAGCCCAGAAGAAATTGCTGAGAATGTAACCGATGTATTCATTAATGGATTAAAAATTAGATCTTAAACTTAAAACACAATAATTATGTACGGAGGCGGACAAGTATTTGAACCTTCATCAGTAAACAATGAATTACTGAAAGATGAAGACCCACAAAAATTAGCTGAATTTGAAGCACGTATAGCAAGAGGTGAGAAAATTGAACCTAATGATTGGATGCCTAAGCTATATAGAAAGCAATTAATAAGAATGATTGAGCAACACGCTCACTCTGAAATTATTGGGGCTCTTCCTGAAGGAACTTGGATTACAAGAGCACCTGGTTTCAAAAGAAAATTAGCTTTAATGGCGAAAGTACAAGATGAGGTAGGTCACGCTCAATTATTATACGGTGCTGCTGAAACCTTAGGAAAAAGCCGTGAGCAAATGATTGAAGACCTCATCACAGGGAAATCAAAATACTCTAACATTTTCAACTACCCTACTTTTACGTGGGCAGATTCATGTTTTATTTCATGGTTAGTAGATGCTGGTGCAATTGTTAACCAATTAGCGAATGCTAGAGGTAGTTATGGACCATATTGCAGAGCTTTAGATAGAATATGTGCTGAAGAATCTTTCCACTTAAAATATGGACATCATTGTGTAATTCACCTTGCTACAGGTACTCCTAAGCAAAGGCAAATGATGCAAGAAGCGGTAAATAGATGGTGGGCACCAATGATGCACTTCTTTGGTCCTTCTGATAAAATGTCAACACACACTCAAATTTTAACGAAATGGAAAGTGAAGATGGCTACTAATGATGAGTGTCGTCAGCAGTTTTTAGACATGTATGTACCTAAAATCTGGGAATTAGGATTAACTATTCCTGATGAGAACTTAAAGAAAAATGAGGAAACAGGTGAATGGGAATTCACTGAGCCAGATTGGGAAGAGTTTAAAAGGGTTATTAACGGTGATGGACCTTGTAACAAAGAGCGTTTAGCAGTAAGAAGAACAGCTGAAGAAAGAGGTGCTTGGGTAAGAAGAGCCTTAACTGCCAAAACAAAAGGTGAAGAATACGTTGCTCCATTAGCTTAATTTTTAAATAAATTACTATGTCAGATTTTTTAAACTCACTTGACCCTAGAATAAATAGGTTGAATATTCCAGCAGAGTTTGGTACTACTTTTCCTTCAAAGGAAAACAAAGATCAATTTGTAACTTTTGAGGTATTTGTTCAGCCTAAAGAAAGTAAACCTTATCAACATGAGGGCATAGTTCATGCCCCAACGATTGATATGGCATTTTTATTTGCTAAAGAACAGTTCAGCCGAAGAGGGATGAGCTGTTCAGGCGTTTGGGTAATCAAAACAGACAATATTCAGGTCTCTCCCATCACCGAAAATGATGAAGATATTTATGATTTCATTCATGAAGAAATTATGGAGGGGGCTGAAAAAGGTAAAAATGAAGCTTATAAAGTTTTTCATTTGAAGAAAAGAGGAAAGCAACACGTGCATGTGGGTGAATTGGAAGCTACCTCTTTCGAAGAAGCTTTGTTTAATGCGAAAAGTAAATTTCAGGAAGAGAAAGCCATCCTTAATATTTGGGTAGCAAAAGAAGAAGACTTCTTGAAGATTGAGGGTAAAGAATTCACTGATATTTGGGAGACTCTTCCTGAGAAGAAATACAGAGATGCAATGGATTACAGAGCCACTGAGAAGATTAAAAAATTTAAAGCAGAACAAAACGCATAAGCCATGACTGAAGAAGCACTAAAAGATTTGTTATATAAAATTGCGGATGATCTATTGATTTTAGGTCATAGAAATTCCGAGTGGACGGGAGTTGGCCCATTATTAGAAGAAGACATTGCTTTTTCTTCAATGGCACAAGATAAAGTAGGGCAAAGCTTAGCGTTTTACCAACTACTTCATCAACTAGGAGAGCAAGATCCTGATACGGTGGCATTCACCCGAAATGCTGAACAATTTCATAATAGTCAATTTGTAGAATTGCCAATTGGTGAATATGATTTCAGCTTAATCCGTCATTTCTTATTTGATCATGCGGATTATATTAGGTTTAGCATGTTAGCTGAGTGTCCTATTGAAGAAGTCGCAAAAGTAGCTAGAAAATTAAAAGGTGAAATTAAATATCATGTGATGCATGCTAATACTTGGATTAAGCAATTAGCTACTGCAAATGAAGAAGCTCATGATAGACTTCAAAAAAGCTTAGAAGAAGCCTTACCTTATGCTTTAGGAATGTTTGAACCTTCTAAATTTGAAAAAGAAATAGTAGAAGCAGGTGTTTACCCTGGAGAAGCTGAAATTGAGAAGCAGTGGAAAGAAAATATTGCCATTGTTTTGGAGGAAGCAGGTTTGAAATTACCAGATTGGAATTCAATTGAAGCTGTTTATGGTGGTAGATATGGAAAGCATACTGAGCATCTTCAACCATTAGTTGAGGAAATGAGTGAAGTATTCAGAGTTGACCCAACTGCTGATTGGTAATTAAAATAGAAAATTAAAAAAACTTGTGATGACTATAACTGAGGATAAAATATTAGAGTTACTGAAAGAGGTGAAGGATCCAGAAATCCCTGTTATTTCATTAGTTGATTTAGGCGTAATTACAGGAATAAAGATTGATGGAGATCATATAACCGTAAATATGACTCCCACTTTTATTGGATGTCCTGCTATGGATTATATGAAAAATGATGTGATTGAGGTATTAAATAAGCACGATATCACAAATCATACGGTTAATCTTAATTTGGATACCACTTGGAGTTCGGATATGATTTCGGATGAAGGCAAAAGAGCTCTTAAAAAGTTTGGTTTAGCGCCACCTCCAGTACACAATAATGTAATTGAGGATTTAGATATTATCGAACATGCTGAGTGTCCTAATTGTGATAGTACTAATACTACTTTAAAATCACCTTTTGGCCCAACTTTGTGTCGATCTCTACATCATTGTAACAATTGTGGAGAAGCATTTGAAAGTTTCAAACCCATATAATAACCATTATATAAGTTTAAGAAATAAGAAAGCCTGCTATTTCTAGCAGGCTTTCTTATTTCTTAACATTAATAAACCACTAAATAAGTAAAACATCTATTACACTATTTGGAATCTCAAAACCACAAAAGAATACTCCTACTCCAAAAACTTTTTCTTTAACACTAGTATTTTGCAATGCCAAGGGTAAAGCTGTTACATTAACCATTGCATAAAATAGTGCAAATATTATAAGCACTGCCAATATTAATTGATTATTAGATATAGTAAATATTCCGATAGTGCTTAAACCTGCGAATACTAAACCTATCGCTAATAGCTTTACAATATTATGGTCTGTAATCTTTCTACTAATGATGACTGAAAATATGGCTGTTAATACTAATACTAAACTTGAAATCCACTGACCACTAATTCCTACTACTGATTCAAGCTTATCTAAATAATTTGGAAAAACTTCAATTATAAAACCAGAAAATAAGCCCATCCCTACACCTAGTAAAATCACTTTCCACATTTGAGTCTTAGGTTTAAGCTCATCTGGCCTTTTTTCTTCTCCTTTATCTGTTATTTCTAAAGAATATTTCCTCAGTAGATAACCCGAAATGGATACAATGATACCTCCCACTGCAAAAGTGGCTGCTCCACCTAAGAAATCAATTATATCGACAATAACAGGTTCAAGTGAATATAGTAAATCAGAGGTAATCGTTAAAGCAGCAACCGTAATGGGTAACTTTGTAGTAGGTGTAAACATTTCAATAGTAGAAATTGCTGGGCTTGTAAATAAGCTCATGGCAAATAACCATAAGATCACTAAAACAGGCAAAGCATATAAAACAAATGATCTTGGTGGATTTACAATTAAGGTAAAAGCTACGGTCATAAAAATCATAGCTGCGAAACTTACACCTAATGTTACAATCCTCAACCTATTGCCTAATTTATGTCTGTATTTATCTCCTAAATAACCTGCTAATGGTGGGGTTAATATTAGAATAATAGCTTGTCCCCATATTAAAATAGGTTCAAAATCATTCATATTAAATGTATCTAATAAAGCAGGCTGATATCTGTGATAGGCTATCCAACCTATAATAACGGAAGCATAAAGACCTAAAAGAGATATCATTTGCTTCCATTGGATAGATGATGTAGTTTGTTTTTCCATAAAAAAAGTCTTTACATTTTATCCAATCTACGAAATGCAGATCATATACGGATTTCATGTAAAGACTTTTTATTTAAAATATGCTTAATTACTACTCAAAAGTAGCCTTCAAGTGCTTCTCAGCATCAAAAACATTATTTGATCTGTCAACATCTGCCATGCCTTCATTCTCATCAATTACCATTGATTTGATTTCAGAAGCAGGCTTGTTTAATTCAAATGTATAAGTTGGATAAACCCATGGCCAATCAGCTTTGATATTTACATTAACATCATCTCCAAATGATTTTTCACCTCTCATAATTCTTAATGGAATATAAATTACTTCACTACTTCCATCATTATAAGAAACTGAAACCTCTAAAGGCATTGGCATATTCCCTACTTTCTTTAAAGTAACAAAAGATTTACCCTCTTTTTCCATTACTGACTCAATGCCATAATCAATTTGCTTAGTTGAATAAACCCAATATTCCTTATACCAATCTAATTCTAAACCTGAAGCTTTTTCCATGATTCTGATGAAATCATTATCATTAGGATGCTTGAATTTCCAAGTATTAAAATAAGTTCTCATAGCAGGATAAAAGGTCTCCTCTCCTATTATATATCTTAACTGACCTAAGAATGTAGCCCCTTTAGAATAGGCAGCTCTACCATAGGCAAAGTTTGTCATATAATGATCAGCATGCGTACTCATTGGTTCTTCAATTCCACTTTCAGCTAAAGCTAAATAACCTCTATAATTTCCAGCTTGAGGATTTTCTTGTCCCTGCTCCATGATCACATTCATAGTTTCCGCAGAACCAAATGAAGTAAATCCTTCATCCATCCATTCATATAATGACTCGTTAGTTGCTAAAACTCCTTGGTACCAACTGTGGAACATCTCATGAACCGTTACACCAACAAGACTTCCTAAACTTCTTTCACCTGTGATTAAAGTAGACATTGGGTATTCCATACCACCATCACCCCCTTGGATAACAGAGAACTGATCATACGGATATTTACCAAATGTTTTATTCATATATTCAAAAGCCTTAACAGTATACTCAGGTAACTTTTCCCAGTTTTCTTTAGTCTTGTCATTCTCTTGATATAAGAAATGTAATTCAGGACCGTTAGGAACCTGAGCTTTAGTATGTTTAAAATCAGGATCAGCAGCCCACATAAAATCAATTACTTTAGGTGCTTTGAAGTGCCATGTTAATTTCCCTTTCTTTCCTTTACCTCCTTCAGTTCCATTTTTTTGGTAACCATGACCTACTTCTTCTGGGTTTTGAATATAACCAGTTCCACCTAAAACATAATCTTCATCAATAGTGATTTTCACATCAAAATCACCCCAAATACCATGAAATTCTCTTCCTATATAAGGATTAGAATGCCATCCCTGATAGTCATATTCAGACATTCTGGGATACCATTGCGCCATAGAATAGCTTACGCCTTCAGCATTATCTCTACCTGATCTTCTGATTTGAACTGGAACCTGACCTTCAAACTCCATATCAAATTCAACTGTTTCACCTGGCTCGATAGGTTCATTTAAATCCACTTCAAGAATGGTTCCTACTACTTCATACTTCACATCTTTGCCATCTTGCTTTAAGCTTTTGATTTTTTGATAACCAATCTCATCTTCACTTAACTTACTAATTCTATCCATTACCCTTCTATCCGGATCTTTTATCGTTCTAGAACGAACATCCATCATGCTGTTAGGCTGGAATGCATTGAAATATAAATGATAAAAAACTTTATTTAATTGATCTGGAGAATTGTTCGTATATGTCGCTTTTTGTTTTCCATCGAATTGATGTGACTCAACATCCATGTCAATTTCCATCTCATAATTGATAGCCTGTTGCCATCTTTCACTTGTTTGTCCAAAAGCAAATAATGAAGTAAGCAACATAGCCATTACTAATCCTAAGAATTTTAATTTCATAATGATTATATTTTGATTTTTTACAATCTCAAAAATGGTTATTTCTTATCAATATGCCAATGTATTTTTTATAAGCTTTAGATTTTAACTGATGAATTGAAGTTTAACCATAATTTTTTTAGCTAAAAGCTTATTTTCCCGATATAAAATTGTAATGCGCATATTTTATTTCTAATTTTCTAACTTTGTGAATAATAAGCAAAGACTATGTTAGAGTATAACACCCAAAGACCTGAAATGAAATTAAAAGAATATGGACGAAATGTCCAAATGTTGGTCAAGCATTTAAGAACAGTTGAAGACAAGGAGACTCGTAATAAAATGGCTTATACTGTTGTTGATTTGATTAAACAACTAAGCAGTGGGCCAAAAGATCATAATAATGAAAACATGCAGAAATACTGGGATGATTTATATATCATGTCAGATTTCAATTTAGATGTAGATAGCCCTTATCCAATGCCTGAGAAGGAAGTATTAGGGAAAAAACCACAAGCAGTTAAATATGCTACTGATGAAGTAAAGTTTAAACATTATGGACGTAATATTGAATTGTTAGTTGAGAAAGCAATCAGCATTGAAGATCCTGAAGAAAAACAAGCTGCTGTTTATTATATCGGTAGATTGATGAAAACTTTCTATACTACTTGGAATAGAGATAATGTTACTGAAGAAGCTATTGTAGATAATATAAAGCAATTATCAGGTGGTAAACTTACTGTAGATATTGAGCATGTTAAGGCTACTAATGGTTTTGACACTATCTATAAAGACAACAGACCAAGAAATAACAACAAAGGAAAAAGAACAAGTAAAGGAAGTAACCAAAAAAGAAGAAGAAATTAATCAATGGCATCATTTAAAATTACTGGAGGTCAAAAACTTTCCGGTGAAATTCATCCACAAGGTGCAAAAAATGAAGCTTTACAGATTCTTTGCGCAGTACTGTTAACACCTGAAACGGTCACTATTCATAAGGTACCTAATATAGTAGATGTCAATAAACTCATTGACTTGCTGAATGATTTAGGAGTTGAAATCAATAAAATTGGTGAAGAAAGCTATGAGTTTACGGCTAAGAACGTAAACCTTGACTTTTTCGGAACAGCTGAATACACAAAAAAGGCTGCATCCTTAAGAGGTTCTATTATGCTTTTAGGTCCTCTTTTAGCTAGATTTGGAAAAGCAATGATTCCTAAGCCTGGAGGTGATAAAATTGGTAGAAGAAGATTAGATACACACTTTATTGGTTTCCAAAAGCTTGGAGCTAAGTTTTTATTTGAATCTGAAAAGAATTACTACCACATTGATGCTTCTCATCTTGAAGGGACTTACATTCATTTGGATGAAGCTTCGGTAACGGGAACTGCTAATATTATCATGGCAGCCTCTATGGCAAAAGGTAAAACCACCATATATAATGCTGCATGTGAACCTTATATTCAGCAACTATGTAAAATGCTGGAAAGAATGGGGGCTAAAATTCAAGGTATTGGTTCTAATCTTCTTCATATTGAAGGAGTTGAAAGTTTAAAAGGTACTGAGCACACTATGCTTCCTGATATGATTGAAATCGGAAGTTTCATTGGCTTAGCTGCTATGACTCAATCTGAAATTACGATCAAAAATGCCGGAATTGAGCATCTTGGTATTATACCTGATACTTTCAAAAGATTAGGGATTCAAATGGAATTCAGAGGTGATGATATATACATTCCTGCTCAGCAGCACTATGAAATAGAAACCTTCATTGATGGTTCAATTATGACCATAGCGGATGCGATCTGGCCAGGTTTTACTCCTGATTTATTAAGTATTGTTTTAGTGGTAGCAACTCAAGCAAAAGGAACAGTTCTTGTGCATCAGAAAATGTTTGAAAGTAGATTATTTTTTACTGATAAGCTTATTGATATGGGGGCGCAAATCATTTTGTGTGATCCACATAGAGCTACCGTTATAGGTTTAGATAGACAAATCAATTTAAGAGGTATATCTATGACTTCTCCTGACATCCGAGCTGGAGTATCCCTTTTAATTGCTGCATTATCAGCTGATGGTGAAAGCACTATCCATAATGTGGAACAAATCGATAGAGGCTATCAGAATATTGATGAAAGATTAAATGCATTAGGTGCTAAGATTGAAAGGGTAGAATAAGTTATCATTGAATACTTAAAGTAACTTATGATACATACTATTTCTTTGCATAGCATATCTTTGTAAATTGTAATAAATTATAAATAATGAAAAATTTAATATACGCATTCGCTTCACTCCTATTTATGGTGTCGTGTTCACAGGGAACAGCGCAGGAGAATATGACTGTATCTGAACTTAATAAAGTAGAGTTTAATAAGGATAATGATAAAGTAGTATTAGATGTTCGTACTCCTGAAGAATATGCAGAAGGGAATATCGAAGGAAGTCAAAATATTGACTTCTTAAAAACAGACTATTTTACTTCTTCAATTGAAGGGCTTGATAAAAACAAAACCTATTATGTGATTTGTAGATCAGGTGGAAGAAGTGCAAGAGCATCTGATCAAATGAGAGCTGCAGGATTTAAAAATGTAGTGAATGTTACTGGAGGTATGTTAGCATGGCAAGCAGCTAATTTACCCGTTAAAAAATGAAAAGATTCTTCACGGAATTTAGTCAATCCACATTAGCCTATTATGAAGCCTTTCAGTTTGTGCGAAAGCATAAGTTGAAAGGCTTTATTTTTGGGTCTGCATTCTTCAATTTATTTGCCTTTATATTCGTTGGCGTAATTGCCTGGATATACACAGGCAAACTCATTGATTTTATTTATCAGAGTTTAAATTTCCCTCCTGACTGGGAAGAATGGGCTAGTTTTATCTCAATTCTTATTGCAATATTCATCCGTTTATTGCTGATTTCCTTATATATCAATATTTACAAATATGTAATTCTGGTCATATTTGCTCCAGTTCTCGCAATACTTTCCGAAAGAACTCAAAATATTCTCAATCAACAGAAAAAATCAATAAACCTTGTTCGTTTAGTATCTGAAATTGGCAGAGGTATGCTGATGGCAATGATACTTTTCAGTCTAAATATCATTTTATACCTCGTTCTAATACTTTTAAGTATTTCAATTCCATTTTTATCACCTTTTATAGCTATCACAATATTTTTGGTTGAAAGTTATTTCTTTGGGGCTTCAATGCTCGATTACAGAAATGAATATTTTCAATTATCAGTGAAAGAAAGTCTAATTAAAATTTTTAAGCATAAAGGACTGGTTTTAGGTAACGGTTTAGCTTTAAATCTGTTTATACTAATACCTATTGTAGGTGTTTTATTTGCTCCATCCTTTGCACTAATAGCTGCTGGGATTCATTCAAATAAATGCATACAATAATTTTTTAACCTAAAGGAAAATATTTTATGTCTATTGAAAGCAAGAACCCATTCAATAACGAAACATTAAAAACATTTGAAGAAGATTCTGAGCAACAGATTAAAGAAAAAATAAGCAGAAGTCAAAAAGCTTATGAGTTTTGGAAAGAAGAAAACTTTACTCATAAAAAAGAATTGATGCTGAAAACCGCAGTATTGCTGCGTGACAGAAAAGAAAAATATGCCCAATTAATGACCTCTGAAATGGGTAAAGCTAAAAAGGAAGCCATTTCTGAAATTGAAAAATGTGCTTTAGCTTGTGAATATTATGCCAATAATGCAGAAGATTTTCTTGCAGACCAAGCACTTGAGGTTCCAAATGGACAAGCTTACGTTGCCCACGATCCAATCGGGATTGTTTTAGCAGTGATGCCATGGAATTTCCCATTTTGGCAGGTGTTCCGATTTGCAGCGCCTAATCTTATGGCAGGAAATGTAGGTTTGCTTAAGCATGCTTCAAATGTACCACAATGTGCATTAGCCATTCAGGAAGTATTTGAAGATGCCGGCTTCCCAAAAGGCTGCTTTCAGACTCTAATGATTTCATCCTCAAAAGTTAATATGGTTTTAGATGATGACAGAGTGAAAGCCGCTACTTTAACAGGTAGTGAGTTGGCAGGAAGTAAAGTGGCTGAAAGAGCAGGGAAAAATCTTAAGAAGACAGTTTTAGAACTAGGAGGAAGTGATCCTTTCATAGTTTTAAAAGATGCTGACATTGAAAATGCTGCCAAAACCGGAGCAAAAGCAAGGATGATTAATAATGGTCAGAGTTGTATAGCGGCAAAGCGATTTATCTTGGAGGAAAGTATAGCGGATAAATTCTTAAAAATTTTTCAAGAAGAATTAGAAAAACTTAAGATTGGTAATCCAGAGGATGAGGATATTGATTATGGACCCATGGCTCGAGAAGATTTAGCAAAAGAGCTAGAAGAGCAAGTTCAAAAATCTGTAGAAAAAGGAGCTAAAATTTTAATAGGTGGAAAACGAGATAAAGCATTCTTTGAACCTACCATATTAACCAATGTGAAAGCAGGCATGCCTGCTTATGAAGAAGAACTTTTTGGACCAGTAGCTGTAATCTTAATTGCTAAAGATGAAAATGATGCAGTTAAATTAGCAAATGATTCTAGGTTTGGACTTGGCGGATCGCTATGGACTAAGGATATTGAAAAAGCTAAAAAGCTAGTTAGAAAAATAGATAGCGGAGCTGTTTACATCAATAAATTAATGGCTTCTCACCCTGCCGTTCCTTTCGGAGGTGTGAAAATGAGTGGCTACGGTAGAGAATTATCAGAAGCTGGGATAAAAGAATTCATAAATCAAAAAACCATTTGGATTGATTGAAGTTATTATTGAAGCATAGTAATTAATATAGATTAAAGCCCGTGGATTCTGCACATTTGACACGGGCTTTTCCTTTTTAAAGCCTCCGAAATTAATCTATAAGAATATTTGAAATGTATGTGGATTTAGTAAACATCCAAAGGAGGAAAAACACAATAGCCCATTTTAGATAGACATCATAATAATCTTTAGTGTCTTTATATCGAGTTTCTTTAATCTCAGCTTTCTCATATTGATCGATAATATTGAAAACTTCTTCTAAAGCTTTGTTATCTGTTGCTCGATAGAACTTCCCTTCTCCTATTTCAGCGATATTCTTCAATCCTGTTACATCCATTGAATTTTCAATGTAGCGTGTTCTCCCAAAGAAATCTTTCCCGTAAGGTACTTTACCTTCTTTCCCTATAGCAATCGTATAAATCTTAATACCATATGCATTGGCCAATTTAGCAGCTGTTTCTGGGTCAATATTCCCGGCATTATTATCCCCATCACTTAACAGTATTAAAACCTTCGATTTGGAATCGGACTCACGCATTCTGTTTGTTCCAACTGCTAAAGCACTTCCAATTGCAGTTCCAGATGCTTCCATCATTTTGAAATTGATGTCTAAAATCTGATTTTTTAGCATTTTATAATCAGTGGTTAACGGGGATAATGAATAAGCCTCTCCACTAAAAATGGTTAAACCTATCCTATCTTGAAACCTCCCATCAATAAAGTCATTGGCTACTTGTTTGGCTGCTTCGAGTCGGTTGGGCGTAAAGTCTTGGATTTTCATAGATTCTGAAATATCCATCACCAACATAATATCAATACCTTCTGTCCATTGCTCCACTCTTTCATTGGTTTGTTGAGGACGAGCCAGAGCCAACAGCATTAATAAAGCTGAAAAAAGAAGTAAGATAAATGGAATAAACCTTAGAATAGATGAAAATTGAAATCCTATCCCCTCACCTCTAAATGCAACAGGAACTTTCGGACTAAATCTAGCTTTTAGCCATTCCACTAGTAAATAGACTAATGGCAAAGCGATCATTGCATAAAAAGCAATTGGAAACTCGTATTCAAAAGCCTTTAATCTCTCTGGAGAAAACCAATCTAAACTCAACCAACTATTACTTTCCATCCTGAATTGCTTTAATTCTGTTTTCTAAAATGATATCAGCGTAGTTTATTAAAAATTTAAATGCCTCAGTAGCATCTGATTTCCCTTTAGAACTATAAATTGATTTATCGATTAACTTTAAATTCTCATAGAGATTCTCATCCTGCTGCATTTCAAAAATTTCCTTACTCGTTAACTTAGCATACGGATGCTTTGATATAAATTCCACATGTCTCTTCCACTTGAATAATAATTTCTCAATTTCTGATACATTTGAATTTTCAACTTTTGAAATTTTTGAATCAAAATCCTCTTTAAATTTCTTATGTCTTTTATTTAATCTCCAGATCAGCCATCTTTTTCTAATTTTCTTACCAAAGAAAACCAAAATCAATAGTGCAATAATTCCCAAGGCAATGAGAAAAGCAATAAAGTAAGGATAGTTAAAATCTTTATCCAGCTTCACTATTGTAGTTTCAGTTTGCATTTGTAGGCTATCTGCCACTACATCGATCTGCTCAGCAAGGTAAATTGAGTCAACTGATGTGTATACTGGTGTACTATCTCCATCCTGAACGATAAAAACTGGAAGCTTTAATCTCTGTATTTTATCAATTTCAAAAGACGTGAGCGTATAAACTACACTATCAAAGCTTTTAATACTATCACTTTGAGTGGGAAAATACTCTTTGGCCACATATTCAAAAGGAGCATAACTGTACAAAGAGTCCGGCATTAGTAACTGAAAATCTGCCGGATAACTAACGCTCAAACTGTATTGAATTGGTTCACCTATAGCTAAACTATCTTGTAGAAACTCCCCTTCCGGCTCTATTTGTTGTCCGATTAAATTGGTGAAAATTGCAAGACTAAAAAATAAGCTCAACCCGTATTTCCTCATGCTTTTTTCTTGCTTAAATTTCTGATTTTAAATAATTTAATTAATTGTGAAGTATAATCTTCTTGAGTATCAATTAAGATATAATCGGCCTGATTTCTTTTACAAATATCCTTCAACTCAGCCGAATGATCTTTATTTTTCTTTTGAAATTGCTTTTTGAATTCAGCACTTGAAGTATTCACCCATCTAGTCTTGCCAGTTTCTTTATCTTTAATGGGTACTATACCCAACATAGGCAGATCAGTTTCTAATTTATCTTTTATGTGAATTACAACTAAATCATGCTTTCTAGCCAATGCCTTTAAATGATGCTCGTATCCTTCATCCACAAAATCACTAATTAAAAAGATAACACTTCTTCTTTTTACTAAACCAAGCAAATAGGACAAACCTTTATCCAGACTTGTTTTTAGGGATTTAGGTTGAAGTTTGAACAATTTTGAAATGGCATAATACCCGTGCTTTTGTCCTTTACCTGGTTTTATATAAAGTTCACGTTGATCAGAATAACCCACCATACCTACCTGGCTGCCTTCTTTTAAAGCAGAGATACACAATACTCCTGTTATCTCTTTCGCAATATCTGCCTTTTGCCTCCCTTCTAATCCTATTTCTTGAGACGCACTCACATCTATCAAGAAATATACATTCTGCTCTTTATCTTCTTTAAATGTCTTTACAAAGGTTCCATGTCCTTTTGCAGACACATTCCAGTCGATAGTTCTTACATCATCACCATACTGATATGGGCGTACATCATCAAATTCTAATCCAGAGCCCTTAAATACAGAATGAAAATCACCCTGCATCTGATTATTCACAGCTTTTCGGATTTTTATTTCATATTTACGAAGCTTTTTAAATAGCTCCCTCATAATAGGTCTTTTTATTTATTAATTTTGCCATTCAGTTTATCAAACGAAAAAGATAACGATAATTGTTATCATCAGTTTCCAAAATTACATTTGGCAACGAATTTGATAAAGCAAATTGTAATAATACTATAAAAATGAAAAATCTCATCTATATCCTCACAATATTAGCAATTGTTTCCTGTAGTGGAAAAGAAGAAAGGCCAAAAGGTATATTATCTGAAGAAAAAATGGCTTTAATTCTTTCAGACATCTACTACGCAGAATACAAAGCCAATAATATTAATGTCGGACCTGATTCAGCAGAAACAGTTTTAAGGCATTATGAGTTAAAAATATTCGAAGATCATGGTACTAATGATTCTGTTTACAAAGAAAGTTTTAAATACTATTTAGAATATCCTCAAAAGCTTGAAAAAGTATATGATATAGTGATTGATACCGTAAGTCTTCGAGAGCAAATACAAAACGCAAAAAAATAAATAAATAGCCCAAATTTTTCATATGATATTACCCCTCGATTTTGAGCAGAGAATAGGATTTGATAAAATAAGAGATTTGATTGCTGCAGAATGCAGTAGCAATTTGGGAAAAGCCATAGTTGAAAAAATGGGCTTTATTCGAAAGTTTGAAAAGCTGGAACCTCTCCTACTTCAAACTGATGAATTCTTAAAAATCTTTCAATCGGGTGAATATTTTCCATCTAGCAATTATATAGATGTTAGCCATTTTATAAAAAGAGCTAAGGTAAATGGTGCATTCTTTAACGAAGAAGAATTTTTTGACCTTAAGCTTAGCTTGAAAACCATTTTAGATTGTATCTCTTTTTTTGATGAATGGGAAGAAGAATATCCTAACCTTTTTGGACTAAGAAAAGCAGTAAATTTAGAACCTGATCTTTACAAAGCCATTGATGCCAAAATTGATGACAGAGGTGGCTTAAGGAATAATGCCAGCCCTGCCCTACAACAAATCAGAGGGGATATTTTTAAAGCACAGGCTCAATTAAGAAGACAGGTTGAAAAAATATACAAACAAGCAGCTGCCAACAAGTATACCCCTGAAGATGCATCAATTACAGTAAGAGATGGTAGAATTGTAATTCCTGTTTTAGCGGAATACAAACGTAGAGTGAAAGGTTTTATACACGATCAATCCGGTACTGGACAAACTGTATATATAGAACCTACTGAGGCCTTAGAACTCAATAATGAGGTTAGAGAACTGCAATATGCTGAAAGAAGAGAAATAGTCAAAATCCTAACTCAGCTAACGGCACTGGTTAAACCTGAATTAGAAAATCTGGATAAAGCCTATCGTTTTTTAGGAATAGTTGATTTTATAAGAGCTAAAGCAAGGTTTGCTCAAAAAATTGAGGCCGTTTTACCACAACTGTTCAATTCAAGATTGATTGAATATAGAAATGCCCAGCATCCCTTATTAAAGCTAAGTTTAGCCGAAAATGGTAAAAAAGTAGTCCCTTTATCGGTTGAATTAAAAGGTGATAAAAGAATTCTAATCATTTCAGGACCAAATGCAGGTGGTAAATCTGTTGCTTTAAAAACTGTAGGCCTCTTACAATATATGTTGCAGTGCGGCTTATTAATCCCCGTTCATCCGGATAGCAAATGTGGCGTATTCTCTAATCTTTTTATTGACATAGGAGATCAGCAAAGTATCGAAAATGATTTAAGTACCTACAGTTCTCATCTTCAAAATATGAAGAACTTCCTAATCAATTCTAATAAGCAAACCTTATTTCTAATTGATGAATTTGGTACAGGTACTGAACCCCGTTTTGGAGGTGCTATAGCGGAATCTATTTTAGAAGAATTATATCAGCAAAAAGCTTTTGGAGTCATTACTACGCACTACGATAACATCAAAAATTTCGCGGTAAAAAACCAGAATGTCATCAATGGAGCAATGAAATTTGATGAACGTAACCTAGAACCTTTATATGAATTAGAAATTGGTAAGCCAGGTAGTTCATTTGCTATTGAAGTAGCAGAAAAAATGGGGATCCCTCCTGCTATCTTAAATAAAGCCAAAGATAAAATTGGTACTGAGAGAGTGAATTATGATAAGCTTTTAAATCAATTAGGAAAAGAGAAGCGTGAATTAGAAGCAAAAATCAAAGAAATTCAAAAGAAAGAAGGGCATCTTGAAAAAAGTGCTCATGATTATGAAGAGTTAAATGAATTCCTCAAAACTCAGAAAAAGCAAATTATTATTGAAGCCAAGCAAGAGGCTAAATCAATTATAAAAGAAGCCAATAAACGAGTTGAACAAGCTATTCGGGAAATTAAAGAATCTCAAGCGGATAAGGAACGCACAAAGAAAGCCAGGAAACAAATCAGTGAATTTGATAAGAAAGTTTCTATAAAAGAGGAAGAGAAAGTAAATAAAACAAAGCAGCCTGAATTTAAGGCATCTGATGGTGAGATTAAGATTGGTGATTATGTCAGAATTAAAGGACAAGATACAATCGGTGAAGTGCTTTCTATCCATCAAAAAGAAGCCGAAATCATGTTGGGTGAATTAAAATCTAAAATTAAACTCAATAGATTAGAGCGAATGTCAAAAACCGCTATGAAGAAGGAAAAGAAAAAATCCTTTTCAGGCACTTCCACAGGTATGATTGAACGTAGCACTAATTTTAATCATCAAATTGATGTAAGAGGTATGCGTGCTGAAGAAGCGATTCAAGCGGTAGACCGCTTTATTGATGATGCCTTAGTGTTAGGTTTTAATGAAGTAAGCATACTGCATGGTCGCGGAGATGGAATATTACGAAAGTTCATTCGAGATTATTTAAGGCAGTACAATTATGTTAAATCCATGAAAAATGAACACGAAGAAAGAGGCGGAGATGGTATTACCCTAGTAAGTTTAAATTAAATTGAAAACAATAAGTTATTCAAACACAGCACCTAAGAAAAAAGAGTGAAATTTTTTAAAAGAAATCCTTTAAAAAGCTTTGCATAAAAAAATAGAAATACGTTTCTTTGCACTCGCTTAAGGGAAAAGCGGTGAATTTTCCCAAACCAATATATAAAAATGGTTCTTTAGCTTAATTAGATTGAGCATCCCGACTTTCTATATCGGGAAAGGCCCAGGTTCGAATCTCAAACCTGTAAAAAAATAAAGAGATAATTAAATGGTCCGTTAGCTCAGCTGGATAGAGCAACTGCCTTCTAAGCAGTAGGTCCCAGGTTCGAATCCTGGACGGATCACTTCTCCAATTCAGAGAAAATCAAAAAGCCTTAAATCTTACGATTTAGGGCTTTTTTGTTTTTTATGGTTCATTAAAAACCAATTCATATCAAATAAAAAGTGTCCATTTGGTGTCCATTTTAAAATTATATATTTTTAGACAGTTGGCCTTTTAAAGCACACAGAGGCCTATTTGTTGTCTGTTGTAATTATTTCTGCTCATGCTTTAGTGTCCATTTTAAAAGTATGTAACATGAGCAATTCAAAAAATCATTCCTTAGCCACATTACTCTATGTGAAAAAGCATAGAATTAAGAATGGTGAAGTACCAGTGTACTTAAGAATATCCACAGGAAATTCAAAAGTAGAAAACTCATTAAGTAGAAAAGTAGAATTCGAAAAATGGAATTCAAAAAAACAAAGAGTAAGCGGATCAACTGCAGAAGTAAAGAAATTCAATCGCTTCCTTGATCAATTAATCAATAAAGCCTTTAAAATATTTGAAGAGCTAATTCTTAAAGATGAAATGATCTCTGCTGAAATAATTCGGAACAGACTATTCAACCTAGAGGAAGAACAGCAAATTACACTGCTATCAGCTTCGAAGTATCACTATGATCAAAACATTAATAACTTCTCAACAGGAACACTGAAACATTACAAAGTTACCGAGCGATACTTTGAAAGGTTTCTAAGAGCCAAAAAGAAATTATCAGATATTTCCCTTGAGAAAATCGATTATAAATTTCTACTAGATTTTGAGGCTTTCTTAAGAGCATGGAAACCAACAGACCATCATAAGCCAATAGGTCATAATGGTATCATGAAACATATGTGTAGATTCAGGAAAATTTTAAATTATGCTTACAAAATGGATTGGATTTCAGATTCGCCATTTAAAAAGTACAAGATTTCTTACAATAAGTCAAATAGAACATATTTAAACAAAGAAGAGCTATTTAAGCTAGAAACAAAAGAATTTGATATTGAAAGGTTGGATCAAATTAGAGATCTATTCATTTTCAGCTGCTATACAGGCTTATCTTATATTGATTTATACAACCTATCTGAGCAAGACATAACAGTAGGAATGGACGGAGAAAAATGGATACATTTCAAAAGGCAAAAAACAGCCACACCATTTTCAGTTCCCTTATTACCCAAGGCAATAGAATTAATTGAAAAGTATCAAAACCACCCCAGAGTAAAAGAAAATCAATTACTGCCGGTAATATCCAATCAAAAAACCAATGCATACCTAAAAGAAATAGCTACTATTTGTAAGATCAAAAAGACGCTAACTTTTCATATAGCCAGACACACCTTTGCCACTACCGTAACCCTTACCAATGGAGTTCCTATTGAAACTGTCAGCAAAATGTTAGGTCATACCAAACTAGCTACCACCCAGATCTATGCTAAAGTAGTAGAGAATAAAATTGGGGAAGACATGGCTGCGCTAAAGCAAAAGCTAAGTGCATCTCAACAACTCAGAAAGGCAGATTAACTGCCTTTCCCCCTCTAATTCACAATAAATCTCATTTTCAATAGTTCTATTTATTGCTATTTAAATACTAATGTATATTTCTAGAGTTTCATAAGGCATTATTTTTGTCAGTGAAAACATATTCAACCAAATAGAACCAAACTCCCCAATTATGAACCAAAAAACTTAAACTATTAAACCCTATTGAAAAGTGAGATATGAATTAGACCTATTTGACTATATCGTCTCTGAGTATTTTAAAAATGAAAAGCAACAACTATCAAAATTAGAATTTCATGAATGGAAACAAAATCTTTTAAAAGAAGAGGAACGACTAAGGCAGAGCTTAATGAAAATGATCTTTGTCAACCAGGAAGACAAAGCAATTGAAAGGCAAATACAGTTCTACCAACACAAACTGATTTTAATTTCAAAAGAAGTCGTAAATAAAATTGAATACCTACCCATCCCCTATGAGCGTATCATTAAAAAAGATGATTATCGCTCTCAATTAGGACATGTATTTCTCAAAATCCTATCAGATCTATTAACCTTTATAGAAAACCACTTTACTAAATATTTCAACCAGGATAGCGTAGTACCTACTACTTATTTTGAAAGATCCAGTACACAGCTTCGCTATAAATTATTTAAAATTAAAGAATTAGGAGAACTGAAAAGAATTGATCCTCCCCTCTTAAAAATTATAATTCATAACATTCAAAAAGCAATAGAGAACCCCAAAGGGATTTCCTATCGTAAATTTATCTATTGTAAAACTTTCCTTAGTGAAATGTTGGTGATGTTCTCACGGACCACGCAAGGCATTAAGATGGAAAAGCAGATCATCACTAATCTGTTATATCTTAACTTCAACGTCTTTGCCATCTACAATTACATTAGCAATAGAATAACTGATCACTACCAAGCAAAGTCTAATTATAATGAACAGCTGTTGCAGTTACAGCTTTTTAAAAAATTGATCAATCAATCCCATATTAAACCTGATTTTGAATTTCATTCTAATACGCCAAGCCTAAAAGAAAGCCTATCAGTTTGGATAGAGGAGGAAATATTTTATTTCAAAGAAAGAAAACAGCTGTCAATTCAATATCCACAACCAGAAGCCGCCTGGAACAAAGCACATAAAAATAAAAAGCTTTATACCACACTATCGGTATCACAACTGGCCTATTTCATGAGATTACTTTATAATGCAAACGTTATCAGCCTTGAAAGCAAATCCAAATTAATAGAATTGATATCAGATCACTTTTCTACTACCAGTCAAAGAAATATCTCTGCTAAAAGTCTGAAGAATAAAATCTACTCTCCAGAAATCACTACAATTGAGAACATTCAAGAACTAATGGAATCTCTAATCGAAAGGGCTGAAAAAGATAAAGTCTCAAATTAATTTCAACTTTTTTCACCTTATTTTCTGCATTTAGAGCAAATTGAGAGGGGTTACAGGGGGTTATATAACCCCTTTGTAACTGGTTTAGCATCTCCCCTTTTTACAGCTTTGCCATGACAACAAAAACAACTAAAATTTATGGCAGCAGAGGTTATTACAACAGATGACTTAAGAGAATTCAAACTGGAATTACTAGAAGATTTCAAAAAGCTTTTAGCAGAACAAAAAGGGATCCCTACCAAAAAATGGTTGAGATCTGAAGAAGTAAAAAAGCTATTGAATATCAGCCCTGGTACACTCCAGAATTTGAGAGTTAACGGTACACTCCCCTTCACTAAAATGGGTGGTGTTTTGTACTACGATTCGCAGGACATTCACAGCATTTTGGAACAAAACAAAATAAGCTGATGAATACTCATGAAAACTCAGCAAAGGAACCGGTGAATTTTATTCACCAGTTCCTCCTCGCAATCGACAAAATCCAGGAAACTGAAAACATGAATCCCACTCATGTAAGCCTGTATTTTGGACTTTTCACCATGTGGAATTTAAATCACTTCAATAACCCCATTTCAATCAACAGAGATCAAGTAATGAAAGTATCAAAAATAGGCTCCAAGCGCACCTATTTGAAGTGCATCAGAGATCTCGAGAAGATGGGATTTATTGAGTACAAACCATCGAAAAATCCAGTGCGAGGCAGCTTGGTTAACATGTGCAATTTAGGACCTAGTACTGCACCACTTACACAAAATAAGAGGTGCAAAAGTGAACCTAGTAGTGAGCTTAGTATTGGGTCTAGTACTGAGCCTAGTCGTGGGCAAGTAGTGGGCCATGTAGTGCACCCTTCATTAAACAATACAAACTATATAAACAGTATAAACAATATATATAATGAACAAGAAAAATTTGAAAAGGAAAAAAAAGGAAAAACTAAAAGCAGCACAAATTCAAGAACTTCAGCTCCAGTCGCGGATCATAGCCAAAACGTATCACCAAAAGGTTCGCGTTTCTCACCACCACCAAAAAAAGAAGTAGATCAGTACTTTCAGGAGCAAATGGAAAAACACAACATCCCCATTCGCTTCGCTCATGTGGAGGCAGAGAAGTATTTCAACTATTACTCCGCTAAAGGCTGGAAGGTAGGCTCTAAATCACCCATGAAAGACTGGCAAGCAGCCGTTCGCAACTGGCTCCTGAATTTCAAAAAATTCAACAACATCCAAGAAGAAAAAAACGAAGCCGGAAAACTCCATAACAACGAAGACAAAAGCTATGACATACCCCTCTGACCTCCGAAGCCTTGGCGAAGGAAGTCTCTGTACTCTGACGCTTCAGCAAAGGAGGTCTTTGCCCAGCCATTTAGCTATGCTAAATGCTGCAAAAACATAATTGAAATGAAAAAATCGAATGTCAGGGTATTCACTTAGCATTTATGCACAATTCCAATGCGGGAAGGAAGGGCAAAATGGCGGGCCAGCGCTGGCTTCGCGCATGGCAGCATCATTTTGACTTGATTTTTGCTATACTTTTTATCAAGAAAAAGTATGAGGAAGAAAGCATTACCGAAAGATTTAAAAGTTGAAATGAAAATTATTCTCTAAAAATGAACAATCAACCTAAAAACTACTCCTCCAAAAAATTCCAATTCGAAAAATGCATTGATTTCTTGCAAAAAGCAGGACAATCAGAATTTGGAAATCACTTTAAAGTTTACCCTGCAGATTATGAAATCATCTTCAAAATACTGGCGTATTTTTTCGAAGATGAAAAGCTATGTGAGCAATACAAACTTTCCATAAGAAAAGGTCTTCTTTTAACTGGTCCCGTAGGCTGTGGAAAAACAACTCTCATGATGCTATTCCGTCACTTCCTCCACAAGGTTCACAAATACCCAGTGAAATCAACCAGAGATATTTCTTACGAATTTCTCGACCATGGCTTTTCCATCATCAATAAATATTCAAAAGCTCACTTCCAACACTACCAAGACCAAATGGTGCCACGTACCCTATGCCTAGATGACCTCGGCCTAGAATCCACCATCAAACACTTTGGCAACGAAACTAACACTATAGCCGAAATCCTCCTCAACCGCTACCACCTATTCACCACCAGAGAAATGATTACCCACGCCACCACAAACCTTAATCCTGATGAATTAGAAAACCTTTACGGAAATAGAGTCAGGTCTAGAATGCGTGAAATGTTCAACTTGATAGCTATCAAATCTACTGATAAAAGACTTTAATCAAGTTGAACATTCATAAGTACAATTGAAAATTACAAAATCACGCATAAATGTTTAATCTAATAGCATTTAACTCACAAGACAAAAGAATCTAATGAGATTAGACATTCATGAGGGCATTAGTTTACAAATACAACTCGAATAAATGTTCAACTTGATATCATTCCATTCCTCAGATAAAAGAATTTGAAAAAGCATCACGTACTTGTCATTTTTTTCAAATTCAAGAAACTGAATGAGATGCGTTCTTAACTTATATACATCTTAAAATAGTATCTTATTAAAAACTTAATTAATTTTGCATTGTGATAAGTCAAATCAGAAATAGTGTTGCAATCAATATCCTTTGGGGTCTTATGAGTCTATACTTATTAAATATTAGTGTAGATGCAGTCGATCCTGAAGCTAGCTACATCCCTGAAGATTTATCTTACAATGAGCAAGAAAGCGTTGTAGAAATTATCATTGAAAAAGTTTTAGGATACGACAATGCTATTAAAGAATTTGATGATAAGGACTCTGATGAGCAAAATCAGAAAACTACTATATCACTGGATTTATTCTGCGCCAAGAACGAATCTTTTGTAAGTCACAATCTCTGTATTATCCAACCCCTGAATAATTTTAAAAGATATTCAACAAAATTATCACTAGGTTACAATAAAGTAGATACTCCTCCTCCTATTAGTTGATTCGTTTTTTCAAATAAAGTATGAGCCTTCCAGCTCACCTTATTTCCTATTTTAAAAACAATCAATAATGAATTTTATTAAACTTTCGATGGTAGCCTTAGCTATCGCATCAAACTACTATTGTATGGCACAAGTGTCAAATGCAGAAAAGGATAGCTTGTATATTGAACAAGTTGAGAATCGCACAGAACCCGATAAAGTCTTACATGCCGAACCTTTATATATAGATCTTATAAGAGATCTTGGAGCCAGAAAAGGTGAAAAAGAATGGAATATTGGCTTAGGATTGACGGATAACCTACGTTTCGATTCTTATGAAGCACTTATCGAATATGAGTGGGCTCCTATTGATAGGGTCGGTTTAGAAGTGGAATTACCTTTCACCTTTTATTCCCCAGTAAGTGAAACACCTCGTCAGTCTATTCCATCAAATCGTTTAAATAGTATCAAATTAGCGGCTCAATGGTCTTTTTTTGTCAGTGAGAAACTAGCTACCTCGATGGCCCTAGGTTACATCAATGAGCTTGAATTAGCTGATTTCAGAAATTTTAAATCACCTTATATTATAGGAAATGTTTTTAATCCCTTTCTGGTGGTAGCAAAAAGATGGGGGAATAACTTTCACTCTCTTATTTATACGGGTCCTTTGATCGAACAAAAATTCAATTCTGAAAACTTTGTTGTGCAGTACGATCTCAATACAAGCTTTCACTATATGATTACAGGTACAAGAAACTTCATAGGGATTGAATTTAATAAATCTGTTGTATACAACGATTTTGATCTAACCATTAGGCCACAAATGAGAATTGGGGTCGCTGACAACTTGCTAATCGGTATTGTGGGCGGAATACCCATCAGTAGGGAAAATGAAAGATTAAGCTCATTCCTAAGATTAATTTGGGAACCTGGTCACAAAAAACATTAAGAGAATAATCTAATCTATAAACTGCTGAGGACAATCCTTTGATTGCCTCAGCATCTGTTAAAGATCAACTCCAGTCAATAGTATTTAAAAGTCAAAATATGATTCAGGCAAATATCAAAAAAGTTCAATTCATAACCGGTTTACCTCTAACGGGTAAATCAACCTTTATTGAAGAAAAATTTAATAATAAAAATAAATTCTATACTATCAATTACGCCCAAAAGTTCTCGAAATTATTCGGAGACTATGACGACCTCAACAATACTTATAAATCCCAATTGGTATGTGAAGAAATTATAAAGGACATCAATACATTATCAGAAAACAGCGATATAACATTAATTGTTGAATACTGTACAGGTTTTCATGCTTCTAGTGCGAAGCTAGAAAGTTTAATTGACAAGCTTATAATGAAAAATTGGTATGTATTCGTAAAACAAATGGAGACAGGGCTTAAAACTCATAGATTTCAACAAATGGCTGAAAATGATCCATCATACTGCCCTTCTATGATTTTAAATGACCATCATTATAAAATTGTCTCTAAGATCTTAGATAATTCAGCATAAGGTTAAAAAACGCGGCTATAATTGCAATAGCTCAACAATAATAGATCAAATCAAGCGTAAAACTAGTTGCGCTTGATTTAAATTATTCAAGACATTACCTTTTCACCACCAGAGGAATGATCACCCACGCCACCACCAACCTAAATCCTGACGAACTTGAAAATCTCTATGGAAATAGAGTAAGATCAAGGATGAGAGAAATGTTTAATTTGATTCCTTTTAATTCTTCAGATAAAAGAGCTTAATTTAACAATCAACTAAGTACCCATGTTTATAATTTACAAATGCATGGTATCCTTTAAGCAAATACTTAATAAAATGGAAACTGATATTATAAGTTTGTGCTCTATTATTAACCAAGCAATTCACAAGCCATTGTATCATAATTTCTTTAACATACCTAACCAATTAAAATACAACCAGACATTTACTTCAATTGACCTAATTGAAGATAGCCAAATAGCAATAGATGAATTTGAAAGTGCTAAATCAATTGGAAAAAAAGGAAGAAGTACTTTACTTATTTATGGATTACTACAATCTCTATTTCTCCAACAAGATGGACTATATCATTTGTACAAATGTATAGTAGATGAAAAAATAAAACAAACATCTTTTTTTGATGCTTTTTCATTTGATAAGAAAATTAGAGAAGTAAGAAACGACATTGCGGGACACCCCACAAATAGGAAGAAAACAGAATTTTATTTTATTGCTAAAGGACCAATTACTAAAGACAGGTTTACATATGCTGGTTATACACCAAATTTTAGGACGGTTGAAGTTGATATAAAAACTTTTATAGTCAAACAATTAGAATTTACAAGAAAAGTTCTACAAGCAGTACTGGTTGATATTTCAAAAAAAATTGAAATGAAAAGAACAGAACATAATGATTTATTACTTACAGAAATGATAGTTGGTGCAGGCAGGCATTTTGAACTCATATATCGTGGAATAAGAGATGACAAAAGAAATTTTCAAGGAGAATGGGGAATTTCAGGTATTAAAAGTTCTTTAGATAAAATTCGTAAAGAGTTGCATATCAGGTATAATGAAAATTTACCAATAGGTCTATCAGAAGCATTCAGATTGATTGACTATATCATTCATCGGTTCAATCACTGGAATACTGAAAAGACACTTTTTGGAAATGATGATGCAGAAATTTTTCTTGATAGTTTGAAGAACCAACTCAGAGAACTTGAAGAAATGTTGAAGGAAATAGACGAGGAATTTAAAGGTTAAAAGAATAGTAATTCAATTCATTTCAAGTTGCTCATTTTAGACAAATTAACCAATATCAAAAAAACTAATTGAGCTTAGAATAAACTTAATCTAAAACAATATGACAGCAATTAGCAAACCATTTGATAATCTCTATCACCAGACAAGCGAACTTTTAGTAAACTTGAATGCTCACCCCGAGCGCGTTGCGAAGCATAACGCGTTCGTAAAATTGATAAATACAACTTCTACTACCAGCCGAAGTCGAATTAGTTAACTGTTCATCATAACTCATTATTCACCTACACTTATCTCTCAATAATCGTCCCCTAGCTTCAAACATTTTTCACAACCTCCACCCCCTCCAAAACATCCATTCCCTCCAAAAACCCATTAATCTTCTTAATTTGTTCACCTACTACTCCTTTATAAAAAGACAGTCGCTCCTTTTCATTACCAATAGTTTCATATTGCTTTTTCAATCTTCCCAGCTCTCCAAATGCTTCTAAAATAATAGGATCACTAGTCAAATCCTCCACATAAATTTGTCCATATTTAGAAACCAAAAATGTAGGATAAAACATATTCACAGCGAGATATCCCTTTGGCTCAGTGGTAAATAATTCATGAGCACTTTTAGCTCCATAGGATTTTAAGATTTCAATTGCCTCCAATAAAGATTCTTCTTTATTCTCAAAAACTTCATAAGCGGAATAATGAAGTGATTCAATATCATCCAATACAGTCTCAAAAGTATCTCGCGTAATAGTATTAGGATTGGCGCCTAATTCCAGGAATAACTTCAATCGTTTAGGATCTTCACTGATAGCCACATTATACAAAGCTGTACAATACTCATCATCATGAGCATTAATATCAGCTCCCGCTTCATTCACCAAATAGCGAATTATATCATAATTTAACTTACTGTAATAACTTGCAGTAGCCTGAAATATAGTTTCCTGCTCAGAATTCCGAGCATTAATATCAGCTCCTTGTGCAATTAATGGCTTTATCCGATCCAAAAAACCAGTTCCTTGCTTCAGATTTTTATACAGTTCATCATTCAAGGTTGAACCAAACTCATATTGCAATAATGTATTTTCTTGATTTGCGAAGGTAGAAGTGTTTTGTTTACAGAATTAATTATTCCTTATCCTTAAAATAAGGCTTAACATCATGTTCATTTAAATAAGTCTCTATAGCATCTATTTCTTTTGAAGGAACCAATTCCAGCAAATCTTTTTTAAGCAAATTAGACTCTCTCAAATGTTCCCAAATCAAATGATGTTGTTTCTTACTTTTAGAGGGTTCGTCTCCTACTATAAAGTATTTACCCTCTTTACCATCATGCATTTCAAATGGCTTTATTAGGCTTAAATACGAATTAATATTCTTCTCAATTTTAGCAGGACTATCATTTTCAAATTCAATAAACTGATTGAGCACAGGCTTATCATTCCTCCCAATCATATCTATATGTGTATTGAATAAAATAAAGTCTAATTCATCAGCTTTTAGCTCCACATCAATATTTACTCTGCTTTTAACCTTTGGACTAAAATCTCTTTTAATTTGAGCAATCCCTGCTGCAACTGTAAGCAGTTCATCCTTAATGGATGGTTTACTTTTGTAAATAATGCGTTCAAACAAAGTTTCAAAATTCTTTTGATTAAACTCAATTTTGATCGGCATTGGCTTAGTAAAAGCAATCATATTATTACTGTACCTAGATAGATAATCTAAATATTCAGAATTAAACGCTTTTACATGACTCAACTGTGCACTTTCCTGATCCAACTTAGATCGTAAACTTTCCAGTTGTCCGGTCAATAATTTAAAAGATTCATTAGAATAAAGCTTTTTGGCTAATTTTAATTTCTCAGCCGAATAGTTATAAAAAACCTCTCCATCACTATTGAGCATCAAAAGGGCAAAATTAATGCGTTCATGACCCACTACACTCAAAGGGCTAAATATAATGCTGTATAAAGTTTTCATGGTTTTAAAGTTAACGAAGCATATGTTGTATAAGTATTCTCAACGGAATTTAACCATTCCTCATTAAAAAGATGTTGGCTTAGACGGCCTTTGAATTCTTCTTTCCTGCCTAACCATTCATCCGGTATTTCTTCTACTATATCATCTAATTTTCTGCCACAGGTTAAAACTTTATTATGCAAAGATGCACAAATATTTTTAATTATTTCACGAGACTTCTCTGAGTTGGGCAGTAAACGGTGATACAACTGACTATATAACAAAGAGTCATGGTAACTTTGTTCAAAAATTCCACGGCTTAAATTACTGGTGTTAAATATAGCTTCATGATCGAATGCAATAGGTTTATATTCATTGTTTTCAAATGAAATAAACAAATTAGTATTATTATGATTCCGATCATCATTACTTAACCAACAATCAAATAAAGCCACTAATAAAAAGGCAGATTTATCATATTTTCTTAATTCACTCTTCTCAATACCTGAAGCAAAATGATCCATAAACTCAACCGCATCAGCTATGAGTTTAAAACCAATGATAGGCTTTTCCAAATTAAGGTAATTAAGCCCGTCCCCTAACATTTGTTCAGGAACATGTTCTCGCTCAATTTGTATGCTCACCATTTCCGGCACTTTTATTCCCCATTCCAAAGCAAACCGCTGCCCCAGGAATTCATTTATCAATTTATGATCACCAGCATTTCTTGGGTACTTACAAACATAATACTCAAAATCATCTGCTAAAATAAGAAACGGCTTACTCCCATTTGTTTCGTATTTCTTCTTTATGGGTTCTATGGAATGCAGTGATCGCATAATTTAATTAATATCCATTTTTATTAATTCTCTTTCTTCTCTAGCTCTTTTATAGCCTTTCAAAGACCTTCGAAAAGCATCAGCCATTGGTTTGTAATCTTTGTCATCATCTGCTTCAACACTGCCTCCGCCATAATTAAATTTATGTTCAGTGACAGGATCAGCTTGCTTTTTGATATTAAGTTTTAAATGGGGATTTTTGGTCATGATTGTAAATATTAATTACTGTATGCTTTCTAATTCAACTAATTGGTGATATACCATTAATCCCAATTCACTCAACTCAACTTTATACCAGTGATCAAAATCATCTTTATCAGTAATTTTTATAAGCCGATAGTCCAAGAAAAAATCTAAATTTTTGCTTTCTTGAGTAGGTATATCTTCCTTTTTTAAGGTCTTTCTAGCAATTTCCAGAAAAACTTTTGCCTTATCCTCTTCAATGATCTTCTTTACAATTTTTTCTGCTTTATTGGGCTTTAATCCTTTTGAAGTGCTACTATTTTCTTCGATTTCCTTACCCTCATCCTGTAGCCCAACATAAACGCCCTTGTCTTCATCTTTTTTACTCTTTGCAAGCTTTTCTTCTAGTGCCTCCAATTCATCTTCTACTCTTATCCTTGCTTCCTTTTCTTTTTCATATCGTATTTGAATAGCCTCTAATCTCTTTTCAAGATTTTCATGTACTGATTTCTTAACAATTGATTTTGAATCTGTAATTTGATATATCCATGGGCTTAATCTTTTCTCAAACAGATTAACAATCAATCTTGAAATATTCATTAGAATGTATGTAGTGATTAATACTGCAAAGGTCCAGAGTATATTGATTGATAAATCCACTAAGAATTCAAGATTTTCGTAGTATTCCTCTATAAATTTCAGCTTTTCCTGTAGCGTAGTTCCATTATCAAAATTGAATAAACTGTATATTAAATCCCAGTTTCTAATGAGCCAAACAACTAAGTAAGTACCTAAAAATGGATTAGATATTCGTTCTCTAAAATTATCTTTAAACGATATTAATGTATCTTTTATCATATCACCCAACACCCCCTTCCACTATCTTAATCTCCTCTTCCGTTAATCCATACAACTCATAAACCATTTTGTCAATCTCCTGCTCTAAGTAAGTGGTCTCTGCTGTGGCATCTTGTTTTTTGATTTCAAATATCTTTTCTACCAAATCACTGATAACTTCTATACTTTGCGAAGCAGGTTCTGCTATTGGTATACTTTCTATAGGTGCTTTTTTGATTTTTGGAAATGTTGCTTTATTGTCGTAGTGTTTCTTCAACCAAAAGAACTGAAGTACTTTTGAATTTAATAAAGCAAGAATATACAATAACAATGGGCGGTTTTCTTCATAAAGAAAAATATTGTATATTGTATTTAACGTCATTGTATAAGGCGGAATAATTGTTCCCTCTGGATACCTCCCTATTTGTCTTACAGCGATCCTATGTTTTTTATATACATTTATATCACCACCACTTTTTATTGATTCTTTAGTAAATTCAACAAACTCTGAGCTCTTTTCATAAAAATATCTTTTTACATTACCTCCATCAATTACAGGATAATAATTTTCATTAACTTTGATATTGTTAACATACTTTTTCCTATCAAAAGTCTGAATTCCAAAATACGATCTCCCATAATCTATTAATGGCTTTGACCTCTCAGATAACTTATTCAAAAAAGACCTTAGTGCGTCATTTAAATCTAATTCCAGTTCAAATCCTTCGGTTTTGAAATCATTCTGCACATGTGAAATCTTTTTAATTTCCTCTAATTGTGCTCTATGATCATTAAAATTCTTAAAGTCAAATACATTACTATCTGTAACTGATTTTTTAATTAACAGAATCAAAGTATCAACTGAGGCATCATCGAATACTTGGATTTGAAAATTTATAATTTCAATTAAACTATAATTTAATAAAAGCTTTCTTAACTCTACTGAATGTTTATTTTTTAAAAAAGTATTGGGGGTTATATAATTTAGTATACCTCTATCACTTAATACTTTTAGTCCCAATTCATAAAAAAGTGCGTAAGTATCGATTTTATAAGCTGCGGTTATATAAGATTGATTATAATTCCTGAATAATTCTGAGTCTCCCAATGTTTGAACCAAAATATAAGGTGGATTCCCAATCACCACATCAAAGCCAACAAAATTGCCTTCATCATCCAGTATTTCAGGAAATTCAAATCGCCATTCGAAAGCATTTTCATAAATAGCATTGCTTTTAATTTCCTCTATATCAGTTTCTAATTTATTAAGATCCTTCTCCAGCTTATCGATCTGCTTTTTCCGTTCTTTCTGTTCACTTTTGCTTTCCTCAAACAAGCCTTGTTGCATAGTGAGGTTATAAAGCTCCCCAGCCAGTTTAGCTTTTCGTTTAATCTTAGGGTCATTTTTATTGATTTCCGTACGGAAATCACTTTTAATATCTTGGATCAAGCGCTCCATTTCCCGCTTTTCATCCTTGCTGGCCGCATTACGGTAGCTATCCACTGCATTTCGATAAGTGCTTATGTTCCACTTACTTTTCTTTAGGGCCTTGCTTAAGTCTTCCTCCAAGCCAAAACGACTAATTAAAGAATTGCCGACTTTAATATTGATATCAATATTAGGCAAGGTTTCCAGTTCTCGAATTTCGTCATCAGATTCCTTATAATAAGCACTTTTTAAAAGCTCAATCCACAACCTCAGCCTACAAATTTTAACCGAATTAGGGTTGAGATCCACTCCAAACAAACAATTTTCAATCAATTCCTGCTTTTCATGAAAAAGTGCTTTTTGCATACGTTGGCTATTGTCATGCGTAGGCTGATAACTGAACAGCCGATCTTCCAAATCAGTAATAATCAGCTCATCATTCTCTATAGTAATCTGATAATCACTTAATGGATCTCCTTTAGCATCAATTAAAATGCTTAGTTCATGTTTAATAGCAATCAATTCATTCAAAGCCGAAACCAAAAAATGACCAGACCCCACCGCAGGGTCGCATATCTTCAGGGAATTAATCAAAGTATTTGCTTCTGTCCTTACGGCTTTCCTTCCTTTTTCGCTCTGTTTAATCTCTTCGTGCAAATCTTCCTTCAATTCACTAAAATCTTTACACTTCCAGCCATAATGTGAATTAAATTTCTCCACTACCGCTCTTCTAATAGTTTCCCTGCACATATACATGGTAATAAAACCAGGGGTGAAGAAAGAGCCATCCTTATAGCCATTAATCTTTTCAAATATCAAACCCAATACAGAGGCATTAATTAAGGTTTTATTTTCCTCTTGAATTTCCTCCGAACCTTCACTGCTAAAGTCATAGGCTTCTAAAAAGGCAAAAAGATATTCCAATACTGGCAATTCACCTTTCCTCTTTTTTCCCTTAATATCCTTCAGTACCGTATTTCCACTTATGGGAATTTGTTCTGAAGCATCTAAGGTATCAATATGCAAGGCACGGTTTTCCAATTCATTGGCTTCAAACAAACTGGAGTTTAAATACGGTACTTTAGCAAAAGCTTCCTGAAAGGCTGGTTTCCTTTTATCGGTGGGTACAGCAAGCACATTGAAGAACAAATCCGCTAGCTTATTGAAATTCCCAATTCTTTTCAAATTCAGAAATGCATAACTCTGATCTCCATTGTTATAATCCAGCAGCTGTGCTTCCAATAACTTAAGGAATAAAATTCTATTCAACCAGGTAATCACCAATTGCAAGCCTACGTTGAATAAACGCTCTTCCGTATTTTTACCGTATTGCTGCGGGTTGTCCAATCGGTGTAACTCCCCTCGGCTTTCCAGTTTAGAAATCACAGACTCTAATAAAGTACCGTAAATTCTTTCTTTTTCAGGCTTACGCTGAATCAGTTTCTTTCCTTTTTCCTGAAACTCTTCCAAGCCCATAATGTAGAGCAGCTCATTATAAAAACCTTTATCCAATGAATTACTGTCATTGGCAAAAGGCAGTTTAAGTAAATGCTCTGGAGAAAGTAGTTTATATAATACAATCAGTTTTGTATCATCTTCTTTACCGCTTTTTAGCGCCTTCTCATAATCCTTTACATTAAAATAAGTAAAGCTGATTTGATCAGCTGCTGCTTCAATAGCGGGTTTTGCTATTTCCTTATAAAAATGCTCAGTATCAGTAGCAGAAAGTGCTTTTGCTTCAAACTCTTCAAACTTATGGACCAACTTTTTATCCTTGGCAAATAAAGAATCGAAAACATGGGCATCAAAAATAAACCACTCGTGAATATTAGTAATTACCAAATGCCGTACCTCAGTGTTCTTCTGCGTAATACGCTCGCGCAAAAAATACAAAACCAACTCCTGCATAGCTTTAGAATCAATCTTTTCCTTACTAGGCATTTGGGATTGATTAGTGGGGCTTTTGGCTTCAATAATGACACCTACACTGCTTTTCGTATTTTTACCATTATGAATCACCTGGTCATTACGCCCTTTCGTATTAATGTAGTAATCAGGGTCGTAATAAGTCTTTTTCAGAAAGTCACCTATAATATTCTTATGAAACTCCTCTGATTCCCCTTCCTTAATCTGCTCTAAAAGCGAAGAAAGCTGCTTTTTAAAATGATCTATATCATTTCTATTAGGCTTTACCTTTAAATAGGCCTTGTTTAAAGATTTACGGGGAGTAAGAATGGTGTATGGCATTTACTTATAATAATCCTTTGTCAAATTTCTAACTTTTAATTTAAGGGAAATTATTTAGATATAGTATTTCCCATCAAAAGAAATTAAAGCTATTACAGTAAAATAAGACAAAATGTGTTCTTCGGATAAAGAATTGGTTTGATATTAAGCATTTAGAGTTTATGTTATCAAAATAAAGCTAGGCAATCTTCAGGAAAAATGCCTATTGCCTAGATAAATCATTCCTCTAATTGCTTCCCTCAAAAGTCATCTAATAAAACGTTACGAGTTTTCCAGCTATACCATATTTTACTTGGGGTGCAAATCGGTGTTAGAAGGACTAATTTTGTAATGATTACAGTCAAATAATATATAAAATACCGTTCAAACCTTTATATTTGAATTCAATAAAAATTATATGGCAGAATTTTTAACAACCAGAGGAGTATCTTTTAAATTAGAAGACATCATAATAAATGCTAAAGAGCATGTTACACTAGTATCTCCATACCTTAAAATCTCGCAAGACCTGTATACTAGACTAATCGATGCCAGCAATCGAGGTCTTAGAATAAATATAATCTATGGCAAGGATAATTTAAGTAGCCAACAACATCAAGACATTACAAATCTAAATTCGGTGTTTCTCTTTTTTTGTCAAAACCTCCATGCTAAATGTTATTTCAATGAATCTCACATGATAATCACATCAATGAATATGTATGATTTCTCAGAAAGAAATAATAGAGAAATGGGAGTATTTATTGATAAAAATTTAGATTCTGACATTTATCGGAAAACAATTTCTGAAGTAGATTCAATTATTGATTCTGCAATCCTTGAAGAGCAGCCAAACAAAAATAATAACACTAAACTAAATAAAGCCAAAAAGGAAAAAGACTCTTCGGGTCACTGTATTAGATGTAATATTGAAATACCTCATAATCCGGAAAGACCATATTGCTATTCTTGTTTTAGTATTTGGTCACAATTTGAAAATATTGATTATGACGAGAATTACTGCCATAGTTGTGGTAGTCAAAATTATTCAACAATGAGAAAACCACAGTGTAGAAAATGTTGGTCACCGGTTTACATGTGAAAATATGACTTCAATATTCAATAGAGTTTATTCATATCGTGAAAGAGAAAAGAAAAATAATCGGGAAAATTTCTTGACAGAAATATTAGCATTTTGTTTACAATTGGACCGAAGGTTTAGAGATGACTTCTTTAAATTAATTAATCATCCAATAAGTGAAAGCTTAAATGTAATCACACAAAAAACTTTTAGCGAAGGCATACCTGATATAGTATTAATAGATCAAAAAATCAAGTCATTTTTGTTAATTGAATCGAAAATTGAACATCATGAAAGAGCAAATCAACTAGACGATTACAAGAAAATACTTCAAAATAACCATCATAATTATCGAAAACACTTAGTTTATATTACGAAGTATTATGATTCAAATCACAGCAAAATTCCAGTACAAGACAAAATTTATTTCACCGCATTAAAGTGGGTAAATATATATTCACTAATAAATTCAGATAACTCAGAAATAACTCAACAACTGCAACAATATTTAAAAGAAGAAGAAATGAACGATACTAAAAATTTCAATTATAATGATTTGATGGCAATGATTACTATTCCAAAAACCATTTCTAAAATGGATGAAGTTTTTAGTCATATCAAACCAACATACATGAAGCATCTAGGCTCGTTCCCTGCTACTTCAAGAGGTACAAAACTACCCTATTCTTGGTATGGGTTATCAGATGAAAGAACTTTTAAAAGCTATAGATACTGGATAAATACTGGTTTCAGATGGTTTTACGAGGATGAGACAATCTATGTAGGAATTAGAATTTGGATAAGTAATGAATCTATTGAATTTATAGATACTCTTAAGTCAAATCTTGAAACAGTAGAAGATTCAGGAGAAACAACTACATCATGGGTCCATTATTCAGATGACAAAGGTGTAGTGATTGAAAATTACAGATACTTAACTGATTTTATGTCAACAGAAGTAGATCAATTGCCCTCAATAGCTACCTATTTAAATAATACTCTTCAGGAACTAGCAGCTTTACCTGTCCAATAAATTAAGAAAAAGACATGTCACCAGCGTCACAATTTGAAAAACCAAGAGGAAAGGAACATTTAGATAAAGACTTCTTGGAGGAATTAAAACATAAAATATGGTCAACTAAAGGAACACGGTTTAATGCAGATAGCAGGCTTAAATCCACCGCAAAGTTATCACATCTTTGCATGAGTTTATTATCTGTCTATTTAATAATCTTTGGCTTATTAACAGTTTATAAAATTTATAATCCTGGTGAAAATCCCTACTCAGCAAATATCATTGCATTTACCATTACAGCAACCTCAATTTTACTATTAGTCTTTTCACAGTTTGAAAATTCTCAAAACTATCAATTAAAAGCTAAGAACTTTCATGATTGTGCATTAGACTTAGCGGATTTATATAATGAATTACAAAATTTCAAAACATATAAAAAAGATGTCTCAGATGAAGAGAAATTAAATTTCTGTAGCGCTTTACAAAAACGCTACCAAGCAGTTTTACGGAAATTTGAAAACCATTCTCCGATTGACAATCAAATATTTAGATGTCAGCATTCAGATTATTACAATAACCCAAGCCTCTTCGAGTTTAAAATACGCTCAATTTACTTCTTGCGATATCAAATAATCTATATAATCTCAATGATCCTACCAGGTATTTTACTATTCTTTATGATTTATTAATTAGCATATCCAATGCATTTTATCCGAAAATTAGTCCTCTTCTTGAAAAAGCGCTCCAATCGTACTATCACCCCCCATGCTGCCAACACTTCCCGTTTACTGATTTAGTCTTACGCCTACATCGAGTACCAGCATTAGTAGTAGCCGAACAGCGTATTGAAGTCACTCTTTTAGCCGGTTCAGGGCTTACAGTACCACTAGCCTGCCCTTCATGCAAATAACAATAACCAGATTCATTCTTTGTCTGATTTCTACACCTTCTACCAGTCTTCGTTTTTCCTTCACATTGGCTTGCGGTAGAGGCACTAGAACTACCATAACTTTGAACCTTACTGGCATTCCAATTCCAGTAATTAGCCTCAACATTGGATTCAATATCATTTTCAATTGCATCAGGCAGTTGAGAATAGAAATCAATACCAGTAAGCTGCTCTATTCGATCTACTGAAACCACATAATCATCCAAGTCACCTTGCCCCTTTTGGTTGGGTAATAAAAAACCAATAGCTCCATAGGCTCCAGAGCTTTCATCATAATCCAACAGCACTTTATAATAATAATTGGGAACACTCACCTGATTATATCCAATCGTTGAAAGTCCAGCTTCCAAAACAGGTCCAGTAGCAATAAACAATTCCGCTTTATCAACAGACCAAGACCTTACCAGGCTTTCCAACTGCTTCCAAATCCCTCTATTAAAAGAAGGATCCTGCGGACTCATATTACTCATATAAAAGCTTTCAGACATAGCGGCACCACTAAACCCCATATCTCCAGCAGGTGCTAGGTGTCCCCTATCATACCCACTTCCTTTATAATCCGCTAGGGTCGCAGAGCCAGTTTTCACTTGACCATCCTCCCTAAAATTATCAGATCTTTTATAGCTATTATTTCGAGCCTCCGCTGCAGTTAACTCATAATAAACCCACTCAGCCTGCTCATGAGTTTCCGAATAACTCAAGCTGTAATGAGCATGATGCACCACCTGCCCATTCCCAGAAACAGGTACAAATTCCTGAGCCTGCAGCAATGAAAAACTAAATAGTGTAAGAAAGAAGGATAAGATCGTTTTCATATTCAATACCATCAATTCAAAAACAGTGTAATACTATTTAGTTCTGCTAGTATATTACGCTTATAAATAACCTGAACAGGAGTTCTTCTATAATAGGCAGAAGGTTCTTTTAACAATTTCATATTCTAATTTAAATGCTTTACTAAACTTAATGAATAAATAACAAGCTACAATACTTGTATTTAAATAACGGCTTAACTATATTTATAACATCTTATCAAGTCAATGACTTTGTAAGGTTTTGGTTGAAATATAAGCGCTGGGTGGGGATCCAGCGCTTTTTTTATTTGTAACCCATTGCCCCGTTTGTAACCTTAATCTCATTAAACTATAAAAGAATCAAAAACCAAAACTATCCCATGCTCCCTTAATACTTATCAAACCAGCACTTTCTCTTAAAGCAACATACTATTTGATTTTAAAATATTTTCCACTAGATTTATTCCATAAGTTCAAATACCAAAATCTGCAAAGCATATCCCAATCGATATATTCGTTCAGCTTTTGTTATTTGTATAATAGATATATAGTCACCGGGTGATTTTATTTCGATATAGTTACCAGGGGGTTACTATATTCAATTGTTGTGCTCAATTGTCCTAACTGAACCGAACCATGGAATTCAAGAGACTTACTATTCGAGAATGGAAACAGTTTGAAAACTTAGAAATTGAATTTCATCCAAAGTTGACCGTACTGACGGGGGCAAATGGAGCTGGTAAAACCACAATACTAAACCTTCTCGCCAGGCACTTTGGATGGAATTCCTTAGAACTGGCAACTCCAGCAAAGGATAAAAAAACTGGTGGCTTTAAATTCTTTACCAGATTTTTTAAAAACCCTTTTGATTTTTTTGGAGACAGAAATGTTCCTAATTCTATTGGCCGAATAGAATATAGCAGTGGTTCACATGGAGATATTATAATTCCAGATACCGATTCACCGCAGTACAATTTGGAGATTGCAAGACAACAAAACGTCCGAGGTTTTAATATCCATTCTCACAGACCTTTATTTAAATATGCAAACGTTCCTCACATACCTTTAAAAAAGAGATCACCAAGGGAGGCGTTTGATTTAGTATCTAATAGTACAAGAGAGAGGATATTGGGAAATGGCAGAGGTCAACCTTCAAATTTCTTCATTAAGGAGACAATGTTATTATGGGCAAATCAAGGATACAGAAGTGAAGTTCAGGAACCTGATGAAGAATCGAAGAGAAACTACGAAGGATTTCAAGGAATTTTAAGAGATATTCTTCCTCAATCATTGGGATTTCAAGAGTTCAAGATCAGAACTGGTGAACTTGTTATGATTACAAAATCCGGGGATTTTATGCTGGATGCGGTTTCTGGAGGAGTGGGTGCACTTATAGACCTTGCATGGAAAATATATCTTGTTCATTTGGAAGAAAAAGGTCCTATTACTATCCTAATTGATGAAGCAGAAAATCATTTACATGCATCAATGCAACGTGAAATGCTTCCAAACTTCCTAAAAGCATTTCCAGAGGTGCAGTTTATTGTTTCAACTCATAGTCCCTTGATAATTGGATCCGTTAAGGATTCAAATGTCTATGCACTTAGATATGTTGAAAACGAAGAAGGTGAATTCAAAGTAAAAAGTACGCTTTTAGATCTTGAGAATAAGGCGAAAAATGCAACTGAAATTCTAAATGAAATTTTAGGTGTTTCATTCACAATGCCGATTTGGGTTGAGAATTCACTTAATGATATTATCAACAAACATTCCTCTAAAGAAATGACAGAACAGGTTTTTGATGATATGAGGAAAGAATTAAAGGAAATTGGTCTAGAAAATCTAATGCCTCTTGCAATTAAAAACTCATTGAAAAAATGATCAAATTAACCAAAGAAGGCGAACCCGCAGTATTGAAGGACAACAAAAAGGACTGGACTGACAAATTGCTCCAACATATTGCCAATAATGAGAAAGTTCCAAAATCTCTGGAAAGCAGCTACAATAAAGATGATGTCAAAGAAGCCCTCAGAAGAGAATGTAATGGTAAATGTATGTACTGCGAAAGCACTGTAAATCATATAACATTTGAGCATATTGAACACATCAAACCAAAAGCAAAAACAAAATTCCCTGAATTGACCTTTGAGTATTCAAATCTGGGCTTGGCATGTCCAAAATGTAACATGAATAAAAGTGATACTTATGACACCATAATTCCGTTCATAAACCCATATACTGACCAACCAGAGAACCATTTTACTGCTTATGGAGCATATATCTGGGCAAAATCAGGTGATGACCGAGCTAAACTAACTGAACTAGAAATTGAATTAAACAGGCCAGAACTTCTAGAAAAGAGAGGTGAACGCATGAAGGCAATTAAAGAATTAGTTGACAACTATAATACAACTCCAGATGGCCCTTTGAAGAATGCCTTGTTGAAGGAAATAAAGATTGAAATTTCAAAAGAAAAGGAATATTCTTTTTGTCTAACTGAATTAACTAACATTTTAATAAATAACTGAGCACAACAAACACTAAAATGAAAATGCGTAATGAGCCAATTGATATGACAGTGCGAAACAGAAACATAGGTGCTTCTAGCCACTGGGGCGCATACTCATTTTAGGTACTGTGTGAAAATCCAAATCATTTAAGAAAAATAAGGAGGAAAGATCATATAATCTTTGCATCCTGTTAGGCAGGGGCTAAGGCTTCTGCCGATTTTTTTTGATAGTCAGCATCATATTTGGTATCAGTGTTCCATAAAGTAAACATTAAACATAAAAGTTTTCTTTGCACCGCTACTAAAGCAATTATAGGTTTTGATTTTTTAGTTTTTAATCTTTCATAGAAAGGTTTAAGGGTAGGGTTGCATCTTACAGCAGTCATTGATGGCATATGAAGCATTGCCCTAATGTGGCTATTACCCCTTTTACTGATAGATGTTTTCCCTCTATACAAACCTGACTCTCTATGAACAACATCGTATCCGGTGTAAGATGTCAGTTGCTTTGCATTCTTTATTCCATGAAAACCCAGTGTTTCTCCGATTACCACCACAGCCGACAGCAAACTAATCCCTGGAATGGAAGTTAATTGATCTACTTTTCTTTTCAATTGATGGCTTTTTGCAATTAAGGCTCTCATTTCCATTTCAACCTCTTGAATCTGAACAGCCAATAATTGAAGCCTCTCCCTTAATCTTTTGATCACTTTGCTTTTATCAAGGAAACCATGTTCCAGTGCATGTAACTTACATTTTAATGCACTTTGTTCTTTGACTAATTGTCCTCTTTCTCTTGACATTTGCTTTAACTCCAATAGCTCTTGAGAAGGAGCAACCCACAGATCTAATTTTCTTTCCAATCCTAAATTACAAAGCATCTTTGCATCCAATAAATCAGTTTTTGATCGTTGTTTCAAACTCTGCGCGTACTTTTTAACTCTTCCTGATGGCATAACAGATACATTTAGTCCTTGGTTATTTAGATAGTGACACAGCCGTTCATGATATACTCCGGTTGCCTCCATCACGAAATAAAGATTTTCTGCACTATGTACAAAGTCAGCTAGCCAAGCCAAAAAGCCTTCCATTCCTCGAACAGTATTCTCAAAGCTTGATTCAGCCACCAATTCTTGATCCATCTTCGTAGTCATATAACCATAGCATACTTTGAAATCATTCATTGCTATGTCTATGCCAACAGATTGTCTTATTAGTTGTAAATCCATATTAAAGTGGTTTAAATTTCTCAATGGCACTTTTGCTCGTAATTGATACGGTCTAGCTACACTGACCTAGGTACTTGTTCAAGTTCTATTGAGTAAAAGGATGGGTAGAAATCCTAAAATGCGATATCAATTAAATTGTATCAAGCTAGGCACTGTATCCCATCCTCTAATTGTTTTTGTATATTCCTAAGTTACATTAAATTGTATCGTTTTTAAATAGAACGCTAACATACGAGCTAGGCGTTCATACCCCCCTCCATGCCATTTGCCTAATTTCCCTACATCCATTGCTCTTCCAACAAATTAGCCAAAGCCCATGGCTCCCTCAGCCGAAAGCCTTTAATTTCCCTAAAGGGTAAATCAAAGACCCTCGGCTAACCAAACGCACTTACCCGCACAAACCTTCCCTCATAGGCTTTTGCTTTTTTTCTGTTAAGCAGATAAAGAGGTAAAAAAGCAAAAGAAAGTGGTCTTTTTGGCTCCCAAGCCAAAAAGTTGTGGTTTGATATACCAGCCGCACGGCCAGGTACAATGGTGTGCTGCCCTTGGGCTGCGGCAAAGGGTCTCGCCAGCATTGGCTTCAGGCTTTAAATAAGTGTTAATTTATAAGGTATTTAATACCAAAAGCCAACCCCTTCGGGGCTGAGGTGCTGTCATGCCCCTTGCAGCTTAGCCCAAGTGCATCACGGCAACCTACTTTGTCTGTTGCTTTAAAATTCCGCAAACTCCATTCAAAAGCAACAGCCACCGCTTGCCAGAGTTAGGCTCGCCTGCGGGCGACCCAGGGCTGCGGCTTGTCATGGTTTTTGTAGCCCCCCGTAACCAAAGCCCCTTCAAATAAAGGCGATTTGGCACTCCCGCAGCAAGAATAAGCCAGCCATCCTACCGCATTTCCTTTGCTTCAATGGCTGCCTTAACCTTGCTTTTACCTTCCCAACAAAAAACCACGCCAAGCCTTGTTCGCTTCGTTACTCTTCACTCATGGCCAGCCCCCGTTCCCTTCGGTCACTCTCGGTCTACCACCCGGGGTCGCTCTCGCAGACGGCTCGACACACAGCGGATTGCAAACCATTCCGTAAACTCCATTATTTGCAACCGCTCTTCCTCCGTTCTTCCATTCCTCAGCTTCCCGCCATCAGTGCCTTGTTCAAACTCTTAAGCTAATATGAAAGAACAGCATTTCACATCCTATCCAAAATTCCCCTCCTCCCATTTAAGGTGCAACTGTTAGCTGCAATGAGTTAACCCCAGGAATTTGATCTTTAATCTTTTGCCTCTAATACGGATAGGCAACTAATAAAATAAAGAAAAGAGGAAAGCAAAATAAGGCTGCTTTCGCTTTTAGGCCGCAAGCCCAAGCCTTCTAGGTTTTTTGAGAAATCTCCACCGCCATTTGGCGGTTGTATTTCCCAAAAAAGGCTTGCCCCCTAAGCGAGTCAGCCCAAAAAGAAACCGCTTTCTCTTTTCTTTTTTCCCTTTTTGTTTTCTCTTTTAAAAATATATTATGTGGAGGTGCAGGACACCAAGAGCAGGATTTCCATAGCTGATTTCCTACAAAATTGCTTGCTTTTACAAAAAGCTTTGGGCCTATTTCCCTGCAACTGGACAGTTAAAAAATTAACACAAACATAGGCAATTTACAGGCCTGCGGATGAAAAGGATGACAAGAGTTCGCGTTGCCGGCTACAAAAAAAATCTCCATCCGCTTAAAAGCGGTAGTATTTTTTATGTGCCGCTCTTGCATCTATCTCACCGTTCCTGTGTGGAGCGCACTATGTTTAAATTAATTTTTAAAGTACGTATCGCCAGCAAGTGGCTGGTGGCGTACGTTCGCCTGCGTCCAGCTTTTCGCTTCACTCGCTTCCATGTTCAATCTGAAAGTTATTACTTCTCTCAGTTTTTGTGGCTTGAAGTTAATTTCTCGCCATTGCCTTTTTAGTTTTATAGCCCAGTGGGTTTGCCTGCTGGGTTTTTATTTTTTGTTAATTCCTTGAAGGATTGCGTAGAAATAAAAAAACCTGTGAAGATCACTTCACAGGTTTAAATAATTACTCTTAAAAAAACCGTCAACTAATTTCAGGACAGCTTCTACTTTAAGGCTTCACGATTCTACCTCTTTCCAGTGCAAGATTATAATCTTCTTCATCAAAAATGAATTCATAAATAAAAGGCTCTCTTTCGCCTTCTACAAGATCGTAGTTTTCTATGCGCATTGGATTACCTTCTAACCTTCCAATATCGAAATGAATTACAAGTGTATCTGCATAAAACACTAATACTGAATCGTGGGGTCTAAAGAGTGCTGAACTAAACGGACCATTTCCATCCCCATCAACAGCTGGGATTTCTCGAATAAACTCTTCCCCATTCTTCAATCTAAATCTTTCAGCTACATCGTCATCGTTATAGCCGACTACTTCCACAATGTAAGGCGTTGCATTTTTGTAAATATGATTAGTTCGCCCACTAACTGGTTCACCAGTACCACAGCCCGTGAAAAAAAAGATTATTGAAAAAATAATTGTATTCCTTATCATTAAAGATTGTTAAAATAAAAAGCCATATAATTATCAATTTGAGCATCCGTAATACCACTTGGTTTATTCCTCTTCAGCTCATTTCTCAAGCTTGTTAAACCGTAAGAATTTCGTATTACATTTCTTTCAAGATTAAGCATTTATGATGATATACTTTAAATTTCTATCCGATTTTTTCAAATTCACTTATAAAGCCAAAAAACCCTAGCTATGAACTACGGGCTTTGTTCTTGATTTGCCAGATGCAAATTTCATCTATTTCAATTTTGAATCCAACGGACTAACAATTTTTAAGATCAAGGTTTTACAACCCGCCCTCTTTCCAAAGCACGCTGATAATCTTCATTAGTAAATTCAAATAAATAAACGTAGGGCTCTGTTTCGGTTTCTACAAGTTTATAGTTTTCAATACGCATAGGATTGCCGTCTACTCTTCCTTTATCATATGAAATTGACAGCGTATCATCAAATATGGTAACCACAGAATCATCGATATGGTATCGGGTTCTATCATATGCTGGATTATTTTCACCTTCTCTTAGACCATCCTTAAACATTTTCTCTCGGCCCTTCTCCAATGTGAAAGATTCATTTAATTCTCCTTCATAATACGCTTCAAGCGTAACTTTATGACTCGAAGAATTTCTGTAAATAAAGTTGGTCAAGCCACTATACTCTAAATCAGAATCGCACCCTATAAATAATATGCATAGTAAAAGTATGCTTAAGTTTTTCATCCTATAAATTATTAAAATAAAAAGCCATGTAATTATCAATCTGAGCATCTGTAACTTCACTAGGTTTGTGACGCTTAAATTCGTTTCTCAAGCTTGTTAAACCGTAAGAATTTCGTATTACATTTCTTTCAAGATTAAACATTTATGATGATATACTTTAAATTTCTATCCGAATTTTTCAAATTCACTGTTAAAACCAAAAAAACCGTAGCTATAAACTACGGTCTTTCCTATTGATTTTCTTAACCAGCCATTTCATGGCTAGAGACATACAAAAACTAACTAATGCTCCAACAGCAGCCAAAATACAAGTCTTCACAATATCCGAACTTTGCAGATTCACTAACACTGTGAGCAAAGTCCCTCCTGCTATTCCAGCCTTGTCATGGACTTGCATGAGAATTGTGATTCATTTCCTCCTGAGGAGGCGTTTCTTCTTGCTCTACTGTTACCTGGCTCACAGCACTTAACACACTAGCACCCACTGTCAAGTAACCAGCTGCTGTAATCACTCCAGCGGGTAAACTAATCGGTGCACTCAATATAGCACCTCCTATAGCGGCCAATATCAATCCTGCAGTTCTTAGTTTCTTAAAGAATTTAGGGGTAGGCTGCTGTGCTCGTTTTATAATATTCATATTTGATTGTTTTTTAATGGTGAGATATACCAATTCGTTTTCTTTTTGAACCTCCTCAAAGGCTTCCAAAAGTTTATGCATTGCTTTTCTTGAATGAATTCCTTTACCAGTACCGCTTAGCTTCATCACAGAGCCTATACACCCCTGCAATTCCTTCATTGCATCATTCGCTGGGTGGATTAAAATCCAGCTTCGTCCTGGTACATTTTTCAGCATCAGATGAAATCCTCTTTCATGAGTAATCCTTTTTTCCAAAAGGTATCTCCCTTCAGGAATGCAACTGATATTTCGTTGATTCTCCTTCCAGGGAAGTTCGATGGTATGACAGATCAGTGATCCATCATACCAAAGAGCTCCATTAGTTCCGCTTGGTTTATAGGTTCGCTTTAATTCAAAGTCCACTATAAATACTATTTAGCGTCATTTTCGATCTCAACCAATGCCAGTGAGTTGAATGCACCATTTTTAAGCGGATACATTGTCCCATTCACTTCTTGAAGAAATTCAACTCCAAACAGCAAAAAGATTGGCTCTTGTCCTCCAGCAGGAAGAGTAGCTGTTAAAGTAATGGCAGCTTCAGTTTGAGGGCCTATAACAATTTCGCTGCTTTCATCAGTATCCAGATTAAAAGTTTCCTCAGCAAAATCTACTTTACTTGCAGCAGCTACTAAACGCATGTGAGTAGCCCCTCCAGGAGCAGCAAAAGTATTCTGAGGAATAAAATCCGGAATGTTTACTGTTGCTTCACCCGTTGCCCTGTCAATAGCAGCCGTATAAGGCGCATACATGGTCGCATTCAGCTTTCCATTCTGATTGAATTCAAACCCTCTTAATAATTCAATGTCTCCATCAACAGCAGTCCTTTCTCCTCTCGCATTGGAGGTATCGCTTTTCACGACCTTAACCAATTCTCGAGTCATTCTGCTGGTCACCCGACTATCCGCAGCTTTCAAAAGCAACGGCCTTACAGAGGTTCTCAAAAGCCTTCCTGCTTTTCCAGCTCTCCCAAATTCAGATCCATTTTCTCTGGTCCTTTGGAACGCAGGATCATTCTGAATTCTTGCTTTATCAACGCCTCCTTTTTCTCTGGCTAAATAGCCATCCTTCGTTTTGTAAAAAGACAGATCCCCGATCTTTCCCTTTAGCTTAATCACTCCTTTTTGTCTTGCCATTTCTAAAATTATATTTGATGAGCAAGCAAAGTATTCTCTCAAATAGCGTTTGTCAAAAATCAACTTCCGCCCCTGGTCATCGTGACTTAAATGGCAAGTATTGTCGTTATAGCCTAAAGGAATTTGGCTATATTAGTGTATAGCATCCTTATGGATAAAGTATAGATAAAGTATGAAGTCATGTTATTGAAAAGAACTGTCATATATCCAAAGGACATTCAGCGTATCACAGGGAAAAGCGAACGCACAGGAAGAAGAATATTAGAAAAGATCAGAGAAAGAAAAGGTAAAGAGAAACACCAAATGATCACCGTTTCAGAGTTCGCAGATTACACCGGAATAGATGCTGAAATCGTCCAACAATACCTCACCGATTAAGCCAAATTTTTAGGTTCTAATCCAGAAATTTCCCGTCTTTTATACATAATATTTGCTCTAATTTGTGTATATTTAATATATCAAAGAAAAGTTCTTTGTCAGTATGTAGTAGAAATTGAAAAGACAAACGACATTAAAGCAACATATTTATTTGGTGTCCAATTAGTGTCCACGGAATATCAAAAAGCAATAACTACTTGTAAAACAGTAATTTATATATTTAAGGCATGATCCTGGACGGATCACTTAAGCCATTCGATTTTCGGATGGCTTTTTTCATGTTCAAAATTTTGAACTCCTTGCTCTGCTGAATAATGCATCCCGACTTACAAAGTCGGGAAGGTCCTGCGAACCTAGTAGGATCAATTAAGCTACTCGTTTTCGGATGGCTTTTTTCATGTTCAAAATTTTGAACTCCTTGCTCTGCTGAATAATGCATCCCGACTTACAAAGTCGGGAAGGTCCTGCGAACCTAGTAGGATCAATTAAGCTACTCGTTTTCGGATGGCCTTTTTTATGGTAAAAACATTACCCTGTCAGCTCAGCTGGATAGTGCATCCCGACTTACAAAGTCGGGAAGGTCCTGCGAACCTAGTAGGATCAATTAAGCTACTCGTTTTCGGATGGCCTTTTTTATGGTAAAAACATTACCCTGTCAGCTCTGCTGGATAGTGCATCCCGACTTGCAAAGTCGGGAAGGTCCTGCGAACCTAGAAGGATCAATTAAGCTACTCGTTTTCGGATGGCTTTTTTCATGTTCAAAATTTTATCCCATAAGCTCAGCTGGATAGTGCATCCCGACTTGCAAAGTCGGGAAGGTCCTGCGAACCTAGTAGGATCACTTAAGCCATTCCATTTTCGGATGGCTTTTTTTATTCTTAATTTTTAAATCCTCTTTAAGTTAAAGTACATAAACAATTCTGAAAAGTCCTTAATACTTCTCTACAATAAATAATAATCTATTTAATCTTTTAAAACCATAATGTATCAATTAGAAGTATTTATAACTTTGGAAGTTAGCTGATGGTAAAATAAAAGTTAAATATGTCAGATATAGAATCCAGAAGTGATATCAATACCTTAGTGAAAGCATTCTACTCAAAAGTGAGGGAAGATGATTTACTGGGTCCGATATTTAATAAACATATTGCTAATGACGAGTGGCCTATTCATTTAGAAAAACTGACTGATTTTTGGGAATCAAACCTTTTTAGAGTTCAGAAATTTAAAGGCAACCCAACTCTCAAACATATCAAGGTCGATCAGCATTCTAATCATTCCATCCAACAATTGCATTTTCATAAATGGCTTCAATTATGGTTTGAAACTTTAGATGAATTATTTGAAGGAGAAAAAGCCAATAAAGCTAAATTTGCTGCAAGAAGGATGGCTACTGGTCAGTTTATGACCGTTTGGAATAGTAGGCCAAAGGAATTCAAATAGGAAATTCAATGAAAAATGAGATTCTACAAGTTCTAACTTAATTCTTAAAATTCTATTGGTATGAGTGATTTTTATTTTAATAAGCTTATGAACTTAAACATATTAACAATTGGGCTTGGGCTGATCATACTCTTCATGACCGCTTGCAATACAAGTCATAATCAAGAAAGTGGTAAACACTCGGACATCAGACCTGAAATTGAAGTAGTGGGAGCCATGAAAAATGTGATGTGGAAAGGTGAATTAGATGGAAATATTTACCTAGACACTATAGCAAATAAAACAGGACTCTATGGACTTGGACCTCTAAGTGAGTTAAAAGGTGAACTGCTTATCAATAACGGAATTAGTTATGTTTCTAAAGTACTTTCTGATTCTAGCATGACTGTAGAAAAGAACTATGATGTTTCTGCACCTTTTTTTGTTTATGGTAATGCCACAGATTGGCAAGAAATAGATTTAGCTGATGAAGTGAAATCTGTCGCAGACATTGAAAGATTTATAATCGAACAAATTGACGATTACGACAAGCCTTTCGTTTTTAAGCTTAGCGGTAAAGTGAAAAGCGCTATGATTCATATTCAAAATCTACCGGAAGGCTCAAAAGTATCTTCTCCTCAAGAAGCGCATGTGGGGCAGCAAAACTATACTATTGAAAATGTAGATTCCGAGATAATCGGATTTTTCTCCATGCATCATAAAGGGGTATTTACCCATCATGATTCCTTTTTACATATGCACTTAATAACAAAGGATGAAAGCAAAATGGGACACTTAGATGCTTTAGAAATTGATAAAATGAAACTATATTTATCTAAAAATTAAGGAATTATGGCTACTACTCCTGAACATGATGCTAAAATAGCTAAGATCACCTTCTCCTCCGTTTACCCTCATTATATTTCAAAAATCGAAAAGAAAGGGAGAACAAAGGAAGAACTTTTAGAGGTAATAGAATGGCTTACTGGCTTTAATGAAAATGACTTGAATAATCTTATTGAGGAGAAGGTAACTTTTCAAACATTCTTTGAAGAGGCAAAATTGAATCCTCATGCTGAATTGATTAAGGGTGTTATTTGCGGCTATAGAATTGAAGAAATTGAAACACCACTCACCAAACAAGTACGCTATTTAGATAAGTTGGTGGATGAACTAGCGAAGGGAAAGAAGATGGAGAAGATTCTACGGAAATAGAACTCATAATAAATGCAAACTGCTTTTAAAAGCTTACTTAATTGGCTGCTTGATAAATATTATTATTTATCCTTAACAAAATTATAACTGTATGGGTGATATCGAAAATCGCTTAAAAGGTGGGCATCCTAACTCATTAGGGAATACTATTGAAGTAGTAGACAGAGTACTTAAAGAGCAAAACTTATTCCCAGAGCTTTTCAATTGCTATTTCAGTGATGATGAAGTGGTGAGATTAAGAACATCCAATGCCATGAAGCGAATCTGCAAACAAGATAAATCCATACTTATTCCCTATATCGATCGATTTTTAGTTGAGATATCAGAAATTAATCAGGCATCAACCCAATGGACGCTAGCTCAACTCTTTGACATGCTAAAGAAAGATATGTCAAAAGAGCAAATTCTAGATGCTCAGGATATCATGAAAAACAATTTAGCAAATCATTCTGATTGGATTGTCTTAAATCAAAGTATGACCACCCTTGGTGAGTGGGCGAAAAAAGATGACAACTTAAAAAAATGGATGGCTCCTCATCTCAAAAGATTAATGGCAGACAGCAGAAAATCGGTCGCTAGCAAGGCGAAAAAAGTAACTAATGCATTATTTACCTGAATAGTATTTAATTATGTAAATGTATATCTTATATTACTTTAACCAAAAGCCCACCAAAAGTGAAGCCTGTTTAACATAATATTAAGGAAAAATAAAAAACGGTTTATTATAAAGAATTTAAAAAAGATGTTTAGGTACCAACTTGAAACTTTTTTTATTTAATTAATTATCTTCTTAAAAGAAATGTGATATCTTTTTAATTCGCTAGTTTTCACATACAATACCATTAAAGAACAAATAAGAATAATAATTGTCACAATACTGCTTTTATTCACTTTATTAAATGCTTTTGGTCAAAATGTCAATACAGATCGAATATTAAAAACTGAAGATTCAACCTTCCAAAACAAAATGAAATTCATACAAATACTTCTCATCCTACTACTCTTTAGTTGCTCTCAAAATCACTCGGAACAACAAGAATTCTTCAGTGAACTTGGTACTGAGAAAACAGAGAGCTTTAAAACTCTTACGAAGAATTATAAAACGTTTTTAGATGAGAATTTCCCTTCAAAATCAGGGATAGGAGAACAATCCAGAGAATTTATCAAGCGAATGCTTGAAAGAAAAGAACCCTTATCTTTCGATAGTGTAAATGCTATTCTTGTATTAAGGGAGTTCGAACGATCAGGTTTGAGAAAGGACATCTTCCTATACATCGATGAGTCATATAATAAGGCTTATAATGTTGAACATTTCCTACCAGAAAGAGGACAAAAAAATATCGATCTAGGTCCAATTAATGAGAATTTTGAAGAATTATTTCCTATTGATAGTATTAAGATTTCGAAGACACAAAAACAGATTAGTCAAAAAAGAGAAAGGGAACTTGAAAGAAATAGGTATATCATTCCCAATGAAAATGGACTTTATAATTATGCTCTGGCAAAAGCATTTAAATCTGATACCTCTTTATTGGCTTATTGTGAGCTACGTCAATCAGGTCTTTCACCAGCCCTAACTACAGAATATGCAGAACTACCTGAAGCTGAACTTAAACTTTGGAAGAATCAAATTCCTTTGATTGTCGATTTTTATTATCGTGAAATGTTATGGCGATATGGTAAATATATAAAATAGACTACTCCTTTAGTGTAACCGTACCGCTTGTACCTTTAGCATTATTTCACCACCTGTCATCGTTCCCGACATGCTTTGCATGGTGGTGGCATTACGATTTTTTTTGATAAAGACCAAAGCTGTTCATTAAATAGACCTCCTGCGTGACTTATATCCTTTCCTGCGGCACTTATACCCCTTCCTGACTGAAATTCTAGCGTCCTGAGTAACTTTACCCCCTTCCTGAGTCATTACTGACCCTTCCTGAGTGATTTATACCCCCTCCTGAGTCATTATACCCCTCTCCTGACTGGCTATTACCCTTTCCTGAGTGAATTTTTAGTCTTACTGAGTGAATATGACTAGTCCTGAGTCATTTTCTAAGCATCCTGAGCCATAAAAAAGCCCTCCTGATGTTCAGGAAGGCTTCTAAATTAGGAGGCTTTATTAAGATAGCGGCTTAAATATCCTTGCCTTCTCTCCTCATCTTTCCAGAAGACATATTTACCGGCTTCATAGATTTCATCTACTGCTTGCTTCAAATAGCTATAGGCTTTATCTCGGGTAATTTTAGGGCTGCTATCCTCTTTGCGTTCACCATTGGCCTTAGCTAATAAAATGCTCATTTCAGAGGCCTGACTAGCCGCAAGATGTAATTTATCTTCCTCAAAATTAATGGATTTCAAGAGCGGCAAATTGGCTAAACCCAAGGCGGCTAAGTCACTTAAATCCTGCACCAGGTCAGCATTGGAAGTGCCTTGCTCCACTCCTTGCACTTTGGCTAATAAATCCGGCCTTTTTCGGAAAGCAAAACGGAAGGCATGTTCAATTTCATTTTTTAAATCTACCGCTTTTGGGCTCATTTCGTCCCACTCCTGCTGGGCTTCTTCTTTAGTGTATTGATCTTTGTTCCAGATGGACTGAGCATAGCGCAATGCTCCAATTCGAGCCTCCATTTCAGTAAAATAAGCTTTGGGAACCCCCACCTTTATTAATTGATTTTGATCCGCTTTACTCCATTCATATAAATCTGAGGCTTCCTGCAAGTAAACGTCAACAGGCATGTTAGGAATTTTTGTTTCTGCCGCTTCCATAGCCGCAATGCTTCCTTTAAGGGATTCAAAGTTCTCTTTGGACATAATCTTAAGTTTTGGTTGATAAAAATTAAAGCCTCAATATATAGTGTACAAAAGTATAGAAAAAGAACTTTTAGAATAAATATTTAATAGATGGGAGATTCGCTATTTAAGTCTATCCTTCTTAACTCCCCTTTGCAACTACAATTTTTGTTCTTTAAAGATTTTATTTACATTTAGGGGATCAGTTCATTTACAACCAAAACCTTATGCCCAGCTTTATTTTTTGAATTTTGAGGACTGACATAATAGATATATCGTTACCTAGGGGTGACGATATATAAATATAGTCACCAGGGGGTGACTATATTCAGTTGTTGGCGTGCATTTAAAGAAACCATGAAAATCATCTTCAGTATCATATTGACTTTTTGTTTCGGCTTGACAGGTTTTTCTCAAGAAACATATACAGCAAGAAAAGGCTCAAGATTTTTCCCAGGACACTTACATATTGTCATGCAAGTGGACAGCACTGAAATTCATTATCAGTTGTTTAATCATTGGTATAGCTTGTCCTATGCACAAAGTCGAGACATTAAAATTCCAATTAACAAATTAGAGGATTATGGTGAGCAAAACGACACCTTGACCATTATCGTTCACGACAAGAAAGTCAAACTAATTGACAAGAGAAATAAGCTCGACAGAAAAATCAAACATCAGAAACTTTGTGCCTCAGTGGAAACAATGAGAAAAATTTCCTACGCTAATTCTATTGCGGAGAAATATGACGACATGATGCATTTTTATTTATATGAACGTGAAGATTTAGAACTGACAGAAGAAGAGTTCAAAAAACTAGTGGACAATAACTTAAAAGAAGAAATAAAAAAACGACACGCCAACAATGGCTAAAAAAACATAGCTGCCCTGCGGGACAGCAACGTTTTTTAGCCGGGCCGTTAATCCAAGTTCCACCGAAAAATATCCCCATCTAAAAATTAATACTTTAATCTTTTTATAAGTAAATAAAATGAAGCACCCAGCCGTCTTCCGTATTGTACTCAATAGCAGGGGCGGGAAACTTGGTGAGGTTTAGGGCTTCAAAGAGTCCGTTCAAAAACTTACTATTGGTTTTGAATTGAGTATAATCGATATCAGGGGAAAAAAGAACTTCTGATAATGGTTAATTTTAAGTTTTCATATAAATAGATCTATTGGATTAATAATTTCCATTATTTTTGAAAGCAATCTTTTGTAATACTAATAAACAACTAGTTTTATTAACGGAGCAATTCTAAATTTTTCTATTGTCTATTCTATTTTAAGCCCTCCAAACGAAACCAAAAATCCCATCCGTGTTCGTACCAATTACTCCAATCTGTAATATCTTCATCCTCTGACTCTATTCCAACACTATAACCACTACCTTCAGTATATCCCATATCAGCATCTCCAGACGAGCCAGAATTGTATCCGTTTGAAAAGCCATTTGGAAGGTACCATGTAAATATATATTCTGTATTATTTGTAAGATGAACTGCACGATCATGAAAATCGAAGGTTACCCAACCACCATCGAAAGTAGCAGGATTGACAACAGAATTACTGGCAAGTATACTTCCATCATTGCTCCTTATTTCTAATATAATTTCTAATTCGTGCCCATTAAAATCAGGATTTTCAAAATAATCAAACTCTCCATTAAAGTGAACGGAAAATGATTGTAGATGTATATTTTCAGTAATTGTTATTGATTGACCAGTCCCGATATTTCTTGGCCCAAAAGATGACCTATTGTCGCCTCCGAACCATTTACTTGCCACCCCCTCTTCGAAAGAAAAATCTTCATTAATATCCATTACTTCTGTTTGAATAATATAGTTTTTCGAATCACCGTTTTCTGCAACTACTTCAAAACTATACGGACTTGATAAATTAATCCCACTGCTAATTTCACTTGATACGCTTGCCCGATCTGACACTTGAAAAAATGGTATTACATTGGTTAAATCAACAGTGGAAGGAACTCTAAGAATTACCTGTGCAGAACTTTCATCAATGGCTCCATAAATTTTCGAAACCTCAACATTATCAAAACCAATTTCTAATAAATCATTCTCAGGACTTTTTTCACGATAAATGTCTACTATGTATTTTTGAGTTGCACCGTTCTCGGCAGTAACTTCATAGATTACGGGATTTGTAAAATCCTGTTCAACCCCAGCTTCAGGACTAATTGTAGCATTATCTGAAACTGTAATTACAGGTGATAAGTTTGAAAGGTCTGCAAAGTATGGGAGGGTATCTTTGACATGATATTCACTATCAATTATATTAGCATCATAAATAGTGTCATCAATTCTTACTGAAAATGAAACTATAAAGTTTTGATTGTTGGGACTTACTGTTAATTCTAGAGAATATGTTTTAGTTTCTCCATTCTCTGCAGTTACTACATAAGATTCTTGATTCATAATATTTTGACCAAAACCTGAATCTGGGCTAATTGTTGCTCCCTCAGATAGGGTAATTTCAGTTGTTACTTCCTCTAAATTAAAATTAAATGGTACATCTCCAGATATGGTTGAATTATTGTTATTTATTTGAAGGTCAATTTTAGTAGATTCATCTGATATGCTAAAACTTACAATTTCTTTTTCAGAACTTAAATCGACCTCATCTGGATCTTGACAAGAAGTGAATACGAAGGTACAAATAAACAGTACTGAAAAATTGAAAAATGATTGAAATCTCATAAATGGGTTTATCGATTTAGTAAATAATTTATGTAACCTGTTAGTAGAAAGTAAAACTAAATAAAATTCCTAACTATCAAAATGAAAGTCAGCTTAAATTCTTATAACCAAATCAAAAGAGAAAAACCTTTTATACTTTGATTTAAATCTGATGAATGAAATTGAGTTATCTTCTAAAAATAAATAAAATGAAGTACCCAGCCGTATTCCGTATTGTATTCAATAGCAGGGGCAGGAAACTTGGTGAGGTTTAGGGCTTCGAACAGTCCGTTCAAAAACTTACTATTGGTTTTGAATTGAGTATAATCAATATCAGGGGAAAGCAAGAATTGTCGGTAACGAGCATATTCAGCTATCCTTTTCCCTCCTACCCAGCGTGGGTTTTCAAAATCTGACAGCATGCCTCCTCCACTGTAGCCTAGCGCAATGTTTAACCAATTAGGAATTATTTCATCTGGGATCAATTTATTGAGGCCAATACTCAACCAATAGGTTTGCGCATTATAATCGGTAAACAAGCTCTCTAGTGCATTTTCACCTAATATTCTGGGGTTTACCTTGGAATATGGGGTGGGATAATAAGAAAACTTCATTTTAATGATTTGTTCATCCGCAAACTTTTGTTGCAGCATAAATAATAATGAACCCGCAGTATTGGCATATACATCTCCCCAAGAGAAGCCATAGCCTTCATAAATACCGTCAAATATTTCAATCGGCAATTGAAAGATAAAGCCTAAACTTCCTCCTATAAATATAGCAGTATTTTGATTCACACCACTCCATTTGAGCATTTCATAGCCTGCTCGGCTTTGATGATACGCAATGTAAGCATGTGCAGCCTTGTCCATTTGTTGCCAGCCCGCATTATCATTATACCAATGCAAAGGAACTCTCTCATGGTCCCTATACCATACTTCGGAAAGGTATAATACGCCTGCTGTATAAGCGGTAGCGGTTAAGCCTACTGATATCCGAAATGGCTTTTTGTTAAATGTAGTCGTATCCTTCTGGGCGTAAATAGGATGAGCTAGAAAAAGCCCTAATGCTAGTGCAATAAATAGTTTTCTCATATAAGGTTGATGTCTTACTCACAGACACACCAAGTCTTAAAAAGGATTGAAATTTATAGCTAGAAACTTAGCCTTCCGTACTTTTATTGTTCATGCTTCTTACGGCTCTTTCAATTCCAGCTGGTGTAAGAGGAAACATTGGAATCAATTGCTTTATCAGCTGAATGGTATAAGTATGCGGCCAATATTTAATCGGCTCAGGGTTGAGCCATACAGTCTTTTTAAATTTCTTCGGAATGGCTTTTAAACTATCAACGCTGCCCTGAGTGATTTCATAGGGTGCCATAGCAGCATCTCCCATAATGAATACTCTGTAATCCTTACTGTGGCTTAAAAGTTTCTCAATGCTGATCGCTTTGGTTCTACGTTCATCAACATACACTCTATCATAAATGGTATTATGGAAGTAATACACTTCAAGATCATGTGCAAAGCGTGTCTTCATCTTCCGAAACAAATTCTGCACTGAACGAACGTAAGGCGCCATAGAATAGCCTCCATTATCAATCAATACTATTACCTTCAGCTCTTCATTCTTTTCGCTCGATAATTCTGGAATGAACAGCCCTCCTCTTTTAATACCCGACTTTATGGTTTGAGGTACATCCAACTTTTCAGTATTACTTTCCTGAATCACCCCTTTTATAGAAGCAAGAGCTGCATCCACATTATTATCATTCAAGGTAGCATCCTTATCAATAGGAAAATAATGTTTATCTCCCATTACCTTTCGGGCCATCTTCCCTCCTCCTTGTCCACCCACACGGATTCCATTCTTTGCAGCTCCTCCATGTCCGTAGGGCGAAATACCACCAGTACCAATCCAATGGCTACCTCCACCATGACGAGTCTTTTGCTGCTCACGAACTTTCTCCATGCGCTCCAGAAGCTCCTCTAAAGAGAGTTCCGAATAGTCTGCCATTTTATCTAATTGGCGCTCTGGAATTTCACCTTCTTCTGCTTGAGGATCCTTATCTTCTAAATCCGGATTATCCTTATCCCAAATCTCTTTACCTGAAATCACTTCTTTAATATCATAAGAAGTTAAATGCACCTCATCCAAAAATAGATTGGTTAGCTCTTCATCATCATACTCTCGATCTGCTTCTTCTACAAATTTAGTCTTCCACTTTTGAAAAGTTTCAGATCTTTTGATCGCATCTTCCAGGGTTTCACCTGGCTTGATCGGAATATGCAAGAAGTAAGCATAATAGGCTTTTGTAAAAGGACCAATATCGGTAGGCTCTTTTACTATGATTCCCTTCAATACATTATGAACATCCCCTAAGGTTTTCACCAAATCTCTTTGCATAGCTTTCCTGAGTAAAAGCAAAGTTCTAACATCTGCTTTTAGTCCGTATGATCTGAAATGTTCAGGTAATGAGCTAAGCATATTATTTGTTTCTAAATATATATTTTACTAATTGTTTATGGCAAATACTAATTCGGCTTCCCTTCAAAACACCCCAATAATCCCCTCAAGGGGATAGTCACTTCTATTAAATTGAGTAAAAAATTAAAACTTATCACCATTTTGTTTTAAATCTTTATAAAAAGGTTTTAGATAAATTAGCAATAGTATTTTTGTGCATCCCCCTATTATCCCCCTTAGGGGATAGTCACTTTGATTAAACCATTTAGCTAGTCCTAGTTTAAAACGAAGATTCAGTAATTATCGAGTTTTAAACTCGAAATATTCAATTTAAGCTAGATCCAAAATTATCATCAGCACCAATCATTCTATTCACGCGAATCATATCATCTTGTGTTTTGATCAATGCTCCTATACCTTCAAGGCCTTCTATTTTCTTTACCGCTTCTTTAGGTGCAATATCCCCCATGTATTTTAACCAGTTTAATATCTCTCTGGTTGTAGGAGCTCTTTCCAATCCTAATCTTCTTAAATGGTAAAATACATCAATTGCCACTTTCACTACTTTATCGTCCAAATTAGGATGATGTTTATCAATGATTTTCGCCATAGTATCTTGATCCGGAAAATCGATATAATGATAAATACATCTCCCTTTAAAAGCTGTGGGCAATTCCTGTTCACGATTAGAAGTAATCACAATAGCTGGCATATCTTCTTCAGAAACTTCTATCACCTCGCCCGATTCAGGCATAATAAACTTCCTATGACTTAAAGCATACAATAAATCATTCGGGAACTCACGAGGGGCTTTATCAATTTCATCAATCAATAAAACTGAATTGGGTTTGCTATAAGCGATAGCCGCTGGTCCTTTCACTACATAATCAGCCAAAGATTCAGGATTACGATCGCCAGTAGTTAGTTTGCTATCTAAACCTTTCTCCTCTCTTTGAGCATTTAATATCTCTATCTGAGAATCACGTAAATATTTAACATGATCAAAACGAGCTACAAACTGCTCCACATTACTTTTGGAACCTACCGGATACACTTCTAAGTCTAATCCTCTATCCTTTGCATAATGTATTGGTAATTCGGTTTTACCCGTTCCAGGTTCTCCTTCTATTAAAAGTGGCATTCCTAAAGTTCGTGCCATATGAAAAGCTTGTGCTAATGCCGGGTCGCATAAATATTGTTCTGATCCAGTCCAATGTGAAGTTTCTGCCATGATTTATTAATCTTCTTAATCAAATATAAGTTCAGATTTAAAAATCAAAATTGGGCTTTATTGTTTGGAGTTGCAAATGTTTGATAAGTAATAAGCTTGATTGCTTGGCTTAAATTAAAATAAGCTAAGATTTCATATTCGGGATTTTAAAGCTTATTTTAGTTCCCTTAGCTGGTTTAGATTCAATATCAATTTCACCATTCAGTTTAGCGACTGTTTCTTTTACAATGTACAATCCTAAACCAGAGCCTGCATTATCATCTGTCGCTCGATAGAACATATCAAACACTTTGTGAATATGCTCTTCAGAAATGCCTCTTCCATTATCTTGCACATTGATCACTGCTGTCTTCTTATTTGATTTGATTTCTATATCTATTTTAGGAGATCTTCCATTTCGATAGCGTATAGAATTTGATATAACATTATTCAAAATCACCTTTAATCGCCAAGGATCAGAATAAAAGGTATCATCCAATTTAATATCGAGCGTTTTCTCAACCTCTTCATCAGAATTTGAATATTTCAATTGATCGAAAGATTCGTTTATAATCTTTTCAAAATCAATCGGTTCATTTTTGATTTCTAAGCGCGCATTTCTTGACTGATCCAAAATTTCAGTTATAAAAGTATCCTGAAGATTAGCACTTTCCTCTATTTTCGAAAGATATACGCTTTTCATTTCAGGGCTTTCATCTGTCTTTGCCAGATTAAGCAGCCCCAACATGCTCGCAATGGGAGCTCTTAAATCATGTGAGACTCTATAAACGAAATTATCCAGTTCTGCATTAATCTTTCTCAATTCGGTATTAGAGTTTTGTAATTCCTCTTCTGCTTTTTTACGAGTTGTATTTTCTTTTTGCAGCTCTTCTGTTCTTTTTTGCACGATCTCTTCCAAGTTCACATTTAAAGATTTCAACTCTGCTTGAGCTTCATTTCTTTCTCTTTGAGTAGCAGACAGAATTATTGTGGAAACGCTAATTACGCCTAAGAACGTTTGAAGAATCAACATGGCATTTGAAGGTGTTTCCATTACAAAGGGGCCGATCCCTTTAGTGGTCATGTAAACAGAAATTAAGGCGATTACAATAGTGCCCGTCATAGCAACTGCCAAGTGGAATCTAAAAGCCATCCAAAGGAGCATGGGTAAAACTAAAAAAGGAATGGATTGCTGCACCGGATAGCGTAATTCTTCATTATTTAGCAACATAAAAACGACTGCTATACCAAGGCTAAAAAATATAACTTCTATTAAATGCGCTCGCTTTAAATTTTTAAGAAAGGGCTCTCTAAACGATAATATGAAAGGAGTAAATAATAATATGCCCACTAGATTCCCTACCCACCAGGATACAAAGCGACTTAAAAATTCACCTTCAGGAAATAAGTCCTGATAGTAAAGTGCCCCTGTGCCAATAGCTGCGCTGATAAGTGCTATAACCACCCCTATTCCTAAGAACCTAAAGATGTTGACTGATTTTCTGAATAATTGATCCTTCTCAATCCATTTTGTAATCAAAAAGTTACCTAATAAAGCTTCCAAAGTATGACCTGCCGCAATTAATGAGGATAATAATATTACGGAATTAGATTCAAGATCTCCTGTATTCCAATAGGCAAGGATATTAGCAAGTAATGCTCCTATGGTAATACCTGGCCAGGCTTTTCTACCCAATATTATAAGGAATGCTAATGCCAAACCTGAAGGAGGCCAGGTGGGTAATATGTATATGTCTTCAAATACTAAAAAATAGCCAAGGCGAGCAAAAAAGAAGTAGCCCAGTGCGACAAAAAGTATTTTTAAGTCTTGCTTATATTTAACTATAGCTTTTAGCTGCATTACTTAAGTAGCTTGTTATTAGTTAAATATGAGATATTTTTCGGAGACTACTTCTATGAATTCATGTTTTTTATCGATTAATTAGAAATTTTATTCTATTAAAAGAATAAAAGTCAAATGAACATTAGATAGATGCAAGAATCGCCTCTGCCAATTTTGTTGCAATTTCATTTATACCCTCATTCGAATTTAAATACTTTTCGGAATCAGGGTTAGAGAAGTAGCCCATACTCAACATTACAGATGGACATTTTGTATTTTTCAAAACATAGAATCCAGTTGAGTATCCCACTCTCACTATTTTGTCTATTTCTTTAAATTCATTTGATAATAATTCTGAAAAATATTTAGACTGAGCTGTATATTCATTTGAATCATTGTAAATGGCTATTAATCTATCTTCATCTTCATACTCATGAGTCTCAATATGTAAAGAAATAAATAAGTCCGCATTATTAGTATTAGCTACTCTTTCTTCTAAAGTAACATTATTATCAGCTGAGCGAGTTAACTCAATTCTAACTTTTTCAGAATCTCTAAAATATTCATGAACTAACTGTGCAACTTTTAGAGTAACTTGGCTTTCTGTCTTTTCATAAGATTTCATCCCCTTATCATTCCCACCATGTCCCGGATCAATTAAAACTCGAATTATACCTTCTGAATTTCCCAGATTCGTTTTGTTAGACCTTCCATCAGGTACCTCTTCTTTATAACTATAGTCTTTGATATAATGTAAAGGATCTAGTGCTTCTCCCTTTGAGTCTCTCACTTCATAGTGTAAATGCGGTCCAGTTGATACTCCTGAATTCCCCGTTAAAGCAATAATTTCTCCTCTTTTCACTTTTTGACCTTCAATTACCTTAAATTCGGAAAGCTGAGCATATTTAGTTTGATATAGACCGTTATGATCAATTATTATATGTTTACCAAATCCATTTATAATATTATCAACTTTAATCACGGTTCCGTTAGCAGTTGCCATTACTTGGTTGCCAATATCTGTAGCAAAGTCTACCCCTTCGTGCATTCGCATCACTTTCAAAATTGGATGCATTCGTTTACCAAATGTGGAAGTTAATCTAACCAAATCTGAATTCTCTAATGGCAGAATACTAGGAGTATAAACATCACTTAAGTCTATAATGCTTTCAAATAATTCATCCAATTCTGGATCAATGAAGGAAGTAGGTGAATTTTCCCTTTTAGTAAATGAAAAGGCTAATAAGGCGATGATTGGCAGTATTATTAAATATTGCCATTTTGATTGTTTTTTAGGTTGATTCATCATTTTTATGCGGTTTTTTATAGTATTGAAATTGAAGTAATTAACACTAGTTATCGAAAAATTTGAATGTAATTCTGAATAAAGGGTTTCTTGATATTTCACTACATCGCGGTCTCTGGCTATAGTATTCTCATCCGCCTGAAACTCATGGATTTCGACTAGTTTCCTTCTATATAAATAGTGAAATGGATTGAACCAGAAGATAGCTGTTAGAAATTCTAAGAATAGCCTATCCAATGAATGCCAGTACTTAACGTGAGCTAATTCATGATTAAGAATGACATCAAATTGTGGGGCTTTTATTAATCTTTCTGGTATAAAAATCTTATTAAAATAGCTAAAGGGTATATCAATATTAGCAATAAGAACATTTTGATTATTAATAGTAATTGCTTTAGCTTCTCTTGCTATTTTCAATAATTGAAAATGACTAATCAATGCCTTAAGTAAAAAGAATGTAGTAATAACAATGAATAAACCAATCCCTATAGCTTTATAATAATTGATAGTATTGGATGTTTTAACAGGAACTAATACCGATATAGATTCGCTAAGCGTTTGATCTGTCACTTCATACCAATTTGTAATCTCATGAACCGTCTCATTTGAGTATTGAGATATAGCAGGAAAAGATATAAGAGGAATTACAAAGCTAATTACTAACGCTAAGATTAAATAAAACCTATTAGCCGAATGATTTCCGCTTTTATGAAATTTTACTGTATATAGTATGTACAATATGGCTTGAATCACCATTACTTTTAATAGAAATAATAAGGTAGTAATCATGATTTTTTCTTTTCAATTTCTTGATCTATCATTGATCGAATCTCTTTTAGCTCGTCTAGTGATAATTCTTTTCTGGAAGTAAAAAACGAAGCAAATTGCTTGTAGGAATTATTAAAAAAATTCCCAATTAAACTCTTAACGGATTGGTTAGAATATTCTTCTTTTGATATTAAGGGATAATAGTGTTTAGATTTCCCATGTAAATCAAAACCAACAAATTTCTTCTTCACCAATACATTAACCACAGTACTTATAGTGGTATAAGCTGGTTTAGGTTCCTCATAGTATTCTACGATATCTTTAAGATAAGCTTTTTGAAGCTTCCAAAGATGCTGCATCAATTGCTCTTCTGCCTTTGTTAATTCTTTCATAGCACAAGGTTATTACTATTTTATTAGTAATACAACTATTTTTGTAATTTTATTACTATATATATAGTAATTACTATCCCGATTTGATAATTATAAAATGTTAGATTATTAATTTTAAGGGGGCTATTTCATCCAAAATCATTGAATTTTGAACAAAAACGTACTTATTCAGTTGATTTTGTAACCTTAAGTCAAACAGATCGCTACACAATCTATTGATTTAGTAAAATAGTTGATCTCAAAACAAATTTTCATCAATTAGCATTTATTTATGAAGAAATCATTACGATTAGTTTCGATAATTACCTTTCTTACTTTTTTCAATTTTATTTCATATGCTTCGATTAATTCCCAAAATGACTCTTTATGGGTTGAGGTAGAATTAATTAATCCGTCCAAATCGATAAATGATGGTGGAATAAAATTGTCACCCTTTGGCGGAACTCCACCCTATCAGTTTAAATGGTCTAACAAAAACACACCATTAACTGCTAATGAGGCTTCAGGACTTATAGAAGGTTTTGAGTATAATGTAAAAATTACTGATGCCAATGATATAAGCATCACCAAGAACATTACCATTCCTGCTGAATCTATAACTGAGAATTTCAATTCTGTATTTGAGCCAGTGGTTCAATTTATGAGTAAAGTGCTCTTTTGGGATCCTTTTGAAGCAGTGGGTCTTTATGATCCAATTGTGTATACGGATAAAGAAATGATCAAAACACCTGAATGGACTGCTAAAACAGATAAGATATTCATACTTAAAAAGAAGCTGGTTCAGGATGGTGAAAAAGTAAATAAAGGAGATGAAATAGCAATTGTTTCCATAGATAATGAAGATGCAGATGTGGTGAAAGCACCAGAAAGCGGTGTTATTGATTTTAATGAAGAAGAGGGCAATGTTATTTTTAGTCCTGATAATACAAAACATTTGATTGAACAGGGTGCTCAATATTTCGCAAGTATCACTTTTGAAGAAGAACGCCCCCTATTACACCCTAATGGTGACATTAGAAAAAATAGCATCCCATTTATTGTAGTTTGGCTAATAGCAGGAGCCGCTTTCTTTACAGTAAGGATGGGTTTTATAAACGTAAGAGGTTTCAAGCACTCCATTGATTTAGCAAGAGGAAAGTACAGCGACCCTAATGCGCCTGGTAAAGTAACCCACTTTCAGGCTTTAGCTACAGCAGTATCTGCAACTGTAGGTTTAGGAAACATTGCAGGTGTAGCCGTTGCCATTTCAATTGGTGGTGCGGGAGCTACTTTCTGGATGATATTGGCAGGATTACTTGGAATGTCATCAAAATTCGTAGAATGTACATTAGGAGTGAAATACAGAGAAATTAAGGTCGATGGTAAAATTTTTGGTGGCCCCATGAATTACCTGCGGTATGGATTAGAGAAACGTAACATCAAAGGATTAGGAAAAGTATTAGCTGGGGTTTTCGCGGTATTATGTGTAGGGGCTTCATTTGGTGCTGGAAATATGTTCCAGTCAAATCAATCCTTCCAAATAATGGCTTCACAGTTTGCAGTGTTAGAAGGCTGGGGATTCTGGTTTGGCATAGGTTTAGCGGTTTTAGTGGGAATCGTTATCATTGGTGGTATTGAAAGTATTGCCAAAGTTACGGGTAAGGTTGTACCTATTATGGCAATCATTTATGTGCTTGCAGCCTTAACTATTATTGGAATCAATATTGAAAACTTGGGACCTGCACTTTCAGCTATATACAATGGAGCTTTAAATTCTAGCGCACTAAAAGGAGGATTTATAGGTGTTTTAATAATTGGTTTCCAAAGAGCGGCTTTCTCAAATGAGGCGGGTGTAGGTTCTGCAGCCATCGCTCACAGTGCTACTAAAACTCACAATCCACCATCGGAAGGTTTTGTAGGGTTAATGGAGCCTTTTATTGATACCGTTGTAGTTTGTACATTAACAGCACTAGTGCTTATTTTCACAGGCATGCATGAAGTACCAGGAGTTACAGGCGTAAAATTAACTGCTCAAGCTTTTGGTTCTGTTATTTCATGGTTCCCATATGTATTAGCAATAGCCGTTTTCTTATTTGCATTTTCCACCATGATTTCATGGTCATATTATGGAATGAGAGGCTGGACTTATCTTTTTGGAAAAACCAACAGATCTGAATTAGCTTATAAAATAGTATTCTTAGTATTTGTAGTAGTGGGTGCTTCAGTAAGTTTAGGTGCAGTATTAGACTTCTCAGATATGATGATACTTGCCATGTCAGTTCCTAATATGATAGGTTTATACATCTTATCTAAAGAAGTTAGAACTGATTTAGCTACTTATATGAAAAAGCTAAAAGAAGGAAACTTAGGGAAACCTGTTGAAGAATTACAAGAAGATGTAGCTGAGTAAATATTTTTAAAATTTAATATTTTAAGCCAGGTTCCAGGTCATGATTTTATTATTTGATCCAAGACTTGGCTTTTCTTTTGCCGTGAAATAGGAAGCGTTTTGCCTCCAATATGAATTGAATTACCTTCTATAGCCTCCACCTTATCTTTATTAATCAAGTAACTTTTATGGATTCTTAAGAACGGTTTATCCTCTACAATCTCTTCCATCGCTTTCATGGTCATTAAAGTGATGATACTTTGCTTCTGACTATGAATCACTACATAATTCTCCATAGCTTGAACATAATTAATTTCATTAAAAATCACTTTTTCAAGTTTATGCTCAGTCTTGACAAAGAAATATTCATTTTGAGAAGAATCATTTGAGCTCACACCATGATAAGATAAATCAAATCTGTCTTTTGCTTTATTTACAGCTTTTAAGAAACGATCAAATGGATAAGGTTTAACCAAATAATCAATCACATCAAGCTCGTAACCTTGTAATGCATAATTAGGATAAGCAGTAGTGAATATCACCATAGGCGGTTTTGAAAGGGATTTCAGAAAATCAATGCCTGTCAATTTTGGCATTTGAATGTCTAAAAACATTAGGTCGATAGATTTTTCGGCCAGAAATTTATTTGCTTCCAATGCATTTTCACAATAGCCAATCAGGTTTAAAAAATTGATTTCAGAAACATATGATTTTAATCCTTCCGCTGCCAAATGTTCGTCCTCAACAATTAAAACATTCATTTTAGTGCTCATTTTCATCTAAGTTCAGTTTAAGGCTGACTTCAAAAAAGTCGTTATTCTTCTTAATGCTTAATTCATATTTATTTGGAAAAAGTAAAGCCAGTCTTCTTTTTACATTACTCAAACCAATTCCTCCTGCCCTATTATCATCTAATTCATCATCATAAGTATTTATGAATTCAGCCAATAAATTTGATCCTTGCTTTCTCAGATTAATCTTAACAATATTGGTAGAATCCTGATTAGAAGATAAATGCTTAAAGCAATTCTCTAAAAATGGAATTAAAAGTAAAGGAGGCATTGAGAAATCATATAATTCTCCCTCCTTACTAAATTCAACTTCTACTCTATGGGCTTTCCTTAACTTCTCTAAAGCTATATAATTTTCTAAATACTGAATTTCTTCTTCTATTGTAATTTTATTTTTACTGAAATCATATAACTGCGATCGAAGTAAATCAGATAATTTGATCAGCATTTCTGCCGCCTTATCTGGATCAATCTTAATTAAGACATAAACACTATTTATAGTGTTAAATAAAAAATGAGGATTTACCTGCGCTTTCAGATAACTCAATTCCGTCATCAGGTTCTCCTGTTGCCGCGCTTGTTCTAACTTCTGATTTCTTGATTTATCTATAATAGATTTAATACCAATCAATACTCCACCCATGAATAGATTTGAAATCAAAAAAACAGGAAATATGTTCATGAATTGGTCTCCAAAATACCTTGGCATATCCTTTCCTAATATCAAATTAATCGCTCCAAACATTAGGAATGATAATAAAACGGCAAGTAAAAAGTAGAATATAAAAAATAAGCCTGACCTCCCTTTTTTTAAGGTCCTGACAGCAATTACATACTGGGAAACATAATACATTGCTGCGTGTGATAACACATAGACAGAAGTTACTAAGTATAAATCGACTTTATTAGTGTAGAATTGATAATAAGCTGAACTGGCTAATGCAAAGTAAAGCGACCAACCAATTACATGATGTATTTTATATTCTGTTATTCTTTTCCAAATCATTGCTTAAAGATAGAAAGCAATGTTTTTGTAACAACTATAATTGACGAATTACATAAAACTATTGACGAAAGGTAATAAGGCAGATAAAACAGACATTTTATCAATAAGATATTCTCATTCGGCAGTTTATCATTTTATAATTACACTTTGTCAATACATTTTCTGGATATGGATGATTCTTTCTTCATTTGAGAAATCAAAAACAAAAACAAATGAAAAATCTAATCAAAAAATCACGAATCATATTATTAATTGCTGGATTACTATTTTCGGCTCACATTTTAAAAAGTGAAAACATTATCAGCACTAAAGTTATAGGAAAAGGACAACCTATGATTTTGATACACGGCATGTCTTGCTCTGCTGATGTATGGTCAGATGTTGTTAACCGCTACAAATCAAATTATGAAATTCACCTAGTCACCTTAAAGGGATTTGGAAACAAAGAAAACGTAGAAAGTGATCATTACTTAAAAGCTGTAAGAGACGAAATTATATCCTATACTAAAGAAAATAAATTAAAGAACTCCATTTTGATGGGGCACAGCATGGGTGGGTTTCTTTCCTTATGGGCCTCAGCAACAGCTCCAGAATTATTTGAAAAAGTAATTTCAGTTGATGGAATTCCTTACTTCCCTGCTATTCAGATGCCAAACATTACTCCTGAAACGGCACAAGGATTTGTAAATCAAATGAAAGCTAGTATGCAAAATGTTACAGAAGAAGCATATGCCCAACAACAAAAAATGATTATCGCTGGAATGATTGCGACTCCAGACAAAAGGGAACAAGTAGTTGAAATGGGTATTAATAGTAACAGAAGTGTTACTGGACAAGCTTATGGCGAAATGTATACTACCGATATAAGACCTGAAATGAATAATGTAAAAGCGAATGTATTAGTATTAGGAGCTTGGGCTGCTTATGAGCAATATGGAAGCACAAAAGCTATAGTCGAACAAAACTATGAAGCTCAATGCAAAGATATCAAGAACGTGAAAGTAGCAGTAGCCGATAAAGCCTATCACTTTATTTTCTATGATGAACCAGAGTGGTTCTACGGACAGGTAGATTCTTTTTTAGCTATGAAATAATTATAGAAGGGTACGAATAAACCGTACCCTTTTCACTTTTTATTTAGATTCAAAAACAATATCCTAAAGCAGAAATCTGCAATCAATCGTTAAAATTTAATTCAATAACAAAACGAGATATTAGCCACTAAACAAGAGTCATAATTATAAAATCAATTCATTAACTATAGCCAGCTTTTCCCCACTTGTTTTTACTATATGAAGACTATCAGCATCAATTAAAGAGCCAATATTCATGACATAGTCGCAATAATTCTCGAATAGATCCGCGGGTGTTTTTCCATTGATACTAATCAGGCTATCCCCTAAAGAAAGTGGCAATTCTTCTGTTGTTCTATTTACTACCCATTGATTCTTATCAGTTATACCGGGAATGAATTTACGATTAGGCATAATTTCCACTTCCTTCCTCTGTACCAATTCAATGATATCCTCTTCATAGTTAATGTTCACCTCAAAGTGCTTCAAAAACTCATTGCCTAAAAGTGCTTTTCCATTTGCTGAAAAATTAACTGGGATGGTAGTTTTAAATCCATCAATTTCTATTTCCAACTGCTTTTCTATCAGGGTATCAGTCTTGGATCCATAAATACCTGTTGTAGATCGATCAAAAAATAACTTCTCCTCTCCTTCAAATGCTTTAGCTAGGCCTATAGGTAAAACCAATCCACAATTATAACCGACATCAAATAGCACATTCTGAGCTTCTCTTCCTCCTATTTTCAAGCTGATACTAGGCGTTCCTGAAAGTAGTGGATGATCAAAAGGAATGGTATGAGAGGCCTGTTCAGCCTCAAATGCTCGATCTGAAAAATAAATCAACTGTTTATCATAATCTATTTTCCAATGGGCCAATTTTAAGATATTGGCTCCAATGATTCCATGAGGAGCAATGCACGGACTTGCAGACTCTTCATCATACTCTACTTTTCCAGCTCCCACATTATAAAATGCAGTTTCTCCGAAAATAATAGAATCAATTCTGGTGACTTCAATTTCTCTCGTAACTCCAGCTGCAGTAGAGTTTGATTTAGTGGTAATGGTTTTAAGTTGAAGAGATTCAGCCAATTCCTTTTCAATTTTACTATTGAAAGCGCCCGTGTCAAATATAAATTCTCTTTCAATACTGTCGCCATTTACTTTGGCTTTCACCACAATAATATCCTTTTTCATTTCGAAAGGAATGGCTTGTACAAATTCCTGGCGTCTTAATTCACCGCCACTCAAAAGCTGTACATTTTTTAAATAGCTGCAGCCTAACAAAAGGCTAGCAACTAAGATCGTTACAATAGAAAATAGATATTTCATTTCATTTTAAATTTAACTTCCGTTTTATGTGTCCAATATACTAATAGAGGAATTCCAATAAGTGATGGTAAAGCAAATGCAATAAAAGGATTCATGAATTCAAATCGTGTGACCATAGTGGAGAAAAAAGCTGTAAAGGTGGCAATATAGGCTCCCATCATATTCCCTAGATGATAGGTGTACCAATGTGCTGCATGTCTAGGCCTTTTTACAAAAGGCTTCATATTCACATAGCTTAAATACATTCCTCCTAAACCAAAACCTCCAGACAATAGCACCCCAGCTACGTTGGTTTCAGGTTTCAAAGCATAGTGAATCGCAATGGCAACAAAGGCTAAATTGGCAATAAAATTAATAATACCTGCAAACCAATCGTACCATTGTGGATTTTGACCTTGATGCAATTTTTTCAATTCTAGAATTCTTACTCCTGAAAACACACTGTAATAGCTAAGAAAGGCAATTAAGAAAAGAAATCTATTAAATTGATAGCTTGCAATGCTTATTCCTGTTACAAATACGATGAGCATTGCCATAGCATATATCTTCCCTGATTTCTTATGTTTTACTTTTCCTTTCTGTGTAGCGATAGCTATTGCACCGCTTATCAAGGCAATTGCACCTGAGAAAATATGAATGATCAGGATGATTTGAATTATATTCTTCATAATATTAGCGCAGATTGATGATTCGATTTGGATAGATGACTAATTGAATGATATTAAATTCAAATTGATCCATTCTGGACAGTTGTCTGGAGGGGTCTTTGACTTTTTGTAAGGGATAATATCGAAGGTTTGTGCGTAATACCCAAGTCTCGAGTGGAGATGGAACTATGTCCCAACCAAAAATTATCCCTGGCGAAATCATTCTAGTTCGGGCCACTTCATTTGTCATTACATCATTCTCAAATTCCGCTGCACCCCATCTCTCATAGCTAATGCTTGGTCCGATAAATGGTACAAATCCATTGTAATCCCAAAAGAATTTAAAGGCTTCGAATGCCACAGACTTTCTTCGAATTACATGTTCTAATCCATAGCTGTTCGAGTTTGAGCTGTAATCCCTATAACTAAAACCGATGTGAAGCCCTGTGTCATGAAATAAGTAGCCCAGCCCAAAATCCCAATTGAATTCACCTTTGTGCCGTGGTAAGGACTGCTGCTCACCTTGAGAGAATTGCGGTGCTCGCAAAAAATATGCTCCACTTGGTGCAACACCTATTGAAAAGCTGTTTAATTTCCCTTTACTTCTCAATTCATCTTCCTTTTTCTTGGTAGATCCGTTTTTGTAGCCTTTCTCTTCCTTTAGTGTAGTATCGAAAAACTTTACAATCCCAACTGAAAAATAATTTTGTGGTAAATGAAATATTTCTCTTTGATTTCGGCTCGTATAGAACTCTTTTTTGTTCGTGGGCACCCACATAAGTTCCGCATTGAGTTGCCATCCTTTATAAGCATAGGAAACACCTGCTAAGGGAGATGCAGTGAAAAATAAATCGTCTCTGCTCCCTAGCTCTTCATGATCTAGTTTGAAAACCATCTGGTTCACTGAAACACCAGCATAAGGTCTCAATTTGCCAAATTCCATTCGCCATGGATAATATCGAGCACTTAAATCTGCTCCTGGGATGAAGTGGTATTCAGTATCTTCCGAAACTTTTTTATCACCTAAGTGAGCGAGCGGAAGATTAACATTGAAATCCCATTTCCCCCAAAAATGTAAGCCCCCTATATTAAATCTAGGAGAAATAAGTGTGGGAAATTTACTACTCAAACCACCTGATACAAATTGACCTTGTGTTGGTACTATCTGTGTATTGAACCCTACATAGGTTTGGGCAAATCTATGTTTGCTTTTCTCCTCCATATATACCTGCGCATGGAGAATGTTAGTGGTGAATAAAATAATAAATGCTAATAGAACCTGCTTCATTTTTTACTTTTGTGTTTATGAATGATGAAGCAAATATGAAGAGCCAAATCGGTATTTGAGCTGATCTGACTACCGTTTGGTATTAATGGGAACGATTAGGTATAAAAAGGAAGCACCTATATGGATCGATTGATTTTTTCCTTTAATTCAGAAGATTTTGATCTGGCTACAGGTATCGGAATATTCCCATATCTAAGCACTACTTCAAAGTTTCGGGCATTGCCCTGCACTTTCTGAATGTGATTAAGATTAATCATATAACTCTTATGACAATGAAAAAATGTTTCATCGGGAAGTTGATCTACCAAATTCTTTAATCTGTTTCGAATCAAGTCTTTTTTAACTTTTTCTCCTGACTCTAGATAAAATAGCTCAAGGTAATTTCCATCTGACTGTGCCCATAGGATTTCATCACTTTTCAAGTGCAATACAGGCTGGCCATTTTCAGCCACAATTGAATGCACATTTTCTGTGTGCTTTTGTTCTAGCTTCACTTTTTGACTGAGCTCATTAGCTACCTTGAGTTGATTTCGTTGATAATTATACTGTTCAAAAAGCACCATAATTAGTATGGGAAATATGCTAAACAATAATGTTTTTACAAATACCATTCTAAAAAGGGAAACTGGGTCATTATCCAAAACATCAATGCTTAAAAAAATGATAAAAATAGTGAACACGATTAGAAGGAGCACGGTAAAAATCAGCATAATTTCCTTGCCTAAAGTCCATAAATCTTCATCCATTAATTTAGGAAAAAACAGCTTCAAAGTTTTAACTGTCAGCCAAACCATAGTTGAAGCAATTAAGCCGAGGCCCAATGCAAAAGCCAAAACATAAGTGGTAGGCAGACTATTGAAACCTAGAGGTCTGAAAAGACTAATTAGAATGAAAGTAAAAATTCCAGGAATGAGAATACTCCCGGAATTGAAAATAAAAGGATGAGGTCTTTTTAAGATTGAAAGCATAGGTAAAAATAATAGTTGACTTCAAATTTCTTTTATAGGTCATGAATTTCTATGATCTTCTCTCCTATTCATATTGAAAAATCTCTTCAATAGCTTTTGAAAAATACTTTGAAAGTTTAAATGCCAAATCTAAGCTGGGATCAAATTTCTCCTTTTCAATTGCATTAATGGTTTGCCTTGATACTTGTACCGCATTAGCTAAATCAGCCTGAGTGATATTGTGCTCCGCTCTTAATACTTTAACTCGATTTTTCATTTATATCTATATTTTCCTACTAGCGTTGCAATTAAATAGGTTATCGAGATTAAAATTACTAAAAATGAAATCTCAGCATCAAACCCAATCATATTGGTGATATCCATAACTGAAAAACTTAAGCCACCAATCACCCCAACTCCTAATGCTATTGCCATAGCATCAAAAGTAATTTTCTTATCTAATTCATCTAGACCATTAATGTGATTTCTATTCGCGAAAATCATTCCTACTCCAAATCCTAAATTTAGAAAGAATGCTAAATAGGTAAACACTTGATTCCCTTCCCATAAGAATTTAGGGCCAAATGTCACTAGAGCCAAAGTTGAAACCCAAGCAAATGTCCAAATTGCTAAGGCTTTTAAATTTTTCTTTCTCTGTTCATGCCAGTTACTTGCTTCCATAATGTATTGTTTAGTTGTCATATTGTAATTACTTATTGTCTTTTTGTAAAGTTTTATTGACACAAATAACTAATATTAAAATATAAATGTCAAGTTTTATTTACATTAATTTTTAAAATTTTAACTATATTTCATTATGAAGTGGATTTATGAGACCGACAAAAGCGGAGAATACCGTTATTCTTTAGGGAAAAAAGGAAAAAATACACTGCTATGCATTGGCGTGAATCCTAGTCATGCGAAACCAGAGGAATATGACGGAACAGTTTCATCCTTGGAAAGAATTGCTAAGCACAACCAATTTGATAGCTGGTTGATGTTAAATCTGTACCCGCAAAGAAGTGCTGATCCAAAGTTATTGCACCAACGAATCATCAAAAAGTATCACGAAACAAATTTAGAGATCATCGAATCTCACTTAGAAAATGATGAGCTAACGATTTGGGCTGCCTGGGGTAACCTTATTGATTCCAGAGATTTCTTAAAGCACTGCCTATCGGATATCTTCAACATGAGCCAATTTTACGATTGTAAATGGTTGTCAGCAGGCGATCCTCTAAAAGCCGGACATCCTCGGCATCCATTATATTTAAGAAAAAATACAGTTCTAACCGACTTCGATATGGAACATTATATGGAAACTGTTATTCAGCCTGAGGATGATAAATCCTAGCAGCATTTTCATAAATCTCCTCTTTATCTAAGGTCATTGGCTTTAATTCCTTATTGACAAACATTTCCATTTGATCAGTATAATGCGGACTTTCAGCTTTTGAAGAAGCTCCATAAGGCATAATGGATTCTAATTTTGGTAAACCCTTGCCAAAACGAGCTAATAGTATATAGGATTCTCCTACATATGCTCTATGCTTTAGTTCACTATCCATTTTTCGGGTATACATAGGTGCTATCACATCTGGTAAACCATCGATAGGAATTTCTTTTTCTCCTCTTTTATGAACTTGAATTTTCTCAAGTGGGACTTCAATAGTTCCAAATGCCTCCAACAACTGTTCTTGAGAACTTTTTACAATATTTACTGCAACTTTATGGTCAATTACTTTACCTTTTGCATTCACAATAATCATTTTCATTAGAGCTGCTCCTATGCTTTTCCTTTCAGCTCTCCTGTCCCAGTTTTGTAATATTTTTAAATACTTTTCAATATCAGGGTATTTGGCGGGCTCTAATTCGAAAATAATGTTAATATCTTCCTCAAAATAGAATTGATCAGGATATTGAATATCAAATTTTATTTGTTTGAAATCATTATAACTCAACTTCTCCTCTTGTTTCATTAGATATTGAAATCGAACGCTTCTATTATTATCAGACAGAGAATAGCCCATCTCTCTAGGGTATTTCAACGAATCAAGATTATCATTTGTAGCAGTAGCATTAAAGGCTGTATTATTCATGTTAAATAAATAACCTGAAGCGGGATTAGTGTACTGTGGTAAATCATTAAAATCATGAAATTTATTCCAGATAGTAGCAGAAGTATCGCCAGGCAATACTTTATTCCACTTAAAATTTGAATCCCGAATAGGCAGTTTAGCATTGCTTACATAAAAAATATTGTGGTCTTTATCAGCGTAAACAATATTAAAATCTGGTAAATGAATTCCAGACAGAGAGTTTTTAAATTCGTCCAAGTTGCCTGCTTTTGTCATCTCATACCATTGCTGAATGGCCTTTAAATCTTGATTGGCTGCAAAAGTCAAAGCAAAATAGCCATGATCATTTTTTAATGTCGGACCATAAACACTTTCATAGTAGGTTTTGGACAGCGGAATCGGAAGTCCTAACAATTTAACCTTCAGTTTAGCTTTTTTCTTCTCTAACTGTATTATATCTCCATCGAAATAATAATGATCTTTCATTTCAGGATGCATTCTGAGTTGATAAACATCCATTTTATCGGGATGATTGACAGTATGTGCCCAGCCCAAATTTTCATTGACTCCATGGAATATTGTGGGACTGCCTGGAAACAAGGAACCCAACATATTCCAACCTTCTTCACTATTTAAATGCACTTCATACCAACTGGCTGGTCCTTCAAAAGGTTGATGTGAATTTACAGCTAAAAAACTTTCTCCAGTACTCGTTTTATTTTGCGATAAAGCAATCGCATTAGATCCTATTCCCACGTAGGGATTATTAAACTTCTTATTGGCTACCAAATCGCCTATCACCTTATCAGCCCCACTCATGGCTGATAGAGAGAGGACAAAAGCAGTTAACATATCATCTTCAGCTATAGGAAACAGTTTTCTGTGCAAAATTTCATCCTGATGATAAACGGCATAAGAATTTATTCCTTGTACATAGCCATTCAACAGTGCTAAAAATTCTGACGAAAGCTCATTCTTTTTATCTTTTACCAATTCAGGCGCACCAATAAACTGCGTAAAGAAATCAATTCCAGCTCCATCTTTTCCGAATTGCTTGCCAGCCATTAGCTTGCCTGCAAGTAAAGTAGATTGGATAGTTTCAAAATCATCTTCGGAATGGGCCCAGGCTAAACCATAGGCTACTTCTGCATCAGTTTGAGCGTAAATATGGGCAACGCCCCATTTATCACGGACAATATCAATATTTTCTGGGGAGATTTGGGCTATTAATGGCTGAAAACATACTAGGAAGAATAGAATCAGACCTTCTCTCATATATTTCAATTTAATTTATATGTTCAACCACTAAATTTACAAGGAAAACCCAAAGCGTCCACCTTTTCTCTTATTATTGTTAGAGAAATTAGTAAATGATAATCAATTTAATCACAATTTAGTTCTTTAATCAAGCAAGCAATTGCCTTTGCATTTTGGCAAGATTGAAAGAAAGGAGGAAAATGAAATAGCTGAAAATCTGACCAGTATATTAATTAATAACCAAAAGATGCAGTAGATATTCTCAATGCTTTACCCTCCTTAATTTGTGAACAAATCAATCCAATCTAAAGAATATATAAATCAAGAGCTATAGACTTTTTGGCAGTCTAAAAAATCTGCTCAAGAGTGAAAGCAAAAAGTAGTAAAAAGCCTTTTACTACTCTAATCCCTCAAGGAATCCTATATGAGCTGATTTTCTATTGAACGAATCATCAAACAATAATGGCCAATCAGGTCTATTATGATGATTTATAATCCAAGAATCTGGATCTCGTAGCCCCCAGACTGTAATAGCATACTTGAAAGCTTCAGGTATATCATTGTATATATCCACTACTTCTTTACACTTCAATCTTTGAGCAATCTCACGTTCCTCCGTCAACGAACTGACCATTTGTCTTCCATCTGGATTGACTCTTATATCCAACTCAGAAAAATGAATGATTAAATTCCTTTGTAATGCCATATCAACATCATCCTGAATTTCCTGTCGGGTTGGACTGTCAATGCTAATATGCATTTGAAGTCCGATGCCATCTATCGAAATATTGTTAGCTTGTAGATCGTCTATCAACGCATAAACATCTTGCTGCTTAGCTAAGTCTGCCGGTGTATTGTAATCATTGTAGAACAATAGAACGTCAGGATCGGCTTCTCTGGCCCACTGAAAACATTTTGCAATATAATTAGACCCTAATTTTTCCAGGAATATTGTATTTCTTATTCCCCCACCATCGCTAATTGCCTCGTTAACAACGTCCCACGAAGTGATTTTATCCGAATATCTAGTTACAACAGCCTTAATATAATCTTCAATAATCATTTCAAACTCTTCATTTGAACCTGTAAATGTTCTCATCCAGTCAGGTACTTCCTCATGCCATATCAATGCGTGACCGTGTATATTCAATTCGTTTTCAGTGGCATATTGTACCAATTCATCAGGTCGAGTCCAGTTATAATCACTCGGACCTGCGAAAATGGTTCTCATCTTCATTTCACTTTCCGCTGTAATACTGTTAAACTCAGTAGTCAACAGCTCGTTATATCCTCCTGTGAGTCGGTTAGTACTTAAAGCAGCACCTACAAAAAAGTTATCGGCCGCTTTATCCTTTAGATTAACATCAGTATCAATAAGAGTTCCAGATGTAGTTACCATCACCACATTAGAGTAATCAGAGAGTTCTGCTTCTCTCACTGCCTTCACTCTAAAAAAATATTGGGTGCCAGGTGTCAAACCCGCAACAGTAGCGTTTAGACCTGCAACTTCAAGCGATTCATAGCCTTGAATGTAACTAGAAAAATCATTTTGAAGGGAAACATCTAGCCTATAACTTTTTGCAGTTGAAACGAAATTCCAAGCAGCGATAAAACTATTATCATTAATATCAATGGGATCATTAACAACTGGCTTTTGAAGCGGAGATAAATCATCATAAACCTCTTCATTAGCACAAGCATTAAACAATATCACCAGACTAGCAGAAAAAAACAGAATTAGGTTCTTCATTTTTTGTTGTTTATTCATCGAAACAGTAGAAAATGTAATGGGTAAATTATGGAATAATGCAGTAATTACGTTTAGTATTTGATCAGAACTTTTAGCCTTTTATGTGCATCTTTTTTATTCCTAGCACAATCTGATAGAAAAAGTTTACACCATTGAAAAATCAAATTGATACATTGGAATTGAGATTGATTTAAGAGTTTTAAACAGTTGACAAGACTAATTACTGTTATAACAAAGTGAGGGCAAAAGCCCTCACCCTTATTTTATTCATCACTGTGTCAACTAAATAATTAAACCAGTTAATTTCGATATTTGATTTTCAAATTGTCAAAACTGATTATCGTTGGATTTGGTGTATCATTCTGGACGATAGAAACATTGATTTGATTCACATTAGAAGGATTTGGACTGCCCTCTACCACTTCACCAAAACCAAAATTATTTCTGAATTCAGATAATGGAAAGGAGTACGTATTCCACTCCGTATTTTCAATTATTAAATTATAAGCAAAATTGGCTCCATCGATTGCATTTAGTTGAATGGCAACATGGGCTCCTTCCACATTTACACTCATATCAATTTCTATAAATGCTTCTGTTGGATTTGTACTTGATTGATCTAAAAAGTTCTCACCAGCACCGGCACTTGAACCATTAAAACCATTTTCGGTTGAACCTTCCCAAGCTAATTGGGCAAAATTTCCTGTTGGACCTCCTGCCACATTAGGATCAAATGAGCCTACATCACCAAAAGAAAACCAATCTTGCCTAACTCCACCGCCATCAAAATCAGAGATGTTAACTATGGTAAATCCTAAACTGACCTCTAGATATCGACTAACTGTACCTCCCGGAGTTGTTATTTCTAAGTCTGCTCCTCCAGTTGCGCTTTCTGGAATCACTATTGTGAGTGACTCTTCAGAATTTACTGTATATTCTATTGCTTCACCGCCAAATGTCACACTTGACACATCAAGAAACCACTCGCCCTCAACAGTTACCAAATCTCCAACTAATGGTGTTTCAGAAGAAACACTGCTGATAACTGGAACAGGCTGCAAAATTTCAAAATCTATGGTAGTCGAACCCCTAGAGGTCTGAAAAGTTAAAGGTTGTACACCAAATCTACTACCTGTTGATCTATCAAAAGGCACTGTAAAAATAAATGCTTGATCTGAAATATAGGCCGGATTAAAACCCACTTCAATATTTTCATCTAAGATGATCCTTTCCAAACCGGAAAGCCCTTGTCCTTCAACCCTCACTTGCGTATTCGGATATGAAGCATTTAGCAAATCTCCTGGTGCCGAAACTATGGCATCTACTATGATATCAGTATCTTCGTCATCTTGGCATGAAATGAATACCATTGACAAAATTATTAAAATTGCGATATTTTTTATATTGATCAACATAGACATTAATTAAAATTATAAGGTACAGGCTGTTCTAACAAAGAAGGATTTGTATTGATTGCAGATTGAGGAATAGGCAATTCAAAGTAATTAGCACTAGGTGTTATCTTAACAGAAACTAATTCGGTTCTATCTAGATCTGAATAAAAACCAACCTCTTGTTCTGATATAATAGAAATAGCCTCGCTAATTCCTCTTCGTTTTAAATCGAAGAAATATTGACCTTCAAGAGCAAATTCAGCTCTCCTCTCCTTAAATAATTCCTCTCTCGTTAAAACAGTTTTAGTAGGCAAACCTGCTCTCATTCGAACTTCATTGAAAGCATTTAAGGCAGACGGATCTGATGTTGAAGAACCACCCGCTAATTTAGCTTCAGCATGCATCAATAATATATCCGCATACCTTAATATGATCGTATTCTGTGATGTTTTCATGAAAAATACGTCACTTCTTTCGGCAGCAGAACCCACAATATATTTTCTGAAATTAGCGGCCGTGACTGAAAGATTTTTCTCATATGTAAATCCACCTTGAGAAGATAGCAATTCAGGATAAATGTCACCGTCCTCCATGATGGTGGCTTTTTTTCTTCTATCCTCATCAACATACTCTTGCTGAAGCGATATAGAAGGCAAATACACACCCCAACCATCTTGTCCACCCGTTATTCCGGACCCAAAAGGTACAATATACGCTTGATTGGTATTTTGCGTTCCCCAAACAGTGGCGAGTGATATCCATTGCAAAGCAAACATACTTTCAGAACTGTTATTGTTCTCAGGGCTATTAAAGAGGTTACCAAATTGATCAACTAATGAGTATTGCCCTCCTATTATTTCCTCTGTAAGACTAGCGCATTCAGCATATTCTCCAAGTGTAAGATGCACCTTAGCTAAAACGCCTTTTGCTACTTCCTTTGTAACAAATCCTCTCTTAACTGCAACATCTGGTAAATTTTCAGCAGCAAATTGAAGATCTGATTTGATAAATCTATAAACATCATCCACTAGATTTCTTTTAGGCTGCGGTTCAGTATTAATTCCATCCACAATAGGAACGGCTCCAAAAGACCTCACCAAAAAAAAGTAAGCATTTGCTCTCATGAAGCGACTTAGTCCCATGAGACTATTGTAGTCCTCTGCGGGTAGCTCATCCTTTCTATCTTCTACCAAACTCATAAGGTTATTTGCCTGATCAACAACTGAAAAGAGTGAAACGTACCCTTCGGTAAGAATGGGGTTTTGAGCAGTTACTTGAGCATCTCTAAATTGTTGGTAGGCTCCATCAACGCTATAAATGTTACCGGCATACATGTCGCCCACTGCGATTAAAAACTTATCATTAAATGTAAACCATGGCTCGAAATACATAGTTTCTGCAATACCATCAAAAGCAGTGATGCCCTCTGGTAAATCCGTTGGAGTTAGCTGTGTTTCAGATGGTGCGTTCAAAAACTCATCCGAACATGAAGACAAAACTAACAGAGTAAACAACGAGGCTAATCGATATTTATTTATTATTCGTTTCATAGTATATGTTTTAAAATTATTATTCCTAAGTATTAATTTTTTAGAATTCTAAATTGATACCTAAAGAGGATATTCGAGGTACTGGAAATCTACCCAAATCAATACCATTTAGGGTCACATTTTGATCTAAACTTCCTAATGATGGATCGAATCCAGAATACTTGGTGAAAGTGTACAAGTTTTGAACACTAGCATAAATTCTAGCTCTTGAGAAGAATCTATTAACTAGTATTTTATCAGGAACGCGATAACTTAACATCACATTTTGTATTCTTAAGTAAGAACCATCTTCCACAAATCGGTCTGAAATTCTTCCGTTTCCGTTCGGATCTGTAAGTGATAACCTTGGCTCATTGGTGTTTTCATTTACTCCCTGCTCAAATGCATTCAATGCTCGGGGAGTCACATTAGCAAACCTATCCCCGAAGCCCGGCACAATACCGTCTATATAATGTCGGGTAAAATTATAAATTTCATTGCCTTGACTTCCTTGAAGCGTAATATCAAGACTAAAATTTTTGTACTCCATATTGCTAATAAAACTGTAGGTAAAATCTGGAATTGCATTTCCGATAGCTGCCTGATCATTCCCATCAATCACATTATCATTATTTAAATCTTTGAATCGGATATCACCTACTGCCGTGCCCTCCTCTTGGATAGGACCAGCTTCTAATTCTTCCTCACTTCTGAAAAGGCCATCCGTAACATAACCATAGAATTGGCCTACAGGCTCCCCCTCTGTAGTTCTCGTGATAGTATATTGATCGAATTGCACTCTACCTAATAGAGATTGACCCTGACCTTGAAAACTGGTTAATTCATTAGTGTATGTTGAAAAAATGGCTGTAGTTTTCCATAAAAAGTCTTCTTTATTTAAATTTAGAGTTGTCAGACTTAACTCAAGCCCTTTGGTTTCGATAACCCCTGTATTTATAAAAAAGTCTTGCGCACTTTGATTTGATTCATCACTAATTCGTCTTGCTAAGAAATCTGAAGAATTTTTGATATAGAAATCTGTAGTTAGTTTCAGTCTATTGTTCAGGACAGCTGCATCAATTCCTAGATTAAATGAATTTAAAGCTTCCCATTTAATATTAGGGTTTCCCAAATTGTCTATTGTAGGTGAATTGCCGCCAAATGGTGAAGGCACTAAGGAAAGTATGGTTTGAAATCTATTGGGAGGAATATTTTGATTACCCACAGATCCATAACCTGCTCTCATTCTTAAATTATTGATGAAATTCAAATTGCTTAAAAACTCTTCATTACTTATGGTCCATCCACCTGAAACAGAGGGGAAATATCCCCACCTATTATTAGAACCAAAATTTGAAGAAGCATCCGCTCTTATTGAAGCTGAAAAAGAATATTTATCTTCAAATCCGTAAATTGCTCTTGAGATATACGAGGTCATAGCCCATCTTCCAGAGCCATTACCGTTTTCAGCAGTTTCGCTATCACCAAGGTCTAAATTTGTAAAATCTTCGTTCAAAAATTGACCAGTCCTGAAACCACTTAAATATTCATATCTACTTTCCTGAGCTTCTTGCCCTACTAGAACTGTTAAATTATGTTTATCAGCAAAGGTCTTTTTATAAGTTAAATAATTTTTAAGATTCCAATAGTAGCTTTGCTCCTGTTGTTTGAAAGACCGATTTAGTGTTTCTACAATAGCGCCTAATTCAAATGCTGGAGCAAAAGAAGCAATTTTACCAAAGCCTAAATCATATCCTAGCTCAGTTTTGAATGAAAGGCCATCAAAAAATTGAATCTCTCCAAATATATTTCCGAGAAGTTGTGTTCGTTGTGTTGTGGCGTTATTAATTTGAGCTAAGGCAACGGGATTGGTAGCTTCATTTCCGCCTGATCCTACATTATTTGCAGGACCAGCAAATGAACCATCTGAGAACCTCACGGGTAGCTCTGGTGATTGCCTTAATGAATTCATAACAATACCGCCACTATCATCATTTCTGACAACTCTTTGAAGCGACCTATTAATTGATAAATTATTACCAATTTTAAGCCAAGAATTAACTTTACTATCCACATTTACTCTAAGTGATAATCTATCAAATCCCGAGTTAATAATGGTTCCTTCTTGATCAAAATAGCTAAAGGATGTATAATATCTTGTATCTTCATTTCCTCCAGATATTGATAGTTGATGATTTTGAATTGGAGCAGGTCTAAATATCTCTCTTTGCCAATCTGTACCGCTTCCCAGTAACTCTGGGGTTTGATATTGAAAAGGGATAGGCTCTCCATTTAATTCGAAAAGCTTAGTTTGATACCTTGCATAGTCAGGTAAGTCTAATACATCTACAAAATTGATGTTCTCCTGTACGCCAAAATAAGTTTCATAGGCTATTTTAGCTTTTCCTCGACTACCTTTTTTGGTGGTGATAAGCACAACCCCATTCGCACCATTTGCTCCATAGATTGCGGTGGCAGATGCATCTTTTAGAATGTCGATAGATTCGATGTCAGATATATTCAATCCAGCTAGTGCTGAATTTCTCGTCTGTCCATCTCCCCCACCAAAAAGTCCGAATGAAAATGATTCATTGTTTCTATCAGGAAATACTGGTGTTCCATCAATTACATATAGAGGTTCATTCCCGTTTATTGATGTTATACCTCTTATCTGAACCGAAATACCTCCACCAGGAGTTCCTGAATTCTGAGTTACGTTGACACCTGCAGCCTTACCTATTAACGCCTGATCAATAGAGGTAAAGGGCTTGTCTTGTATTTCATCGGCTTTCACCGAAGAAATAGCACCAGTTAAGTCTTCTCGTCTTTGGGTACCAAAACCTATCACCACTACTTCATTTAGTGTTTCGGCATCATCTGTCATAGTTACACTCATGGAAGTGTTAAATTTTGCTGGTAATCTTAAAGTCTTAAGACCTACAAAACTGAATACCAAGATAGCGTCTTCCGGAACATTATTTAATTTAAAGGAACCATCAGCATTTGTGCTAATTCCTTCACTAGTTCCTTCAATCATTACGTTTACACCAGGAATAGGTGATCCTTCATAAATAACTTTACCTTCAACCACTTGCGTTCCTTGTGCATAAATTACACTAGCACGAAGTAAAATGGTAAAAATTAAAACTGCTTTTAGGAAATGTTTCATCATAGTAGTAACAAATTGTAATTAACTTTTAATTATTCGACATTAGTCTGTCCCTTTTTAAGCGATCAAAAGTTGCGTTCCCATCAACTATTTTTTAAGCTTTGTTTTTCTAAACTCAAGCTCTTTGATCTGTCTTAAAGGTCTATGAAAAGAAGATTAATAAGTAGAACAAATGATGCGTTTTATATGAAAAATAGTGCACAAAAGCCCCTTTTTGGTCATATTTATGAATTTATCCACTGGAAAATTGAAATTCTAATTTCTATTAAACGGAAGCATCTTCTATATTCAAAAAATTACAAATCAGGTATTTTTCATCAAGAGGATTTGAATAATTCTGTAAAATATTTTGAACGCATCTAAATTGAATACTTGCCCTAGTTATTTCTTAAAGGAAATAATTATGGTTTGCTATTGATAGATGCTTTAGATAAAAGGATATTGGGATGCTCACTAAGTGTAAGACCAAATCATATTTAAATCAAAATGGAATCATGCAAATTGAATGGATTGAAAAATACTCAACTGCCCTTATGATTACTCATAAAACGCCTCTGCATTCAAAAACGGGATAGTTATATGCGTTTTTTTGTGCTAATAATGTACGATACTAAACTTTGATCCTGTAAGACTACATTATAAAATATGAACGTAAAGCCTTCAAGCCTGCTTTTCATTATTGTAGAAAATAAAAATTTTGACTTTGAATTTTATTCCTCGCTTAAGCTTTTGTTTTGAGTAGGCAAATGCCCAAACTTTAATTTAAAGCATTTTGTAAAATAAGATGGCGAAGTAAAACCAACTTTATAGCAAATTTCATTTATATTATCATCTCCTGAATTGATAAGGTGCTTTGCTCTCTCTAATCTTACATTTCTTATGAATTCATTTACGGATACACCTGTTAAAGCTTTAATTTTACGATACAATTGACTTCTGCTTAAAAATATTTTTGACGCTAAAAAATCTACATTAAGCTCAGGTTTGCTAATGTTATCGTTAATTACGAGCAGTATTTTTTGAATGAATTTTAAATCTACGCTTGTAGTGTTTTGTGTGCCTTCTTTTATGACCCCAGTGTATAAGTTATTAAAAATCAATTGTCTACTTTTAATTAATTGAGCTAAACTTGACAGTAAAATATTCATATCAAAGGGTTTGCTTAAATATATGTCTGCTCCGGCATCTAGACCTTCAACCTTATGAGAAACCATGGCTTTTGCTGATAACATTAATATTGGGATGTGACTTATCTTAATATTTGCTTTTACATTTTTACAAAGTTCAAGCCCATTCATTTTCGGCATAATTACATCGGTAATGATGATGTCAGGTAGTTTACTGACCGCCAAATCATAACCTTTTTTGCCATTTTCTGCCACTATTACTTTATAGGTTGTTTTTAGCTCATTTTGCAAGTAATTCCTTAATTCATTGTTATCCTCCACAATTAGTACTGTGTATTCCTTTTTGGTTTTATTGTCGTCAGCTTCAGGCTCAACCTCTTTGGCAGGCGGAAGTTCTAAATTCTTTATAAAATGTTCCCTTTGAAAGGGTTTATCATTAAAATCATCTTCCTTAAACTTATTCTTTCCCTTAGGAAAACTTACAGTAAAGATAGTCCCTTGATTTAATACACTTGTAACATTTATTTTACCCTTGTTTAATTCTACAAATTCTTTTACAACTTCTAATCCAATACCTGTACTACCATAGTAAGCTTTGTTCAAATTATTTATCTGATAGAATCGATCGAATATTTTACCCAAGTTCTTCTTATCTAATCCCGGCCCCGTATCTTCAACAGAAATTGCATAAAAGTCTGAAATACTAGAATCATTCCTTTTAGTTTCAACCACTTCTGGATTCAACTGCTCAACAATTTTGACTTTTATGGTTCCTCCGTCTGGTGTAAACTTGATTGCATTCGAAATCAAATTAAACATGATTTTCTCAAACATATTAGGGTCTAGCCAGTCCTTTAATTCTTGAGCTGTAGTTTCCAAGGATATGTCAATTTTTCTAAGCGAAGCCTCTTCTGAAAAATAATCAATTATATCTCGCACAAAATCAACTATCTCAATCTCCGACACTTGTAAAGAAACCGCATTATATTTGAGCGTATTAAAATCCATTAGTTCATTGATAAGTCTAGCTAATCGATCAGAACTTTTGTGAATGGTTTTTAACTTACCGTAAACTGAACTTGAAAGTGCTTCGTATTCATTTTTCAGGATATCTTCAAGAGGGTTTATTATTAGTGTAAGCGGAGTTCTAAATTCGTGGGAGATATTGGTAAAAAACTGCAGCTTTTTACTGTTTAGTTTTTCAATTTGATTTGCTCGCTCTCTTTCTAAAATTATAGCCTGCTTGGACTTTACTCTATTTTTATATAATCTAGCTATAAAAAACAAAAAGATTCCAAGCAATAAAATGTAAAGAAAATACGCGTAATATGTTTTCCACCAGGGAGGTAAAATTGTAATTCGCAATGTTAATATTTTTGACTCTTGATCCCTATTTCTACCTACAGATTTGAGTTTAAAAAGGTATTTTCCGGGTTCCAGATTTGTATAGGTTGCTGAAGTATTATTTCCCACATGATTCCAATCATCCTCAAAGCCTTTTAAATAATAAGCATATTTATTCTTCCGTGTATCTTTAAAATCAATTCCTACATATTCGATTGTAAAAACGGATTGATCATGATTGAGGGTTATTTGTTTTGTTTGAGAAATTACTTTGGTTAATGGAGAGTCTTCGTCATCAAGACTAACTGATTTATTAAATAATTTAAAATCTGCAAGATATAAATGCGGATCATTTTCAACTTCAAGAACTTCATCTGGATTAAAGTAGTTCAGGCCTTCATAGTTTCCAAAATATAAATACCCTTTATTATCTCTATAGACAGCATTATTTCTAAATTCATTTGAAAGCAAACCGTCTTCTTGAGTAAAATTGGTGCTTTTTCTATTCTTAAAATCTAATTTAGTTAAGCCATTTCCCCCACTAATCCACAAGTTGTCATTATTATCCGTGATAATGGCTCTCACTGATTTTTCTTCCAAATTCGGAAATGAATCGTAATTCAAGAAAGAGTTTGCCTTTTTGTCAAAACTAAACAACCCTGCACCGTCAGTTCCAATCCAGATTGTTTTATCGTTAGACTCGTAAATTGATAAGATAAGTTCAATTGAATTGTGGTTATTTGCAGCTTTCACCATTTCAGCTTGCATAGCAGTTAGCTGAGTCCCCTTTTCAGATTTTAATTGTAATCGATATAGTCCTGATATAGTACCTATCCATAAATAATTATCAGAATCTACCAGCACCTTTCTAATAAGCGCTCTATCAATGTCACTCCCATCTGAAGCCTTCATATTTACATGAAAAAAGTCTTTTTCAGTGGGATTGTAATAATGCAATCCTCTCGAAAATGTTCCTATCCAGATTCTTCCGGTTGAGTCTTCTGAAAAGCTAAGAATTCTATTAGACTTCAAACCCGAAGTGTTTGCAATGTTAAAATTTTCAAATTGATCATTTCCATTTCTAAGTAAATAAATGCCTCTACTCCAACTGCCTAGCCAGATGTTCTGCCTACTGTCAATAAATATAGTTTGTATATCTTTTGCATCTAACCCACTATAATAGAATTGATTTTCTTCATTTACTTGAATAATGCTTTTTTCTTCAGGATCATATATATCAATTCCGCCTCCCTCACTACTCATAATAATTTTGCCTGATTGATTCTTAACTACAGAAGTTACCGTACTGGCTTGTAAAGTATTTTCGTCATTAGGTAATGCTTCAATTGAATGGAATTTATTATTGGTTTCATTAAAAGTGCCCAAACCTTTATTGTAGTATCCTAACCAAACGATATTTTCATTATCTTCATAAAGCGCCCAAATGGAATTGGATTTAAGACCTCTTTCTTGCCTTATATTGTACAGGTACTTTTGATATACTTCTCCTTTTTCGTTGACTATTATCAAACCATCGTTTTCTGTTCCACAGAAAATAAAATTAGGGTTAACCTCAATAAGAGATAAAATTTTATTTTGTGTGATGGGATAAATATCAAATTGGTAATTATCAATATCAGGTTTTACTCTCATTAAACCATTCGAAGTGGTGCCAATCCATAAGAAACCACGATTATCGACTTGTAAACTTTCAATTGGAGCTGAAATTGGAGATTTTTGAAATTTATCTTTAAATATTGGAGTAGCATGATAGCTATTGTCTACAGCAAATAAACCATGATTAGAGCCTACATAAATTACGCCCGACTTACTTTTTGACAAACTTGAAATTTGAAAATCAGTTTTCTGGAGAAGGTCTGTTGCAACTCTTGTAATTTCTAGCTTCTGCAGATCCATTTTAAACAAGCCAAAGCCATAAGTGCCTATTATTAGATTGCCGTTATTATCCTGTATAAGGCTGTTAATAGAAGCAGGTTGTCCATAGTCATTTTCAATTGCTTCTTTAATATTTACATGGACAAAAATGTCAAGATTGCGATCATAATAACACAATCCTTCTTTTGTTCCCACCCACAACTTATTGTTACTATCTAAATATAGTGTTTTGACAAAGTCACTGATAATCCCCTTGCTACTGGTGTAGTCAAAGTTGTATGCAATATAATTCAGCCCATCATATCTATATAATCCAGATCCATCAGTTCCAATCCATATAAATTCATTTTTATCTTTTACAATGGATGTAATAGCTCTTTTAGATGTGGCTTCTGAAATGCTATTGAACTGATAGTTATCAAACTTATTTTGGGAAAATAATAGATTCAAAACACAAAAAAATAGGATAATTAGATTTGTGACTTTTTTTATATCTATCTTAAAATACTTATACATCTTGAATTTTCCTTTATACACACAATCATCACTTTAGCTTACATCATTTTCATAAATAATCTAGCAAAGGACGAAGCCCCCACATCAGCAAAACAATTCTAATGCTATTATTCTTAACGTAAAGACTCCCCAAACTTTGAAGTGTTCAATTATGCCTATGCATCATGTATCAAATTGATCAAGTAATTGACTAATGCAATACTCTTACTACTTCAATTCAAATGCTGCACTTAGTCCTTTCACTGAACTTTCACCAATCATGATATTAAAAACACCAGGCTCAACAATAAATTGACCCTGATTATCATAAAAGCCTAAATCTTCCTCTGTAAGAGTAAATTCAACCGTTTTAGCTTCTCCTTTTTTCAAATCTACCAATTCAAATCTCTTTAATTCTTTTACAGGTCTCACTAAGCTAGCAACCTCATCATTTATATACAATTGAACTACTTCTTTCCCATCATAATTTCCTGTATTCTTCACCTCTACAGAAATAACTATTTCTTCAGCTCGATTATAGGTTTCTTTCTTCAGCTTTAAATTACTATAGGCAAAACTTGTGTAGCTTAAACCATAACCAAATGGATATAAAGGAATTTTTTCTGCATCGATATAATGAGACCAAAATACATTATTATCTTTATTTATAGGTCTTCCTGTACTATAATTATTGTAGTAGATTGGGCTTTGCCCGACATTTCTAGGAAAAGACATTGGTAACTTTCCACTTGGATTGTAATCACCATATAAAACTTGCGCAACAGCATTACCGGTCTGAGTTCCTAATTGCCATGCCTCCACAATAGCAGGAATATTTTCTGCTGCCCATGGAATAGCAAGCGGACGGCCATTATTTAAAACCAATACAATCTTGGAATTTACTTTGTATATTTCTTCTAATAGTTGTTGCTGATTTCCCGGTAATCCTAGTTCTGTCCTACTTCTACCCTCACCACTCTGGAAGCCATGCTCGCCTAATACAATGATCACGATATCTGCATTTTTTGCTAACTTCTTAGCTGCTTCGAATCCGGAGAAATCCGTGCTATTAATTTTAGTTTCGTAAACAAAAGCTGTTTCACCGATGGCTAGATCAGTTCCTTTTTCAAAAACAAGCTGATTCTCGGCATACTTTTCTAATCCTTCTAGAACAGAAACGGCTGTCCCATCATCTGAAGCTAATCTCCAGCTTCCCAGAGGACTATTTTTATCGTCTGCCAGGTCACCTATTAAAGCAATCTTTAAACCTGATTTCTTTAAGGGAAGCAATTCGTTTTCATTCTTTAGCAGAACGATTGACTTTTTAGCCATGTCCAACACAGCTTCATGATTTTCTTCGCTTCCAATTACAGAGTTTTCACGTTCTTCGCTACAATACTTATATGGATCATCAAATAGCCCTAATTCAAATTTCACTCTTAAAATCCGTCTGGTAGCATCATCTACCAAACCTTCCTTTATTTTTCCTTCTTTTACCAACTTTACTAATTCCGCAACATAAATATGCGATTCCATGTCCATATCTGATCCAGCTACAATTGCTTTTCTGGCAGCATCTGACTCATCTTCAGCATATCCGTGAGCAATCATTTCTCGGATAGAGGCCCAATCCGAGATTACAAATCCATTAAACTTCCAATCGCCTTTTAAAATATCTCTCTGTAAAAATACATTGCCAGTGGCAGGAACACCATTAAGCGTATTAAAAGAATTCATAACAGTACGCACACCTGCATCCACGGAAGCTTTAAATGTAGGCAGTACGGAATTGTATAGTTTTGAAATGCTCATATCGGCCATATTGTATTCTAATCCTGCTTCTGCGAAGCCATAGCCAGCAAAGTGCTTGGCACAAGCTGCAATGGTATTATTTGCAGCTAATGATTCCCCTTGAAATCCTTTAATTCTTGCTATTGCAATCTGACTACCTAAATAGGGATCTTCCCCTGCACCTTCCATCACTCTCCCCCATCTGGCATCATTTGAAACATCTACATTAGGCGCAAAAGTCCAGTTTAAACCAGAAGCGGCAGCCTCAGCACTGGCCACACTAGCAGACTTTTGTATTGCTTCTAAATCCCAACTAGCCGCTTCAGCCAAAGGAATAGGACTTAATGTTTTATGACCGTGAATAACATCATAGCCAAATATCAAAGGTATTCCTAATCTGGTCTCTTCAACAGCAATCTTCTGCACCGCCCTCACATTTTTTACTCCAGTCACATTTAGCATTGACCCAACTAAACCATCTTTTAAGTGCTGGAATTTTTCTTGTTCGGTCCCACCTTCCGGTCTTGGACCAGTAAAATCCCATGTCCCATTATATTGGTTCATTTGACCTATTTTCTCCTCAAGCGTCATTTCTTCCATTAATAGCGTAATCCGCTCCTCAATAGACAATGCGGTATTCAGGTGTGCTTCCGTTTGCGCATGTGCTAATGAGAGCAGACTTAACATTAGCGCGGTGAAAATTATCGTTTTATGATTCATCTCTTCTCTTTACGTTAAAATCTTTTTGGTTTTAAAATGCATGAAGGAAAACTAGTAAGCTTTAAAAATTGCATAGTAGATTCAAAAAATCATTGAATTTTAGTGCTATTATCCTTATCCATTTATGCTCATATAAATAAGACCAAAATGGAAAAAGGTGGAAAAAGAGTTCACATAATCTACTTGCTAGTGATCAATGATTAGAATTCATCATTGCGTTAGAATATTTCTTTTCGATACTTCTACCCAATCGATTAAATAGTAAGCTTTAGTAAATCCATCGATTAGATTATTATTAAATATTGCACCGTCATGACCTACATTTAGGTTGAAAATAATATTATGAGGAGTGAAATTTTGTAAATCAAGATTCGGATCAGTATCGCTATCATAAGTTGTTTCAAACTCACCGTCAACAAAAATGTTAATATATATTTCACCTCCATCATTCATCCAACGCATTTCCAAGGTATGCCAGCCTTCAGTTGTATTCTCCGCAAGAGGATATTCATGAACAGTATTATCATGAGACAAACTATTTACTCCTATATTTGGTCCATAAAATATATTACTTGCGTAGGTTTCACTGTCCCCATAAGAATAACCTTCCATAATATCAATTTCCCCTTTGGTAGGCCAACCGTCCTCATCAACAGTCCAAAAAGCCGGCCATAAACCGTAAGTCTCATCAAAATCAACATAACGTGGCGATCCATCAGGATTTTGACCATCTTCTGCAAATAATTTTAAGTTCGCCTTAAAACTTAATTCCTGATTCTCTTCCGGGCCAAATTGTGCAATGGACTTAATGTGACCTGCTTCAAATCTGCTTCCTCTTCTCACAGCTGAAAGTGTAATTACTTCTCGATTATCCCATTCAAGGTAATCCACTTGACTAGATCTATAATCAGTGGTTTGAGTAGAATTATAATCTGCGCGATTATTTTCAAAAATCCAATTTATACTAGAACTAATGCTATCAGTAAAATCGTCTTTAAATACTTCCGTCCATGAGCTAAAATCTTTACCGTCAGTGATTCTGTCATACTCTGTGACATTATTAATCGTATTTTCATTTTCTTCTGAGGGCTGTGGTTCATCATTGCTTGTACAATTAAAAAAAACTATCGTTGTCAAAAAGACTATAGCTACTGAACCTATAAGTTTTTTTCTCTTCATTATTTCGAAATTTGATTATAAAATAAAAGCAATATCATATCAAAACCATTTAACCTAACAATAGCATTTAACTAGCAATGAAAATTCTAATTATTCTACCTGCTAAGCAATTGATGTCTTTTCTAAATACTGCATACCTCACAAAAATCAGGTTTATTTCTTTAATCAAATGTAATTAATGAAGCATTTTATAATACATATGTTGCGTTAGTAATAGTTGAAATACTCATAACTGAAGATTAGAATTGATGGCATCAAATTGTATCTAGAAATTTCCTTTGTATCCAAATGCTAATAGAAAATAACCGGAAGTACCAACTAAATAAAAAACAATTTCAAGTATAAACAAAAAGGCGGAGTCGAGGTCTAACATCTTCTGGAATACTATCATGCGTATTAAACCGAGGGTTACGAGAAGCTAAGTTTCCCCCAGACAGTAAAAACACATAATTATTGAAAATGATTATGCTTAAATCTCCATATTTATTAGGAAACCTAAAAGTCACCATATTTCCCTCTATTGTTGTATTAAAAATATCACTTTTATATAAAATGATTATATACAATACGAAAAACTGATTTGCTTTAATCTTTCACTCTTACAGCAGAAATGTGTTAAGAACTCTATATCCATTTCTATTGATAATACCGATCTACACTGCCGTTATCTTTTTTCATATTGAAGATTATTTCTAGTTAGATTTTCATAGCACCACGGTAAAATATTCTCCAATACGAATAGTCTAGGTCTATTTTTAGTATTCAGAGTACCTTTTGCTTCAAACAGATGGTATAAAGGTAGAAAACTATTGAGTCTACTATTGAATTACTACGGAAATCTAGCCTTAAAGCTGAATGCCATACTTGCGACTGAAAAAGAAGAAGATTTACCTTGGTATTCATTTAAGAATTTCAATAATTGCTTTTGTATTGTTTTTTCTTTATGCTGTTATGTAAAAGAAATTGAAGACCCATATAGAACGGAAGCCAATGATTTACTATCCATTGAACTCTCAATCAAATTCTAAATAATGTTAAAGAGCTAATCGATTATAATACCTGATAAAAGTTATCAAAGATAATTGTACTAAGCTAGAATAATAAAACGCACAAAACGTTTAACTTTTCAATTAATTTATTAAACACTTATAACTCTTTTGTAGTTATTGCCGTATATTTGACCTTCAATAAATATATTTAAATGAAAGTAACAGTTTTCAGAAAAGAGCATTTTAACGCTGCACACAGATTGAATAATCCTAATTGGTCAGAGGAGAAAAATCAAAAAATATTCGGTAAGTGTAACAATCCTAATTTTCATGGTCATAACTATGAATTAATCGTTAGAGTAACTGGTGAGGTTGATCCAGAAACTGGATACGTAATGGATATGAAAGTGCTAAGTGACTTAATAAAGGAAACAATTTTGGATAGGTTTGACCACAAAAATCTAAATTTAGATACCACAGAATTCCAAAATTTAAATCCTACGGCTGAAAACATTGCTGTTGTAATTTTTAATTTATTGAGGGAAAAAATAGACCCTAACAAAGAATTAAAAGTTAAACTATACGAAACTGAAAGAAATTATGTTGAATACCCCGCAGAATAAAAAAGATTTGGAAAATATTGATGAATTTGGAGATGATCATGTAGCATCAAATTTTGAAACTCCCTTACGCGCTGATGCATTTGAAATGGATGATGAGCTTAAAATGGAGATGATTGCTAAACATTTTAAAGAGATCATGCATATTCTTGGAATGGATTTGAGTGATGATAGTTTGAAGGGAACTCCACAGCGTGTAGCTAAAATGTATGTAAAGGAAGTTTTTAGTGGTTTAAATCCACTTAATAAGCCAAAGCCAAAGCTTTTTGATAACAAGTATAAATACAGCCAAATGTTAGTAGAGAAGGATATAACTTTCTACTCTCATTGCGAGCATCATTTTGTTCCAATTTACGGAAAAGCTCATGTGGCTTATATTTCCAGTGGAAAAGTAATTGGTCTTTCTAAAATCAATAGAATTGTTCAGTATTTCTCAAAAAGACCTCAGGTACAAGAAAGACTAACAGTACAAATCGCTGAAGAATTAAAAGAAGTTCTAGAAACAGAAAACGTAGCAGTTGTTATGGATGCTAATCATATGTGTGTTTCTTCACGTGGTGTTGGTGATACTAATAGTAGAACAGGTACTTCATATTTTGGAGGTAAATTTAATGACGAAGCAACAAGAAGAGAATTTTTGGATTACATAAATTCTCCTAATCACTAATATATTTATATAAACATTTCAATATTAAGCCAGCTATAATATAGTTGGCTTTTTTATTTCCATTGAATAATTTATAATAGTTATAGTTTCATTTAATAAATCAATCAAATCTTCCTAAACATTCACAAGTGTTTAATGTTTATAAACAAACATTAAACACTAAAATATGTCATTTGAAGATAAAAATATATTAATAGTTGGGGCTAGTTCGGGTATAGGTCTGAGTTTAGCTAAAAAACTTCAAGATAAGGGCGCAAATCTTACATTAGCTTCTAGAACTAAACCAGATTTATCTGGTGATTTTCAATTTATTGAGCTTGATGTATTAGACATAAAGGATGAACTCAATGAGCTTCCTGATACTTTACATGGTTTAGCTTATTGTCCAGGAAGTATTAACTTAAAACCATTTCAAAGCATTAAAGAAAACGATTATCTAAATGATTTCAGATTAAATACAGTGGGAGCTGCCTTAGTCATTCAGAAATCTCTTAAATCTTTAAAAAATGCAAAAGGATCAAGCATTGTGCTATTTAGTACAGTAGCTGCTAATACGGGATTATCATTTCATGCTTCCATTGCTGCAGCTAAAGGGGCTTTACAAGGATTCGGATTAAGTTTGGCAGCTGAACTAGCTAGCAAAAAAATACGAGTGAATTTGGTGGCTCCAAGCTTAACAGATACTCCATTGGCTAAAAATCTATTATCTACTGACGAAAAGAAAGAAGCCTCCGACAAAAGACACCCAATTGGAAGATACGGTAAAGCTGAAGACATCAGCAATGCAGCTGAATTCTTACTTGATAGTGAAAATAGCTGGATTACAGGTCAAATAATTGGAGTTGATGGAGGGATGGAAAGAATTAGAAATATCTAACTTTCTTAAACCTTTAACATAGTTTATTGTTAGTATTTTAATTTTTAGAAAAAAACAATTTTTAACATTATGAGCAACGAAGTAGAAGCTATGAACGACAATTTAGTAACACATCATGAAGGTGAACATGCTAAAATTTCTTTTGTAGAAGGTAAAGCAATAGCTGTTGTAGAAGCAAAAAGTACTTACATACCTATAGAAGAATTTAAAAATATTTTTAATGAAATAGGCAACTTAGTAGAATCTAAAAATATCAAGAAATTAATATTTGATAAGAGAAAGTTAACCGTATTTCATCAACCTTCTATGGAATGGTATTTTACTGAGTGGAAAGAGGATATGTGGCACAAAGGCTTAAAAATACATAGAAAAATATTACCTGATAATAAAGTATTTCAGCAAAGTGTTAAGATAGGTAGAGAAAAAATAAAAGAAGAAAATCCTAATCTTAAATTTAATGAGATGGATATTCAATATAAGAAGGATATTCAAGATGCAATAGATAATTAAAATTAATAATGGCAGATAATACAATGATTCAGCTTAAAGCAGAATTAGAAAATGCAAAAGCCGAAATCAAGCTATTAAAAAATAATTATGAAAGTCAAGTAGGTGGTCTTAAGAAAGAAGTTGCTTATTTGAAAGAACAATTAATGGCTCAACAAGATATGCTTAAAAATGCAGTTGAATACGCAGATAAATTAAGTAAAGAGGTAAAGAACTTAAGAAAAAGGATTGATAAAGGAGATTTTCAAAGCATACATTAATTAACTGATTGAATAAATTATTCAATTTTTAAAACATTTTTGATAAACGGTTAATTACTTATGTATGAGTAGAGTTCCAGAATCATTTTATTTTTACAAAGCACAACTTCAAAGAGCAAAAGAAGAGAAAGAAAGATTAAAAAAAGATTATGAAGCAAAAATAGATAATCTTAATAATGAAATATCTTTCTTGAAAGAACAAATACAAGCTCAACACACTATGATAGAACAATCTGTTGATTATGTCATGAAATTAGAGCAACAAATAAATAGTTTTAATTTCGAGCTTTCGAACGAATGATTAAGTAAAACTTATTATAAATGATTTAACAAATGTTAAATGATATTTACACAAAAAAAAAGCAGCTTAGAAAGCTGCTTTTTTTGTTTAATTTGATTGCATTATTTTCTTACTGCATAGATTTTAAATACTTATACAAATCACTATCAGTTGATAATATCACAGTTGTTTCATCATTAAAAGTTTTTCTGAAAGTCTCCATTGATTTCATAAAAGAATATAGTTCCCTTGAAGATCCATTCTTATTATATGCATTGGAATAAATAGCAGCAGCCTCGGCATCTGCCTTACCTTTAATTTCTTCAGCCACTCTAAATGCTTCAGATTGGATACTCTTCAACTCTCTTTCTTTTTCACCATTAATTCTTGAAGCTTCCCCCTGTCCTTCTGATCTGAATTTATCAGCAATCCTAAATCGCTCACTTTTCATTCTTTCATAAACTTGGGTTCTTACTTCTTCCACATAGTTTATTCTTTTAAAACGGAAGTCTAAAATCTCAATCCCTAAATCTTTGGTTTGGAGATTTGCAGATTTTTGAATGTATTCTTGTATACTATCACGACCAACATTTATTTGAACTAAGCTATCTTCAACAATTTCACTAATCGCCCCACTTGAAATAGGGGTTCTATTACTGGTTCTCACCGCTTCTTCTAAATAATTATTTGCGATAAAATCTCTAGTTTCACCATCCAAAATATCATCTAACCTTGATTGAGCACCTCTTTCGTTGGTTAAACGCTTATAGAATTGTAATGGATCTGTAATTTGCCATCTGGCATAAGTATCTACAAAAATAAACTTCTTATCTTTTGTAGGAACTTGATTAGGATCACCATCCCATTCTAAATAACGCTTTTCAAAAAAGTTCGCAGTTTGGATAAAAGGAATTTTAAAATGAATACCTGCATCTTTTACTGCATCCCCAACGGGCTTGCCAAACTGAGTAATAATTACTTGCTCAGATTCTCTAACTATATATGATCCTTGAGCGATTACGATTAAAGCAACCACTACAATTACTAATATGCTTACTAATGACTTTTTCATAATAATTCTATTAATATTTTATAATGATTACTGATTTACCTTTTTACTTGATTGAGTTGCCATATTTAATAATGGTAACACATTACTGCCCTCTTCATCAGTAATAATTTTATCGCCTAATTTAGGAACCACTTCCTGCATAGTTTCTAAATAAATACGAGTTTTAGTAACTCCAGGAGCTTTTACATACTCTTTGTACAGCTCATTAAATCTAGCTACTTCCCCTTTAGAATTATTCACCCTTTCGGTAGCATAACCTTCTGCCTTTTGAATGGTTTCTTCAGCTTGACCTCTAGCCTTCGGAATTACTTTATTGTATTCAGATTTTGCTTGGTTAATAAGAGTCTCTTTTTCTTGCTGTGCTTCGTTTACAGCATTAAAGGCTGCTCGAACTGGTTCCGGTGGAGTAACGTCTTGCAATACTACTTGCTCAATTCTAACCCCTAATTCATATTCATTTGATAGTTCCTGAATGAGAACCTTCAATTTACCAGCAATCTCGGCCCTACCTACTGTAAGTACTTCATTCACCGTTCTATCTCCTACAATTTGCCTCATTCCTGATTCAGAAATATCTCTCAACGTATTTTCTGGGTCTCTTACTTTAAAAAGATAATTGTAAGGATTGTCAATTCTGTATTGTACTACCCACTCTACGTCTGCTAAATTTAAATCTCCTGTTAACATTAGAGATTCACCTTCAGCTCCTCTTTTCGTAAAGGTAGATTGAATTCCTGCACTAGTAGTTCTGAAACCAAATTCTTGTTTTTGTTGACGCTCAACTGGAACCTTTGTAACTGATTCCACAAAGGGAATTTTAAAATTTAAACCAGGTTCAAGTGTTCTATTATATGCACCTAATCTGGTTACAACTCCTACTTCTTCAGCACCTACCTGAAAAAACGTACTAAATATTGCTACTACTACTACAAGTGCTACAATTATCAGTCGTATATTTTTGATTATTTTTTGAAAGGACTCTTTTGCTTTGTCCCCGTCAAATTCAAATTCTGCCATAATTTTATATATTGGTTAATTGTTTATTAATTTATTATTCTCCCCACTTCCATTCATTACCTAATTCTAACTCTTCTTTTAAACCTTGATCGATTAAGAATTGCTTCGTTTGCTCAAAGTTTAATTTCTTAGCTGGGATTTCATCTAAATTTGCTAATTCCCATAAGAACATAGCTGAGAAACGTACGGTGTTCTCAAGATGTTCCTTATTTACCAATGAAAAGTCATCTCCATTAGAATGATAATAGCTGTATACTTTTCTTTCTAGATTGCCTACTAAACCAACAACTGGAACACCTTCCATCATAAATGACTGATGATCAGAATGAAGCCCAGCTTTGCTTGTATTTTCATTTTCATAGGTTGAATCAACTGCTTTAATATCCTTTCCTATTTTATCATAAATAGACAACATCTGATCTCTACCAGATGCATTATAACCTTTAGGATTTCCACTCATATCAATGTTCATCATGTATGCTACATTCTCTAAACCATCGTTTTCATTTAGCATTTTAACCATTTGTTTTGAACCTAATAGCCCTTGCTCTTCCCCCATGAACATTACGAATTTTATATTTCTTTTCGGCTCAAGGTTTAAAGCTTTGTAGGTACGCGCTATATCTAAAATTGCAGCAATACCAATTCCGTTGTCAATTGCTCCCGTTGATAAATCCCAACTGTCTAAATGACCCCCAATTATAATATCTTCATCTGATTTTTCTTTCGCAGGTAAAGTAGCAATTACATTTCTAGATTTAATTACCTCACTTTTATTGCTCATTTGAATATGAGCAACCAACTCTTCACCTTCTGCAAGTTGTTTTTTCAACTCCATCCCCTTTTCATAACTAATACAAACAGCAGGAATATCAATTAAACTTCCTGTAACAGACGCTGTCCCTGTTAATAAAACACCACCAGGAACTTGATTTATAATAATAATTCCTTCTGCTCCATATTCAATAGCTAAAGCTGTTTTTTCTGATCTATGAATATTTTTCAATCCTTCAGGGCTTCCATCTAAAATTCCAATGTACACTAAAGCAATTTTGCCTTTCACTTCATCCTTCAAACTGTCAAAATCAGCTCTTAAACCATTATTTACATCAATCAATTCAAATTCTGAATCAGCTGAAACCGGTGAATGACCTAATGATACCACCTCTTCAATTTCCTCATCATTTATTTCAAGATGAACAGTATCTCTGGCCCAAGCTTCCACTTCAAATTCATGGAATTCAACTTGATCATATCCATATGATTTCAATAGATCATAGGTATATTGCTCTGCTTCTTTACCATTTTCTGAACCCGTCAATCTATGACCAATTTCAGAAGTTATAGTCTGAAGATTAGAATATGCTTTACTATTTTGCTTAACTTCATTGTTAATAGTAGCCAAAACATTTTCCTCCTCTTTTTGATTCTTCTGGCAGGATGTAAATGCAATAAGCACTAAGTTAATAAGTAAAAGATTTGCTGTTATTTTTAGGTTTTTCATATGTTAATATTTTGAAAATTGAATTTAAGCAAAACTTATTAGAATACTGTAATTAAAGTCATACAACAGAAACAAATACTATGGATATTGAATTTTGGATGAAAATGGCAATTGATCTCGCTAAAGAAAGTAAAACTCCATATGGAGCTATTATAGTTGATCCTGAAGGACAGCACGTAAGTGCTTATAATACTACTATTCACGATGGGGCAGTTGCGCATGCAGAAATCAATGCTATTCAAAAAATGAAACAATTAGATTATGACAGAGCAGAAGAATTAACCTTAATTACTACTGTGGAGCCTTGCCCTATGTGTATGTCAGCGATAATTTGGGCTGGAATTGGTGAAGTGATTTACGGATGTGATATTCCAACTGCTGCGAATTATGGAAAGCAAATTAATATACGATCTAAAGCGGTTGCTGCTGAAGCTTGGTATGCCCCTATTATTTCAGGAGGAGTTCTTGAAGAAGAATGTCAAAAATTATTTGATTCTAATTAATGTCCTCTGAAATGGAATTATAATTATTGTCGATATAGTTCTTAAAACTTAAAAATTCTTCCAATTGATGATCAGGCAATCTTCTTGATTGCATATTTTCATAGTATTCATAAAAATCAGAATCGCAGAGTTTTTCCTTTAGCATCAATCTCAACAAATAGCTTCTTTGGCAAATTTTAAGAAAGTTAATAGGCTTTTGTATACTTCTAAAAATAATATCTTTTAAATAATTTGATATTTGATTGAGATTAGAATAGTTATCAAGCCATGAAAATCCACTTTTAATTAAAGCATTTTCTAGCTCATGCAGCACTTTATCTAACTCTACGAAATTTTGTATAAAGTGCCTTTTTGTACCTAATTCACCGACATTATAAAGACTTTCCCAATAAGTTAAAGTTAGCTTCTCAGATGATTGATTATTAAAAGATAAAATATACTGCTCTATCTGTTTAATAATAATACCCAATTGTAGTTCCAACATAAAACCATCGTTATAAGGAGTGCAGTTTACAATAACACACTTTTTAATACCTTTTGATTCTTGTTGAAATAAATCAAATCCGTTCAGTTTTTCATAATGAAAATCATTTAAAAAATTCTCTAATCTTTGAAAAACTAGTTCATTCATTAGCTTACCTTATTATTGAAAAATTCAAATGCTCGTTCTTCTGCATAAGTATATGGCGATTTCTTCTGTAGAAAACCAACATGACCACCATATTTTGTCAACTCCAGAGAAATATTTTGATTTTGTTCTGCTATATTTTTAGGATAGCAATCTCCTGTTAGCATAGGATCATTTAGTGCATTTAAGATTAAAGTTGGAATATTAATATCCTTTAAATATGGATAGCATTGAACGTTATCATAAAAATCTTGGGCATCCTTAAAGCCGAATATTTTTGCACTATAATGTGTATCAAATTCATGAAAGCTATTAAAATCTTTCCAGGGTTTAATTTCTAAAAGGCCTGGAAACTGTTCATTCTTAGCTCTCAGTTTCAAATCTAGTTTTCGCATGAAGCGGTTTTGATAGAACTTATTCTTTTTCAGAGCAAGCATTTTTGAGCTGCTCGACAAATTGCATGGAACACTCACCGCCATCGCAGCCTTTATCTCTGGATAAAGATTATTAGAATTTTCACCTACATATTTTAAGGTCAGACTTCCTCCCATACTAAAGCCAATCAAAACAATTTCTTTATAATTATGAAATCTGGCCTTTTGAACCACTTCTTCTACATCTTGCGTAAAGCCATGATGATAAAGAAATTCCTTTTTATTCATTTCTCCGCTACAGCTTCTACAATTCCAGGCTAACACATCCCAATTATTTTGACTAAATAGTTTAGCAATTCCTAAAATATAAGGCCTATCAGAACTCCCTTCCAGCCCATGTGAGGCTATTATTAATCTGGAATTGTCGTTTTGAATCCAGTCAATATCCAAAAAGTCATCATCACGGGTTTCAATTCGTTCCCGCCTATAATTTACTCCTTTAACTTTTCGTAAAGCACTGGGAACAATAGTTTCTACATGCTGATTGAACAGGTAAAATGGGGGCCTATATTTATTATTTTGGATTATGGGCATTCTTATATCATTATCAAAACATGAAGATAATAAACTGTTTTCTCTGATATTACTAAACATAAAAAAACCTGATTGTTTTCAATCAGGTTATAAATAATTTTGAATCTTATAATTAGGCCGATTCAGCATGTTTTCTGCTTTTCATTTCATATTGATAAAGCCATTCTTTACCGTCCTCTACAGAATCAAATAATTTCATTTTTCTTCCAGTTGCTGTTATAATTGAATTTAAAATTAAAGTAGACAACTTACTTAAACCACAAACAACCGTTACTTTTACTTTTGGATTATTTTTCTTTACAGTTTCCTTAATTTTAGATAGTAAATCTTTATTGAACCTTGCATTTGTAGCATTTACGCAAGATAAAACTGATTTTTCTGGAAACTGAGCAACTAACTTCTGAACTGAATCAAATGCAGGTATAGCATCTGCTCCATCACAATTTTCAATATCAGTGTATACTATTTTGACATCTTTATAGTCAATTACTTTGCAATATGACATAGTGAATAAATTTTGAATAAGTTTGAGTTCAAATAATTCACCAATAAAGTAAATAATTTATTAAAATAGAAATATTTAAACCTATTATTATTCAATAAGTGCAAATTAAAATTGAATTTCACATATAGTCTAGCAAGATCCAAATAAAAAGCATCTTATAGGCCTCATTTGAAAAATTTAACTGTATAATTTTTAATTTACTTCAGTGTGGTTACACAAGATGCTCGTACTGGTATGCCCGCTCCCTAAGCAATTTGGACAATACGTGTAAAGTTCTTTTTCCCCTTCACAAACTGGACAAATATTTATTCCCTTTCCTTTGCATTGGTAACACGTTTTATAACTACGATTCCCCATAGCACCTAATTGAATCAAAACACCATCGCCACTGCAAGCTGTACAACCTACTTTTCCTTTTGCTGCACAATAATCACACTTTTTAAGTAGTTGTTTTTCTCCATTACATGTCGAACACTCTTCAAGCCTGTACCCACTTAAATCACAATACTGACAACTTAGACTTTTATTTAATTGCAACTTCAAAAGTTCTTTCAGTTGCTCAGCATTTTCATAATAGGTTCCTGCTTTACCCATTATCTCAAAATATTTCTCTAAGAAACTTTGGCTATTTTGGTATTGTCCTACTTCATATAAAGTTTTGGCAAAAAGGTAGGGCATTTCTGAGGGAAGCTTAACACCTAATTTTAAAATTTTACGGAACTGAATATTAGCTTCTTCATAATCACCACTATTCATTGCTTTTTGAGCATTTTCGTAGTAAAAATTAAGGGATTCTGACTGATTTTGAGAATAAACTAAATTTACCTTTAAAAACAAGGAGAGTGTAAAAATGAATATAAAAAGATACCTCATTATAAAAATTATGAAACTAGGTTATTGAATGATTTTATAACGTCCAAAATTAAGAAAGATTCATTCTAGACCCTAAGAATTAACCCCCAACTATTTCTTTTAAATTATTGATAAGTCCTTCCCATACGTCATATTGCTCCTCATCATCTTCAAAATCCGAATAATCAACCACTTTCATATACATTGATTGTGTCAATTCATTTTCATCTAAATGTATTTCTATATAAGCAGGATCGTCTTCCTCCCCTTCATCAGGAAACTCAAATTTTACATACTGATTTAAACGATGCCCCACCATTATCGCACGGTGATCTTCTTCATCATATATAAAGTTATACTCTTTATCCTCATTAATATTTACATCATCTGCAAACCATTGCGCTAGCCCACTTGCTGAACTTATATAGGGGTATAGCATCTTCTTAGATGCGTTTATTTCGAAATCACCTGTAAATTTTTTCAAAGCCATGTTCCTTAAGTTTTTGATGTTGATAAGTTATGATTAAAAATGATATATCACAATAAATTCTTTTTCATTTTTTTTTGGATTTTGAAATCATAATTCATTATGTTTGCACTCCATTTCGGACAAGGGATAAATCAAAAGGATTTAAAAAGGCATTAAATTTAATTTGGCGAGGTAGCTCAGTTGGTTAGAGCGCAGGATTCATATCCGCTAGCTAGCGGACGGCAGTTCAAATCTACTTCGCTTCTAAGAAAGTGAGATTAATTTAATGAAAATATTTGGCGAGGTAGCTCAGTTGGTTAGAGCGCAGGATTCATAACCCTGAGGTCGGCAGTTCAAATCTGCTCCTCGCTACTATTTTAAGGCAACTTCGGTTGCCTTTTTTGTTATATTGAATCATGTTTGATGTATATGTCCTATATAGCCCTAACCATAAAAAAATTTACATCGGGTATACCCCTGATCTTAAAAGTAGAATAGATAGCCATAATATCTATTCCAACAAAGGCTACACTAAAAAGTACAGACCCTGGGTTATTCTATATACTGAACAATTTTTATCTAAAAGTGATGCTTTGAAAAGAGAGAAACAACTTAAATCCGCTAAAGGAAGAGAGTTTATTTGGAACCTAGTAAAAGAAAAACATAAAATCTAATCGCTGTAGTTGATTAAAATGAGCGCAGGATTCCTATCCGCTAGCTAGCGGACGGCAGTTCAAATCTGCTCCTCGCTACTATTTTAAGGCAACTTCGGTTGCCTTTTTTGTTATATTGAATCATGCTTGATGTATATGTCCTATATAGCCCTAACCATAAAAAAATTTACAACGGGTATACCTCTGATCTTTAAAATAGAAAAGGCAGCCATAATATCTATTCCAACAAAGGCTACACTAAAAAGTACAGACCCTGGGTTATTCTATATACTGAACAATTTTTATCTAAAAGTGATGCTTTGAAAAGAGAGAAACAACTTAAATCCGTTAAAGGAAGAAAGTTTATTTGGAACCTAGTAAAAGAAAAACACAAAGTCTAATCGCTGTAGTTGATTAAAATGAGCGCAGGATTCCTATCCGCTAGCTAGCGGACGGCAGTTCAAATCTGCTCCTCGCTACTATTTTAAGGCAACTTCGGTTGCTTTTTTGGTTGATGTGTCAAAAAAAAGGTAGTGACATCACTACCCTTTGTTATTAATTTTATTTTAAGACTGACTTAATTACAATACTTATTATATAAATCCTCTGCGCCATCATACCCTATATTTTTTGCCATTTGAATATCATTACATCCACCAGACTGATTTAAATGAATCTTCAAAGCCCCTCTATATAAATACGCTTCGGCATTTTTGTTATCATTGTTAATAGCAATATCATAATACTCCATTGCATTTTCTACCTTTCCAGACTTATGATAGGCTCTGGCAAGTAATGTTGCCGCTTGAGATGAGTTAGTATTGAGTTTATATGCTTTTTCAAACTGAAAAGCAGCATTCTCAAAATCTTTTTGTCGATAATAATCCTTCCCCAAACTCAAGTAGGCATTTTCATTTCTAGGATTTATATCGATAACTTTTTTATAATCCACTATTGCTTTCTGGAACTCACCTAATTCCTCATATGCTCGCCCTCTATTATAAGTAGCAATTTCATGCGAAGGCTTCATTTCTAAATGCTCATTATAAAACTTAATCGCTTTCTTATATTCACCTGAATTATAAAACGAATTTGCTTTTTCTAGAGCATCTTGATCTTTACAAGAAGTGAAAATTAAAAGGAATAATAATATGAAAGATAAATTCTTCATTATATGATTTAAAATTTTAAAACTGCGAAATTAATTGAAATGAATGGAATATCTAAGAAATGAGCAATTAGTTATGATGTCAATTGCTCATATCGAAATTTATAGGATATTTTATTTTCCTAAAGGATGTGATTTCTAGACCTCCTGAACCCACATAAAGCTCAGCATTAATTTTTAAAGGTATCTTATTTTTATCTGCAGAAAACCAACCTAATATTGAGTTCTCCCCATCGAATATTTTAGTCTCTGGCATTACAGGAGTTACTTTATGTGCTCTAACTTTCCCAATGGGTAATTCAATGGTTTCATCTCCTAAATAAACAATCTCTAAGTTGTAAAAAGTATCCTCAAAAAAAGCAGGAATGGTAATGGTATCATTAGGCATTAATGTATCAAAATTGACAGCTCTAAAGTAGGCGAAACCACTGATTAAATCTCTTATTTGAGGAGGAAATTGATAGTACTCAGGCTCTTTAAAAGCTGAATCTTTCCTACCCATACTTTTAATTTCTAACATCTGAGAATTATGGTCATATTTTACCACTTCATTTTTTCTATACTTACCTTCTTTTATATTTCGATAAGCCATGTGTGGTACTAATGAAGCGGTATCTATGTAACCTCCCCAATGATCATCAATCTTCGCTACCCAATCTACCATACCTGTAGTTTTGGCTCTAACATCAACTTTGTATGCCGCTCTATTATTTATTTTATATGGGTTTTTATGAACTTTAAGTTGGCCCTTACCTACAGTAAAAAAACTATAATAGATTTTATATTCAATTTCCTCTCCAGGCTCAAAAGGAATATCCTTTATAACTGGAAAATCCTCTGTTGGAATTTCTGTAAATAGGTCTTCATATCCTTTTTGACTGAAAACAGAAAACACTATAAAGTTTACAAAGCAAAATAAAATCAACTTCTTCATATAAACACCTACTCAAATAAAATGCCAAATGTAAAACTAACGATTAAACAGCTACATTATTTTCTCTTAATGCCGCATTCAAAGAGGTCTTCTTATCAGTGCTTTCTTTTCTTTGTCCAATTATTAAAGCACAAGGAACTTGGTATTCTCCAGCTGGAAATTTCTTAGTAAAAGAGCCCGGAATTACCACGGATCTCTCTGGAACATATCCAGTATATTCAACTGGTTTATCTCCGGTAACGTCAATGATTTTTGAGCTAGCAGTTAAGGTAACATTAGCTCCAAGCACTGCTTCTTTTCCGATTCTAACCCCTTCAACAATTATACATCTTGAACCGATAAAAGCATTGTCTTCTACTATAACAGGAGCTGCTTGAACAGGTTCCAAAACCCCACCTATTCCTACACCACCACTGAGGTGAACGTTTTTACCAATTTGAGCACAACTTCCAACAGTTGCCCAAGTATCTACCATTGTTCCGCTATCAACATACGCTCCAATATTTACATAAGATGGCATCATCACAACCCCTTCATTTACAAAAGAACCATAACGAGCAATAGCATGTGGCACTACCCTTACGCCTAATTTTTCATAGCCTTTTTTAAGTTTTATTTTATCATGGAATTCGAAAGGCCCAACATTTATAGATTGCATTTTTTGAAGAGGGAAGTATAAGATAACTGCTTTTTTAACCCACTCATTTACTGTCCAATTACCATTGCCATCAGGTTCAGCAACTCTGATTTTTCCATGGTCTAATTCTTCTACTATTGTCTTAACTGCAATTTGTGTGTCCTTATCTTTTAACAACTCCCTGTTGTCCCATGCCTTTTCTATAAATTCTTTAAATTCCATTTTCTGTTTATATCTTTAATCTGTGGATGATAAAATAAAAATACTTATTGTTTCAGTTTTAAAACCGGCTGATGATGTTCGCTCTTATCATAAGATTGGAAAATCACTTGCGCAAACAAATAAATATGAAGTAAATATCATAGGCTTTGATTCAAAAATGAAAGCTAAAGAGAAAAATATTTCACTTCATCCAATATTTAAATTCAAAAGAAATTCAATTTCAAGACTTTTTGCTCCTATAAAAGTCCTTAGAAAATACATTGAATTAAAACCTAAACTCATAATCGTTAACACACCTGAATTACTGCCAGTTATGATGATTATCAAAATATTATTTGGCACTAAAATTATATATGATGTACAAGAGAATTATCAATTAAATGTGAAATATAGTACTCTATACTCTGCAATAAAAAAACGGCTAATTAGTACCTATTTATCAACTATAGAAAATCTTAGTAAATACTTCACTAGCGGCTATCTATTGGCAGAAGAGGTATATGAAAAGCAATTAGAATTTATTGACAATCAAAACTATATCACAGTTTTAAACAAAAGCATATTACCTGTTAAATCTGAATACAAGCCAATACATATCATTCCAAACCATCCTATTAATTTAGTAATTTCAGGTACACTTGGTAGAGAATATGGTACATTAGAAGGTATAGAGTATTGTAAATACCTCAATAAAAACAGTTACAATGTCACTTTAGATATTATTGGATATTCTGCTGACAATCAATATCTTGAAAAGATTCAAAATTCAATTAAAAACCTAAGCTTCATAAATGACAGAATAGAAAATAAACCAATACCTCAACAAGATATAATTGAAGTAATCAAGAAAGCGGATATGGCCCTGCTTCCCTACCAACTAAACCCAAATCTAAAGGATAGATTCCCTACAAAGATATATGATTGCATAGCATTAGGAATACCTATGATTATACCTAAGAATGCAAATTGGGCTAATTTCCTCTCTAAATATCCTGCTTCAGTTTCTATTGATTTTAACTCACCAACTAAAAATGAGCTAAAGGATCAATTAGATAGGAAAAGCTTTTACGTACAAGCTCCAGGAAAAGAAATAGAATGGGTAATTGAAGAAAAGAAATTAGTGAACTTCATTGAAAAAATATTAACTAAATAATTTTTTAGATAAATCTAAATACTGTTAGAATCACCCTTGATTCCTTTAAAAACGAATGTTATAAATTTATATAAAATATTTTTAGATTACCCTAATTTTATTTTACCTTGCATGAAATTGTAGCTAATAAATGAAGAAATTAAGTTTTGCTGAAGAGAACTACCTAAAAGCTGTATACCACCTTTCTAATGCTGGTGAGCAAGATGTAACCACTAATGCGATTGCTGAAGAAATGGAAACAAAAGCTGCCTCCGTTTCTGACATGTTGAGAAGACTGTCAGAAAAAGAAATGGTAGTCTACCGAAAATATCAGGGAGTAAAAATATCAGAAAAAGGTAAAACTGCCGCGTTACAAGTAATACGAAAACATAGACTTTGGGAAGTATTTTTAGTAGAAAAATTGAAGTTCAATTGGGACCAAGTCCATGAAATTGCAGAGCAATTAGAGCACATAAAATCCCCCCTACTCATCCAAAGATTAGATGAATTTTTGGGTCATCCAAAGTTCGATCCACACGGAGATCCTATTCCAGACGAAAATGGATTATTCAAAGAAAAGCCTCAAGTACCACTTGCAGAAGTTGAGATCTCTGGTGATGGAATTGTAGTAGCCGTGAAAGATACAAATTCAATGTTTTTACAACATCTTGATCGTATAGGGATTTACTTAGGGGCGAAAACTAAAGTCACTGAAAAAGTTGAGTTCGATGGCTCTATGGAAATTCTAGTTGACGGAAAAAATAAATTATTCATCAGTAAAGAAGTTGCAGAAAATGTATTGGTCACTCACTAAATATTCACTCATAATTTCATTTATATTTTTGACCTTTTCTTGCAGTCAGCCTAGCGAGAAAAACGAGCAAACTTACATCGTTTGTACAACCGGAATGATTAAGGATGCAGCCGAAAATATAATAGGTGACAAAGCAAAAATAGAAGCTTTAATGGGACCCGGTGTAGACCCTCATTTATATAAAGCTACACAAGGTGATTTGAAAAAATTACAGGCCGCTGATATCATCATTTATAACGGACTTTTCCTGGAAGGCAAAATGGGGGAAATCTTAGAAAAGTTAAAAAATAGAAAAACTGTAATTGCCATGGCTGAGTTGTTAAATAAAGAATCATTTATTAACAACACTGAGTTCCAAGGAGCATACGATCCGCATATATGGTTTGATGTTAATTTATGGAAAAAGGCCTCTACCCTCTTGAGTGAAAAATTGATTCAATATGACAGTAGTAATCAAAATTATTACCAGAAAAATACCGACCAATATATTCACTCTTTGGACAGTTTAAATGAAGCTGTTTCTCAAAAACTTCAAGAAATACCTGATAGTAAAAGAGTATTAGTAACCGCTCATGATGCATTCGCTTATTTTGGGCGCGCTTATAACATTGAGGTGCGTGGCCTTCAGGGTATATCAACTTTATCTGAATTTGGCCTTAGAGATGTTAGTAATTTAGTAGAGTTCATAACCGAAAATGAAATCCCAGCCATATTTACAGAAACCTCTGTTTCTGAAAAAGCTATAAAAGCAGTGCTGGAAGGCTGCAAAAGTAAAGGACATGATGTAGTGATTGGCGGCAGTTTATACTCTGATGCTATGGGAGAAGAAGGAACATTTGAAGGCACTTATTTAGGAATGGTTCATTCCAATGTTGAAAAAATAGTTGAAGGATTATCCAGAATCTCAAAAGAAAGCAAATAATGATCAGACAAGTTGATAATCCAATAATTGAAATACATGATCTTTCAGTGGCATATGAGCGAAAGCCTGTTTTGTGGGATGTAGACCTAAGTTTGCCTGAAGGTCAACTCATAGGGATCATTGGACCTAATGGAGCGGGTAAATCTACCTTATTAAAAGCCATTATGGGTTTACTGCCACTCAATAGTGGCTACATCCAAATAAATGGTAAGCCTTTGGAGGAAATGCGCCACAAGATTAGCTATGTACCTCAAAGGGAAAGCGTAGACTGGGATTTCCCAACTTCTGTTTATGAGGTTGTAATGATGGGAAGATATGGGCAACTAGGCTTATTCAACAGACCCAAAAAAGCAGATAAAGAAATTGTGATGGATAGCTTGAGAAAAGTAGGGATGGATGGATTTAAAGATCGTCAAATATCTCAGTTATCAGGCGGACAGCAGCAAAGAGTATTTCTTGCAAGAGCACTAGCTCAGCAAGCTGATATATATTTTATGGATGAGCCTTTTGCGGGTGTAGATGCTGCAACAGAAAAAGCTATCATTGAATTGCTAGGTGAAATGTCTGCTCAAAACAAAACTGTTATTGTAGTTCATCATGACCTTCAATCCGTTGCTAAATACTTTGATTGGATTATCTTATTAAACATGAGGTTGGTGGCTTCAGGGAAGATTAACGAAGCATTTACTCCCGAATTACTACAAGAGACCTATGGTGGAAAATTAACCCTACTCACTGAAATCAGTGATTTGATACAAAAACACAGATTTCCAAACAGAGAATAATATGTGGGAGAACGCAATAAGCTTTTTTGAATTTAATGATGCTAACGTAATCTACGTATCATTAGGAACCATTATTTTAGGTGCAGCAGCTGCGATTGTAGGAGCATTTACTTTTTTTAGAAAGAAAGCTTTGATAGGAGATGCTATCGCACATTCTATTTTACCAGGTGTTTGTTTAGCTTTTATTTTGGGTGGCACTAAAAACTATTTATTACTTATAAGTGGAGCATTCTTAACCGGATGGTTATCCATTTTAGCTGTAGACCTAATTACTAAAAAATCAAAAATTAAAGAGGATACTGCTATAGGCTTAATCTTATCGGTTTTTTTCGGTGTCGGGATTATGCTACTCACCTATATTCAGCAAAGTGGAAATGCCGCGCAAACTGGGTTAGATTCGTTTTTATTTGGTAAAGCTGCTAGTATGCTTGCGCAAGATGTTATTGTTTTTTCTGCCATTAGCGTAGTATTGATATTAATGATTATTCTCTTTTATAAAGAATTAAAACTAATTACCTATGATAAAGAGTTCGCAAAATCTATAGGGCTACCCGTGAAATGGATTGAGTTTTTATTAAGCTCATTAACCGTATTGGCTGTAGTGACAGGAATCCAAGCAGTTGGCGTGGTATTAATGGCAGCATTACTGATTACACCAACAGCGGCTGCTAAATATTGGTCTGGCAGTTTATCCTTAATCATGATATTAGCGGCTATAATTGGAGGTTTCTCAGGTGTATCTGGTGCTTTTATTAGCTATATAGCCCCTAATATGCCAACTGGCCCATGGGTAGTAATGGTATTGTCCATTAGTGCTATAATATCAATAATGTTTGCTCCTAAAAAAGGCTACATCTCCAGACTTTGGCAGCAGACTAAAAACAGAAGGCAAATTCAAGATGAAAATATTTTAAAAGCATTTCATCAAATTGCGGAAAAGGAAGAATCTTTTGGCGAACCAAAATCAATTGAAAAGTTAAGAGAGAAAAGATATTACGCAATCAAATTAATGAAAAGAATTCTGGCTCGCTTAAAAAGACAAGGCTATTTAAACAAAACCTCAAAAGGTTACTATCTATCTGATTACGGCCAAAGAAAGGCTGCCAGATTAGTAAAGCTTCACAGGCTATGGGAATTATATTTAACTGAATATTTGAGAATTGCACCTGATCATGTACATGAAGATGCAGACACCATAGAACATCTAATTACACCAGAATTAGAAAAAAGATTAGAAGAAAAATTAGGGTATCCTGAGGTTGACCCTCATAATTCGAAAATACCATACAATTAAGGTTGGTTTTAAAACATTAAATTCGATCTATCGATTTAGTTATACATAAATGATAATAATTAAAAATATGAATTACTTAAAAATTATACTTAGCATTTTAACAGTCTCTTTATTTCTTTCATGTGGCAGAAACCAAGAGACAGAACAAGCTTCATCAGATGAAAACCAAATGACTTCAAAAGAAATCATGCAGAAAGAAGCTGAAAAGAAAGAAAAGACTGAAGTGACTGAGGAAGAAGAGATCATTAAAATTGTAATCGAAGCTGATGACCAAATGCAATACAATTTGGATGAAATGACCGTTAAAGCAGGTTCAACAGTAGAGTTAACACTTAAGCATGTGGGGCAATTACCTAAAGATCAAATGGGGCATAATTGGGTTTTATTAAAACCTGAAGCCAGCATCATGCAATTTAGCCAAAAAGCATCTTCTGCTAAAGATAATGATTACATTCCTGAAAGCTTAGCCGATCAAGTAATCGCCAATACAAAAATGTTAGGCGGTGGTGAAGAAGCTACTATCACCTTTGAGGCTCCGGAAAAAGGAACTTATGATTTTATCTGTTCCTTCCCAGGGCATGCCATGATTATGCAGGGTAAGTTTATAGTTGAATAAATTATAGGACTCCAAATAGCCATTATAAACTGAATAAATGTCTGATTTTTATATCATATTAACAGGTACATTAGTAGCCATAGCTTGCGGAATACTAGGTTGCTTTCTTATATTAAGAAAAATGGCCATGGTAGGTGATGCTATTTCTCATGCAATTTTACCAGGTATTGTATTGGCTTTTTTATGGTCTGGAAGTAGAGACTCAGTTACCATGCTTCTGGGAGCTGGGACTCTGGGTGTCCTTACAACTATTTTGATAGAATTCCTACATAAAAAAGGAAAGCTGCAAACGGATGCTTCTATTGGGGTCACTTTCACATGGTTATTTGCGATTGGCGTAATTTTAATTTCAGCCTTTACAGGCCAAGTTGATTTAGATCAGGAATGTGTTTTATATGGTGAAATTGCCTATGTTCCGCTTGATACTATTATATTAGCTTCTGGTCGAGATATAGGACCAGAGGCTATTTATTTAATTGGGACTGTACTATTATTTGTCATTCTATTTGTAACAATAGGCTATAAACAGTTAAAAATCACCTCATTTGATCCTGAATATGCTGTGGCATTAGGGATATCCGCAACGCTTTGGAATTATTTATTGATGGCTTTTGTATCTTTCACTACGGTAGCTTCTTTTGAATCAGTGGGTGCTATACTTGTGGTTGCCTTTTTAATTGCTCCTGCTGCTACTGCTTATCTGATCAGTAAAAGGTTGAAAACTATGATTTGGTTAACCTGTCTTATTGGTTTTTTAAGTGCTTTTTTCGGATATTACCTGGCTGTTGCGCTAAATGCTTCAATTGCAGGATCGATGGCTACAGTTTGTGGAATTATTTTTGGGATAGTTTTTGTTTATATAAGGATTCAAAGTAAGAAAGTCACAAAAGTTACAAACTTTGAGTCGATTCAAGTTTAACTTTGCTTAAATACAATTTTATGAAAAATACTTTTTTAGCAATTCTATTGGTATCTGTTATAGGTTTATTTGCTTTTCAATCTGAGCCAGAGAAAAGAACAAATAAGAATAAAGAAATTGAATGGTTAAGCATTACTGAAGCTTATAAGCTAAACCAAAAAGAGCCTAGAAAAATCTTTGTAGATGTTTATACTAACTGGTGTGGATGGTGTAAAAAAATGGATAAAGAAACCTTTACTGATCCTGAAGTAGTGGATATTGTAAATGAAAAGTTTTACGCAGTAAAATTAAATGCAGAAAACCGAGATCTGATTATAATGAACGGAGACACCACTACTCAACAGATGATTGCCAGATCAATGGGAGTTACAGGTTATCCAACAATCGTGTATATAAAAGAAGATTTTCAAACTATCCAGCCTGTTCCTGGCTATCAGAATGCTAAGAAATTTAAAGACACTTTAGAAAAAATATTAGCCTGGAAATAATTACAGGCTAATATTTATATTATATCTCTAATGCTAGTTTCGTAGCTTGTTTTATAGCTTTTTTAGCATCTAATTCAGCTGCTTCAAAAGCTCCTCCGATCAAGTGTGCTTTTTGACCCGATTCTACTACGGAATTAAATAAACTTTTATCCGGAAGTTGCCCCGCACATAATATTATATTATCTACTTCAATAAGTTCTTGTTTTCCATCCTTTGTAATATACAATCCTTTATCATCGATCTTATCATACTGCACATTGGTAATCATTTGAACCTGTCGATTTCTTAGAGAGTTTCTGTGAACCCATCCAGTAGTTTTCCCCAATTTCGCACCCATCTTACCTTCTGAGCGTTGTAACATTGTAATTTTTCTAGGAGCCTCAACTTCTAATGGTTTCCCTTCTATCCCTCCTCTAGTTTCAAAATCCATATCTACTCCCCATTCCTTGAAGAAGGCTTGGAGATCATCCCTATTTTCTTCTTCATTATGAGTTAAGTATTCTGCAACATCAAAACCAATACCTCCAGCACCAATTATAGCGACTTTTTCACCTACTGGTTTGTGCTCCTTTAATACTTCAATGTAAGAAAGTACTTTTTCATTTTCTTGACCTGGTATTTTCGGATCTCTTGGACTAACTCCAGTAGCAATCACTACTTCATCATAATCCTTTAGATCTGCCGCTGAAACTTTAGTATTTAATTTTAATTCGACCTTTGTAAGCTCTATTTGCTTTTTAAAATACCTAAGTGTTTCATAAAATTCTTCTTTTCCTGGAATTTGTTTTGCCATATTAAACTGACCCCCAATCTCTGAAGAAGCATCAAATAAAGTGACTTTATGCCCTTTTTTTGCAGCTTCAGTACTAAAAGCTAATCCTGCAGGTCCCGCTCCCACTACGGCTAAATTCTTAACTTCCTGTAAAGGTTGAGCCACAAGTTCCGTTTCATGACAAGCCTTTGGGTTTACTAAACAGCTACTTGTTATATTCTTAAAAACATGGTCCAAACATGCTTGATTACAAGCAATACAAGTATTGATCTCATCTTCCCTACCCTGTTCAGATTTATTGATAATTTCAGGATCTGCTAAGAAAGGTCTAGCCATAGAAACCATATCTGCTTGTCCATTAGATAATATTTCCTCTGCCGTTTGTGGCATATTAATTCTGTTAGTAGTAATTAAAGGAATATCAACTTCCTTTTTCATTCGTTCTGTTACCCAAGTAAAAGCTGCTCTAGGGACACTGGTTACAATAGTTGGAACTCGGGCTTCATGCCATCCAATACCTGTATTGATGATGTTGACACCTGCTTTTTCTAATTCTTTTCCTAGCATAACAATTTCTTCCCAGGTGCTACCATTAGGAATAAGGTCAAGCATAGAAAGTCTAAAAATAAGGATGAAGTCTGAACCTACCGCTTCTCTTACCGCCTTTACAATCTCAATTGGGAATTTTATTCTATTTTCATAGCTACCACCCCACTCATCATTTCTTTTATTAGTATGCTTAACGATAAATTGATTGATCAAATAGCCTTCTGAGCCCATGATTTCCACTCCATCATATCCTGCTTCTTTAGCTAGGCGGGCTGATTTAGCATAATCCTTAATAGTGGCTTTAATCCTTCTTGAAGACATTTTAAAAGGCTTAAAAGGATTGATGGGAGCCTTGATTCTTGAAGGTGCTAAACTAAAGGGATGATAACCGTATCTTCCTGCATGAAGAATTTGCATACAAATTTTACCTCCTTCAGCATGAACCGCATCCGTAATGACCTTATGCTTTTTAGCATGACTCTTCTTAGTCATTCGAATAGAAAAAGGTTTTAACCATCCTTGCCAATTTGGCGCAACACCGCCCGTAACTATCAAACCTGCACCACCTTTTGCTCTTTCTGCATAAAAAGCAGCCATTTTATCAAAGCCGTCCTTAGCTTCTTCCAAGCCTGTATGCATAGAACCCATTAAAACTCTGTTTTTCAATTGAGTAAAACCTAAGTCTAAAGGTTCAAATAAGTGAGGATAAGTTGAGTGTGCCATAAGTCTATTTAGTATGCATGCCTAATAAATAGCAATTTATATATTCTTTTTGAAATCACTCAAAATATCGTGATTTTATCCCTATTTTCACTCCCAAATTTGAACAAAATGCAAGTAATAGATAATCATAAAGCCATTAGAAATAATTTTGACAAAGCCCTAGCAAATATTGAGGCCGAACTTTTAGTCAAAATTCCAGAAGGATTTAATAATAATATACTTTGGAATTACGGTCATGTAATAGCTACTCAAAATGTGTTGATTTATGGTATGTCTGGTTTGGATTTTACTGTTCCTACAGATTTCCTAAAACAATATAAAAAAGGCAGTTTTCCTCAGGAAGTTGAAAATCCTTTAGCTGAACTAGAAGCTATTAAAATCATATCAGAAAATGCTAATAAGCAATTAATTGAAGATATTAAAGAAGTGAAATTCAATGATTATCAGGCATATGAAACGAGCTTTGGGGTTGTATTAGAAAGTTTTAATGATGCTTTACAATTTAACAATATACACGAAAGCATGCATTTAGGTATTATTAAAACCATGAAGCAGTGTCTTATTAGAAAATAAGTCTAAAAACTGTTTGTTTTAAAGCTTTCCCCATTCTTTAGAGCGGTCATAGAAAGTCTCTCCCTTTTCAATAGTAATGGGTGAGTTAATATTATTATGATACAACTGACCTGTACCCAAACCCTGAGGCATCTTCACTTTTAAATAAGATGCCAACTGACAGATTGCATTCAATCCAATATTAGATTCAAGCATGCTTGTCATCCACCACCCAATATTTAAAGATTCAGCTATTTCAATCCATTCTATAGTAGAATGAATACCTCCTATCAAGCTAGGTTTTAATATGATGTATTGTGGTTGTATTTGGGTTAATAATCTCTTTTTTTCTTCTTTCATATTAATCCCAATCAATTCTTCATCTAAGGCAATTGGCAAGGGAGTTTCTCTACATAAGCTAGTCATTTCTTCAATTTGACCAGCTTTAATAGGTTGTTCAATAGAATGTAAATCCAGTTTAGCTAATTCCTTTAACTTATCTAATGCTTCGGAATCACTAAAAGCTCCATTAGCATCCACTCTAAGGGTGATTTCATCTTTTGAATATTGGTTCCTAATAGATTGTAGTAACGAATATTCTGTTCCAAAATCAATGGCTCCAATCTTCATTTTAATGCAATCAAAACCAGCTTTCAATTTTTCTTCAATTTGTTTTTGCATGAAATCTTCTGATCCCATCCAAATCAATCCATTTATGGAAATTCTTTCTGTCCCTTTAAAGAAATCAGTGTTAAAAATCATCTTGTTTCCACCATTCATGGCGTCCAACAAAGCTGATTCTATGGCAAACTGAATGGAAGGAAAACTTTCACTAGACATGGATTTTGCAAGCTCGAATACTCCTTCTATGCTAGTGGGTATTTCTTGCCCGATTAAGGCATTCGAAACTCTTTCTAGCTCAGGTTCCATTTCATCCAGCTTTTCTATACTTAAACCCTTCAGTGGTCCTGCTTCCCCTACTCCGACCAACCCAGAAGAAGTATATAATTTTAAATACCAGGTATCTTTCTCTTGAAGTTTCCCTCTTGAAGTACCTGCCTCAAACTTAAATTGTAAAGTATGATGCTGAATAGATGCGCTTGTGATTTTCATTTGGAGAATTGATTTCTGCTAATTTATAAAGCTTTTGTTTGCTAAATAAAATGATTTTGAAATAATTGACTATTATCTTTGCCTTCCTGTTTTAAGACAAGCATTATAGTATTCAGTTATACAGCATAATAATTAGAAATGAGTTTATTAGAGAAGGCTTCACAAATTGATTTATCAAAGTTCAAATATGATTTACCAGATGATAGAATCGCTAAGTTTCCTCTGGAGAAAAGAGATCATTCTCAACTACTACATTATCTAAATGGGAAAATAACTCATCAACATTTTTATAACATTACAGAATTACTACCTAAAAATAGTAGTTTGATATTTAACAACACGAAAGTAATCCCTGCTCGCATTCATTTTAAAAAGCAAAGCGGGGCAAATGTTGAAATCTTTCTGTTATCACCCGTGGAGCCTACTCCTGAAGTTGCCCAAGCTATGCTCGTAAAGGGAAAGTGTGTATGGCATTGTATGATTGGAAACAGAAAAAGATGGAAAGAAAAAGATCAATTAGAACGCTTTTTTGAAACGAAAAATGGAAAAGTGAAAGTTACTGCTTCTTATTATAATCACGAAGAAAACTTCATCCAATTTAAATGGGATAATGATACTATTCCATTTGTTGAAATAGTTGAAATGATGGGAAGTACTCCTCTTCCACCCTATTTGAATAGATCAGCCACAGAGGAAGATAAGCCTAGATATCAAACGGTTTATTCAAAAAATGAAGGTGCTGTAGCAGCTCCTACAGCAGGCTTACATTTTACTGATGAGATACTCTCTCAAATACAAAAATCACACAATATTCATGAGCTTACACTTCACGTAGGAGCTGGAACTTTTCAGCCCATTAAAACAGATAATGTGATTGAGCATGATATGCATTGTGAGCAAATTCAAATGGAAAAGTCAACCATTGAATTTTTAGCTAGTACTGAAGATCAAATCATTGCAGTAGGTACTACCTCAATTAGAACATTAGAAAGTGCCTATTGGTATGGTATTCAATTAATAAAAGAATCAAAAAAAGAGTTTAATATCAAAAAGCTTTATCCTTACGAGATTGGTTTTGATCATCTTCCATCTAGAAAGGAAAGTTTCCGGGCTATCTTAAATCATATGGAAGAGGAAAATATTGAAAGTATTCATGGCGATACTGAAATATTTATCTTCCCTGGCTACGAATTTCAAGTGGTAAACGGATTAATTACTAATTTTCATCAACCGGAATCAACTCTGATTCTATTAATTTCCGCTTTTATTGGGGATGATTGGAAAAAAGTATACGATGCTGCTTTAGATCATGATTATCGCTTTCTTTCCTATGGTGACTCTTCTTTATTAATTCCATGAATTAAAATAATCACTGATAAAAAAATCTTTGACTGGGATTAAATTAAACGGTAATAATTTTCCTATTACATCTCATTTCCATTACTTTCATATCTATTGTAATTATTTTATAGTTTATGGAAGCATTTCAAAAAGGCTTTGAAGATTTCTGGAAAAAATTCACCGACTTATTAAATATTGTAATATTCGATATCAAAGGTTCTGATTTCACTTTACTCACCTTACTGTTTATCATAATATCGAGTGTATTACTAGTTTTTATTTCTAAAAGATTAAGTAAACTATTGGTAAATAAAGTTTTAAATCGCTACATAAAGGATATTGGCGTAACAAACTCAATAGGTACTATATTTCGATATTTAGTGATCGTAATTGGATTTATTACTATTTTCCAATCTGCTGGCTTTGATCTAAGTACCTTAGGTCTTCTAGCCGGTGCCTTAGGGGTTGGTATTGGTTTTGGTTTGCAAAATGTGACCAACAATTTTATTTCCGGAATCATCATATTATTTGAAAGACCAATTAAAGTTGGAGACAGAATTGAGGTGGGAGACATTAATGGCGATGTGCAATCTATATCCATGCGGTCCACCACAGTGATTACAAATGATAATATTTCGGTTATTGTTCCGAATTCAGAATTCATTAATAGCCAAGTCATAAATTGGAGTCACAACGACAGAAGAGTTCGTTTTAAATTTCCAATCGGTGTATCTTATAATGAGGACCCTGAATTTGTTAAGAAATTGGTTCTAGAAGTTGCTAAAGAAGATGTAGGTGTACTTAATAATCCCGGACCTGATTTGTGGTTTACAGGTTATGGGGATAGCTCTTTAGACTTCAATCTGGTAGTTTGGACTTCTGATTACATCCAAAGACCAAGTGTATTAAAAAGCAGATTATATTACGCAATATTCAAGAAATTTGGAGAACACAATATCGAAATACCTTTCCCTCAAAGAGATTTACATATTCGATCTGGTTTAGAAAAAACACTTATAAAATAATATCAATCAAACTCACCGGTTTGAGTTAAAATAACATTATTATGAGATAAAATAGATGCATATAAATACAACATTATATTGCGAATTTTGAGTCTCAGAAAAATAGAAAATTAAAATACAATGGATAAATATTTCATCATAGATTTTGATAGTACCCTCACTAGAGTAGAAGCAATGGATCTATTGGCTACTATTTCTCTTCAAGGCTTACCTCAAAAAGAAGCTGCTGAAAAAAGGATAAAAGAGCTTACTGATTTAGGAATGAATGGTGAAATTTCATTTAGAGACTCGTTGAAAGAAAGATTATTATTATTAGAAGCTCATGAAGCGCATTTATCTCCTTTAATAGATTTATTAAAGAAGCAAGTCTCAAAGTCATTCGAAAGAAATAAAGACTTTTTTAATAAATATGCTGAATCTGTTTATGTCATATCCAGTGGATTTAAAGAATACATCACTCCTATTGTTACTGAATTAGGAATCAAAGAATCTCATATTTTTGCGAACGATTTACTTTTTGATGATCAGGGAAAGGTAAATGGCTTTAATGAAGAAAATCCTTTATCACGAGATGGCGGTAAAGCAGAAATCATCAGAAAACTAGACCTTGATGGTGATATTTATGTAATTGGTGACGGTCATAATGATTACGAAATAAAAGCAGCAGGATTAGCCAATAAATTTTATGCATTTACTGAAAATGTCAGCCGTGAAAAAGTAATGGAGAAAGCTGATCATATCGCTCCTTCCTTAGAAGAAATACTTTTTGAAAATAAGATTAATTCTGCTTTCTCATATCCTAAAAATCGAATTAAGGTCCTTTTACTTGAAAACGTTCATCATAAAGGCGTTGAGTTATTGGAGAAAGAAGGATTCACTGTTGAAGAATATCCTGCGGGATTAGATGAAGATGAATTAGCTGAAAAGATAAAAGGGGTTTCTATTTTAGGTATCCGATCGAAAACTCAAGTAACCGCAAAAGTGTTGGAAAATGCCAACAGATTAATGGCGATTGGAGCATTCTGCATTGGTACTAATCAAATTGATTTGGAAACTGCTCAGGAAAAAGGTATTGCTGTATTTAATGCTCCATTTAGCAATACACGATCTGTTGTTGAGCTTGCCATCGGTCAAATTATTATGCTTACTCGTAATATTTTTGATAAGTCAGTATTAATGCACCAAGGAAAATGGGATAAATCGGCAACAGGTAGTAAAGAGATTAGAGGAAAGAAATTGGGTATCATTGGATATGGAAATATTGGAGCTCAGCTTTCTGTAGTTGCTGAAAGCATTGGGTTAGATGTTTGCTATTATGATTTAGAAGAAAAACTAGCATTAGGGAATGCAAATAAGATGGGGAGTCTTCGAGAATTACTAGAAACGTCTGATATCATCAGTTTACATGTAGATGGCAGGCCTGAAAACAAAAATATTATTGGTGAGAAGGAATTTGAATTAATGAAAGAGGGAGTAATATTCATTAATCTAAGTAGAGGCCATGTAGTAGATATTCAAGCATTGAAAACCAATGTAGAATCAGGCAAAATAAAAGGTTGTGCAGTAGATGTATTTCCTGAAGAACCAAAGAGTAATAAGGATCCATTTGAATCTGAACTAAAAGGACTACCTAACACAATTTTAACTCCACATATCGGAGGAAGCACAGAAGAGGCTCAGGAAAATATAGGCAACTTTGTACCGAATAGAATCATGGAGTATATCAATACGGGAACAACCACTAATAGTGTAAATTTTCCGAATTTAACCTTACCTAGGTTACAAAATGCGCACAGATTAATACATATACATAAAAATGTCCCTGGTATCATCGCTAAGATCAATCAATTATTTGCCAAACATGAGATTAATATTGCTGGGCAATACTTAAAGACAAATGAAAAGATTGGTTATGTTATTACTGATATTGAAAAGGCTTATTCCGATGATTTAATTAAAGAGCTAAGAGCAATTGATAACACCATTAAGTTTAGAGTACTTTATTAATATTATAGAACCACTATAAAGCTTTATCAAATCTTATCTTTATAGTGGTTCCTTTATTTTCCTCAGAATCAATTAATAATTCTCCTTCATTTAGATTCACAAATTCTTGGCATAACATTAGCCCTAAACCTGTACCTGTTTCACCTTCGGTACCTCGAATACTATGTTTTGATTCTAATTTAAATACATTTTCTTTTATTTGATCTGGCATTCCAACACCATTATCTTCTACTATAATTTCTACTTTATCATTTAATTCCTGAGCAGATAACTTAATAACTCCACCCCTTTTGGTAAATTTAATAGCGTTATTTAGCAAATTCCTGATCACAAATTCTAACTGATTTTGATCCACACAAATTTTCAAGTTTTCTCCTATTTCTAATTTTAAATCAATATCCTTTTTAGAAGCTATGTTTCGATAAAGAGCATATATAGGTTGAACACTTTCAGCTACATTCAATGTAATTTTATCTACACTAACGTCCTCCATTTGTATTCTTGCCCAATTAATCAGATTATCAGCCATTTTAATGGTATTACCTACTGAGGTCTTAATCTCATTGCTAAAATTTTTGATATCCTCTTTAGAAAAGCTGTCAAAATGATCAGATAAAATATCTGTGAATGATTTTAATGAATTGAGTGGGCTTTTAAGATCATGAGCTACAATACTAAAGAACTTATTCTTAGTGTTATTTAGCTTCTCCAAATGATTCTTTTGAGTCTGGATTATCATTTGCTGTCTCGCCAACTTTTTATTCTTTTTAATATTAATATAAAGGGACCAAACCAATATGATAAGAATAATCAGTACAGAAATGATTCCAAAATAGGCTAACTGGAGCCTAGTAGCTTGAATTAAATTTGATTTTTCGAGCTTATTATTCACTTTTTGCAGATAATAAGAATCCTCAACAGATTTTATTAATTCAAATTGATTATTCAGTTGGAGATCTTTTCTTTTTGTATTGATACTTTGAAATTCAGATAAATAAAATTGTAATGAATCGAATTGTTCTGAATTTGCATAATACTTTATGAGTTTTAAGTAAATAACTGAAAGCTCATCATCTAATAATGTTAAATTACTATATTCGATTGCTTGTTTTAGGTAATCAAGCATCAGTTGGTTTTGATTTAACTCATAATAGATATCTGAAAGGTTTATAAGTGCATCTACTGTAGCTAATTTTTGGGACTTATCACCTAGTTTTTTAGATATCTCTAGTACTTTTTCAAAGTTTATAATAGCAGAATCTTTATTTCCGATCTTATATTCTAATTTCCCTAAAATATTGTAACATGAGGATAAAACTGATAATTTATTAAGATCAGAATTAATTTGAATTGACTCTTTGACCAATTCTCGACTTTTTTCAAACTCACCACCTAATAAATAAGATTCCGCCAAATTATGGGTAGCTACTCCAATTCTGCTCTTATTTCCAAGACTTCTAAATATAATGAGAGACTTTTCATGGTAGTCAATTTGCTCCTCTATTCTTTTAAGTCTTTTGTAATAATGCCCTAATGAAACATATACATTTGCAATTCCTAAGGAGTCGTTTCTACTCTTAAATATATCTAAGGCTTGTAGAAAGAACTCCAAACTTTGGAAGTGATTATCATTCTGTGAATAAATACTTCCTAATATTCTGTAAGCACTTGCAATACCTGCAGAATCATTTATTTCCTTAGATAAAACTAATGCTTTCTCAGCATTATTAATTGACTTTACCTGATTAACAAATGAATACTCTCGTGCTAATAAATTATAGAGCCTAATTCTAGTTTTCCTATCCAAATGATTTAAATAGATTGAATCTTCTAATTCGGAAATACTTTGAGAAAACGATTTAGGCAAACTCATAATTATTAAACCTATTATCGATATACTAAATACTATGAAATGATTAAATCGAATATTCATTATAGGTAATCATTCTAAAGTTGAATTTCTTTGTTTAAATTAACAAAATAGTAAAATAATAATAAATTTTACACAGATTTAACCTTCTAACTTTGGATACAAATAATTTAAACAATAATAACATATAAAGTTCTTATTTGTTGAACCATAAATTTTTTAAGCATGAAAAAACTAATTGGAATACTTAATTTAATATCTGTTGTTCTTATCATTTATTGGAATTATGTTGTGAGTACAGGTGCTATTAATGGCAACCAAATGGGAAAATTAAGTGATGATATTAATAGCTTGTTTACACCTGCTGGTTATGCTTTTTCTATTTGGGGCATTATTTATACAGGTCTTTTAATTAATGCCTTTTGGTACCTAATTCAAGCGTTCCGGAATAAATATAATGATACATTAGCTCAACAAGGAATATGGTTAATTGTGGCAAATGTAGCTTCTGGAGCTTGGTTATGGTTTTGGTTAAATGAGCAGTTTCTAATTTCTGTATTTTGCATGCTAGGTATTTTAATCTCATTAATGGTAGCCATTGTAAAGTTAAATATGGAAAAATGGGATGCTCCAAAATCAATCATCGGATTTGTTTGGTGGCCTATTAGTTTATATGCAGGTTGGATTACGGTGGCAACTGTTACCAATATTGCTGCCTATTTAAAAACTGAAAATTTTAGTGCATTATTTAGTGAAGAAGTTTGGACTATCATTATGATATTAATCACTACGATATTGTTTCTTTATTTCCTTTATACAAGATTTATGAGAGAATTTAACGCGGTAGCAGTTTGGGCGTTAATCGCCATAGCAGTTGAACAATGGGAAGCTTTTCAAGCTATATCCTATACTGCTATTTCCTGTGCTATTATAATTACCATACTATCAATAATTCAAGGATTTAAATACAGAAAAAGCAATCCCTTTTACCCTGATTTTTTAAAGAAATAAAAAAAACCTCTCGATTGTGAATTGAGAGGTTTCAAAACTTTTTCAGTAACCTTTAAAATTATTTAACAATTAAAATATAACTACCTAGTTTTAGGTAAAACCAATAAGAAATTGTAAAATATTCTACATAAATCAATTATGAACACCAAATCATATTACTTAACATTTTCTATCATTTAGCTCTTTCATCATCTTCAGTAGGACTGTAAATTTAATTCAAAATATAATGCTACTCTTTTATTTCATTATACATTACTTCTTAACAAATCTATGATTCAAAGTCTTACCTAAAGATTCAAATGAAAGTATATATACACCACTTTTAAGGTCACCTACGTTAATTGAACTTGTTTTAGTGTCGTAATTGTATTCGCCTATTACATTTCCACTTAAGCTAGAAACAACTATTTTTGAATCTTCATCAATTTCCCCATTAATAAAAAGATAAGTTCTCACTGGATTTGGATAAATATTATATCTAGAAATACTCGTAGTCGAAGCAACTGTTTCAAAAACATCAATTACTTTTATTGAGATTTCTATTAAAGCAGAGTTTTCAGCTTCATCTTTGGCAATAACATTTACTAAATACTCGTTATCCTCATTTCTATCCATTGGCTGTTCATAATCAGGAGCACTTAGAAAGCTTATTTCTCCACTTTTTATAGAGAATAAATCCTCGTCCTTATTATTCCCTAGGCTAAAGGTAACATCCTCATCTGCAATAGCAGTATAAACACTCTCCTCTATATTCTCTTCCACTGAAACACTAGATGGCGAGGTAAACACTGGCGATATTTCGTCTACATCTGTCACTACAATAGCTACTTCTATGGTAGTTGCATTTCCAGAGGCATCTGTGGCAGTGATATCCAGTCGGTACTTATTATCTTCATCTCTATCTAAGGCATTTTCAAAGTCAGGAGAAGTTAGAAAACTAATTGCATCAGTGCTTAATTTGAATAAATCCTCATCCTTGCTGGTTCCTAGACTAAAGGTAACATCCTCATCTGCAATAGCAGTATAAACACTTGCCTCTGTATTCTCTTCCACTGAAACACTAGATGGTGAGGTTAGCGTTGGGGCGATTTCATCCGCATCTGTCACTACAATAGCTACTTCCATGGTAGTTGCATTTCCAGAGGCATCTGTGGCAGTGATATCCAGTCGGTACTCATTATCTTCATCACCATCTAAGGCATTTTCAAAGTCAGGAGAGGTTAGAAAACTTATTGCATCAGTGCTTAACTTAAATAAATCCTCATCCTTGCTGGTTCCTAGGCTAAAGGTAACATCCTCATCTGCAATAGCAGTATAAACACTTGCCTCTATATTCTCTGCAACTGTAACACTAGATGATGAGGTAAACACTGGCGATATTTCGTCTACATCTGTCACTACAATAGCTACCTCCGAGGTAGTTGCATTTCCAGAGGCATCCGTAGCGGTAATATCTAGTAGGTACTCATTATCTCCATCACTATCTAAGGCATTTTCAAAGTCAGGAGAGGTTAGAAAACTTATTGCATCAGTGCTTAACTTAAATAAATCCTCATCCTTGCTGGTTCCTAGGCTAAAGGTAACATCCTCATCTGCAATAGCAGTATAAACACTTGCCTCTATATTCTCTGCAACTGTAACACTAGATGATGAGGTAAACACTGGCGATATTTCGTCTACATCTGTCACTACAATAGCTACCTCCGAGGTAGTTGCATTTCCAGAGGCATCCGTAGCGGTAATATCTAGTAGGTACTCATTATCTCCATCACTATCTAAGGCATTTTCAAAGTCTGGGGCAGTTAGAAAACTTATTGCATCAGTGCTTAACTTAAATAAATCCTCATCCTTATTAGCCCCTAGGCTAAAAGTAACATCCTCATCTGCCGTGGCAGTATAAACACTTGCCTCTATATTCTCTGCAACTGTAACATTCAATGGAGAACTAAATATCGGGGCGGTATCATCCAAATCAGTCACTACAATAACTACTTCCGTAGTAGTTTCATTTCCAGAGGCATCCGTGGCGGTAATATCTAATAGATACTCATTATCTCCATCACTATCTAAGGCATTTTCAAAGTCTGGGGCAGTGAGAAAACTAATCACATCAGTATTTAAGATAAATAAATGCTCGTCCTTATTAGTCCCTAGGCTAAAAGTAACATCCTCATCTGCCGTTGCAGTATAAACTGAAGTTTTAACATTTTCTATGACATTAACTAGAGGATCAGATACAATAGTGGGAGGGATCAAATCTAACGTACTTAAATATAGGTTTGAAATTCCGTGATTATCTTTTCCTCTACTGCCTATCATAAAAACATCTTGATCTAAATCACCATCTACATCTGAAAAGACAACAGATTGAGAGAATCCTTCAAAAGGAAGAGTTTCAAGCACTTCTGTAAAATTCCCCATACCATCATTTATATAGAGTTTTGAAACATAGGTCGTATAAAGCTCCTGAATTTCTCCTGTAATATATACATCCTGATCTGAATCGCCATCTACATCTGCGAAGCCGATTGATCCGCCTTGCACTGGTTTAAAAGGAGTGTCAGTAACTTTTGTAAAGACACCATCTCCTTGATTTATATAAAGATTAGCTGTTTCTTCACCTATATAATTTCTACCTGTTATAAGTACATCTTGATCTAGATCACCGTCAACATCAGCAAAAGCATAAGCACTATAGCGAACACCTTGGAAAGGAGCATCAGCTGCATAGCCATCAGATAATCTTGTAAAAACACCACTGCCGTTATTCATATAGAATTTTGTAATATTAGTTGATGAATTATTAGAACCTATAATGAGCACATCTTGATCATGGTCTCCATCTATATCTACAAATTCTACAGATCCTCCTTGAACCGCATCAAAAATGGTGTTTTCTATTTCTGTAAAAATACCACTACCATTATTTTCAAATAACTTTGCAGTTCTATCATAAGTACCATCAGGATACATACCCAATAAATCAAGATCATTATCATTATCAATATCTGCAAATGCAAAAGGGCCTCTTAAGAGGTCAAAAGGGGTATCAATTACTTCAGTATAAACTCCATTCCCATCATTATAAAAAAGTTTTGTGTCTGAGCCTACTATGAGGACATCTTGATCGTGGTCTCCATCCACATCTGCAAAGGAAATTGCCCCTTTTAACCCATCAAAAGGAGTGTCAGGTATTTCTTCAAAATTCCCGTTGCTCATATTTCTGTAAAGTTTGGCTATTCTGTTACTACTGTATCCAAAATAACCTAAAATAAGTATATCCTTATCTGTATCTCCATCCACATCTGCCAGTGCAACTGACCCGCTTGTAACCCTTTCAAAAGGTGTTCCTGTACACCTGATAAAATCCCTGTTGCCATTATTTAGAAACAGGTGAACAAAACCAATACCTGAGATCAGTAAATCTTCTAGTGAATCCCCATTTACATCAGCATAGCCTACTACTGTAAGGTTTACAAATTCCTCAATACCGGTGTCTGGAATTTCAGTAAATATACCATCTCCATCGTTACTATAAATTTTTGTATATCTTTCAGGTAAAAAATATCCGTTTCCTGAAATCAGGACATCCTGATCAGAATCTTGATCTATGTCTATAAATTCAACAAAAACCCCTGAAGCAGGCTCAAAAGGTGTCTCCATTACTTCAGTAAAAACTCCGTTGCCGTCATTAGTAAATAGTTTAACATTCGGAGTGCCAGAATACTCTTCACCGAAAATAAGTAAATCCTGATCTGAATCCCCGTCAATGTCAGCTATATCAAAAGGGCCTCCATCAATATCAGCTAATTCAAAAGGGCCTGCTGAATAGGGCGTTTCATCTACTTCAGTAAAAGCACCAGTCCCATCACTATAATATAAAAAAATGTCGGGTCCATTAAAATTTCCTGCATGTCCTGAGAAACCTGAAATAAAGACATCCATATTTTCATCTCCGTTTATATCCGCAAAAGCTATAGTCGCGGCTCGAACTCCTCTGAAACTCGCCTCAGTTGCTTCACTGAAGTTACCTTCACCATCATTTATATAAAGTATGGAAACTGGTAAATCTGCACTATTTAATCCTGTAATAAGAACATCTTGATCTGAATCTTCATCTACATCTTCAAAGGCAATTTCAGCAATCATTACACCTTCGAACGGGGTATCAATTTGTTCAGAAAAACCTGCATTCCCATCATTGATATAGAGTTTTGTAATTCTCTCCTCATTAGCATTTAAACCAGCTATAAGAACATCTTGATCTAAATCCCCATCTACATCAGCAAAAGCCACAGCACTTTCTTCAACTCCATCAAAAGGGGCCTCCGTTATTTCTGTGAAAACACCACTTCCATCATTTCTATACAATTTAGCGATAGGTATATCTCCGTCATAATCTCTAGTCAGTCCAGAAATCAGTACATCTTGATCAGAGTCTCCATCCACATCCGCAAATGCAGTTGCCCCTTTTACAACAGTATCAAATACAGGATTACCTTGCGGGGCTGGTGGCTGCTGAAATACTTGTTCAAAGTTGAACTGCGCAAATAGGTTGAAAAAAGAGAAAACTAAGACTATGGTGAGATTTACTTTGAGCATATGCTAAACCGTTATAAATAAACTACAAATATGGGGTTATTATCTATAGAAATTAAGATTATTCATATTTTTTCAAAGCAAATTGAATGAAATAATTAGAATCTAAAATCCAAACTTGTGAAGGGATATATATACTCAATATTATATTTTATGTAAACCAAACTCTAAATTTTTGCTGAAATGAGTAATAAAATTTTGATTCAGCCACAAATAAGGTGCTTTACCCTCAAAGGATAATAAAGATCCTTAAATCTCCGTATTCAGCAAGTATCATAGATTTAGCTTCAGGATAAAATGAACAAGAATCTATTTCAAACTGACTTTTATCAACTTTACCTAATTGGAAAGGATATTTTTGACTGTAGACTGAACTAGTAAGGAAAATGGTTGAAAGTAGTAATACTAAGCTTTTAAGCATGAAATTCATTATTTAATTAAACTCGAATATATTGATTATAACTAAGGATTTAAAAGTTTAAACTATATAGTTTTAAAGAATAATATCGATAAATAATGTAGTAAATCAGGCTCTAATTAAAACAAAAAAACCTCTCAAATATCTCTGAGAGGTTTTATCGACCTTTGAAGTCTTGAGTAGTACACCTGGAGGGAGTCGAACCCCCAACCCTCGGAGCCGAAATCCGATACTCTATCCAGTTGAGCTACAGGTGCATATTGGGTTGAAAAAATAAAAGCAGCTGACCTGAAGATCAGCTGCTCTAATATAATTTAAGTTTTTATTAAGCTAAAGCTTCTTTAACTCTTTCTGCTGCATCTTTCAATACGATAGCAGAAGTTACTTTCAATCCTGACTCTTCTATGATTTTAGCACCTTCTTCAGCGTTCGTTCCTTGTAAACGAACAATAATAGGCACATTAATATCTCCTATGTTTTTGTAGGCTTCAACAACACCCTTTGCAACTCTGTCACATCTCACAATACCACCAAAGATATTGATTAAGATAGCTTCTACTTTAGGATCTTTTAAAATGATTCTGAAACCCGCTTCTACAGTTTCTGCATTTGCGCTACCTCCTACATCCAAGAAATTAGCAGGGTCGCCTCCTGATAATTTTATGATATCCATAGTAGCCATCGCTAAACCAGCACCGTTCACCATACAACCTACGTTTCCGTCAAGTTTTACGTAGTTCAAGCCAGATTCAGCTGCTTCAACTTCTGCAGGATCTTCTTCCGTCTTATCTCTCATTTCAGCTAAATCTTTATGACGATATAAAGCTGAATCATCTAAATTAACCTTAGCATCAACTGCTAAAATTTTATTATCTGATGTTTTTAATACTGGGTTAATCTCGAACATTGATGAATCCGTTGCATCATACGCTTCATAAAGTGAAAAGATAAACTTCACCATATTTTTGAAAGCTTCACCCTCTAACCCTAACTTAAAAGCAACTTTTCTTGCTTGAAATCCTTGTAAACCAACACGTGGATCAATCCACTCCTTAATGATTTTCTCTGGAGTATTCTCAGCAACATCCTCTATATCCATACCCCCTTCAGTAGAGGCCATGATAACATTACATCCTTTGGCTCTATCTAAAAGAATACCTAAATAATATTCTTTTGGCTCACTTTCGCCTGGATAGTAAACGTCTTGTGCTACTAATATTTTATTAACAACTTTACCTTCTTCACCAGTTTGGTGAGTAACTAATGTACCCCCTAAAATAGCTTGTGACTTTGGTGCTACCTCATCTAAGCTTTTTGCCAATACAACTCCGTTTGAATCAGTTTCTTTTACTTTTCCTTTACCTCTACCTCCAGCATGAATTTGTGCTTTTATCACATACCACTCAGTACCTGTTTCTGAGTTTAATTTCTTAGCTGCAGCTGTAGCATCTTCCGGTGTATCGGCAACAATTCCTTTTTGAATGGTTACTCCGTACTTTTCAAGTATTCCTTTGGCTTGATATTCGTGTATGTTCATTCTTGGATAATTTTTCTGCGAATGTACGGCATTAAATATTATTATTCAACCTCAACAGTAATTTACAAATTACAAATTTGCAAATACTTTGAATTATTGAAGTTTATAAAGATTTTGAATATGCATATTTTGAATTCTATCGCCAATACTTAAGATAATTCAACTTTCATATTTCAGATTTACTGTTTTCATTATCTTTGAGGCATGAGCTTATTAATTGCTAAAAACATTCAAAAAAATTATGGAGATCTGAAAGTCTTAGATGGCATTGACTTTCAATTAGAAAAGGCAAAAATAAGTGCTATTGTAGGACCGAGCGGTGCCGGAAAAAGTACTTTATTACATATTTTAGGAACGTTGGATCAAGCTGATAATGGTGAATTAATATTCGACAATAAAGATATTAGTAAACTTAATGGAAGCAGGCTATCCAACTTTAGAAATAATGCAATTGGTTTTATTTTTCAATTCCATAATCTACTTCCAGAGTTTACGGCAGAAGAAAATATATTAATTCCTGCCTACATTTCTAAGAGAGATCAAAAGGAATCTCAAATAAGGGCACAAGAACTGATGAAAATTCTAAGTATTGATAACAGGGCAGAACATAAACCCGGTCAATTAAGTGGTGGAGAGCAACAAAGAGTAGCTGTTGCCAGAGCTCTTATGAACAACCCATCCATAGTCTTTGCAGATGAGCCCAGCGGTAATTTAGATTCAAAAAATGCTGAAGAACTCCATTCCTTATTTTTAAAATTAAGGGATGAATTTGGACAAGCTTTTGTAATCGTAACTCATAATAAAGATCTAGCGGCCATATCAGATGAAAGACATGAAATGAGAGATGGGAAACTTGATAAATTGAATTAAACAAATCAATTGAGTTTTTATTATTATCTATAGATAATCAAGATTAACATTTTGAGTTAAGACTTTCAGCTAAAAATCAAAAAGATTAATTTCGAATAAAAAAAAGGAAATGATTAAAACAGCTTATATTGTAGACATAGCAAGAACACCTGTCGGAAAATTTGGTGGGACCCTAAGTAGCGTAAGGCCAGATGATTTGGCAGCTCATATTATCAAAAGTTTATTAGAAAGACAGCCCAATTTCGACAAATCATTATTAGAAGATGTGATTTTTGGAGCTGCTAATCAAGCGGGAGAAGATAATCGAAATGTAGCAAGAATGGCTGGCCTTATGGCTGGATTACCCATAGAGGTGGGTGGAGTTACGGTAAACAGATTATGCGCCTCTGGCCTACAATCCATAATGGATGCCAGTAGAGCTACTATGTTAGGTGATGGCGAAGCCTTTATTGCCGGAGGTGTTGAAAGTATGACAAGAGCTCCTTTTGTTATGGCAAAAGCTGAAACTGCTTATTCTAGAAAACCAGAAATATATGACACTACAATTGGTTGGAGATTTATAAATCCAAAATTAGCAGATATGCATTATCCATTTGCGATGGGCGAAACTGCTGAAAATGTTGCTGAACAATGGAAGATCAGTAGAGAGAGTCAGGATGAATTTGCTCATAATTCACAAGTAAAATACGATGCAGCTCATAAAGCAGGTAAATTTAGTAACGAAATAGTGCCCGTTAATGTACCTCAAAGAAAAGCTGACGATATTATTTTTGATAAAGATGAACATCCTAGATTATCATCTATTGAAAAATTAAGCACTTTAAAACCTGCCTTCAAAAAAGATGGGACAGTAACTGCAGGGAATGCAAGTGGGGTTAATGATGGTTCTGCCGCATCTTTAATTGTAAATGAAGAAACCCTTAAAAAATTCAATTTAAAACCAATGGCTAGAGTGGTTAGCATGGCGATTGCTGGTGTAGGACCTGAAACTATGGGAATAGGTCCAGTTCCTGCTACAAAAAAAGCTTTGAAGAGAGCTGGATTATCTGTAAATGATTTAGATTTAATTGAATTAAATGAAGCTTTCGCCTCTCAATCGATAGCCTGCATTCAGGATTTAGATTTAAACCCTGACATTATAAATGTAAACGGTGGTTCAATTGCGATTGGTCACCCTTTAGGAGCTAGTGGCACTAGAATTTCAGCTACTTTATTACATGAAATGCAAAAAAGAGAAAATGTGAAATATGGTTTAGCTACCATGTGTGTTGGAGTTGGGCAAGGTGCCGCAATCATTTACGAAAAACTATAATTTGAATGAATTTAGAAAGTGCTAAAAGGTATTCATCATTTATATATTGGATTCCTGCCGTTATTATCATAATGGGTAGGATTCCAATTTCTGAACTTGCCTTCATTGGTTTACCTATCCCCTACTTTGCAGTATTTTACTATCTGTATACCAGAACTGAAAAATCAGAAAGAAATAGAGTGGAATTCGCCAGGTTAATCCTAGTTACCATATCTCATTTTGTATTATATTACATGATGTTTTATAGATAGTTTTTATCATTTATTATCTTTAAGAATTATTAGCGTCTTTTAATTACCATAGTATGAAGCAGTATCACGATTTAATGCAGCACATTTTAGATAATGGCACTGAAAAAGGAGATAGAACAGGAACTGGAACCCTTAGTGTTTTCGGTTATCAGATGAGATTTGATTTATCAGAAGGCTTTCCCGTTGTTACTACAAAAAAGTTGCATTTGAGGTCGATCATTCATGAGTTACTATGGTTTTTAAAAGGTGAAACTAACATCAAGTACCTAAAAGAGAATGGCGTTTCAATATGGGATGAATGGGCAGATGAAAATGGTGAATTAGGTCCAGTTTATGGTTCTCAATGGAGAAACTGGCCAACCCCTGACGGAAAGCATATAGATCAAATTAGTCAAATAATTGATCAAATTAAAAACAACCCTGATTCTAGAAGAATTATGGTAAGTGCTTGGAATGTAGCAGATGTTCCTAATATGGCACTCCCTCCTTGTCATGCATTTTTCCAATTTTATGTAGCGGATGGAAAATTAAGTTGTCAATTGTATCAAAGATCAGCTGACGTATTTTTAGGTGTTCCATTTAATATCGCATCTTATGCACTATTAACTATGATGGTTGCACAAGTTTGTGATCTTGAGCCAGGTGAATTTGTTCATACATTAGGTGATGCTCATTTATATTCTAACCATTTAGACCAAACTCATCTTCAACTATCAAGAGAGCCCTACCCGCTACCAAAAATGAAAATCAACCCTGAAGTCAAGAATATCTTCGACTTCAAATTTGAAGATTTCGAGTTGGTAGATTATCAATATCACCCACATATTAAAGCAGCTGTTGCAGTTTAAATTATCATAGTGTTGAAGAGATTTTTAGCAATCTTATTATTTATAATAATAAGTCTTTCAGCTCATGCCCAGAAATACGACTGGTATTTGAATGGGCAAATTATTAAAGGGTTTATTTTAAAACATAATCAATATGTTTCTCATTTGGCAGTTTCGAATCCAAGTGGAATTGAATTGAGTTTTCAACAAAGATTAAATGGCAGAAGAGAATGGGAAAGCCTTTACAATAAGCCAATTGTAAACTATGGTCTATCTTATTACAACCTAAGAAATCCAAAATTAGGTCATTTGATAGTTGGGGCTGCGAATATGGATCTCCCAATAAGTAGAAAAGAAAACACGGCATTATATTTTCGCATTGGGACTGGTTTAGTCTATTCTACTAACCCTTATGATAGGGAGACTAATAACCAGAATAATATGATCTCAACCCCTATCACTATTTTGTTACAAACAAGGTTGACTTATGAGATTAATATCAATGATAAATTTAATCTGACTCCAAACTTAAATGTTACACACGCTAGTAATGGCGCTCAAAGAGCCCCAAATAGAGGTATTAATATAATAACTGCCAATTTGGGTATGTCTTACAAAATCATCAGTAAGACAGAAGAAATAAATAATGCAATAAAACCAATTGAAAAAATTCCGTATCAACTCTATTTTTCATTAAGCGGAGGTTATAATACAAAAACTTTACAGGTTAGAGATTCCAAACCTTTCTTTAATGTAATCATATTTGGCCAAAAGTATTTAAATAAAAAGAGTGATGTAGGAATTGGTTTAGATTATTCTCATAATACAGCATTAAAAGAACAAATTCAGCAAGATTGGCAAAGAATAAGAAATAATGAGAAGATAGAAGATTTCAGAAGAGTTTCGCTTTTACTTGGTCATGAGTTGAAATTTGGAAAGCTTGGATTTATCACTCAGTTAGGAATTTATGTATATGATCCTAGTGCTAAAAATATGCCTGTATATCAAAGATATGGATTAAGGTATCAGTTCCATGATCATTTAATGGCTATAGCATCTTTAAAAACGCATGCTGCAACTGCAGAACAATCTGAATTTGGAATAGGATGGAGATTTTAAAAAGAATTAAATATTGCTTCTTTCTTCTCATTATAAGCTTATCATTTTTGGGTTGCAATTCAACTAATGCCCCCGATTGTTTTCAATCAGCCGGAGAGGAAACTACTATTTCTATTACAGAACTAGAATCATTCAATCAGCTAGTCATTTATGATGATATAGAATTAGAAATAATAGAAGCTGAAAATGAATATTTTGAATTGACTTATGGTGAAAATTTAATTCCTGAAATTATCTATGAATATGAAAATGATTCGATTAGCTTCTTCAATTATAATTCATGTGGTTGGACTAGAGATTTTAAAAAACCAAAATTAAAATGGTTTACAGATAAAGAAAGCATAAATATAATTTCTCTAAGTAACGGCAATATCATAACAAATGACACACTATATAGACCAATTTCGATAAGGACTGAAAATGCAGTAGGTGATATAAATCTATTAATAAATAATTCTTATATTCTTTTATCTAGTAATTCTTCCGCAAATTATAATGTCATTGGTAGAAGTGATGAATTAACGATTTATGCATATTTCAATGATGGGATATATGAATGCGAAAATCTTCAAGTAAATAATGCTAAAATTCTACATAGAGGTTATAATGATATAATAGTAAATGCAAAAAACTCTATAACTGGTTCTATTGAAAATGCTGGAAGAATATTGTATGTAGGAAATCCTAGTCTTAATGTAGAAGTTAGCAATGGGGGTGAATTAATCCAAATAGAATAAAGCCAATATGAAGATCACGAAACCAACCCTATTATTAGATAAAGGCAAATGCCGAAAAAACATTGAAAATATGGTGGATCGTGCCAAAGAATTCAATTGTAAATTAAGGCCGCATTTTAAAACACATCAATCGCATGAAATTGGCGAGTGGTTTAAAGAGTTTGGCATTGACTCTTGTGCCGTTTCTTCATTAGAAATGGCTAAATATTTCCATAAATCAGGCTGGAAAGATATCACTGTAGCTTTTCCACTCAACTTATTAGAGATTGACACGGTGAATTATCTGGCAAAAGAAATCACCTTAAATATCTGTGTTGAGTCAGTTGAAACAGTTCAACATTTAAACAAAGAAATAAGACATCCACTTAATATATTCATAAAAATTGATGCGGGTTATCATAGGACAGGCGTTCAGGCTCAAAAACTTGAAGAAATCCAATCCATTATTAATGAAATTGAAAAGAATGAATTGGTGAATTTTGTTGGTTTCATTCAACATGCAGGGCATTCCTATCAAGCAAAGGGAAAAGAAGAAATAAATAAAATACATCAAGAAACCTCACAGTTGATGATCGATTTAAAAGATCATTTCAAAAAACAATATCCTGAACTGATTATTTCGAACGGAGACACTCCTAGCTGTAGTATATGCAGTGACTTTGACCATATTGATGAAATGCGTCCTGGGAATTTTGTCTTTTATGATGTCATGCAGGCTGAAATCGGATCATGTAGTTATAATGATATTGCTGTAGCGTTAGCTTGTCCTGTTGTAGCCAAACATAAAGATCGAAACGAGATAATCCTTTACGGTGGAGCTATTCATTTATCTAAAGATAGAATTGAACAAAATGGCAGAACCATTTACGGTTTAATTTCCAAAAAAGAAGATGAAAGATGGGGTTCCCCTATTAAGAATTGCTACATGAAAAAACTGTCGCAAGAACACGGAACGATGCATGTTGATGATGAAAAGTTTGATGAATTCAATATTGGTGATATTGTATACGTTTTACCCATTCACTCCTGTCTAACCGCAAACCTTATGAGTCAATATACCACTTTAGAAGGAGTAAATATTAATATGTTTCACTATCGATAAGCTTAAAAGTATTGAGCCTTATCAAAGACTCAATACTATTATTAATCTAGTTATTATTCATGTAATCTAATGTAAGGTTAACAAAAGCTTTCACTCCCGTTATCAAACCACTTTCGTCAATATAAAAATCTGGAGTATGATGACCACCTAAAGCTTGTCCTTCTGGTTGCTCATTTGGCTGCCCCCCAATAAAGAAATACAAACCGGGAATTTCATTTTGAAAGTAAGAGAAATCTTCAGCTCCTGTAATTGCTTTCATAATATGAAGCTTTTCTGCACCTACTGTTTTTTCTAATGATGCAGCCATTTTTCGAGTTAGTTCAGGATCATTATAGGTTAAAGGTGCATTTTCAATGATTTCTACTTCAACGGTAGCCCCTTCAATCTCAGCAATTTTTTGTGCTGTAATTCGAATCTTTTCATGGATCATTTTTTTCATATCCGCATCCAGTGTGCGAATGGTTCCTTCCAAATAAGCTTCTTCAGGAATAATATTGTAACGAACACCCCCCTGCATAATTCCAACCGTGATAACTGCTGCTTCGTTGGTCAATTCAGAATTTCTAGAGATAATATATTGCAATCCATTGATAATTCTAGCAGAAACCGCGATCGGATCTATACTGGCCCATGGTGTTGACCCATGCGCTTGTTTTCCTTTTACTTTAATGGTAAATCTATCTGATGCAGCCATTATTCCTTCAGACTTGTACTTGATATGTCCAACTGGAGTACCCGCATTTATATGCAGACCAAAAATGGCATCAACATCAGGATTTTTCAAAACTCCTTCTTCCACCATCATTTTTGCTCCTCCTCTTTCACCAGCAGGCACACCCTCTTCCGCTGGTTGGAAAATGAATTTTATTGTTCCTGGAATCTTGTCTTTAATTTCACTGAAAACTTCAGCTACACCCATCATAATAGCAATATGAGTATCATGTCCACAGGCATGCATAACTCCAGTTTCTTTTCCATTATATTCTGTTACTACTTCAGACTTAAATGGTAAATCATTTCTCTCCGTAACTGGCAAGGCATCAATATCGGCTCTTAAACCCACAACAGGTCCTGACTTCCCACCTTTTAATAAACCCACAACACCAGTATGAGCTATGCCCGTTTCTACTTCAAGGCCCAAATCTTCAAGGTGCTTGGCTATTTTTTTAGCCGTTTCATATTCACGATTTGACAATTCTGGATTCTGATGAAAATATCTTCTCCACTCAATTACTTTTTCTTCTATCTCCTCAGCTTTTTCGAGGGCGATTTGATTTATATCTTGGGCAAAGCCAATAATTGGAATAAGAATGAACACCAATAATATTGTAAAATTCTTTTTCATAGTTTTATAATTAGTAATTAGAATTAATGAATTACAATATAAAAATAAAAAGGATAGCGTTTTTGAATTCAACACTATCCTTTTAAATAATCTTAGCCTATAAGATGATTTTACCCTCTTTTAAAAGCTAATTTAATCTCACTCGAATCATTTGGATCATAAGAATAACCATCTAAATCAAAGCCTTTCAAATCTTCAATAGATTCGATTTTATTTTTTACAATGAATCTTGCCATTAAGCCTCTGGCCTTTTTAGCAAAAAAGGATATAATTTTATACTTGCCATTTTTAAAGTCTTTGAACTCAACATCCACAATTTTAAAATCCTTTTTTAATTCTTTTTTATTTACAGATTTGAAGTATTCATTTGAAGCGAGATTAATCAAGATATTATCACCTTGAGATTTAATATCCTCCTTTAACAAATCTGTTATTTTGTCATCCCAAAACTCATAAAGATTATTACCCTTATCGGTTTCTAGTTTAGTACCCATTTCCAATCTGTAGGGTTGAATTAAATCTAATGGTCTTAACAGGCCATATAAACCAGACAAAATGCGAATATGTTGCTGAGCATAGTCATGCTCTTCTTGTGTGAATTCCTCAGCCTCTAAGCCTTGGTAAACATCACCTTGGAAAGCTAAAATTGCTTGCTTAGCATGCTTAGGAGTCTTCCTTTTAAAGTTATCATAACGCTCAACATTTAACTGAGCTAATTTATCACTTATGCTCATCAATTCACCAACCTCTTCTTCCGATTTATCTTTAAGAACTTCTATTAATTGATGGGTCTCTTTATCAAATCTAGTTTGGGTACTTCTAATCTCAAATTGTTTCTCAAAATCCAGACTTTTAGCTGGAGATAATATTGCAATCATAGCTTTTAGTTATTTTATACTTCTAACTTATCAATTTTGAAAATGTTACAGAGGAAATTAATTCTAACTCTCATACAACCTTTTCATATCTTCTGGTATCCTTTTGGGCCTTTTAGTTTTAGCATCTAATAAACACCAAAATGTTCTCGCCTCTGCTTTAGTTTGGTTATTATCAGGATTAAAAATTCTTGTCATTCTTTCAGATTTCACTCCTTCCATTGAAGCTACCCACGTTTCAGCTACCACTTTTTCATTAGGCTTAATTTCTTTTTTGTAATCTATTTCGTGTCTCAAGGCTACCCAAAGATTAATTTGATCATCATCCGTTCCTGAAATATTCTTCCAATGTGCCTCTGCCACATCCTGAACCCATTGTAAATACACTACATTATTGATATGCCCTAATTCGTCAAAATCTGTACTTTTTGGATTAATATTTAATTGAAATTTACTCATTTATAAATAATTGTACTGAATGGATTTATTGTATTATTAATGATGCTATTTCCCCCATAAATTATCTCCTTAGGAATAGTATCCAACAATTGAGATTGTGAGGATAAATTATGCACAACATTTAACAGCTCATTTTGATATACTCTACGATAGACTACTAAGTATGGATTTGAATTTTCTATAGATTCAATATTTCCTTTTGATAAAGCAATGTATTGATTTCTGAAATGGATCAAATTCCTATAATGATGATATAATGACAGAGGATTATCTTTTTGCTCTCGAAGAGATTGAACTTTACCATCTTTCGTGAATACTGCTTCGATCCAGTTTGTTCTAAAAGTATCCAATTCTTTAGTATCCCATAAGAATGGTTCTCGTATATTTGGATCCGGCTTTTTACCCAACATACCTATTTCTTCACCATAATAGATGTATGGCGTTCCTGCTAAAGTTAAAAAAATGGAGGCCGCTAATTTTGCCTTCTTTAGATCACCATTCAGATTACTCATGATTCTATTTTGATCATGATTGGTTAGAAAAATCGCATCTTTATAATCATTTGATGCATCTTTATAAAGCTTTCTTTGTTTGATTAATCTACTTATGATGTCTTCTTTATCAAGGTTTTCCCAAGAAGGGCCACTGATGGTACTGGCAATATTTCTTTCTTGAAGGATAGATTGCTGTATACTTCCAGCCAAATCAAAATTAAATAATGCAGGCAGACCTTTAGCAAATTCTTTTCCAACTGAAGCAGGTGCCCATACCTCTCCTACCAAATAAACATCATCTTTTACTTTTTGCATTTCCCTTTTGTACTCCTGCCAAAACAAATAAGAGTCTTTAATTCTTTCATCAGGGAAAATGTGTTTTGCAGCATCTAATCTAAATCCATCAACACCAATTTCGTTTAGCCAGTATTTCCCAATATCATAAATTTCCTTTCTGACTTTCGGGTTATCAAAATTTAAGTCCGGCATTCCTCCCCAGAAAAAACCATAATAATGCTGCTCATTTCTATCATTATTTACAGCATGCCATTGCGTAATATTATCCGAATCTTGTGTGACCTCTTTTTTTGATATTTTATCTGCTACACTATCTATATCTGCCCAGATATAGTAATCACGATAGGGATTATTTCTGCCCTTAAAAGCTTCCTTAAACCAAGGATGTTCAGAAGAAGTATGGTTGATGATCATGTCAATAATCACCTTAATATTTCGATTATGAGCCTCTTTTAAAAAGGTTTTAAAATCATCCATTGTTCCATAATCAGGATGGATGGCTTTATAATCGGTTACATCATATTTATGGTAAGAAGGTGAAGGCATGATAGGCATTAGCCAAACAGCAGACACACCTAAATCCTGCAAATAATCTAATTTTTGTATTGCGCCTATAAAATCACCAATTCCATCACCATTTCCATCAGCCCATGATTGAATAAAAATTTCATATGCAACACCATCAGGGAATTCAGAATTAATAATTGATTCATCATTATTTTTCATTTCTAAGGAATTACAAGCTGACAGAATGAATACTGTGTGAAAGCATAATAGAAGAAAATTTATTTTCATCTGGAATATGAATACAATAAACTTAAAAGTACTAAAAAGAAAATATAGCTTAATTATAAAGCAAAAAAAAGCACAGGCAATTATACCTGTGCTTTAATACTTAGAATTTAATGACTTTTTAAGCCAGTCTATTAATACAGTTTAATTCTTTAAAAGCTTGTTTTAAACGTTCTACCATGCTCTGCTCACCTTTTCTTAACCAAGCTCTTGGATCATAAAACTTCTTATTTGGTAAATCTGGATCATCAGGAGTACCGATTTGTTGTTGCAATCTATCTTTATGCTCTTTGTAATAGCCATGTACACCATTCCAGAATGCCCATTGCATATCTGTATCGATATTCATTTTCACAGCTCCATATCCAATTGCCTCCTCGATTTTCTCTGGCTCAGAACCTGATCCACCATGGAATACAAATAATACTGGCTTTTCTGCTGTATCATGCTTTTTCTGAATATGATCTTGTGAGTTTTTTAAGATGTCAGGACGTAACTCAACATTTCCTGGTTTATATACACCATGAACATTTCCGAATGATGCCGCAATAGTGAAATTATCACTCACCTCCTTTAATTGCTCATATGCATAAGCCACTTCTTCTGGCTGAGTATATAATCTACTACTATCAACTCCAGTATTGTCAACACCATCTTCTTCACCACCAGTGATACCTAGTTCAATCTCAAGGTGCATACCCATTTCAGCCATTGGCTTTAAGTACTTCTTACAGATTTCGATATTTTCTTCTAATGGCTCCTCAGATAAATCGATCATATGTGAGCTAAACAACGGCTTACCATGTGTTTTATAAAACTCTTTACCTGCTTCTAATAACCCATCAATCCATGGCAATAATTTCTTAGCACAGTGATCAGTATGCAAAATTACAGGAACGCCATATTCTTTTGACATTAAATGAACATGATGAGCGCCTGCAATAGCCCCAGCTATAGCGGCTTTTTGTCCATCATTAGATAATCCTTTCCCTGCATTAAAAGCAGCTCCTCCATTAGAGAATTGAATGAAAACTGGTGAATTTACATCTCTAGCAGTTTCTAAAACTGAATTAATTGAATTGTTACCAATTACGTTTACTGCCGGTAATGCATATTTATTTTCTTTTGCATGATGAAGAAGATTCATCATTTCGTCTCCGGATAATACTCCTGCTTTAGCCATGTTTTTATATTTTAATGAATTACGTTTCGTTTAAGAACTCAAAAATGACAATAATGAAAGAAATATAAAAGGGAATAAGAGATAATGTTATTTAATGTATGTTGAGCTAATCAACATATAATTTAAAATACTACTTCATTAATATTTTAAAATTTACAACTACAGATCGTAAAGCTGTAATACACCAATGCATTTCTGATCCTCAGCCACTAGTAAAGTGTTAATTTTATGTTCCATCATCATCAATTCAGCCTCCTTTAGTTTCATTTCTTTATCAATGAATTTAGGAGAATTAGTCATAATATCTTTGGCTTGAAGGTCCATGAAATTAGCTTTATTATTTTTCATTCCTCGTCTTAAATCACCATCTGTAATTACTCCTGATAATTTAGCTTGATCTTCAATTATGGCAATACCCAACCTTCCTGCGGACATGGCTTGAATAACCTCCTCCATTTTACTATCAGATGCAATAACTGGCAATTCTGTAGACCTCATCACATCTTTCACTCGCATTAATAATCTTCTTCCCAAAGAACCTCCAGGATGAAATAAAGCGAAATGCTCAGGTTGAAAATCTCGTTCACGCATTAAGGCAACAGCCAATGCATCCCCCATTACCAAAGTAGCTGTGGTTGAGGAAGTGGGTGCCAAATCAAGGGGACAAGCCTCTTCCTCTACATGTACATTCAAATGAAAATGAGTATTCTTAGCTAATGTTGAAGCGGGATTTCCACTCATTCCGATTATTTTATTCCCGTTTCTTAGAAAATAAGGTAAAATTTTAAGTAGTTCATCTGTTTCTCCTGAATTAGAGATTGCTAATACTATGTCATTTTGTTGTATCAGACCTAAATCGCCATGATAAGCCTCCCCTGGATGCAAAAAGAAACTAGGTGTGCCTGTGCTTGAAAATGTAGCCGCTAATTTTCTTCCAATTATTCCGGATTTACCCATACCCGTTACAATCAGCTTACCTTTACTATCCATAATGGCCTTCACAGCCTTTTCAAAATCATCTGTCAGTAAGCTTTCTAAATCTTTTACTGATTTAGCTTCAATAGCAATTGTTTCTTTAGCAGAATCTAAAATCCGACTCATTGAATTATTGATTTTATTAATGCTTTTAAATCCTTTAAAAATACCTGATTAGGTCCATCACTCCATGCTTCATCAGGATTAGGATGAGTTTCCAGAAAATAACCATTAGCCCCAAAAGCTTTCGCTGCCATTGCCATACCAGGTACAAACTCTCTATTGCCTCCAGTCTTTCCTCCTGCCCCACCGGGACGCTGTACAGAATGAGTACAATCCATAATTACAGGAAAACCGTGCTCAAGCATGTCTGGAATATTCCGGAAATCTACTATTAAATTATTATACCCAAACATATTACCACGCTCGGTCAACATAACCTGCTTATTCCCCGTCTGTACCACCTTTTGAGCAGGGTAATACATATCTTCCCCTGATAAAAATTGCGCTTTTTTAATATTTACAATTTTGCCTGTTTCAGCAGCTGCTAACAATAAATCTGTTTGACGGCATAAAAAAGCAGGTATCTGCATAATATCAACCACATCTTCTAATAATTTAGGCTGATTTGACTCATGCACATCTGTAGTAACTGGAAGATCATAAGTTGACTTAATTTCCTGCAGCCATTCTCTCCCCTCTTCTAATCCAGGACCTCTTTTAGCTGATGCTGAAGTTCTATTTGCCTTATCAAAAGAAGATTTAAAAATGATTTCAACATCAAACTCCTTTTTAAGGGTAACTATTTCCTTGGCAACTGTATGCAATAAATCCATACTTTCCATTACGCACGGACCTACTATAAAAAAAGGCTTTTCAGAAGATAATTTATGATATAAATTTTGTGACATCTTATTAAATCAACTCTATTATAATGATATGTATTATTAATCTGTGACAAAGTTGCTAATTTAAATTTCAAAACAGAAATAAATGATTTTGTTTCCTAAATCTATTTTGCTAAAGCTAATATTAGCCACTGTAAACAGATCTGAAATCCTTTAAAAAAGCATATTAAATGATTTTTAAATACAAATCGTTAAATTGCAAACGGCACCGCAAACGATTGCATTAAATTTATAATTGCATCAGTAAATTCTGATAACTTCATTGGATAGCTTAGCGGTTCTTAAAAGTAAAATGGATGATTAGTTCTAAAACGATAAATAAATCGAATTCAAACCTTCATTGTGGAAATATTGAACACTATGAAGAAACTTCTTATGGTATTTCTGGCAAAACTGAGAATGCATATTTCAAAATCAGCGTAATACAGGAAGGAACTTTTAAAATACATTTAAGCTCCTCAAAAGAATTCGATAAGCACTCCTATGCGGTTATTTCGAAACCACTAAATATTGACTTTAGCTGTATCTATCATGATAATATTGTAGAAATAAAAACTGATAAACTTACTTTAGAACTTAACAAATCTCCATTTGCTGTAAAATTTAAAAATAAGGCTGGTGAGCTTATCAATGAAGATGATGCTTCTTTTAGCACCTCGTGGTTGGGAGAGCAAGTTACTACCTATAAAAAACTTCAAGAAGGGGAAAGATTTATTGGTTTAGGCGAAAAAACAGGGCCTTTAGATAGAAAAGGAAATGGATATCAAAACTGGAATACTGACCATTTCGGTTACCCACCAGATAGCGATCCATTATACTGTAGTATTCCCTTTTATATTGGAATACACAACCATCTTTCCTACGGCATCTACCTAGATAACAGTCATAAATCACATTTCAATTTTGGAGCTTCAAATAGAAGGTTCTCTAGCTTTTCAGCTGACCAAGGTGATATGGCCTATTACTTCATTTATGAGGATAATGTAGAAGATATTATTAGCGCCTACACTGATTTAACAGGAAGAATGGAACTCCCTCCTATGTGGAGTTTAGGCTACCAGCAATGTCGTTACAGTTATAAACCTGACAAGGAAGTTTTAGGTATAGCTAATTTTTTCAGGGAAAAAGAAATTCCTGCAGATGTGATGGTTTTAGACATCCATCATATGCAAGATTATAAAATATTTACCTGGGATGGGGAAGATTTTCCGAATCCGAGTAAAATGATTGAAAAGCTGGAGGAAATGGGATTTAAGCTTGTGGTCATATGTGATCCAGGTATTAAAATCCAAGAAGGCTATGAAGCTTATGACTCAGGAGTAAAAGAAGATGTATTCATTAAATATCCAGATGGTGAATATTATGAAGGAGAAGTATGGCCTGGATGGTGCCATTTCCCTGACTTTACAAATCCAGATGTTAGAAACTGGTGGGCTGAGAAACTAAAAGCTTACACTGATTTAGGAATTTCTGGTTTATGGAATGACATGAACGAAATTGCAACCTGGGGTCAATATCTTCCTGAGCTGATGGAGTTTGATTTTGAAGGTCAAAAAGCATCTACCCGAAAAGCAAGGAATATATACGGCATGCAAATGGCCAGAAGTACCTATGAAGGAGCCAAGAAGAACCATCCTAATAAAAGAGTTTTCAATCTTACTAGAGCAGGCTTTGCCGGTATACAAAGATATGCCGCAGTTTGGACTGGCGATAATGTGGCCAATGACGAACACATGCTATTGGGAGTTCGACTAGTCAACAGTCTTGGCTTAACAGGAGTGGCATTCTCAGGTTACGATATTGGCGGCTTTGCAGGTGATGCTAACAGTAAATTGTTTGCAAGATGGATTTCAATTGGAGCATTTGCTCCATTCTTTAGAGGTCATAGTATGATTAACAGCCGAGATTCTGAACCTTGGGCATTTGGTGAAGAGGTCGAAGAAATTTCCCGTAATTACATAAATCTGCGCTATAAATTAATGCCTTATATATATTCAGCATTTTATGAGGCTCATGAAAGTGGTATTCCCGTAGCTCGCAGTTTAGCGATTTATTACCCACACGATGATAAAATCTACAACTCCCTATATGAAAACCAATACTTATTTGGGGCTAATATTTTAGTAGCTCCGGTTTCAAGTGAAGTAAATTTAGCTAAGGTATATTTACCTGAAGGAAATTGGTATGATTTATACGATGATAAATTCTATCACGGTACGCAGGAAATTATAGCAGAGTGTCCAATTGAAAAGTTACCTGTATTTATAAAAGCTTCTTCTATTATCCCCATGCAAGACAGGGTGCAAAGCTTGAGTAACAATCAAAATAGTGTTTTATATCTTCATATTTATAAAGGATCAGAAAATAATACCTACCAATATTATGAAGATGATGGTGACACTTTCAATCATGTAGAAGGTGCTTTTTATAAAAGAGTAATCGAATATAAGCCTCAGGAGAAACAAATAATTTTCCATGCTAAAGAAGGAAATTATAAATCTCAATATAAAGAAGTGCAGATATACTTCCACGGCTTTGAAAATGAATTAAAGCAGGAGATTTCAATCGATCAACAGTCAATCCCAATAGAAAAATCACCTTTTAGATTCATAGATCCAATATCAAACTTTGATCCACTACCAGATCAGGAAAGGACTGATTTTAAAATAGAAAATCTACCGCTAAGCAAATTTAAATGGGAAGAAGAACAATTCATTATAAATTGGTAAGTGAATAATTATTTGGTAAACCCCCACAACATTTTTAAACCATAAATAATTTAATGGAAGATATTTCAATTGCTTCTAAGAAACCAAAATTAAGTTTTTGGGAAATCTGGAATATGAGTTTTGGATTTTTAGGAATTCAATTTGGGTTTGCGCTTCAAAACGCAAACGTAAGTAGAATATTTGAGACTTTAGGAGCTTCAAAAGATAGCCTTCCTATATTATGGTTAGCAGCACCGGTTACGGGCTTAATTGTTCAACCCATAATTGGATATTATTCTGATAAAACCTGGATTCCCAAATGGGGACGTAGAAGACCTTTCTTTGCAATAGGTGCTATATTGGCAACCATTGCATTATTCATCATGCCTAATTCACCGGCTCTTTGGGTTGCAGCAGGAATGCTATGGGTGATGGATGGCTCAATCAACATCAGCATGGAACCTTTCAGAGCATTTGTTGGTGATGTATTGCCCAATGAGCAACGAACGAAAGGCTTTGCCATGCAGGCATTTTTCATTGGTATTGGTGCGGTAGTCGCATCGGTTTTACCTTATGTTTTAACAAATTGGCTGGGCGTTTCAAATACCGCTGCATCAGGTGAAATTCCTGATTCCGTAAAATGGTCGTTTTATATAGGAGGTATTGCTTTCTCCTCAGCTGTAATGTGGACTGTGTTTAATTCAAAAGAATACCCACCTGAAGACTTAGAAAAACTGAAAGCTGAAAATAGTGAAAGAAAGATCTTCAGTGGACTAGCTGAATCTTTCATAGGTATTTTCAAGATGCCTAAAACTATGATGCAATTGGCTTTTGTACAGTTCTTTTCTTGGTTTGCCTTATTTGCCATGTGGATTTATACTACTCCGGCAGTAACGGAGCATGTCTATGGTACCACGGACACTGAATCAGCGCTTTATAATGAAGGAGCAAACTGGGTAGGTATCATGTTTGGTGTTTATAACGGCATAGCGGCTTTAGCAGCATTTGGATTACCCATTTTAGCAAAATATTTTGGCAGAAAAGGCACACATATGATTGCTTTATTGTGTGGTGGAGCTGGCTTAATCTCTATATTTTACATTAATGATCCAAACACATTAGTCATCAGTATGATTGGCGTTGGTATAGCTTGGGCCAGTATTCTTTCATTGCCCTATGCTATGTTAAGTAGTGTTTTGCCTGCTGACAAAATGGGGTATTACATGGGAGTATTCAATTTTTTTATTGTTATCCCTCAAATCGTTGCTGCTGGTATATTAGGTTATATTTTGAGGAATTTCTTTCATAATGATGCTGTTTATGCCCTAATCGTGGGGGGAATCTCAATGGCAATTGCAGCTTTCCTAAGTTTATTAGTAAGAGATATAGACGAAGAGAAAAGAAATAAAGCTAAAAGTAACAACTAAGCTCTAGGGTGAAATTCTTTCAAGGTCTGAGATAAAAAATCACGATCTAAGTGAGTATAAATTTCAGTTGTGGTAATGGATTCATGTCCTAGCATTTCCTGAACAGCTCGTAAATCAGCTCCTCCTTCTATCAGATGAGTAGCAAATGAATGACGGAATGTATGGGGACTTACTTTTTTATGAACACCTGCTAAATTGACCTGCTTTTTAATCATGGTAAAAATAGATACCCTGCTGATCGATCCTCCAAAACGATTTAGAAAGACAATATCTTTAGCTTCAGGCTTTGGGTTTTGATGAATTCTGACTTCATTGATATAAATCTTCAAATGCTTGGAAGCCGACTTTCCCATCGGTACTAATCTTTCCTTGCTCCCCTTCCCTATTATTCTTAAAAAGCCTATATCAAAATAAGTATTGGATATTTTTAAATTCACTGCTTCACTTACTCTAAGACCAGATGAATACAATACTTCCAGTATAGTCCTATCTCTTTGTCCATTTGCATTAGTTAAATCCACTGAATTAAAGATACGATCAATTTCTTCCGTGCTCAACACATCAGGTAGTTTTCGCCCTAACTTTGGAGCCTCTAATAATTCTGCCGGATTCTCTTTTATAATATCTTCATATAATAAATATTTAAAAAAGCCTTTTATACCTGATACTACTCTTGCTTGGGTATGGACCGTCATACCTAATTCATTTACATATTCTAAAAAATTATGTAAATCAGAAGGCTTAACTTCTAAAGGATCGTTTTTAGGATTGGAGAAATCCAAAAACTGTTTTAGCTTTATCACATCATGGATATAAGCAGAAACGGTGTTTTCAGCTAATGAGCGTTCTAATTGTAAATAATTCCTATATTCAGTTAAAAATATATCCCAAGCCATAATTAAATGTAATGGATAAAAAGAAAATCATAATCATAAATGGACCAAATTTAAATCTTTTAGGTAAAAGAGAACCTGAAATATATGGAGCAGCTTCATTTGATGAATTTATAAAAAAATTAAGACTAGATTACCCTGATGTAGAACTAGATTATTATCAATCCAATATAGAAGGTGAGTTGGTATCAAAAATTCAGGAATCCGATTCTGCCTATGATGGAATTATTTTAAATGCTGCGGCCTACACCCACACCTCTGTTGCCATACATGATGCAATTGGCGCTATAGACACAGCTGTTATAGAAGTTCATATATCCAACATTTATAAAAGAGAAGTATTTCGACATAAAAGCTTGATTTCATCAAAATGTATAGGAATGATTTCAGGCTTAGGATTATCAGGATACAAATTAGCCTTAGAGCATTTTAAAACTTTATAAATCTAATGATATGAAAATAGCAATCATTGCTCACGATGGTAAAAAACCAGAGATGGTTTCTTTCCTCAATAAAAATAAAGAAAAGCTTTCTAAGGTATCATTAGTAGCCACAGGCACCACAGGCGGATATGTAGAAAATACTGGTTTAAAGGTAGAAAAGCTTTTGTCTGGCCCAATTGGTGGAGATGCTCAAATTGCTGCATTATCTGCCGAAAAAAAGCTTGAAATGGTGTTATTCTTTAGAGATCCTCTAGGCAAGCATCCTCATGAACCAGACGTTCAAATGTTGATGAGAATTTGTGATGTTCATAATATCCCAATTGCCACAAACCCAGCAACTGCCCAATTACTTATTGATGCTTTCTGGAGTAAACAGATGTAAGCTATTTTATTATTGACCTTCAAGCACTTATAAGCAAAATATTTTATTGATCAGCATTGCCAATGCTTTAAAATTGTATTATATTACAATACACTATTAATTTTCTATGCTATGGCTGATCGTGAATTTATACAATCTGGTACAACCGGACCTCGCCTTAAATACATCCTAAAAATCTTTAATAGCTATACTACAGCCTGGATATTTTCAGCTTTGGTATTAACGGCAGCTTATGGCTATTTTTTTCAATCCGAATATTTGAAAGAATCAGGCATTTGGTCTTTAGCCTTGACTTTAGGAGGAGAGTTTATTATTGCGCTTTTAATTACAGGCTTTATAACCTTATTCATTTACGATAAAAGACAAAAAGACACTCCTATTCAAAGAGTTTTTCCAGTAGTCATTTGGGGTAGAAAATTATTAGTAAAAATTGGCCCTTTATTAAGGCAATACCTTTTCTCTAATGATCAGGAAGAAACTCCTTACAATAGAATAACCAGAAACTGGATTTATGCTACCTCTTCTGGTGCCAGAAACACCATTGGCTTCGGTAGCCAAGTTGATATGGATAAAGTAGGAACAACCTTAATTATGCCGGCTACTTTTACCAATACCAAAACTATGACCGGAGAGGAAACCGGGCAATTCTATAAAAAGGTAATTGGCAAACATACTGGAGTTGAAACATATACCCTCAACCATTTTGTACACATCAGTGCCATGTCATATGGTGCTTTATCTTTTAATGCACATGCATCTCTTAATAAAGGCGCTAAAATGGCAGGCATACTCCATAATACAGGAGAAGGGGCTTTAGCACCTTGTCATGAGTATGGAGGTGCAGATCTCGTATTTCAAATTGGAACTGCTAAATATGGAATCCGAAATGAAAATGGAGAGATGGATGATCGTTTGCTGAAAGAAATGGCAGATCATCCTCAAGTAAAAATGTTTGAGATCAAATTAGCCCAAGGTGCCAAACCCGGAAAAGGTGGTATGCTTTTGAAGGAAAAAATCACCCCAGAAATCGCTAAAATCAGAAAAATACCAATGGGTAAAGATGCCTTTGCTCCAGCAAGGCACAAAGAGTTTACCGATGTTGATGGATTATTCAATTTCATTGATAAAGTAAGAGGAATTGTAAATAAGCCTGTCGGAATTAAAATGGTGATTGGTCACACTGCCGAAATTGAAGACATCGCCAAGAAAATGAAAGAGGAACCCGGTAGAGGGCCTGACTATATCGTAATTGATGGAGGTGATGGTGGAACAGGGGCATCTCCTCATGTTTTAAGCTCTTATGCGGGCTTACCTATGAAACAGGCCCTCGCAGTAGCTGATTGGGCTTTAAAAAATAATGGTGTGCGTGATAAAGTGATATTATTCGCTAGTGGAAAAGTAGCCACAACAATTGATATAGCTGTTGCAATGGCCCTAGGTGCAGATGCCGTTTACATAGCTCGTGGATTCATGCTTTCTCTTGGCTGTATACAAGCCCTGGAATGCCATACCAATGCTTGTCCTACCGGAATTGCTACTCAAAACAAAAAGCTGCAGAAGGCCATTGATATTGACGCAGCAGCTAAGAGAGTAGCCACTTATGCAGATGCTTTATATAAAGAAACACAAATGCTAGCTGAGTCCTGCGGCTATGATAGTCCAAGCCAAATTACAGCTGATGACATTATGGTAGTTACCTCCCCAGGCCATTTAGATTATCTTTCTGAATTACATGGCATCTCAGCCTTTGAAGCCAGCAACGAACGTAGACAAGCAAAAGAAGGCAATATGAGTGTAGGTGAGATGAAGATGAAAAGGGAGCAAGTGCATACTTGATTTTCACCTTATTATAGCCTTAAATGTATATGACATATATTAGACAATTCAATGGTTCAAGCGTCCGCTTGGACCAAATAAGAAATATGAATTACAAGTAATAACGATTTGTGTAAAATATAATATCAATTATAATTCTTGTACCGAACAAGCGGACGCTTGCTCGAGAGCAATATAGATTAAAAAAATCTGCTAATCTTATCCAAATTAAGCTTTATGCATAAAAAAACCTCCTCCGTTTTTGACACGAAGGAGGTAAAAAAAGAGGTCACATAGTATGGTAATTAGAAAGTCATAACCAGATTCATATAAGCCTTTAGATTTGAGATATTCAACTATTTTCTTTTTCATTCCCTACTTTGGGAATTAACGGTTTAAAGAATTTTTATTAGATTGAATTTTAATTCAAACTTAAAAATATTAAATATTTATGGGGTATAATTACTTTTACATAGTTGGATGGTTTGGAGCTTCACTATTAGTAGGGTTATTGGGAAAAGATAGAAAGATTGGATTTGCAGTATCGTTCATTGTGTCATTACTATTAAGTCCGTTAATAGGGTTAATTGTGACCTCATTTTCAGCAAGAGTTATAAAAGTTAATCAAAGAAGTAACTATAAAGTGTATAAAGAACTAGGTGCAAAAGCTGAATATAAGGACAAAACAAATGAAGCTATCGACCATTATATGGATGCACTTTATCATTTAGAAAACGATTACAAAAACAAGAAGATATCCAAATCACAGAATGAAAAAAGACTGCAGCATATTGATGAATTGAAAAGGAAGGTTGAAGAATTAAAAAAGAAGTCAGCTTAAGGTCAGACCCCCTGACCCCAAAAATCATAGAAAAACGAAAGATAGATTTGGTGTGTGATTTAAATTCGCTTGCTGCTAGATATGAGATATGCCCCATATTAAGAATTAACTATAACTCTCTTATTATTGAATAGATACGTTTATAATTTAAAATTGGTAGGTACATATTTTTAAGTTTGTGAATCGTTTCGATTTTATAAGGGTCATCTTCTAGTCTTTCATTAAAAACCTCAATCATAACATTTATATTTAAATATTGAAAAATATTTTTAAATAGCTGGTCAAATTCATTTGGAAAACTTGCAATCAAAATATTTAAAGTGGGTTTTTCTATACCAACCTTTTTTAATAACAATATTTGATTATCAAGCTTAGAACAAGTTTTAAAAAAAATATTTAAGTGATCTTCATTTAGAGTCAAAATCACATTTTGTTCTTTTTGTAGTTTATTACTTTTGTCTGCAGGGTCAGAACTAAGTATGTACATATAACCAGCAAAAATAGTATTTAATTTATTTATTGTTTTTTTAATATCTGCATCAAAGTATTCAGCTATCTTAATTTTTTCACTTAAAATAATCTGGATTTGATTAGCTTCTTTGTTCTGCTGTACAATGGATTCATTTGCTTTAACAATATCTTTATTTGCTTCTACCATCGCATCATTAGCATCAGTCATTTTTTTTAGTTCTCTTTGCTGCAATTTATAGTTAACGTAAAGAAGACCAACAGTGAAAGCAGTTAATAATAATGTCAATGTTTTATAAACATTCTCAAATGAAAAAAAACTGTTTTCAGAATCATAAAATACTGCTGCAAATAATAAAACAGTTATTGAAATAAAGCATACTATAATAATATAATATGAAACTTTAATGATTTGATATAGTAGGTTTGATTTCTGCATAAGGTTTTGATCTATATTCTCCTGCAAGATATAAAACTATCCCACAGTTTTGAATCGAGCAATGATTGAATTAATCTTGTACTAAGATATAATTTATATAATCTTGTCGTTAAACATAAATAAAATTAAAAACTGATGTACACAACCAAAACCAATAAAGACTTACTAAGCACACTTAAATTTGAATTGGAATTATTAGATGGTGCTGAATTAAAAGATTATAATACCCAATTAGAAACGTTATTGAGTAGTTATTTGAATTTAGAATTATATAATAACACTGTAGTAAATTTTAGACTAGAATATATCAGAAAGCTATTTCAAATAAGTCAAAAATTACGGGATTACCTAAGCAAACCAGATACAAGTATTAGCGACATATTAGCACTAAAAAATGGTAAAGGGGTTATCACTTATTATAAATATTTATTACAATATAGAGACGTGATTAAACCCTTATATCTGGTAATTAATGAAGAACTAAAACAAAGTCTATATTACCAGTATAGTACGATTGATAACATTAGAGATATTTAGCATCGTTCTAAATCCCATTTATGTAAAGCCTCATTCAATGCATTGAAATCTTCAATATCATCAACACAGGTAAAATCTTTATAATGCCTGTTTGAACTATATACCAGCTTTATAATTCCATAGGTTTTGCGACCACCACCATTGTATAAGGTCTCATATATTCGTCTTAAGCCACCGTTGTATTTAGTAGATAAGTAGTAGGTAATCAGATAATGGTGAATGGTATCACCATAATCTGCAGTAAGGATTGCTTTAATATCATTAAGGTATTGAACATATACTTGTTTTCGTCCAGAAGTGATTATTGCTTCATCAACCAGTTTTAATAATCTCTTATTATGGTTCAGTTCTCGATTCACCATCACATCAGCTAATAATGAATTCTCACTTACTTCATTGATATCTACTTCAACATACTTCTTTTTTCTCAGGTGGGTGATGATAGTATTTTTAATTATCTGCTGCACATAGCTAAATGAAGGTTTGCTACTATCGAAGCCATTTTTAAGACCGTGAAAAGCTTTTGTAATGGTTAAAGCTCTGATATCATCTATATCTTTCTTAAGCTGTGGTTGATTTGAAAAGTAATGCTTGTATATCATATCGAACATCTTTTCAACCTGTGGTAATAACTCAGCAAATGCAGTGTTACATTTTTCTGTATCAGTAGCTGTGCTGATAATAGTGCATAGCTTTTGTTCTTTATCGTTCCAGTACTTTGTATTCATCTTTTTTAAATAAATACTGCAACGGAAAGCAAAAGCACAGATTGACTATAAAAAAACCAGGTTTTTAAATGTATGCTAATTTACATCTTATATTGCTGGTAAAACTAAAACAATAATTATGACAGAAATTAAAAAAAGTCTTATAGAAGACTACATCCGTAACTTTGATGCTCTTCAAAATGAAAGTGAAGCCCACTATGTACATAATGTGGCAGGTAAAATGTTGAAGGAAGATTTGGAGGAATTGAAATATGTATGTTCAGATTTAGAAGATGGTACAATTGATAAGCAGGCAATTTTCGTCTTTAATGAACAATATAGGTTATACCAAGAACTGTTTCAGTCAATCAAAAACAAAGAGGCTGAAATTCTTAACGCACTTCACGTTGAAGATAATGACCTAAATCAAAAACTGTACCTCCTGCGTGATATCCTTACAATGCTTCCGAAAGCACGTAAAACCCTAAATACCCTTTTATAAGTAATAAAAATGCTTTAAAAGGTGTTTTTTAACTTGAATTATGTTTTAAAAGGGTATTCATAAAACATAAAAAAACCTCTAACTTCCTGAAAATCATTTAGTTAGAGGTAAAAATAATGAGGTCACGAGCGGATTCGAACCGCTGTAGATGGTTTTGCAGACCACTGCCTAGCCGCTCGGCCACGTGACCCTTTCCGCTTTTGCGATTGCAAAAATAGACATATTATTGCGCTTGTCAAACACAGATAGAGAATAATTACAAAATTATTTCAAATCCATTTTGTATCAAGCAATTATGTCATAAAAATAAAAAAAGCCATCCACTTAATCAGCAGATGGCTTCCAATATATTTCAAAAATTAAGACCTAATTTTAGTCTTCTTTTTTGTCTTCATCTTCTTTCTTCTCTTCAGCCTTTTTTGGAGCAGCTTTTTTCTTAGCTCCACCTTTAGCGTCATCTTCCATTTGAGATTTCAATGCAGAAAGCGCATCTAAATCACCTAATGTAGATGATGAAGCTTGTGGCTTAGGAGTAGACTTTTTCTTTCCACCACCTGTAGCTTTCTTCTTAGGAGCAGCTTCCTCAACCTTAGAGTGAGTGTGTAAGTGTGAAAGAACGATTCTCTTATCATCTTTAGAGAATTCTAATACTTGGAATTCTAAAGACTCCCCAACCTCTGCCATAGAGTCATCCGCTTTCTTTAAGTGCTTAGTTGCAGCAAAACCTTCGATACCATATGGTAATTCCAAAATAGCACCTTTTTCGTTTTTGCTTAATACAGTACACTTATGCTTAGAACCTACAGTGAATACAGTTTCGAAAGTATCCCAAGGGTTTTCTTCTAATTGTTTGTGACCTAATGCTAATCTTCTGTTCTCAACATCTAGTTCTAAAACAACTACGTTTAATTCTTCTCCTACTTTTACGAATTCAGATGGGTGTTTGATTTTCTTAGTCCAGCTTAAGTCAGAAACGTGAACTAATCCGTCAATACCTTCTTCTAATTCGATGAACAAGCCAAAGTTTGTCATATTTCTCACAACACCTTTGTGCTCAGTACCAACCGCATATTTAGTTAATACCTCTTTCTTGTTCCAAGGATCTTCAGTTAATTGCTTAATACCTAGAGACATTTTACGCTCTTCTTTGTCTAAAGTAAGAACTACAGCCTCTAACTCATCACCTACATTAATGAAATCTTGAGGATTTCTTAAATGTTGTGACCAGCTCATTTCAGAAACGTGAATTAAACCTTCAACACCAGGAGCAATTTCTAAGAATGCACCGTAATCTGCAACATTAACGATTTTACCTTTTACTTTAGAACCTACATCTAAGCCTTCAGCAAGCGAATCCCAAGGATGAGAAGTTAATTGCTTCATACCTAAAGAAATACGCTTCTTACCTTCGTCAAAGTCTAATACTACAACTTTCACTTTTTCGTCAAGCTTCAATACTTCTTCTGGGTGGTTAATTCTACCCCAAGAGATGTCAGTAATGTGAAGTAAACCATCAACACCGCCAAGGTCGATGAATACACCGAAGTTCGTCATGTTCTTGATTACACCTTCTAGAACTTGTCCTTTTTCAAGGTTGTTCAAGATTTCAGCTTTCTGCTTCTCTAGGTCTTTCTCTATTAATACTTTGTGTGAAACTACTACGTTATCGTTGCTGTAGTTAATTTTCACAACTTTTACTTCCATTTTCTTACCAACGAAAACATCGAAATCACGAATTGGCTTAACGTCAATTTGAGAACCAGGTAAGAAGGCTTCAACACCGTGAACGTCCACGATTAAACCACCTTTAGTTCTTCTTTTCACTAAACCTTCGATAATCTCGTCATTGTCAAGTGCAGATTGGATTTTATCCCAAGCACCAACAATTTTCGCTTTTCTTCTTGATAAAACTAATTCCCCGTTTTTGTCTTCACGCTCTTCAACGTAAACTTCCACTTCATCCCCTACTTTTAAGTCAGGCATGTCACGGAATTCGTTTGTAGGAACTAATCCATCAGATTTGTAGCCAATGTTTAATACTACGTCACGATCGTTAATCGCTACCACAATACCTTTCACTACTTCTTGTTCATCCAAATCAGTAGCAACATTGTCATACATTTTAGCTAATTCTTCTCTCTTAGCTTTTGAGTAGCCTTCACCAAAACCTTTGGTTTCAAATGCTTCCCAATCGAACTCTTCGTTCTTTACGTTTTCTTGATTTTCTGCCATAATGTGTCAGGACTCTCTAATTACAACAACAATTCGAGCCAAAATTGTCATCGTTTTGGTTTACAATCACTTATCTGTAATATCTTAACACAGATAAGGCCGTTCACCTGAACGGATTGCAAAGGTACGATTTATTTATGAAGTCACAATAAGTTGATGCTCAGATAATAGAAATATTCATTCATCTTTTAATTCAAACAGATATTCATCTGGAAAAGCTAATTGAAAAGAGGAGCCACTTTCTAGCTTATTATTTGTTTTTACAATGATATTTTGACCCTGCTCGGAAACAAACACACACCTATAATGATAACCCATGAAAACACAATCCTTGAGTTTAGCAGAAATTGAAAATTTGTATTCCGATGGCTCACCCTCTAATACCACCACATTTTCAGCCCAAATCCCTAATTGTCTTTTCTGTTTATTAGTGATAGATTTAGATGGCAACAATACAAAATCAGACAATAATTCTGCTACAGCTTTCAATTCAGGATTCTGATATAAAGAGTGAGGACTGTCAGACTTAATGATTTTACCATTATCCAGAACATGAATTTGATCTGCCAAATAAAAGGCTTCAAATAAGTTATGACTGACTAAAATGATACTAGTCTCTAGTTCAGTCCTTACTTCTTTAATGGCATCCATTAAAGTTTGACGAGTGGAGTAATCAAGTTGAGTAAAAGGTTCGTCTAGCAATAACACGGCAGGTTGTGTAGCTAATGCTCTAGCAATAGCTAGACGTTGTTTTTCGCCTCCTGAAAGGCTTTCAATTTTATGAGAACTTAGCTTTTCAAGTCTCATGAGCTGCATGAGTTGTTTAATTTGATGCTCCGCAAATTCATCTTTAAAAGCTAAAAGTGCATCTTTTAAGTTTTCTAAAACCGTTCTATTATGAAGCAAATTGAAGTTCTGCGCCACATAAGCCAGCTCCTCATGACCTGCAACTAAAACCTCATCTGGATTATCAAGCAGCTCACCTGAAAATTTCACTTCTCCTTCATCAGCAGCAAGCAAGCCCGATAAAATCTTCAATAAAGTTGATTTTCCTTGCCCACTTCTTCCCATTATAACATGCGTCTCCCCTTCTGCTATATCAATAGATAAATTATCCAAAATTTGAGTATCGAATGATTTAGAAATGCAAGAAGCTTTTAATAAAATTTCTGCCATACTAATGGGAATGTTTTAGATAATAATAGACCAGAAACAAAAAAAGCGAACTGATGTTCGCTTTTATTTATATCTATATGGAGTAAGAATTTAGTCTTCTTTCTTTTCTTCTGATTTTTTAGAAGCTTTTGGCTTATCTTCAGTTTTTTTTGTTGCTGCCTTTTTAGTAGTAGTTTTTTTAGCTTTTGGAGCTTCTTTTTTCTCTTCAGCTTTTGCAGTATCTTCTTTCTTAGCAGCTGGTTTTTTCTTAGAAGCATTCTTTTTGAATTCTTCTTTTATTGCCTCTACATCAACATTTTTAATAACTGGCTGTTGCTGCAATTTCTGGATTGAATCCATTCTTTTCTTAGCTACTACTCTATTTCTTCTTGCTTTTCTTTTAAGACTTGTTCCTGCCATGATTAATTCTTTGTCAAAATTGGAATGCAAATGTAGGGCTATAGTTCATTTAATCAAAATATACTTACAATATTTTCTAAAATTAAAAATTAAGCATAAAATTTATATGACCCTGTCTGTAATATTCATTTCCAATAAGCAGATTCAATGGATTTATTTTTACTGATGCAACGTCATAAATATTCAGCTTAAATCCTATACCAAATTCCGCTCCATATCGTGTATCGCTGATAAAAGCAGCAGGAAATAAAATAGAAGGTGCCCTCCTAGCCTCTAGCTTACTTATAAAAGGCCCTCCGTAAATACTTATTGTTAGCCATTTCAATTGAATAAAATTATAAGCGGTAATAGGACTAAAACTAAAATTCTTTGCATAAAAAGGATAATTAAGATTATATATATCAGAATCTAATATCGCTAATCGAAAAGTGGGACTAAAAATAATTTTATCAAATCCAAGATTAAAATCTGCTTGAAGGTCGAATGAAAAGCCATTAACCTGATCTAAACCCGATTCGGATAATTGAGCATAAACATAGCTACCACCTGCATATAACTGTGATTTAACATCAATTGACCCAAATAGAAATACTAAAAAGAATGGTATGGCTAATAGTTTTTTTTTATGGTTGAATAGTTTTTTTTAAGTACGGTTCACCTAAAGACAACTATTCTAATCCCATGGTTGTAATACTTAGCTCTTTTAAATAAAAAAATCTAACCTATTAATTAATGCTTGTATAAATAATTAGAAAAACTTCTTTTTACTATAGGCAATAAAGTTTCTTCATAGGGATAAGGTCTTAAGGCCACCACTCTAAAAGCAGAATAATTACTAACCAACTTAATATTTTTCAACACTTTGATTTTTAATTGTTCCAAGGTAGTCCCTATAGATTTTTTAAATTTATCAATAAAGACGGTTTGCAAGCTTCGCACTTTTTCTTCAGCAGTTTCAAAAATTGATATTCTATACTGATAGATGTGATAATAAGGATCGAATTCAGAGTCAATTACCAATAGACCTTCATTTTCTTCTAATGCTTTCACTCCCACTGGCTCAATAATTAGTTGACTTTCTACTTCATCAAAAATATCTTTCCCAATCGTAATCTGACCTTTTAATTCATCTAAAGCAAAATCAATAATATCCTCCAACTCTTTTAATTGTACATCTTCTTCAACTTTGGATTCAAAATACATCTTAAAATTTTTCAAATCCACTTGGCTTAATCTTTTAGGAAAGGATTTAAATAGTTTCTGCTTTCCATCCTTTAATTGTACCGCATTTTTATAATGCATAATAAGATCAGCAAAGGTTGGATATAATTTATGCTGATCAAAATAATGACTTACCTGCTGAAGATATGCTAGCAAAACATATTTTTTATACTCAAAATCAAGTGTTCCGGATGTTAACCAATCATCTGACAATTTTTTCATAATCATTAATACTTAATACTGACATATTAAAATAATAAAAATCTGTCAAAAATTCATCAACTTTAATAATCATTACGGTGCATGACAAGCTTCGAGTAAAAAAACTGCAATTTTGACACGCTATATTATATGGCACATAAAATGCTATGATGTGATCAGATTTAAAACAAATCAAAACATAAACTATAATAAAAATGTCAAACGTATCATTCAAACCAAATGAGGATAGGGTTCTAGTTGAGCCAGCTCCTGTAGAAGAAAAAACAGCATCTGGTATCATCATTCCTGATACTGCAAAGGAAAAACCACAGCAAGGTACAGTTGTAGCTGTTGGACCTGGAAAAGATGATGCTCCAGTAACCGTTAAGGTTGGTGATTCTGTATTATACGGAAAATATTCTGGAACAGAGTTTACTCTAGAAGGAAAAGAGTATTTAATCATGAGAAACTCTGACATTTTCGGTACTATTTAAAAAATTAAAATAACTAAAAAATTAAATAATTATGGCAAAGGATATTTCATTTGACCTAAAAGCTAGAGACGGCTTAAGAAAAGGTGTTGATAAATTAGCTAATGCGGTTAAGGTAACACTAGGCCCAAAAGGTAGAAACGTAATCTTAGACAAGAAATTCGGAGCTCCTACTGTAACAAAAGATGGTGTTTCAGTAGCGAAAGAAATCGAATTGAAAGACGCTATCGAAAACATGGGTGCTCAGCTTGTAAAAGAAGTTGCATCTAAAACTGCAGATGAGGCTGGAGACGGTACTACTACTGCGACTGTTTTAGCTCAATCAATCTTCAAACACGGATTGAAAAACGTTACAGCGGGCGCTAACCCAATGGACTTAAAAAGAGGGATCGACAAAGCGGTTAAAGTAGTTGTTGAGAACTTAAGAAAGCAGTCTAAAGACATTTCTGACAATAACGAAATCGAACAAGTAGGTACTATCTCTGCAAACAATGATGCAACTATCGGTAAGATGATTGCTGAAGCAATGGAGAAAGTGGGTAAGGATGGTGTTATCACTGTTGAAGAGGCTAGAGGTACTGAAACTGAAGTTAAAACTGTAGAAGGTATGCAGTTTGACAGAGGGTACCAGTCTCCTTATTTCGTGACCAATACTGAGAAAATGGAAGCGGAATTAGACAATCCATACATTTTAATCTACGATAAGAAAATTGGTAGCATGAAAGAATTGCTTCCAATCTTAGAAGCAGTGTCTCAAACTGGTAAACCTTTATTAATCATCTCTGAAGAGGTAGAAGGTGAAGCTTTAGCTACTTTAGTGGTTAACAAAATCAGAGGTTCTCTGAAAATTGCTGCTGTAAAAGCTCCAGGCTTCGGTGATAGAAGAAAAGCAATGTTAGAAGATATTGCAATCTTAACTGGTGGTACTGTAATTTCTGAAGAAAGAGGTTACAAATTAGATGGTGCTACTTTAGAGTATTTGGGTACTGCTGAAAAAATTACTATCGATAAAGATAATACTACTATCGTTAACGGTGCTGGTAAAAAAGAAGATATCCAAGCGAGAGTAAATCAGATTAAATCTCAAATGGAGAATACTACTTCTGATTACGACAAAGAAAAATTACAAGAGCGCTTAGCTAAATTATCTGGTGGTGTTGCTATTCTTTACATCGGTGCTGCTACTGAAGTAGAGATGAAAGAGAAGAAAGACAGAGTGGATGATGCATTACATGCTACAAGAGCTGCAGTACAAGAAGGTATTGTTGCTGGTGGTGGTATAGCATTATTAAGAGCTATCAAAGCGTTAGATAAAGTTGATGTTGATAATGAAGACCAAGAAACAGGGGTTAATATTATCAGATTAGCTTTAGAGTCTCCACTAAGAACTATTGTTGAGAATGCTGGACTAGAAGGTTCTGTAATCATCAACAAAGTATTAGAAGGGAAAGATGACTACGGCTACAATGCGCGTGAAAATAAATTCGAAAACTTATTCAAAGTAGGTGTTATTGACCCTACTAAAGTGACTAGATTAGCCCTTGAAAATGCTTCATCTATCGCTAGCTTATTATTAACTACTGAATGTGTAGTAGCTGACGAAGAGGAAGAAGATGGTGGCGGTATGCCAGCAGGTGGTGGTATGCCAGGCGGCATGGGCGGCATGGGTGGAATGATGTAATCCCATACGTTTAAAGAAGAAAAATAAGGCTTTGTCGATTGGCAAAGCCTTTTTATTTTTTTCTTATCAAAAAATCTTAGCTTTACAAAAATATAACTAAGAAATGGACAAGCATCATATTTTTAAAAACTACGAGACCTTTATACTCTTTCTACTCATCCATGTAGGGAGTTCAGATTACAGCCTAAAAGGATCAGAAATTGAAGTTATCCTTGCTAAAATGGAAGATTACTTTCCGGACATTGATGACATGGATCAATTAAGATCTAAATTTGTATCTCTGAAAGATGAATACGAAGAACTTTCGGATTCGGACATTAACCATATTATTTATCATAATTATTTACACTATAAAAAAGGTCAAATTAATGCCAACAGAATAATGAATGACTTACAAGAGGTAATTATGGCAGATGGTTTTATCCACGATATGGAAACCAAAGCTATAGATGCTGTAAAGAAGTTATTAAATATAAGAGAATCTGACCTTTAGAATTACAGTAAATACATAACAGCAATGAAATGCGTTATAGTGCCTATTAAAACAAATACGTGCCAAATAGCATGAGCATAACGCATTTTTTGATTTGTATAAAATATAGTCCCCAAGGTATAACTCACTCCTCCCCCAATCAATAAAGATAAAACCGTAGTAGATAACTCTAAGAATAACGGCTTCGCAATAAACACAGCTATCCAACCCATTCCTAAATACAGAAAAAGTGATAAGCGAGGGAACCGATGGGTGAAAAATATCTTAAATATTGTTCCAATCAAGGCAATCCCCCAAACTATTCCGAACATTAACCAACCGGTGAATCCTCCAACTCCTAAAATTAAAAATGGAGTATAGGTACCTGCAATTAAAAAATAAATACTAATGTGATCAAAGATCCTAAGGATTGCCTTTGATTTCTCGTGTTGTATAGCATGATAAATAGTTGAAAAAGTGTACATTAATAAAAATGCTCCACCAAAAAAACTACTGCTGATAATATGAAGTACGCTTCCTTCTAATACTGAAAAAGTAATCAATAAGGATATAGCCACCACACTGAATAGAATTCCAAATCCATGTGTAAGGCTGTTTGCTAACTCTTCTTCTAAGGTTTGTGGTCTTTTCAAATTTGTAAAATTTTCTTATTTGGTAAATCTATAAAGTATCTTTAAAAGATGAGGGAGAAAAAGCTATTAATTTAATAATAGTTATTCTCATCGCTTTTTGGTAACTTTGCCATCTCCAAAGCAAGTTTAACCATTTGCATATATCTGAAACGATACCTTACCTTGGTTATCCTCCTTTGTACCTCTAACAAGAGGGATCTTTCATTCAAGTAAAATACTTGTCTTATGTTTTAATTTAAACCCTACTTTATGGCAAGATCACAAAATAGCTTTATGAAAAAGCAAAAAGAAAAAAAGAAATTAAAGAAAAAAGAAGAGAAGCAAGAAAAGAAAGAGCTTCGTAAAGAGCAGTCAAAAGGAGGTAGCTTAGATGCAATGATCGCCTATGTTGACGAATACGGTAATATATTAGATAGCCCCCCTGAAGAACCTAAAAAAGAGGATAAAAAATCTGAAAATAAGGAATAATACATACTCCATAATACACCAAAAGGCGAGTAATTGCTCGCCTTTGGGGTGATTATGGCGGTTATTCACCATAAAATCCTACCTCATCATAACGTTGAGATTAAAACCTCTACCCGTTAAGACTCAATTTATAAAATAAATCACTTAAATACAACTGTAAGTTAATTTTTAAACAATCTATATTGTTATTTAATTTACACAATGAATTTATTTTAAGTTAGAACAGTATTTTATGAAAAAAGAGTGTCCATCCTGTGCTATGATGATTGATAAAGAAGAAAAAGTTTGTCCTATTTGTAGTTATGAATTTCCCAGGTCTTCTTATCAGAAAAGCTTACAGTGGGTCGCCATTCTTCTGGCTATAATTTTTCTACTGGTAATATTACTTTAAACTATGAAAACAGAATCTCCATTCGCAATAATTAATGTTTTTTCAAATGATAAAATTTCAGCTAAAGGAAATCCATCCTCTGTAATTTTATTAAATGATAACTTATCCGATCATGATTTACAGGCTATTGCTACTGAATTACAACAACCAGCGACTACCTTTTTATGGAAAACCAGCAAAGAAAATGAATTTCGAATAAGATGGTTTGCTCCAGATGCTGAAATAGGATTATGTGGTCATGGTGCTATGGCGGCAACCGTTTTTCTTTCAAATGAATTTTCTGAAATCGCCCAAAATGGTTTAAAACTTATCAAAAACAACACTGTCATTGAATCAGGTATTGAAGGGGAAAATCAGCATTACACAAAAATGCAAAATATAAATAGAGATTCTCAATCTGAACCACCGGCTGGCCTTGAAGCAGCCCTGGGTAAAAAGATTGTGGAACATTATGCTACTGAAAATAAAAATATTGTAGTTTTAGAAGGTGAGGAAGAGCTTGCTAATATGAAGCCAGATTTTGAGGCATTAAAGGAAATAGATGTATTTGGTTATGCGGTAACGGCTCCATCATCTAAAAATGATGATTTTGTTTGTAGAACATTAGTGCCACATGTATTACAATTAGAAGATCATGCTACAGGTTCTACACAAGCCGTTTTAGTTGACTATTGGGCTAATAGATTAAATAAATCACATTTGGAATCGCGACAATTAAGTCCGAGAGGTGGCTATTTTAATGCTCACCATCAAAAAGATGGTTTTAAATTAGTTGCTAATTCCTATTATAGAGTAAAGGGAACTTTTCACCATCATTAATTATTATTTTAACCTAAAACCAATTACTACAGTATGAAAAGAATTGCTATTTGGTCAATGTTAATTCTATTTATAAGTTCTTCATGTAAAAAGGATGATCCTGAGCCGATAGAATACGAAAATGGAACCAATGAATATGTTAACAATTGGATTTACGATAATCTGAACCTTTATTATTATTGGACGGATGATCTTCCGAATAAAAATATTGAAGGGCAAAATCCTGAAGATTTTTTCTATAGTTTGCTTTCAAACCAAGATCGATTCTCTTGGATTCAGTCAAATTTTAAAGAATTGCTAAATTCTCTTCAAGGGATATCGAAGGAAGGTGGATATGAGTATATTCTTTATAACGATCCAGATAGGGTAAATGGAGTAGTCGGACAGATAGCCTATATCAAAGAAAACTCTCCTGCGGAATCAGTAAATCTGAGAAGAGGAGACTTATTTACACATATTAATGGTAGCATATTAACAGTAGATAATTATTCATCATTATTAGGTGAACTAAAAGAAACCCATAGCCTTACCATTAAAAGGTTTGATTTTGACTCAGAAGAATTTTTAACTGAAGGCGATGTAAGCATTACTCCTATTCAATTTGCTGAAAATCCAAACTTCATGGACACGGTGTATTCTCGCAATGGAAAAAAAATAGCTTATTATGTTTATAATTTCTTTGCAGTAGGAACAGACGATGATAGTGCGGCTTATGCTTCTGAAATGGATGTTATCTTTGAAAAATTTAAATCTGAATCTGTAGATCATTTAGTGATAGATCTAAGATATAATAGTGGTGGAGCTGAAAGAGCAACAATTAATTTAGCCAGCTTAATCGGATCTAATGTATCGGATCAAGATATTTTTGTGAAAAGAAAATATAACGAGGGCCTAGAGCAAGCATTTATAGATGAATATGGTGAAGAATCACTCTATAGAACCTTTGTTAACAAAGCTGCCAATATTGGGGCTCAGTTACAAAGTCCTCAACTAACTGTGATAACCTCATCCAGAACTGCCTCGGCCTCTGAATTATTAATTAATGGATTAAATCCGTTTATGGATATTTTCATTATAGGTGATACTACAGTAGGAAAAAATGTGGGATCTACTTCCTTTTACGAAGAAAATAACAATGAAAACAATTGGGGAATGCAACCTATTATTACGAAATCCTTTAACAGTTTAAATCAATCAGATTATGATTTAGGGTTTTATCCTGATATTGCATTGAAAGATAACTCATTGGTTAAACTTCAATTAGGAGATGTAAATGAAAGGCTTTTGAAAGAAGCTTTAGTTTATTTAGCAGGAAGCGATGAACTGAGTAGACAAAAACAGTTAAAAGAAATACCATCTAAAGATATTATGAGTAGTATAGAGCGAAAGAAATTATATGGTATTTATGATATTGAGTTAGAAAATTGATTTTCTGATTTTTCTTTCATAGCGATACTTTTATGTAATGCTATTTCAGGACTAGACAGACATTTCAATAAAAAAGGGAGACTTAATGATGTGAGTCTCCCTTTTTTATTGAAATAATTTTAATTAAGCCATATCATCTTCTAAGGGCACTACTTCAAATTCCATATCTAGTGAATCTCTAAAATCTTCAATATCCTCTCCCATTTCATCATCTCCTTCAACAAAGTTCCAAACTATAGATAGTTTAGTTCCATTATCTTCTAAATCTTTAAGATCAGATAATAAATCAAATAAACATTTAGATGAAGAAGTATTAAAATATTTCAAGTAAATATTAACATCTAATTTATCAGGACTTTTACCTCCAAATGCTTTCAACTTATTTCTAAGCATGCTGTAAAGCATTACAACATCTTCATCATAAGATTTGCCTTTTATTTGCAAAGTACCATTTTCTTCATCAAATCGTACGTATGGAGCTGCCTCTTTAGCTGGAATTTCTAATACACTCATTAAAAAGTAATTTTTGATTATTTAACAATAATAGTGATTATCCTCATCTTTTCGCTAAAAAAAATTTCACATGTAATAAAATTTCGATTAATTAAACTTTTCTTTCGATTATCAGGAAAAGGTTGTCTAAACAATTATTTAAGTTTAGATTTAAAATATGAACTCAAACACGCACACATACAAGAACTTATACAAAAGTAAGATTCTAAGGTATAGTACAATTATATACTTCCTGAATTTATTGTGTTTTGGTTCTCTTACATTTATTTATTTATTCGGTGCGTATAGTATTCTTGATCCTGATTTTGCCTATATATTAGCATTAGGGTCTTTAGTATTAATCAGTTTTATAAATAGCAAAGTTAGGTACAGTTTATATTGGCTTTTACGCTCAAAAATTCATCAAAATCTGTTCGCTAACCAATTTAACATATTCAATCTAGTTTTTTCTTTACTTGTAATTATTTTAATTTATTTCAATAGACAAGCAGGGGGAATTGAAATAGAGTTTGGACTTATTGGATCAATTCTATTCATGTCAGGTTTACTAATTTCTTTTTATTTCTGGAATGCATTTAGTGAAAATAATGAAAAAGCAATTATTGAAATAATTCAAAGCAGGCCTTTAGCAAATTATAAAAATTACGAGATATATGTGATTTTAATTTCTGTAGCTATTTTCGGTTTAGCTTACGATTACACTCCAAAATCACTGGAATACTCTCTTTATTTCCCTACTGGTTTTCTCATGATTTTTTCTGGAATCATGTTTTTCTTAAATGGATTTATACATAAATCGATCTTTCTTTACTTCAAAATTGATTCAGATGCAAAAAGTATTGAAACGGAAGATCGTTACAAATCTTTAATTTTTGAAGAAAATCCATATCAAACAATAATACAATTAGAAGACGACTTTCATCAACTTAATTATGATAACCAGAAACGTCTACTATTAACTCTGCAAAGACTTTCAGCTATTGATCTAATAGAAAGTTTAGAAGCTATTATTACAAATACCTCAAGTGATGATAAAATCTTTAAGGTTCTCTCTGAGGTTCACTTTTATCTTAAAAACCTGAGAAGAAAAATAGAACTTGTTGAGAATCCATTTGAGTTTATTGAACAGTCCAATGATTTAAGCATCATTAAAGGAATAATAAGAAAGCAGATCACAAAAGATGATAAGAATTTAATTATTAAATTACTTAATGATAGCCGAATAGCTATAGTAAAACCGGCTTGTATCGTTGCAGGATATTATGATGACATCAATATTATCTCAATATTAATTGAGCATCTTGAAAAACCTAATTTGACCCATTGGGCACAAATGGCTCTTAAAAAAATAGGAGAAAAATCAATCAAATATCTTGAAATCGAATACTTTAAAAGAAAGGATAATCTATTGTTTGTTGATTCATGTTTTAATCTGATTTGTCAAATAGAGAACCATAGTAATTATAATTTGCTTTTTTCTGCATTAAATGATAATGATAGTAATGTAAGAAAGATAGCTGCGAAGAAAATTGTAGAATATGACATTCCAATTACTGAAAATCACAGAAGATATTTTAAAAGACTATTTGATGATTTGGTGTTAAGCATTTTAAGTAATGACTATCTCATTAATCAACTACAGCTTCAAAATGAAAAGTTTAAAACCTTAAGAAATGCAATTGAGAATGAGAATAAGGAAGCCATATACCTTATTATCAATATTGTGAAATTATATTATCATGGGGAGGTAGTTGAAAAAATATTTAATGGCTATAAAAGCCAAGATAAATCACTTCATGCTGCCACTAATCTCTTGATAGATATTATGTTTGAGGATAACATTTCTGTTAGAGATAAATTAAAAACAATCTTTTCTCCCTATGAAAGAGTATTATTAGAAGCTCTTCAAGATGAATTTCCAGGGATAAATCTAAAACCTAAATTTGAAGCCGAGGAAGAACTTATTTGGCATATTTTAAAAAAGGAATACGATCAAATTAATAGCTGGACCAGAGCCTGCGCACTTAATATTTTGCATTACACCTATAAAGAAGATATTCCATTTGAATTAGCCGCAGAATTTTTAAACAAGAATAGGTTATTGAAAGAAGTGGCTGCTGTTAATATTTACAATAACTTACCAGAGTTTTATACTATATTTTTAGATAGACTTGTAGATGATGAGTCCAAGCGAATTGATTATTTAATTAGATCTAATCTCGATATTGCTAACCCTAAGCAAATTAATGCTGACAATTTAATGCTGGAGGATAAAATCAAATTCTTAATCAGCATTCCTTATTTAAATTCGTTATCAATTTCTGAAATTATTAATTTCCATACTTATTTTAAAGTCAGTGTTTTAAAAGCTGGAGAACACAAGATATCGTTGCAAAAAGAATCTAATTTAGGTTACTGGATTATTGAAACGGGAACCATATCTTATTCTAAAAATGGAATTGATTTTTATGAATATAATAAAAGGGACATCATTAGATTATCTGATCATGAAACTTTAGCCGATAATGTTTTCTTTTATTGTGAAGAAGATACTCGGTTTTTAATTATAGAAGAAGTTACCCTAATGAATATAATTCAAGGGTATAATGAGATAATACAAAAATATATTAATATCTTGCCAGATAAAGACAAGAGTAAAAACATCAAAGAACTAAATCAAAACGCTGCTTGAAAACTAGTATACCCTATATTACCATTTTCTTCTATCTGTTTATAATACCATTTAGTAGTTTTTCACAAATTCAAAAAACAGAAAAATTTGAAGTAAATGACTTCTTAGGTGAAAGAAATTTCATATCGGCCACTCAAGCAGATAATTTAATTATTTATTTTAATACAGATAAAGGTATTCTTAGCTATGATGGTAGTGATTTTAAAGAAGTAGGCATTAAAAATAAATCTATTAATGCACTACAAGCATACCAAAACCAATTATTCATTGCTACCAATAACTTATTACTACTTTATTCCCCTAAATCAGACTCATTAGCTGAAATTTCAACAGATGCTATAGTTCAATTTGAAATATTCAATGATGAATTATGGATGATTAGTAAAAACAGCTTATTTAAGTGGGGTGATGGCAACTTAAATAAAATATATACTAGTAGTAGTGATGCTTTCAATACTTTTAAGGTTAGTAATAATATTACAATAATAGGTCATTCTAATGGAATTAGTCTAATTGAAGGCAACAAAGAAATTTCATCATTTGGATCATTTCTTAAACCAACAAAAATAATTGAATATGACTCTTCCATTTACATATTAAGTGAAAATGCGATTTTTCAATTAAATGATGAAAAAATTGTAAGAGACTTTAGCAGTAATTCTGCAATAATGGATTTTATTATTGACGACTTTGGTAAAACCTGGTTTTTGAATAAAAATAAAGCTTTAAAGGTTAATGATTTAATGAATGTCAATCCTGCTTTTTATGAAAATGGAACTAAACAAATTACTGGAAATAAACTATTTAATGATAAAGAAAGTAACCTATGGGTTTTAGGCCAAAATAATCTTACTAAAATCAGCCAAAATAACGCTTTCTCTAAATTATTAATTGATGATGTATTAGAAATATTTACTGGAGAAACGAGCAATATTATTATTTCGAATAATCAAATCATCTACTACAGTGCCCTTACTGGATTAAGAAAAATTCAAATTAATAGCAGTGATAAACCACTTGATAATTATCATGCATTTTACAACGGAGAAGATTGGATCATAACGCTCAATGAAAATATTTATAAATTATCTGGAGATAAGCGAAGCTTACAACTAGTAAAAAAAGATAACCTCTTCTATCCTACTGCTTATATTGATGAAAATACATTTTTAGCAAAAAGTCAAAATAATAATTTATTTACTGTCAATAAAGATTTTGAACCCATTTCAAAAATTGTAAATCTTAGCTCAGTAAATAATTTGATTCATACCAACAATAGTATAGTGGCTTATTCTGACAATTCTATAAACAGATTAAGCTATGAGGGCGTAATGATGAATTCAATTGAATTCCCTGATTCTATTAAAATTAATAACATTATCCCCGCTAAAGAAGGTTTTTGGTATCATACTTTGTCAGATGTATTTAAGGTAAATTATAAAGGTGATTTTACAAAAATTAATATAAAAACTGATTTAACAACTGAACTTAGAATTCTTAATACATTTGATGATTTTGAAAATAATTTATGGATCTCAACTCCAGACAAATTATTAAGATTCCCTGTAAATCCTGATAAAGAGGAGAGCATACTAGAGAATTTCACGGAGTATAACAAAAATGATTTTCTAATTTCTACTTACTTTAAAAGTGCCAAAAAAGATTCTACTTCGCTTCTATGGTTTACTCATGATAATGGAATTTCCATTTATAACCCTTTAAAAGAAATACCCAATTTAGTTCCCCCCAGTGTAAGTGTTAAAAATGCTTTTGCTTATGAGTTAGATAATTTTAATAATCCTTACGACACTACTTACTTTTTAGAAAATCAAGAGAAAATTAGCAGTAATGCAATAGTTATTATTGAACCTAGTGTTATATCTCACTTCAATTGTGATAAAGCCACTATAGGTTATAAAAATTTAAGCACGAGCCAAGCGGAAAGACGAATAAGAAATGGAGAAAAAATTATTCTGACTGACTTAAATGACGGTTTAAATACAATCAATTTTATAGGATATAATAGTAATGGAATAGAAAGTGCAAATCAAGCAAACATTAACATCTACGTTATACCTCCAATATGGAAAAGAAATTGGTTTTATTTAACAAGTATTATATCAGTTTTTCTTTTAGGTTTTGTCGGATACAGAACAGTAATCAGTATTAAAAATAATAGAGCAAGAGATCTTGAGGAAGAATTACATAAAGGTCTTGAAGATCTTGAGAAAAAATCTCATTTACAAGTATTGAAGGCTGAAAGGTTAAAACAATTAAATGAGTTAATCACCTCACAAAAAAGTGAATTAGAAAAAAAGAATAAGCAGATTGAATCTCAAAAATACGAGCTCTCATTAACCAATCAACAAATTAAAAAACAGAAAGACCTTCTTGAAGAAACCAGCAGTAAATTAACTTCAAGTATTAATTACGCTAAGAGAATTCAAAATGCACTAATGAGTACTGAGGTAGAAATTAAAAAAGCATTTGAAAAAAGCTTTGTTTATTTTATGCCTCGTGATATGGTAAGTGGTGACTTCTTTTGGTTCAACCAAGTCAAAAATGAAAAAGGAGAAGACCTATTAATACTTGCCGCGGTTGACTGTACAGGGCATGGTGTACCAGGAGCAATTGTAAGTGTGGTAGGTATGAACTTGCTAAATAATATCACAAAACTGAAAAAGGTTTATGATCCTGGGCAAATATTGACTGATATGAACCATGACATCATACATGATTTGCGTCAAAATGAAACACAAGTGAATGATGGTATGGATATGACCTTAATCACTTATAATAAAACTACTAAGCAGCTGTATTTCGCAGGAGCTAAGAACCCACTAATGTATATTGAAGATAATGAATTGATTCGAATCAAAGGTGACAAACATGCGATCGGTGGCCAACAAAGAGGAGATGATAGAATCTTTACCACACATCAATTAGATTTAACAGATGGTAAAGAAAGAACCTTCTATTTATTCTCTGATGGTTATCAAGATCAATTTGGAGGTGAAAAAGGCTTTAAGTATTTGGTAGGCAATTTTAAGAAATTATTGCTAAGAATTCATGATAAAGATGTATTAGATCAAAAAACTATTTTGCATGAAGAAATAGAAGAATGGAAATCAGGTTATCCACAAACAGATGATATACTGGTAATTGGATTGAAATTATGAAAGAAGAAAAGAAACATATCATCTTAAAGTTTACTCAAAACGATAATATAAAAGGTTCTGACCAAGAATTGGGATGGGTTGATTATTTCGTAAAGTTTTTAAAAACTGGACTAGCTTATCAGCTTGAAAATCCGGTTGAATTTGAATACAAAAATGAGCTAGAATTAATTACTAAAGATGATTTTGACCGTGCTGATTTAATATTTTACATATTATCCCCTGCCATGGTGTTTTCTTCTAACCTTAATCAAGATTCTAATGAACTGGAGCAAGCCTTTAATTTTGACATTCCTCTTATTAATTCTAAGATTAAAAAAGTATTCAAAGCACCTGTAAAAATTGAAGATTTACCTTTATCTCTCTCCACTCCTACTTACTATAGGTTTTATGATAATAGCTTAATAAATGAGCAAAATTATGAAACTTATGAAGGCTGGAGTGAATACCAAGAAAATGAAAACTACTGGAAAGTATTTGCTGATGTTTTATTGGATACCATTTCAATTCTATCAAAAGAAGTAAATGAGCCTAAAAATACCATCTTTATTTCTGATAAAAATAAAGCTTATTATCATAACAGAAATACTATTAAAAGGGAACTTAAAGCATATGGCTCTGAGATATTTCCAGATGAAGATTTCTCAATTGAGGCAAACTATATGTCTGATCCAGAGGAGTTCTTCATGAAAAAATGTGATCTGGCCATTCATTTTCCAGATGAATTTATAGGATTGACAAGAGAGCAAAGAAAAAAAGCTTTTGATAAATGTTCAAATATTAAAAGACTGATATGGTTTAGTCCTGTTGAAAGTCAAAAACCAGAAAAGAAAGCTCATTACAGTGAATTAAAGGTTCAATTAAAGCCTTACCCTAATATTGAGGCAGTTGAATCTACAATTGAAGAATTTAAAGAAATTGTAAAGGAAAACATTACTAAAATTAAGATAAGTACTGAGGTTGAAAAAGAATCTTTAAAAGAATTAATTTACGTAATTTCTGATAGCAAAATCGATAAAGCGAATTTTGATGACTTATTGAGGAATAAAAATATTTCAGAGAAATTTGAACTAAAATTAATTGATAATGTGGAGAATGTGACTGATTATAGGCATTTACATTATGAATTATTAAGAAAAGCTGACTATTTCTTCATTTTATTTTTTAAAAATAATTTACCTTGGTTAAGTTCTATGTCTGCAGAGATAAAGAAGGCTCCGGGTTTTAGAAATGAAAAAGAAATATTAGGTAAATATATTTTGTTCAATGATAATACTATATTTAACCGGGAAAAACTCAAAGATTTTCAACTGATTCCAAAAAACAAACCAGAAGAATTATTTGAGGTAGTACAAAATTTAGCAGTTTAAGTGCAAGAAACTTTTATTAATAATAGGGAAAACAATTTTAATCCATTTCCAGGTTTAAGACCTTTTGGTATAGATGAAAGCTATCTTTATTTTGGTCGTGAAGGGCAAAGTGATGAGGTATTAGCTATATTGGAAAAAAACCGTTTTGTTAATATTCTCGGTTCATCAGGTACAGGTAAATCATCTTTAATGTTTTCTGGTGTTATTCCTACTCTGCATGGAGGCTTTATTTCTAAAGCAGGAAATGAATGGGAAATTATAACTGCTAAGCCAGGACTCAACCCTATTAAAAATTTAGCACTTGGTTTCAAGAAACATATAGAGCAAAAAAGCAAAGAGGACGAATTAGATACTGCCCATAATCTTATCAATGAATATTTATTTGAAGCTGTGCTCCATAAAAGCACCAAAGGCTTAAGTGACTTATTCAAACTTAATAAGCATTTAAAAGGCAAAAACTTACTATTGTATCTGGATCAATTTGAAGAAATATTCAGATTCAGAAAATTAGGTGAACCACGACATATTAATGAATCATTAGCTTATGTTAATTTGATTTTGGAGGCTATAGAGCAAACAGAAGTCCCAATCTATATTGCTTTATCTATGCGTTCCGATTTCCTAGGAGATTGTGAACAGTTTCCAGAATTAACCAATAAAATTAATGATAGTCACTATTTGATACCTCAAATGACCCGTGAACAAAAGAAGCTTGTTATTACGGGGCCAGTTGCTGTAGGTGATGCAAAAATATCAAATCGATTAGTCCAAAGGTTATTAAACGATATGGGGGATCGGTTTGATCAATTACCAGTATTGCAGCATGCATTAATGAGAACATGGGATTATTGGTCTGACTCAGGAAATGATAAAGATCAGCTTGATTTCATTCATTATGAGGCAATTGGAGGAGTTAATGAAGCTTTATCACGACACGCGGATGAAGCTTTTTATGAATTAAATGAAGAAGAGAAGGAGATCTGCGAGAAATTATTTAAGACTATCACCGAAAAAAGAAGTGATAATGATGGTATTAGAAGGCCAACCCCACTTCGAGAGATTTCTCAAATTGTGGATGAAGAAGAACATGTGCTGATTAAAATCATCGATAAATTTAGAATTCAAGGTAGAGCACTCTTAACTCCTCGTGAGGAAGTTGAATTAACCAGCGAATCCGTAATCGATATAAGTCACGAGGCTTTGATGAGGGTTTGGTATAGATTGAGAAACTGGGTACAGCAAGAATCTCAATCTGCTAGAATTTATCTTAGACTATCAGAAGCAGCCAACAAATACCAAAACGGTAGTGGTGGTTTATGGAGACCACCTGATTTACAATTAGCTATAGAATGGAGGAACAATACTAAACCAACACTTAAGTGGGCTCTTCAATATGAAAACAATTTTGAAGCGGTTATTTTATTCCTAGAAAAAAGTGAGCAATCCTATAAAAAGGAATTGGAAACCAAAGAAATGCTTCAAAGAAAGCGTTTGAAAAGATCTAAAATTATTGCAACGATTTTAGGGACTGCAGCAGTGCTTTCATTAGTTTTCTTATTCTATGCCTTTAACCAAAGTAGGGTTGCAGAGAGACAAAGAGAAATTGCCGAAGCAAAATCTTTGGAAGCTCAAAGAGAATCAGAAAGAGCAAAAGAAAGTGAATTAAAGGCACAAAGAAGAAGAATTGAGGCAAATAAATCAAGTATTAGAGCTAATGCTGAAAGAGAAAAAGCTGAGTATAACTTCTTATTAGCTCAAGAAGCACAGGAAGTTGAGCGTCAGGCAAGACAAGAATTAGCTTTAAAAGCTGAGCAAGAAAGTAGAGCAAGAAGATTAGCACAAGAGCAACAAAAAGAACTCGAAAAAATCAATAGTGATTTACAATCAGAAAGAAAGAATACAAGACAATTAAGTTTAAGAGCTATTGCACAATCATTGGCTGTAAAGTCATTGCAAATGGAAGATGATCAATTACAAGCGCTATTAGCTTATCTTGGATTTAAGTATAATATTAATAATGAAGGCTATGACAGTAATAATGACATTTACAATGGTCTTTTCTATGCTGTAAAAAATTTCGATCAGGATTACTATAACGCTTTCAGAAGTAAATCTACTGATGTTAGATCATTACAATTTGTAAAAGGTAAATATTTGTACACAACGGGTACTTCAGGAAGAATAAATGCATGGGAAGTTGATAATATGACTGCCAACAGAAGCATAGTTATTTTTGATGAAGAAAATGTTTTTGTCAAGAAAATTTATGTTGATGAAGAAAATAAAAGTTTAGTTGCCTTAACAGATGGTTCTGATTTTTATGTTATTGACGTTTCTAATAGAATCAGAGAAGTTAAAAAATACAGCCTACCTGATAGCTATGCTTATGATATCAGTTTTGTTAAAGGCAGTACGGATTTCTATCTTTCAGCTTCTGATAATAACATTTATAAATTTTCAAATAATAGGATTGAACCTTTCCTTAATACAAACAGTAGAATTTACGATATTGAACTATTGAATAATGATTATTTGGCCACAGGAAATACGGATGGAAAAATTGAACTATGGGATTTAAATTCTAAAGAGAGTAAAACAGTTATCCGCGATTCAAATAATAGATATATACATTCCCTGTCAATTGGAAATAATATTTTAGCTGCTGGTGACAACTCAGGTCAGGTTAATTTATTCTATCTCAATGATCAGTATGATGTAACAAATTCAATTACATTAAGAGGTAGCGATGGAGAAATCATGACTGATATCACCTTTAATGAAAAAGAAAATCAAATAATTGCAGCAAGTACTAAAGGAACTATTCGTATATGGAACTTAAATGATCCTGATGAATTTCCGATGATTATAAATGAACCTGGTTCATGGGTTAATGCTATTGCGCTTATGGACGAATCTCATATTTTTGCTGGATGTAAAGATCAAGTTTTTCGCTTATACCCTATTAAAAGTCAATTACTTGCTGAAACTTTGAAAGAAAAAATGAGCAGAGATATTACTCCTGAAGAATGGGATAGATATATTGGTGATGATTTAGAATATGATCCAATATTTGAAGAAAGTAAATTTCTAGATGCGGCAAGATGAAAATTTTTATAATCACCATATCATTTATCGTTTTAGCATCCATTCAATTAGTTGCACAGTCTAGTTGTGAAAGAAATTTAAATGAGGCACGTGCAGATTATTCAAGTGGTAATCTATACGCAGTACCAGGCAAACTAAACGATTGTTTAGAAAACGGCTTTGATAAAACTCAAAAAATTGTGGCCTTAAGGCTTTTAACGCTTACTTATATTAATATAAACCAACAAGAAAAGGCAAGATCTACCTTAATTAAGTTATTAAATATTAAAACAGATTATCAGGTAATTGATAATGTTGATCCATCTGAATTGTATTCATTATATAATAGTATAGATACTGACATAAAATATTTCATTGGAGTGACTTTTGGCACTAATCTTAATTACATTAGACTTGTTGACTACAGATCTACTAATCCATTGGGTAACGAAGCTCCTAATTATATTCCAAAATTTTCTTTAGAACAAATAGGGATTCAGTATTTATATCCTTTGGTGAAAAGTATTGTAGTGGGTGCAGAATTACAATATCAAAATCAAAGATATGGATACTTTGAAAGAAATGAATCGTTAGATGGAAGTTTCACAACAATCGAATACCAAAGCTCAAACAGTGGTATTAATTTAAATTTGATGGCAAGATATATGAAAGATTTTTATCAATGGAAACCTTTTGTTGAAATAGGGGCTACTGGAAGAGGAAATTTTAATTATCAAATATCGAACTATATAAATGGCTTTTCTGAATCTGTAGATGAAGAAAATATAGCAGGTCCTGAAAGTGTTTTAGACAGAAGAGCAATTTTTAATTTTGCTGTTAATGCCAATATAGGGACAATGATAAAAATTGGAGAAAATTATGGCGAAGTCAAATTAGGAGTAAGTAATTACTTTAGAAACCATCTAAATGATTTAGCGAGGCAAGAGGCTGTCAAAACAACAGTTTTAAATGGGATGGTTTTGAAAGATGATGATATCGCAAATTTAGTATTTCAATTAAATCTCACATTTAATATCCCTTTCTTTAATTTTCAATGATAACTAGACATTTCTTACATATTATTCTTCTGTTACTTGCGATATGTTCCGCATGCAATTTTGAAGCCTTAGAAAGCGAACAATTACCTAGTTTCGATAAATTATATGCTGTTTCAGAAAATGTTGAAGCTGTTGATTTTATCTGTAAACCAGAATCAACAGGATATATAGTTGTAGGAAATTTAAAATCAGAAGAAAATTCTGATATTATAGTAATTAATGTGGCTAACAATGGACTTCAAAGAAGTCTCTATCAGATTACCACTGATTTCTATGATGAAGCCGTAAGTGTCAAATTTAATGAGGCCGATAATTCAGTTTACATAATGGGAAATCGTAGAACTGATCAATCACAAGTTAATGTTCACCAAAATATATTAATTAAAACGAACTTAGATGGAATACCTGCAAGAGCTTCTAATGCAAACATTGAAGACTCTTTGTCTGCTGAAATAAAAACTTTAGGAGTCAATCAAAATCGAATAGTGCAATTAAATGACTTTCTAATTCTACCTCCAAATATTATTTGTGTAGGAAATATTAGACAAAGTTCAAGTGGGAACTTAAATAGATATACACAGATTTTCGATTTAACTGCTATGGATTTCAATGATAAGAATGATTCTATTATTACAGCAATAAGGCAAAAACCTGATGATATTGTTTTTAATAACAGTACAGATTTCAAAATAAGAAAGGGAAATACCCCCAATAGATTATATGAAGTATTAGGTCAGAATTTTAGTGAAAACCCAAATGGATCCGTTTCAGGTTCATCTGACAATATCAGTTGGCATATTTATTCTGATTTAAATTCAACCGCCAGTGAAATTATTTATATAGGTTCAGACCAAAATGAAGAATTTGGTGACATACTATATCACTCGAATGGTAAAAATTATGTAGCTGGAAACTATATAGATAATGACTCTATATTTTTGATTTCTAAAGATTACAATGGGAAAAATAACAATGAAATTCAAAGTATTTATTCTTTTTCTGAATTTGGCAATAAAATCACTAGCTTAACAGAAGATGGTGATGGAAATATTATTATCTCAACAATAGATGAAGGTTCAGCCAATCATATTTCCTACTTATTAAAATTTTCGCAATCTGGTACTCAGTTAGAAGGCCAAAATTTTATGTTTAATAGTACTGGTTTTTATGATATTCAAAAAATAGTAAATGAAGGTGGAAATAGCCTAGTGATATTATCACATAAAACATTTGATAATAATTCGACCGCTATTGGTTTAATGAAGATTAATTTTTAGTAAAATTCTATTATTCCATATAAATTTGTCAATTACTCCCCAAACGTTTATATTGTAAGTTACATTAAATTAAAAAGTTACGAAACAGTTTTACAATTATATAAAAGTTTTAGTTCTCATTAGCTCCTTTACATTATTGAGCTTTAAATCATATTCACAAGTTACCATAACTGAGGCTGATTTAAGTAATATATGTGTAGATGGTGGTTATTATGGTCTTCCTGATATAGAGATTACTGAAACTAATACAGGTGACTTCCCCAACACCTCAGGCAATACTAGGTATTACAGAATTGAACTACCCCCCAATTTTGAATTTAAACCTACAGGTGGAACCATTTCTGCTACCGGCATTGGAGGAGATATTAATGCATCTTCCTCTACAAATAGAGGAACGAATTGGTTGCAAGTAAATCTAATAATTAATGCAACTAGTCAAATTAATTCTATTTTCTTTCAGGACTTTCAAGTAAGAGCTATTACTGCTGGCTCGTCCGGAAACATTACTAGAGTTGATTCTCCAACAGGTACGGACTTAAATGTAAATGGTGCACCTTTTGGTACTTTACATGGATCATTAAGTAGTATTGAATCTCCAACTATCACTGGTCAACCATCATCAGAAGCAATTTGTGAAAATGAAAATACAGCTTTTACAGTATCAGTTACCGGTGATTTATTAAGTTATCAGTGGCAAAGAGATGCTGGTGGCGGTGCAGGTTTTGAAGATATTGATATAAGTATGGATGGTGGAATTTATAGTAATTTTACTTCTTCCACCCTTCAAATCAATAATGCTCCTATTAGCATTGATACTTACAATTACCGCGTTGTAGTTACAGGTGCCTGTTTGCCTATCGTTACATCTACATCAGCACAAATAACTGTTGAAGCTCTCCCTGCTGCACCAACAATAACCAACCAAAACCAAGAAATATGCTTAAATGAAGCATTCCTAACTCCGTCAGCAAGCGGTACTGGAGGAACTATTACATGGTATGATGATGCAGGCCTAACTTCTGTTTTAACTACTGGCGGATCACCTATAAATGCAGACATAGGTTTTGACAACTCTACAGCGGGTACTACAACTGTTTATGTAACTGAAACTTCTGCAAATGGCTGTGAAAGTGATCCTGCAATGGTTACTTTAGTGGTTAATCCTTCTGTTAATACAACCACCATAACTACTAATACCACCCCCTCTGCTTCAGAAGTATGTGATGGAGGTGTTCTTAACTTTACAATAACAAATACTCAAAGTACTAATAAATACCAATTAATTGATGAGTCCAACAATCCCTTAAGCTCAGAAATTGTAGGAAATGGTGGAGATATAATAATTCCTACAAATTCTTTTGATATCGGTACTTTAGGAACCTCTGAAACAGTTTCTGTTTTAGTGACCATTTTGAGTACAGGATGTGAAGGAGTATTATCTGCACCTCAAAACATTAATAATATTACAATTAACAATCCTCCTACAGTTACTCTTGCTAGTGATGATCTTGATAATATAATTTGTAACGGTTCTCCTATAACTTTTACCGCAGGTGGAGCTGCTACTTATCAATTTTTTGTTAACGGACTTGCCGTTCAGGGTCCTTCTGCCTCTAATACGTATTCTACTTCTTCTTTAGCTGATGGTGATATGGTCACCGTTACAGGTATTGATGGAAATAATTGTTCTGCTACGCATGCAGGCATTACAATTACCGTAGAGGATGCTCCGGCTGCCCCTACTATTCTTCAAGGGCCAAGTGTCTCAACTTGTGAGGGGGGGTCCATCACTCTGACCTCTTCTCTAGCTCCCGGTTCTACTGAGGGATCTTATAGATGGTATAAAGATGGTGTTCTAGTCCCCGCTTTAACAACAAGAGATATCTCCTTAAATCTTGTTTCTGAAAGCGGAAACTATTCCGTTGAAGTTACTAATGGAGACAATACTGCCTCTTGCTTTAGTAGCCCTTCTGCTGCTACCTCTGTTACTATTAATCCATTACCTAACAACACTTTAACTGTAACCCCTTCGGCTTCTGAAGTGTGCGATGGTTCTTCATTGGTTTTTACTATTGACGGCTCTCAATCCGGAGTTAATTATCAATTATTTGATCAAAGTAATTCTGCTTTCTCATCTTCAGTAGGTGGTAATGGTGGAACTATAACCATTGCATCAAATGCCTTTGACTATACTGCCTTAGGAAGTGATGGTTCAGAAACTATTACTGTTCGTGCTACTAATGCTACCACTAGCTGTACGGATGACCTTGCTGACACTGAAACTATTACTATCAATCAATTACCTACTATATCATTAAATAGTGATGATCTTGATAATATAATTTGTAACGGTTCCCCTATAACTTTTACCGCAGGTGGAGCTGCAACTTATCAATTTTTTGTTAACGGACTTGCCGTTCAGGGTCCTTCTGCCTCTAATACGTATTCTACTTCTTCTTTAGCTGATGGTGATATGGTCACCGTTACAGGTATTGATGGAAATAATTGTTCTGCTACGCATGCAGGCATTACAATTACCGTAGAGGATGCTCCGGCTGCCCCTACTATTCTTCAAGGGCCAAGTGTCTCAACTTGTGAGGGGGGGGCCATCACTCTGACTTCTTCTCTAGCTCCCGGTTCTACTGAGGGATCTTATAGATGGTATAAAGATGGTGTTCTAGTCCCCGCTTTAACAACAAGAGATATCTCCTTAAATCTTGTTTCTGAAAGCGGAAACTATTCCGTTGAAGTTACTAATGGAGACAATACTGCCTCTTGCTTTAGTAGCCCTTCTGCTGCTACTTCTGTTACTATTAATCCATTACCTAACAACACTTTAACTGTAACCCCTTCGGCTACTGAAGTGTGTGATGGTTCTTCATTGGTTTTTACTATTGACGGCTCTCAATCCGGAGTTAATTATCAATTATTTGATCAAAGTAATTCTGCTTTCTCATCTTCAGTAGGTGGTAATGGTGGAACTATAACCATTGCATCAAATGCCTTTGACTATACTGCCTTAGGAAGTGATGGTTCAGAAACTATTACTGTTCGTGCTACTAATGCTACCACTAGCTGTACGGATGACCTTGCTGACACTGAAACTATTACTATCAATCAATTACCTACTATATCATTAAATAGTGATGATCTTGATAATATAATTTGTAACGGTTCCCCTATAACTTTTACCGCAGGTGGAGCTGCAACTTATCAATTTTTTGTTAACGGACTTGCCGTTCAGGGTCCTTCTGCCTCTAATACGTATTCTACTTCTTCTTTAGCTGATGGTGATATGGTCACCGTTACAGGTATTAATGCAAATAATTGTTCTGCTACGCATGCAGGCATTACAATTACCGTAGAGGATGCTCCGGCTGCCCCTACTATTCTTCAAGGGCCAAGTGTCTCAACTTGTGAGGGGGGGGCCATCACTCTGACTTCTTCTCTAGCTCCCGGTTCTACTGAGGGATCTTATAGATGGTATAAAGATGGTGTTCTAGTCCCCGCATTAACAACACGAGATATCTCCTTAAATCTTGTTTCTGAAAGCGGAAACTATTCCGTTGAAGTTACTAATGGAGACAATACTGCCTCTTGCTTTAGTAGCCCTTCTGCTGCTACTTCTGTTACTATTAATCCATTACCTAACAACACTTTAACTGTAACCCCTTCGGCTTCTGAAGTGTGCGATGGTTCTTCATTGGTTTTTACTATTGACGGCTCTCAATCCGGAGTTAATTATCAATTATTTGATCAAAGTAATTATGCTTTCTCATCTTCAGTAGGTGGTAATGGTGGAACTATAACCATTGCATCAAATGCCTTTGACTATACTGCCTTAGGAAGTGATGGTTCAGAAACTATTACTGTTCGTGCTACTAATGCTACCACTAGCTGTACGGATGACCTTACTGATACTGAAACTATTACTATCAATCAATCTCCTACTGTTGCTAATGCAGGTTTTGATCAAATTAGTTGTGCTGGCTCAGGAAATTTTACACTTTCGGCAAATAATCCAGTTATAGGAGCAGGAATATGGACATTAATAAGTGGTACTGCTACCATAAATTCTCCAAGTTCTAATAGTTCAACTGTATCCGGTATACCTGCAGGATCATCTGCTGTATTAAGATGGACTATTTCTAATAACCCATGTACCGATTCATTTGATGAAATTATATTAACTAACCCTGATGCTATTTCTGCTACCGCTAGCCTGAGTACTTCTACCGGAACGGGCTTTAACCTGGATTGCAATGGAGACCTTGATGGTTCGATCGACATTACCCTATCAGGAGGAACTCCTCCCTATACCTACAGCTGGTCTACTGCTGATGGATCTGGCGTAAATGCTAACTCACAAGATCAAATCGGACTTTCTGCTGGTACTTATCAGGTCGACATCACCGATGACAACGGTTGTACCATCACTGAATCCTATACCATTACTGAACCTTCTCCTTTAGCCATTTCTCTGGATGCCTTGAGTTCTTCTACTACCGGAGGATTTGAACTTAACTGTAATGGCGATGCCAATGGATCGATCGCTATCTCCGTATCTGGAGGTGAAGGAGCCTATACGTACGCTTGGTCTACCGCAGATGGTAGCGGACTCGTGGCTACCGATCAAGACCAAACTGGACTAACAGCCGGTACTTATGACCTTACTGTTACTGATGCTAATGGATGTAGTACTTCTACAAGTTATACCCTATCCCAACCGGATGCCCTTACTCAAACAGCTACTACTACAGACGTGGACTGTAACAGTGCCGCTACTGGAGAAATTAACCTTACTCCTGCTGGAGGGGAAGGCGCTTATACCTACGCTTGGTCTACTGCCGATGGTAGTGGATTGGTAGCCACCGATCAAGATCAATCTGGTTTAACGGCTGGTACCTACGATGTAACTATCACCGATGGAAACGGTTGTACCAGTTCTGCTTCTTATACTATAAATGAACCTGATGCTATTTCTGCTACCGCTAGCCTGAGTACTTCTACCGGAACAGGCTTTAACCTGGATTGCAATGGAGACCTTGATGGATCGATCGACATTACCCTATCAGGAGGAACTCCTCCCTATACCTACAGCTGGTCTACTGCTGATGGATCCGGTGTAAATGCTAACTCACAAGATCAAATCGGACTTTCTGCTGGCACCTATGATGTAGACATCACCGATGACAACGGTTGTACCATCACTGAATCCTATACCATTACTGAACCTTCTCCTTTAGCCATTTCTCTGGATGCCTTGAGTTCTTCTACTACCGGAGGATTTGAACTTAACTGTAATGGCGATGCCAATGGCTCGATCGCTATCTCCGTATCTGGAGGTGAAGGAGCCTATACGTACGCTTGGTCTACCGCAGATGGTAGCGGACTCGTGGCTACCGATCAAGACCAAACTGCTTTAACAGCTGGTACTTATGATTTGACCGTTACCGATGGTAATGGATGTAGTAGCTCTGCTAGCTATACCCTTACTCAGCCTACACCACTTACTCAAGCTGCTGTCATTACAGATGTAGATTGTAATGCTGCCGCTACTGGAGAAATTAACCTTACTCCTGCTGGAGGTGAAGGCGCTTATACCTACGCTTGGTCTACTGCCGATGGTAGTGGATTGGTAGCCACCGATCAAGATCAATCTGGTTTAACGGCTGGTACCTACGATGTAACTATCACCGATGGAAACGGTTGTACCAGTTCTGCTTCTTATACTATTAATGAGCCTGATGCTATTTCTGCTACCGCTAGCCTGAGTACTTCTACCGGAACGGGCTTTAACCTGGATTGCAATGGAGACCTTGATGGATCGATCGACATTACCCTATCAGGAGGAACTCCTCCCTATACCTACAGCTGGTCTACTGCTGATGGATCTGGCGTAAATGCTAACTCACAAGATCAAATCGGACTTTCTGCTGGTACTTATCAGGTCGACATCACCGATGACAACGGTTGTACCATCACTGAATCCTATACCATTACTGAACCTTCTCCTTTAGCCATTTCTCTGGATGCCTTGAGTTCTTCTACTACCGGAGGATTTGAACTTAACTGTAATGGCGATGCCAATGGATCGATCGCTATCTCCGTATCTGGAGGTGAAGGAGCCTATACGTACGCTTGGTCTACCGCAGATGGTAGCGGACTCGTGGCTACCGATCAAGACCAAACTGGACTAACAGCTGGTACTTATGATTTGACCGTTACCGATGGTAATGGATGTAGTAGCTCTGCTAGCTATACCCTTACTCAGCCTACACCACTTACTCAATCTGCTGTTCTAACTGATGTAGACTGCAACAGTGCCGCTACTGGAGAAATTAACCTTACTCCTGCTGGAGGGGAAGGCGCTTATACCTACGCTTGGTCTACTGCCGATGGTAGTGGATTGGTAGCCACCGATCAAGATCAATCTGGTTTAACGGCTGGTACCTACGATGTAACTATCACTGATGGAAACGGTTGTACCAGTTCTGCTTCTTATACTATTAATGAGCCTGATGCTATTTCTGCTACCGCTAGCCTGAGTACTTCTACTGGAACAGGCTTTAACCTGGATTGCAATGGAGACCTTGATGGATCGATCGACATTACCCTATCAGGAGGAACTCCTCCCTATACCTACAGCTGGTCTACTGCTGATGGATCCGGTGTAAATGCTAACTCACAAGATCAAATCGGACTTTCTGCCGGTACTTATCAGGTCGACATCACCGATGACAACGGTTGTACCATCACTGAATCCTATACCATTACTGAACCTTCTCCTTTAGCCATTTCTCTGGATGCCTTGAGTTCTTCTACTACCGGAGGATTTGAACTTAACTGTAATGGAGATGCCAATGGTTCGATCGCTATCTCCGTATCTGGAGGTGAAGGAGCTTATACGTACGCTTGGTCTACCGCAGATGGTAGCGGACTCGTGGCTACCGATCAAGACCAAACTGGACTAACAGCCGGTACTTATGACCTTACTGTTACTGATGCTAATGGATGTAGTACTTCTACAAGTTATACCCTATCCCAACCGGATGCCCTTACTCAAACAGCTACTACTACAGACGTGGACTGTAACAGTGCCGCTACTGGAGAAATTAACCTTACTCCTGCTGGAGGGGAAGGCGCTTATACCTACGCTTGGTCTACTGCCGATGGTAGTGGATTGGTAGCCACCGATCAAGATCAATCTGGTTTAACGGCTGGTACCTACGATGTAACTATCACCGATGGAAACGGTTGTACCAGTTCTGCTTCTTATACTATAAATGAACCTGATGCTATTTCTGCTACCGCTAGCCTGAGTACTTCTACTGGAACAGGCTTTAACCTGGATTGCAATGGAGACCTTGATGGATCGATCGACATTACCCTATCAGGAGGAACTCCTCCCTATACCTACAGCTGGTCTACTGCTGATGGATCCGGTGTAAATGCTAACTCACAAGATCAAATCGGACTTTCTGCTGGCACCTATGATGTAGACATCACCGATGACAACGGTTGTACCATCACTGAATCCTATACCATTACTGAACCTTCTCCTTTAGCCATTTCTCTGGATGCCTTGAGTTCTTCTACTACCGGAGGATTTGAACTTAACTGTAATGGCGATGCCAATGGCTCGATCGCTATCTCCGTATCTGGAGGTGAAGGAGCCTATACGTACGCTTGGTCTACCGCAGATGGTAGCGGACTCGTGGCTACCGATCAAGACCAAACTGCTTTAACAGCTGGTACTTATGATTTGACCGTTACCGATGGTAATGGATGTAGTAGCTCTGCTAGCTATACCCTTACTCAGCCTACACCACTTACTCAAGCTGCTGTCATTACAGATGTAGATTGTAATGCTGCCGCTACTGGAGAAATTAACCTTACTCCTGCTGGAGGTGAAGGCGCTTATACCTACGCTTGGTCTACTGCCGATGGTAGTGGATTGGTAGCCACCGATCAAGATCAATCTGGTTTAACGGCTGGTACCTACGATGTAACTATCACCGATGGAAACGGTTGTACCAGTTCTGCTTCTTATACTATTAATGAGCCTGATGCTATTTCTGCTACCGCTAGCCTGAGTACTTCTACCGGAACGGGCTTTAACCTGGATTGCAATGGAGACCTTGATGGATCGATCGACATTACCCTATCAGGAGGAACTCCTCCCTATACCTACAGCTGGTCTACTGCTGATGGATCTGGCGTAAATGCTAACTCACAAGATCAAATCGGACTTTCTGCTGGTACTTATCAGGTCGACATCACCGATGACAACGGTTGTACCATCACTGAATCCTATACCATTACTGAACCTTCTCCTTTAGCCATTTCTCTGGATGCCTTGAGTTCTTCTACTACCGGAGGATTTGAACTTAACTGTAATGGCGATGCCAATGGATCGATCGCTATCTCCGTATCTGGAGGTGAAGGAGCCTATACGTACGCTTGGTCTACCGCAGATGGTAGCGGACTCGTGGCTACCGATCAAGACCAAACTGGACTAACAGCTGGTACTTATGATTTGACCGTTACCGATGGTAATGGATGTAGTAGCTCTGCTAGCTATACCCTTACTCAGCCTACACCACTTACTCAATCTGCTGTTCTAACTGATGTAGACTGCAACAGTGCCGCTACTGGAGAAATTAACCTTACTCCTGCTGGAGGTGAAGGCGCTTATACCTACGCTTGGTCTACTGCCGATGGTAGTGGATTGGTAGCCACCGATCAAGATCAATCTGGTTTAACGGCTGGTACCTACGATGTAACTATCACTGATGGAAACGGTTGTACCAGTTCTGCTTCTTATACTATTAATGAGCCTGATGCTATTTCTGCTACCGCTAGCCTGAGTACTTCTACTGGAACAGGCTTTAACCTGGATTGCAATGGAGACCTTGATGGATCGATCGACATTACCCTATCAGGAGGAACTCCTCCCTATACCTACAGCTGGTCTACTGCTGATGGATCCGGTGTAAATGCTAACTCACAAGATCAAATCGGACTTTCTGCCGGTACTTATCAGGTCGACATCACCGATGACAACGGTTGTACCATCACTGAATCCTATACCATTACTGAACCTTCTCCTTTAGCCATTTCTCTGGATGCCTTGAGTTCTTCTACTACCGGAGGATTTGAACTTAACTGTAATGGAGATGCCAATGGTTCGATCGCTATCTCCGTATCTGGAGGTGAAGGAGCTTATACGTACGCTTGGTCTACCGCAGATGGTAGCGGACTCGTGGCTACCGATCAAGACCAAACTGGACTAACAGCCGGTACTTATGACCTTACTGTTACTGATGCTAATGGATGTAGTACTTCTACAAGTTATACCCTATCCCAACCGGATGCCCTTACTCAAACAGCTACTACTACAGACGTGGACTGTAACAGTGCCGCTACTGGAGAAATTAACCTTACTCCTGCTGGAGGTGAAGGCGCTTATACCTACGCTTGGTCTACTGCCGATGGTAGTGGATTGGTAGCCACCGATCAAGATCAATCTGGTTTAACGGCTGGTACCTACGATGTAACTATCACTGATGGAAACGGTTGTACCAGTTCTGCTTCTTATACTATTAATGAGCCTGATGCTATTTCTGCTACCGCTAGCCTGAGTACTTCTACCGGAACGGGCTTTAACCTGGATTGCAATGGAGACCTTGATGGATCGATCGACATTACCCTATCAGGAGGAACTCCTCCCTATACCTACAGCTGGTCTACTGCTGATGGATCCGGTGTAAATGCTAACTCACAAGATCAAATCGGACTTTCTGCCGGTACTTATCAGGTCGACATCACCGATGACAACGGTTGTACCATCACTGAATCCTATACCATTACTGAACCTTCTCCTTTAGCCATTTCTCTGGATGCCTTGAGTTCTTCTACTACCGGAGGATTTGAACTTAACTGTAATGGAGATGCCAATGGTTCGATCGCTATCTCCGTATCTGGAGGTGAAGGAGCTTATACGTACGCTTGGTCTACCGCAGATGGTAGCGGACTCGTGGCTACCGATCAAGACCAAACTGGACTAACAGCCGGTACTTATGACCTTACTGTTACTGATGCTAATGGATGTAGTACTTCTACAAGTTATACCCTATCCCAACCGGATGCCCTTACTCAAACAGCTACTACTACAGACGTGGACTGTAACAGTGCCGCTACTGGAGAAATTAACCTTACTCCTGCTGGAGGGGAAGGCGCTTATACCTACGCTTGGTCTACTGCCGATGGTAGTGGATTGGTAGCCACCGATCAAGATCAATCTGGTTTAACGGCTGGTACCTACGATGTAACTATCACCGATGGAAACGGTTGTACCAGTTCTGCTTCTTATACTATAAATGAACCTGATGCTATTTCTGCTACCGCTAGCCTGAGTACTTCTACTGGAACAGGCTTTAACCTGGATTGCAATGGAGACCTTGATGGATCGATCGACATTACCCTATCAGGAGGAACTCCTCCCTATACCTACAGCTGGTCTACTGCTGATGGATCCGGTGTAAATGCTAACTCACAAGATCAAATCGGACTTTCTGCTGGCACCTATGATGTAGACATCACCGATGACAACGGTTGTACCATCACTGAATCCTATACCATTACTGAACCTTCTCCTTTAGCCATTTCTCTGGATGCCTTGAGTTCTTCTACTACCGGAGGATTTGAACTTAACTGTAATGGCGATGCCAATGGCTCGATCGCTATCTCCGTATCTGGAGGTGAAGGGGCGTATACATACAGCTGGTCTACCGCAGATGGTAGCGGACTCGTGGCTACCGATCAAGACCAAACTGGACTAACAGCTGGTACTTATGATTTGACCGTTACCGATGGTAATGGATGTAGTAGCTCTGCTAGCTATACCCTTACTCAGCCTACACCACTTACTCAATCTGCTGTTCTAACTGATGTAGACTGCAACAGTGCCGCTACTGGAGAAATTAACCTTACTCCTGCTGGAGGTGAAGGCGCTTATACCTACGCTTGGTCTACTGCCGATGGTAGTGGATTGGTAGCCACCGATCAAGATCAATCTAGTTTAACGGCTGGTACCTACGATGTAACTATCACTGATGGAAACGGTTGTACCAGTTCTGCTTCTTATACCCTTAATGAGCCAACATTACTCTCAGCCTCTACTACAGTAAGTATATATAATACATTTAACATTAGCTGTAATGGCGAAACCGATGGATTCATTGAAGTAACCGCAGCTGGTGGTACTGGCAACTATACATTCACCCTAAGTGGAGATGCTTCGGCTACTCAAACCCAACCAGGCGCTACCTATCGCTTTAACAACTTAGCGGCCGGTAACTATGATATTGATATAACAGATGCAAATGCTTGTGCTATAACTACTATACCAGTAACTCTTACTCAACCTGATCCGCAAATAGTAGCAAATGCAGGTACAGATCAGATTAATTGTGAAAATAGTAACTTTACATTAGCAGCAAATAGTCCTCCTGCTACAGGATCAGGTGTTTGGACTTTAATATCGGGAACAGCTACAATTAATACCCCATCTTCAGCAATATCAACAGTATCAGGAATAGCGGCAGGTACTTCAGCTACCCTGCGTTGGACAATCTCAAATGGAAGTTGTACAGATACATTTGATGAAGTTACTCTAACTAATAATGTAGCTCCACAATTCGCACCTACTCCAACAAACCTTTTTGTTTGTACAGGAGAATTAGTTGATATTGATTTTAGTACACTATCAGGAACGGATAATATTACATGGACCGCGGATAATACCCTAGTAGGAAACCCTACAAATGGTGGTAACGCTATGACATTCGTAGCGGGGCCAAATAATTCAGGAGCAAATTTGGTAACTAATATTACAGTATCAACTTCAAATGCTATTTGTACGTCACCAGTTACCACTACATTCTCTATTACATTATATCCAAAACCAGTTATAAATAATGTCTTCCCTCCTGTTGAAGTATGTGAAAATGAAAACACTGTTGATTTAAATTCTTTAGGTCTAAGTGCGACTCCGGCAGGTGGATCCTTCTCTTTTACAGGACCAGGAGTAACAGGGTCAAACTTTGATGCAACAGTTGCAGGATTAGGTATAATTGAAATAGAAGTAACTTATACAAGTCCTAATGGATGTGTAGCAGTAAAAGATATTAATCTATTTGATGTAGTTCAATTACCAACATCAAATATCACAACAAGCATAACTGAAATC